>CALVUI010000001.1 GCA_944363565.1 uncultured Bacilli bacterium
ACGAGAGGACCGGGATTAACGGAGCACTGGTATATCGGTTGTCGCGCCAGCGGCATGGCCGGGTAGCTACCTCCGGACCAGATAAACGCTGAAAGCATCTAAGCGTGAAGCTGTTCCTAAGATGAGACTTCCCATTCGTAAGAAGTAAGGGCCCTCCAATGTTAGGAGGTTGATAGGTCAGAAGTGGAAGCGTTGTAAGGCGTTAAGCTGACTGATACTAATAGCCCGAGGACTTAATTTCACTAATTCAAATTTGAATATAAGTCGTTTCAAGCAACTGTTAGGCTAGAAAGAACGCAAGAATATCCGGTCTTCAGAGAACAGGGTTCTCTAAGGAAAAGTCTGGTGGCGATGGCGCGGTGGACACACCTGGATCCATCCCGAACACAGAAGTTAAGCACCGCAGTGGCGACGATAGTCCCTTCGGGGATGAAAATAGCGCGCCGCCGGGCTTTTTCTTTTATGGGGGTCTTTGACCCCCTTTTTTCATTTTCCTACCTCGTCCTCCGTCTAACCTTTAAACTTAAGGACGTGCATAAGATCTATTTCCTGGTCAGGCTTTTGGTCCTGGCCCTCTTCCCCCTCATCCTCATTCCTTTGACCGTCTTATTCGCGACCGGCCAATATAGCATCGCCACCGATCCCTCCTATCAGGCCTTCCTGATCTACATCGATTTGGCCTTGTCCATCATCCTTTTCGTCCCGGAAATCGCCTTCTTCCTCTTCAAAAGGAAGAAATACGAGGGGTTTTGGCTACTTCTATCAAGCCGCGACCAGCAGGCCGGGAAGATCGCCGAGCTCATTGCGATTTTGTTGAGCGCGGTCGGGTTCGTTTTGCTCATTTCCGCCCTTTTGACCACCCTTTCGGGGGACATGATCATCCTTTCGATCATGCTCATCGTCTACGGGGGCCTCTATCTGGTTTACCGTTACCTTTCCATACCTTTGCCCTGATTGTCCTAAAAAGTGGACACACCTTCCCTTAACCTAAGCCCGGAGGATCTATATGAAAATCGTCTGCCCCCATTGCCACAACGAATTCGAACTCAAGGATGCCGAATACCAGGACATCCTGAGCCAAGTCCGAAATAGCGAGTTCAAGGAAGAACTCCATAGCCGTCTGGCCCAATACGAGGAAAAGACCAAGGCCGAACAGGAGCTCCTTTTGGCCAAGAAGAAGGAAGAATGGCTAAACGAGGTCAACCGCCTCAAGGGCCAGCTTTCCTCCTACGACAAGGACAAGGAACTGGCCTTGGCCAAGTTGACGGAGAAAAGTCGCGATGAGTTGACCAAGAAGGATAGCGAGATCGCCGCCCTCAAGGCCAAACTCGAAAAGGAATCCCTCTTGGCCGAGGCCGCGAAAAAGGAAAGCCTCGAGAAACTCCAAAAGGACAAGGACCAACTCCAAAACGATTTGCTCCTCAAGGACAAGAACTTCGAACTCGAGAAGAAGAACCTCGAGGAGAGCCATAAGCTCGCCATCAAACAGCTCGAGGAGGAACTGGCCTTCTACAAGGACTTCAAGGCCAAGGAATCGACCAAGATGGTCGGGGAGGACCTCGAGAAATATTGCCATGAGCGTTTTGAGTCGGTCCGTTCAATGGCCTTCCCCAACGCCTATTTCGAAAAGGACAACGACATCAAAAGCGGCTCCAAGGGCGACTTCATCTTCCGCGACTACGAAGACGGCCTCGAATACATCTCCATCATGTTCGAGATGAAGAACGAAAGCGATACCCTTGGGACCAAGCACAAGAACGAAGACTTCCTCAAGGAGCTCGACAAGGACAGGAACGAAAAGAAGTGCGAATACGCGGTTTTGGTCTCGATGCTAGAGAGGGATAGCGACCTCTACAACCAAGGGATCGTCGACGTTTCCCATCGTTATCCCAAGATGTACGTCATCAGGCCCCAGTTCTTTTTGCCCCTCATTTCCTTGCTCCGGAACGAGGCCCGGAATTCCCTGAAGTATCGGCGGGAAGTGGTGGCCCTCAGGAACCAAAACCTTGACATCGAGCACTTCGAGGACAACCTCCAGGCCTTCAAGGACGATTTCTCCAAGAACTTCGAAAAGGCCAAGGGCAAGTTCGACAAGGCCATCGCCGAGATCGATAAGACCATCCTTAGCCTCACCAAAATCAAGGAAGAGCTGACCGGGAGCGAGCGGCAATTAGGCTACGCCAACGACAAGATCGACAAAATCACCATCCGCAGGCTGACCAAGGACGCCCCCAGCGTCGCCGCCGCCTTTAAAGATCTGAAATAAGAAGCCTATAGACCCTAGGTAGATAATCCCTTTTCGGCGTGGCATAATACCTTAGCCTCAGAGGCGTTCTTCAAGATGGTTATAGATAAATCCACCCCGTACGGGGGCATCGAAGTCTCGATCGAAGCCGTGGCCCAAGTGGCCGGGGAAGCGGCGACGTCTTGCTATGGCGTCACCGGTCTCGCCCCCAAGAATTCCCTGAGGGAAAACATCAACGAACTGCTCAATACGGACTTCAAGCGCGGCGTCTATTGCCGCCACGCCAAGAAAGGCGGCTACGAAGTCGACATTTACATCTACGTTGCCTATGGGGTGAAGATCACCGAAGTGGCGTCCGAGGTCCAGAAGAAGGTTCGTTATGATTTGGAAACAACCTTCAAGATGCCGTTTAAGCAAGTAAACGTCATCGTCGTGGATATCAAGGAAATATAAAAATGCGGACTATCGACGGACAACAGCTGAAGCAACTTCTGATGTCCGGGGCCAATAATCTCTACAACTGCTACCCGGAAATCGACCAATTGAACGTCTTCCCGGTCCCCGACGGGGATACCGGCATGAACATGAACCTCACCTGCACCAGCGGGGTCAAGGAAATCCAGAACCGGAACGAGGAAAGCTGCGCCATCATCGCCGGGGCCTACTCCAAAGGCCTACTGATGGGGGCCCGCGGTAACTCCGGGGTCATCACTTCCCAGATCTTCCGGGGCTTCGCCCAGGGGATGGACGGGAAGGAAAAGCTCACGACCGCCGATTTGGCTGCCGCCTTCGTCAAGGGGTCGGAAGTGGCCTACAAGGCCGTCATGCGTCCGGTCGAGGGGACCATCCTCACCGTCATCCGCGAATCGGCCGCCGCCCTCAAGGAACGCATCAAGAAAGACACCACCATCGAGGGGGCCTTCGACATCCTGGTCGAAGAAGCCGACAAGTCCCTCCAGCATACCCCGGAACTCCTCCCGATCCTCAAGGAAGTCGGAGTCGTCGATAGCGGCGGCGCCGGCCTATTGGCCATCCTCCGCGGCATGAAGGAAGCGGCCCATGGGAAGATGGTCGAAAGAAGCGACCTCGCCCCCAATGCCCCCGCCGCCTCCATCGCCTCCCCCTATGCCGGGGCCAAACTAAGCGAAGACGAGGAAGGCTACGGCTATTGCACCCAGTTCATTTTGCGTTTAGGCAAAAGCGAAGACGGGAAGCGCCCCTTCGTGGAGAAGCGCTTCAAGAACTTCCTTGCCACCCACGGCAAGTCCTTGGTCCTCGTCGTCGATGACGACATCGTCAAGGTCCATGTCCATACCCTTTCGCCGGGCACCATGCTCAACTATGCCCAGAACTTCGGGGAATTCGTCACCATCGTCATCGAAAACATGTCGGAAGAGCACGATAACATCAGCCACGGTTACATCGCCACCGACATGGAATCGAATTTGTCCCGCAAGGCCAAGGAAAAGGAACTGGAAAACCAACCCCTCAAGGAAGCGGCCATGATCGCCGTTAGTAGCGGCGAAGGGATCGACCAGATGTTCAAGGAACTCGGGGTCGACGTCTTGGTCTCGGGTGGCCAAACCATGAATCCCTCGACCCAGGACTTCCTCGACGCCATCAAGAAGGCCCATGCCAAGAACATCTTTGTCTTCCCCAACAACTCCAACATCGTGATGGCGGCCTCCCAGGCCTGCGAAGTCGCTTCCGGCGACGAGATCAAGGCCCGGGTCGTCCCGAGCAAAACCATCCTCCAGGGCTTTGCCGGGGCCATGCAGTTCCTGCCCGAAGGCAATTACGACGAGATGTTCGAAGCCATGAAGGGGGCCCTCAAGACCGTGGCCTCGGGCTCGGTCACCTACGCCATCAAGGACACCGACATCGAAGGCCTCCACATCACCAAGGGCCACTACATGGCCATGAAGGAAGAAAAGGCCATCGTCGGGTGTCTGGCCAACAAGATGGATGCCCTCTATGTCCTTTGCCATTCCCTCGTCAATTCCGATACCTACCTTCTGACCGTCCTCTGCGGCGAAGACGTCAAGGAAGAGGAAATGGAGGAGGCCAAGCGGGCCCTAAGCGAAGCCTATCCGGAGGTCGAAGTGGACGTCAAGATGGGCAAGCAGCCGGTCTATTCCTTCCTCGTCGGTGCCGAATGAGCCCGATCAAAAGCAAAAGCCCGCGGATCCTCGAAGCCCTCGAAAGGCTAAGGATCCACGAATATGCCGACGCTTTGTCCATCTATCCCTACCGTTACGAAGATCTCTCCTATACCAAGACCCTCTCCCATTTCGAAAATGGGCAGAAGCTTGTCTTGTTGGGGTCTCTAACGGGGGAAGTGAAAATCAGCCGTTTCGGGAAGAGGGCCCTGGCCCGCTTCCCTTTTCAAATCGAAAACGGGCCTCTCCTCACCATCAAGGCCTGGAATCGGCCCTACATGAACAAGGTCATCAAAAGGGATGGGCTTTATACCCTGACCGGGACCTATGACGAGAAGGGGCACGCCCTCAACTTGGTCCATATCTACAAGGGGGAGATACCCCCGGAAGACGCTTTGCGGCCCCTTTACCATGTGCCGGACGCCCTTAACGGCCGCCCCTTCGAGGCCATCTTGAGGAAAGCCATCATGGAACCCGGGAAGGAAGCCGAGGAGATCATCCCCTCTTCTCTCAGGGAGAAATACCGCCTCCTTCCGCGCCTCGAGGCTCTACGGCGCCTCCATTTCCCTTCTTCCAAAAGCGATATATTGACCGCCCAATGGACCCTCAAGTACGAGGAGGCCCTCCTCTTCGAACTTGGGAACCTCCTATTACAAAAAGACCTAAGGAAGGCCGGCGGCAAGAAGGGGAAGGTCGATCGTTTGGCCTTGGAGCGTTTCATCGCCTCCTTGCCTTTTGCCCCCACTTCCGACCAAAGGAAGGCCTTAGGGGAAATCCTCGGCGACATGGACGATGAGGTCTCGATGTACCGCCTCCTCCAGGGCGACGTCGGAACCGGGAAGACCCTGGTGGCCGCCCTTAGCATCTACGCCGCCTACACCAAGGGGGAGCAAAGCGCCCTCTTGGCCCCCACCGAGGCCCTGGCGGCCCAACACTTCCAGGTCCTTTCCAACTTGTTCGAAGGACAGGGCCTCAGGGTCGCCCTTTTGACGGGGTCCACCCTTCCTCAAAGAAGAAGGGAGATCCTCGAAGACCTCGAAGGGGGAAGGCTCGATTGCCTGGTCGGGACCCACGCCGTCTTTTCGAAGAACACGGTTTACAAACATTTGGGCCTCGCCATCATCGACGAACAGCATAAGTTCGGGGTGGCCCAAAGGCGGGCCCTCCTCGATAAGGGGGAGGACGTCGATCTTTTGCTGATGTCGGCGACCCCGATTCCGAGGACCTTGGCCCTGACGATCTACGGGGACCTATCTGTTTCGACCTTGGAGGAGTTCCCGGGTGGAAAAAGGGAAGTCAGAACCCTGATCGAAAGCCCGAGGAATAGGGTCGTCTATTTCGACGTCAAGAAGTCGATCGGTAACGGTGGCCGGGTCTACGTCGTGGCCCCGGAGATCGAAGAGGGGAAGGAAGCCACTTCCAGCGTCCTTTCGGTCTATAAGGCCTTCGACCGCCTCTTTCCTCGACGGGTGGCCCTCATGCACGGAAAAAGAAGCGCCGAGGAAAAGGAAGCCGCCCTTCTTTCTTTCGTCTCGGGGGCTTCGCCGATTCTGGTCTCGACCTCTTTGATCGAGGTCGGGATCGACGTCAAGGAAGCCAATCTGATGCTGGTCTATGATCCGACCCATTTTTCCCTTTCTTCCCTCCACCAACTCCGGGGTCGGATCGGGCGGGGCGGCCAAAAGGCCACCTTCTACCTCCTTTACGAAGGCGATGACGAGGAGGAAAGAAAGAAGCTCGAGGTCTTGGTCAAGCACGACGACGGCTTCGAGATCGCCGAGGAGGATTTGCGTCTAAGGGGTCCGGGGGACCTCATGGGTTACCAGCAAAGCGGCCTCCCGGAATTCGCCCTTTGTTCGATCGTCGATGACTACAAGATCTTCGCGGCCGCCAGAAAAGACGCCGAGTGGATACTTTCTAACGGTAACTGCGCCGACTTTGCTAAAATACAAAAGAAGCTCGAATCGAAGGCCGAGGCCTCCTATCGGGCTTAGGAGAAGAGATATGAGAATCGTCGTTGACATGATGGGCGGGGACAACGGGCTCTACGCCACCCTCCCGGCCGTCAAGGAATTCATGAACCGCCACAAGGACTGCGAATTGACCTTGGTCGGCGATAGCGAGGCCATCGGGGTCATCGAAGGGGTCGAGGTCATCGACGCCAAGAAGGTGATGCGGATGGAAGCCGGGGCCCTCGAGGTCTTCAGGGACAAGGAAACCTCGATGGCCAAGGCCGTGATGGCGACCCTCGAGAAAAAGGCGGACGCCGTCGTTTCGAGCGGCTCGACCGGGGCCTTCCTTTCGCTTTGTGCCCTCCGTTTGAAGAAACTGCCTGGTGTTTTGAGGCCCGCCCTCGTCTGCGATTTCCCGACCTTGGTCAAGGGAAAGAAAGTGACGATCCTCGATATCGGGGCCTCCAGCGAGAATACCCCCGAGGAACTGAACCAATTCGCCCTCATGGGGAGCCTGTATTCCAAGTATTCCAACGGCATCGAAGAACCCCAGGTCTATCTGCTTAGCAACGGGGTCGAGGAAGAAAAAGGAACACCCCTGGTGAAAGCGGCCCACGTCCTCCTCAAAGACAACAAGAAGATCGATTTCCGCGGGAACATCGAAGCCCGCGACACGATGGCCGGCTTTGCCGACGTCATCGTCTGCGACGGTTATTCCGGGAACGTCCTTCTCAAGTCCTCGGAAGGGGTGGCCAAGACGATGTCGCGCCTCATCAAGAAGGCCTTCAAGAAAAACGTCCTCACGATGATCGGCTACCTCTTCGCCAAATCCGGCTTCGACGAGATGACCAAGACCATGGACTACAAGAATACCGGCGGGGCTCTGCTACTAGGGGTCAACGCCGCCGCCGTCAAGGCCCACGGCAATAGCGATGCCCGGAGTTTCTGCTCGGCCCTCGAAGTGGCCTATCGGATCGCCTCGGCTGATCTACTGAGCAAAATCAAAGAAGGACTCGCCTAAAGATGGCTTCTTCCCTCCTCGACTTCCTCTCCACTTTTGGCATCGTCCCCAAGGACCAGAAGGTTTTCGAAATGGCCTTTCGGCATCCCAGCGTCAACGGGGACAGGGAAGGCCAGGGGGACTACGAACGCCTCGAGTTCCTCGGGGATTCTTTGATCGGCCTTGCCGTTGCCCACCTCCTTTATCTGGCCTTTCCCAAAAAGGACCAAGGGGAACTAAGCGTCCTCAAGGCCCATTTCGTGAGGACCAAGGCCGAGGCTTCCTATGCCAGGGAACTGCATTTGGACGAGCACATCGTCCTCGGTTCTTCCTTCCAGGCCAACCAAATCCCAGATAACGTCCTCGAAGACGTCTTCGAATCCTTCCTCGGGGCCTATTTGATCGACCAGGGCCTCGATAAGGTCTATGCCTTTGTCCTCGACTTCATGAAGGACAAGATCAAGGAAGGGGAGGGCCCGGCCAAAAAGGAAGAAAACCCCAAAAGCGCCCTCCAGGAGGCCTTCCAGGCCGAGTTCAGGGAATCGGTGACCTACAGGATCCTCAAGGAGTCGGGGCCGAGCCATCAGAAGACCTTTGTGGCCGCGGTCTACTTCGAAGGGGAGGAACTAGGCCGCGGGGAAGGGCGGAGCAAGAAGGAGGCCGAGACCTTGGCTGCCGCCGAAGCCCTCATGAAGATGGCGGGGAGATAAGATGGGACTATTCAAATTCCTCAAGCAAAAATTCACCAAGAAAGACGAAAAGACCGAGAAGTACCGGGAAGGCCTCAGCAAGTCGCGGGCCGCTTTCGCCAACCGTCTCGAAGAACTCGGGAAACGTTATAAGTCAGTCAACGCCGAGTATTTCGAGGAACTAGAGGAGATCCTGATCGGGGCCGACGTCGGGGTCGAAACCACCCTGAACCTCATCGATAACCTCTTGTCGAAGAGCAAGGACGAAGGAATCAGCGACCCCAAGCAGATCAACGATTTGCTGGTCGATGAGATGTTCGTCGGCTACGTCGAAGCCGGTAAAGGAATCAAAAACGACATCCGGTTTGCCGAAACTGGTCCGACCGTCCTTTTGATGGTCGGGGCCAATGGGGTTGGGAAGACCACCTCGATCGCCAAGTTGGCCTACCGTTATCAAAAACAAGGCAAGAAGGTGATGCTGGTGGCCGGCGATACCTTTAGAGCCGGGGCGAGGGAACAACTCCAGATTTGGGCGGAACGGCTCAAGACCCCGATCCTGGTCGGGAAACAAGACGCCGATCCGGCCTCGGTGGCCTATGACGGGGTCAAGAAGGCCAAGGAAGAGGGGATCGACCTCTGCATCGTCGATACGGCCGGCCGTCTCCAGACCAAGTCCGCCCTCATGGCCGAGCTCTCGAAGATCAAAAGGGTCATTGGGAAGGAAGTCGAAGGAGCGCCCCAGGAGACCTTCCTGGTCATCGACGCCACGACCGGGCAAAACGGGATCAGCCAAGCCCGGGCCTTTGCCGAAGCCACCCCGCTTACCGGGATCGTCATCACCAAGATGGACGGGACCAGCAAGGGCGGGATCATCCTCTCGATCCGCGAACAGATCGGGGTTCCGGTCCGTTTCATCGGGCTCGGGGAGAAGATGGACGACCTTGAGGAATTCGACCTCGAAAGGTATCTTAACGGCCTTCTGGTCGGAGAAAATAAAGATGGCGATTAGAAAGCTTGAAAAGGCCCTGAGGGAGAACGATCTCTACGAGCGTTACCAAAGCCTATTGACCGAAAGGGAAGCCGAGATCTTCTCTTCTTACTTCGCCTATGACCTCTCGCTATCCGAGATTGCCGAGCAAAGGAAGATCAGCCGGGCCGCGGTCTCCGAAAGTCTAACCAAGACGGCTGAGAAATTGGAAAAATACGAAAAAGCATTGGGCCTTTGCGCCCTTCGGGCCGAAATTCAGAAGAAAATGGCGGAAAACGTCGCCCCCGAGCGGATTTTGGAGGATGTACTAAATGGCATTTGAATCATTGAGCGACCGTTTTGCGTCGATTTTCAAGAAGATCAAGGGGGAATCCCGTCTCACCGAAAAGAACATGACGGAGATGCTCCGGGAGATCCGGATCGCCTTGCTGGAGGCCGACGTCAACTTCAAGGTTGTCAAGAGCTTCGTCAAGGAAGTCGAGGAAAAGGCCCTGGGCCAAGACGTCTATGCCTCGGTCAATCCCTCCCAGATGATCGTCAAGATCTGCCACGACGAAATCAAGAATCTCCTCGGTGAGGAAAACGAAGAATTAAAGGAAAACCGCAACGGCCTCACCAAGGTCATGCTGGTGGGTCTACAAGGAACCGGCAAGACCACGACCGCCGGTAAGTTGGCCCTCTATCTCAAGGACAAGAAAAAGAAGAAAGTTTTGCTCTGCTCCCTCGACGTCTACCGTCCGGCCGCCCGTGAGCAACTACAGGAAATCGCCAATAGTCTCGGTGTGGCTTTCTACACCCTCGAAGGGAATAGCAATCCCCTCGATATCGCCAGACGGGCTTTGATCAAAGGCCAGACCGAAGGCTTCGACTATGTGATCTACGATACGGCCGGCCGTCTCCAGATCGACCAGGAACTGATGAAGGAGCTCCGTGACCTCTCGGCCGCCATCCATCCGGAAGAAACCCTGCTACTCGTGGATGCCGCTGCCGGCCAAGACGCCGTCAACGTTGCCATGACCTTCCACAATGACCTCAAACTGACCGGGGCCATCATGAGCAAGCTCGACGGCGATGCCAAAGGCGGCTCCGCCCTCTCCCTCAAGTACATGACCGGGATTCCCATCAAGTTCCAGGGCGTCGGTGAAAAGCTGACCGACCTCGAACCCTTCTATCCGGACCGGATGGCGGACCGGATCCTCGGGATGGGCGACGTCGTCTCCCTCGTCGAAAAGGCCAAGGAAGCCATCGACGAGAAGCAGGCGGCCAAGGAAGCCGGTCGCCTCTTCGAAGGGAACTTCGACCTCGAAGACATGCTCCGACAGATGAAGATGGTCCAGAAGATCGGCTCCATCGGGGCCATTGCCAAGTTGATTCCAGGCATGCCCAAATTGACCGATGATCAAAAGGAAAAGGCGGAAAAGGAGATGAAGTCCTTCGAGGCCATCATCAATTCCATGACCCCTTATGAAAGGAAGCATCCCGAAGTCTTGAAGTATTCGCAAAAGACCCGGATTGCCAAGGGGTCGGGGAAGACCAACGCCGATGTCAACCGGGTCTTGAAACGTTTCGAGACAAGCAAGCAGATGATGAAGCAGATGAAGGGGATGCGTAATGGCGGCATGTCCCCCTTCGGCGGGCCCTTCCCTAAGTTTTGATGAACTTATGGCCCTTTTGCAGGGCTTTTGCTTCCCAAGAAGGCGTTTCGCCTTCTTTTTCTTCTAAGAGTTTTTTGTCGGTTTTCGTAAGATTTACCTTCTCGAAGAGGTCAGGACGGTACTTCTTGGTCAGAAGAAGTGACTGCTTCCTCCGCCACTTGGCGATGGCCTCGTGGTTGCCGCTATAGAGGATGTCGGGAACCTTGGCTCCCTCGAACTCATAGGGTTCGGTGTATTGGGGATATTCCAAGAGGTTTTCGTCAAAGGATTCCTCGTTCAGACTGTCCTTGGTGATGGCCCCGTCCAAGAGACGGATGACGGCGTCCATGACCGAGAGGGCGGCGGTTTCGCCGCCGGTCAGGATATAGTCCCCGATCGAGAGGAGTTCGTCGCAGTAGGCATTGACCCTTTCGTCGACCCCTTCGTAATGGCCGCAGACCAAGAGGATGTGGTCCATCTTCGAGAGGCGGATCGCTTCCTTCTGATCGAACTTCTTGCCCCTAGGGGAAAAGAGGATGACATGTCCATCTTCACCCTTGAGGTCCTTGATGGCATCGACGATGGGCTGGGCCTTTTCGACGAGGCCGGCTCCCCCGCCGACCGGCGGGGTGTCGGTCCGGCCGTACTTGTCCTTGGTGTAGGAACGGATGTCGGTGGCCGTGATTTCCGCGACTCCCTTGCCGAGGGCCCTTTTGATGATCGAAAAGTCCTTGAAGGAGTCGAAGAAAGCGGGGAAGAGGGTGAGGACGTCGAACTTCATAGCATCCCCTCGACGACTCGAACGGTCACTTCCTTCTTCTTTATATCGACCTTGAGGACGAATTTGTCGAGGACGAAGGGGACGAAGAAGTCCTTGCCGCCTTCCCGTTTGACCCGGAAGTTATCGGTCGGCCCATAGGAAAGGACGTCGGTGATGGTGCCGAGTTTCTTCCCTTCTTCCGAAACGATGGCACACCCCAGGAGGTCCTTGATCCGATAGGCATTCTCGGGGAGGGGAGCCTCCGCTTCCTCGATCTTCAACTCATAGCCCCGGTACTTCTCGGCTTCCTCGACGGAAGTGATTTCCTCGAGGGTCAGGGTCAGCATTGGGTTGGACCCAAAGTAGCCCAAAACCGTGACCGTCATGGCCGGTTCTTCATTGCCTTTGCAAAGATATAGCTTCTGGCCTTTCTTGAACCGCTCTTCGGGGTAGGAGGTCAGGCTCTTGCACCTCACCCGTCCATCGAGACCGAAGGGCTTGGTGATCTGGGCGACGCTGATTAGGGACATGAAGGAAAAGAGGGCTTATTCGCCCTCTTCCTCCTTACTTTCCGAGAAACTCTCGAATTTGAGGTGGATCCTCGTATTGCTATTGTCGGCTTTCGAAGCAATGCCCACGGCTTCCCGGAGGGCATTGGCGACGGTCCCGCGCCGGCCGATGAGACGGGCGGTGTCGTCGTCCTCGGTGCAGATGAGGATGGTGACGTCACGGGCGGAACTCCCGGGGAGTTCGCGGACCATGACGGCATCCTTGTGTTCGATGAGGGGTTCGATGAGGCCGCGGACGACCTTCTCGTAATCCGCCATCTTTACTTATCTCCCTTGAGAGCCTTTTGGATGAGCCCCTTTTCGGAGAGGATCGACCGGACCGAGTCGCTGGGGGTAGCGCCGCTCTTGAGCCACTTGAGGGCCAATTCTTCGTTGATGTTGGCCTTTTCGCCCTTGGCGGAAGGATCGTAGGTGCCGATTTGTTCGATGTAGCGTCCATCACGGGCGTAACGGGAATCGGCGGCGACGATGCGGTAGAACGGGTCCTTGTGACGGCCCAAGCGGGTCATTCTGATTTTGACAGCCATTGTTAATACCTTCTTTCTTTTTTAAGCGGTCATATCTTGAAGAGGTTAGAGCCTTGTGTCAAGTATTTTTACTTAACAGAGCAATCTTATCTCTCTTTGGCTAACGTTCAGCGGCTTTGTAATCAAGATGGGAAATGTCTATAAAGATATTTGACTTACCACAATTCTAGTCAGATCGTCTTTGTTCGTGATTGGGGTGAGCTCCGCTATTTTCCTAAGGATAACAAATGGTCCATAGGCTTTTTGCGCGCTTATTTGTTATTTCGAAAGAGATTTAGTCGAGGCCCAAATAGTTGTTCGTTCGGATCCCTTTGAAAAATCATTTGCGTTACCCCCGCTACGAGAATATACTTCCGCATGCACGCGATGGCGTGATACGCGGGTTAGGCTGGATGCGTCCAAGGAACCCGAGGAGAACAACATTAGTTAGGAGTGCAAACGTGAACAACAACATCGTCAATGAAATCACCGAACGCCAAATCCGTCATGACCTCCCCGACTTTTCCAGCGGAGACACCGTGAGGGTTTCGGTCCGCATCGTCGAAAACAAGAAGGAAAGAATCCAGGTCTTCGAAGGCGTCATCATCCAACGCCGGGGCCATGGGGTCAGCGAGACCTTCATCGTCCGCAAGATCTCCAACGGGGTTGGGGTCGAAAGGACCTTCCCGGTCAATTCCCCCTCGATTGCCAAGATCGAAGTGGTCCGCCGCGGCAAAGTCCGCCGCGCCCGCATCCACTACATGCGTGGCCTTTCCGGCAAAGCCGCCCGTATCAAGCCGGCCAACGAAAAGGAAGGAAAGTAAGGAGTCTCCTAAGCCGCGGGGCATTGCCCCGCGGTTTTCCTTTTTGGCCCCAACCCTCTATAATTTTCCCGATGCCGGTTGAAAACGAAGGCATGGACGTCATCAACATCACGGCCCCTCTGCCCTTAAAACAGGAAACGAAGAAGAAACGCCCGAAATGGAAGCGGGTTCTTTTCCTCATCCTCAAGATCCTGGTCGCCGTTCTCGTTATCTGCGGCTGCCTTTATTCGGCGGAGATCATTTGGCTCTATTCTTCCTTCACCCCCTTCTACGTGGTCGGTGACTCGATGTGGCCGACCCTCAATAGCGACGCCAAGCGTTCCAACGGGGGTGAGGAAAACCATACGGGGAACTGGGGAAACTACGTCTTCGGGGCCACCACTTGGTACACCATCGACTTCGGCTTCATGGATACGACCGACTTCATCGACGACCTCGAGCGTTTTGATATTCTGGTCACTCATTATCCCGGCGATGTCGAAAACGTCGGTTACAAGATCAAAAGGATCATCGGGCTACCGGGAGAGACGATCTATTTCGACGACCAAGGGGAATTGTTCGTCAAAGCGGCCGAGGCGACTGAATTCGAGAAGATTGACCAATCCTCCTTCTCGATGAGGGATCAGGAAAGGACCAACGAGGGGAGCGAATATGCCTACAGCCTGGAGAAGGCCTACACCATCCCCGAGGATTCCTATTTCTTGGTCGGGGACAACCGTTCTTCCTCGACCGACAGCCGTTCTATCGGAGCGGTCCCTTCTTCTTATTTCAGAGGCAAAGCCATCTATATCGTCGGGACCTGCCACTACACCGAGGCGGTCGCCAACGCCACCGCTTCGCCGGGCGTCAATTGGCTCTCCTTTAGGATGCCCTGGAACTTCCAAGTCCTATGAACCAGCAACAGAAGGGTATCCATTATTTCCCCGGCCACATGGCCAAGGCCCTCAGAAACCTGGGTCAGCTTTCCTCTTTTTGCGACATCCTGGTCGAGATTGCCGATGCCCGGGCACCCCTTAGCAGTCGCAACCCCTTGCTAGCGAAGATCAGTCCCGAAAAACCGCGTCTGATTTTGCTCAACAAAGACGACCTCGCTGATCCTTTAATCACGCAGAAATGGCTCGCTTGGTTCAAAAACAAGGGCATTCCCGCCTCCGTCATGGTGGCCAATTCCCGCAACGTCCTGAAGCTATTGAAGCCGTCTTTAGGACCCCTTGAGGCCAAGAAGAGGGCCAAGGAGGCCAAGTACGGGATGAAGCGCCAGCCCCTGAAGCTGGCGGTCTTCGGGATCCCCAATGTCGGGAAGTCGACCTTCATCAATGCCCTCGCGGGACGCAGGGCCGCCAAAGCGGCCAACCGGCCCGGGGTCACCGTCAACCAGCAATGGGTCAACGTTTCCGGCGATGTCATCCTCCTCGATACCCCGGGGATCCTCCCGATGAACTACGAGGATCCAGAAGTGGCGAAGAACCTGGCCTTGCTGGGATCGATCAGGGAAGAAGTATTACCCGCCCACGTCTTGGGGGAGAAGCTTTTGGCCTTCCTAAGCGAACATTATCCCGAGGCCCTCACCGCCCGGTTCGGACCCATGGAGGGGGATAATCCTTTGGAACATATCGCTCGTAGGAGGGGACTCTTGCTCCCGGGCGGGGAGCCCGACATCGAACGGGCCAATAGTCTTCTTTTAAGGGAATTCCGTGATGGCCTCCTCGGCCGCTTCTCCCTGGAACAACCCGATGCTTGATTTCGAAGAACGTTATCGCACTTCCCCCGATTTTTTGATCGCCGGGTGCGACGAAGCCGGGCGCGGTCCCTTGGCCGGACCCCTCTACGCGGCCGCCTGCGTGTTCCCGGTTGGCTTTTCCCATCCCGATATCGATGACTCGAAGAAACTCACCAAAACGAAGCGGGAGGCCCTTTTTGAGGTCATTAAGAAGAACGCCTTGAGTTACGGGATCGCCTTTTGCACGGCCGAGGAGGTCGACCGCCTTAATCCCTACATGGCCTCCAGGGAGGCGATGATGCGGGCCCTTGCCAAGCTCAAATGCGTTCCCTCGTTGGTTGTGACGGACGCCATGCCCTTGCCCAAATCGCCCTATCCCTACATCGACATCATCAAGGGCGATGCCAAGTGCCTTTGCATCGCCGGGGCCTCGATTTTGGCCAAGGTCAGCCGCGATGCCTACATGGAAGAACTGGACGCCATCTATCCCGAATACGGGTTCAAGCGCCACAAGGGCTACGGGACCAAGGAGCATTTGGAAGCCATCAAGAAGTACGGCCCCATCAAGGGCGTCCATCGCTTTTCCTACAAAAACGTCTCCGAATTCGTCCAAATTTCCCTCTTTTAGGGACCATCGGTTGCTTTTCTGCCTATTAAAGGGTGGGAGGTAGAAAGTGAAAGCCAGAGACATTTTGATTACCCTGGCCGTCCGTTTCGGCGGCGATTGGGACCTCATCATGAACGCCATCAGATCCAAGAAGTACCTGAAGCCCGAGGAGGTCGAGGAGGTGGCGGCCCAAAACCTCGACGCCATCACCATCGTCGACGCCGACTATCCCGAGGGGTTCCGGAACTGTTTCAAACCCCCGATCTGCCTCTTCTACCGCGGGAACAAGGCCCTCATTTCCGACCGGAGCAAGCTCCTTTCCTACATCGGGAGTCGGGAGGCTTCGAGCTACGGCCTTTTGATGGCCCGGGAAATCGCCAAGGGCCTAAGCGAGAACGGCTACACCATCGTCTCCGGGATGGCCAGGGGTATCGACGGGGAGGCCCTGAGAGCGGCAATAGAGGAAAAGGGGAGGGCCATAGCCATCTTGGGTTCGGGCATCAACCGTCCGTTCCCGGAAAGCAATCGCGACTTATACGAAAGGCTCTGCAGCGAGGGCTTGGTCCTCAGCGAATACCCGGGGGATGTCGAACCCCACGCCAGCCACTTCCCCTTCCGTAACCGCCTCATTGCCTCCTGCCCCAAGGCCCTGATCGTCGGGGAAGCCAAGCAGCATAGCGGGACCTCGATCACGGTCGGTTATGCCCTCGGGGCCCTCGAGGACATCGGGGCCGTCCCCTACCGGGCCAAGGAGGAGAGCCTTTGCAACCAGCTCATCAAGGACGGGGCGGCCCTCGTCGAAAGCGTAAGCGACGCCCTCCTACTGATGAATGGGAAGATCGAAAAAGCCTAAGAGGAAAATTTCTTCTGAGAGGTTATAAATAAGGTAATTATTTATAGGGAATTTCCGCCCTTGCGGAAGTGTTGACACCTTGAAATTCTTTAAATAGATTATGGCCCGCAAATGAAGTTAGTCATCGTTGAGTCCCCGAAGAAGTGCGACACCATCGGCCGCTATCTCGGTTCGCCTTACAAAGTCATGGCCTCCCAAGGCCACATCCGGGATCTTTCGACCCGGGGCAAAGGGGCCCTCGGCATCGACATCGAACACGATTTCAAACCCGATTTCGTGGTGGCCGAAGGGAAGGAAAAGATTGTCAAGTCCTTGAAGGACGCCGCCGCCAAAAGCGACGAAGTCCTTCTTGCTACCGACCCTGACCGCGAAGGGGAAGCCATTTCGTGGCACTTAGCCGAGGTCTTGGGCCTCAACGAAGACAAGACCAAGCGCCTCCGCTTCCACGAGATCACCAAGCCGGCGATTCTCGAAGCCCTCGAAAATCCCTCGACCATCGACATGAACCTCGTCAACAGTCAGGAGACCCGGCGGATGTACGACCGGATCATCGGCTTCAAGCTCAGCAACCTTTTGAATCGGAAGATGGGGAGTCCCTCGGCCGGGCGGGTCCAATCGGTGACCCTCCGGATGATCGTCGACAACGACGCCGAGATCAAAGCCTTCAAGCCCGAGGAATACTGGACCATCACCGCCAAGATCAAGGTCGGGGATGAGGTCCTCGAACTCGCCCTCGACAAGGTCGACGGCAAGACCGTCAAACTCAAGAACAAGGAAGAGGCCGAAGCGGTTTTGAATAGGATCGGGAGCACCATGAACCTCTCTTCTTTGGTGACCAAGCCTCGGACCGTGGCCTCGGGCCTGCCTTTCACGACCTCGACCATGCAGCAGGAAGCCTTCAACCGTTTCCGCTTCTCGACCAGCAAGACGCAACGGATCGCCCAACGGCTCTACGAAGGCCTCGACATCGGGGGCGACCACGTCGGTCTCATCACCTACATGAGAACCGACTCGGCCCGCATTTCCCCCGAGTGGTTCAACAAGCACGCCAAACCCTTCATCCTCGAGACCTTCGGGCCCGATTACCTCGGTGCCCCCAAGGCCGCCAAGAAGGGGAACAACGCCCAGGAGGCCCACGAAGCCATTAGGCCGACCGGGACCCACCGGACCCCCGATCTCGTCGCCAAGTACGTCAGCGAAGACGAGGCCAAACTCTACCGCCTCATATACGACCGGGCCATGGCCTCGGTGATGGCCCCCAAGAAAGTCGAATCGACGACCGCCCTCTTTACGACCGGCGGCTTGACCTTCAAGGCCACCGGATCGGTGACGATCTTCAAGGGATATGAAGCGATATATGGCGAATTTGCGGAGAAAGACGAAAAAGAACTCCCGCGCTTGAATGAGGGTCAGGACTACGAAACCGCCAGCAAGGACGGGGAGCAGAAGTTCACCCAACCCCCGGCCCGCTATAGCGAAGCCAAGGTCGTCAAGCTGATGGAAGAAAAGGGGATCGGCCGTCCGTCGACCTACGCCTCCACCATCGATGTTTTGATCAAGCGGGGCTATGTCACCAGCAAAGGTGGCATCCTCACCCCGACCGAAACCGGGATCAGGACTACCCAGGTCTTGGAAAAGTATTTCCCGGAAATCGTCTCCGACAAATATACGGCCGACATGGAGTCGACCTTGGACGAGATCGAGGAAGGGAAGGAGACCAAGCTCAAGGCCATGAAGGACTTCTATTTCCCCTTCATCAAGAAGTTCGACGAGGTCTCCAGCGTCATGTACAAGGATCCGCCGGTCGAAACCGGGGAGATGTGCCCGATGTGCGGCTCGCCCCTCATCATCAGAAAGGGACCCTATGGGACCTTCACGGCCTGCTCAAACTACCCCAAGTGTCGTTACATCAAGAAGGAAGAGAAGGAAAAGCCGGTCGAGACCGGGGAGATGTGCCCCGAATGTGGGAAACCTTTGGTTTACCGTAAGGACAAGAAGGGCCAAACCTTCGTGGCCTGTTCCGGCTTCCCGAAGTGCCGTTACATCAAGGGCAATGAAAATGCCCAAAAGAAAGAAAAGAAAACCTACACCGAGGCCGATTACGTCAAACCCTGCCCCAACTGCAAAGACGGCCACCTCGTCGTCAAGCAGGGCAAGAAGGTGAAGTTCCTCGGCTGCACCAATTTCCCGAAGTGCCGTTACCATGAGTGGCTCCCCAAGGAAGACGAAGGACATAACGGTTGATGTCATCGGTGGGGGCCTAGCCGGAAGCGAGGCCGCCTACTACCTTTTGAAGCGCGGCTACCATGTCCGGCTTTACGAAAGGCGCCCGAAGTATGACGACCACGCCCACGAGACCGGCCTCTATGGGGAACTGGTCTGTTCCAATTCCCTCAAGGGCAAGGCCGTGGAAAACGCTTGCGGTCTTTTGAAGGAAGAAATCCGGGCCCTCGGCTCTATCATCATGGAGGCTTCGAGCCAAAGCGAAGTCCCGGCCGGCAATGCCCTGGCCGTCGATCGGACGGCCTTCGCCACCTATATTACCGACAAGCTTCGTTCTTTCGATAATTTTGAAGAAATCCCCTCAGAAGTGGCTTCTTTTAACGAAAATCCTACCATTTTGGCCACCGGTCCCCTGACCGACGGACCCTTGTTGGAGGCCATTTCGGGCCTCACCGGATCCCATGGTTTTTCGTTTTACGATGCCTCCGCGCCGATTGTGAAAAAGAGTTCCGTCGATTTCTCGGTCGCCTATTTCAAGTCCCGTTATGGGCAAGGGGACGAAAGCTATATCAACTGTCCCTTCCACAACAAGCAGGACTACCTGAACTTCGTCGATGAACTGGTGAATGCCAAGAAGGCCCTGCTCCACGAGGAGTCGTCTTATTTCGAAGGTTGTCTTCCGATCGAAGTCCTGGCTTCCAGGGGCAAAGATACCTTGAGGCACGGGCCTTTGAAGCCGATGGGCCTCGAGCAAGAAGGGATCAGGCGGCCCTACGCCGTCGTCCAACTTAGACAGGATGACTTATTGGGGGAGTGCTACAACATCGTCGGCTTCCAGACCAACCTGACCTACGGGGAACAGAAGCGGGTCTTTTCGATGATCCCGGGACTGGGCAAGGCCGAGTTCGTCCGTTACGGCTTGATGCACCGGAACTTCTTCCTCGATTCCCCCCGGGTCCTCAATCAGGACTTTTCCTTCAAGAACAAGGATAACGTCTTCGTGGCCGGCCAGATGAGCGGGGTCGAGGGCTATGTCGAATCGGCAGCATCGGGTCTGGCCTCCGCGATTTACCTCGACCGGCGCCTGAGGGGCCTGGACTTCGTCCCTTTCCCCACCGACACGATGCTCGGGGCGTTGCTGCGTTATGTCACTTGCTTCCCGGGGCCGCGCCTTGAGCCGATGAACGCCAACTGGGCCCTTCTACCGGGAACTACCAAGGACAAGCGGAAGGAAGTAGCCGAACATAGCCTAATGGAAATCAGGAAGTACCATGAACAGCTATCCTGATCCCCATTTCCAAGGCTTCCTCGATTATCTGACCTTCGAAAGGCGTTATTCCCAAGCCACCGTTGAAAACTACGGCCGCGACATCGTGGCCTTTTTGCGTTACGAGAGCCGACAGGGGAAGGACTATCTGAAGGCCGACCGCCAGGAGATCAGGGAACATCTTTCCGCCCTTTTGACCAAGGGCCTCAGCAAGAGATCGCTTTCCCGCCATATCTCGGCCCTCCGTGATTTCTATGGTTATCTCAAGAAACAAGGGGTAGTGATGGAAGACCCCTTAGACCTAGTCAAGGCTCCACCTTCCGGGAGCACCTTGCCTGATGTCTTGACCCCCAAGCAGGTTGATGAATTGTTCAGCGCGGTCGAAAGGGGCGGTGAGCCCTTGGCCCTTAGGGACGTCGCCATTTTGGAGGTCCTTTATTGCTCTGGCATCAGGGCCAGCGAGCTGGTAGCCCTGACCCTCAGGAGTCCCAATTTCTCGACCATGACCATGCGTTTGATCGGGAAGGGGAACAAGGAAAGGATCGTTCCATTGAGCCAGCATGCGAAGGCCGCTATCGAAGCATATCTTGGCTTTTTGCGGCCGAAATTGCTTTCTAGGTCTGAGAAAAAGACGGAAATCCTCTTTCTCAATTCCAAGGGGGAACCGCTGACCGTTCGAGGGCTTCAATACATTTTGAAACACATCGATGAGAAGTACGCCCTGCGGCTCGGACTCCATCCCCACGAGATCCGCCATAGCTTTGCCACCCATCTCTTCGAGCAGGGGGCCGACCTCCGTCTCATCCAAGAACTTCTGGGCCATGAATCCCTCAATACGACCCAGGTCTATACCCACCTCTCGAACAAGGCGATGAGGGAGCAGTATTTGGCCCATTTCCCAAGAGCTAAGAAGAAAGAAGAACCCAAATAGCGATTTTCCTTCCTAAAGGAAGAGCATTGTGGTATCCTCCATCCCGGCCTTTTCAAAAGGCTAATACGCACCCCATGGATTCAGCGCCGTGTTCTCCGCCGGGCGAAGCAGCTTAAAAAGCGGCGGAGTGGTCGGCTGTTCGAAGTGGGGGAGGCTCAAACAAATGGAGGTCACCAAATGAGTGACGAAGAGAAAGTAACGGTTGCCGCCGAAGCGGCGGCCCCTGCGGAAGAGAAACCCGCGGAAGAAACCACCATGGCCGAGATCATGCACGATCCCGATGCCCCCATCATCACCGTCCGTAAGCTTCTGGAAGCCGGCGTCCAGTTCGGCCACCAGACCCGCCGCTGGAACCCGAAGATGAGCAAGTTCATCTACGGCGCCCGCAACGGCATCTACATCATCGATCTCATCAAGACCGTGGAAAGGACGACCGCTTCCTACAAAGCCCTCAAGGCCATCGTCGAAGGCGGCGGCAAGGTCCTCTTCGTCGGGATCAAACCCTCGGCCCGTCAGATCGTGGCCGACGAAGCGGCCCGCAGCGGCTCCTTCTACATCACCAACCGCTGGCTCGGCGGCACCCTCACCAACTTCCGCACCATCCTCGGCCGCGTGAAGAAGCTCCGTGACCTCGAAGCCCAGGAAGCCGACGGGACCTTCGATCGGATTCCGAAGAAGGAAGCCGCCATCCTCAAGAAGGAATTGGCCAAACTCCAGAAGAACCTCGAAGGCATCAAGGAGATGCGCCGTCTTCCCCAGGCCGTCGTCGTCTGCGACCCGGCCCTCGAGCACAATGCCGTGAGCGAAGCCCGGAAGCTCAACATCCCGGTCTTCGGTCTCTGCGACACCTCGGATGATCCGGATGTCATCGACTTCCCGATTGCCACCAACAACGACGCCCAGTCCTCGATCAAGCTCCTCGTCGGTGTCCTCGCCGACGCCGTCGTCGAAGCCAAGGGCGGTCTCACCGAAATCGCCTACACCAAGGACGAAGCCGAAGAAGCGACCATGAAGGACGCCATCAGGGCCGCCGACATCGCCAACGAACAGCGCAAGGCCGCCATCAGGGCCCAGCGCAAGGAACGCGAAGAACGTTATGCCAAGCTCCAGGCCGAGAGGCAGGCCCGCTATGCCGCCCTCAAGGCCGAACGGGCCAAGGCTGCCGAAGCCGCCAAGGCCGAAGCCAAGCCGGAAGGAGAAACCAAGTAATGGCCGACAAGAATTTCATCGAACTCCTCAAGACCCTCCGTGATCGGACCGGGGCGGGGATGATGGACTGCAAACGGGCCCTCCTCGACGCCGAAAACGACATCGAGAAGGCCATCGACATCCTGAGGCAGAAGGGCATCGTCAAGGCCGCCAGCAAGGCCGGCCGCGTTGCCGCCGAAGGCCTCACCAACGTCAAGATCTGCGAGAAGTGCGGCTCGGCCGTCATCCTCGAGGTCAACTGCGAGACCGACTTCGTCTCGGCCAGCGACAAGTTCCACGAACTCGTCTCCAAGGTGACCGATACCATCCTCGAGAAGAAGCCGGCCACCCTCGAAGAAGCCCGCGAATTGACCGCCCCCTTCTTTGCCGATGCCACCATCGCCATGGGCGAGAAGATGGAGCTCCGCCGCTTCGAGATTCTGAAGCTTGGCGAAGGCCAGGCCTTTGGGTCCTACATCCATATGGGTGGGAAGATCTCGGTTCTTGCCCTCCTCAGCAAGCCGACCGAACTGGCGAAGCCCCTTTGCATGAGCATCGCCGCCAATAGCCCGAGCTACTGCAAGCTCGAGGACATCCCGAATAGCGTCCGCGAACGGGAAACCTCGGTCGCTTCCGAAGAAGTCAAGAACGATCCGAAACTGGCCAACAAGCCGGATGCCGTCAAGGCCCAGATCGTCGAGCGGAAGGTCGACAAGGTCCTCTCCCAGAACTGCCTCTATCTCCAGAAGTACGTCATGGATGAATCCGTGGTCGTCGGAGACCTCCTCAAGAAGGAAGGCCTCGACGTCGTCCGCTTCGTTCGTTACCAAGTCGGTGAAGGCGTCGAAAAACCGGCCTGCTGCGAATAAATCGCCATTAAGGGGAGGGGTAGAACCCCTCCCTTTTTTCATGACAGCATTTTGTTTACAATTAGCCCATGCGCGCCAAGATCGTCAATTTCCTCAAAACCAATTGGCCCTTGCTGCTCGTTCTTTTCCTTGTCTATCTCGTTGCCACCGTTCTTTTCGTCTACGGCCACTTCAATGACCGGACCGTGGCCCTCGATGCCTACGATCCGACTTCGATCGTGGCTCGCTTAGTGGCCGGTTATGGCCCTATCCCCCTCTTTCTTACGATGATGGTCTTAGGGGTCATCGCCATCGTTATCGATTCCCGTCATAAGCTCTGGCTCACGATCCTCAAATGGTTGATCGGGGTCGTCCTCATCGGAGCCGGGCTATATTTCATGGTCTTCAAGGCCGTCGAGTATCGTTCTGGTTACCCTTTGGCCGCCACCTTGGTAGTGGGACTCCTAGTGACCCTTCTCACCGTGGCCGGAGCCTACTGGTTCGTCCGTAACATTTCCTCGTCGCTTCTACTGAAGGCGGCGATCGTGATCGCGGCCATCGCGATCCTGGAATACGGGATCGGGGAGATCGTCAAACCCCTTTGGTCGCGGCCCCGTCCCTATCTTCTTTTCGAAGTAAAGGACCTCGATCCCTTCCTTCCCTGGTTTATGCCGGGGGCCGGAAAGGACATCAAGGCCTTGATTGATCCCATGACTTTATTCGATCCCGCGGAGTTCTCTGACTACTTCAAATCCTTCCCCAGCGGCCACACTTCCCACTCCTTGCTTTTGCTTTCCACTTCGACCATCCTTCTTTCCCTCAAACCCAAGAGCCGGAAGTACGTCTTCGTCGCCGCCATCGTCGGGGCCCTCTTCGGCTTCTTCGTCGCCTATGGGCGCATCCTTATCGGGGCCCATTACCTGACCGACACGATGGCGGGCTTCAGCCTCACCTTCCTTCTTTATCTATTTATCGGCCTCCCGTTCGTCCTAAAGTTGTCGGGGACCGCCGAAAATAGTTAAAACGTTATCGCTTAGTAGCTAGAATATGGGGAACATGGAACCGCTGTACAAAAGAGTCGTGGTCAAGGTCTCGGGGGAAGCCCTGGCCGATAGCCGTGACAAGACCATCCTCGACCAAAGGAAGATCGAGGAAACGGCCACTGCCATCAAGCAGGTGGCCGACATGGGCGTCCAAGTGGCGGTCGTGGTCGGGGCCGGCAACATTTGGCGCGGCCGCTTGGCCGACAAGATCGGCATCGACCGCTCGACCGGCGACTACATGGGGATGCTCGGGACCATCATCAATGCCTTGGCTCTCCAGAATGCCTTTGAGAAGAAGGGCCTACCGACCCGGGTCATGAGTTCCATCAACGTCCCCCAGGTCTGCGAACCCTATATCAGACGCAAGGCCATCTCCCATCTAGAGAGCGGCCACGTCGTCATCTTCGCCGGCGGGACCGGGAATCCCTATTTCACGACCGATACGACGGCCAGCCTCAGGGCCCTCGAAATCGGGGCCGATTCGATCCTGATGGCCAAAAACGGGATCGACGGGGTTTACGACAAAGATCCGAACCGTTATGACGACGCCGTCTTATTGACCCACCTTTCCTACCGCGAGGTCCTGGAAAGGAAGCTGGAGGTCATGGATCTGACGGCGGTCGCGATGCTAGAAACCAGCGACATCGTCATTCGGGTATTCGGCATGGAGGATGCTTCCTGCATCTCCAAGGCCATTAGGGGAGAAATCGGTGGCACGACCATCGGAAAGGAGTAAGGACCATGGATCCGATTTTGAATGAAGCCGAAGGGAAGATGGAGAAATCCATCGGGGCCTTCAAAGAACATCTGGGACGCCTGAGGAGCGGGCGCGCCAACCCGGCGATGCTTAACGGCATCCTCTGCGATTATTACGGGGACAAGATGGACATATTGAGCCTCAGCAGCGTCTCGATGCCCGAACCCCGCCAGCTTTTGGTCAAGCCCTATAGCCGGGAGGACGTCAAGACCATCGGGGCGGCGATTGCCTCGGCCAATCTAGGGATCAACCCCCAGATCGAAGCCGACTGCATCCGTCTCATCGTTCCGCCGCTGACCGAAGATCTCCGCAAATCCATCGCCAAAGAAGCGAAATCGCTGGCTGAGGATGCGAAGGTTTCGATCAGGAACATCCGCCGGGACTACATGGATCTCCTCAAGGAAGATGACACCATGAGCGATGACTACCGCGACCGGGTCAAGGCCGATTTGGAAAAGTCGACCTCTAACTTCCTGACCAAGATCGATGGCATTTTGGCCGAAAAGACCAAGGAAATCATGACCATTTAAGATGGCCGAATTCCAGCTTCGCAAAATACCCGCCCACGTGGCTTTCATCATGGACGGCAACGGCCGCTGGGCCAAAGCCCGGGGCTTAGCCCGTCATTTCGGGCACAAGGAAGCCTGCCTACGGCTACGGGAGATTTTCGATACCTGTCTGGAATACGGCATCTCTTATTCTTCCTACTACGCCTTCTCGACCGAGAATTGGGATCGGCCCCAAGAGGAAATCGATCATCTGATGGATTACCTCGAGGAGTTCTTCGAACGCGATCTTCCCTACATCAAAAGCAAAGGCGGTCGCATCGTCATCTCCGGTGACCTAGGCAGAATCCGGGAAAAAACCCGCAAAACCTGCTTCGAAGCCATGGATTCGACGAAGGACAATTCGACCCACACCATGAACATCTGCCTCAATTACGGGGGCAGGGACGAGATCGTGAGGGCCGCCAAGGCCTTTGTTAGAGACGTGGAAGAGGGGAAGGTCGCCATTGATGACCTCACCGACGAGACCTTCAAGAACTACCTTTGGAACCCAGCGCTGCCCGATGTTGATTTGATGATCAGGACCTCGGGGGAAGTGCGCCTTAGCAACTTCATGCTCTACCGCTTGGCCTATGCCGAGCTGGTCTTCGTCGAGGTCAAATGGCCGGATTTCAGAAGGCCCCAGTTCATCGAATGCTTGAAGGAATTCCAGAAGCGGGGCCGCCGGTTCGGAGGTTTGGAAAATGAATAAACTCGAACCCCGGAAGATGGACGAAAAAGCCAAGGTCTCCCTGAAATCGAGGGCCATCGTGGCCGCCGTCTTGATCGCCCTCTTGGTCCCGACCATCGTCTTCGGCAGTTATTTGATGCTGGCGGTCATCACCGTCTTCTTGCTGATCGCCGTCCACGAAGTGGTGCGGGCCCCGGGCAAGAAGTTCCACCCCTGGGTTTACATTCTGACCTTCCTCTTCACCCTCTTGGTCTATGGTTGGTTTTTGATCAAGTCCAACGTCCAGGAAGCCATTCTCTTGCCTCCGGGGCAAGGCTTTGAGTTTTCCTTGGAGAGGTATTTTTCGACCCTCAACATTTCTCTTTTCGCCGTCTGTGCGATGGTCGGCCTCTTCTTCCTCGGGGCCATCTTGGACAAGGATTTCTCCCTCGGTGACCTGACCTACATGGTGGTCATGATCCTGATGCTCGGGATCGGTTTCCAAGCCGTTTTGTTCATTCGTTATTACCCCTTCTACCTCTTTACCTTCGATGAGGCCTTCTCGGGCCAAACCCTGATCCTTGCTACCGTCGGGAAGGATCTTGGGAGCAATCCCGGCTTTGCCTATGGGGTCTCCTCGGAACTCTTCTTCTTCGTGGCCGCTGGTGTGGTCCTCAACGATACCTTCGCCTACTTCGTCGGTTCGGCTTTCGGGCGCCACCCCCTCAACAAACGGGTCTCGCCCCGCAAGAGCGTCGAAGGTTTGGTCGGCGGTTGGGTCGTCTCTTTCGTCCTGATGGCGGCCTTTGGTTTGGCCCTCGCTGGCACCGGCTATCCGATGCTTCCGACCCTTGATATCGAGCATTGGTATTGGATTTTGCTATTGGCCTTCATGATCCCGGCCTTCTCGGACCTCGGTGACCTGAGCTTCTCCCTCATCAAACGTTACTTCAATGTCAAGGATTACGGGGTCATCTTCAGAGCCCACGGCGGGGTCCTCGACCGGGCCGATTCGGTGATCTTCGCCTTCATCGGGACCGCCATCTTCCTAGTCCTCATTTCCGGCAACTGGAACGTCTTCCTGATGGCATGAAGAAACTCTTGCTTTTAGGGGCCAGCGGGTCGATCGGAACCCAGTGCCTAGACCCCATCCGTGATTCCAAGGAATATGAATTGACCGCTTTGGCTTTTGGCCATCGAAATGAGATGATCGACCCACTTTTGCGTGAATTTCCTAGTGTCACCCATATTTCCCTCCTCGATACGAAAGCAGCGGCTTCTCTTAAAAAGAAGTTTCCGAAGATCCGTTTTTTCCATGGGGAAAACGGAGCCTATGCCTTGAGTAAGAAAGCCGATTACGATACGGCCGTCAACGCCATCGTCGGCTTTGCCGGCCTAAAGCCGACCCTCGGGGTCCTTAGAAGAGGCAAGGTCCTCCTCTTGGCCAACAAGGAATCCCTGGTCGTGGGTGGCCGTCTCGTCGATTCCTATTTGGAGAAATACGGAGGCCGCATTTACCCCATCGATAGCGAACACGCCGCCATCGCCAAGTGCCTCTCCTTGGTCAAACCGGAAGAAGTCGAGGAAGTCATCCTCACCGCTTCCGGGGGACCCTTCAGGAGCCTTTCCCGTGAGGAGCTTGATGGTGTCACGGTCGAGATGGCCTTGGCCCATCCGACCTGGAAGATGGGGAAGAAGATCACCATCGATTCCGCCACCCTCACCAACAAAGCCTTCGAGATCATCGAAGCCTGCTATCTCTTCCATCTTCCACCCGAGAAGATCCATGTCCTCATCCATCCCGAGTCCTTGGTCCATTCGGGCCTCAAGCTGAAGGACGGTTCCTATATTCTTGACTATGGGAAGCCCGACATGCACGGGCCCATCGCCTATGCCCTTTCCCTTGGAAAGAAGATCGAGGGGACCAAAAGGGTCGACAGTCTTGATGAACTAGAAGGCTGCCACTTCTACGAAGCCGATGAAAAACGCTTCCCGATGCTCGCCCTCGGCAAAAAAGTCTATGAACTCGGGGGAACGGCCGGGGCCCTCATGAACGGAGCCAACGAAATGGGGGTCAATCTCTTCCTGGCAGGAAAGATTGCCTTCCCCTGTATCGAGAAGGGGACGGAGGCCGTGATTTCCCTTTATCGGAAGGGCAATCCCTCTTATCATTTCCTAGCGAAAGCCAACCATAGGGCCGGGAAGACCGTCTTAAGGCGCTTCGTTTCTTCTAAGTAGAGGCAATAGCAACCATGTGGGATACCGTCATTACCATCGTCATGCTCATCGTCCTCCTTCTGGTCCTCATCGGGTTCCACGAAGCCGGACACTTCGCCGTGGCCAAGATGTGCCACGTCTACTGCGCCGAGTTTAGTCTCGGCTTCGGGCCGAAGCTCTTTTCCCTCAAGCGAAAGAAGGGGGAAACGGCCTTCACGGTCCGGGCCTTGCCGCTTGGCGGCTATGTCTCGATGTACGGGGAAGAAGGGGACCTCGAGGAAGACGAGGAACTGAAGATCCCGAAGGAAAGAAGCCTCGAAGGGGTCGGTAAGCTCAAGAAAAGCGCCATCCTTTTGGCCGGGGTCTTCGTCAACTTCCTTTTGACCTTCGTCTTTTGCTACGCCTACGCCCTCTGCTTCCCGGACTATAGCATCATCCGGGCCCCTGATTTTTCCTCCGACCTTACCTATAGCAACGGCTACCTTTCCCGGGTCTACGAAGCCGGGGAGGACGGTCCTCTTCCTTACGCCACCCCGGTCGGGGTCTTGTCCTTGGAAGACGAGGCCAATGCCGTCTTCGACTCAACGAGCGAATTCCCCTTTTATTCCGGCATCGTCTTGAGCCAGCCGGCCCGTCCCGACCTGCCACAGGTCGGCGGCTATCTCTTCGATACCAATGTCACCATCGGGCAAGACCAGTACGTGGCCCTCTTTAGCCCTACCACCGTCACTTCCGAATCCTATCTAGTTGATTCCTTGGCCTTCTATCCGGCCATCACCTTGGATGAGGCCCGTTCGAGGGAAAACGAATACAGCCGTGGGAACCGCGGCGACCTCGTCGACCTCCTGAGCCTCGATGACGAGACCCTTTCGAAGATCGGGGTCGAAGCCTATCCCGACCTCACGGCCGGGGCCCATAAGCTCGAAAACGGGGAAGAAGTGAAACTTCACGTTTCCACCCTCTCCCGGAAATCTTATTTGGACGAGGAAGGGCAAGAAGCCTTCCTTCTCGATGTTTCGACCTATAAACGACACGAAGTGGCCTTGAAAGTCATTCCCAGCGGCGAGAACTTCGTTTTGGAAACCGGGGACTTGGTTCTCAAACCGGCCGAGGTCTGGTATTCCTTCGCCGAAAGGATGGAAAACGGGACCGAACTCTGGAAGAGCCTTTGGATCAACATGGGGGCCGGCCTCTATGCCCTCTTTACCGGGAACGTCGGCTCTCTCAGCGGCCCGATCGGAATCGGGGCCACCATGGGGACCTTGGCGAGAGCCAGTGGCTGGGCCTATAGCTTCTTCTACCTCGGAGCCCTTGTTTCCCTCAACCTTGCCATCATCAACCTCTTCCCCTTCCCGGGACTCGATGGTTGGCAACTTTTGACCACCGGTTATGAGGCCATCTTCAAGCGGAAGATCAGCGCCAAAACCAAATCCATCGTCAGCTACGTCGGCCTCGGCCTCCTTCTCATCCTTGCCATCTTCATCATGATTCAAGACATTGTGAGGGTCATCTGATGCGCGAGAAGATGCGGACCTTCCTTTCCTCGATCGGAATCGGGGAACCGGAAACCTACGACATGGATTTCGTCAAGGTCACGGCCGGCAAGAACTATCTTGGCGAGCCGGTGGCGGAGATGGACATCAAGAAGCATCTCTTCTGGAATTACGAAGAACTCAAGCCCTTCGAAGAGGCCATGACCCGGGTTGGCTATTGCTGCCAATTGAACTTCGTCTATGAAGAGGAGCCAAGCCTCGAGGACGTCGATTCTTTGTTCCGCGACTTCTGCCTCGACGTCTTCCATCTCCTTCCTCCTAGGGCCCTCGTGGCCCTTGGAAAGGATAAGCTGGCCTTCCCGGTAAGCGACAGGATCTGGAACAAAATCCTCGCAGATTTCAATTCCCTTTTGGATTTTCTTTCCTATGGCAAAACGGTCGAGCAAGTGGACGAAAACGCACCAGCTCCCTCTCTAGAAGAAGAAATGCCGGTGGCAGAAAAGCCAAAACCGGTCGAACCGGTCAAGGTTGAAGAAACCCCCATTGCCATCTCGGAAGAAATTTCCGAGGAAAGGAAAGAAGCCCTGGCCGAGGCCGAGCAAAGCTACCTCCGTTCGGTCGAGGAAAATAGGAGGAGGCAGATCCGTCATAATAGAAGCGACGACTTCACCTACGTCCACACCATCAAGGAATTGAATGCCTATTCGGAAGGCAACTTCACGGTCGACGGCTTCGTCTACGAGACTAACCTCAGGACTAACAAGTTCGGGAAGATGACCAACATGCTATCCTTGGCCGATGATACCTCCGGCATCCACGTGCGGATGGTCGAGGGCCGCAATGGTGTCGACGCCGACACCATCGCCTCTTTCGGGGAAATCAAGGACCTTGCCGGCTGCCGGCGCTACCGCGTTTCCGGGTATCTGGATTTTGATCGCTTCACGAGCGAAAAGATTTTGGTTTGCCAAAAGATTGAACCGGCACCTGATCTAGCAATGCGGACCGACGAGGAACCGGTCAAACGGGTCGAGCTCCATCTCCATACCAAGATGTCGGCCATGGACGGAACCGGGGACATTGAGGACTACTGCAAGGCCGCCGAAGCCATGGGGATGAGCGCCCTTGCCGTCACCGACCACGGCTGCCTCCAGTCCTTCCCGGCCGCCGAAAGGGCGGGAAAGGTCCATAACCTCAAGATCATCTACGGCTGCGAATTCTACATGTTCGATTGGCCGGTCTACGCCATGAGACCCAATGACGTTTTGTTGGAGAAGGGGCGCTACTGCGTCTTCGACTTCGAAACCACCGGCCTCTCCCAAAGAAACGACCGGGTCACCGAGTTCGGGGCCAAGCTCATCGTCAACGGGCAGGAAGTCGATTCGGCCCAGTTCTTCGTCAATGCCGGGGTCGAGATTCCTCCTAAAATCGCCGCCAAAACCGGGATTACCAACGAAATGATCAAGGCCCATGGCATCTCGGAAGAAGAAGCCATCAAGAGGATCGAGAAGTTCATGGAAGGGACGACCTTGGTCTCCCACAACGCTCCCTTCGACGTCGGCTTCCTCAACGAGATGAGAAGGCGCCACGGCTATGCCCCCATCGACAATCCGGTCGTCGATACCTTGGCCATTTCCTATTACCTTTTCCCCGATGCCGGACGTCATAACCTCGGAGCCTTGTCGAGAGCCCTGGGCTTAAGCGTCTACAACGACGAAGAAGCCCACCGGGCCGACTTCGACGCCGGGGCCCTCAACGAGGTCTGGTTCTCGATCATCGCCCGTCTCCAGGAAGGCGGGAAGAAGCTGACCCTCCGCGATCTGGCCAATCTCCCGGTCGAGGAAAGGGGAATCTACAAGCACCTCAAGACCTACCACGTCGTGGCCTTGGCCAAGAACCAAGAAGGACTCAAGGCCCTCTACCGTTTGGTTTCCGACTCCTCGACTACCTATTTGGCTACCGGGGCGGTTTCGATGCCGAAGATCCCACGGTTTGAACTCGAAAGGGAGAGGGAAAACCTCCTTTTGGGTTCGGCCTGCTTCAACGGCGACGTTTTCGTCAGTGCAAGCGAGAAGACGGCCGAGGATCTGGCCAAGGCCATTTCCTTCTACGACTACATCGAAATCCAGCCCAAGGAGAACTACCGCTACCTCGTCGAGATCGGGGACATGAGCAAGGCCCGCCTCGATGAAACGGTGGAATCCATATACAAGGAAGCGAGGAAGCAGGGAAAGCTCATCGTTGCCACCGGCGACGCCCACTACGTCAACCCCTCCGACAAGGTGACCAGAGACGTCTATATTTCGAGTTTAGGCTTGGGTTCCACGCCCCACCCCCTCTTCCCACGTTTCAGGGCCCGTCTACCTTATTTCCCCAACCCCGACCAGCATCTACGGACCACCAAGGAAATGCTCGATTGCTTCAGGGAATGGCTCCCCGAGGAGGAAGCCAGGGAAGTGGTGGTCAATAACTCCCTCAAGATCGCCGACCTCTGCGAGCCGATCCAGATCCTCAAGACCAAGCTCTATACCCCCGATAGCAACCTTCCGGGTTCGGCCGAGAAGCTCAGGGCCCTCTGCTATGAAAACCTCCACAAGACCTACGGACCCAATCCCGATCCCTTGATTATCGATCGTTTGGAAAAGGAATTGAACGGGATCATCTCCAACGGTTACTCCGTCACCTATTACATCGCCCACCTCATCTGCAAGAAGGTCATGGAGGACGGTTACATCTTCGGGTCCCGGGGTTCGGTCGGTTCCTCCTTTACCGCCACCATGGCCGGGGTCACCGAGGTCAATCCCCTCCCGCCCCATTACGTCTGCCCCAAGTGCTACCACTTCGAATGGGCCGACCCTCTGGTCCGTTCCGGTTTTGACTTACCGGATAAAACATGCCCGGTCTGCGGGGAAAAACTCAAAAAGAACGGCCAGAGCATTCCTTTTGAAACCTTCCTTGGCTTCCACGCCGAAAAGGTCCCCGACATCGATCTCAACTTCCCGCCCGACTACCAGGCCTCGGCCCACGCCTTTGCCAGGCAACTGCTTTCGACGCCCGAGGAAAACGAGAAGTACGCCCGCCACGAGGTCGTCATCAATCCTCACGTCATCAGGGCCGGGACCGTCTCGACCGCCGAAAAGAAAAACGCCTTCGGCTACATCAAGAAGTTCTATTACCCCAACTTCCTCAAGAAGGACATCGAGGAGGCCAACCGCGTCTATTTGGGCTGGCTGGCCATGCGCTGCACCGGGGTCAAGAGGACGACCGGCCAACACCCGGGCGGCATCGTCGTCATCCCCAGCGACATGGACATCTTCGACTTCACGGCCTACCAACACCCGGCCGACAACTTCGAAGCCGACTGGCTCACCACCCATTACGAATTCGCGAGCATGCACGACTCCGTTTTGAAGCTGGACTTACTAGGTCACGTCGATCCCCAGGCCCTGCGTATGATGTCCCTTTTGACTGGAGTTTCGATCTACGACATCCCGATGGACGATAAGCGGGTTATCTCCCTCTTCAATAGCGAGCGCGAGCTCCATCTCGCCAAGAACCCCCTGAAGTTCAAGACCGGGGCCATCGGCTTACCGGAATTCGGGACCAACTTCGTCCAAGGGATCTTGGAGGAAGCAAGACCCAAGAACTTCAACGAGTTGCTTTGCATTTCCGGTCTCAGCCACGGGACCAACGTCTGGCATAGCAACGCCCAGGACATCATCGCCGCCGGGACCGCCACCCTCACCAACGTCATCGGCTGCCGCGACGACATCATGAACTTCCTGATCTCCAAGGGGGTCGATGCCTCGGTGGCCTTCGATACGATGGAAAAGGTCCGTAAGGGCAAGGGTCTTGCACCAGAAAGGGAGGAAGAACTTCGGAAGGCCGGGGTTCCCGACTACTACATCGAGTCCTGCAAGAAGATCAAGTATCTCTTCCCCAGGGCCCACGCTACCGCCTACGTCATGGGGGCCATGCGAGTGGCCTGGTTCAAGCTTTACTATCCCCTCGAGTTCTACGCCACCTTCTTTACCCATCGTTCCGACAAGTTCAATCTCGAGGCCATGGCCGGGGGATACGGAGCTTTGTTAGACGACATCATCCGCCTCAAGTCGATGGAGAAGATGACCGATCTCGACGAAGAAGTCCTCAAGACCGACACCGTCGCCCTCGAGATGGCCGACCGTGGTTTCAAGATCGAAAAGATCAACATCATGGAGTCCTTGGCCTCCGATTGGCGGGTCTGCCATGAACGCAGATCCATCATCCCGCCCTTCAAGGCCATCTCCGGGTTCCCGGTCAAGACCGCCGAGGCCATCGTCGAGGCCAGGAAGAACGGGGAGTTCATCAGCAAAGAGGATTTGGCCGAACGGGCCCAGGTCGGGTCGGCGGCCATGAAGGTCCTCGATGAGCTGGGTGCCAACGACGGATTGGGCGAAAGCAATCAGATGTCCTTGTTTGACTTCTCCTTTTAGTTGTATAATCCAAGGCGCTGCAGCGCAGCGGGACATAGCACAGCTTGGTAGTGCGCCTGGTTCGGGACCAGGAGGTCGCGGGTTCAAGTCCCGCTGTTCCGACCACTTGACCAATGAAGCCGACTCGTTCGGCTTTTTTCTTTGTTATAGGGAATACCGATCGTCAAAGAATGTTCTCGGACAAAGATAAACCATCCCAATTTATCGCGAAAGGTGGTATTATCACGGGGCTGCGCCCGTAGCTCAGCTGGATAGAGCACCTCCCTCCTAAGGAGGGGGTCAGGCGTTCGAATCGCCTCGGGCGCGCCAAGAAGGATTCGGTCCTACCTTAGAGGGTAGGGCTTTTTCTTTATAGCCAAAGTCAAAGGAATGGTATTTTTATCGCAAAACTCCCTTATCTTTCGGATTTTCCGAAAGAGACGCCCGGCTAGTCTGAAAGTCTTAATGGGTTGATGTCACCCTAGATCAAGGACAGATTCAGACGATTAAGAAGACCGAAGGGGACTTCAGGCGAACTCTACTACCGAGGACTCCAACTCTCCCTTTACGCGATTTCGGACTACCAGTCTTCAAGAAATTCATTGGTCCAACTCCTTATGAAAAATATCCTTTCTCCCGTTTTTTGTTTTCTATTGACAAGGCCCCTTGCCATCCTTAAACTTCAAACTGCGCGATTTGCGCAAGTGTTGGGGCGTTAGCTCAGCTGGGAGAGCGCCTCCATGGCATGGAGGAGGTCGAGAGTTCGATCCTCTTACGCTCCACCAACACGTAAGATTCGGCCGTTAGGCCGTTTTCTTTTTCTCCGTCCTTGCTAAACTCATGGCATGGAAAAAACTGCGATATACCACCTCAATGATTCCTCCTATTGTTTTTCGACTTCTTTGAATCGCTTGGTTATCAGGCTTAGGACCAAACGCGACGATCCCGACATCAGCAAGATCGAAGTCATGGTCATGCGGAAGTTTGCCAAGAAGCAAATTCCCCATATCTTCGAGATGCATAAACGGGCCCATGATGATCTCTTTGATTACTATGAGGCCGTTTTGACTATTCGGGATTCCCGTCTGATGTATGGGTTCTACCTCTATGACAAGGCGGGAAAGAGACACTGCTACGGGGAGATGGGCTTCTGCGAATCCTTCGATGACTTTGCCTGCGGGAACGGCTATTTCCAGATGCCGTATGTCAACAAAGCCGACCTTGTCAAAGAGAACGAGAAGTTCTCGGGACGGATCTTCTATCAGATCTTCCCCGACCGCTTCGCCATCGGGGGAGAGCCGACCCTCAAGCCGACCATGGGGTGGGGCGATAAACCCGACCGCGTTTCCTTCGCCGGCGGGAACCTCCGGGGCATCATCGAACACCTCGATTATCTCAAGAACCTCGGGATCGGAGGGATCTACCTGACCCCGGTTTGGAAAAGCGACAGCAACCACCGTTACGACACCTTGGACTACGGATATGTCGATCCGCGTCTAGGAAGTGACGAGGACTTGGTGGAGCTGGTCAAGAAGTGCCATGAGATGGATATTCTGGTCATGCTCGACCTCGTCTACAACCACACCTCCTTCAGGCACCCCTATTTCCAGGACGTCCTGAAAAGAGGGAAGGAGTCGCCCTATTACGATTGGTACATCATCCATCATGATCCGGTCCGCTTCCTCGAAAGCGACTTCGAGCATTTCGGGAAGGCTAGGTACATGCCGAAGCTCAACATGTCCAATCCCGCTTGTGCCGACCACTTCGTCGAAGTGGCTTTCGACATCGTCAAACGGTACGGCATCGATGCCTACCGCGTCGACGTCGCCGATGAGATCTCCCATCGCTTCTATACGCGTTTGAATAACCGCCTCAAAGACTACGACCCCGACTTCCTCATCATCGGGGAGAACTGGCATGAGGCTTCTTCCTTCCTGAACTCGGGTTTGGAGAACGACGGGACCATGAACTATGCCCTCCGTTCTCTCCTTATCAAGGCCTTCGCCGAGGAGAAGATGACGGCCAAGGAACTAGAAGAGAAGATCACTTCCCTGTGGTTCCGTTATAAGGAAGGGACCTCCTTAAACATGCTGAACCTTCTCTCGTCCCACGATACCCCGCGTTTCTTGACCCTCTGCCATGAAGATAAGGCCCGCTTCCTAAGCGCCTATGCCTTCTTGCTTCTATTCCCAGGCATTCCCTATGTCTACTACGGGGATGAAAGGGGAATGGTCGGGGGAGACGATCCCGATTGCAGAAGATGTTTGGAACTCGATAAGAACGATCCGGAAATCTACGAACCCATCGAGAAATTGATCCATCTTAGAAAGAAGATCGGCAAGACCTTCAAGGGTTATTCCCTGGCCCATAAAGGCGATGTCTTGGCTTTGACATTGACCTATGAAGGAGGGACGCTTTCCCTTCTCATCAATTTGGGAGAAGACATTCGCTTGCAGTCCAATGTCGCTCACGAGGCTTCTTACCGTTATGACGGAAAAACCTTGAAGCACATGGGTTTTGCGGCTTTTTCGAAGAAAATCGTCATTGAGTAAGAGCCATCCTTTCCCATCCCGCACGTTTTTTGCGTGAATTTTGACGCCAAACTTGTTTCTAACCGATACAATATAATAAAGGAGCGAAAGCGTATGGCAACCGAAGGCAAAGGCAACACCTATCTCATCAGCAAACGCGCCGAAGACGGAAAGTGGCAAGTCAAAATCCGTGGCGGCGTGAAGGCAATCAAGCTTTTCGACACCAAGAAGGAAGCCTTGGAATACACCAAGGGGATGGCCATCAATCAGGAACGGGCCGTCTTGGTCCACGCTTCCAAAGGACCCAACAAAGGCAAGTTCCGGAAGTCCTGATTTTTCTTCATCCATGCTACTGACCTATTTTTTCATCGACCGGGCCATCGGCGAGGTTTATGGCACGCGCAAAGACGCGTCGCCGCTCTTAGACTATTACACGGCCTCCGACCTCGGACTGAGCGAGGAATTGTTCGACTTTGTTTCCGACGGACGCAAGATTTTCGGTAGCCGTTATTACAAAGAGGGGCTTCCGGCCCCCAAGGCCCTCGTTTGCTTTTTCCATGGCCTCGGGGGAGGACGTTCTTCCTATCTCCACCTCATCTCCAAGATCGTCGAAGAAGGCTACTTGGTTTATGCCTTCGACAATACCGGCAGCAACCAAAGCGAAGGCTCTTCGATCATCGGCCTCGGCCATTACTACCTTGACCTCAAGGCCTTCTTTGCCTTCCTCGACAAGGACCCCAAGGCTCAAGGCCTAAAGCGTTTCGGAATCGGCCATTCCTGGGGCGGGTACGCCGCGATGCTTTCCTTGGATCCCGCCTTCAAGGTCGAGAGGGCCGTCTCGATGGCGGGCTTCGTTTCCCCGCTCCTCGAAATCATCGCCATGGCCCATAACCCCTATCTCGCCAAGATGGCCTTCCTCATCAAGGCCGTCCTCAAGAGGAGGGAAGGGGAGTATGGCAACGTCAATGCCCTGGACATCGCCATCAAGAGCCATAAACCCCTTCTCTATATCCAAGGGAAGGCCGACGATACCGTCACCTATGAATCCAGCGGCCGTTATGTCGAGGAGGCCAGCAAGGAACATCCTGAAATTGAGACCATGTTCATCGAGGGACGTAACCACAGTTGCTACCTCGTCGACGAGGCCGAAAGGAAGACCGGGGAGCTTTGGAAGGTCTCCCGGAACATCAAGATGGCGGGGAAAATCGATACCGATTTGCCCTTCGTGTCGAAAGAAGATCCGGAAGTCCTAAAAAGGGTATTCGACTTTTTCGCCCGTTAGGCGTATATTACGTGGGCGTGCGCTGGTGGCGGAATTGGTATACGCGCTAGTCTCAGGAGCTAGTCGGGCAACCGGTGTGAGTTCAAGTCTCATCCAGCGCACCATCAAATACGCGCTCGTAGCTCAGCTGGATAGAGTGCAAGCCTCCGAAGCTTGAGGTCAGGCGTTCGAATCGCCTCGGGCGCGCCAAAGGAAAACGACCTGTGGGGCCTAACCGCCCCCAGGTTTTTTCTTTTGTTCGATGATAGGACCCTTCCAATTGGTTCCTAACGGAAGCATCGCCAGTTGACGCTTTCCGCTTGTTTTAATTCCATTCTTGGGTAACATTGCGGCGATGAAGAAGATTAGAATCGGTAACCTTAGGGTTACCAAACCATTCGAAAACGTTTATCGCATCGAGTATTCCAAAGCCGGAACCTTTACCGATAAGGGCACCCTTTTTTGCCCGGGGATCAAGGACGCCTCTCCCTTGGACTTCGAGGGGAGCAGCGACGAAGAGTCCCTCCAAATCTATGACGGGGAGATCAGAATCCACGTCAAGAAGGCCGAGGGATTTTACGGGGTCAAGGTCTATCAGGGGAGCAAAGAAATTTATTCTTTCAAGGAAATTGCCAACTCCGGTGAGATCCCTTTCCCCAAAGACACTCCGATTCTCTTTCCGCTCCTCGATGCCCCGAAGATCTATCTTAACGAGAATGGCTATAAGCCCCTTTCGGGAGTTAAGAACAACGGCTTTACCTTCGACGAGGAAAACTCCGACCTCTATCTCATCCTTTGCCTAGGCGATCCGACTTCCCTGAGGAAGGGCTACATCGCCGTCACCGGCCCGACCGAGATGGTTCCTTTTTCCGCCCTCGGGGCTTGGGACTCCAAATACTTCGAATACACGGACGCCACCATCAAGGAAGAGATCGACCTCTATCATAAGTACGGCTTGCCATTAGACAACTTCGTCATCGATACCGATTGGCGGGTCAATGACAACAACGGGGCCGGCTACTCGGTCAATACCAACGATTTTCCGGACATCGAAGCCACTTTTGCGTCCATCCACGCTGAAAAGCTCCAAGTCATGTTCAACGACCACCCCGAACCGGTCGAGGGGGCTGAGAATGCCTTCGATCCCTTGGAAGTGGCTTACCGCGAGAAGAATCTCAGGACCCTTTTGGAAAAGGGCCTCGATTATTGGTGGTATGACCGTAACTGGTGGACCCGCCTTAAGAGCCCGGTCAAGGGCCTGACCTCCGAGACCATCGGTTACTACCTTTATGACGACGTGGCCCGGTCCTACAATGCCCTCCACAAAGCTCCGTCCGGCTATCCGAAGCGGACCCTCATGATGGGCAACGTCGACCAGATCTTCAACGGGACCTACATCGGCATCACCAACAGCGCTTCCCACCGTTACGTCATCCAATGGACCGGCGATACCAGCATGGCCGCCGAATCCCTGTCACAAGAGACGGTCGACATGCTGAAGGCCGGTAATAATTTAATCACCTACATCAGTAGCGACATCTCGGGCCATTTCGGGGATGGGGACGATGACCTTTATACCAGGTGGCTCGAACACGGGGCTTTGTCCCCGATCCTCCGCCTCCATTCCACCAAGGGGCAGAAGCGTTATCGCCAGCCCTGGCTCTATGGGAAGAAGGCTCTGAAGCACGCCAAGGACCTATATGGCCTCCGTTATTCCCTGTTGCCACTTTATTACGCTCTTTCCCACCGCAGTTACCTAGATGGGACCCCGATCAGCGCCACCCCCGATTTCTACGGAGACAAGGATTACGACCTCAGCAAGGGAATGACGGCCATGCTCGGGCCCTCCCTCCTTTATAGCGTTCCGATTCCCGAAGACGACAACCTCCCTCTTCCCAAGGGCTCCCTCGATCTCGAGGTTTCCTATTTCAAGAACACCAAATGCAAGGGCGAACCGGTCTTGGTCAAAAAGCAGAAGTCCCTCGACTTCGTGACCAAGCCCGACGAGTCCCTGATGCCGGAACTTCTCCCGGCTGAAAACTGGTCCCTAATTGCCAAAGGAACCATCAAAGGCGGGAAGGAAGACTACCGTCTGGTCGTGGGATCCGACGACGGGGTTAGGGTCTATCTCGACGGCAAGTTGGTTCTCAATTCCTGGGTCGAGAGGGGCTTCTCCCTCGATGCCGGGCCGATCATCAAGGCTGGGAGTGAGCACACCATCCTCATCAAATACTTCCAAGCCGCTGGGGGCGCGGGTCTATCGCTCCGCTTCCAAAAGCTTGAGGAGAAGCTTGATCTGGTCAAGTACTACCTCCCCCATGGGGAATGGATCGATCTCTTTGATGGCAGCCTCATCAAGGCTCCGGCCCATGGTCGGAAGATGACCGGAAAGTGTCCCTTCGGGGTCTTCCCCTTCTACGTCAAAGCTGGTTCCATCATTGTCAAAGGCGAAGTGGAAGAACGGGCGGTTTCGCAAATTTGGGACCGGATTTACGTCGATATCTTCCCGGCGGCCCATGAACATTCCTTTGTCTTATATGAAGATGACCGCGTAAGCGAGGCCTATAAAGATGGCTACTTCCGGGAGACGACCTTCAAAGGGAAGAAGGTCAAGGGTGCCTATGAACTGACGGTCTCCAAGGCCGAGGGGAAAGGCTACTACGGCGACGACCAATATAGGGAACGCCAGGCCACCTTCCGTTTCCACCTCTGCGAAGGCTTTAAGGTCGAGAAGGTCTTGATGGACGGTCAGGAAATGCCCTTCAAGAAGATCGTCAAGAAGAAAGGAGCCTTCCCTCTCGCTAACCATGGGGGAGTACCCGACGCTTCCCTTATCGAGGTCGAGGCCGGCCTTCCTTTGGACCAGGAGAAGAAACTTATCTTCCTTTTGGCCTAAAGAAAGGTATAATCAGGGGCGCAAACGCGCGGCCCTCTGGTGGAATGGTAGACGCGGTGGACTCAAAATCCACTGAGTGATGAGCTCGTGCCGGTTCGAGTCCGGCGAGGGCCACCAGCCAAAACCGAGATTCCGGTGTCCGAAAAAGACACCGGATTTTTTATTCGCCCGCGAACAATCCATCGGTAGATTGTTAATTTTGCCGAAGAGTATGTAACCGCTTTCATTTCACTCTTGTCGGAGAAGGGAAAAATGCATAACGTTTAGGCACAGCAATTTGTTTAGCGTGGCGATTCCTACGAATTGAAACGCGGAAAGGAGAATAAACGAATGCTGAAAACCAAATGGATGTTTGGCCTGGCTGTTTTGATTGGCCTTGGCCTTGCATCTTGTAATCCTGGCACTACCAGTACCAGCACAACCAGTGAGGGTGGGGACGAGGAAAGCACCTCGGAAACCGAGCCCGATGTAGGAGGCGATGGCACGACCTCGGAAACCACTCCCGACGAGGAGGGCAAGGATCAGATTGAACACTACACCCGGACCTTCGAGATCCTCGATGGGGAAGGCAAGGCCTTCGCCAAACCCGACTATGTCGACCTCCGCATCATCTCGAGCCTCGGCAACTGGACCGACGTCCTCGACGATAGCAACCTCCTCATTCCTGTCGAAGGGGAGGAAGGCCACTATTCCTTCGACTTCGGAACCGTAACCAAGGGAACGGTCGTGGCCTACAAGATCGTGGCCACCACCATGGATTCCGTCTCCGTCTGGGGCTTCGAAGGCGCTTATGTCGGCGAACTCGACGAAGGCAACAACCCCTTCTTCACCATCGAAAGCGAGGCCGATCCCGTCGTGACCGGCTGGTCCTTCACCAACCTGCCATCCGACCCGGCTTTGGCCAAAGGATCCATCAACTTCACCGTCACTCTCAGTGACTTCGCCGCCGGGGCCGACTATGACGGCCTCGTGGTCCGTGGGTCCTTCAACGGCTGGGCCGCCGACTTACGGATGGACCAGGATCCCGCCGATCTGACCAAGTTCACCTATACCCTCGAAGACGTGGCCCAGGGGACTTATGAGTTCCAGTTTGCCACGGTCCTAGGAACCGAACGCATCAATTACATCGGCGATGCCAATAATGGCGGTAAGAACCTCAATGTGACCATCGATGCCGACCACCTCGACCTTGACCTCAACTTCGTGGGCACGGTCCTTGGCGGCGTCACCCTCGATGCCGGCGAACCCCCGGTCCCGGTCGAGGAAATCGAAAACTACACCCGTGAGTTCGTCGTCGCCAACGTTCCGGAAGGCATGAAGATCTACATCGTCGGGGCCCTCGGTGAGGGCAAGGAATGGGTGGCCGACATGGCGACCGCCGAACGTCTGACCAAAGTCGACGGCAAGGCCGATACCTATTCCTACAACTTCGGAACCAAGAAGGTCGGGGACGTCATCCAATACAAGCTCGTCGCTTCCTTGCTTGAAGAAGGGAGTGTTTGGGACAAGGCCATCGCCTTCGAAGGGACCTTCGCCGGCGATATGGTCAGCAACAACCCGGTCCTGACCGTCTCGACCGAGAACGATCCCGCCATCACCGAATGGTCTTGGGCCACTTGGCCGACTGCCACCATCAACCTCACCATCAACGTCACCATCACCGATCTCGTCCTCCCGGAAGGCTCGGGCCTCTATGCCCATGGCAACTTCACCGATCCCAATTGGTCTTCCTATTTGATGGAAGCCGGGGACGAGGCGAATGAATACACGGTGACCATGAAGGTCCAGACCAACAAGGAAGCCGACTTCGGCTTTGCCGTCAAGGACATTGCCACCGAGGACCAAAGCGCCTGGATCCATGATGGAACCGCTAACCTCCACATCGAATGGGCCGACATCGCCTTCAGCTACACCGGCACCATGGCCGGGGTTAGCCTCGTCGCCTAACTCTCCTACCAAAATGAAAGGCCGCCCCCGGGCGGCTTTCTTTTGCTATATCGGGCTTATGCGGGGATATTAGCCTTTTAGACCCCGACTTTGGCGGTCCATGTCTTCGACCACGATGTCAAAGATTTCCCCAAGGTTCGCGCAGTACTCCTAGACCTTCCAAGGCTCGTTGGTGTGGTAATGGATCTTGATGAGGGAGTCATCGCCGACCGCCAAAAGGCAGTCGCCCTTGAAGTTCTTTTCGAAGTAGATGCTGATGGCTTCTTCGCTGAGGTTCTTCCCTTCGATCAAGAGTTGGGTGTCGTAACGGTATTCGATCATGTTTGTCTCCTTTGGGGGAAATCATAAGCCACTTCATAGGGCTTTTGGCGGGTATATCGCGATTTTGATCCTGACCCATACGGGGTTTTTGTATATGCCTTGTCCCCAAATTCCAAACGAAAATAGCGGGGCCTAACCCCTTCGAGCCTTGAGGTTTCTTCCTTGAGAACGGATACTAAGGCCGATGTCGATTCTGGCTTCTTATCTACTGCCGCATCCACCCCTCGCCATCCCCGAAATCGGGAAGGGGAAGGAAGCGATGCTTCCCTCCGTCCTCGAAGCTTTCCGCTCGGTCGGAAGGGAGATCGCTTCTTTGGCACCCGATACCATCATCATCGCCACCCCCCACGCCGAAAGCTATAGCGATTACATTCAGCTTAGCGACGGGGAAGTGGGGATCGGTTCGATGCATGACTTCGGGCACCGGGAGATCAATTATCGGTTCCTCTATGATCGGGAACTCTCGGACGCCATATCTTCGATTGCTTCATTGCGGGGCTTTCCTGCCGGGAGCGAAGGCGGGGAGGACATGGCCCTCGACCACGGGACCATGGTGCCCCTTTACTTCATCAACCAGCATTACACCTCCTACAAGGTGGTGCGGATGGGCCTAAGCGGCCTTTCTTCCATGGACCATTACCACATGGGGATGATCATAAGGGAAGCGGTCGAAAGGCTGGGCCGCAAGGCCGTCTTCATCGCCTCCGGGGACCTAAGCCACGTTCTCAAGGACGACGGTCCCTATGGTCGCGACCCTTCTGGGGAACAATATGACCAAATCCTCGTAAATTCTTTGAAACAGGGGGATTTTGCCAGGGTTTTGGACTTGGATCCCGCTTTCGTGAGGAAAGCCAAGGTCTGCGGACACCGGGCCTTCGCCGTTCTCATGGGAACCTTGGATGGAAAGAAACCCGACATTCGGTTCTATGGTTACGAGAATGCCTTCGGGATCGGTTACGCTTCTTTTGCATTCCATCCCAAGGAAGAGGATCCCAGTCGGAACTTCATGGCCATTTATTTGAAGGACGAAAAGGAAAAGGCCGCGAGGAAGAACGCCAAGGCCTCGCCTTATGTCCGGCTTTGCCTCGAGGCTTTGAGGAAGTATCTCACCGAAGGGAAGATCATCAGGGTGCCCGCCGACTTCCCTCCTGAGGGGAAAAGCAAGGGGAGTTGCTTCGTCACCGTCTATCTCCATGACCAACCCCATGGTTGCATCGGGACGATCCAACCAACCAAGAGGTCCTTGGGGGAAGAAATCATCGCCAACGCCATCGAAGCGGCCACCGACGATCCCCGTTACCTGCCCATCAAGGCCGATGACCTCGATTACGTGACCTTCAAGGTCGACGCCGTCAGGGAACTCGAGGACTGCCTCGAGAGCGACCTCAATCCCAAGAGGTATGGCCTCGTGGTTTCCTACGGGCCCCGGCGCGGGGTTTTGCTACCCAACCTCCCGGAAATCGAAGACGTCCAAAGCCAGATCGAAGTGGCCAGGGAAAAGGCCGGCATCGCCAAAAGCGCCCACCTGACCTTCCAGCGTTTCAAGATCACGACCTACCGGTAGGTCCGATAACGCTTGTATAACCACTTGGCCAACAAGACCTTGTTTTTCCTTACTTCCCCGTCGTCCCCATAACGGTAACCTAGTTTCCGAAAATAGGGGACGAGGTCGGTCGGAGCCTCCACCGACATCATCTTGCCCCCGATGCTCCTGGCCTTGGTTTCCAGATAAAGGAGGGCGTATTTGCCGAGTTTTTGGCATCTGACTTCCTTTAGGACCTCTAGTTGGACGATGCGGTATTCGCTGGGGGTGATTTCCCTCATGACCCCGACGGCTATGGCATGTCCGTCTTTGCCTATGACAACTCTCCAGACCGCGGTGTCCGCGTTATGTATTGGATCCGCGCCAAGGGCCTGGCAGGCCATCAGGTACTTTTTATCCTCGTGGGCGTGGAAGGAACTCTCTATCATCTTTTTTATTATCGGCATAAGAGGATAATAACGGGGTGAAAAAGTTCTTCGATTACTTCAGCCGGACCTTCAGCCGCGAATACCATCCTTACAAGATCCCGGCCTTCGGCTTTGCCCTTATTGGCCTTGTCTTCTTTTTGACCTCCACCGTCTATTCGGCGGTCGTCGATGGCATCGCCCTCATCGGCAATCCCATGACCCTCATCAATATCCTCTTCTATCTTTTGGTTTATTACCACCTCGTCTACTTCAACTACGTCGATAATGGTTTGGCCTACAACGGTCTCCTCTACTTCGTCTTTTCCGAGGTCATCAACACCCTCCTGATGATCCTCGCCCAAGGGGCCAATTTCATCGTCTCCCTCTTCACGATGGAACCGATCTTCATCGCCGCGACCTTCCTGCAGCTGGCCTTCACGGTCTTGACCGCCGTCAGCGGCATCTTCCTCTACATCCGTTCGAGGGCCTATGTGAATGGCCGTTACTACAAGTGGGACGTGGTTAGGAACTGGGCCCTGGTCTTCACGATTTTGAGTGTCCTGACGGTCTTAGCCACCGTCTTCTTCCTCGCCGTCCCTTTCATCATCGATGGCCTTCCCTTTACCACCCTCTATGTCTTCATGTTCCTAGAACTCCTATCCCCGGTTTGTATCGCCCTTTCCTGCTTTTTCACCCTCATGCGCCTAAAAGGGTTCTAAACCTCCTTCCTTCTTTGTGTTAACATATGGCCCGCCAAAGGGGAGTAGCTCTCTAGGCCCATCCCGACATACCGCCGCAAGGCCGGGACGGCCGGACCCTAAGTCGAGCAAGACCGATGGTATAGATAGATAGAAAGGACCCCTATGTACGAAAATAAAACCGTAGGCCAGACCGCCGAGGAACTCTCGGTTGATTTGAAAAACGGGCTTTCTTTGGAGGAAGTCGAAAAAAGGCGGGCCAAGTACGGCCTCAACAAACTCGCGGAGAAAAAGAAGAAGTCTCCGATCATGCTTTTTTTGAGCGAGTTCAAGGACCCGATGGTCATCGTTCTCTTCGTGGCCGCCATCATCTCCTTGGTCCTCGCCATCGTGGAGACGGTCAAGGATCCGGCCAATGCCGAATTCACCGAATACCTCGACGTCCTCATCATCTTTGCCGTCGTCATCCTTAACGCCATCATCGGGACGGTCCAGGAAATGAAGGCCGAAAAAGCCCTCGAGGCCTTGAAGCGGATGTCGGCCCCGACCGCGACCGTGAGACGCGAAGGCAAGATCTACCAGAACATCAAGGCCGAGGAACTGGTTCCCGGCGACGTCGTCATTCTCGAAGAAGGTCGCAATGTCCCGGCCGACCTCCGTCTTACCGCCGCCCACTCCCTCAAGGCAGACGAATCGAGCTTGACCGGGGAATCGGTCCCGGTCGAAAAAGATGCCTCCGTCGTCTTGACCGACGGGGTCGGGATCGGCGATAGGGTCAACGAAGTCTACATGTCGACCCCGGTCGTCTACGGCCGCGGGGAAGGCGTCGTCATCGCCACCGGCATGAACACCGAAATCGGCCACATCGCCTCGATGCTCCAGGGCGGGGAAGAGGAAATGACTCCCCTTCAGAAGAAACTCGCCTCCCTTTCGAAGTTCTTGGGTTATCTGACCCTTGGGATCGTCATCGTCATTCTGGCGGTCCAGTTGATCTACGCCGCCGTCGACGCCACCATCGGGGACACCTGGGGCGATGCCCTCCTCACCTCGGTCGGTCTGGCCGTGGCCGCCATTCCGGAAGGCTTACCGGCCGTCGTCACCATCGTCTTGGCCCTCGGCATGCAGAAGATGGCCAAGGTCAATACCATCGTCCGCCGCCTGGCCTCGGTCGAAACCCTCGGGGCCGTCTCCGTCATCTGCAGCGACAAGACCGGGACCCTGACCCAAAACAAGATGACCGTCGTCGCCGACTATGCGGATGGTATCTACGAAGACGGGGAGAACCTCGGCAAGACCGAAGCCAGCCGCCTATTGGCCCGTGGCATGGCCCTTTGCAGCGATGCCTCGGTCGAAAACGGGATCTATGGCGATCCGACCGAAGTGGCCCTCGTCCAATTTGCCCATGACCTCGGGATGCCCAAGAGCCAGCTCGAAAAGGAAACCCCGCGGATCGACGAACTTCCCTTCGACTCGGTTAGGAAGATGATGTCGACCAAGCACCAGACCCTCGAAGGGGCCGTGGTCTACACCAAGGGGGCCATGGACCACGTCCTCAAGCACACCACCAAGATTTTGAAGGACGGCAAGGCCGTTCCCATCACCGAGGAAGACAAGGCCGCCATCGTGGCCGCTTCCAACAAGATGGCCTCGAAGGCCTTACGCGTCCTCTCCCTTTCCTATCGTGACGACGGCCAGCTCGAAGAAGAAAACCTCACCTTCGTCGGTCTGGTCGGGATGGTCGACCCCCCGCGTCCGGCCGCCAAGAAGGCCGTCGATGTCTTGAGGGGCGCCGGCATCACCACCATCATGATCACCGGTGACCACAAGGACACGGCCTACGCCATCGCCAAGGAACTGACCATCTGCGATAACCTCGACCAGGTCATGTCCGGCGACCAGATCGATGCCTGCAGTCCGGAAGAACTCCAGGAAAAGGTCAAGACGGTCCGGGTCTTCGCCCGGGTCTCGCCGGAGAACAAGGTCGAGATCGTCAAGGCCATCAAGGCCAACGGGAATATTGCCGCCATGACCGGCGACGGGGTCAACGACGCCCCGAGCCTCAAGGCCGCCGACATCGGGATCGCCATGGGCATCACCGGGACCGACGTCGCCAAAGGGGCGGCCGACATGGTCCTCACCGACGACAACTTCACCTCGATCGAAAAGGCGGTCGAAGAGGGCCGTGGAATCTACACCAACATCAAGAAGACGATCTACTTCCTGCTCTCGAGCAACATCGGGGAAGTGATCGCCATGTTCGTGGCCATCCTCATCGGCCTCCCGACGCCGCTCATCGCCATCCACCTGCTTTGGGTCAACCTCGTGACCGACAGCCTCCCGGCCGTCGCCCTCGGGGCCGACAAGAAGCCCGACGACATCATGCACGACCAGCCGCGGGATCCCAAGGAATCGCTCTTTGCCCACGGCGGCTACTTCGTGATCGTCGGCTATGGCATGGCCATTGCCCTCGCCACCCTCTTGGCCTTCCTCATCAAGCCCTGGACCGAGGGTTGCTTCACCCTCGAAGCCATCCAAGGCTACTTCAGTGACGAGATCAAACTCGAAGAAGCCCAATCGATGGCCTTCACGGTCTTGGCCTTCTCCGAGCTCTTCCACATGCTCGGGATGACAGATACCCGCCACACCTTCTTCCGGGTCTTCAAGGACAAGAACAAGATGCTCTGGATTGCCTTCTTCGTCGGGATGGCCCTCCAGTTCGCCGTCATCGAGATCCCGGGTGTCAACCAGGTCTTCAGCGTCTTCACCCTCCACGACGAACCGATCGACTATGCCTATGTCTTCGGCTTTGCCGTCATCCCCCTCGTGGTCCATGAGATCGTGGTCTTCGTCAACTTCATCATCCGTCTGATCAAGAAAAAGACGCCAGCCAAAGCGAAATAGCATGACTTATGTCCCTAATGCGTGTATCGTTAGGGACGCTGCCGCCTTAGCGCAACTGGCAGAGCAACGGTATCGTAAACCGTAGGTTGGGGGTTCGATTCCCTCAGGCGGCACCATCTTTAAAAAACACCTATAATGCCCAAGCATTATAGGTAATTTTTTTATCAAAAATTACCAATTCGTGCTCACTATGTCGCGTCCTGAAATTTTTAGGGTCCTATCGTGACCGTCGAAAATAGTCAAAAATACCTCAAAAAGTTCGAACCACCGCAATACGCACACCGCAATAGCACTTCGGGTTCGAATTTTCGCAAACTATAAATATGGATATAAAAGAAAGAGGATTTGTCATATTGATCTAGCCACCGCGGAATCACAATTTCTGAAAAAATCTTTGTTTTAGTGGAAATTGAATATTCAATTCAGCCATCGAAGCTTAATTCAAGGCTAAAAAGGATAGATGGAACAGTGGCTACGATCATTGCTTATGCGACTTTGACTAGGTATAAGTTGGACTATGAAGCGATGGTCAATAGTGCCCATTTTATCGAAACTCTTGACTTTTGTCGGAGGGGGTATACTTTTAGATTGATTATTTTGATTTGAGGTGTGGCAATGAGTAAATATGGTGATAAGTTTGAAAAGGCTTTAGAGCGAGTTTTAAAAATCAAGTTTAGAGTAAGACTAATAGCGATAATAATTTGTTTAGCTATCCTTGCCTTGGATTTAATCCTCACTTTTTCATTAATGTTTATTGAAAATGACAAAGGGCAAGCAATAATTAACGATCTAATTGGTGAATCAGAAGCCCTCGTTTACGTTTTAGGCGTTTTAATGTTAATTGGAATATTTTTTCCTATAGGAATTATTTTATATTGTTTATTAAATAAAATTCGCGTTAAATCAATCTTTAATATAGTAATGAATAGAACCTGCAGCATTGCTTATTACCTTGATGGAAAAGAAGCAAGTAAGTCTCTAAAAAAAGAATTTAAAATCAGATTGAAAGCCAAAGATCGAGATTGGATTATTAAAACTACGGATGCTTATTACGATAAGTGCGAAGAACTTAAGAAAAAATATGAAATGTGTCCAAATGAATCAGAAAATGAAAGGAGTGGAAAAGGCGGATTCGATGGTTGGCTACTTCAAGAAATCGGCTGGTTCTTGCTTGGCTTTTTAGTCACTTTCATAACAATAGGAATTTGCTTCCCGGTTGCTTATTGCTGGATGCTCAGATGGAACTCCAAACATACCTTATACGATGGTAAGCGATTAACCTTTGATGGCAAGGCCAGTCAATTAATTGGTAAGTGGATATGTTGGCTATTATTATGCATTCCTACTATTGGAATATTTGCATTATTTATTCCAAAGAAGCTGATGAATTGGAAAGTGTCACATCTTCATCTTGCAGATGAGCAACCTTATCTTGGTGGGATCTTTAAAGCCAATCCAATTGTTTATGTTTTAGTTATGATAGGATGTTCATTACTTAATCTTTTAACTCTAACGCTGTTGAAACCAATATTCGTTACTTGGAAGAATAGATACATTCAAAATAGACTTGTCATTGATGGAAGAAGAATGGAATTCGATGGCAATGGTATACAACTATTAGGAAAGTACATACTTTGGTCCTTGCTGAAAATTATTACTATCGGAATCTATGGTTTCTTCGTTCACATCAGAATGAAAAAGTGGATTTCTAAGCACACCCATATGAAACCAGGATACGCCCAAATAAAAGTTATCTAATTAAGTATTAATACAATTTGAGAGCTCTTAATCGGGCTCTTTTTTTGCTCGAATTTAGAAAAAGGAGGAGTTTCTGCGCGATTTTTAAAAGAAAAAAGAAGAAATTAGAGAATTTTGATGCTATAGGTTTGATTAGCGATATCGCTCTTCCTTTGACGCCATTCAGAGGGAAGATAACAAACTCGGACGTCGTTCTTATATGCATCGATAGGATAGCCAGAATGTGGTAATGCCATTCAATAGAGAAGGTTTTGATAAGACAACCAGAAAAACAACCACGACACAACCAGAAAACATAGAAGAGGAAATAATTCAACTAATTAAAAATAATGGAAATATTTCGAGAAAAGACATGGCAATTGTTTTGCATAAAACAGAGGGAAGCATTAGGCATTATCTAAAAAATTACAGGAGCGAAAGATTGTCAAGCATTCAGGGCCTGACAAAGGCGACTATTGGGAAATAATCAAATAAAAATAAGAATAGAAGATTTTTCTTAAGACATTAAAGGCGTTCGCTTTCCAATTTTGAGGGCATTTAAGGCGTTTTCCAAGCACATATTGAAAGCAATGGTTTGATACAGTGAAAATCGCTGGTCTAACCTTGATTACCAGCTTTTCATGCCGATGGTGCGGCAGGAAATCTCTTTCGGGGCCAAGAGCGAAGAATACGCAGCGGAGATCGCCGAACTGTTCGGGGTAAAGCACTTATGGAACGTCACCCGCAGTCCCTCTCCGAAGGCCAGAAGCGCCGCGTATCGATAGCCGCCGTCGCCGCCCGCGAACCGGAAGTTCTCCTTTTGGACGAACAGACGGTGGGGCAGGACTTCGACGGACTTTGCGCTTTGGTGGGGATATTGAACAAGTTGCACATGCAGTCGGGCAATACGATGATAACCATTACCCACGATGTGCGCTGTGCCGAGGCCCTGTGCGACAGGGCCTATCTCATCGCAGACGGCATGGTTGCCAAGCGCGGCGGCAAGGAACTTGTACGGGAATACTTTATGCCGTGAAGGAGGGGAAAAAGAATAGGCTTGGGGCCTTGGCCCCAATTTTTTCTTGCGTGAATGTTTTTCATTCACGGGGCTATCACCAACCCATCCTCAAAAGACGTAGACTATGGAGGGGTTCATCCCCTTATTTGTTTATATAAGCCTTATGAAAGAAAAGTTGCCTTCCAAAGTCCATGCAGTTTCCGAACTCTTCTTTGATCCCTATTTGAAGGAACAGACACCTTGGCTCCTGAATGAGGGAGGGGAGAGGTTCGATCTAAGTAAGCTTAGGGGTTATGAGACCGGCAAGGCCTTCGGCCTCCCCTTTTCGACCCTGAGGGAAGTCCTTTCCTTCCTTTTGAAAGAGAAAGACGATCATTCCTTTAAGATCGTTCCTTTGGGTAAGGGAGTGGCCGCCTTGATGTTCTTCGTCGATAGAAAAGCCCCCACCGCCATCATCACCCCGGGCGGGGGCTATGCCTTCGTTTCCCTTTATAACGAGGGCATCGATTACGCCTTGGCTTTAAAGAAGCATGGCTTCAATAGCCTGATCCTCAAATACTCTTGCCTTGGAGGGGCGGCTTATCCTAGGCCTTTGGAGGAAGTCGCCACTTCCATCAAGTTGGTGCTAACCTCGGGACTAGGGAACGGGGATTATTTCCTTATCGGTTCCTCGGCCGGTGGCCATCTCGCGGGTCTCTTTGCCTCCAGGGCCTTTGAGTTTGGGGTCAGGGCCCCTAAGGCCGCCATCTTGGCCTATCCGGTCATTACCTTAAGCAATCCCACCCACGTGGGGAGCAGGCGTTATTTTCTCGGGGAGAAGAGAAACGACTTGGAGGAGAGAAAGAGATTCAGTGTCCAGAACAACGTCACTTCGAGTTATCCCCCGACCTATATCTGGGGTTATAGCCAAGACGCCGTCGTTCCTCCGAATGGAAGACACCTGATGGTGGAGGCCTTGATGCAAAACAGGGTCCCTTATAAGGAGAAGGAAGTCTCCGGGCCCTTTCATGGGGTGGGATTAGGCAAAGGAACCCTCGCCGATGGCTGGTTCGAGGAAGCCCTCGCCTTCGTGAGGCCCTACCTTTGAAGAACCTTACCCAAGTCGATGGGTTCTTGATCGTTTATGAGGCGGATGGCCAATTGATGTGGGCTTCCGCCTTTTCTTCTCATTCAAAAGCCGGATAATTCCCTTGATGGGAGAAGAGCTTGCTTTAAGGGAAGGCCTTAGCCTCAGGGATCAGGATGTCCTCCCCCTTCTAAACGGAGAGGGCGGCTTTCTTTTGCTTAAAGGCGTCCGTTCCTTCAATGAGGCCATCAAGGCCCTCCATACTGCCTTGGATGGGGTCTATCCTTCGCCGTTTCCCTTTTTGAAACTCGTCATGAGGGGCGAGGAAGTGGGAATCGAAGTCCTAAGGGGGAGGATCCGTTTTGTCTCGCGTCATGAAGCGGGACCTTCCTACCGCCTCGATGACTATCTCCGGGAAGCTCCTTCCAAGATGCCTTCTCCGAGTTTTGATACCCTCCTGGCCCTTCATCAAGAACGGGGCCGGCGGGTCCATTACGAGGATTTGCCCAATATGATCCCCCTTAAAAACATTAAGGGGGAATGGAACGTCCTTTCTTCCTTGTTATCGGACCAAAGCCCCCTTTCCTTCCAAATCAGGGATCTTAGAAGCTTGGAACCCTCGGTCCATGAATGCAGGGGAGAAGGGATTTTCAAGGCCTTGGGTAAGGCCAAGGAATATATCCATTCCCTCGGCTGCGAAAGGGTCTTGGGCCTAAACGAGGCCCTGACCAACGCCTTGGTCCACAATGCCTACGAACTGGGCGATCCCTATGTCGAAATCAATGATGGGGGAGTGAGTGTCGTAAGCCACGTCTATGAGGCTCCCTTGACTTCCTATAGCCATCCCCTCAATCCTTCCTTGTTCAAGGTTTTCAAGGATCTAGGCTTCGTCCACGAAGCGGGATTAGGAGAGTCGGTCCTTAGGGACCGCAAGAGGGAAACCATCAACGGAACCTATTTGGTCCATATTCCGAATAGTAACGATGAAAGCAAGACCGATTCAGTCGGTGGCGAAATAAATAGAGAACGATTTGGCGAAATAAAAAGCGAACCCGAAATCGATCCCGACGCCAAGGCAATTTTGGATTTGATCCGTCTTGATCCCGCGATCAAAAGGGTTGAGTTATGCGCTCGTCTCAAGCTCTCGAGCCGGACCCTCGACCGCCTCATCCAGCGTCTGAAGGAAGATGGGAAAATCCTCGGTCGGACCTCGAATAAGAACGGAAAATGGGTCCTTCCGGATCTCCCTTAGGGCAATTGTAAAGAAAAGAACCCCTGGGGAAACCGATATTTAAAGCAACCCGGAAGCCAATTTTTTGGATTGCCAGGGTCTTGGCCAGGTATTTTCTTGCGGAATTTGCATATTCCAAGCATGAAAAAATGCTACTGGGGACGCGATTTATAAGGAATTTTCGAACTTTTCGCCAAATTGCCCTTGGTTTTTGCCCGAGCCTTGGATTCTCACGGGGGGGTATTAAGGAAATTTCATCTTTCGGGGTTTCCGCTCTTTCCCTTTAGGGAAGGAACCTTTCTTCCTTAATTGACAGGAGGGCCTTAGGCGTATAAAAAGGGCCCGTGTTTTAAAGGCAAGAAAGGAAAAACATCTCTTATGCGTAAAACTACCAGAACCGCCAACAGAAGAAAATGGATCGTCGGCAGCGTCATGGCCTTCGCCGGCGTTGCCCTCTTAACCACCGCCGCCGCTACGTGGATCATCGGTACCAACCTCGGCAACGACCAGGGTCTCAATGTCAAAGTCGACACCGTTCGTAACGAAGGTGCCCGCTTCAACACCGTGACCCTCAGCAACAACGACATCGTCCTCGGGGAAACCTACGGCGAAGCCGGCTCGGCCGGATCCGGCGTCATCCACAATGACGTGACTGACGGAGGGACCTACGAAAGCGACTTCACCATCACCTTCAGCAGCCTAAACTTCACTTTCGGTAAAGATTTCGTCGGGAAAGGCGAACACCTCGAAATCCAGTTCAGCATCGAATATGACTACACGGCAGTCGGAAAAGACAGTCTCAGTTCCACCGACAAGCGCCATAACGTCGATAACCTTGTCGAGGCCGAAGGCAACAAGATCGGTAATTCCAGAACCGAAGACAAGACCGCGAAAGCTGGTGCTGAGTCTGATTCTAACGACGCTTGGGAATACGTGGCCGCCCCGACCGACATTGCTTTTGCCTCCGGTGCCTTTGATCGCTTGACCGAGTCCTCCACCTCGGTCAGCAATTCCACTGGCCTAACCTCACCCCATAACTTCTCCTTCAGCAAGAACGACACCAACGGGACCATCATCGGAAGCGCCACCGGCCTTTCCGTGAACTTCAGCTGGGGTTCCTTCTTCGGCGGGATGAGCCCGGTCGCCTATTACAACAGCAAGTTCTATAACCACGGGGATGCGAACACCGCCGGCAAGACGGAAATCAATGCCACTTTGGAAGACGCCATGTACGCCGAACTAGACGCCATGCGCGCTGCCCTCGATAGCGGCGTCCTCGTCCTCACCCTCAGGCTCGCCTCCGTCGCCGCCTAATTAATTAAGGTTAGTAAATAGGAGAACCATCAATGAAGAAAATCAGGAACGCCAAGAAGACCTCGGCCATGATCATGGGCCTAGGGGCCGTCGCCCTCGGCGGCGTCGCCATGTCGGCCTGGATCATCACCGCCATCACCGCCGGAACCACCACCACCCCCATCACGGTTACGGTCGGGGAGGTCAAGGACCATCGTCTCGGCATCACAGATATCATTACCACCGATGCTAAAATCAACCTCGACGCCAAGAGCGACGACAGCATCGGCCCCATCACCTGGGATAAGACCGGATCCGGGGAAGACCTTTCCTTCACCATTACCTATGCCGTCACCGGGGCCGTCGACAATAGCGGTGGCACCCCCAAGGCCGCTTCATACTTCGCCGGCGTCACTTCCTACATCACCATCGTGAACAATGATGCTTCTGCAAGCGCGGGGTCCGCCCTTCAAACCGCCATTGCGTCTAGCCAGGTCGTCCTCCCGGTCACCACTTCCTCCGAATCCCAGGATTCCATCATCAAGGCGACCGACATCAAGACTCTGACCACGGCCCCTGCCCCTGGCCAAACCCAAACCATCGGCCGTGTCACGAGCACTTACTATGCCGAAGGCACTTCCCTCAAGGTCACCTCGACCTATAGTTTTGCCTGGGGCAGCGCTTTCTCTAACAACAACCCCGGCGACTATACGGGAAGCGACGAATCCTCCATCGATTCCATCCTTAAGGCTCTCCAATCCCTGAAAACGGCTTCGGGAGCCCACCTCAACGTTACCCTGACCCCGGTTGCCGTTGCCAAATAGGCGCGGGTCCAGCATTATTCTTAACGGCAAAAGAGGGAGCGATCCCTCTTTGCCGTGAATGATATGTCCGATCTTGAAATCCTTTCCCTCATCATCACCATCGTCTCCCTCCTCTGTTTCTCGGTGGTCTTTACCTTTTTGTTCAGGAGTTACTTCAAACGGGAAATCGATGAAGTAAAGAAAGGCTACTACGACATCGACCTCTTCGTCGAAGAGGAGCAGAACAAGGAAAAGGGCAAGGGACACAAGGTCCTCGACATCTCCTTCAAGGTCGTCCAATACGTCTTCCTAGGGGCCATCGCCTTCCTCTTCCTGGCCTCGGTCTATGAACGGGTCAGCGGGGGACGGATCCTCATCGGCGATAGCACGGCCTACGTCATCGCCTCCGGCTCCATGAGCGAGAAGAACCGGGAGAACGGCTACCTCTATGATCCCGTCCTCCAGGAACAGTACGACCTCGACAACCAATTCAATACCTACGACGTCATCGGGATCACCCGTTACGCCTCCCAAGATGACGTCTCCCTCTACGACGTCGTGGCCTTCACCTCCAACACCGGGACGACCATCGTCCACCGGATCGTCGAGATCGAAAATATCGACGGGACCGACTTCTACATCACCAGGGGGGACAGTAACGGAGCGGCCGAGACCGATGACAATAGTTTCTATGGGGACTACCTCTCCTACGAATCGATCATCGGTTACTACAACGGCTTTCGGATCCCGGCGGTCGGGGCCTTTGTCATTTTCCTCCAAAGCGGGGCCGGCATCGTCACCATCGTCTCCATCATCTATTGCTTCCTGATGTTCGAGTTCTATCGGAATAGACTCGATAAGGCCACCGAAGAAAGACGGACCCTGGTCAAGGACCTCATCGCCTATGACGGAAGCTTCGTCGAACTGAAGACCGCCCACGTCGAAACCATTACCTACAACGGAAAGAAGCACGAACTCGAAGTCGGAAAAGACGACATCCTTGATTACTACGAAGACAAAGAAGAACCCGATAAGGGCGATGAGATAGATCTAGATTCCAAGGAGAAAGAACATGGAAAAGAAAACGCGGATCAAGGCCAGCAAGAAGGCCAAGGCCACTGAAGCGACCCCCAAGACCCTCGAAAAGGCTTTCGAGGTCAAGGAGCCCAAACCGATCGAAAAGGTCGAGGCCAAAGAAGAAAAGGCCCCCGAAATAACCCCGCAGAAACCGCTTGAAGTCAAAGAAAGCGACGTCAAGAAGCCGCAAAAGCCGAGGGTCCGCTTCAGCCGCGAATCCTTCATTTTCATGGCTTTAAGCTTCTTCTACGTCCTCTTTGCTTTATTTGCCGCCATTTGCATCGATCCCAATGCCACCATGGTCGTGGTCGATAATCCCCTGGCCGCCATCCGCGATGCCTTTGGCCTACCGATCGTCAATACCTCCCTCCAGACCTGGATCGCCTTTGCCATGCTCGCGGTCTATACCTTCCTCTGCCTCATCGCTTTGACCTTCGAAGTGAGGTTAGCCAAGTATTATGGCCATAAGGCGGCCTCGGGGAAGATGTTCGCCCTTTATATCCTTACCTTTGTAGTCTGCTACGGGCTGGCCTTCGGAATCGGCTATCTGGCCCACATCGATCCCAATACCGCCAACTTCGCCAATTCTTTGCTTTTTGCCGGCGAGGCCTTCCTCGTGGGTCTCGTCGTCTATATCCTCGTCCTCCTCGCCCTCTTCTTCCTCATCGTTTTGATCGTCAACATCAAGAACTTCGGCAAGCCCTATGAGGCCGGCCTCAAGAACGAAGCCGAAGAGGAAGAAAAGAAGAAGGAAGCCCTCGAAGAGGCGATGCTGGCCCACCAAGGGGATCTGGCCGGAAGTTTCTCGAAGGCCGCTTTGAGCGGTCCCGCCGAAGGCCTGCCCAAGGATTCCTCCTATGACGAAAACGGCGCCCCCTTGGGAACCAAGGAACGGGTCTTCCCGGGTCTCTCGAAGATCGATTTGGACCAGGAACTCCTCAAGGTTTCCAGTTACGCCGATAATACCAACCTCCATGACCTGGCCGATGGCTTCCGCGACTATTTGGCCAAGAAGGAAAAGCTCTATTATGAGCCGAGCGCCATCCGCTCCTTCATCGCCGGTTTGAGCGCCTCGCGCCTCATCATCCTCGAAGGCCTTTCCGGGACCGGCAAGTCCTCCCTTGCCCGTTACTTCGGCGAATACATCGGCTGCCCCTCCTTCTTCAGTGCCGTCCAGGCCACCTGGAGGGACCGCACTTCCTTGCTCGGCTTCTATAACGACTTCTCAAGGACATACAATGAGACCGAGTTCCTGAAGCGCCTCTACCAGGCCACCTACGAACCCGAGAAGATCAACGTCATGGTCCTCGACGAAATGAACATCAGCCGTATCGAGTACTACTTCGCCGACTTCTTATCGATCTTGGAATATCCGATGGATCAATGGATCCTGCCTTTGATGCAGCTTCCCTATGACTTCGCGGCCCCGGCCCATCTCGAGGACGGGAAACTCTCGATTGCCCGGACCACCTGGTTCATCGGGACCGCCAACAAGGACGACTCGACCTACACCATCACCGACAAGGTCTATGACCGGGCCATCGTCCTAAGCTTCGACGAAAGAAACGAAGCCTTCGAGGTCGAAGGGGACGTCAAAGAAGTGTCGCTTAGCTACGACGGCCTCATGAAGCTCTTCGGCGAGGCCCGCAAGAACGACGACTACCGTCTGACCAAGAAGGACTGGGAACCCTTCATCGCCCTTTCGAAGAACGTCCAGGAAGCCTTCGACGTCACCTATGGCAACCGGATCTACAACCAGATCGAGAACTTCGTCCCCGTCTACTGCGCCTGCGGCGGCACCAAGACCGAGGCCCTCGACTTCATGTTCGCCCGCAAGGTTTTAAGGAAACTCGAGGGCCGCTTCGAGGACTATGTCCGCGAAGCCCTCAAGGAACTCCTCAAGGACATCGACCGGACCTATGGGAAGAACGCCTTCCCCGAGTCGACGACCTTGATCCGCCATTACCTCAGGAGGTTCGGGGAGTAAGCCATGCTTTCCTCCTCCTCTTTCTACAGCCGCTTCGGGAAGGACTTCCCGGCTTCCCTCAAAGCCAATACGACCTATGGGGAAGTTTTGAGTAGGCTAAGGAAAGGGGACTTCGCCCTCTATGGAAGCGATGACGGACTAAGCGAGGTCCTCGATGATATTTCCCATCTCTTCGATGCCCTTCTCTCGATCGCCTATCGGCCGCGGACCAGCTTCAAGGACATCGACGTCTTACTGAGAAGCGAACTCTCGCCGGCCCTTAGGCCCGAGGAGTTCCTGAAGACCGTCAACGACCCCTCTCTTTGGAGGAGGAAGAAAAACGGGACCTACAGCCCCGAATACGTCCACACCACCGCCCATGAGGAAGACATCGATACCTACGAAAACCGCGGGGCGGTCACGGTCTATGGGGAGGCCATGTCCTTCCTCTATGGCCTGAAGAAGAGCCAAGATGCCTCCAAAAGGAGTTTGGAAAGGCTCTATGGCCTCTCTTCCTTGCCCCTAAGCGAGGCTGGGTTATTACGTGACCTCCGCCTCGAAGGGAAGGAACTTTCGACCTACCTCTTCTCGCCCTCCTACAAGGACGATCTGAGTTCTCGGGCCGAGGAATTGGAACGCAAGGGGAGGAGATTAGCCCCCACCCCCTTGATGCGGGCCCTTTCGAGCAAGAAGATCCCCTTGCCTCTATTTCCCACCAACATCTACGTCCATGATCCCCGTTATCGGGAAGTCTATTCCTTTTTCTTAAGGAGACTAAGCGGCTCCCACGGGGCCAGCGGCCTGCCCTTCTACTTCCTCCTTCGTTTCCTCGAAGAAGGACGTTTCCTGAAGTTCACGATGCCGGTGGCACCGACCTTCAACAAGCGAAACGGGAAGATCACCTGTTCCTCTTTCCGCCTGGAAAAGGGGGACATGGCCATCGACGGAAGGTTGGAAGGCAATTCCATCATCCTCGAGACCTCATACTCGGGGGACAAGGATAGTTTGGTTTTGCATTGCTACGACGAATTAAGGGAAGCCGACGTGGCCCCAAAGGGGATCCACCTCTGCCTCCATAATCTCTCGGGCCTGACCTCCCGTTACATCGAGGTGGCCCCCGACTTCGAATCCCATTCCCTGCGTCCCCTTTATGACGCCTTGTTCGTGAGCCTTCCTTTGTCCGGGAAGCTCGAAAGATGCCCCGTCTGTGGGCGTCGCGGTCTCCGTCTGGAAGGCGAGGAATACCTTTGCCCCGACTGCGGATCCCGCATGAGCGTCCTCGCTAAGGGCAACAAGAACCATCTTTGGTTGAAGGAGCTTTGGTAATGGCCGAGGAAAGAAAAGAAGGATTAATGGCCGACGAGCTCCTCGAACAGGTCGTTTCGGGCAATCTTCCTAGTACCGCGGTCAAGATCGAGGGCCTCAAGAAAAGCTACGGCAACCGCCTGGTACTAAAAGGCATCTCCCTAGAGGTCAATCGGGGCGAGGTCTTCGGCTTCTTGGGCCGCAACGGGGTCGGGAAGTCCACCACCATCGATTGTCTGGTCGGCCTCAAGGAATACCAGGAGGGGAGCATCGAGATCTACGGACTCGACATCAAGAAATACCCCCTCGAAGTCAAATCGCTTTACGGTTATTCCCCCTCGGAACCCTTGACCTACGAGCTGATGAGCGGTTACGAATTCCTCCAGTTCGTGGCCTCGAGCTTCGATATGGATCAGGTCAGTTTCGATAGCAACCTCACCTTCCTCGAAAGCCGTTTCGGTTTGAGTGAGGAAGACCTCGGACGGAGAATCGAAGAATATAGCCACGGCATGAAGCAGAAGGTCTGCCTCATGGCCTCCCTTATCCACAATCCCTCGCTTTGGATCTTGGACGAGCCGACCGTCGGCCTCGACGTCATGGTCTATGAGACCCTTACCAAGATGATGCGGGAGTACGCGAATAACGGAAACGCGATCTTCCTCACTTCCCATAACATCGACCTCATCCAAGACGTCTGCGACCGGGTCGCCATCGTCAATGACGGCGTCATCGCCACCCTCATCGACTTCAAGAAGGAGCCCCTCAAGCGGAAGGACCTCAAGCGGATCTTCTTCAGGGCCTACGGCTACGAGCTATGATCCTGACCCTCGTCTTCAAGGAATGGAAACTCCGGGGCCAGGGAGGATCGTTAAGTAGCCGGGTTCTGCGCGGAATCCTCTCGGTTCTTAGCTTTTGCCTCGTTTTTGCGGGGATTTTGTATTTATACATGCAAATCGAGGGGAAAATCGCCGAATTTTCGAAATACCCGACCTCCGATTTCCTGATTTTCTATCTCTTTTTGGCCTTCGTCGCGTCTTCGCTTCTATGTTTGGAAAAGGCCCGGGCCTCCCTCTTCGATAAGAAGGACAAGAGCTTGCTTTCGCCCTTGCCGGTTTCCCCCGACCAGATCGTGATGGCCAAGTGCGTCTACCTCTACATGTCGCTGGTCATCTACGGCCTGGCCTTATTCACCTCCGCCTTGTTCGGTTATGGGCTCCTCCATTCCTTCACCATCCATTACTACATCTTCTCGTTCCTCTTTCCCTTCTTCATCGCCATCCCCAGCCTCGCCCTGGTCGGCCTTTTGGTCCTCCCTTACAAGCTGGCCTATGACTTTTTGAAGGCCCATCCTTTTTACCAGATCATCATCGCCTCGGTCTTCGTCATCCTCCTTTGCTTCGTTTACCAGTTCGTCCTCGATTTCTTCTTGTCCGCCCTTTTGGAAAGCCGGACCGATCTGACGGCCCTCGAACCCCTCCTATCCTCCCTTCATTCCAGCGCTCCCTTCTTATATCCCTGCTCCTCCCTCTTTTATCTTTTCACGGGGGAGGGCGATCCCGTCTTCCACCTCTTCTTGGTCCTCGGGATCATGATCTTCATGGGCGGCATCGGCTATATGGTCCTGGCCTCCCTTTATAAGAAAGCCCAGGACGTCACCTACGAGGCCAAGGTTGGGAAAATCAAAAAGCCCAAGGCCCTCACTCCGACCAGGGCCCTTCTCAAGAAGGAGTCGATCATCCTCTTCAGGTCCTCGAACTACCTCTTCTCCTTTACCTCCCTCCTCATCATGCAGCCGTTCCTCAGCTTCGTCGTCCTTTCATCTTTGACTCAGATCCTCTACGTCCAGGTGAAGGCCTATGTCACCTATTTCCCGGGTCTGACCGACGGGATCAGCCTGCTGATCATCTTGCTTTTCTCCTCGATCATCGCCGGGGCGGCCTCCGACGGCTACACCCGGGAAGGGAAGGGGCGGCTTTACCTCCGCCAGATCCCGGTTCCGCCCTTGAAGCAGAGCCTCATCAAGGCTTCCTTGCCCTTCGCCGCCTCGTTCCTGTCTTTGCTACTTAGCCTCATCGTTTTGGTCTCTTTCTCCTTGATCGATGCATCGCTATTCTTCGCCGCCCTCTTCATCGGCTTAATCCTCTTAAGCGCCCTCGCGGTCTTGGGCCTTGATGCCGACGCGGCCAGACTGGCCATCGTGAAACGGAAGATCGGAGGCTATGCCTCGGTCCTCATTTCCCTGGGCTTGCCCTTGTTACTGGCGGCCCTCCACTTCGTCCTGGTCTTCCTGACCGGCTTTCCGACCTCTTTGATGTACGTGCTGGAAATCATCTTGGCCTGCCTCGTGGCCTTGCCCGCCCTCCTTTCCTTCTTCCTTAAGAACCGCCGGATGATCCCGGAGATGAGGGTCGACGTCCTATGAAGAAGACCCTGGGCCTCCTTTTGATCATTCCCTTCGCGGTCGCGGTTTTGGGCTTCGTCAACATCGCCGTCCTCCACAACGCCATCCAGGTCGATATCTCCGGCATCAACTGGGACTATGGGGAAAGCGAAGGCTTCAAGGTCGACAAGGATTCCTACAAGCTCGAGGCCACCCCGATCGTCGACCCCAATTACTCCCTTGCCCCGGGCAATGATTTGGTTTGGTCCGCCGAATCCCTAAACGAAGAAACCAGTCCCGTCTCGATTGCCAAAATCGGGGACGATTACTATTTGACCGCCCTCGAGGAAGGGGAGGCCCGCATCACCTGCCGGAACGAGAAGGGCAACGTCAGGCGGACCTTCAACGCCGTCTGCTACGAAAACGGGACCGTCATCATAAATGACGAAAAGTGGCCCTCCAGTGGGGCGATGATGGGAAATCTCCGCAAATACGGGACCCAGGAATTCGATAACGAAGGAGATCTCCGCCCCGCCAAGATACAGCTTTCGACCGCCGTCCTCGGGGTCGAGGCCGCCCCCGTCGCCCTCCAATATAGTTCGAACCTCGCGGTCGATGGCAATGTCATCACTCCTCTAACGGGAGGTGAGGCCTACGTCCGCTACGGGGCCGAGGGCCTAAGCGAGATCTACGGGGAGTACCGCTTCTACGTCGTGGAAGACGCCATCAACGTCGACGATTACCAGGATCTGATCTCCGCCACCAATCTCGCCGAAGAGGTCTACCCGGTCTGCCTTCAAAGAAACCTCCTGTCCCTTAGGGAAACCTACAAGGTCGATGCCGAAGGGAATTACATCGATGAATTGCTTTCTCCCAATACCCGGGTCTTCGGCAATTATGACTTCGCAACCAAGTCCTTCTCCTTCGAAGACGAGATCTACCGTTTCGAAACGACCTACAACCACGAATACCTCGACCAGCTCCAGGAAAACGACACCAGTGGCGAGGCCCTCGACGAGGTCATCGCCGGGGTGAGGCTTAGGGACGATTTCTACGGGAACGGCTTCTCGATCAACATGCACGAGCTCTGCTACCCCAAAAACGGGGCGGTCGGCGATACCGGGATCCTGATACCCGGCGAAGGGGACCTCTTCGACGGGCCCCTCTACTTCGTGACCGTCGGTCCGACCGAATTGCCCTTCGTGGCCGCCTATGGCCAGGACAACTGCGGGATCTACCTCGACGGGGATGGCATCTTGGTCGATGACCTCGATGTCCGCAACATCAGCGACACCGACAATTTCTATGACCTCACTTATGTGGGCAGTGTCATCGACGTCTCCGGGAACGACTGCACGATCCGCAACTCCTTGATCCACAACGGCCGGGTGGCGGTCCGGGCCTTCCAGTCCGAAAACTTCCTGCTTGAGAACTCCTACCTCTACCGGGCCCGCGAGTTCCTCCTCAAGGTCGGTAGCGATACCTATCTCAAAACCGATCCCAGTAAGCAAGTCTCCTATCAGTCGCCCCTAGGCAATCAGTCCGGCCCCCTCTCGAGCATCCTCGGCGGGCAAGATTCGCCCGGCGATGCTCTGTGGGCCGAAGCGGTCCGATACGGGAACGCTTCCCACGTCTCGGCCCTAAGGGCCATCCAGGAGGGCCTCGACAACAAAGCCGACCAAGGCTATCTCAACATGAGGGTCAAGGATTGCACCTTCAGCGATTCCGGCCTCTTCTCGATCGCCTTCGATACCGTCTTCAACGGGGCCTACCTCTACAACGGGACCCCGGCCTCCCTCTTCTCCCTCGTCGAGGGGATCGAGGGCCTCGTCACCATCCCCGACGACGTCGGGGGGACCTCGAAGCCGGTCTCCTTGAGTTTGGAGGGCGATACCCGCTTCTACGACTTCAAGTCGGTGGCCTCTATCGACGCCTCCTGCCTCATCGAGCAAAACCTCGGCCAATTGATCAGACCCGCTCCGGGGATAGACGATTACTTCCCGATGCGGAAGCTTCTCAGTGAGGCCTGCAACGCCCTACGTTACAATTACTACCCCGACGGTCCGAGCGGCGATCCCTACATCAACCCGATCGCCGGCTTCTACGGCGGGGGCTACAACGCCTCTATCCTCCGTTACGACGGGCTGACCAAGAACCCCTTCGGGGAGGAAATCGAGATCGATTACGCTAAAGAGCTCTTCAGCCGCGACAACGGCGGCACGGTGGCCAACCTCTTGGCCCACTGCGTGCCCCTAGCCGCCGGGATGAATAGCTTCCGCTTTTTGACCAGCGGGACCTACGAAGGAAAACCCGACCTCTATGGGGAAAACCCCAATGTCGGCAATCTATATACCAGGGGAGGAGAATATGATGAAATGCCCTAAGAAAACGCCACTGATGATGGCGGCCGCCTTGCTGCTTACGTCCTGCGGCTTCCTGCCGTCGAACGTCGAAGGCTACTACATCGAAGACGTGAATAAGGTCTCTAATGCCGATGGCTCGACGACCATCACCTTCACCTTTTCCGATCCCGAGATCCCCCCGATGGTCATCGACGTCCCGGCCGGACAAGATGGCCTCGGCATCGCCTCGATCACCCACGTCCTCGATACCGAAAGCGATCCAGACCGCGTCATTTTGACCATCACCTATAGCGATGAGGAAGTCGATCCGACCGTCTTCTACATCCCGGTCCTCCAAGGGGAAGCCGGGAACGGGATCTACAACGTCACCTACGAGGCCATCACCGATCCCGAAAGCGAGCACTACCTCGACATCGAGGTCACCATCGCCTTCACCGATCCCTCGATGCCCGATAGCGTCTTCTACGTCCCCCATGGCAACGGCATCGTCTCCATCCAGGAGGATCCCGAGAACTGGTCCCCGGATACCGGCTACTACTACATCGTGACCTTTGAGGACGGCCAGACCATCAGGATCGCCGCCCCCCAGGGCGAACCCGGGGTCGGGATCAGCAGCATCGACTACGAGTTCGACGAAACCAAGAATGTCATCAGGGTGACGATCGAACTGACTTCCGGCGAGGTCAGCGAGATCGAGATCCCGGCCGGGAACCGTTGGCACGTCGGTAGCGGCCTTCCGGCCTCTTCCCTCGGGGTCGACGGGGACTATTACTTCGACACCGCGACCGGGAACATCCACCGCAAAAACGGGAATGTTTGGGAACTGGTCGAGACCATCGACTTCACCCATCCTAGCTACACCGTTACCTTCTTGGCCAACGGGGGTTACTTCCAGGTCACCCCGGAGGTGACCGGCGAATACATGACCCGGAACGTCACCGAAGGGACTTATCTCACCGAAGACATGATCCCGGTTCCCCTCCATGAGGAAGGGAAGGTCTTCGACGGCTACTGGACTTGCGCTGATGAGCCCGGGCCCTTCGATGCCAAGCTTACGCTTCTCACGCCCATTACCCGCGATCTTACCCTCTATGCCCACTGGGCGGAGGCGGTGTAATCCATTAGGCGTTTTATCAAAGGAGAAAGAACAAACACATTATGTCCAACCGTTTCTGCCTCAATCCCGTCAGCTATCACGGCTACGGGGCCATCGAAAACATCGTTTCCGAGGCCAAGAACCACGCCTTCAAGAAGGCCCTCGTCATCACCGACGCTTCGCTGGTGAAGTTCGGGGTTGTCAAGCATGTCACCGACTTGCTCGACAAAGCCAATTTGGCCTACGCCGTCTATGACGAGGTCAAGCCCAACCCGACCATCGAAAACGTCACCGACGGCGTCAAAGCCTTCAAGGAAGAAGGGGCCGATTACATCATCGCCATCGGGGGCGGTTCCTCGATGGACACCGCCAAAGCCATCGGCATCATCGTCGAAAACCCCGAGTTCTCCGATGTCCGGAGCCTCGAAGGGACGGCCGCCACCAAGAAGGCCACCGCCCCCATCATCGCCGTCCCGACCACGGCCGGGACCGCGGCCGAGGTCACCATCAACTACGTCATCACCGACGTCGAGAGGAAGCGGAAGTTCGTCTGCGTCGATCCCCATGACATGCCGATCATCGCCGTCGTCGATCCCCTCATGATGGAAAGCATGCCCAAGGGCTTAACGGCCGCGACCGGCATGGACGCTTTGACCCACGCCATCGAAGGCTATATCACCAAGGGAGCCTGGGAGCTTAGCGACATGTTCCACCTCGAGGCCATCCGCCTCATCTCCCACCACCTCCGTTCGGCCTACAAGGGCGAAAAGGAAGGGCGGGAAGCCATGGCCCTCGGCCAATACGTGGCCGGCATGGGCTTCAGCAACGTGGGACTTGGCATCGTCCACTCGATGGCCCACCCCCTCAGCGCCCTCTACGACACCCCGCACGGGGTGGCCTGCTCGATCCTCCTCCCGAGTGGCATGGAATACAATGCCGAGTACACGGGTGAGAAATACCGGGAGATCGCCCGGGCCATGGGGGTCAAGGACGTCGACTCCATGAGCGTCGGGGAATACCGCAAGGCCGCCATCGAAGCGGTCAAGAAACTCTCCGCCGATGTCGGCATTCCCGCTAACCTCAAGGGCATCGTGAAGGAAGAAGATCTCTCCTTCTTGGCCGATAGCGCCCTTGCCGATGCCTGCTGCCCCGGCAATCCCCGCAATCCGACCAAGGAAGAAGTCATCGCCATCTACCGTAGCCTTCTCCGTTAAGTGACAATGTAAAAGCGACGTAGGCTCCTTAATTCGTGCCCTTGCCTGAATTTTCTGCCCATTTTCGCGATTGTCCTGTCAAAGTTTGACTAAATTCCCGCCTTGGACGAGAATCTAGGCGAGCCGAAAATGCCTTCGCGCTTCCCGTGACTAAGTAATCGCGAAAGCTCAGGTCGGCTGTTTTCGGGCCCGGCCCGGCCCTTTTATGGAAGGTCAGATTAGTGGCGCTAACCTGACCTTCCTTTTGTCTATCTTCTTGATTCCAAGCGCCTCGAGAAAGGCCTTCCCGAACGCGCGCTCGGCCGCCTCGCTCGGCGTTCGGTCGCCCTTTCCCGCGCGGACGAGCGAATTGATGTTGTCGAACGCGCCGTCGACGTCCTCTTGGGTCAGCCCGTCGAGCGATTTCCCCTTGGGAAACACGTACCGCACGAACCCGTGGTTCCTCTCGCATTCGGCTTTGTCGTTGGATCGGTATGGCCTGGCGTAGAAGGCGCGGCATTTGGTTGCGCCAGCGGATTTCGCGTAGCCTTCAATTTCGTAGAACGTCGCGAATTCGGTCCCGTTGTCGCAGAGGCAGGCCTCGAACGCGTTGGGGAATCCGGCGGCTATGAGCTTCGACATCACGGCGACGATTGCCCTTTTGGCCGACGACGGGTCGCCTTTCTTCACCAGCCTCCCGATCTGCAGGTTGAACCTGGGGAACGTTATCGTCAGTATCGCCATTTTGTCGTCCTTTTTGCCGACGACGGAGTCGTATTGGGTGATGATCGCCCTTTTGTTGGCGGCCGTGTAATCGAGGAAGTCGCCGTGCGTCCTCCCGACGAGGGCGCGGACGTCGCGGATGACGATCTTCTTCGCCTTAGGCGCTTTGGGGAGGCCCCTCTTGAAGCGGACGTATCGGCGAAGCTCGTGCGGCTTCACGGAGAGGGCGCCGGAATAGACGAGCCTCCGGAGCGTCCTCTCGCAGCAGATCTCCCCCGCCCATTTGTTCGCGATGAAGACGTGGTGGATCGAACCCGTGTCCTTTATCTGCTGGGAAAGCGAGTCCAATTTGGCGACGCCGCTGGCCGAAACCCTGGTTCCGGACCTCGATTCCCTCCGCCTTCTCTCCGCCTCCGCGTCGGCGGACTCGTAGTCATAAAACCGCTTTTCGAACCGGCAATAGGACCTTTTGCCGCAGAAGTTGCATATGCCGAGGCGCCCAACCTTCGGGCACTTTCCGGCGCCGGGGTTCCTGATTTGGGAGCCCCGCTCGATTTCCCGGTAGACAGTGGATGCCCAGAACCCGATCCTCTTGGCGATCGACGCCGCGGATTCGCCCTTCGCGATGCAAGCCTGTATCAGCATTCTGTCGTTCATCGCTAATTTGGAGTGTTTGTTATCCTTTTTGGCCATGTTTTTTCCTCCTTTCGGAAAGGCCGGGCCGGACATGAGAATGATAGCATCCCGGCGGAAAAACATGGCCCCGATGCCAAAATGGGAAAACTTCGCGATTACTTTGTCACCTTACGACCGTAGCCTTCTCTAAGAGGACTTACCGAGCCCGGCCCTCTGGCCGGGCTTTTGTTATATAATCCTCCCGATGGACGAATTGGGCTTGCTTAGAAAAGAAATCGGGGAAGCCAGATCCCTTTTCTTTTTGGGCGGGGCCGGGGTCTCGACGGCCTCGGGGATCCCGGATTTCCGAAGTCCCGCGGGCCTCTATGCGATCGAAAGCCGTTACGGTGTCTCCTATGAGGAAATGCTGAGCCGCGACTATTTTTACGACCATCCGCAGGAGTTCTACGAGTTTTTCTTCTCCTCGATGGTTTACCCTAGGGCCAAACCCAACAAAGCCCACCTGGCTTTGGCGGACTTCGAGAAGAGGGGACACGAAGTCCATATCGCGACCCAGAACATCGACGGCCTCCACCGGAAGGCCGGCTCCAGCAAGGTCTATGAACTCCACGGGAACGTCTACCGTTACTACTGCACCCGTTGCGCCCGTCGCTTCTCTTATGGGGAAATCGCCCACGAGGGCGTTCCCCATTGCCCCTGCGGGGGAATCCTCAAGCCGGAGGTCACTTTGTACGGGGAGGAGTTGCCCCAACAGGCCTTGGGGGCAGCCCTCAGGGCCGTGAGGGAGGCCGATGTCATGATTTGCGGGGGAACCTCTCTTCGGGTTTATCCGGCGGCCGCCATCCCGGAGTATTTCATGGGGAAGTGCAAGATCCTCATCAACAAAGAGGCCACGCCCCTCGATCCCTATTTCGATTACGTCTTCCACGAGGACATCGGGAAGACCTTGGAGGCTTTGTTATCATGAAGAAACTGATCGGTCACTTCTTGACCATAACCAAACACCGTAACCGGGTTATCGCCAACGGTTTCCACATGGGGATCTTCTTCCATTGCCTAAGGCACGACCTTTCGAAGTACGGGCCCAGCGAATTCATCCCTTCGGTCAAGTACTACGCCGGCGACCATAGCCCGGTCTACGAAGAACGTCTCAACAACGGCTACTTCTCGAAGATCTGCCAGCACCACACCCGTCGCAACAAGCACCATTACGAATACTGGACCGATTATTTCTTCGGAAGGGTCATCGCCAAGAGGATGCCCTATGTCTACGCCACCGAGTACGTCTGCGACGTCCTCGCGGCCTCGCGGACCTACCATCCCGAGTCCTTCACCGGCCTCAAGGCCCTCGAGTACTTCAAGACCCATAGCCAGAGGTACTTCATAAATTCGGCCACCTATGAGTACGTGTGCTACTGTTTGGGGGAGTACGCCAAAAACGGGTGGAAGAACCTTTCGAAAAAGAAGACGAAGGCGAAATACGCGCAGATCGCCGCCAAATATCCCGATGTCGAGATCTTTACCACCATGCCCTTAGGACCCGGTCTCCCGCCTCTAAAAGGCGATGGATTAAGGGCCGCGGAGGCTCTCGACAAGAGTAAAATCAAATTGGAGGACCAATCATGTTGATCGATGAAATCAAAAAGGCCTCGATGAAGGCCCTAAAGGAAAAAGACACCGCGACCAGAAATGCCCTATCGGCGGTTATCTCCCGTTATGGGATCATGGCGACCTCGGGTAACGGCAAGGAAGTAAGCGACGCCGACGTCATCAAGATCATCACCAAGGTCGACCGCGAGCTCGATGAAGAGATCGCTTCCTACGAGGCGGCGGGACGCTTTGAACAGGCCGAGGCCGTGAAGGCCCAGAAGGCCGCCCTCAAGCCCTATATCCCAAGCCTCATGGGAGAAGAGGAAATCAAGGCCATCATTCTCAGTCTCGAAGACCGGGCCGTGCCCGCGGTCATGAAGCACTTCAAGACCCATTATGCCGGGCGGGTCGACATGGGGACGGTCAACAAGGTTTTGAAATCCCTCTAAGGCTTGACTGATATCCTTAGGGACCAGGGGATTCTTCGATTTATCCCCCTTTCAAAGAAGGCCCAAAAATCATAAGATATGGGGCACCGCGTTAGCGGTCCCATTGGCGAAGCGGGGGCTTGGTTCAATGGCAGAACAGAGGTCTCCAAAACCTTTGATGTGGGTTCGATTCCTTCAGCCCCCGCCATCTGATAACTAATATTGTGATACAAAGCAAGGGTGTCAAATATCCGATATAAGTGCTCAATCCTGGGCACTTTTTCTTTTTTTATCGTTTTGCCACTAGGAATTCCGGGTGTCAGTCGGCCATATTCCGGGAAGATACCAACACAGGATAATCAAATGCTGGTCCATTTCCGATGACCGACTTCAAAAACCGCGACACCCCACGACACCCCTGCAAAAATCCCAAGTTTGTCTCGGCTCAATCCCGCATCAGTCTCAATGTAGTCTCACTTTTGGAGAGAATACTTGATTCAAAAGGCCACGTCTAACATAAGTCATTTCCAGCCCAGGCGGAGATGGCTTTTTGGAGGCAGGATTATAGAGATGGGATTTTTAATTAACGGCCTCTTTTTATAACCCTATGCAGATGACTCGGTTACGCTGTTACGCTATAATAATAATAGTACGAATATGAAAGCAGTTTTAAAATATCTGACTATTACTTTTGCCTTAACTTATGCTTGTTGGTGGGGCGTAGCTGCTCTTGTAGCATATACTGATTTTGTATATGGCGACATATTACCGACATTTATATACGTTGTAGGCAACTTCGGCCCGGCTATTGCCGCATTATTTTGCATTGACGGCAGACCCTACCTAACTTCATTGAAAAAATTTTTATTCTCCTACAAAAAACGCGGAATATGGTTTTTCCTTTTATTCGTCGCCCTCGTTACGCTCACCGTAGGACTTTCTTCAATGGAATGGAATCCGCAAATGACGGGGTTGAATTTTTTTATCTCGTTGCTCGGTTCCATCGTTGTTTACGGAGGTGAGGAAGAACTTGGCTGGCGAGGAATTTTACAGCCCACCTTATCTAAGAAAATGACATTACCGCTTGCCGCGCTTGCGTGTGGTGTGATATGGGCGTTATGGCATTTACCGCTTTGGTTTATAGAAGGCCACCCCAACCAGTCGATGCCCTTCTGGGTACAGGCAACGTTCGGCATATTTCTTTGCTTTTGGCTCGGCACAATTTATGAGCGTTCAAAATGTCTGCCGCTGTGTATGCTCTTCCACGGTTTTGCCAATGTGATGTTGTCGTCATTCGTCTTAAAACTGAACTGGGTATTGGTTGTCGGGATCATACTGACGACAGCCGTGGCAATCGCTCTTTGGCTGCTTGACTTAAAACAGGCAAAAGGTATAAACAACCAGCCGACAAGATGATAAAGGCGAATACAATGAAGTTACAACCGATGCAAAAAGCGGCAAACTTAGAGAAGCATTTTTGAATGTCGATATGGCCATAAGCAGATCGGCATGAGAATTACTAATCTTAAAGTCGCATCGTAAGTGGCGCTTTTATGATGTGTACCCAAAATCCTGGACAGTCCCATAGACAGGAGGTAATCAAAGTATGGGACGATACGACAAGACGCTCAATGCCGGAGGCAAGAGGAAGGCAAGGGAAGACTTCCTCGAGGAGATCGAGACCTGCACTCCCTTTTCTACATTTTGTTGTTGACATTGACACTCAACCAACAAACATCTTCAAACGTAAGCAAAGAAGTGGCATTTGGCATTTATTAAGGGGTTTCGTTTATCTAGTAAGGGTGTCTTTTGCTAGTAGGGGCGTCATTTTGTATTAAAGCGATAGCACAAAGACACATGCTTACCAACGCCCAGCGATGGGCGTTTTTCATTTCGATGGCAGCCGAGGCAGGTGGAAAGGCACCTAAGTGAGACTATGGATGCAACATGTTGCTCAGGCTTGGCCGGAAGCCAGGCATGCTTAGAGTATTCGTATTGTTTTTCCTCATTTTCACCCTTAGAAATCTTCTTGTGTGACCGCACTTTGATATAATCAAAAAAGGAGTTGATTGAACATGAAGAAATATTTGCCCTTCGCCCTCATCGCGGTGGCCCTCGGCCTCACGGCCTGCAATCCCACCGCTTCCACCTCATCGGTGGACGGAACCTCCGAAACCGAGACCACTTCGGAAACCACGGTGGAACATAAAACCGCCTGGACCGATGAAGAAAAGGCCATCTTCGAAGAAGAATTGGCCGGTTACGTCCCTCCCTTCGCCGAGGCCCTCGACGGTATGGCGGTCGAAGCCCCCGATATCGAGGATTCCCCGAACTACGCCCGCATCAGCTCGGACTTCAAAGTCGATTATTCTTTGGTGAACAGTTACGGCGCGCTCCTTGAAGAAGACGGCTTCATGGACATGACCGATTGGGCCCCGATCTTCGGGATCGAGTTGCCCGAAGGCCTTAGGCTTTACATGATGAGCATGGAGGCCGGGGTCGCTTTGGAAGCCCAGGTCTTCCTCTTTGACGATGCCGGCCAATTCCTCAGCAGCGGAGAAGGCTATTTCGGTGTCAATTTCTACGCCAGCATTCCCTATTATGAATTCCCGACCGAAGCCCTCAATGCCGGTCTCTTGGAATATTGGGGAGTGGAAGGGGTGACCATCCCGGCCTTTGATGCCGAGTACTACGACTACCTCGAACCCGATGCCGAATACAATACCTTTGAAATCGCCGGGCCTGCCCCCAGCGACCTGACCGCTTCCTACGTCGAATCCCTCTTGGCCCTCGATTACGTCGAAGAGCACGCCGAAGGGGAAACCCTCTATGTCGATCCTACGGGGCAGATCATGCTTAACCTCGTCTACGACGCCGAAAATAAAACCTTCACCGTCGTCGTTTATCAGTCCCTGGTCTTCGAATGGCCGGCCGAAGACGTGGCCGCGGCCGTCAAGGCTTTGAGTGGAAGCGATACCCTGATCCCGGCCCTTGTGGGAGCCGACTATTACGTCGTTTACACCCAGTGGCTCGAAACCTCTGGCGAGTTCTCGGTCTACTGCTATGGCGGCGATTACATCGAGCCCTTTGAAACCATCCTTTTGGGGGCTGGCTACGAAAAGAGCGAGGCCGGGGCCTTCCTTTCCGAGGACGGCTACCTCTCTTTGACCCTGAGCTATGACGACAAACTCGTTTCCACCGACCTCAAGGTCAAGTTGGGTGATAACGCCCCGACCACCTATTTCCCGAGTGAGAAAATCGCCGAACTCTTGGCCCAAGCCGGACTCGAAGGCGTCGTCATCCCGGCCCCGGTCGGCGAGTTTAGCGCCTACACGATCGACGCAACCTTCTGGCCCGGATCCCTCTACGTCTACGCTTTGACCGATGACCCGAACTGCGGCGATGCCTACATCGCCCTCCTTGAGGAGCAGGGCTGGTATTGGTCGGACGATGCCTATGGCTATATCCATGATAGCTATGCCGGTATCTCCCTGGCCGCCAGTTACGCTTCCTGGGCCGGCGGTTTGGAAATCGGCATTTACCAACTCTAAGCCTAAGTTTCTCTGCTGAAGCTTATCCCCCCAGATTAACCTCCCTTAGCCATTTGCGAGGCAAAGGAACCGCATCTGCGGGGATTTTTCTTTATCCAAATTCCGCAAATCCCTCGGAAAAGGTGGCTTTAGTTGAGTGAAATGACAGGGTATTTTGGGTTGCTTCCGACTTTACAAATAGGTAAGTGTAAGCGCTTTCATTCTCTATGGGGAGGACTAGAATTAGGGTGTACAAAGAGTTTTCGAAAGGAGGGTACCATGCCGAAACTCTACAAAATCGGGACTCCTGAACAACAGGAGTATCTCCGGGACTACCACTATAACCCCAAGGGGATGGCTTTCAGCGAACCCGGCGTCATCGCCAGCGACGCCAAGGAGTTCTTGGCCTTCAACATCGCCAAGTCCTTTTACCAGGTCCATCCGGAAGTCTTCAATCTCGCTTATGTCGAAGAGAAGACCGGGATCAAGAAAGAGGAAGCGGCCAAACGCCTCAAACGCCTCTATGACGAAAAGCTGATGATGCTAGTGAAGAACTCCTGCGTCAACATCATGGGCTTCGGCCTCTACTACTGGGTCGTGAAACTTAAGGAAGGGACTTCCAAGGAAGATAGGAAGGATCTCTACGACTTCTTCCAAAACAACGACCAGATCTGCACCGGCTATCCGATGGACGAAGGCGGGGAGTTCGATTTCTATAACGGCAACCACATGCGGAACCTCGATAACCTCTTCTACGGGGTCATCGAAAAGTTCCGTCACCGTCCCTATGTTGAATGGGTCCATATCTGCCCGGTTAGGCGCTTGATCCGCGAAAGCAGCGTCAACCAGTTCGACGCCAAAGAGGGCTACCGGCATTACTTCTTCGAGGAAGACCAGGTCAAGAAAGCGGTCAAACTCCAGAAAAAGATGGACGAGAAGGACTTCGCCATCATCGAAGCCCTCAACAACAGTCCGACGGTCGGGGAGATGTTCGATTATATGGTCCTTTCTTCCTTGAGCGGCTTGCCCGCCAAGGAAATGAAGGAAGACCTCATCAAGGCCGTCGACCATGACCGCGGGGTCATCCCGATGATCTATCTCAACTACGCGGCCTTGGGCTTGCACCAACGCTTCTTCTTGGTTTCCCTTTTCGAAAACACCCCGACCTATCGAAGCGAGCAAATCGCCGATGGGCTGGCGAAGGACCCGAGGTTCGTCAACTTCTTCGACTTCTCCGATGCCCACCATAACTACATGCTAAGTATCTATGACGAACTGAGCGACGCGGACGAAATCCGCGCAAAACTCAACTCCTATGGTGAGGTAAAGGAGGTTTTGGAATCCTTGTCGTCCCGCCAATTCCGGCGCTGGACGGCACGCCTTGACTACGAAAACGGCCTCTATGAGGAATGCGTCTTCACCGACGACGTCCTCCTCGATCGGAGCACGGAGGGCATGTAAATGGAAATCAAAGAAGCGCGACCCTATGTCGTCGAAAGCCTGAAGTACGCCCTCAATCCCTCCTCGATCGCCGTGGTCGGGGCCTCCCGTTATCCGACGAAGGTCGGGAACAAGGTCGTCTACGAACTCCAGAAGTGGGGCTACAAGGGGAAGATCTTCCCGGTCAACCCGAGGGCCGATGAGGTCCTCGGCCTCAAGGCCTACCATACCCTCAGGGAGATCAAGGAGCCGGTCGACCTCGTCTTCGTGGCCGTCCCGGCCCACATCGTGAGTTCCATCATCCACGACGCCGTTGCCATCAAAGCCAAGATGCTGGTCATCGCCACCAGCGCCTTCAAGGAGATCGGCCGGGCCGAACTGCAAAACGACATTACCGAGTACTGCCGGGAGCAGAAGCTGCCCTTGATCGGTCCCAACCTCGTGGGCATGGGCTCGCCCTATACCCACTTCAACTGCGGCTTCATCCCCTACCTCCCGGTCGAAGGGCCGATCGCCATGATCTCCCAGTCCGGGGCCAATTTGCTCGCGGCCCTCGGGACCAGTCAGGAGGAACACTTCGGGATGAGCTTCTTCGTCGGTCTCGGAAACAAAGCGGACGTCGACTTCTCGGAGTTCATCGAATACGCCGAGTCCGACCCCCATACCAAGTGCCTTTCGATCTACATCGAAGGGCTCGATAGCCCTGAGGCTTTCGTAAAGTCCTGCAAGAAGGTCACCAAGCCCATCGTTGTCATCAAGGTCGGGCGGAGCAAGATCGGCCACAAGGCTGCCTTCGCCCACACCGCTTCCGAGAACCCGATGGACGATGAGTATTACGACCAGATCATCAAGGAAGCCGGGGCCATCCGGGCCACGACCTGGCAGGAATTCCTCGATGTTTCCTTGGCCCTCGGCTACCAACCGGCCTTGAAGGGCGACAATGTCGTCATGATCACCAACGGCGGGGGAGCGGGCCTCCTCTCCTGCGACCATTTCGAGCGCCTCGGCCTACCTTTGAAGGAACTCAAGGACATCTCGCCTCTACTGGCCCAGAAGATCAGGGCCTACATGCCGATGTTCGGGTCCCCCCTCAACCCGGTCGACATTTCCGGGACCGCTTCCGTCATCCAATACAAGGGGGCCTTCCAGCAAGCCCTCAGGGATCCCCATGTCGACGGGGTCCTCGGGGCCATCTGCCCGACCGCGGTCACCGACGTCCACGGGGTGACCCTGGCCGCCGTCGAGGTGGCGGAGAAGACCAAGGACCTCCATAAGCCCTTCGTCATGATCTGCCAAGGCGGGGAGGAGTGCTCGGAGGCCATCAAGTTGCTCCGTTCGCACGGCATCCCGGCCTACAAGACGGCGGAACAGGCGGTCAACGCCATGGTCGCCCTCCGCAAGGCGGCCCGTTAGTCTTTCCATATTAATAAGAGGAGGGGGCGACCCCTCCTTTTGTCTTTTTCCTTCCTCCTTCTAAAGAAGGGCCTTGAAAGAGATCGCCCTTTTGACCCGTCTTTACAATTTCCGATATTGGTAAAACAAGAAAGCGAGGCCCCTTTCCCTTATCGGAAATCTCATTTTCCATATCGAAAAAATCCACGTTTGGCCTATATTTAGCGATATAGGGAAAACAATTTTGTATATATGAAAATCAACTTTGGCATATCGAATTTCCTTTATGTAAGGGCTTACATGCCTTCTAATGTGCCTGGACAAACCCATGGGATTTGAAAACAACGCGGCTTCATACCTCGAGATTTCCCTCCACGAGATCGGGCGGGAGGAATGCCTCCCGAACAAGGTTTTCCATTACACCCCGAAGGAGTACCACCTCTTCCATTACGTGGTCCACGGGAAGGGGACCTTCGCCATTAGGGGCGTGACCTACCACCTCAAACGCGGGGACTGCTTCTACATCCCCCCGCGCGAGGTCCCGACCTATTCCCCGGACCCCGAAGACCCCTGGATCTACGAGTGGGTCGGGATCGGGGGTTCGCGGGCCACGTCGATCATCGAATCGGTGGAGATCTCCGGTTCGAGCCCCGTCATCCATGACGAGGGCCTCCACCTCAAGCCCTACTTCGATGGCCTCGCCACCGAGTACCTAAGGCACGGGAAGATGAACCTCTATTGCCTAGGGCAGGCCCTCTGCTTCCTCGGCTATCTCATCCAGGGCCTCAGGGGCGAGACCGAGGAAGAGGATCCCAAGCAAGCCCACCTCCAGATGGCCAAGGAATACATCAACAACAACTACCAGTTCCCGATCACGGTGGCCGACGTCGCCAAAAACGTCGGGATTACCGCCAATTACCTCAGTTCCCTCTTCCATGACTACGAGGGGATGTCGACCAAGTCCTACCTCATCAAGGTGAGGATGGAAAAGGCGGCCACGATCCTCAGATCGGGAGCCTACAAGATCAAGGAAGCCGGGATGATGTCCGGCTACAAGGACCAGTTGCATTTCTCGAGCGAGTTCCGCAAATACCACGGGGTTTGTCCGAGTGAATTCTTAAGAAAGGAAAGCAAACAATGAAAGGTAGCAAGAAGGCCTTCGGGCTCAGCGCCCTCCTCGTCAGCCTGGCTTTGACCGGCTGCGGACCCACCCAAGGGGCCACTAGTTCTCAGGGCCCCGCGGAAGGCCGCGAAGTGGCCTTTGCCTATGACGAGGTCGACTTTACTCCGACCTACGGCGACAAGACCAACGACGAAGTCCACGATTACGAAGGGATCATCGTCAATCCGTTGACCCGGGATCTCCGCGACGACTTCGCCTTCGGGGTCGATGCCTCAATGACGGCGGAAGTGGAGCGCCTCGGCGGCGTCTTCTACAACGAAGAAGGGGTCGAGCAGGACCTCTTCCAGATCCTGGCCGACTGTGGGGTCAACTTCTTCCGGGTCCGCCTCTGGAACAAGCCCTCGGACCGTTACGGCCGCGGGTTCGGGGGCGGGAACAACGACCTCGAGACCGATATCGCCTTGGCCAAAAGGGCCCAGGCCGTCGGCATGAACATCTGCGTCGACTTCCATTACAGCGACTTCTGGGCCGATCCCGACAAGCAACAGATCCCCCAGGAATGGCAGTCCAAAGGGGCCGATGACATCCCCGAACTCCTCAGGCAATTCACCGTCGACTCCCTCAATTCCTTCAAGGAAGCCGGGGTCGAGGTCGACGCCATCCAGGTCGGGAACGAAATCAACAACGGCATGATGGGGGACTACGGGACCATCGGCTGGAACAACATGGATGAGTCCTTCGTCTACATCTCCTCCCTCCTCAAGGCCGGGATCGAAGGGATGAAGGAAGTCTTCCCCGACTGCTATTCCATCGTCCATCTCGCCAATGGCACCAACGCCGACGAATTCGAAACCTACTTCTCCTACCTCGATAAGAACGGGGTCGACTACGACATCATCGGGGCCTCCTACTATCCGGCCCTGACCGGCGACCTCAACCGCCTCCAGCAAAACCTCGACCAGATCTCCGAGAAGACCGGTCATCCGGTCATGGTGGTCGAAACCTCCTGGGGCTTCACCAACGACCACGTGGCCGGGGTGACCGCCAACCAGTACTCGGCCGATGACGAGGATACCGGGGGCTACCTGACCAGCGAACAGGCCCAGGCCACGGCCCTCCGCGACGTCCTCGACGTCCTCAGCAAGGTCCCCAACCAAATGGGCCTCGGCTGCTTCTATTGGGAACCGGCCTGGCTCCCGGTCAGCCTCAACGGGGAAGTCCCGGGCTGGGCCAGCAAATATGGCCAGTCCTATGCCGAATACGGCAATACCCAGCATAGCTCGATGTACGAAGACGGGCTTACCACTTGGAGCAACCAAGGCTGGTTCTCCTTCTCCGGGAAGCTCCTCAGCAGCGCCTCCGTCTACAAGATGGTCAAGGAAGGCGGCCATAATCCGACCGAAGAAGTCTCCCTCTCGCCCCGGGCCACCGAATACGAGGCCACCATCAACCTCGCGGCCGATGAGACCTTGCCCACCACCGGGCGGGTCGTCACCAACCTCGATGCCATCCGCAACGCCCCGGTGACCTGGGACGAAGAAGAAGCGGCGGCCTGCGTCGAAGTCGGGGACTACGTGGTCCACGGGGTCCTCGATGAAAAATACGACGTCGTCCTCAGGGCCGAATGCATCGAAAACTACATCGTCGACCCGGGCTTCGAGCTCCAGGGCGGCAACGACTCCCTCAAGGAACCCTGGCACCTCAGGAGCCTCAGTCCGGAAGGGGAGAAGATCGTGAAACTCGACCGGAAGTCCGACACCCGGACCGGGACCACCGACCTCAACTGGTACTACGGGGCCGGGAACTTCTCCTTCGACTTCTACCAGGTGGTGGAAGACATGCCGGCGGGGACCTACGACCTCACTACCTATCTACTAGCTCCGGCCCAAAGCGATTTCACCCAAACCCTGACCCTCTACGTCAAGAATGGGAATGACGAAATGACCCTCGACCTCTCGCCCCTCTGCGTGGGCTGGGCCTCGGGTTACCAGGAAGCCCTCCTTTCCAACATCGTCGTCGAAGAAGGGACCGACCTCGAAGTCGGGATCCGCGGCGAATGCGAACAAGCGGCCTGGGCCCACAACGACGACTGGAAACTCCTAAGGAGATAACATGGAAAAACCGTTCATCTTAAACCTCGTCCACCGTCTCGAACTTTCCCCCGAATACTCCCAGAAAACGACGGGAGCCGGGGGCAAGGAAGAGGACTTCGGTGGCGCCCTCACCTCCGAATCGGTGGAGATCTTCAAGATCCAGCAGGAATTAGCCCACCGCAATGGCCTCAAGACCACGATCCAACTGACCTATGCCTCTTTATTCTCCGACGAGTGCATCGAGTTGGCCCGCAAGGACCATGAAAAATACGGGGATGAGATCAGCCTCTCGCTCCTCGGGCTACCCTGCGACGAATTCAAGAACAAGTACAAGACCAAGGACTTCTGCATTTGGATGTTCAGCGAAGAAGACAAGAAGGCCGTGGTCGACGACGTCTTCGCCCTCTTCAAGGAAAAGCTCGGCTTCTATCCGGAAAGCACCGGGAGCTACTTCCTCGATGCCTTCACCCTCAACTACATCCACGAGCATTACCCCTCCGTCAAGTGCGCCATCGCCACTTGTTTCGAGGAAGGGCCCAAGGCCTACCATACCTGCAACAACTCCTGGTACACCTTCTTCGACGGGGGACCCTGGAACCCCTGGGTCCCGGGCAAGGACAATAGCCACGTCCCGGCCGTGAGCAAGGAGGACGACTGCGGCATCGTCTGCATTCCCCACCTCAGCCGCGACGTCATGGCCTGCTTCGATGGCAATGGAAGTAATTTCGGGACCCATCCTCAAAACGTCCTTAGGGGCATGATCTACGACGATAAGAGAAGAATTCCCTACCTCTATAACCTCATCGACCAGTACCGGCATCTGGGGAAATACAACCGTTACGCCTACAACATGATGTTCGTGGGCCCGGGTTGGATGAACAAGGCCGGTCGTTGGGAAGTCCCCTACGAAGGCCTCTACAAGAGCTACGAGGATGCCATGCGTTACTACGGCAAGCTCAAGAAGGAAGGCAAGCTCCTCGACCTCACGATGGCGGAGTTCGCCGACTTCTACCGGGAGGGCCTCGATTATGAGGAACCGGAGAGGTGCCTTTGGAAGGACATCCTCTATGGATCGAGCAAAGAGTACTTCTGGTACCTCGATCCCTATATGCGGACGTGCCTCGACTTCAACCAAGGCGGGGCCATGATCGACTTCAGGCCCTATGCCGCCAGACTCAATAAGAAAGTCGGGATCGGGACCGAATCGGTCTACGATGCCTCCTATCCCTATCTGATCCAAGCCAACTACCGGGCCGGTTACTTCACCCACTACGCCGGGGAAGGGACCGTCAAGTCCTACAAGGTCAAGCACGGAAGCGAGGTCTATGACGGCTGCCTGCAAAGGACCTTGGCCAAGGTCGAGGTCCTCGCTAACGGCGACACCTTGGTGAGGGCCGATCCGGTCGAATTCGTCTTCAGCGACCTCAAGGTCGCCATCGAATCTTCCTTCCTCTTCAAAAAGGGAGAGGGGAAGGTCGAGATCACCCGTAAGGTCGTCTCCTATGAAGGGGAGGGCGAGATCGAAATCGAAGAATATTTCACCGGGGCCTTCGGGACCACCGAATACCAGGCCGATATGACTAGAATCGTTCTCTCGGTCGAGGGCAAGAAAGGGGAGCAGTCCCTCAATTATGCTTACAAGTGCCGCAACCTCGTCGACACCGAAGCCAAGCGCGTGAGCGCCCTCATCCCCGACGTCGCCACCGATTTAGAGATGGGGAGCGAGGAAGCCATCAAGGGGAGCGTCGACGAAGGCTATGCCTTCTCGCCGGTCTACCGCCTCAGCCTAAGCAAGACTTTGAAGGGGAAAGGAGAAATCAAGACATGGCTCAGTCTAAAAAAGGCAAACTGAACTACCGTTGCCCCAGTTGCTTCATCCGCGACATCGACATCGACATGTTCTACGATGCCGATAAGAAGGAATACTACTGCTTGCGTTGCTGCTACCACGGCTCGGAAGAGGAAGTCCTCCATTTGAACGACATGCTCAAGTTCCGTTACAAGAGCATGGAAAAGCGGGTCGTAGATTTTGGTGAAGACGACAAGCCCATCGCCTTCGAGGACTACCAAGGGGAAGAGGAGAAATGAACCTCGGCGTCGATCTATCGAGCTATATCGAGGAAGTCGCCCACGGGGCCAAATGGTACCTGGGGGAGAGGGAGGTCAATCCCTTCGAGGCCTTTAAGGAGAACGGCATCAAGTATGTCCGCCTCCGGGTCTGGGTCGATCCCTACGACGAGGAAGGAAAGCCCTACCTCGGCGGGAGCGTCGATACCAAGAAGCTCCTGGAGTTGGCCCTACTAGCCAAGGAATACGGCTATGAATGCGTGGTCGATTTCCATTACAGCGACTTCTGGTGCGATCCGGCCAAACAAAGGGTTCCCAAAAGCTGGGCCAACCTCGATTTCGAGGGATTGAAGAAAGTTCTGCGGGAATATACGGTCCAGATCCTCACGCTTTTGAAGGAAAAGGACATCAAAGTCCATGCCATCCAGATCGGCAATGAAATCACCAACGGCCTCCTTTGGCCCTTTGCCCATCTTGAGGGCGAAGTCCCCAATCGGACCGGTTACGAAAAGGTGGCCGCCTTCCTGAAAGAAGGGATCGCCGGGGCCAAGGAAGTCTATCCCGAAAGCCAAATCATCCTCCACCTCGAAAATAGCGGCAACCGCCCCGTGTTGGACGAATGGTACGGGCACGCCAAGGAAGAGGGCCTCGACTACGACGTCATCGGCCTCTCCTACTATCCCTATTGGCACGGCGAGAGGGATAACTTCATCTCCAACTGCCTCTACCTCAAGGAGAAATACCAAAAGGCCATCTGGATCATGGAAACGGCCTACGGCTTCACCCTCGAGGACTACGAGAAGGACTCCGACGGGAGCCAGCTGGTGGTCGGACCCAAGACCGTCTCCAACCTCTGCGCCCCCTATCCCCTCACGGAAGAAGGGCAAAAAAACTTTGTCCTCGACCTCCTCGCCGCTGCCAAAAAGGCCGGCATCGGGGAAATCTACTACTGGGAGCCGGCCTACGTCCCCGTGAAAGGGGCGGGCTGGGCCTCCGAAAGCGCCCAGGCCTACATGGCGACCGGGGTCAGCAAGGACCCGCGCAACGAGTGGGCCAACCAAAACCTCTTCGATTATGGCGGGAAAGCCCTCCCGGCCTTCTACGCCTTTAAAAATGATGGAAAGGAGATTTTATGAAAAAGACCATCGCTTTACTTCCCGCCCTCTTGGCCGTCATGACCCTCACCGGCTGCAACCCCGGTTCGACCGGCAGTAGCGGCAGCGTCGAACTCCTGGTTTGGGAAGACGCCTCCAACATCCCGACCCTCGAGACCATCGCCGACTACTTCTTGGCCGATTACCGCCAGAACTACCCGCTAGCCCCGGAAGTGACCATTCGTTTCGAAGCCCGCAACGAGGCCGCGGCCGTCAGTGACCTCCTGACCATCGGCGAAAGCGGCAACGGCCCCGATATCGCGGCCATCACTTCCGACACCCTTTCCACCGCCGTCCAGAGCAAGCTGGTGGCCCCCGTGGTCTACGACGAGGAGATCAAGAACTGCTTCGATCCCGAGACCGTGGCCAACGTCACCATCGAAGGCACCGTCTACGCCTATCCGATCACCAGCGAATCGCAGACCATCATGTACGACAAGCGGGCCGTCAGTGATCCGAGCACCTTCGATAGCTTCGATTCCTTGCTGGCCTCGGGCAAGAAGGTGGCCTGGGACATCAACGGCGACGACTGCGCCTACTATATGTTCGGCTTCATGAACGACTCGGTCCTCTTCGGGGACGATGGCAACGATCCCGATCAGCTCGATCTTGCCACCCCGCAGAGCATCCAAAACCTCACCGACGTCTACACCAAGTACTTCAGTGTCTTCGAAGCCACCTCTCCCGAAGTGGCCGGTGCCCTCTTGGCGGCCGGCGAAGTCGCCGGGCTCGTCTCTTCGCCCTTCATGTACAAGACCCTGGCCGATTCCTTCGGCGAGGAAAACGTCGGTCTCCACAAGCTCCCGACCATCAACGGGCAGGACATGAGGCCCTTCTCCGGCTACAAGGAGTACGTCGTTTCCTCCTATAGCGATCAGCCGGCTTTGGCCCAGATGTTTGCCAACTACATCGTCTCGGCCGAAAACCAGATCACCCGCATGCTCGAGCTCAACTATCTCCCGACCCGTTACGACGGGGAAGTGGAAGACTTCATGGAAAACGGCGCAAATGCCGACATATTGGCCGTCTACCAGGAAAGCTACGAGCTCTCCAAGCCGATGCCGACCATCACCAAGATGGGTTACTACTGGCCCCCGATGATCAACTTCTGCAAGGACCTCTACCGCAACGCCTCCAACGTCAACGCCGCCTATGTCGAATCCGGCTTGAAGGAAGTCGAGGCCACCATCAACCGGGGCTAGGACCATGGGAAGCTCCAATGTAAGCACCTACCGGCCCTCTAGCTTCTTAGAAAAAATAAAATATGCCTTCCTGAAGTGGAAGGATGTCTATCAGGCCACCGACGGCCTCGGGAAGGCGGGGATGATCATCAACCTCCCCCTTCCCGGCCTCGGGTCGGCCCTCCTAGGGAGGCTGGAAAAAGGCCTCTTGGCCTTCCTCGCCTACTTCGCCGTCGTCTTCCTTGGCGTCTACGTCGCCATCCAAAAGGCTAATGGCGTCGCCCTCAACGAAGGGTCCTTGGCCATTCTCTACATCGTCCTTCTTCTTGCCGTCGTCTTCATGATCGCCTCGGCCTTCGGGGCCTCGATCACCAAAGGCGCCGAAAGGGTCGATGACCACAAGTGGCACGTCGAATCGGTCTTCGTCCGCAAGAACAAGGCCAAGTCCGGCTTTGCCGCCTACGTCGAGGATTTTAGGACCACCTACCGCAATACCAGCAAGAAGCACAAGGTCCTCTTGGTCCTTTCCTTCTTCGTGATGGGGATCCCGGAATTCTTCTTCTCCCAGATCCTCAAGGGCCTCGTCTTCTTCGGGGCCCAGATCGGGGTCTTCGCCTATTTGATCGTCAAGGGGGCCGCCGACATCGGCATCCTCTTCGCCCTCAATGTCATCTCTTCCCCTAACGGCGCCTTGGTCAACGGCCTCGTGGCTTTGACCCTCATCGCCGCCCTGATCGTGGCCTACGTCTTCCATCTCAAGGACATCTTGGCTTTGGTGAAAGCCACCGACGAGGGGAAGCGCCAGACCTTCCGTGGGGAGATGCTCTCCTACATCAACGAGAAGTTCCCGACCTTGGCCCTCATGATCCCGATCATTGGGGCCGTGGCCTTCACGGTCCTGCCGATCCTCTTCATGATCCTCACGGCCTTCACCAACTACTCGATGAAGACCGTCCCGGGTTACGAGAACTACAACCCCCTCTTCCAGATCCCCCTCAAGTGGACCGGATTCGAGGCCTTTGGTCGCCTTTTTGCGGACCATTCGAGCCTCATCGACATGGTCAACGTCTTCGGCTGGACCATGGTCTGGGCGACCCTCGCCACCTTCTCTTGCTACTTCGGCGGGATGCTCCTAGCGATGCTTCTCAACAAGAAGGCAGTCAAGGGGAAGGTCATCTACCGTTCGATCTTCGTCGTTGCCATGGCCTTGCCCCAATTCGTCTCCTTGCTGGTCGTCCGTTCGATGTTCGATACCCACGGCATCGTCAATAACATCCTTATGGAACTTGGGATCATCACTTCCCGCATCGACTTCTGGCAGATCGGGGACGTGGCCAAGGTCCTGATCCTTCTCATCAACATGTGGGTCGGGATTCCCTACTACATGCTTTTGATGTCGGGACTCTTGCTGAATATCCCAAAAGACCTCTATGAGGCCGCCGATATCGAAGGGGCCTCCAGATGGCAGAAGTTCAAGTCCATCACCTTCCCCCAGATCTTCTACATGACGACGCCGGTCTTGATCACGAGCTTCGTGAGCAACATCAATAACTTCAACGTCATCTGGTTCCTGACCGGCGGTGGTACCGTCTCGACCATCTCGGGGACGGCCGGGGATACCGACATCCTCATCACCTGGCTTTACAAGATGACCTTCCAGGCCGGGGGCCAGCCCGACTACAACTTAGCCGCCGTCGTCGGCATCATCATGTTCATCATTTCCGCCACCTTCTCGCTGGTCATCTTCCGGCGTTCGAAGGCCTACACGGCCGAGGAGGAATACCGCTAATGAATAATTCCGTCGCCGTCAAACGGGCCGCCCCGAACAAGGCCGCCGTCTCGAAGAAGAAGGCTTCGCAGAAAAGAAGACGGATCTTCGACGCCGTCTGGAGCAACGCCCTGACCGTGATCCTCGCCATCCTTTGGCTCATTCCGGTCATCTACGTCATCATCTTCTCCTTCAGCGACCAGAAGTTCTTCATCATCCCCAACGGGTTCTTGCCGACCGGCTACACCTTCAACAACTACATCTCGATCTTCACCCAGAGCGACAACGTCATCAAGTTCACCGACTGGTACGTCAATACCTTGATCCTCTCGCTCTGCAACTGCGTCCTCGTCACCTTCTTCACCGTCATCACCGCCTTCGTCCTATCGCGTTTCCGCTTCAAGGGCAGGAAGTTCCTGATGAACGTGACCATGATCCTCGGGATGTTCCCGGGCTTCATGTCGATGGTCGCCGTCTTCCTCATCCTCAACCTCATCGGGCTCATTGACTCCTACTGGGCCATGCTCCTTTACTGGGTGGCCGGGGCAGGGCTAGGTTACTTCGTGACCAAGGGTTACTTCGATACCATCAGCAATGACATCGACGAAGCCGCCAAATTGGACGGGGCCAGCCAAGCTAGGCTCTTCTTCCAGATCTACATCCCTCTGGCCAAGCCCGTCATCATCTATACCGCCCTTACCGCCTTCATGGCGCCCTGGGCCGACTACATCCTCTCTTCGATCGTCATCACCTCTTCGGCCAATCGGACCATCGGGTACGGCCTCTATAGCCTGATGACGGCCGACCACATCAACACCTACTTCACCCGCTTCTGCGCGGCCTCGGTGGTAGTGGCCCTCCCGATCGTCGTCCTCTACATCGCCCTCCAGCGCTTCTTCGTCGCCGGCATCTCGGCCGGGGCCGTGAAAGGATAGAACAATGAAAAAGTTGCTATTACCGATCGCACTCGGCTTGCTACTTGCCTCCTGCTCGCCGACCTCTTCGATTACCTCGGAGACTCAGCCGGAATCCCCGCAGAAAAAGCTCATCTTCGATGAAATCCCCGATCTCTATGTCTATTACGGGGCCGTCGATGGCTCCGCTCCTTGGAGAAGCGTGGCCCCCTTCATCAGAGAGGAAGACGGCACGATCGTGAGCCCCGAAGAGGCGACTTACGTTTACGAAGGCGATGCCATCAGGATCGAAGACGGCCGGATCACCGCCCTCGAAGGCGGGACTTCGACCGAAGTAAAGGTCACGGCCCCGAGCGGGGCCACCGGGACCTTCACCGTCAACGTCCTCAACCGTGGCTACAAAGAAAACCACGAAGAAGCGGCGAACGACGAAGGGTGGTATGGAGACATCGACATCGACCCGATCGCCGCCCTCGACGAAACTTTCGCCAATGGGGTCGACATCTCCAGTGCTGCCTATATCTATGAGCGGTGCGGGCGTTACTACGGGGCCTATTACAACGAGGAAGGGAACGAGCAGTCCCTCTTCCAGATACTAGCCGACCACGACGTCAACTACGTCCGCCTCCGCCTCTGGGTCGATCCCTACAACCACGAGCTTCTCGATAAGGATGGGAACCCGACGCCCTATGGGGGAGGGGTCTGCGACTACCCGCGGGTCGAATGGATGGCCAAGGAAGCCAAGGCCGCCGGCCTCAAGGTCCTCCTCGACTTCCATTACAGCGACTTCTACACCGATCCTTCGAACCAAGTGATCCCCAAAGCCTGGAGCGACATCACCACTTCGACGGAAATGGGGGAGAAGATCTACCAATACACGAAGGAAACCCTCGAGTCCCTGAAGGCCGCCGGCGCCTTGCCCGATGCCGTGGCCCTCGGAAACGAAACCACGACGGGTCTCTTGACCCGGCTCCCGGGGACGGACAAGGCCTCCCTTACCGGCGGCAATCCCGGCTACATCGAAGGGAAACGCTCGGCGCCCTCTTCGATCAGCGGCTCCTATGGTTCCGGTAACTTCGTCCTCTATCTCAGTAAGGCCAACCAGGCCGTCAAAGAGGTCGACGAAGAGATCCTCACCATGGTCCATATGGCCAGGGGCCTGACTGCCGCCAACGACATCATCTCCTACTTCTCCTCACTGGATGAAGTCGGCTATGACATCATCGGCCTCTCGGGATACGTCTACTACCAGTGGTCCAATCCCTCGACCCTCAACAATAACCTGACCAAGATCGCCAACGCCTTCCCGGACAAACTGGTCTCGATCGCCGAACATTCCTACGGGTTCACCTTCGAAAGCGATACCCTCGGGGGCTTCACCTTCAGCGACCATCCCGACGCCGGGGCCCGCCCAGTCTCCTCCTACGAGGTCTCGATCCAGGGCCAGGCCGAATGCGTGGCCGATGTCACCGAGGCCGTGGCCAAGCTTCCCAATGGCTGGGGCGCCTTCTATTGGGAACCGGCCTGGCGCATCCGGGCCGGGGCCGGCTGGGCCGACGCCAATTCCCGCAATTCCTGGGCCAACCAAGGGCTCTTCAGCTATGACGGGAAGGTCCTCGGCAGCCTCGACGTCTATTCGAAGATGCTAGGGAAGTAACCGAGATTCTTCGATATCAAACTTCAAACCTCAACCCTACAATGAAACCGCTTCCAAAAAGGAGAAACAAAGAATGAAAAAACACCTTCTGGCCATGCTACTACCGGCTGCCATGCTGCTAGCCGCCTGCGGGCCCACCAACTCCAGTTCGACCCCGGTCGAATCCACCTCCGAGACCGATGATCCCGTCACTTCCACCAGTGAGACCGAAGATGGAGAAGACGAGGAATCGACCACGCCCATCGAAATCCCGACCGTCGTCCCGACCGTCCACCTGACCGTCGAAGGGATCGAGGTCAGCGAGGAAAACGGGATCTTCATCGGTTCCCCGAACATCGAAGGGGCCAACGCCGACACCTGGGGCTATGAAGAGGCCACCAAGCAGGAGGATGGGACCTACACCTATACCTTCCCGGAGATCGAAGTCGAGAACATCATCATCTACAAGGTCTATGTCCAGGCCAAGGCCGGCAATCCCTGGACCGGGATCGCCTGCGACGAATGCCCGGGCAATGACACCGAGCTCACGATCCTGACCCTCGAAGGCCAGAACGATTACTACCAAACCGTCACCTTCTCGAGCCAGCCCGATAGCAGCGAGGTCCTCAGCGAGGCCACCTTCCGCCTGACCGCCACCGATGCCGATGGGAACCCCATCACCCAAGAAGGCCTCTACATCGTGGCCTGGGATAGCCAATATGGCGATGGCCACCTGACGGTCTGGAACCACGAAGGCAACGGGGTCTATACCTATACCTACGCCGACATCGCCTACGGCTCCTTCACCATCAACCCCTTCCTCGAAAACACCAACGACACCACGGCCATTTCCTGGAACAAGTCCGATACCCTCGGCAATGCCGGCTACAAGTTCGACATCACGGCCGATCAGACGGTCTATGAGTTCGCCGCCAAGTGGAGCAGCATCCCGGAGGTCAGCACCTCCGAAGGCTACGCCGTCACCTTCAACCTCAACCTCGAAAACGCCCTGGTGGGCGGGGATGCCCAACCCCAGGTCGTCGTCGGTTCTTCTTGGCTCAAGATGACCGGCAGCGAGACCACCTGGACCTACACCGCCACCCTCGAAGGGGAGATCTCCTTCTACTTCTACTGGTGGGACGGGGGAGCCGGCCGCCAGATCCACGCCGATGCCAACTGGACCAACTTCAGCGCCACCATCAGCGCCGACACCACCCTTACCGTCACCGGTGACTTCGCTGCAGAAATCAACGTCGGCACCTTGGCCTAATCGCTCCTTTCCAAAGAGCCCGCCCTCACGGCGGGCTTTTTAATTCCCGCGGGGACGAGGGGACTAGGTATTCTTTCCCGTGCGTTTTCTCAATCTGATCTGTTTAATAAGTGTATGAAAGTCAAAGCCCTTTTCCTTGCCCTTCCCCTCCTTCTGGTCTCCTGTGGAGGAGAACAACTCTATTTTGACAGGCCTTCGGATTGGTCGCTTGGCCTCTGGATCACCGAAAAAGCAAGCTACAAGGATCTAAAAGACTATTTGTTCTTACCGGGTGGAATGGGCGGCGATATCTATCTTGATCCCGCCTACAAGGAGGAAGTGAAGGGGGAAGGGGAGGACCTCGTTTTACCCGCTCGAAGGGTGGAATACACCTTGGCGGGCTATCCCGATGTCTCCGATCCCCCCCGGGTCGTCGAAATCTACATTACCGACCCCGATGTCACCTTTTATGGCCTAAACATCGTGTCAACCGAAGCAAAGATCGAAGAGACTCTGACCGGTTGGTCGAAGGGCATAATGTGGGATGGCCTCTATCGCCGAGGAAAGGCCTATATCCATTTTTGGAATAATACCGTGACTATAGGGGTCACCAGCACGAACAATGAAGGAATAGTCTTCTAGATAATTCACTTTTGCGGTGATTTTGCAGTTTTTCGATCATTACTCGGACGATTGAACCCCATCTATTTTGCTTTCTTGTATCAACAACGCCTAACCCATGGGATACCGGGACTTTTTACAAAATTGAATTGCCCCCTTCCTTTTTAAGGAAGAAGGCATAACATAGCGACCGATGCGCCTTCCTAGTCTTCACATCATGTCGACCTTCAAGAAAAACGCCGGAGTCGTCAAATTGGCGATTCCGGTTTTCCTCGAACTGATCCTCAGCGTCGCCATGGGCTACGTCAACCAGTTCCTGCTTAGCGGCTTGCCCCTAGCCTCCAACGCGGTCGGGCAAAGCAACCAGGTCCTCAACATCTTCGTCGTTTCCTTTTCCGTCCTTTCGACCTCGTCCCTCATCCTCATCAGCCAACTCTTGGGCCAGAAAAAGGAAGGGGAGGTCGAGAAGATCTATTCCCTGAGTTTCTTCCTGAACCTCATCATCGGGATATTGATTTCCGCCTTGGCCCTCGTTTTGACCCCCTATGTCTTCTCCTGGATGGGGGTCGACCAGGAAGTCATCGCCTACGCGGTCAATTACCAGCTGGTGGTGGCCCCGAGCCTCGTCTTCGTGGCCCTGACCAATGTCTTCTCGGCCTTCCTAAGGGCCAACAAGAAGATGGTCTTCCCGACCGTCGTGGCCTTCGCCAGCAACTTGGCCAACGCAGCCATCGCCGCCATCTTCATCTGGGGGATCCCGGGACTGGGCCAGATGGAGAAACTGATCGGGGTCGGTATTGCCACCGACATCAGTCGCTTCCTTGCCTTCATTGCTTCTTTGTTTTTCTTCTTATTTGCGACCAAGGGTCGGATTTCGATCAAGGTCTTACGGCCTTTTCCCCGCAAAACCTTGTCGAAACTCTTGGGAATCGGCCTTCCGACGGCCGGGGAAACCCTCTCCTACCAAGCTTCCCAATTGGTTCTGACCATCATCATCAACTTCTCGGTTTCGGTCCTCGAGCAGAACCTTAGGAACTACCTCCTGACTTTCACCTCCCTCATTTATCTATTTGCCTCCGGTTCGGCCATGGCCATGCAGGTGGTGGAAGGCCAATTGATCGGACAGATGAAGAAGGAAGAGGCCTACGCCCTCGTCAAGGAAGTCGGCCTGATGTCGCGGGTCGTCTCCTTTGCCATGTCCCTCCTATTCACGGGCCTGGCCTATCCCGTCTTCTACGCCCTCATGGGACCGGCAGCCTCCAACCCCGCCTCCAATCCCTTGGGAATTCCCCTTTCGACGGTGGCTTTGACCGCCGTCTACTGCATGCTCATCGATATTTTGCTTGACCAGGGGAGGGCCACCAATCTCGTTTACGTCAAAGGCCTTGAAACGGCCGGGGACATCAAGTTCCCGGTCCTCTGTTCGATCTTCACCTCCTGGATCTGCACGGTCGGGATCAGCGCCCTCCTTTGCATCGTTTTGGGCATGGGGATCTACGGGGCCTTCATCGGGGCCGCCCTCGATGAATGCGTCCGGGCCGTCCTCTTCTACGTCCGTTGGAAAAAGGGCGGTTGGCGGAAGATCGACCTCACCAAGGAACTTGTTTGAAATCGCTTTCCCATAGCCCTAGAATGCATTCGGCTATAGTAATAGCCGGAGGAAAATATGAAGAAAATTTTGCTTAACGGCGTCGATGGGAACTTCGGGTCCCGCTGCGCCTCCGTCTTGCTCGAAAAGTGGCCGCACGAGGATTTGATCTTCACGGCCCCGACCGAGAAGGGCCTCAAGGCCTACGAGGGCAAGGGCGTGGAACTGCGCGTCGCCGATTTCAATGACGAAACGGGCTTGGTCGAGGCCTTCAAGGGGGCCGACACCATGATCCTCATCTCGATGCCCTTCGTCGGGCCGCGCCGCCGCAAGGTCCAGAAGGCCGCCATCGACGCCGCCGTCAAGGCCGGGGTCAACCGCTTGGTCTACACCTCGATCGTCGGGGCCGGGGAAAAGGACATCGATACCTACGAGGTCAATGACCACGTCTACACCGAGGCCTACATCAAATCGGTCGGGATCCACTATCTATTCATGCGCGATTCCCAATACGCCGAGGCCATGGTCAGCAACTACATCAACGCCTACACCAATACCGGCAATGTGCTAGCCAACAACATGGGCTCGGGGAAGATGGCCTACATCTCCCGCGATGACTGCGCCATCGCCGCCGCCTACGCCGCCATGAGCGATTGGCAAGATAGGGTCGTCGACGTCAACGGGGCCGAACCCCTGACCATCGCCGAATACATCGAGATCGCCAACCAGGTGACCGGCCACCACGTCAAGTACGTCGAGATCAGCGACGAGGAGCAATATGCCTTCTTCGACTCGATCGGCGTCCCCCGCACCACCGAGCAGATGTGGGCCCAGACCGCCACCAACTTCCCCTTCTGCAGCGATGGGATGGTGACCTTCGGCCGGGCCATCCGTCTCGGGCAGATGTCGACCTTCACCGACGACTTCGAGAAGCTCGTCGGCCGCAAGCCCCTGACCGTCAAGGAAATCTTCGAACACATGGACGAACACCTGATCGGGCAGAGGACTTCGACCGAAGACTAAGATCGTCTATCGATAATAAGGAGGGACCGCGGGTCCCTCTTTTTTGTCCCTTTGGAAAATCCAATGTAAGCGCTATCATTTACGCACAAGGGGAGAAAATACAGAACCTATGAGAAAGACCTATCCGTTTCTTCTACTGGGGCTTTCGGCCGTCTTCCTAGCGGCCTGCGGCCCCACCTCGACCTCCTCCACCGAGCCCGGGCCCGGTGGAAGTACGCCGCCAGTCGGCGAGTTCGACGGCACCGTCCATAACCAGCCTGGACCCAGCGACTTCAACCTCTACTTCTATTCGTCCGAAAGTACGTACGAGGAACGCAATTACATCTGGTGCTGGTATTCCGCGGGTTCGTCCTATGGCTTCCAGACCAGCGGCGACTCGACCGTCATCTTCGAGGAGACGGGGGAGGACTTCCCCTTCATCCCGGCCTACATCGCCTGGAACGTCGAGTACGACACGATGGGGACCTGGGACTTCAATACCCCAAACAAGATGAAGTTCACCGGGATCGACGATCCCCTGATGATCGACGGGATCATCTATCGGAGCGCCGACGGTTCGAGTCAGACCCAGGACCTGAACTTCGATGCTTCGAAAGCCAAGCCCGACGAAAACGGCCGCTACAATGTCTATTTCTACGAAGGTCGGGGGACCTATTACGACATCGCCGACTTCCCGACCCTTCCGATCGACCGCATCGTCTATAGCGAGAAGGAAGGCCCGGCCGTCAACCTGACGGGGAGCGGCCTCGGCGAGGCCCTCGGGAACTTCGCGATCGACGAGGTGTGCCTTGTTCCTTACCGTTATGAAAACGGAAGCAAGAAGGAAGGGACTCCGATCGGCTTTGGGGAGACCAGCGCCATCCAAGGCGGGGGAACGACAGCTTCCTTGGTCTTGGATCAGCCCTTGGATCTGACCTATAAGTACGAATTCCGCTGCCTCAACCCGATGACCGGGGAGATGGAGACGGCCGGTGATTTGAACTTCAAGCCCTATTACTCCTCCGACGCCTTCGAGGCCAAGTACATGACCGACAAGGCCCTCGGGGCCGTCATCGAAGGTGGGAATACGGCCTTCCGCCTCTATTCCCCGAGTGCCACCTCCGCGACCCTCAACCTCTATGAGGGGGAGAAGAAGACCTCCTATCCCATGGAAAAGGGCGCCAACGGTGTCTTCGAATACGTGGAGCAGAAGAACCTCGGCGGGACCTACTACACCTTCGACGTCACCAACTACGGGGAGACGGAGAAGGATATCCCCGACCCCTATGCCTATAGCAGCAACGCCAACGGGGCCCGTTCGATGGTCGTCGACTGGGACCAGGTCGAGAAGCCGGCCGGCTTTGAGAAACCCTTCGTCCCCGAGGTCAACTACGCCTCCACCACCATCATGGAAATGCAGACCCGCGACTTCACGGCCGACGAGACCTGGAACGGCAGCGAGGCCAATCGTGGCAAGTTCCTCGGCCTCATCGAAGAAGGAACGAGCTACGAAGGGAAGGCCACCGGCTTCGACTATGTCAAGGAACTGAAGGCCGCCGGCCTTACCCACGTCCAGATCATGCCCACTTACGACTTCGCCTCGGTCGATGAGACGAGACTCGAGGACGAGGAATACAACAACCTCCCCTATGGCGGGGCCTACAACTGGGGTTATGATCCGCAGCAGTACAATGCCCCCGAAGGCTCCTTCTCGAGCGACCCCAACGACGGCTACGCCCGGGTCAATGAGATGCGGGAATTCGTCAATGCCTACAACCAGATCGGCCTCGGGGTCAACATGGACGTGGTCTATAACCACATGCCGGGCAAGGATTCCTCGACCTTCAATAAGATCTTCCCGGACTACTACTTCCGGACCAACTCCTTCTCGGGAGCCGGGAGCGACGTCGCCAGCGAGCGTGGCATGGTCCGCCGCTTCATCATTGATTCGGTGACCCATTATGTGGAGCACTACCACATGTCCGGTTTCCGCTTCGACCTCATGGGCTTGCTTGATCGGCCCACGATGGAGGAAGTCAGGAAGGCCATGGACGAGATCGATCCCAACATCATGGTCTACGGCGAAGGCTGGTCGATGTTCGAAAGCGACCCCGACACCGACATCACGGCCGGCGGGATGGCGACCCAGAACAACATCGGGACGATGAAGGAAGACTGGGTCGGGGCCTTCAACGACACCTACCGCGATGGCATGAAGGGTTCGGTCTTCGACGGAGACGGAACCGGCTACGTCCAGGAAGCCTATCAAAACGAGGAAGTGAGCAAAGCCACCCTCGACAAGGTCTACTACGGCCTCTCCGGCACCTATCGCCGCGGCAGTAGCGGTGGTCGTTACTACTCGACGGTCGCCGATGGCATCGGGGCCTCCCTGGCCTATGTCGAATGCCATGACAACATGACCCTTTACGACAAGCTCATGGTCACGACCGGCGAGGTCAGCCGGCGCAATGCCAGCAATAGCAACGACCTCCTGATCGAGGCCTTCGAGGAAGAAAAGGTCCTCGACCAAGTTGAACTAGCCAACGCCAACGTCCTCGGATCCCTCTCGCCGAGCTTCTTCCAGATCGGCCAGGAGTTCGGGCGGAGCAAATCCTTCACCGACGAAAAGTTCCTCCAGGACGGGAAGTATGTGAAGGTCGAAGATGGCGAAGGGAAGATCACCTACTTCAGCAGCGACTCCTACAACCTCTCCGACGAGGTCAACGCCATCGACTGGGGTCTCCTCTCCAGTCACGCCGCCTTGGTCGAGTCCTTCAAGGAAAACCTCGGGGATAGGATCGAACGCGGCTCCCTGATTGCCGACTACGGAGTCGGGGACTACGGCTATGCCGAGGTCACCGACACCAACTTCATGAACTTCGACTTGCTCGAGAACAATCTCGTCGTCTCCTATGGCCTCGACCTAAAGATGATCGGGAATACGGGGACCTACCTCTACATCCAAAACTACTCCTCGGCTCCGGTCAGCTATCTAAACGTCACCGTGCAGCCCCACGCTACCTTCGCGGGAATCGTGGCCTAAGTAGAAAGAAGGAGGGAGCTCCGGCTCCCTCTTTTTCATTGCCCTTTTGCGGACTTTTCTTCATTAAGCCCGCAGAACCTACACCCTTTTTTCGTTATCCCCTGCGGGGATTTTCGATTTTTCCTAGCCACCTAGGGCCATAATGTCTAGAATGCCTCCCATGAGCAGGTTTGTCTTTGTTACGGGCGGGGTCGTTTCTTCCCTCGGGAAGGGGATCTTCGCCTCCTCCCTTGGTTTTTTGTTGAAGAAACGGGGCCTCAAGGTCTTCATGATGAAGTTCGACCCCTACCTCAACGTCGATCCCGGGACCATGTCCCCCTATCAGCACGGGGAGGTCTTCGTGACCAAGGACGGGGCCGAGACCGACCTCGACATCGGCCATTACGAGCGCTGGCTCGACGAATCGTTGGCCAAGGAATCAAGCGTCACCTCCGGTAAGATCTACGGGGCGGTTTTGGAAAAGGAAAGGCGCGGGGACTACCTCGGGGCTTGCGTCCAGGTCATCCCCCACGTCACCAATGAGATCAAGGCCCGTCTCCACGATGCCGAACGGGCCTCGGGGGCCGATGTCATCATCTGCGAGATCGGAGGCACGGTCGGGGACATCGAATCCGAACCCTTCCTCGAGGCCATGCGCCAGATGCGGGTGGAACTAGGCTACCAAAACGTCATGTTCTTCCATAACACCCTGGTCCCGTATCTTCGGACCAGCGAGGAAAGCAAGACCAAGCCGACCCAGCACTCGGTCAAGGACCTCCTCTCGATCGGGATCCAGCCCGACGCGATTGTCTTAAGGTCCGAAGTGCCCCTGGGAGAAGGGGCCAAAGAAAAGATCTCTTTGTTCTGCAACGTGGCCCGTGAAGGGGTCTTCGAGGCCGACGACTGCGAGATCGTCTACGAATTGCCCCTCAAGCTTCACGAGCAGGGCCTTGACGAATTTGTCCTTAGGCGTTTCGGCTTCACCAAGCAAACCAATATCGACCTCAAGGACTGGGAAGGCCTCGTCAAGCGGATCGCCGAGACCAAGGCCTCCGGCAAGAGCGTAAACATCGCCCTGGTCGGGAAGTACGTCGAACTCAAGGATGCCTATCTTTCGGTCGCGACCGCCCTCAGCCACGCCGGTTACCACTTCGGGGTCAAGGTCGATATCGACTGGATCAAGGCCATCGACCTCGAAAACGGGAACTACGAGGAACGCCTTGCCAAGGCCGACGGGATCTTGGTCCCCGGGGGCTTCGGGGAAAGGGGCAGCAAGGGCAAGATGCTGGCCATCGAATACGCCCGCACGCACGATATTCCTTGTCTAGGGATCTGCTTTGGGATGCAACTGGCGATGATCGAATTCGCCAAGCACGTCTTGGGCCACCAGGAAGCCAACACCACCGAATTCGACCCCGAGACCCCGTGCCCGGTCTTCGATCTATTGAGGGACCAATACGACGGAATCAAGATGGGAGGGACCTTGCGTCTAGGGGAGTATCCCTGCGCCCTCCAAAAGGGAAGTCTGGCCGAGAAGTGCTACAAGGCCCCCCTCATCAAGGAAAGGCATAGGCACCGTTACGAATTCAATTCGGCCTACCGGAAGGAATTCGAGGAAGCCGGGGTCGTCTTCTCCGGCATCAACCCCGATTCGGGCTTGGTCGAAATCGTCGAGATCCCTAAACTCAGATTCTTCATCGCCTCCCAATTCCATCCCGAATTCACTTCGCGGCCCTTAAGGCCCAATCCCTTGTTCCAGGAATTCGTCGGGGCCGCCATCAAGGAAAAGGCCGAGCGCTAGATGGTCAACGGCCTCCTCCTCTATAGCCCCTCCTCGGGCCACCGCGATTTTTCCAAAAAGGTCGATTATGTCAAAAAAGCCCTTTCGATGAGCTTCGACCGTCTCGATTATGCCGCCCCCTCCTCGGCCTATGAGGCCTTTCGAAGGGAACGGGAGGCCATCGGGCGCTACCATAGTCTCATCGTGGTCGGGGGCGACGGGGCCTTCAACACCGCCGTCAATGCCCTGGCCCTCCACAAAGAGGCCCCGATCCTCGGCTATATCAACGAGGGGACCCTCGGGGACGTCGGGCGGAACTTCGGGGTCGGGCGGCGCTTACGGGGCGCTTTGTCTATCATCGCCAAGGGCCATCACGAGGAATTCGATGTCGGGGAGTGCGGGGGCCGCTATTTCGCCTATATGGCCGCCATTGGCCGTTATAGTGACATCGCCTATGCCGTCTCGCCCCGGGAGAAGAAGGCGATCGGGAAGCTGAGCTACTACAAGAAGGCGGCCCACGAGGCCTTCGCCAACCAAAACGTCAAAATCGAGATTGCCTTCGAGGACGGGACCACCTTCGAAGAAGAGGTGCCCTTCTTTTTGGTCCTCAACGGCCAAAACGTCGGCGGTTTCAAGGTAAACCGCCAGGGAAATCCCTTCGATGGGACCATGGAAGCCTATATTACGAAGAAAGGGCCCTTGGGGGGACTGACCCACTACCTGACCGGGAAGGGTCTAAGGGTCGTTTCCTTTAAGAAAATCGCGGTAAAACCCCTCCGAAACGACCTTCCTTGGTGCCTGGATGGGGAGCTGGGCCCTTTCGGCGGGGCCGAGATCCTCTGCCACCGCCAGGCCATCAAAATCTATTGCCGCTGCCGTTAAAGCCAAAAAACCCGCAAAAAGTTGTTATTTTGCGTTGTAGATGGACAGCCCTTGCCGATATAATCATGGCAGTAAATATTTGGCAGCGTTCACTGCCGGAGGCAAAGAGCTTATGAAAAAAAGCGCGAATGTGTTGTCCGTCATCTCTTGGGTATTAGCCATTATCGGCGTTGCCCTCATCGCTTTGACGCCGATGGTCTGCGGTGCCGCCAGCTATATCAGCGGGGAAGGCGGCTTCCCGACCTACGTCGTGAACGGCATCATCAATCCCCTGATCGACCCGACGAGCGGGGCCCTCGGCCAACTCTTCAACTTCGAGTTGGTCGGCGCCAATCCCATGCTTTATGCCATCTACGGGATGCTGGCCCTCGTCATCGTCTTGTTCCTCGTCCTCTTGATCCTCCAAATCGCCAAGCGTCAGCACCGGATCTGGGTCACCCTTTCGATCCTCGTGATCGGCGCCCTCTCGAGCGCCGTCGCCTTGATCGCCATCTTCCCGAACTTCTGGGGTGAGGGGGTCAACAACGTCATCGGCGCCATCAACAACGCCGTGAACGCGGCCGCCACTGCCGAGGAAGCCCCGATCTCTTCGATGATGGCCACCCTCTTCACCGTTTATATGTACGCCAGCTACGCCCTCGTGGCCATTGCCTTCATCCTCGTCGTCATCTCCGCCATCTTGGCCTGCGCCAACGTGGCCGGGACCCCGAAGGAACTCAAGGAAGCCAAACGTTTGGCCGGCAAGTACGGGGCTGCCACCACCGATGACCTCCGCGACGAACTCGATGGGAACCTGAGCCCGGCCCTCGGTGGCAACCTCCAGGCCACCAATGCTCCGAGCCAAACCCTCTATAACGGCAATTCTCCCCTCATCGTCCAATACATCAACTGCAACGGGGCTTCCGAAGGGAAACCCGACCATGAGTGCCAATGTGGGGGACACCACAAAGGCCATCTCGACGAAGAAGACATCCGCCGCATCATCCGCGACGAACTCGGGGCCGTCACCGGCGAACCCGATGCGGACATGATGACCGAGGACGAACTGAAGAAACTCGTCCGCGATGCCGTCCATGAGGCCAAGAAGCCCGGCGAACCCCCGCTTCCGCCGGTCCCGTCCGAAGAGAAGCCCCTGACCCGCGAAGACGTCAAGGACATCGTGGCCGAACACCTCGGACCCAAGGAAGAACCGAAACCCGAACCCATCGATCACGGCATGGAGCCGATGACCGAGGATGATCTCCGTCGCGTCGTCCGCGAGGAAGTCGAGGCCGTCGACGAGGCCAAGCGGGCCCGCGAAGAAGCCGCCGCCTGCCCGGAAAAGGAAGCCTTGACCGAAGACAAGCTCCGCCAGATCGTGGCCGAGGAACTCGACAAGCTCCCGAAACCGGAGGAAAAGGAAGACGAAGGCATCGACATGATGACCGAAGACGAACTCCGTAACCTCATCCGGGAGGAAGTCAAGGCTGCCACCGTCGAAGGCGAAAAGGCCATGGCCGATGTCGAATTCGAGCCTTTGACCGAGGAGAAACTCCGCTCGGTCGTGGCCGAGGAAATCGCCAAGATCCCGCACGAAGAACCGGCCAAGGAAGAAGAAACCGAAGCCCTGACCGAAGAAGAACTCCGCAACCTCATCCGCGAGGAAGTCGAAGGCGCGGCCCCGAAGGCCGTGGAAACCAAGGCCGAGGACAGTGCCGAAGTCCTGACCGAAGCCGACCTCAAGCGCCTCATCTCCGAAGAATTGGCCGCCCATGACCAAAAGGTGGCCGAGGAAGTCGAAGAGGGGGTGGTCGAGAAGCCGGACGAGGATAGCTACCTCACCTCCGAAGACCTCCGTCAGATCGTCCGCGAGGAACTGGCCGAGGCCCAGCCGAAGGAAGAAAAGAAGGAAGAGGCCGACATCCGCGCCATCATCAGCGAGGAAATCGCCAAGATCAAGATTCCCGAGGAAAAGGAAGGCCTGAAGGCCGAAGAAGTCCGGGCCATCGTGGCCGAAGAACTCGACCGCAAGATGGTCGAGGCCGCCCCGGCCGAGGAACCCAAGGCCGAGGAACCGGCCCCCGAAAAGGCTCCCCAGACCATCGTCATCCACCTCGGCGAAACCCCGGTCAAGGAAGAGGAAAAGAAGGAAGAGGAAACTCCGATCGTCATCGTCCCGGCCAAGGAAGAACCCGAACCGGAGCCGGAACCCGAACCAGAGCCCGAACCCGAACCAGAGCCCGAACCCGAACCGGAACCGGAACCCGTGGAGAAGAAGCCCCTCATCCAAATGCCCGAAGGCTATGAGAAGGGCAAGACCCGCCGGGTGGTCGGGGAAACCAATCCCAACCTCCCGCCCCACGAGAAGATCGTCCGCATTCCCTTCCCGACGAGGATGCTGAAGGCCGACAAGGAGCTGAAGGCCGCCTACAACGCCATCAAGGCCGAATGCCTCAGCTACGGCCTCAAGAGCCGTGTCTCCAATTCGGGCGATACCTTCCGTCTCCACACCAAGACCTACGTCAAGCTGACGATCGCCGGCAAGAGCCTCAAGCTCTACTTCGCCCTCAACCCGAAGGATTACGCCAATTCCCCGATCCCCGTCTATGACGCCTCGGAGAAGAACATCTACAAGGAAATTCCGACGGTCCTCAAGGTCAGAAGCGAACTCTCCCTCAGGAGGGCGCGCCAATTGATCGCCGATGCCTGCGAGCACGACCGCCTCGAGCAGGGCAAGTTGGTCGAGAAGAACTACGTCAACGAACTCAAGGACTACAAGCCCCAGAATTCGAAGGACGACTGATAGGCGTCAAATACAGGGGAGCTCCGGCTCCCCTTTTTCTTAGGAGCATCCATGGATATCGAGAAGTATTTAAGTAGTTATGGTCGGCAAGAGGGGAAGACTTTCCTGGTGACCGGCGCTTCCTCCGGGCTCGGCCTGGAGGCGGCCAAGCATTTGGCAAGGTTAGGGGGAAACGTCCTGCTGGCGGCCCGCAACGAGGAACGTCTGAGGGTAGCCGTCGAAAAGTTGAAGGCCATAAACACCAAAGGTGATTATCGCTATTTTCTCCTCGACCAAAGCGATGCCGCTTCCATCGAGGCCTTCGTAAAGGCCCTGGAAGGGGAGAAGATCGACGCCGTCATCTACAACGCCGGGATCTATTTCCCACGAAAAGGCGAGAAGGGCCTGACCTTCAAGACCAACGCGGTCGGGACATATCTTCTATCGCGGAAGCTCTTGGCCCTCTATCCCAAGGCCCGCCACGTCTACGTCGGCTCCATCATGCATTTCAAGCCCGGGAAGAAGGGCTTTGAAAATGCTTTGGCTAGAGCCGGACGCCAAAGGGAATACGCCCTCAGCAAGGAAGCCATCAGGATGATTTTCCATTTGGATCTGGAAGCCGGTTACGACTGCGTCTACGTCCATCCCGGGATCAGCAAGACTTCGATCATCCGAAGCTTCGCTCCCGTGATCAAGAGGTTGGCCAACGGGTTCTTGTACCTCTTCGTCCATCATCCCGTCCAGGCTTCTTTGGTCGAAGTGGTCGGAGCCATCGAAGATAGAGCCAAGGGGCAATACGTCTATCCTAGGGGATTATTTCAGATCAGCGGATTCCCGAAAATGAAAAAGGCCCTTGCTTATAACCAAGAAGAGGCCGAGGATTTGCGGGGATTTCTGGAAAGACAATCAGCCTAGGGTGATGCCTCTTTCCTTGAGGCTGACCAGGTAGCGTTCGTAGATTTCGCTGACGATGTCATCGAGGGGCCGGCGGTCGGTCTTGATGACATAGTCGGTCTCCATGACGGCCCCGGGGGCGAACTCGACGAGGTCGTTGGCCAAACGGCTGGCGATGGTTTTTTCGTCGTCGTCCCGGCCGATCATCCTTTCCTTCCGCGTTTGCGCGGAGGCCATGAGATGGAAGGTGATGATCGAGGGATCGCCGAGGCTCATGAAGCTTTTGAGGCCGTTGGGATCGACCACTACGACCTTGTCGGAGGCGATTTCCTTCTTCGAACAGCCGTAGTGGCGGCCGTTGTAGCAGGTCGTTTCGACGAAGGCCCCTTCTTGCCGGAGCCTTTCGAAATCTTCCTCGCTCACAAAGTGGTAATCGATGTCCTGGACTTCGTTGACCCGCATCTTCCGGGTGGTGTGGGTGACGGCCTTGAGGATCCCATAACGTTCCTTCAAAGCCTTGGCCGCTTCCGTCTTGCCCGAAGCGCTGGGTCCGACCAGTAGAATCATAGGTCAATTATCCCTTGCCTCTTGCTTGAAAGAAACATTTTGGACGAATTTGGGTTGTTTTGGGTCCAAACAAAGAAAACCTGCCTAATAAGTGGTGGGAGGTGACCCGATGGAAAACACGCTCGATGTCCTCTTCGACAAAACCGACGCCCAAGGGCAGCTCGGCCTCTTCAACGCCCTTTACCGCAAGGCCCTCATCGACATCGGATTATCCCCCGATACCCATGTCTACGATCTGAAGTTCCAATTCTTGGCGAGGAGGCCCACCGCTTCGGCCCGTTTCCTCCTCCTATCCCTTTATTACTATTTGGATCTTTGTAAGGAAGAGAGGCGGATCTTCGTCAACGATGTCTTGGAAAGGGGGCGTCACTACCGTTTCTGGTGGCTTGAGTTCCATACCCCCGAGGAGTATTCGGAACTCAAGCGCTCCTTCTATTCAAAAAGGAGGATGATGGCATGAAACCAATCCGGAAAACCGGGCTTTTATTCACCGTTTTCTTGGCCTCCCTGCCGGCCATGATAGGGGCGACATTCCAAAAGGGCTGCCCGCCCTATGACTTCGACGTCGGGCCTTTTTACGCCCGGGGTGGTATCCCAGAGATGCGGATCGAATACTTCCCGACCTTCACGGGGATCGCCGACGGCTTCTGGCACATCTTCTGCAACGTCTACGACTACGAAACCAAGACCACGACCGAGGTGGTGGCCACCATCGACCGGAACTACGTGGCCCCGATCAGGATGTTCGCGGTCTTCGATTTCTCCGACTTCCTGCAGCTGGGGCGGTATCTAAGGCTCGACTTCACCTTCAAGACCTGGATGAACACCCAATCGCCGGTCAATTTCCGTATGAATTACGATACGAGGACCAAGAAGGACATCGTTTTGACAGAGGCCAACAACTGGGCCAGAGGGAAGATGAACTTCGCCCATTACGACCAAACGGCTGAGACTATGTATTATTTTCGCTCCGTCTACGAGATGCCCCTACTCAAGGACGTGGTCATGGTTGATGAGTGGGGGCGGATCCCCCTCGAGGTCTTCACCCTCAATAACGAAAACGAATTCACCGGGAACCGTTTCCTAGACTACGAGTTGGAGATACCGGTCCAGTTGGCCTTAAGCGGGGATCCGGCCCATTACTTCGCCGGCATCGGGAAGACCATCGGGAAAAACGTCCAGATTCCGATGAAGCTGACCCTCTCGGGTGATTCCTATGTCTTGAGGCCGACCGTTCCCTGGTACTTCGATCCCGTGACCCAGATGATGGGCCAATACGGCGGGAAGAACACGCCATCGAGCGCCATCGCGACCCAGGACCTCTATTTCCCGGCCCTCAGGGAAGGGGAGGATCCCGAACTGACGATCCGTTATGTCTTCCAAGGGGCCGGTCGGAGCAGCCCCGACAATCTGAGCGCCACCGTCAAAGTCGTCTCCGAAGGGCCGATCCTCGGTTCCTGCGAAGATAGCGAGTTCTGCGTGGGGGTGAAAATCTAGTGTCCGCCCTTTTCTTCAGCGCCCTCATCCTTTCCTTCGTCGGCGGGATCTTCTCCTTGACCCGCCAGATCGATTACGTGGACGGGGTCTTCAAGGGCTTCGCCAAGGCCGTCCCCGAGACGGCCATGACCATCGTCTACGAAAACGGGGAGATGGCGGTCGGCTTCCACCAAAGCGAATTCACGAAGGCCCTAAGCGCCTACTTCAAGGAAAGGCTTTGGGACCAGTATGCCGGGAAGTATTCCATCTCGATGACCTACTACCAACACCCGGATTATCCGGGGATCCGCAAATACCCGACGGCCGTCAGCATCCGCTTCTACTGCGACATCAACATCATGGTGCGTTACAGCGAGACCGTCGAATTCTACATCAGGAGGAACCATGGATAAGCAAAGGACCATCGATTTCTTGGAAACGAGTTTCCTCGCCCCGCTATTGGGCTTGGAAGGACTGACCGACATTTCCTATAACGGCGAAAGCCTCTATTACATGACCAACGGCGAGGGTCGTAAGAAAGCCGACATCAAGGTCGAACGTGAGGAAGTCGGGGACTTCATCCGCCAGATCGCCAACATGGAGGAGAAGAAGTGGAATTATAGCGATCCCCTTCTCGATCTGAGCTTTGGTCATTACCGTCTCAACGCCGTCTTTTCGAGCCTGGTCAGGGTCGAAAACCAGAAATCCTATTCCTTCTCCTTGCGTTTGGAATCGGGGAGCAGCCGGATCGAAGGGGACGAGGCCTTCTTCGGGGAAAACGGACGGGAGATCCTCCTCAAGGCCCTTTACGAAGGCGAGTCGATCATGATCGGCGGGAAGACGGGATCGGGGAAAACCGAACTCCAGAAGTGGCTTTTGCTCCATCTGCCGCCGGCGACCCGGGTCATCGTCATCGACAACGTCGAGGAACTGACGATGATCAAGAACCCTTCCGTCGACCTGACGATGTGGCTTTCGGGCCAAAGTGAGGAAAGTTACGCGATGCTGGTCAAAAACGCCCTCCGCAGCAACCCCGATTACATCGTCTTGGCGGAAGCCCGGGGTACCGAAGCCTATGAAGCCTTGTCCTCGGCCATGACCGGCCACCCCATCATTACTACCATGCACGCCCGCGGTTTGGCGGAAATGCCGGAGCGCTTTCTCAACATGGCCATCAAGGCCCACGAGGGCCTCGATGCCAAGGGTCTATTGAAGGACATCAAGGACCATTTCCGTTACTACGTGATGCTCGAGAGGAAGGAAGAAGAAGGGAAGATCGTTCGGAGGATCAAAAGCATTGGCCACCTAAAGGGCGGCAAGATGGAGGTCCTATGCGCCTAAACCGCGAGGCCCAGGGCATCTTCCTATCCCTTGGACTTGGTGTCCTATTCGGGGCCCTTTACTACTTTGTCTTGGAAGACCTCGTCGTCGCCCTTGTGGTCCTTGGCTTGACTTTCGCCTTCTTCCTCTTCCTCCAACTGACTTTCGTGAGGAAATACCGTCTAAGAAGGATCAAGGAACACGAGGACTACCGTTTCATCCATAGCTTCGTGGCTTCCCTATCGACGACCGGGAGCCTGGAGACCGCCTACCAAAGCGCCATCGAGGGGGCCGATGAGGAATTGCTGAAGGTCGCGAGGGCGCTTGAGGATCGGAGGATCGAAGAGAGGGTTTCCTATCTGGCAGGCTACTTTCGAAGCGACACCTTCTCGATGTTCGTTTCCCTCTTCTCCCTTTATCAGGAACAGGGTGGGAACTTCCTGAAGATGGCCGCTCCTCTCTTGACCGAATCGGCCCGGGCTGAGGAGGAGAACAATCGAAAAGACGATATAGGGAAGCGGACTCTGCGGGAATTTTGCCTCCTTTGGGGGATGGCTTGCCTGATTCTACTGACCTTGCGGTTCGCCCTTTCTGGCTTCTACGAGGAACTGAGGGAAATGCAGTCCTACCGCCTTTCTTCCCTCTTGTTCCTTCCCATCTTCTATCTTTCCTCCTACCTCTTCTTAGCAACGAGGACCGGGGAAAGGCTTCTACCTAGGAGAAGGAAATGAAGGGACGCCTCAGGGTCTTGCCCTGGCGTCTCGTCGCTCTCGGCCTCATCAACCTCCTCCTCATTGCCCTCGGCATCTACCTCTATCTCGATAGCGGCAATTCCTTCCTCCTCTTAGCTTTCGCCCTCGTCCTCCTCGCCATCGATCTCTTCGGCTTCTACCAGCCAAAGAAAGGCACTGCCAAGGGGGAATTGCAGGATGACTTCGTCCGTCTCTTCACCTACTTCGGAATCTACATGGAATGCGGCTACCCGGTCTATACGGCCCTAAGGGAAGGCCGGAAGTACGCCTCCCCTTTGCTTTCGGGGATGGTCGATACCCTGCTTTCCGAAATCGACGCCGACAAGAGCTTGGCCCCCTATCTGAAGTTCGCCGCCGTCTTCGACTCGGTGGCCATCAGGCAGGTCATGGTCGCCGTCTACCAGATGGTGGAGGAGGGCTACAACGGGAATTACGTCTACCAATTCCAAACCTTGTTCTCGGCCCTCAGCGCCCAGCGGCGGCGCGAAGCGACCTTACGCGAGGAAAAGCGCCTCGAGGCCCTCTGCGTCTTCCCGTTAGTCGGTAGTGCCGTCTCCATCACCATGGTGGCCCTCGCCATCGTCAATTTGGTCGGAGGTTTCATCAGTGGGATCTAAGTTGGCCCTCATCATTGGGTTCGGGTTCATTATCATGGCCCTTTGCTACGCCGGCGACCTCATCGCCATCCAGGTCATCCATAGCCAGCTCGACGCCATCTCCCTCACGGTCAGTCAGCACATTTCCTATTACGGGACCCTGGTCCAAAAGACCATCGACTTCGTCGAAAAAGACGGTAAGACCCACATCGTTTCCCTCAGCGGCCCGGTCCAGATCGGCGAAGTCTACGAATATCGCCTCTACCGGGAATACGATCCTCTCTTCATGGGGGATGAGGTAATGGAGATCTCGATCCGCCGCTCCGCGGTGGTGGGATATTACTAGGAAAGGAGGTAAAGCATGTCGGAATTCAAGGGACAGTTGCTCGGCATCGTCTTGGTCATCGCGGCTTTCGCCGCCATCGGCACGATTCTGGTCGGGGCGTTCGAAACCAGCGCCACCGCCATCGGCAGCCAGATCACCAACATCGACTCGACCAGCCTATTGAACGTCCAGCTCTAAGGAGGGAGGAGAGGCGGCCATCGGCCGCCTTTTTCCTTTCTCGGCCTTTTTCATTTTTTTGACTTTGCTATAATGCGCGGGTAAGGAGTTTACCCAAATGGACAAAATTGAAGAAATCCGCCACATTCTGGCTGAAAAAACCAATACCGATCAAATCGATGACAACCTCTCGCTGAAGGAACTCGGACTCGACTCCCTCGACGTCGTCGACATGTGCCTGAGCCTCGAGGAGAAATACGGGGTTACCTTCGAAACCGAGGAATTGAGCGGCCTCAAGACCGTCGGAGACCTCTTCGCGGTCCTCGGCAAGAAACTCGATTCGGCAAAATAACGATTAATCCTTGCATCGGTGCCCGCGTATAGATACAATACGCAATGCGCTTTCGGGCGCAGCACTGCTCACTTAGCTCAACGGTAGAGCAATCGGCTGTTAACCGATCGGTTGTAGGTTCGAATCCTACAGTGAGCGCCAAATGGCCTGTTGGAGAAGAGGCTTAACTCATATCCCTTTCAAGGATACATTCATGGGTTCGAATCCCGTACAGGTCACCATTGGACAATTCATCGGACTTGGACCTCAAACTCGATGGCGGCCTTGCCTTCAATGCCTCGATCGATGATGAGGGAACAAGAACGGTTCAAATACCACACGTCGAAAAGAAGAGGGTAGCCGAAGGGCTGCCTTTTTCGTTGCTTTTGCTATTTAGATCTCGGAATGATTGTCATAGGCACCTTCTCCGGCTTAGGTGTTTTGGCTGTAGTTACAAAGGGAAGAAAAGCCAATCGTGTCTAAAAAATCTAAAACACTGCCGAAAAATCTAAGTTTCCCGAAAATTAGGAAGTAGACTATGGTAAGAAACCCCTGACATTGGGAGAAACACATGGCCAATAAGGAAATCGCCGAGAAAATCACCAAACTCACCCTCCTCCAAAAAGCCCGTCTTCTAAGCGGGGAAGAACTCAACACCACCCACGAGATCAAAAGCCTGGGTATCAGAAAGATGCAGTTCCTCGACGGCCCCTCGGGCCTCAGGGCCTCGCGGGAAGGCGGGGACTCCCTTTCGGGGATTTCCGATTCAAATCCCTCGACTTGTTTCCCCTGCGGGGCGACCTATGCCGCCTCATTTGATAGCGATCTCGCCCGTCGGATCGGGCAGCAGATCGGGAAGGAATGCTGCTATTACAAGGTCGACGTTTTGTTGGGCCCCGCCATCAACATCCAGCGCAATCCCCTATGCGGGCGGAACTTCGAATACATGAGCGAGGATCCCTACCTCACCGGGGCCCTCGGTGTTTCCTTTACCAATGGTGTCCAAAGCCAAAACGTCGGGGTTTCTCTGAAGCACTATTGCTGCAACGGGATCGAGAAATTCCGCTTCGTCGGTGATTCCGTCGTTGACGAAAGGGCCCTCCACGAGATCTACCTGAGGGCCTTCCGCAAGGTCATCAAGGAAGCCAAGCCCTATACCATCATGACCGCCTACAACAAGGTCAATGGCTTCCACGCTTCCGAGCACGAACATCTGTTGAACGATATAACTAGGAAGCAGTTTGGCTTCGATGGTCTCTTCATGACCGACTGGGGCGGCACCAAGGACCGGGTGGCTTCCCTCAAAGCGACCCAGGACATGGAAATGCCGGGCCTCGTGGTGGACAACATCAATGCCGTCACCGACGCCGTCCGGGCCGGGACCCTCAAGGAGGAAGTCCTCGACCAATCTGTGGCCCGCCTCCTCGAACTCGAGGAAAAGACCCGCCACAAGGAGGAAGTGGGGAAGGACATCTTCGAACAGGGCTTTGAGCTTGCCGTCGAAACGGCCGAGAAAAGCGCCGTCCTCCTTAAAAACGACGGGGTCTTGCCCTTGAAGAAGGAAGAACGTCCCCTCTATGTCGGGGAGTTCTTCAAGAAGATTCGTTACCAAGGGTCAGGCTCCTCGCTTCTAAATCCCTACCGCCTCGTCCAACCCTATGAGGCCTTGGACGAAGAGAAGCTCCCTTACGATTACGCCCAGGGTTATGTCGCCGATGAGTCGGATATCAACGAAAGGCTGGAAAGCGAAGCCCTCGAAATGTGCAAGAAGGCCGACACCATCGTCTTCCTCGGAGGCCTCAACGACTTCACCGAGTCCGAGGGTTCCGACAAGGAAAACCTCGATTTCCCGAAGAATCAAAGACACCTCCTCGAGAAGATCCTCGAGCTCAAGAAGAAGGTCGTCTTGGTCCTCATGACCGGGACGCCACTGGAGCTACCCTTTGTCGATGGCCTCAACGCCATCCTCCACCTCGGTCTTCCGGGCGAAGGGGGCGGGGTGGCCCTGGCCCATCTTCTTTATGGCAAAGTTTCGCCATCCGGCCATTTGGCCCAGACCTGGTTCAAGGCTTACGCCGACGTACCTTATGGTAATGAATACGGGAAGTCCCCGATCGAGGCCTACAAGGATTCGATCTTCGTCGGGTACCGGCACGGCCTTGACCATGCCGACCGGGTGGCCTATCCCTTCGGATATGGTCTCTCCTATGCCTCCTTTAAGGTCACTACCTTTAAGGCCAAGAAAGGGGAGGGGAACCTTGTCTTTACCCTTGATGTGGAAAACACCTCGAAGGTTCCGGGCACCTATACCGCCCAGATCTATTTCGGGGTACCGACCTCGGCCTTCGTAAGACCTATCCGGTCCCTGGTGGGGATCGGACGCGTCTATCTCGAAGGCGGTGAGAAGAAGAAGGTCGAAGTGGTGGTTAATCCCGACGACCTCACGGTCTACGATTCGCGGAAAGGTGACTACGTCTATGAAAAAGGAAACTATCGGTTCGAGATCTGCGTGGATTCCTTGCATCCCCTTATCTCGGTTGAACTGGAATTGGGAGAGCGGGAACTAACGCCCGATCCTGTTTATCAGCCATTCTACGGCGACAAGGACAAGCGCACCCACCTAAGCGACGAGGACTTCTCGAAGGTCCCCGGCCGCCCCCTCCCGGTCTACCAAAAACCGACGAGACCCTACGATCTTGAGACGCCCCTCATGTACATGGAGAAGGGCTTCGGGAAGGTCTTCCTCAAAGCGGTGACCTCCTACGTCCTCGGCCCTTATCGGAAGGCCTTGAAGATGGAAGAAGGGCCCGAGAAGGAACGGGAAATGAAGGCCGGTCTCTTCGTGGCCAAGATGATGCCATACAACACCTTACGATCCTTTGCCTTCTCTTCCTCGGGTGTGTTTAAATTCCACATCGCCCGTGGGGTTTTGGAAATGTGCAACGGCCATTACCTCAAGGGGCTCAAGGCCATGATGGAAAAGGATACTTACCATGAACACGAGTAACATCCGGAGGCTCGACCTCCCGGTCCGCAATTCGTGGGTCAAGAGCAAGAACGTCACCAATCGCGAATGTTAACTTGGTAACCCCCTTCGGCGTCGCCTATAAGCCGGTCATCTGATTATCGCCAAGCGATCATTAGGTCCCTTTGGGGACCTTTTTTCATATGTTCGTGATGATGAAGCTGAGGATGAAGATGACCCCGAGGGCGTAGACCGGGATCGAGATCTCCCTCCACTTCCCTTCGAAGAGACGCATGACGATGTAGGCCAAAACCCCGATGGCCAATCCATTGGAAAGGGAGTAGGTGAGGACCATGGATAGGAAGAGGAGGATTCCGGAAAGGATGGTCGTCTTGTCTTCCTTGGCCAGTTCCGGGAGGGAGGAAGACATGATGAGGAGGCCGACCCCGACCAGGGCCACGGCGTTGACGGAGCTATAGGAGAAGACCGAGAAGATCGGGAAGGCAAAGCCCGAAATCAGGAAGAGGATCCCGATGATGACGGCGGTCAGACCCGTCTTGGCTCCGATGGCGATCCCGATTGTCGATTCGGCGAAGGAGGTGACGGTCGAGGTTCCCAAAGGTCCCGAAAGGAGGGAGCCGGTGGCGTCCGCCACCATCACCCTCTTGGCGTTTTTGAGTTCTCCCTTTTCGTTGACCAGCCCGCAGTGCTTGGCACAGGTCAACATCGTGGCAGTCGTATCGAACATGTTGACGAAGAGCAAAGTGAAGACGGCGACGTAGGTCTCGGGATTGGAGAAGAATTCAGCAACCCTGGCCCCGTAGCCGAGGCCGGCATTGGCCGGGTCGAAGATCCCATAGAGTAAGACCTTCTCTAGGCCGGAGACGCCCCAAGAGGCGGCACTATCTTCCCATGGGGCCAATGGCAGGCCGCAGGCGGTGGCGGTGGCCCCGTTTCCGGTCGCCCCGAGGATCAAAGAAGCCGCGACCCCGACCAAGGCGGTAACCACCAGGGAAAGGGGGATGGCCAGCTGATTTAGCAGGGGGATTTTTTTGAAGGCCATTAGACCGAGGCAGAGTAGAATCCCGAAGGAAGCCAGGAGGACGCCGGGGGAAGAGAAGTCCCCGAGGGTGACGAGGGTCGAGGCATCGGAGATGATGCCGGCTCCTTGGAGCCCGACGAAGAGGATGAAACCCCCCAGGCCGATCGAGATGGCATTCCTCAGTCCTTTGGGGATGGCGTTGATGATGATCCCTCGGAGAGGGGTGAGGGTCAGGGTCATGAAGAGGAGGCCGTTGAGGGTCAGGAGCATCATGGCCTCGATCCAGTCAAAGCCCATGGTTCCGCAGATGGTGTAACTGATGTAGGCGTTCATCCCCATGCCGGCACTGAGGGCCAAGGGATAATTGGCCACCAGCCCCATGACGAGGCAGGTGAGGCAGGAGACGAGGGCGGTCATGAAAAAGACGCCGCCGGCATCCATTCCGGCGTCGCTTAGGAGGGCGGCATTGACCGGGAGTATGTAGATGATGGAAGCGAAGGTGACGAGGGCTCCGATGATTTCGCCTTTGAGGGTAGCTTGACGCTCGTCAAAGGCGAAGAGGCGATTCAGGAGCTTCATAAATCGATGTCAAGGACGACGGGACAATGGTCGGAACCGTAAATTTCGCCGTGGATCTGCGCGGATTTTACTTTGTCGAAGATCCTTTCGCTGACAATGAAATAGTCAATTCGCCAACCCGCGTTCTTTTCCCTGGCGTGGAAACGGTAGCTCCACCAGGTGTATTCGACCTTCTCGGGATAAAGGGCCCGGTAGACGTCGACGAAGCCGTTGCTCAGCAAGTTGGTGAAGGCCTCGCGTTCTTCTTTTGTGAATCCGGCGTTATGGGTATTGCTCTTGGGGTTTTTGAGGTCGATGGGTTGGTGGGCGACGTTGAGGTCTCCGCAGTAAACGATCGGCTTGACAGCATCGAGCTTCTTGAGATAGGCGACCAGATCCTTTTCGTATTCGAGGCGGAAGGGGAGGCGCTTGAGTTCTTCCCCGGAGTTGGGGACGTAGGCGGCGACGAAATAGAAGTTCTCGTATTCGAGGGTGATGACCCGCCCTTCCTCGTCGTATTTGCCGCCTTCCAAACCATAGGTGACGGAGAGGGGCTTTTGGCGGGCATAGGTGGCGACCCCGGAATAGCCCTTCCTCAATTTGGAGGAAGTGAAATAGAGGTTGTAGTCCTCGAAAGTGACGGGGAAGGGTTCGTCTTCCTTTCCCGACCATTTGGTTTCGTTGAGGGCGAAGATGTCGGCGTCGAGGTCCCGGAAGGCCTGTTCAAAGCCCTTGGTGAGGACGGCCCTGATGCCGTTGACGTTCCATGTTGCGAATTTCATGACCCGATTATAAGTGAAATCCCATTTTGGGAGGGAGGGCCAAAGCGGTTTTTAGAAAAGTTCGCTAAGAAAATAGATTAAGGAAGGGAATTAGTTCGTTACCGCGCAATCGGGTTTTAATTACCGAATGCAATGCCATTCAAACTCGAAATTTTCAACGCGAATATCGGCGTTTTTCCTAAAGTGTTCCTTTAGTCGATTATGCCCGAAAAGAAAATAGAAAGTGCAAATTTATGAAATGGACCTTCATTTTACTGTTTGGCAGTGAACAAAATGGCATATTTCGCTTAATTTTTGGGTCCTTATGGCTGAAAATATCCTTGGGGAGAGACGAACCAACAGTCTTGGTTAGTTCATTCCGCCGCCATGCTAGCAAGTTCATATCACCTCCTGCTTGCTAAGATCGCGGGGGACCCTGTTCGACCGAGCGGCCTTCTAGGGGCCTTGGCCAGTCTCCCTTTCTTTATTGCCATCGTTCTCGTTTTGTTTCAAAATTCCGCATGATGGATCTAATTTTCCTAAGTGACATCGTTCCGACTAGGAGTTTTTCTTATCTCTACATCCTCCTCGATTCCTTCTTCATCTTTTTCTTCATCGCCGTTTTGTTTTTGAAGAAACGATACATGACAATGAGTTTCGCCCTCTTCGGGGGCGTCCTTTATTTCATCGTCGACTTCTTCGGCTTCTATCTTTTGGCCGGGAGCCGGGAAGTGGTGATCGACCAGGTCCTCCAAGGCCCGGGCATGACGGCCCTCGTCCTCCTATGGATGTCCCTAAGTTACGGGATCACCAACTTCGCCTACATTTGGATTTTGCTAAGGAAAGACAAGGAGATGTACCCCCTCGTCTTCCTCCTTCTTGTATGGTGGTTCATGGCCCCGATCCTCTTGGCTTCGAGTCCCGCCGCCATCACGACCAGAAGGACGACGGGCGAATATCATTGGATAATGGCCGCCCTCCTCTTGGTGGGTTATATCGGCCTTGTCGTACATGCCCTCTTCTCCAAGCAAAAGTCCTATAGCATCCTCCGTCTCTTCCTCATCGGGGTCTCGGTCCAGTTCTTCTGGGAGGCGGCCCTCTTGGTGGGTGGGATCCGGCCCTTTACGGAAACCGCCCTTTTGACCCTCGTCGTCGATTCCCTTTTGGAAACGAACCTCGGGATGCCCTATATCTGGCTCATTTCCTTCTACCTCTACCAGTGGAGGAACGAGGACCTTAGTAAATACCAAGGGGAGAGGGTACCGCTTTGGCAGCGCAAAGCCTGATCAAGGAAAGCCGATCCTTGGCGGCCCCTAAGGCCCGTTTTTCTTGGCTCTTCCAGAAGTCCTTTCCCTATCTCGTCCTCTTTCTGGCCAGTGTCATCGCCATGTACGTCTGGCTCTTCGAGTCCTACATCACTTTGGGGGACGACGTGGCCGTCAACATCGCCATTGTCGGGGACCTGCTTTATGGTTTTAGGAACGGCTTCCTCAATTCGACCTCCCATCTGATCTTCGGGAATTTTGCCTACAATCCCTATCTCTTCTATGGCCACTTCGGCCAATACCTGTCCGCCGGCTTTGCCTATCTCTTCGGCTTCCTGGGAGCCGAGGGCATCGACGGCCTCAAGGCCATCGGTTTCCTTTCCGTCTTCGTCTCCGGCATCTATAGCTACAAGTTGGCTCTCTCCGTCAGCGGGAACAAGCAGGTGGCCTTGGGCTTTGGCCTTTTCTACATCTTCATGCCCTACCGCCTCTTCTGCTTCTTCTACCGCTTCGCCTATGGCGAGGCCATTGCCCTCGCCTTCGTCCCGGTTCTCTTCTACGGCCTCCACGCCATCCTCAACGAGAAGGGCTTTTCCCTCTTCCCCTATGTCTCGACTGTCCTCGGCGGGGCCTTTCTGATCCTTTGCCATCCCTATACCGCCTTCCTCTCCGGATCGGCGGCCATCATCTATTTGCTATTCAATATTAGGAAGGTCATCGGCCTTTTTGGGGATCATCGTAAGATCATCGCCGTCATTTCCTCCCTCTTGCTCCTCTTCTTCTGCGTTTCCTATTGGTTCGTGCCGATGGTTCTCAACCAAGGCGCGGGCGACTACGTCTTCGAGGATCCGGAGTCGATGTGGACGACCTCGGCCGATCTCATCTACCGCCTCTACCAGACCCAGCAGTTCATGGGCCTCATCAACTTCGACTGGCTCTCGGTCTATGGGCCTGGAACCCCGCCCGATACCGTCCTCAATTGGGCTTTGGGTTTGGCCTTCCTCCCGGCCTGCATGCTCATTTCCTACTTCCTCGATCTCTATCTCGAAAAGAAGCTCTCCGGGGTCCAAGGGGGCCTTTTGGGGCGCATCCTCATCGCCCTCGTCATCATGGTGGTCCCGATGCTTCTAAGTTACCAAAGGATCGAGATTTACCTCGCAGAAATAGTCTATCTTGCCGCTTTTTACTATTTTCGCCTCTCGAAGGCCGATGATTTGAATGCCCCTTTCAAAAGAAAGGAATTGGAGGAAGCCACCAAGGCCGTTTTCAAGAATCCCAACCTCTATTTTTTCGGTCTCTTGACCATCGTCTGCTTCCTCTTCCTTTACTGCGAGTTCATGTGGACCGACGCCCCTCAGATTTTGCTGATGGGCCAATTCCCCTTCCGCTTCTGGGGCATATGCTTCTTCGCGATGGGCTGCTTCGGCCTTTATTTGGTCAAACCGTTTGCCCGTTTCAAACGCGTGGGCCCGGTCGCCCTGATGGCCGGGGCCATGGTCTTTACCCTCGCCATGGGTCCGATCGACAAACGGATCTTCGTCTTGGAGGGGAACGGGGCCCGTTACGAGGAGCCGGATATTTCTTACTTCGAGGAATACCGGGAATGGGGGACCGCCAACGAATACCTTCCCAGCCTCCTTTATGAAATCCGGGACACCGGCAAAAGCGAATACGGCCCCAAGTCCCTGGCCTTCAAGGCCATCAACCTCATCATCAACGAGAAAGGGGAGTTGCCCTTCGGGTTGGAGGACTACATCACCCCGGTTTATCTGGTTGGGGAAGGAAGCGTGGAAGTCAGGGAAGTGAAAACACCGGAAGCCCTCTTCTACGTCGAGGCTTCGGTGCCGTCTTTGCTACAGATTCCCCAGCTTTATTACGACGGGTATGCCGCCGAGGCCATCTATGAAGACGGGCAAAGGAAAGACATTCCCATCAAGGAAGCCGATGGGCTCGTGGCCCTCGAACTCTTCGAAGGGTCCTATCAAATCAAGCTTACCTATCCCGGTTGCCTTTCTTATCGCGTTTGTCTTCCCCTTTCGATCATTGGCTTCACCGCCCTCCCCGTTTCCCTTCTAGTGGAATGGGGAATCAAGAAAAGGAAGGCGGCCAAGGAAAAGGAACTTCCTGTCGCCTAAGCATTTTCGTACCCTTTTCCCCCTTGAAGAGAGGGACCTCCGTCCATATAATAGCGAAGCGCTTCGGCGCAACAGCGGTTGGGTGTATAGCTCAGCTGGGAGAGCATCTGTTTGACGTACAGAAGGTCAGGGGTTCGAATCCCTTTGCACCCACCAATCGCATCTGTAGTTCAGTGGTAGAACACCAGCTTCCCAAGCTGGCTATACGGGTTCGATTCCCGCCAGATGCTCCAGCAAGAACTCGGCACCACCGCGGTGGTGTCTTTTTTTACCCTTCCGAGGGAGCCTGAATCCATGGGATCGTTCACGATTCAAAGGCGACCGGTTGAGAAAAGTAAATATTTTGGTTGGTTAACGGTGTCGAAAAGCAAAATCCCCGCAAATCGAATTGAGATTTCCGCAAAACACGTTTCCATTTTTCGAAAAATGCGAAAAATATAGGTCGTGACACATCTTTTTTGCCGTTTTCCACCTTTTCAATGGACTATTGCCTAGTTAAACTAGGCCATATGGTGGAGAAGGAACTGCAGGAAGACTTCAAGGAACACGCCGTTGCCCTCCTCGAAAAAAGAGGAGTCAGCCTTTTGGACATCGCCGACGCGGCCTGCTTTCTCCAAAAGGACTACCACGAAGGATTGAAGGCCGATGACCTCATGCCCTCGGTCCATAAGGTCCTCGAAAAACGGGAAGTCCAGTTCGCCGTCATGACGGCCTGCGAGATCGACCGTCTGGCCGAGGAACATCAGTTCCACGACAAGGAGTTGGAAAGGCTCTTGCTTAACGATGCCCCTCTATATGGGACCGACGAGGTCTTGGCCTATGGGATCTGCAACCTCTACGGTTCCATCGCCCTCACCAACTTCGGCTTCATCGACAAGAAAAAGTACGGGGTGATTTCCCGTTTGAACAAGGCCGGCAAGGGGAGTGGGACCTGTACGACCTTCCTCGATGACATCGTCGGGGCCATCGCGGCCGCCGCGGCCTCGCGCTTCGCCCATGAGGAGGATTAAGCGATGGACAATGTGCTATTCGGTGTGATGGATTTCACCAATCCGGGGGCCGTGGTCGGCTTCTCCTTGGTCATCGTCATCTTTTTGCTCCTCGATTCCTTCCTGGCTTTGACCCTCAAGAAGTGGAGCGTGGTCTTGGTTTGCCTCTTGCTTGAGACCGCTTTGGTTTTGAGCGCCACCTTTGGGATCGAGGTTCTCTTCTTCGTCCTATTGACCGTCCTCTTGGTCTACATGATCGGCCTCCTCTTCTGTAACCTCGGGTCCCTCCGTTGGTTCTTTTCGGCTCCCGGCAGCAAGGGCAACGGCCCCTTCGGAAGGATGAAGAAGGAGAAGGGCAAGCCGGCCGCCATCGACCGCGAGGCCGTCTACGAAAAGGTCAAGAACGCGGTCCTGACCCTCTCACGTCAAAAGATTGGGGCCCTCATCACCTTCGAAAAACGCGATGACCTGACGGATCTAGTGAAAAACGGAACCATCGTCAACGCCCCCGTTTCCTCGGAACTCCTCCAGACCATCTTCTATCCCGGGACCCGCCTCCATGACGGGGCCGTGGTCATCCGGGGCGACAAGATTTTAGCCGCATCCGTCTATTTCTCGCCGACCAACCGGCCTTTGACCGGGAAGTTCGGGAGCCGGCACCGGGCCGCCTTCGGGATCTGCGAAACCACCGATTCGGTGACCATCGTGGTGAGCGAAGAAACCGGCCGTATCTCCATTGCCTACGACGGGGATTTGACCGGGGTCAATCCCGACAACTTCATGCGTATCTTCCGCGAAGACATGGACGACGACCAAAAGGAAGACGACGGTCAGGACGACAAGGAAGACAAATAATGGGGAAGTATTTCGGAACCGACGGCGTGCGGGGACGGGCCGGTGACGTTTTGACGGCCGAGATGGCCTATCGGATCGGCCGCTACATCGGGGCCTACAAGGGCCACCGGAAGATCCTCCTAGGCCGCGATACACGCCTCTCGGGTCCCATGCTTTCGAGCGCCCTCGTTTCCGGGATCCTGGCTTCCGGGAGTGACGTCTATGACCTCGGGGTCACGACCACCCCTTCGATTTCCTATCTGGTATCCCGTTTTGATTTTGCCCACGGGATCATGGTCAGCGCTTCCCACAACCCCTTCTACGACAACGGGATCAAGGTCTTCGAGGAAAACGGGGAGAAGCTATCCTCCGCCATCGAAGACGAGATCGAGGCCTACATGGTCAAAGAAGAAGACGACCTTCCTCTAGCGACCCGAGAGAAGATCGGCCTCTATGTCAACGGGGCCTCCCTAAAAGAAAAATACGTCGCTTGGCTTAGGAGCATGGCTCCCAAGGCCCAGGATATCTCACTCCTCGTTGATTTGAGCAACGGCAGTGCTTCCGAAATCGTTCCCGGCCTCTTCGAAAACCTCGGCTACAAGGCCACCTACATCAATGGGAAGCCGGATGGCACCAACATCAACCGCGATTGCGGGGCCACCCATCTCGAAGGTCTGAAGGAAGAGTTCGCCAAGGGTGGGTACGACCTGGCCTTCAGCTATGACGGGGATAGCGACCGCTTCATGGGACTAGACCCCAAAGGCCGGCTCATCGACGGGGACGCCGCCATCTATCTTTTGGCCTTGGCCCTCAGGAAGGAAGGCCGTCTCAAGAAGGACAAGGCCGTCCTTACGGTCATGAGCAACTTCGGTCTTAGGAAGGCTCTCGAGGAAAAAGACATCGCCTACGAAATCGTCCCGGTCGGGGACAAGTACGTCCAAGCCTGCCTTAAGAAGGAAGGGCTGAGCGTCGGCGGCGAGCAAAGCGGCCATGTCATCGTCTATGACTACCTCAATACCGGGGATGGGATCCTGACTTCCCTTTTGGTTCTCAAAATCTTCGTCGAATATCCGGAAATCTTCGCAAAACTTGATGATTTCCGCGTATATCCCCAGAAATTGGAGAATGTTTCCTTCGAAACCCGGAAGGATCTCGAAGGCGCCCTTTCCTCGCCTAAGCTTCAGGAAGCTATCAAGAAGGCCGAGGAGATGCTTGGGAGGGACGGCCGTCTCTTGGTCCGGCCTTCGGGCACCGAGAACCTCCTAAGGGTCATGGCGGAACATCCCGACTCTTCCATCTGCTATAAGGCTGTTGAGACGGTCTTGGCCTCGATCAAGGAATAATAGGAGAAACACTATGTGCGGTATCGTCGGTGGTATTGGAAAATGCGACTTCCGGGACTATGTCCTCGGAGGACTGAAGAAACTCGATTACCGGGGCTATGACTCGGCCGGCCTAGCCTATGTGAAAGAGGGCAAGGTCAATCTCTACAAGACCCCGGGCACGGTCGAAGCCTTGGCGAGCAAGGTCCCGGCCTTCGAAGGAGCAGAGATTGCCATCGGCCATACCCGCTGGGCCACCCACGGGGATCCGAGCGAAGTCAATGCCCATCCCCAGTTCAGTCAGGGCCGCCTCGTCTATTTGGTCCATAACGGGGTCATCGAGAACTTCCGGGCCCTCAAGACCCGCCTCAAGGCGCGGGGCTATTCCTTTTTGTCGCAGACCGATACCGAGGTCATCGCCGACGTCTTGGAGTTCCATTATCTGACTAACGGCAAAGACGCCCTCAAGGCCATTAGGGAAACGGAGATCGATCTCGAGGGTTCCTATGCCTGCGCCATCATCTTCGAAGGCGACGAGCACCTCTATTTCATGAAGAAGGGTTCGCCCCTTCTAATCGGGGTTGGAGACAAGGCCATGTACCTGGCCTCCGATTGCCTCCCGATGATCAAATTGGCCAAAAGCTATGTCGACCTTTCCGATGGGGATTACGGTTGCCTTTCGCCGGAAGGCCTGACTCTTTATAACGAAGGGCGGGCCGTCGAACCGGTCTATAGCGAGCGCAAGATCGACGACTACGACTATGACCTCCGGGGCTATCCCCATTTCATGCTCAAGGAAATCGAAGAAGAACCGATGGTCCTTAGCCGCCTCATCGACAATTACTTCGATCCCGAATCCGGGGAGTACCTCTTCGATCCTTCCCTTCTCAAGGCCATGAAAGAGGCCGACGAGATCATTTTCCTAGCCTGCGGGACTTCCCATTACGCCTCCCTCTACGGCCTCGAGTTCATGGAATTTTATGGCAAGAAGGCCAGCTCCTACATCGCCAGCGAATGGGCCTACCATCCCATTTCCCTTTCCAAGAAGCCCTTCTACGTCCTCCTATCCCAAAGCGGGGAAACGGCCGACCTCATCGCCTGCCAGAAGATCATCAATGACGAAGGAAGGCCGAATCTAGCAATCGTCAACGTCAAGGATTCGACCCTCAGTAGAAGGGCTACCTATTCCTGCCTCATCTACGCCGGCCTCGAGGTCGCGGTGGCGGCCACCAAGTCCTACATCGCCCAGATCGGCCTCATGGCCCTATTGCTCGGGGCCCTCACCAATTCCTCCTCCCCGGTCCGCCACCTCGAAAAGCTCGGGGAAGCGATCGAAGACGTCATCGCCCGCAAGGAAGATATCCATGAGACCGCAAAGAAGATCACGGGGGCCCGCGACGCCTTCTTCGTCGGAAGGGGGAGCGACTACAGCGCCGCCCTCGAATGTGCCCTCAAGCTCAAGGAAATCAGCTACATCCACGCTGAGGCCTATGCCGGCGGGGAGATCAAGCACGGGCCCATCGCCCTCATCGAAAAGGGGACCCCGGTCTTCGGCCTCATCTCGGAGGTCGATACGGCCTTGCCGTTACGGAACAACATCGAGGAAGTGAAGAGCAGGGGAGCCGCCACCTACATTGTTTCCTCACTCTCACTATCTTCGGGCAAGGATGCCTTCGTCACCAAAGACGTGAAACCCTATCTCAATTCCTTTTTGAAGGTCGTCTATGGCCAGTACCTGGCCTATTACGTCTCATTAGAAAAGGGCTTACCGATCGATAAGCCCCGCAATCTCGCCAAGTCCGTCACCGTGGAGTGACGTTCTTCATTTCCTCGAGTTCGAGCCCGAGGGGGAGCAAGGATTCCTTGAGGATCCTCTCCCTTTCTTTTTTCTTCAAGGCCTCTTCGAGGCAGCCGTGGATCTCGTGTCTCCCCTTGTAATAAAGGCCGGCGTCCTTGATCCGGCATTTGATTTTGGTTTCCTGGCCCTTATGGTCGACGTAGGTCATTTCCTCGCGGCCCTCGGAAATCTTCTTCCAAGGCCAATTGAGGATTGGAAGGGCGTAGTGCCAGCCCTTGCCCTTGACCTCGCGGGCCTCGCCGCTTCGGATGAGGATCAGGCTTTCGTTTTCCTTCAGGCGGTAGAGACCGCTGAGGAAAAAGCCGGCAACGGCAAGTAGGAGGATGGCGCAGACAATCCCAACGAAGGCCCCAGGTGACATATCGCAAAATTATATAGGCCGTTGGGAAATATCAAGGGGTATTTTCAATTGTTTTAGTCCCATCCAATGAACGGGACCAAATTACCCGGCTTGGGAAAGATGGATATTATCCATTCCATGGTCCATGGTGGTTTTGCGTCTATTGGCCTGCCGTCCGGCACCGGTATTTGAGAGGGTCCTGTAATGTTTGCCAAAAGAGGTTCTGGAAATGGTCCGATTGAAGTAAGGATGATCTCCGATAACCCCAGATTGGGTATTTAGGAAATCGCCTTGGCCCAACGGATGCTTTGGTATTTTTTGCTTATGGATTTATCGCAAGAGGCAAGAGAGGGGGACGGAGGATGATTTTCCTTTTGACTAATCGCCACTTCATGCCATAATCCCGACGTGGAACAAGTTGCGAAAATCAGCCGTCAGCCGGTGGCCAATCCCTTGAAGCGGATCTTGGTCGGGCTTTTGGATTTGGTGGTCGTGGCCTTAGGCTGCCTCCTCATCTCCCTTCCGGCCATTTTGGTCTTGGTCCAGGCCATCAAGATCGAAGGCCCCTATACCATTTTGGGGCTTTACCTCATCGCCGCCATCACGGGGGCGGGTTGTGTCCTTTTCGGCATCTTCTATCACGTCTTCCTTCCCTATCGCTTCCGGGGCCAGACCTTGGGCAACGCCATCATGGGAACGCGGATCGCCGGCGAAAACGGGGAAGACCCCAATCTCGTTTCCCTCCTGGTCAGGGCCAGCGTCCTCGTGGTCCTCGAGATTTTCACCTTCGGTCTTTATTACCTGGCCGAGGCCTTCTGTCTCGTCTTGACCAAAGGCCATACCGACATGACCGACCTCTTCTCTTCGACCTACGTCTCTGATTTCCCGATCAAGGAGGATGAATAAGATGTCCAACCACATTTCCGCGAACCGCGGGGATTTCGCCAAAGTCGTCTTGATGCCCGGCGACCCCCTAAGGGCCAAATGGCTGGCCGAGACCTTTTTGGAAAACCCGCGCCTCGTCAACGAGGTGAGGGGGATCTTGGCCTACACCGGCGAATATAGGGGCAAGAAGATCTCCGTCATGGCCTCCGGCATGGGGATACCGAGCATCGGGATCTACGCCCACGAGCTTTACGAATCCTATGACGTCGAAGCCATCATCCGGATCGGGACGGCCGGGGCCTACCAAAAGGAAATCAAGCTCAAGGACCTGATGCTGGCCCAGGGGGCCTGCACCGATAGCAACTTCATGTCCCAATACGGCCTGGCCGGGACCTACTCGGCCATTGCCTCCTACCCCCTTCTCGAATCGGCGGTCAAACATAGCCGTGAGTTGAAGACCCCCTATCATGTCGGGAATATCCTTTCTTCCGACATCTTCTACGACCACAATCCGAAGTCCTGGGAAAAGTGGGCGGGCCTCGGGATCCTCGGGGTCGACATGGAGTCCTACGCCCTCTACGCCATCGCGGCCGAGATGAAGAAGAAGGCCCTGGCCATCCTTTCGACCAGCAACTCCTTCCTCTCGACCCTCGAGCTCAGCAAGGAAGAAAGGCAGTCCGGTCTCGAAGAGATGGCGAAAATCGCCCTCGAAACGGCCTTCGACTTCGCCTAAGCCATGCCCTATTCCGTCCGTCTTACCATTTTCATCGTCGTGACGGTTTTGACCGCCGTCGCTTTCTTTTTGCTTTTCTTCTACGAGCCGATCCGCAAGGCCATCTACCGCCTTTCGCCTTCCCGTCTCTTCTACGGCAAGGTCCGTTCGGTCGTCCTCAATCACGACTTCTACCTTCTCAACGAACTCTCGATCGGGGAGGGGGACTACGATATCAAGATCGATCACCTGATCGGCGGGGACAAGTACATATACCTCATCTTCGACCTCTTCTTCGAAGGTGGGATTGCCCTCGAACCCGACGATGCCAGATGGGTGACCTATTCGAAGAAGGGCAAACGGTACATCGACAATCCATTGATCGCCGCCGAAGGGATCTTGGGCAAGCTCTCGGCCAAGACCGGGATCGACCCCAGCCTCATGGTGGCCATCGTCTTGGTCAACGAGGATTGCTTCCTCACACCATACCGGAACAAGGGGACCTCGCCGTTACTCGTTCCCCTCAACCGCTTCCAAGAGACGATCGAGAACCTCGAGTCCCGCGATGTGCCTCACTTGCAAAAAGAGCAACTTTGGCAGACCATACACGATCTCTATGAATTCTACAAAAAGCACAAAGAAGAAAGATAGCATCCCCCTCAAGGCCCTGAGTGACATCAAGGGAAACCTCTCGAAGATCCTTCCTTCGGTCCTTTCTTATTTCATCATCGGTCTCCTAGCCATCGCCTTGATGTTCCTTTCTTCCCTTTTGTCCTACCTCTTGATGCCACTAGTCATCATTCCCTTCGCCTTCGCCGTCAGCGGCTGCCTGGCTTCCTTCCCCAAGGGCGGGGAGCTCTCCAACCGCGCCCTCTTCAGCGGCTACAAGGCCTATTTCTCTTTGCCTTATTACGGGTCCTACCGGGTGGTCAATAGCTACCTCAAGGCCCTCATCATCGGCGGGGTGGCCTCGATGTTCCTCTATTACATCCTGATGGCCCTCTTTGCCGCCAACAACCCGATGTTCCTCGAGGAAATGCAAAGCTTCGAGAACATGGTGATTTCCGGCCAAACCAACACCGCCCTCGACCTCCTCAACAACGGCTCCTATCTCCCGACCTTCGTCATCACGGTCTCGGTCCTCGAGATGGGTTCGACCGCCGTCTTGTTCGTCCTCTTCCTCCTAGCGGAAATGCCCAATCCCTTCTTTCGGAATACGATCCGGGGTCTCAATTCCCGTGGCATTGCCTATCTCAAGAGGGCCATCAACCTCAAGACCGGCGGGGAGTACCGCAAGACCCTCCTCAAGTGCTTCTGGCCGGCCTTCGTCGCCATTCCCGTCTTCTTCGTCCTAGGCTGCGTCGTCGGGTATTATTTGCCCTTTGACTTTTCCGCTTTGGAAAGGACCAACCTCATGCTCGCCTCCGGCTATGCAGGGATGTTCCTTTCCTTTTCCATCCTCCTTCCCTACCTCGTCTATTGTTCCGACGCCTTGGTCGAGCGTTATAGCGGCACCGCCCAGGAAATGGCCTTCGAGATGACCCAGGAAGCCATCAAGATGGCGGAAGCCCAACGCAATTACCAGGAAGAGGCTCTGCGTCAAATGCAGCAGGAACTCGACGAAGCCAAGAGGCAAGCCGAGGAAGCCAAACAGGATTTGGGCAAAAGCGAGGACAATCAAAACTCCGAGCCCAAGGACAATTGAACTAATTCAGCAAAAACTCCGCAAAAGAGGGATGGAAATATCCCTTTTTTGTTTATAAGGGTCTAAATTACGTATAAATAACCCATTTATCTAAATCATTTGTTTTAGGAATTTCCGAAAAAACAGCGAAATCGGTGGGACAAACGACCCTTTCTCACGTCTTATACTTACGAAGGAAGATGAAAGTATCCGTCATGACCGCCAAAAGGTTCCTCGCCGGGGACGAGAGGGCTGCCTCCGAGGTCTACGGGGCCTATCGGGGCCTCGTCTACTTTCTCATCGGTAGCCTTTTGGACAACAAGGAAGATAGGGACGATGTCTATCAGGAAACCTTCTTGAGACTCTTGGGGTCTAAAGAAGACATCAAGCGCCCGGAAGCCCTCGAGTCCTATCTTCTCCAAACGGCCAAGAACCTCTCCTACGAAGTCCTAAGGAAAAAGCGGGTCGAGCAAATCCCCGAAACCCTCTATGAGTGTCTCGGACAAGAAGACACCCGCGGCTTCTACGACGAGATCGAGGAGGCTTTGCCCAGGCGCGAGCTCTTCGCCTTCATGCTCGCCGAGGTCTACGGTTATAGCGTCCGGGAAATCGCTTCCTTCGCCGGCATCTCGAAATCATCCATTGCCCGGGATCTCAAACGGGCCAAGGAAATCCTCAAGGAGAAGTATCGCAATGAAAAAGAAAATTAGGGAAGGCTACGCGGCGAAGGTCGAGGCTATGGCCCCGAATATCGAAGGCCTCGAACCGATCGAACCAAAAAAGAACCACCGCCCCTTGATCTACGGGGCCCTGGCCTTGGCCGGTGTCCTGGCCATCGCCCTAGGGCTGGGTCTCGGCCTTGGAGGCCCGGGGAAGTCGTCCTACGGCCGAATTTTGGCCAAGGCCAAGCAACCGGTCAATTCCATCGTCGTTTCCAAAAGAAGCGCGGAAATCTATAAGAATTTCGCCACCGTCTTTGCCCCCTTGCTCCTCGAGGAAGCCGAGGAATCGACCTCCCTATCCCTCGTCGACTTCTTCCTCAACCTCTCGACCCTGTCGTTCTTATCGGACGACGTCCTCCAATCGGAGGTCCTCGAACTCTACGGAGCCAATAGCCAAGAGGAAATCACCACCGCGGTCAAGGAAATCGGGGCGGCCCTTGCTAGCAACGTCACCGAAGGCGGGAAGGACTACGGGGCGCGTCTAGCCAATTCCCTCTGGGTCGATCCCGCGAAGACCTCCCTGAAGGAAGGCTTCGAAGATTACCGTCCTTCTTTGGAAGAGGATTACTATGCCTCCCTCATCAGTGGCGAAATCAACCCCGAGAAGGTCAACCAGTACCTGAAGGAGACCTTCGAGGGCTTTCCCTACCATCCCGAGCTTAAGGAAGGGGATCTTTCCGAAAACACCGCCATGGCCTGCGTCTCGGCCTATTACGTCTATGACTATTTCGACGATCTGACCCAGGAAAGGCTCAAGAAGCGAATCAGGACGGGCGAGGCCATCGACGATTACCAAGTCGACGGAGTCACCAAGGAAGTGCCCTATCTCGGCTTTGCCGGGGCCGGGGACCAGATTTATCGGAATGAGGGCCGCTTCGAAGGAGGGAGAATCGGCGAATTCCAAAGGCTTACGATGGACGTCTTCCTTCCGGAAGAAGGATTGGAGCCTAGTGAGATCATCGACGATCTTGTGAGGGAAAACTACGAGACGACCTTCGTCACGGGGATCGACGAGAAGGACGGGCTCGAGAAGATCCGTCCAGTCTCCCTCACCGTTCCCTGCTTCGACGTCGAAAGCCGGATCGACATCATGGATGCCCTCATGAAGGAGAATCTCCTCTCTTCCCTCTTTACCTCCGGCCACGTTATGGAGAAAGTCAGCCTCTACGACCTCTTCGTCAGTTCCTATCTCCAGACTTCCATCACCCGTTTCGACTACCACGGTCTCTACTCGGCCTCCGTTACCGTCAGCGGCATGGACGCCGAGTCCGACACCGCCGAGGTCGAGGCCTATGAAATCATCATGGACCGCCCCTTTGCCTACACCCTCAATAGCAGCCCCCTAAAGGACGAAACCGGGCATTACTTCACCCTCCCTCTTCTCTACGGCGTCATCTACGAACCCGGTTACGAGTTCGTGAATTAGACATAGTCCCAACATAAAAAAAGAGCCCCATGGGGCTCTTTCAGATGTCGTAGTCGCCATCGATGCAAGTGACGACGTTTCCCTTTATTTGAGTATTTTCGTGGAAGCTTCCGTTTTCGCGGTGGAGGTCGACGGCTTCGAATTGTTCGATCGTCCCGGCGTAACGGAGGGTCAGGGATTTCGTGATCCCGCCCGGGAGGTCGGCATACATGTTGTAGAAGGCCCGGTCGATCGACTTAAGGCTGAGGGGCAAGGTCAGGTCTTCGATCTCCCGGTGGTAGGTGAAGGCCTCGGGATCGAGGTGAGTCACCCCTTCGGGAAGGACATAGGTCTCATCGACCTTCCCCATGGGGTAGGTGATGAGGTGCTTTTCGTTGTCCTTGAGGCCATAAAGGACCGAATCCTCGATGGTGAAGGCCTCGCAGCCCTCTTCGATCGTGAAGTTGTTTTCATACCCTAGGGACGTGATTCCGGAGAAGGGGTTTCTCCTGATTTCCATGAGGGTCGAGGGCAAATGGAGGCCCTGGATCGAATAGGAACGGCCGAAGGCCACGTCCCCGATACTTAGCAAGCCCTCGTTGAGTTTGACCGTGGTCAGACCTTGACAAAGCTCGAAGGCCGAATTCCCGATGCTCTCCAAGGTGCTGGGGGCTTCGAAGTCCCGGATCTTGGTGGAGATGAAGGCCTGGGAGCCGATGCTCTTCAGCCCTTCGTTCAAGGTGACGTCGGCAAGGTTGCGGCAGAAGTAGAAGGCCGAGTCCGGGAGGGCCGAGAGGCTCCCCGGGACGACCGCCTTTTCCAGACCCGAGCTGGCGAAGGCCGAGGCCCCGAGTTCGGTCAGTCCTTCCGGCAAGACGATTTGCTTCAAGGAGTTGGCGAACTGGAAGGCTCCCTGGCCGATGCTTTTGAGGGTCGAGGGGAAGGAGACGGTCTTGAGGTCCGAGTCGAACTGGAAGGCATTGACCCCGATGGTTTGTAAACCCTCGGGAAGGGTGACGGTTTCTAGGGAAGTGACGTTGCTGACCGCGTGATTGGCGATGTGGGTCGTACCCTCGGCGACGACGGCTTCCCGGCCATAGTCCAGGGGCACCCGGACCAAGGTCTTGCCTTGGTAGAGGATCCCGTCTTTGGCTTGATAAAGGCTATTGCCTTCCGCCACTTCGAAGCGCCTTAACTTCCTAGCCCCGTCGAAGGCCAAGGGATCGAGGGTCTTGATGTTGCTCCCGATCCTGATGGCGGTGATCTCGGTCCCGTCGAAGGCCCGTTCCGCTATTCCGGTCACCTTGTAGGTGGTGCCAAAGAGAGTCACTTCGCTCGGAATGAGGAGGGGAGAGGGAGCCTCGCCGGTCGGGAAGTAGCGGACGACGCTTACTTCGCCGTTATGGGGTTCGCTGAAGGAGAAGTCGCTGTCCTTGGTCGGAATCAACGCAAAAGTCCCTTCGATGAGGTTGTTTCCTTCATTGATGACGATGGTCCCGACGCCGTCACTTAGTTCCACTTCCTCACTGTTATGGGTGAGGGAAGCGAGGCGGTAGCCTTCATTGGGTTCCGCCAAAATGGCCAGGGTATCGCCGATCGATAGGAGGGAGGCGGCGTTTTCGCCGCTCACCTCAACGCCGTCCTTGTAGGCCTTGAGGGTCCCGCCCTCGGAAGCCTCGAGATTCAAGGTGAAGAGGCTTTCCGAGGTGAGGGTGGAATCACTGGTTTGGGTGGGACCGCAGGCCGAAAGAAGGAGGGCGATCCCTAGCAAGGGGAGGGCCTTGTTCATCCCAAGATCCCTTCGAGGGTGACGGGGGTGAGGTCGTAGGTGGCGTTGACGGTCCCGACGCTGACGAAGCCGTTGAGGGAATCGACGTAGGAATAGGGGGCGTGGAGGCCGGCCAGCGTCCCTTCGTTCAAGGTCAGGGCGATCGAGGTGGCGTTTTCATAGCCTTCGTAGTCCAAGGCGGGATTGGGGATGAGGAAGCATTCGCCAATGAGGGCGGCTCCTTCGGCATCGGCTTCATAGGCCCCTTCCCCGTTCTTGGTGAAGAAGGTCCCGGAGACCCCGGCGATGACCGGGAGGAAGTCCTCGTAGGTGAAGTGGCCGACGTAGCCATAGGCGAAGCGAATGACCCCGTTTTCGTCGGTGAAGCCTTCGCTTCTCGGAGTCCAGGTCCCGGAGTCCTTATCGTAGGCATAGGGGTAGAGGGAACCGTCCCCGCCTTCCAAGGGTGCCAGGTAATAGTCGGTCACGGTGTTGACCTTGCTGTCTTCGCCCTCGCTGACGGCGTGGACGAAGATCTCCTGTCCGGTGAAGGAGTATTCGGTTGTGGTGTCGTATTGCTCGGTCGGCATCCCCTCGTCATAGATGGAAGTCAACCGGTAATTGTCATTGACCCTGAGGGTATAGGAGGCCCCGTCGAACTGGGCGAAGGCCTCTTCGAGGGCGGCGCTGTCTTCGGTTTCCGGGTTGGGGGCCAGGTGCTTGATCGTTTCCTCGCCGACGCTAGAGAAGGTGAAGGTGGCGAGGTTATGGATGGCGGTGGTGGCACCGCTATAGGGGTCGTAGGCGATGATCGGGGTCATCTCGAGGACGAACTGGGTGAAGTTGCCCCCGTCTTCCCGGAAGTAGGCGTTGAGGGGAACGCTGTAGGCCCCGGAGTTCAGGGAGTAGAGGAGGTTGTTGGCGATGACGGCGGCCTTGTTGGTGTCGATGTCATAACGACCGTAGGCCGTAACTTCCTCGTTCTTGGCCAGATCGCCGTCGAGGAAGAGCTCGAAGAAGTTGTAGAAGCCGTTGCTCGAGAAGGTGTAGCCGTTCTTGTTCCCACCCGAGAGGCGGACGAAGACCTTGTCGATCTCGTTTTTGTAATTCAGCTCCTCGCTGTAGGCATAGCCGTTTTCGTCCTCGAAGTAGGTGTAGTTCTCCGATTCGACCTGCCCACCCTCGATGATGGAATATGAACGCTTGTGGTAGGCGTTCTCGGTCTTGGAGTTGAAGGCCAGATCGGTGTAGTAGGTATTGGTCTCAAGGAGGTTGTCGGTGACCGTCACTCCGTCGGCCGCCACTTCGTAACGGCTTTGGACGATGGTCCCTTCCATCTTGAAGCCGTCGAGGAACTTGGCGACGTTTTGGGCGACGATGGGGTCGCTGAAGGTCTCCTTGGTGATTCCACTGGTGGTCTCGCCCCCGCCGGTCGGGCCGCAGGAAGCAAGCAAGAGGGCGGCCGAGAGGACCGCGATGGATAACTTTTTGTTCATGTTCGTCTCCTTAGCTGGCAAAGGAAATGTCGAAGGCCGGGTGGCTGTCGCCAAGGCCCTCGAAGTGGAGGGTCATGGTCCCGGAGTTCCCGGCGTGGTCGGCATAAAGGGCCACGATTTTGTCGAGGCAGGTCCCGTCTTCGTTGACGTAGATCCTGACGTCATTGACGTAGCCGGAGTCGATGGGGGTGAAGCTATCGAGGGGCGACATGAAGACCTCGGTCATGATGTAGGGGAGGTTGTCGTCGGTCGGGGAGTAGGAACCGTCGTCTTCGTTGTAGAGGAAGACGTCGCCGCTTAGGAAGGAGAGGTCATAGGCCAGATCGCTATAGGTGTAGCGGTTATGGAGGCCGGCGTAGTTGGCGGCGTTGAGCTGGAACTTCCCGGTCGTGTCGTTGAGCTGGTAGACGCTCATGAGGGCACCGGCCACCGCCGGCTTCAGGATGTAGTCACTGGTGGTGGCGCTGCTGGGGGCCGCCTGGTCCGGGGCCAGTTCGTAGGCCTGGGAATAGATCCCTTCCTCTTCGCCCATGTAGTAGACGTTGAGCCAGACATCGGTGCCGTTGTACTCGCCGTCGACATAGGGCTGGACCTGGCGCTTGAGGGTGACTTCCTTGCCGGCCATGTTGGCAAGAGCATTCCGGAGGGGCTCATTTTCGGCCTTGCTCTCCATCGGTTTGATCATGTCCTTGCTATTGGCGGTCCCAATCTCGGAGAAGGAGAAATCGGCTTCGTAGAGGGTCCTGACGAAGGCGGTGTGGTGACGGTCTTCCTCATTGGGGACGGTCTGACGGGTCAAAGAGTCGTAGGGGAGGCTCTTGAAGGAGGCCGTCTTCAAGGTCTCGTCTTCGAAGTCGAGGGTGGCTTCGCCCATGGCGATGTCCCTCTGGTAGCCTTCCAAGGTCGAGAAGAAGTTGGAGAAGATGATCTCGGCCTTGGTGTGGTCCAGGGAGTAGACCCCTTCGGCCTCGCTGACATCTTCGACCTTGACCAGCTTGAAGGGGTTGATGAGGCCGTTGCTCCCGTAGGGGATGGTGCGGCCGGTGCTATCGTAGGCATAGCTCCGGGCCACCGTGTTGTCGTAGTCGAGCCAGATGAGGCCGGCGTACCCGCCGGCGTCATAGGAGTTCTCGCCGCTATAGTAGGTCCGGGTCTTATCTTCCCCTTCGCCCTCGACCTTGTAGATCCGACGGTCGAGGCCGGTGAAACCGTTGTTGTCCTGGTAGACGAAGGTGAATTCGTAGTTGGTCTTGGCGGTTTCGACGCTGGTATCGGGAATCTGGAAGTTGTCGTCGATGAAATAGCTTTCGGTGATTTGGAGGGTCCCGTCCATCCTAAAGCCCTTCCTCAGCTCCTGGAGGATGGGGGCGACCGAGGTCTTGCTTAGGTCTTCGGTCGGGGTGATCGCGCAGCCTGCCAAGAGGGCAGTACAGGCGAGCAAGGGGACGAATTTTGCTTTGTCCATTTAGTGTCCTTTCTTTCAAAAGCGGGGGATAACCCCCGCTGGTTATCTAGTAGGCTCGAAGATTCTACAGAGCCAAGGTGATGGTGACAACCACGTCGGCATCCGGCATGGTGAAGGAGGGGATGTCGGGGTCGGCCCAGGTGACGATCTCGCCATTGACGATGACGTCCTTGACGGTCGGGGCTTTGCTTAGCTCGAGGTCCCAAACGTTGAGATAGACCTTGGTCCCGGCTTCGACGCCCGAGAGGGAGTACTGCATGTTGCCCGACATGAGGTCATCGGTGAACATCACATCCAAGTTGTCTTGTCCCTCGGTGGCCTGGAAGGTCACGGAGTGGCCGGTGGAAGCGGCCGTATCCCATTCGATGGTGATGACGACGTCCTCAGCCGGCATGTAGAAGTAATAGGTGGAGCCGTACATGATGGAGCATTGTTCGTCGTTGGCCCAGACGGAAGCCGGGGTATGGCCTTCGCACCAGACGTTCACGAAGACCATGTCGCCTTCCTTGGCACTGGTAAGCGGGTCTCCATTCATGGTCATGATGGTCACTTCGAGGCCGGCCGGATCGGCGGAGGAGGGTTGATAAGTAAGGCTATAGGAGGCAGCCGGAGGAACCTCGCCGCCGCCCCAAGTGACGGTCACGAGGACGTCCTCGGCCGGCATCGTGAACTCGAACATGCTTCCGCCGAGGTCGGTCGCCGGTTCGCCGTTGACGTAGACCTTGGAGGTCACGCCCGGGGCCCAGGCCAAGACCTGGAAGACATCGCCGGCCTTGCCGCGGTATTCGGTCAAGGGCAGTTGCATGCCGTCTGCATTGGCAAGGTAGTATTCCGCCCCATCGGGGACGCCGGTTTGGTCGAGGGCGATGTCATAGTAGACATCTTCCGGAGCGGTGTACTGGAAGACGAGCTTGACCGCCTTTTCCGGCATGACGAAGTAGTTCCACTCGAGGTAGTCTCTTTCCTCAACTTGGTTCTTGATCGAAACACCGTCGAGGAGGATGTCGGAAAGGCTATAGATCATGTCGGGGTCAGGGAAGGCCCGGACGTAGATCTTTTCCCCGGCCGCGGCTTCGGTGACCGAATCCCCGCTGGCATTTTGGATCATCGGCTTATTGACGGCGAGGGCGGCGGCTTCGGGCAGGATCTCATAACTGATGGCGTAGGTTTCCTCGGTGACCGCGCTCTTCCAAGTGACGGTGAAGACCATCTCTTCGCCCCGGGCCGTGATCGAGAAGGTGTTACCGATTAGATCGCCATAGGCGGTGGAGCCGTTGACCAGGACTTCCTCGACCTCGAGGCCATCGGGATGGGTGAAGGTGACGTTGACGTTGCTACCGGCGGCGATGCTATTGATTTCCGCCCCGGTATCGTCTTTGAAGACGGCGGTGGCCCCGCTGCCCTCGGCATCGAAGGAGAGGGTGGTGATGATGGCTTCCGCCACGGCGTGGACCGCGGTCTCGGAGTTCCCCATCTTGAAGGCATAGTAGCCTTCGGCATCGGCGGTGACCGGAGCCTCGTTGACCAAGACTTCCTTCAGTTTGGTCTGGGAGGCGTAGCTCGGCAAGACCCGGACCTTGACGGCCAAGTCAGTCCCGGCTTCGTAGAAGCGGTTATCGGCGGCTACCGAGGGGGCTTCCTCGTAGGTCCCGGTTTCGGTCTTTTCGTAAAGGGTGATGTCGAGGCCGATGTCCTCTTCCAGTTTCAGGAGGTGACTTTCGGCAAGTGTGTATTCGGTCTTGATGGCGAGGGTCGCATTGTGGTCCGGCATTTCGAAGGTATAGCCGAAGTCACCGGCCGCGACCGGGGTCTCATCTAGGGTGACCGCGGTGATGGTGTAGCCGTACTTCGGATAGGCCGAGAGGACGAGGTCGGTCCCCGGGGTGATGGCCGAGGCGTTGATCTGGTAGGCTTCGCCGGAGGCGTTGACCCCTAGTAGCATCGGGGCTTCGTCGAAGGCGGCGGTGTCGTAACTGAGGGTCAGGGCATAGGCCTCGACCGGATCGATCTGGATGACGCTATTGGCGGCCGGCATCGTAAAGGAGGTGTATTCCTCCCCGACGGTAAGGGGAGTGCCGTTGAGGGTCATCTGGACCGGGCCCGGGGCCCCGATGTAGCGTAAGAGGTAGCTGGCCTCGGGCGGGAGGTGGTAGATCCCGTTTTCGTCGGCTTTGTATTCGTAGGCCGAGGCATCGGCGGTCATGACGAAAACCACTTCGCCACCGCCGTTGTTGATGATGGTGAGGCCGTAGGTATCGCGGACCGCGTCCTTGAGGGTGCAGCTGACGGTGACGTTGCTGGCGGGCATCAGGAAGTAATAGGTCCCGTCCGGGTTCTCGGTGACCCCGACATCGGGGACGTCGACGCTGACGGTCTCGATTTCCTTGCCCTCGGGGAGCGAGGTGACGGTGATGGTGATCCTGGTCCCGGGCGCGGCCGAGGTGGCCGAGGGGGCGAGGACCGCACCGGCGGTTTCCCCGATGGTCACGCTGTAGTTGGTGACCTCGCTGGTCGAGGTGGCGGGGTCGGTCCCGCTGGTGCCGCTTTCGCTAACGGTCGGGCCGCAGGCCGCTAAGCCCATGGCCGCCGCCACGGCGACTAGGAGGAGTGGAGCATGCTTCTTACTCATTGTCATTCCCTTCTCCGGCGACTTCATGACGAATGTCCCGGTAGTCAAATTTAAAGACGATGTATTTTGGGAATAAGAGGCCCATTGTCAATGATAATTTTGTTATCCTTATTGGGCCATGGACGAGGAACTTAGAAAAATCAATGCCTACCGCAGGCTCCGCCTCTTCTTTTCAATCCTTTACATCATCCTCGCGGCCCTCTCCGGGGCCGGGGGTTTTGCCGGGACCACGGTCTTCGCCATCGTCCGCCTGAACCCCGAATGGCTTTCCTATCTTTTCCTTGGATTATCGTTGGTTATCTTCCTCGGGGGAGTGCCGTCCTTCACCCTACTGGCCATCCGCCAAGGGACCCTTTATAAGAAGAGGTTTTCCGAGACCTATTTGGTCCCGGCCGGGGAAGAAATCTATGAGGGATTTTCCTATAGGTTCAACGACAAGGAAAAGGCCGCTGACCTGGCCAAGGTAGCCGCGACTTTGCTTAGGAAAGATCCCGACATCGATGCTTCTTCCTATTACGAAGGGGCATATGGGGGTTCGCGCTTCTCCTCCTTCGCCTACGCCTGCATGGGGTGGCGGAGCCGCCACTACGGGAATCTGGCCATGAGCGAGGAAGTCGAAAGGACCGGCAAGGCCTTCGGGAAGTACCAGGCCGGGACCGTCGACCTCGGGGGCCGCTTCTTCCTCTTCGAACTGGGAAAGGAATTCCCGGCCCCGGTCTTCCTGCGCGACAAGCGCCACCCCGGCTTCTTCAAACGTCCGCGGAAGGATTGGAAGCCCTTCAAGGGGGAGTCGTTCAAGTTCAATGAGATGTACGATTGCTTTTACGCCGGTAAGGACTTGGAACATGCCTTCTTGGCCATCGACCCGGCCTTCCTAGGCGGGGTCATTTCCCTCGAGGAGGATTACGGAGGCTACCTCAGCCTCTACGTTGAGGGGAAAAGGGCCCTCGTCTACTTCGACCATTACGATTCCGGCTTCAAGTTGTCGCTTACCAGGAAGGTCAGCAAAAACACCCTCTATTACCTGAAGAGGGAATTGGAATTGCCCCGGCGTTTGCTCAAAACGGTCGGGAGTTTCTAGAAACCTTATTATTGTATTTCCTTGCCACCGACGATTAATTTCGCTCTTGGAGGAAGGGCGAATTCGTCGAAGATGATCTGGCCGATTTCCGGGGCCTTGATCCACCCTTTGCGGGGATTTTTAACCGAAACGATGGGGGTGGTGACCACGGCTTCGACCTCGGAGTTTTCAAAGGAGAGGTCAGTGTCATACATCTCGCAGTTAATTAGGCGGAGCCCTTTGCAGTCGACGAAGGGCTGGGTCCCTTCGATCCGGCAGTTTACGAAGGTCAGGTCTTCGCTGTACCAAGCTAGGTATTCGCCCTTGAGGACGCAGTTTTCGATGCGCGCGCCCTTGACGTGCCAGAAGGCGTCCTTGGTGTCGAGGGTCGAATTCCGGATGACGAGGTTCTTCCCGTACTGGAAGGAGTACTTGCCCTTGAAGTCCATCCCTTCGATTTCGAGGTCTTTGTTCTCGAAGAAGGCATAGACCCCTTCGAGTTTCAGGTCCTTGACCTTGGTATCTTGGCTCCGCCAGAAGAACTCGTCGCTTTGGGCCACGATGTGGTTGAGCTTCGTATCCTGGCATTCGCGGAAGGCCTTGATCGTCTTGATTTCGCAATCCTCGACCGTCAAGTCACGGCAATACCAAAAGGGAGCCCGGCTGTTCTCGTGGAAGCGGGAAGCAATGATCTTGGCGTTTTTGGCGTGCCAGCAGGGGTAACGGAGGTTGATGTCTGAGTTTTTGACCTCGTAGTCGCTTCCTTCCTTCAGGGGTGACTCACCGTCTACCGGGCCTCCGAATTGGCAATCTAAAACGAGGGTGTCCCTAAGGCCGTAGAGGGACCTTTCCTCCTCAAATTTCTGTCCTTCGATTATCTTCATTCCCGCTTATTTAAGACTAGAAAAAGGGGGTGGTCAAATACCTTGCAAACTAGTAAAGGCGGATGATTTCCTCGTGGTAATCGCTACCGGCCGTAAGCTTCAGGATCCCGATGGTCGGGGAATCGACGTCGCGGGCCGCCAGATAAAAGGAAGCCCGGCCCCTCACCAGCATCGGCGGGGTGATCCCGCGGATCTTCATCGGACCTTCGATGCTGATCTCAAGGGGGACGTCGTCCCTCACCAAGGTTCCGTATTCGTCGACCAGCCTGACTCCGACGTATGTGCAGTCGTAGGTCCGCATGTCGCTTAGGCAATCGCGGTAGAGGTCGACGTAGATCTGACGTTCCTTGCCGGGGGCGAAGGTCTTGGTGATGGTCGGGGCCCCGTTCCTGGAAGCGATGAACTGGTAGGTCGAGAGGCGCCTGGGATCGGCCGCTTCTTCGAAAAGGGCCGCCAAGCGTTCCTCGTCGATGCGGTATCGCCGCAAAAGGGGGATGTAGGGAAGCATTTCCAGTTTGGTCAGCTTCTTGGGATAGATGAGGGCCAAACGGTTGAAAAGATGTTCCAACTTCTTCTTGTCCCTTGGCTTCATCCCCTGGTAGGCATAGCTGGCCTTGACGAAGTCGCGGATGAAGATCGGGGGATGGGAAAGCCTAGGATAGGCTTTGTGGTCGGGGGTAAAGACGTCTAGCAAAGCCCCATCTTTGTAGACCTCGAGGTAGTCGTCGTTGGAATAGGCCAATAAGTGGCCGCCTTCCTTGAGGAAGAAACGGTCGTCGATCCTAAGCAAGGAAGAATAGAGGCGGTTGCTGGCGTAGGCAAAACCATCGAGACGTAAGAAGCGGTTTTCATCCGCCAAAGAGGGACGCGGTCCGAAGGCAGTCCCGATGATTTCACCGGAAGCCGAAAGTTCCTTGGATTTTTCCATGATGGCCAGGGTATCGGTCCCATCTTTTTCCTTGTCCTTCCGGTCTTCCATGAGAACGAAGGGTTTATCGTCCTTTCGCGCTCTTTTCATGGCCTTGAGGCCCTTGGGGGTGAGGGCGCTAGAGTAGGGGAAGACCAGGCAATCGGCATCTTTGAGGGAGAGGTTTTCGCTTAGGACGATGGCCCCGGGGGCCTTGAGTCTGATTTCCTTCAAGGTTTCCTCGGTGGCCGTAAGGGGCAGCAAGACCCCGATGACGGCGGCATGGGTGAAGTAGTCGAAATAGAAGAGGTCCAAGGAAGGGAGGCTTCCGAGGTCGTAGAGGCAAAGGAGGCCCTGCTCGTCGGCGGCCTTGAGGAAATCACGGCTGGGCGGGAAGTCCTTGAGGATCACCAAATCCGACCCTAGCCTCCTCCTGAGGGTCATGACATCCTGGTAAAAGGGGGTGAAGGGCATGGCGGAGCCCAGCCCCGGGAACATCGAGTCGTAGGTGAGGGCCGAGAGCCTCTTGGCCCGTCCGGCGTGGATGAAGCGGCCCTGTTCGCTGAAGAAGGTCGAGGAAAAGCCGACCCGGACTTCCTTCTCCTCGTCCTTGATCCTCATCTTGAGGTCATAGAGTTCGGGGGCTTTGGTGGAATATAGGGCAATGCCATCGAAGGTCGTGGCCAGGGTCTGGAATTCCGCGACCGGGCGCCCGCGGCGGCTGAGGGAAAAAGAAACATCTTTCCCTTCATAAGGCCCATCGGCCTCGTAGGAGATCTTCAGGGTCCCGGAGTCATCTCCCCTGGCGAAGAGTTTTTTGATATGGATCTCTCCCGAGGATTCGATATAGAGATAACGGCAGACCCCGGGCGAAAGGGTGTCGCGGGTTTGTTCGAAGTTGAGGCGGATGGTGTTTTCTTCCTTGAATGGGCCCTTGAGTTCGAATTGGTCCCGGGTCATCGTGCCTTCGATTTCCCCTTGGGGAACCTCATTCAGGACGACTTCCACCTGGCCGAGCAACCCTTCGTAGACCAAAAAGAAGCGTTTCCCCGCGGGTAGGGAGAAGGTCGTTTGCATGGAAAAAGCCCCGTCGTGCGGGTAGAAGAAGGGGATGTCGTGGGTCTCCCCGTCTTCCCTGTCGGAGGTGAAAACCATCCAATGCCGGTTGAGGCTCATCCGCTGCATGCATATAGGCTATACTAACTGACGCCCTTTGGCCAAGATTCCATGCCTTTTCTCAGCAAAGAAGCCCGCGTTTTCCAAGAGATCGCCGAGTCCTCCCAGGGAATCCTCAAGAAGAAGGAACTCTTGGAGATCCTTTTGGACTACGAGGAGTTGACCGAGAACCCGTCTTTCAACAAGGCCCTCCTCAAGGAGGAAGCCAAGGCCCTGGCCTCCTTGATCGACAAGATCTGCCTCGCCTATTTCCGGGCCTTACCCGGGGACGAAGCCCGGAGTTACGTCTTGGAACTCGGACGCATCGTCGACCGGGCCTTCACGCGGATGATCATCGCCAAGTATTCTTAGACATTGTCAAAAGTAATACGAATATAGTCGATAGGTATCGTATCAATCCTTATACAAGACCAAATATTGTTTCCTAAAAGGCTTGCAATCAGATCAGCGTTTGGGGTATATTTCACGAGCGCTTCTCAGGAAGCCAGATCGCGGGGTAGAGCAGTGGTAGCTCGTCAGGCCCATAACCTGAAGGCCGGTGGTTCAAGTCCATCCCCCGCAACCAAGTACACCGCGCCGGTCCGCCCGGCGTTTTTTCTTGCCCGATCAAGCCCAATCGTCTTTCAAGGGATAGACCAGGGGCCGGATTCCCATTTTATTTCACGCCGTCAACAAACCATCGGAAGGAAACGGGTCTCGGTCGTCATCCCTGCTCTTACATGCATAAGGTTATTTTTCGATATGTTCCGTTTGGAAAAATAGACGGCCGTCGCACAAGTCAATACGTTCTTGAGTAATGACTTTCACCAGAGCAATTCTTTGAAGAATGAACGGCTCAATAATTTTCCATATCAAACAAATTCACTTCATAGACAAAGGTAGGCATTTTGTCCAATATCTCACGCCATGTATCTTTACTTTGCAATGGACTACGTTATAGTTAGGGCACCTCAGCTCCAGCCCCCTCTGAAGTTGAGGCCTTTTTTTGTATTTTGACGGGCCTGATTAGATGTTTAGGGGGGGCTTGTCGGCCCTGGCCTCTCGTACGGATTCTAGGAAAAGAGATCTTTTCTGGTTGCTCGAAGAGGGGCTCGATGTTTTTCCCTTTTCTTCCTTATGGAAAAGCCAATTTTGCTATAATCCTAACCATGTCCGGCCCAAGCAAATCAAAAGAGCCCGTCAAGCGGACGACCGACGCCATCGCCGCCTTTGCCGAAGGGGAGGATGATTTCGAGTTCCTCGGCTTAGATAGCGAGGGCCGTTTCTGCATCCCGGTCGACCTCAGGGGAGAAGAACTCTACGCCCCCTTCAGCGGCCGGGCCCTCCTCGTCGATTCCTTCTTTTCCTACGTCGAGGAAGCCTCCCATCTCTCGCTCCGACCCCTGTCCTTGGAATTGAAGATCGAAGAGGAAAGGCTCTCGGAAAAGGACTTCTTCAGGCGGGCCTACGTCCGTCATTACGAGGCCAAGAAGGAAGAGGCGAGGCGCCAAAGGAAGAGGGACCGCCTCCAAAGCTTCTTCCTCCTCTTAGTCGGGATCTTCTTCTTTGTCTGCTACGGGGTCTCCGAATACTTCCTCTACGACCACGATTACCTTTTCTTCATCCCGGAGATCATCTCCATCGTGGCCTGGGTCTTCGTCTGGGCCGCGACCGAGAAGCTCTTCTTCGACGGAAGGACGGCCAAGATCGAGGAATTGAAGGCCAAGCGCCTCGAGGAAGCGACCCTCACCTTCTATTGCGAAAGGAAATAGGATGATCATCTGTGTCGTAAGCGACGTCTTGGGTGAGGCCAACAACGGCACCACCATCGCGGCTTTCAACCTCATCAATAGCCTCAAGAAAGCGGGCCACGACGTCCGCATCGTCTCGCCCGATTCCGAGAAGGCCGGGCAAATCAACTACTACATCGTCCCGACCTATACCTTCGGCCCCCTCGACTTCATCGTCGAGGCCAACGGGGTCCGTTTGGCCAGGGGCGATTCCCTGGTCTTGATGCGGGCCATGACCGAGGCCGACTTGGTCCACGTCGTTACCCCGCTTAGTTTGGGCCGAAAGGCCATGAAGGTGGCGACCTATCTAGGTAAGCCCATCACCGCCTCCTTCCACATGCAGGCCGAAAACGTCACCGCCCACTTCTTCAACTTCCAAAACATCAAGTGGATCAACAATCTGGTCTACCACGATTTCTACAACCACGTCTTCCGCTACGCCGACGCCATCCACTATCCGACCCAGTTCATCCGCGATACCTTCGAAAAGGCGATCGGGAAGACGACCCCGGGCCATGTCATCTCCAATGGCGTCAACAAGGAATTCCACCGTCATGACATTGAAAAACCCGCAAACCTCAAGGGTAAGTTCCTGATTTACTGCACGGGGCGCTATTCCAAGGAAAAGAACCAGCAGCTTCTCATTAGGGCGGTGGCGGCTTCGCGCTACGCCGAGAAGATCCAAATCGTCTTCGCCGGCAGCGGCCCCCGCCTTAAGGGCCTCCAGGCCCTCTCGGCCAAGCTCCTTCCCAATCCCGCCATCTTCCGCTTCTTCAGCCGGGCCGAACTGGTCGATGCCCTCAGCATCGGCGACCTCTACGTCCATACCTCCTCGGTCGAGATCGAGGCCATCTCCTGCCTCGAGGCCATCGCCTGCGGCCTGGTCCCGGTCATCAACAACGCCAGGCGCTCGGCTACCCGTTACTTCGGCCTCCACGAGAACAACCTTTTCAAGGAAGACGATTACCGTGACCTAGCTAGGAAGATCGACTACTGGATCGAGCATCCCAAGGAAAAAGAGGAATGCGCGAAGGAATACGCCGGCTACAGCAAGCAGTTCGACTTCGATACCTGCATGCACCAGATGGTGAGCTTGCTCGAAGAGACATCGAAGATCAAAAAGGAGCCACGCCATGGCAAATAAAAAGGAAAAGAAGGTCGTTTACTATACTGATTTGCTCAATGACGACTTCGCGGGGACGGGGCTGGAGACCAAGCCCCTGAAGGCCAACTACCATTACGTCAACAAGAACCCGGTCTACAAGTTCTTCTCCTACCTCATTTACTTCCTGATCGCCCTCCCGATCCTCTACGTGGTCGGTAAGGTCTGGCGGGGAGTGAGGGTCAAGGGCAAGAAGAATCTCAAGGTCCTCAAGGGCCAGGGGGCTTTCTTCTATGGGAACCACACCCAGATCGTCGACGCCTTTATGGTCCAGGCCTATCTTGTCCCGACTAGACGGACCTACATCATCGCCGACCGGGCCGCCTTCTCGATCAGGGGGCTCCGCTGGCTCCTCAAGATGATGGGGATGCTCCCGATCCCCGGAAACGGCGAGGAGACCTCGGAATTCCTCAAGGCCATCGAGTACCGGCATTCGCGGACCGACCACATCGTCATCTTCCCGGAAGCCCACATCTGGCCCTTCTATACCGGGATCCGCCCCTTTAGGGAAAATTCCTTCATCTATCCGGCAAGGCTATTGGCTCCCGTTGTCCCGATGTGCGTGACCTACCGCCAACGGAAGATCTTCAAAAACGCCACCCCGCGCATGACCCTCCACGTCGGGGAAGTGATCTATCCCGATTCCAGCTTGCCCCTCCCGGAACGCTGCAAGGTCCTCCGCGACAAGTGCTATGCCTACATGGTCGATGTGGCCGGGGACCTCGACAACTACGAGTACATCGAGTACCGGAAGAAAGAAGGGGAGCAAACCCCTTAATGTTTAAGGGAAACCACCTATAATTAAGGACAAGGAGAAAACAATGGAACTCAAAGGATCTCAAACCGAAAAGAACCTGCAGGCCGCTTTCGCCGGCGAATCGCAGGCCCACACCAAGTACGAATACTATGCCTCGAAGGCCAAGAAGGAAGGCTATGAGCAGATCGCCGAAATCTTCCTCGAGACCTCGAAGAACGAAAAGGAACACGCCAAGCTCTGGTTCAAGTACCTCCACGGCAACGAAATCCCGACCACCGATGTGAACCTCCGGGATGCCGCCAACGGCGAGAACTACGAGTGGACCGACATGTATGCCGGGTTCGCCGAAACCGCCCGCAAGGAAGGCTTCGAGGAAATCGCCCTCAAGTTCGAGATGGTCGGTGCCATCGAAAAGGCCCATGAAGAGCGCTACCTCCGCCTCCTCGACAAGGTCAAGGGCGGCAAGGTCTTCATCAGCGAGGACGTCACCGTCTGGAAGTGCCGCAACTGCGGCCACCTGGTCATCGGGAAGTACGCCCCGGAAATCTGCCCGGTCTGCAAGCATCCGAAGGCCTTCTTCGAGCTTCGCGCCACCAACTATTAATCTTTGAAAAAAGACGGGGAGCGGGATGCTCCCCGTTTGTCTTTCTCTATAGGAGGAACATATGAAAGAAGTCGAAATCGCCATCGAAGGCATGAAGTGCCCCATGTGCGAAAAGCATACCGTCGAGGCCCTTATGAAGGTCCCCGGCGTCAAGAAGACGACGGCCAGCCACGTCGAGAAGAAGGCCATCCTCGAAGTCGAAGGGGAGGTCGATGCGGCCGCCCTCGAAAAGGCCGTCTCCGAGGCCGGTTACGAGCCCAAGGGCGTGACCGTCAAGGATGCCCCGAAAAAGGGCTTCTTCGCCCGTCTCTTCAGGAAATAGTTTTTTCTTGCTTTTATTGGCCCTGCCCTTGATAATAGCAGGGCGCTGGACCATTGGTGTAGCGGCCTAACATGCCTCCCTGTCACGGAGGAGACCACGGGTTCGAATCCCGTATGGTCCGCCAGCGAAGGCCCGATAGCTCAGTCGGTAGAGCAAGGGACTGAAAATCCCTGTGTCGGCGGTTCGATTCCACCTTGGGCCACCATGCTGAATGCAATCTTGCGAAGACCTCGCAAGATTTTTTGTTTATAGGTCCTTCTTTGGCAATATCCGGGAATCGTGGTCGGGTATCCCCTAAATTTCCCCACGTTCCCATGAGTTATGGTAAAATCCGCCCGATGAAAGCAGTAGCCAAAGGATTTGCCATCGCCGCCATCGTCCTCGCGGCCCTCGGTCTGATTGGCGAGATCGTCTATCTCATCGCCGTTGGCCCGATGCTTAGTTATTACGGCTTCACCGTTTATTTCGTCGCCGCCATCATCGGGTCCCTGGTCTGCATCGCGGCTTCGGCCTACGCTATCGCTTCCCTCGAAAACGCCACCTCGGCCAGGCAGCTTCTGGCCCCGGCCATCATCGCCCTCCTTTTCTCGAACATCGTGACCGGGATTGTCATGCTTTGCATGAAGGATCAGGACGTCAAACCCTATGCGTTCGGGAAGGACCTGCCTCGCAAGAACTCCCTCGAGGACGAACTCTCGGCCTTCATGAAGATGCGGGAAGACGGCATCATCACCGAGGCCGAATACGAAGAAGGGCGCAAGAAGATCATCGAACGCCACCTCGACCAAGGCCAATGAAACTCGCCACCAAGTTCCTCTTCATTTTTTCAATACTCTGCGGCTACCTCATGGTGGTCCCCCTTTTGGTCATCGCCATGGTCCTCGGCTTCCTGAAGGAAACCCGGAAGAAGGACGAGATGATGTGCCTGGCCTTTTCGACCTGCTACCTCTGTCCTTCGCCCAAGTGGCTCTTGCCCCACCAAAAAGGGTTCGAGCCGCATCCGGAGAAGCCGACGGTCGAAGATGAGGTCGGGGAAGAACTCAAAAGGAAAATCGCCCGTCTCAATTCCTTCCGGATCGCCGGCTCGATAACCGAGGAAAAATACGGGGCCTTCCGTCAGAAGGCCGTCTTCGGGGACCGGGGAAAGTAAGGCTTCGCGCCTATCTTTTTCCCATCTCTTTTTTCAACCCGAGGTCTATAAACATGCAATACAAAATCATCGTTGATTCTTCTAGCAATCTTCTTCCCAATTACCTATCTTCTCATCCCGCGATCGGCTTTGCCGTCGCCCCCCTTACCATCCGCTTCGGGGGCAAAGAATACGTCGATGACGAAAATCTCGACGTCGAGGCGATGCTTAGGGCCCTCGAACAGGACGGGGGAGCCGCTTCCAGCGCCTGCCCCGCCCCCGGTGACTTCCTGAAACACATGGAAGGGGCCGAGCACTACATCGTCATCACCATTTCCCAAAAGCTCTCGGGGGCCTATGCCTCGGCCTTGACCGCCAAGTCGAATTATGAGCATCCGGACGAGGTCTTCGTCCTCGACTCGAAGCTGGTCTGCGGTTCGATGGAACAGCTGGTTGTCAAGGCGGTGGACTTAATTGAACAAGGCCTTTCCTTCGAGGAAATACAAGATAAGCTCACCGAATTCCGCGATACCATGAACCTCCTCTTCGTCCTCAACAAGTTCGACAATCTCATTAGGAACGGCCGCATGAACAAGATCGTGGCCTTCATCGCCCAGTTGGTGGGGATCAAGCCCCTTTGCTATGGGAAAAACGGGGAGATCCAGATCAAGGAAAAGGTCAGGACCCTCCAAGGGGTCTACAAGCGCCTGGTCCACAACATCGGGACCATGTGCCCGGAGACCGAAGGCAAGACCTGCATCATCTCCCATACCCTCTGCGAAAACGACGCGATCGCCTTGAAACAAGAGATCGAAAAGCGTTACCACTTCAAAGAAGTGAAGGTCGAGCCCAATCGTGGCCTCTGCGCCTTCTATTCCTTAGAAGGCGGGATCATCGTCTGCTTTGCCTAAGGCTAATCGAAACGGTCTTTGAATTCGAGGCGGATGGCCCCTCCGCTTAGGGGGTAGCAGGTCGCGCTTTCGACGTCTTCCTCATCGTCCCAATCCTCCCAATCGTAGAGGGGTTTGAGGCGGAAGCTTTCGCACGTTCCGTCTTGGTAATAGAGGACCAGGTCCTCGAGGTCGATGAAGGAAAAGTTGGTGGCGAGATACGGAGTCCTGGTATCGACGTCCCCAAGGAGCCTTCTTTCCGCCGCTTCCTTGCTATAACCGTCTTCCTCATAGAGGCGGACACCATCTCGTGGCTTATCGCCGAATTTGAGGCTGAGATAAGACTTCTCGGCAATCACAAGGCGAAAGCATTTGTCCAATTTCTCCGCAAAAACGAGGTGGAAGGAAGTGATTTCCTCCTTCAAAACCGGAAGCCTTTCCCCGTTTTGGAAAAGAAGGAGGAGGCCGGCCACCTCGTCTTTGGTGATATCCCCATGCTGGAAATAGATCTGGACTTCGGCCTCTTTGGCATCTTCCCCTTCGACGTCGAGGAAGAACTTTCCGTCTTCCTTTCTTAGCCGCATCCTCTGGTGGCTTTCGAAATGGAGATCGTCCGGAATGATGTCGATCCGTTTGATTCTAGGGCCGAGGTAGTCTTCGAGGCGGCCCCCTTTGTTGCCTTCGGCTTTGAGAAATTCGATCGGCAGTTCCTGGGGTGTCAGATAGCAAAGGCTTTCGTTAGGGAGGTAGGTTCCCTGTTCCTCGAGGCCGGCTTCTTCGAGGAAGTCCACACCTCTAAGGATCAGGAAATAGCCGTTTTCGAAAGTCAGTTTGACGGCCCGGTAAAAGGCCATCTTGGTCCTAGGCAAGAGACCGCGGTAGTTTTTCATGTTTTGATTATGGCTTAGATCGCCTTCCTTTGCCTTAATTTCCTGCCCGCCCTTAGGGGCCCTTGGTGTAGAATGAGCCCATGAAAGGCATCATCCTGGCCGGCGGTAGCGGCACCCGCCTCTACCCCCTGACCTTGGTTTCGAGCAAGCAGCTCCTACCCGTCTACGACAAACCCCTCATCTACTACCCTTTGACGACCCTGATTTCGGCCGGGATCAAGGACATCCTCGTCATCTCCACCCCCCAGGATACCCCGCGGATCGAAAGCCTTTTGGGGGATGGGAGGAACTACGGGGTCAAGCTCCAATATCTGGCCCAGCCTGCTCCAGAGGGGATCGCCCAGGCCTTCATTTTGGGCCAGTCCTTCATCGGTGACGACGAAGTGGCCTTGATTCTCGGGGACAACCTCTTCTACGGGGGAGGACTAAGGTCCCAATTAAAGGAAGCCGCCAAAGAGGCAAGGGAAGGGAAGGCCACCTTCTTTGCCTACTTCGTCAAGGATCCCGAACGCTTCGGGACCATCGCCATCGATGAACAAGGCCAACTATCCGGGATCAGGGAAAAGGATCCCCATCCTTCTACTTCCTACGCGGTCACCGGGCTTTATTTCTATCCCTCGGGTGTTAGTGCCAAGGCCAAAGGGCTGAAAAAATCCCCGCGCGGCGAGTATGAAATCAGCGACCTCAACAATCTCTACATCGAAAAGAAACAAGCGGTGGTTCGAGTCTTGGGCCGCGGCTATACCTGGCTTGACTGCGGAACCCCCGATAGCCTCAAGGAAGCCGCCGACTTCGTCCACAGCGTCCAAAGCCACGAAGGCCTCTACATCGGCTGCCCCGAAGAAGCGGCCTACCGCGAAGGCTATATCGGGAAGGATATTCTCATCGAAAGGGCCGAGGCCCTATCGCACTGCGCCTATGGCCGTTACCTCAAGGCTTTGACCGAGGCCACCTACCTCCAGGAAGGGAGGATCGTCTGATGAAGGAAATCATCAAGACCCCCTTGGAAGGGGCCTATCTATTGATCCCCGAGGTCCATTACGATCTCCGCGGCTATTTCTATGAATCCTTCAGTGCCCGGGAACTAAAGGGCATCGTCGAAGGGGACTTCGTCCAGGATAACCAATCCCTAAGCAAAGACCCCGGGGTCCTGAGGGGCCTCCACCTCCAAATGGGTGAGCATAGCCAGGGCAAGCTGGTCCGGGTTTTGCGGGGCAAGGTCCTCGACGTCATCGTCGACGTCAGAAAAGGGAGCCCTTCCTACCTCAAGTGGGCCTCGTTTGAACTGAGTGAGGAAAACTTCCACATGCTCTACGTCCCCCGGGGCTTCTTGCACGGCTTCGTCACCCTGACTCCGGACGTCATCTTTTCCTATAAGGTCGACCGTTATTACGATAAGGGGAGCGAGCGCGGCGTCAATTACGCCGACCCCCTCTTCCATATCGACTGGGGTGTCAAGAATCCGATCCTCAGCGAGAAAGATGCCCGCAATCCATTTTACAAAGATTCCGGAATCGAGTTCATCTATCAGGGGAGCAAACAATGAAGATCGCGGTTTTGGGGGCCAAGGGGCTTTTGGGAACCGCCCTCGTGCCCTTGCTCAAAAGCCGGGGCCATGAGGTCCTGGCCCTTGATAAAGAGGAGTGCGACGTCACTTCCTTGAAGGCCCTCCATGAGGCCCTCGCTCCCTTCGGGCCCGAGAGCATCGTCCTCCTAGCGGCCTACACCGCGGTCGATAAGGCCGAGGAAGAGCCTTCCAAATGTTTCTGGATCAACGGTTACGGGGCCGCCAACGTGGCTTTCGTGGCCGAGCTTCTCCATTCCGAAGCCATCTACATCAGCAGCGACTATGTCTTCGATGGGAAGAAGGATGGCTATTACGAAACCGATGACACCCATAATCCTTTGTCCGTCTACGGGGCTTCCAAGGTCTTCGGGGAGAACTGCTTCCAGAAGTTCACGGTCGTGAGGACCAGCTGGCTCTACGGGACCCACGGTCCCGATTTCGTGAGGACGATGATCCGCCTGGCCAAGGAAGGCCGGGATCTCAAGGTCGTCGATGATCAAATCGGGGCTCCGACCTACGCTCCCCATTTGGCTTTGGCTTTGTCTCAGATCATCGAAAAGAAACTCCGGGGCATCTATCACGCCCGGGCCGAAGGGGTCATGAGCTGGTATGAATTCGCCAAACTCATCTTCGACAAAACCGAGATCCATCCTAGGTCCCTGACGCCGGTCCCTTCCAAGGACTACAAGACCCTGGCGGTCCGTCCCCTCAATTCGCGTTTGTCCAATCAAAGCTTGATTTCGGCCGGTGTCGCTCTCTTGCCCCATATCGAAAAAGGCCTTGATGAATATCTCAGGCAACTGGCCTATGAAGGAGTCCTATGAACATTCTCGTGACCGGAGGCGCCGGCTTCATCGGCGCCAACTTCCTGAACCTCATGGTTCCCAAATACCCGGAAGACCATTTCGTCTGCCTTGATATCCTCGGCTATGCCGGGCATTTGGAGTCCTTGGAAGTCAAAGAAGCCAAGAACTTCGCCTTCGTCAAAGGCGACATCGCCGACCGCGACCTCGTCGATTCCTTGTTTGCCAAATACCATTTCGACTACGTCATCAACTTCGCGGCCGAGAGCCACGTCGACCGTTCCCTGGTCGATCCCTCGATCTTCATCCATAGCAACGTCGAAGGGGTTTCCTCCCTTTTGGATGCCTGCCGGAAGTACGGGGTCAAGCGCTACCACCAGGTCTCGACCGACGAGGTCTACGGGGATCTGCCCTTGGAAAGGAAGGATCTCTTCTTCGACGAAGCTTCGCCCCTAAAACCGTCTTCGCCCTACAGCGCTTCCAAAGCTTCCGCCGACCTTCTGGTTTTGGCCTACCACCGGAGCTTTGGGCTCGACGTCACCATCACCCGCTGCAGCAACAACTACGGTCCCTACCAATATCCCGAGAAGCTCATCCCCCTCTTCCTTTATCGGTTATCGGAAGGGGAGAAGGTTCCGGTCTACGGGGAAGGGAAGAACGTCCGGGACTGGCTCTATGTCGAGGACCATTGCCGGGCCATCGACCTCGTGGTCCGCAAGGGGATCTCGGGCCAGATCTACAACGTCGGGGGCCATGGGGAACATAGCAACCTCGAGGTCGTGCGGGCCCTCCTCAAGGCCATGGGCCTAGGGGAAGACCGGATCGAATTCGTGAAGGATAGGCCCGGCCATGACCTAAGATATGCGATCAACCCCAAGAAGATCAATGAGCTTGGTTGGAAGCCTTTGACCGACTTCGAGACCGGCTTGAAGAAGACAATCGATTGGTATCTCCGTCACCAGGACTGGACGAAGAAGGTCCAAGGATGAACAAGGCCCTCATCCTTTGCTACAACGACGCCGAGCGTTCCCTCAAAGCCGCCCGGCTTTTGCTTTCCTTCGATTCCTTCGAGGAAGTCGTGATCGTCGACAATGCCTCGAGGGAAGAAGAAAGGCTTAAGCTAGAAAACGCCGAGAAGGAAGATGGGCTGACCATTCTCTACTCCAAGGAAAACAAAGGCTACGGGGCCGGGAACAACATCGGCCTCCGCTACATGGAGAAGGAAGCCCCGGGAGCCGTTCTCCTCATGAATCCCGACATCATCCCGACCAAGAAGGCCGTAGAGGACTGTTTGGCCTTCCTTCGCGATCATAAGGAAATTGCCGCCTGCTCGACCTACATGTTGGAAAAGGGGAAGAAGGTCCGTAATTACTATGACATCCCGACCTTCGCCTCGACGATGCTCGGTGATTCCTATTTTTCCCGTCACGTCGCTTCCGAGAGGATGAAAGAAGGCTACTTCACCTGCGGTTTCGTCCGCGAGTCTTTCGCTTTTTATAACTTTGCCTACCTAAAGGACATCGGTTATTTCGATGAGCGCCTCTTCATGTATAACGAAGGGGCTTCCCTAGGCTACCGCTTCCGCGAGAAGGGATACCAAGAGGCCATCGTCCTCGATGGCGAAGCCGTCATCCACGACCATAGAGGGGCCAAGATTAACCGCAAGGGCTTCAAGATGGTCAAGGCCAGTCGGAGCATTTACCTCCGGGAATACCTAAGAACCCCGGAATGGAAGATCAAACTCTTCAACCTCTGGTGGGTCAACGTCTTTCTAAAGTAATGGTCTGTATTGGCCATTGCACTCCGCTTCTGCGGAGTTTTTTATATGTCGCGGTGGTCGCTTCTTCCAAAACGGCTGACCCGTCCATAGTCACGGGCTCTCCAATCATTGACGAGGTAAAGGGGTTCTTCTTCCTGGACCATCGGCCTTTGAACTTTAGCCTCTTCCGGTGTGGCCACGTAATGGAAGAGGACTTTTTCCTGCTTCTTCTGCTTGGCCTTCCTCTTGATGGAACCGGTTTTGAGAAGGGCCATCTTGCTAAGGCTCGGCCCGAAGAGCTCGTAAAGGAAGGAAGAAGCGAGGATGATCCCTTGGAAGGTCGACGCCAAGCTCTCTTCGAGGAGACGGCCCGCCACTTCCGATAGGCCGAGGGCGACCCCGGCTTGAGGGGCCAAGGATAAGCCAAGACAGAGGCTGGTCCTTTGATCGAGATGGCAGATCCGGCAGCCCAGATAAGCCCCGCCGTATTTTCCAATCAGGCGGAGGATGAAATAAGCCAGTCCTATGAGGCCGAGGGAAGATAGGGAAGTGACATCCATCGAGGCCCCACTACGGACGAAGAAGACCAGCATCAAGGGGGTCGAGAAGAAGTTCAGGTCATCGAAGATCTTGTCTTCGCCCCCACAAAGGGTGAAGACGCCACCCATGGCCATGGCCGATAGGAGGGGAGAGACCCCGAGGGCACTCCCGATGAAAACCAAGGGGAAGAGGAACGAGAGCATGACCAGAAGCGAGGGCTTGCCCTTTTGGATCTTCGAAAGGATGTAACCAAAGAGACCTCCCAATGCCATAAGTAGAAAGGTGTAAAGAAGCGGAAGCATGGCGGTCAAGGGATCGCTTCCGTCTCCGATGAAAGCGGTGACCAAAGAATAAGAAAGGAGGCAGACCACGTCATCGAGGGCGACCACCGAAAGCAGAAGATCGACGAAGGGCCCGTGCCCGTGATATTCCCCGATGGTGGCTAGGGTTGAGGCTGGAGCGGTGGCCGTGGCGAGTGCCCCAAGCAGCAAGGCCAGCGGCCACCCCTCCTCCGGGAAGAGGAAATAGACACCCAGAGTGACCAAAACTTGGGCCAACAGGGCTTCTAGAAGCGTGATTACCAAGGCGTTCTTACCGACTTTGCGGAGATTTTGCTTTTTGAAGAATCTTCCGACCCCGAAGGCCACGAAGGAAAGGCAAAGGTCGGATAGGAAGGAAGTGGCATCGACGAACTCCTTGTCGACGACACCTAAAGCCGGACCGAGCAAGAGGCCAGCCAGGAGATATCCCGTGACCCTGGGCAAGCCGATGAGGCGGAGCAAAGAAGCGAAAAGATAGCCGACGCTGACGATGGCGGTGATGGTCAGAAGGATTTTGGTCGTGGGATCGAGTCCTTGAATCAAAGGAGTCAGCATTCTTTTCTCCGGATTCCAATATAAGGGGGAAAAGTCAAAAGACACTTCAGCTTTCTTTTGGGTCCCATAAGGTGAATTTATGGCACTTCTCAAAACCCTAGGCCGATATTCGGAAATCGGGAAAGCGAGGAATTTTTTCTTCGAACAAGCCTGAAAGTAGGAAAAATGTTTGCTTTATTTAGACGGGGCGATATATTGGGCATGGGACCTGGATAACCAAAAGAAGGGAATATGGTCCCATAACAAATACTTATGGAGGATGGTATGTTTGACAATCGTCTGGAATCACTGATCGCTGTTGTTGAATGGGGGTCTTACACCAAGGCCGCCGCTAAACTCCATCTGACCCAACCGGCGGTTAGCCAACATATCAGACAACTGGAAGAAGAATTCGGCTCCCCCCTTTTCACCAAGGGCCAAAGTAGCCTCCGTTTGACCCAGGAAGGGGAAGTGGTGCTTCGCTACGCCAAGAGGATCAAGGCCATGTATGGGCGTTTGGAAAACCGTCTTTCCGATTTGAGGAAAGGGCGGAGGAGCTATTACCTTGGTTTGACCCATAGCAGCGAAGCTTCCCCGATCCTTTTGGCGCTGGCCTCCTTGTCCCAAAAACACAAGGAGGCCCGCATCAAGGTGGAAATTGGATCGATGGGGAAGCTCTTCGAAAAACTCTCCAATTACGAACTCGATGCTGCGGTGGTGGACGGCCCTTTCTCGGAAAAGAAGTTTTCCAGCATCTTGCTCGATACAGATTACCTGGTCTTGGCGATGGGAAAGGACCATCCTTTGGCCGAGAAGCAAAGCGTTTCGGTCGAGGACCTGAGCAAAGAAAAACTCGTTCTCCGACCCCTCAAAAGCGCCACTACGACCTTGCTTTCCTCGGCTCTAGAATCCCACGGCCTTTCCTTGAACCAACTCAACGTGGTGATGGAGATCGATTCGGTTGCCGCCATCAAGGACGTCTTGGAGAGGACGGAACTGGTCTCCGTCTTGCCGCGAAGTGCCCTTTACGGCCATAGCCGGAACCTCGCCGTCCGCCCGATCGAAGCCCTTTCCCTAAGCCGCGAGATCAATCTGATATTCCGACGCGAGGAAAAGGAAGACCCCTTGCTCAAGGACTTCCTGGCCGCCTATCGGGAAGTGGGGACCCGTTAACGAAAGAAAAAAGGTTTGAATCCCTCAAACCTTAGATTTCCTTTTTGGAGCAGGTGACGAGAATCGAACTCGCATAGTCAGCTTGGAAGGCTGATGTTCTACCACTGAACTACACCTGCATGGCGGACCATACGGGATTCGAACCCGTGGTCTCCTCCGTGACAGGGAGGCATGTTAGGCCGCTACACCAATGGTCCAGGTTAGGATGTAGCCGCGCTAATATAGCATTGCGCCTAGTTTTGTGGAAGGGGGAAACACCCTAGAGGACGACGTTTCCGCTGCTGATCCCTTCCTTGGAGGGGCCAAGGGGCAGGAAGTCCTCGATGACCCGTTTGATCTCCGAGTTCCAAAAATCCCAATCGTGTTTCCCGTCTTCCTCGTGATAGAAGAGATCGACCCCGTGTTCATAGAGAAAATCGCGATAGCTTTCGGTATAGGGGTAGAGCCCGTCCTGACGCCCGCAGCTTAGGTAAATCTTTGGGTATTTGCTGATGTCACCATGGAGTTCTTTCTCCATGGATAGGAAGGTTTTGCGGGGATTAAGAATGGATTTGCGGGCTTTTTCCATATCTCCGAATATCTGGTGGGCTTCCTCGTCATCGCCTTCTATTTCGAAGAGGTGGAGGGCGCTGGAAAAGGCGGCGATGGCCCCGAAGGTCCTATGGTTCAGCATCCCGTTGACGATGGCCCCGTATCCGCCCATCGAGAGGCCCCCGATGAAGGTATCCTCCCTTTTCGTGGACAAGGGGAACATCATGCGGGTGACGTTGACGAGCTCCTTCCCGATGAAGGTTCCGAAACGTGAGGACTTCAAGACCGGGGAGTCGACGTAGAAGGAGTTCTCGCCACTAGGCATAACGACCGCGAGGTCATGGTCCTCGGCCAGTTTCCTGAGATTGGTGTTGTCGATCCAGTCGTTGCAGTCTCCAAGTAGCCCGTGGAGGAGATAGAGGGTTTTGTAGGGTTTGGGCTTGCCTTTCTTGACCGCGTAGCTGAAGGCCTTGTCGATCGGAAGCAAGACGTTGACGGTGACCGTCCTTTTGAGGGCGACGGAGAAGAAGTTGCAGGTGATTTTGGCCATGCCCTAATTATCGCCCTTGTAGATAAAGAAAAAAGGGCCGAAGCCCCTTTTTCATGGCCTAATTCCTTGTTTAGAGGCCGAGGAGGCGGAGGACGCTGTTCTCCGGCATGTAGCCCATGGCCTGGTTGACGATCTTCCCGTCTTGGTAGGCCAAGAGGGTCGGGATGGCCGAGATCCGGTAGCGGCCCGCTAATTCGGGAACCTCGTCGGTATTTACCTTGACGACGTCGATTTCCGGATGGTCGTTGGCCACTTTTTCGAGAATCGGGGCCAGCATTTTGCAGGGGCCGCACCAATCGGCATAGAAGTCGACGAGGACCTTGCCCTCTTTGACGGCAGCATCGAAATCAGCGACGTTGGTAATGTGTTTCAGCATGTCTTTTTCTATCTCCTTATTGTTTTACAGAACCAGGGAGGCGATGAGGATCGTTATCCCGAACACCAAGGCGAGGTGGAGGGGATAATAGGCATAGCTTCCGTACTGGAACCATTTCGCATTGTACCCGCGTTTTCCGTTATAGCAAGCGATTGGCACTGCTGCCAAAACGCAATAGCTTTGGATTCCCATCGCGTAGACGTCATAGGGTCCCTGTTCGAAGAGGCCCTCGGCCCCTAGGGATAGTAGAGCCCAGAAGAGGACGGTCACGAGGACCAAAACCAAACAGGAATAAAGGTTCATTAGATAGCGATAGTCCGGCGTCTCCTTGAAGGCGTCGAAGGTTTCCCCTTTGGTGAAAGAGGAGGTCTTGAGGATCAGGAAGTCGAGGATCTTAGGCCCGTAGTAGAAGAGCAAGAAGATGGCAAAGCCGTAGATCGAATAACCACCGATGAAGAGTTGGTAGGGCTCGTAGGCCACGTCGATGATCCCCATATAACGGATGGCGTAGCTGACCCCGATATAGGCGAGGGGCAATAGGGAAAGGAACCTCAGGGGTTTCTTCTTGAGTTCGATCAGATAGATGAAGAGGGCATAGGCCAGGAGGTCGCTGAAGGCTTGGGAGATGACCCGGAACCCGAAGCCGAATTGGAGGATGATGGACATGACGAGGACGAAGGTCCAAGCCACCGCCAACCTCAATAGATAAACGGAACGGCTATGGGTGTGATGGAGGCCTTCGGCCAAAAGGAAGATGAAGATCGGGAAAGAAAGGCGTCCGATGATATGGAGGGCAAGGACGATGTTATAAAGGGCCCCGCCTTCGACGATCAAATAGCCATAGGTCGGGAGGACGCTTTCGATGGCCACCGCCACGTGGTCGAGGGTCATGGTCAAAAGGGCGATGATCTTCAAAACGAAGCCATCGAGCTTTTGGAAGCGACCGCGCCTTGAAATGGTTTGCGTTTCGTTCATAGTTGACCTCCGGAAGTCATGGCGATGCTTAGGACCGAAACGAGGTTGTTGATGGCGTGGGTCGTATAGGAAGCCGCCAACCCGCCCTTATCGTAGACGAAGGCCATGATGAGGCCGGGGACCAGGTAGAGGGGGACGTTGAGCCATTCGTTGAGGCTTCCGATGGCGGTGAAGTCGAAATGGATGAAGGCGAAGACGACCGAGGCCACGACGTAGGCCACCCAGGTCGAGTAGCGTTTGAGGAAGCCGAAGAGCCCGACCCGGTAGCCGAGTTCCTCGCAGAGGGGTCCGACGAGGGCCAAAAATATGACGGCCAGGACAGGATTGTATTCCACGATTTCGACGATGAGGCTCTGGTTTTGGTTGTCGCCGGCCGCCGAACCGGCCTGGATGAGAATGAGGTTATAGATGATGGAGAAGATGTAAATCGCGGCAAAACCGGCGAGGCCATAGAGGGGAGCTTTGAGCTTGATTCCCCGCAGAATCCCCTTCCATTTGTCGAAAACGGTAAGGCAGAGGGCGACCGCCAAGAGGCCGTAGGTCACATATTGGACGAGGGACAGGTTCTGGGGTCTTAGGAGCCACTCGCTAAGTTGCTCGGGGTTAAGGCCCTTTGGGGCGGTCATCAAAAGGATCAGTTGGACGATGGTCCCGAACAGCTGGAGGCCGACGAAGAGGATAAGGAAGAGGATCGGTTCCCTGAGGGGTTCGACCGGATAAAAGCCGGCGAAGGCGGCGAGGCGCTTGGGATCCCCGTTTTCCCTCCCGCAATACGGGCATTTGGTGAGAGCCCCGTCGATTTTATTTCCGCAGCCCTCGCACTTTTGGTAAGAGATGAAATTCACAGGGCAAATGTTAACATTTGGCTCACTCCCTTGCACTCTTTATGGCATAATTCCGGACATGAGATATTTTCTTGCCATGCTTGATGAAGCAGTCGACGTGTCTTCGATCCTTTCGATCGTTAACCTGGTCCTCCAAATCGCCTTTTTCGCGATCTTGGGGATCCTGGTCATTGCTTTCTTCTGCGGCCTCCTCAAGGGGTGGCGCTACGCCGTCTACCGCCTCATCATGGTTGCCATCTGGATCGCGGTTATGCTCTTCACCCTCGATCCCCTCTGCAACTTCGTCGGCAATTTCGATCTCTCATCCTTCGGCATACCGGCCATCAACGTCGCCATCGGGGACATCACGGTCTCGGCCAACGTCACCACGCCCTATGCCACCATCGAGACCCTCCTGACCGACCTCTTCAAGGCCATGGGGACCTCCCTCGACCCGATTTCCCTAAGCAATTACGTCGTCGCCCTGGCCAACAACACCGTCAAACTGGCCCTCATCCTGGTTTACGGGATTTTGCTTTTGACCCTCATCAACTTCCTCATTTGGTTCTCCTGGCACCTCATCTTCAAGTGGATCACCCCGCGGAAGATCCGCAAGGACAAGAAGAGGAAGAACAAGGGAAGGCTGGTCAACGCCTTCGCCAACGTCCTCGTGGTCTTCGTCTCCGGGGCCATGGTCCTTTTCCCCTTGACCTCCCTGGTCAATACCATCAACAAATCGGCCCTCCGTCCGGATGAGGAAACGATGGAGAAGATCAGGGCCGACGGGGGAACCTACGCCACCGTCGTCGATGCCCTCGATGCCTATGACTCCTCGATCTTCGCCCAGGGCCTCTTCAATTGGACCTACAACGAAGAAACCGGCATGACCTTGGATGCCGCCCTCATCGACATGCTGATCTCGAGCGACTACAACGGCCTCTCCGTCTCCTTCATGAAGGAACTCGGGAGTTTGGCCTCCATCGCCTCGACCGCCCTTAGCACCGGCGTTGACCTCAATGGCAACCAAGGGGAGATGATCGCCACCCTCTTGACCGCCAAGCAAACCCCGGAAGTGCTGCGCCTCTTGACCCAAAACCAATTGATCAGCACCGCCCTTCCCTTTGCCTTCCAGGTCGCCATCCACATGGACCAGATCGCCGACTTCCTCCTCACCGATGAGGGGATCGACGCCACCGGCGAGGACTTCAGCCATACCTTCGATAGCCTGGCCGACCTCTACGACGGAGTCTTGGCCTCGGGTGTTCTCGAAGGCCTTTCGGTCGATGAGCAAGGGCAGTTGGCCTTTGATTTCGACTACGTCACCAAGATCCTCGGGGAAGAAGGGAAGACTACCTTCGATGCCTTCTTTACCAAACTCGACAACGGGGAATTGGCCCTTCTGGAAAATATCCTCGATTCCTTTGCCTTCATGCAGGCCGTCAACGCCCTGACCGACGAAGGGGAAGAGGGCGAAGAAACCACGAGCGACCAGCTTCTCATCTCCGACTTCCTCCCGAAGGCCAGCTTCGTCGACGAAAACGGCGACGGCCGGCCCGACGCCGTCAGCCAGGAATTCAAGGACATCAAGTGGGGCCAGGAGATCTCCTACCTCTTTGACTTCGTCTACAACGCCAACGCCATCGACCCGACCTTCGCCCCCAACCTCATCGCTTCCATGACCTCCACCGAGGAAGGGGAAGTCGACCTCGGCCCGGTCATCGACTTCGCCGTCGACAACATTGAAGCCATCGGGGACCTCTTTGTCGGGGACCTCAGCACCATCGACCAGAACACCGGCCATGACGTCGATCCCGAGAAGTCCTGCCTCCTTGATTCCTCCTTGGTCCAAAACGCCATGCCGAAGCTCTTAACGGTCCTTCAGGGGACCCTCGAAAGTTCGCTTCAGGGGACCCTCGAGCCCGGGACCATCGACCTCGTCGGGGTCGCCGATCAGCTCGCTAATGAGAATCCGGCCACCCAGATGGTCAACTACAAGCGCGAATTCTCGGCCCTCTTCTCGGTCCTCGAGGCCATGGTCGTCGACCATCCGAAGGTCCAGGAATTGCTCAAGGACTTCGACAAGCACCCCGGCATCTACATCGCCCCCGACAATAGCTTCAAGGGGATGGATGACGACATCTACGCCGGCCTCATCGACGCCCTCCCGCGCCTCGACTCGTCTTTGATCGCCTCCAATACTCTCCCGGCCGTCTTTGCCTCCTTCCTCGAAGGCGAAAACAACCCGATCGGGAGTTTGCTTGGGGAAGAAGCCGTCCCCTTTGACTTCGACGTCCCGTCCCTTGGGACCGAACTTTCGAAGTTGGTCCAAGCCATCAGGGAACTCGATCCCTATCTTTCGGAACTGATGGCCCTAGGTAGCGGCGGCATCAACACCTCGACCATCCAAAACGTCCTTTCGATCCAAATCGGGCCCGATGAGACTCCGGTCATCACCTATTTGCTTAATCTTTTCGCCACCAGCGCCATCCTCAATCCGGCCGTAACCACCGAAGACGGCACCACCGTCATCAATACCAACTACTATCTCCTTATGAAGACGGTGGCCGAAACGGCCTTTGGCCCCGGAACCTTGACCTTGACCGTCATGGACTTCCAGGATGCCTCTAGGGCCGAAGCCGAAAGCGAAGCCATCGGCCGGGTCCTCGAAAGCATCATCGATACCGATCTTCTGAGTCAGCTTGGCGATACTGCCAGCGTCGAAATCTCGAAGATGCTTCGTACCCTCGACGCCATCCCCGAGGAAACCTTCATCGAGCTCTTCGATGCCCTCGGCTCCTCCCTCATCATGAGCGATTGCCTCGGGACCTATTTCGATCAAACCTTGGTCAGTGGCTTCTTCGGTGAGGGGAGCGGCATCTCCTTCCACAATGTCACCGATTGGGCGGCCGAAGGAAAGGGCCTTAAGAGCCTCATTTCCTACGCCTCGGAGATCGGCGACCTTGCCAACCTCGACATCTTCGGAAGCGATCCCTACGCCATCGAGGGGATCCTCAAGGCCTGCGCCAATAGCCAGCTCTTCGTTTCCAAGGAAGACGGAAGCTTCCTCTTCCCCTCCTTCCTTTCGGGTCTCCTCGACGACAATCTTTCCAATTCCCCGATCGAGTACCTCCAGGGGACCAGTTTCGATAAGACGGCCCAAGACTTCGTCGTCGATCCCGAAAACCCCTATGGGATCTTGAAGGACAACATCATGGCCCTCGATACCCCGGAGCTCTGGGAAGACGAGATCTCGGTCTGGGGCGATCTCTTCACCATCCACCAGCAGATGGATCTGACCACCGGCATCGACATCGCCTCCCTCGAGGTCGAAACCTTCAGGAGCCTTGGTCTGACGGCCGCGGCCTCGAAGGCCTTTGGCAATCTCATCATGCCCCACGTCTTCATCATCGTGAAAGACACGGTCCGGTCTTCTTTGCCGACCGGTTCGGAAGAGGACGCCCTCGACAATGCCGACATCTCTTATGTTTATTATGGGACCTATGAGCAGGTAGCCGCCGAGGTCGAGACCCTGGTCGACGTCACGGAAGCCATCCTCGACCCGACCTACGGCCTCATCGACGAAAGCGGGAACATCGGGGCCATCGAACCCGGTTCCATCTCCGGCAAGAGGACCCTCGAGCCGATTCTCAACGGCCTTTCCAAGAGCCAGGTCTTTAACGGCCAGGCCGAAGGGGCCACGGCCTACGAGTCCTTCCTGATCGACTTCCTCTTCGCCAGCGGCTTCTATCCCAGCGACTTCGATAAGAGCGAAGTCCTAGAGATGGTCCCAAACGTCGAATCCTGGGAGGCCGAAAACGCCCTCATCTGCCAAGCCTTCGACAATCTGACCCCCGTGGTCGGGACCGGTTCTTTGGCCGACTTCGACCCCACTTCCTTCTTCCAGGGGAGTGCCGCTGAGATGAACGAGAAGAAGCAACTCCTCTCCGACCTCCTCATCAGCATCGATAATTCGACCCTCCTTTCCCCGGCCCTCAGGGCCCAGGTCAGCTCCTTCAGTAGCGGCATCCAAATCGACTTCGTCCCGGGTGGTCTCAGTACCGTTAACTTCGACTACCAGAATGCCGAAGGCCATTACGGGGAAGAGGAAATCGAACGCCTGGTCGAGCTTTTGGCCCTCCTTCCGAACCTTGGCTCCGACATCTTCGGGAACGCCGAGATCCTGGCCGAGGCCCTCGGCGGCCTCCTCGAGAGCCGGGTCTTCAATACCGTCAAGGCCGGCGAGGAAACGACCTTCTTCCAAAACCTCATCTACGCCGTCCTCGGCGACGAGACCATTTCTTCCTATCTATATAGCGCCGACAACCCGAAGATGGCGGGTTACGACCAAAAGTCCTACGTCGAGCACCTGGTCTACGAGGTCTATTTCCCGGCCATGGTCGACGGGACCGACGTCCACGACGTCCCGGCCGAAATGGCACGCCAGAAGGACCTCATTTTGAGCCTCAACGAGGTCTTCCCGGTCCTCAGCGACTTCATGGGCTCTGGCAGCTTCGATGTCGGGAGCCTCAATTCCGAGGACCTTTACCAGATCCTCCATGCCGTCAACAACTGCGACCTCCTCTTCGACATGGTCCCCAATCTCTTGAACGGGTTCCTGAGTAGCAGCAGCGCGATTGCCATCAACGGGGTCGACCTCTCCTTGGCCTATCCTTTCTTCAACTATTACTATGACGAGGACACGGATTCCATGACCAGCGAAGCCGACTTCTCGCGCCGCTATCCGGAAGCCGAACTCCAGCTCATCGCCGACCTCGTCGGTGGTCTGACCGAGTACGCTTCCTTCTTCAACAACCTCAACCTCAGCACCATCTCGCCTTTGGCCGTGAACGAGATCTTAGCCGCGGCTGCCGATAGCTATCTCTTCAACCGGGCCGGGCCCAATCCCCAAACCCTCGACCATACGAGGAGTTCGATCGACGTCTTGCCCAACGACCTCACGGTAGCCGAGCAGATCCTTCAGATGTTCTACCAGACGGCTGGCATCCACCGCTTCTCCTTCGAGGTCCATGAAGACGCCATTTGGCTCCTTTCCCTTACCTCGAGCACCGGGATCCCGCTCATCAGCGACCTCGCTACCTTCGTCGCCCGCGACGATGCGGTCGAAGTCGGGGCCAACAACAAGCTCTACGATGCCATCATCGCCTCCAGGGGCACCGATAGCCTCTGGCAGGAAGTGGCGATCCTCACCACCGGGACCGCCGATACCCAGGGCTTCATCGAAATCATCCAAAACACCAACCTCCTCGGTGCTTCGAGCGACATGGGCGATCTCAGCACCTCCTTCATGAGCCTCCCGCCGGAGACCCTTTCGACCTTGCTAAGGGCCCTTTCCTCCCTGAGCCTCATCGACGTCCCGGTCGGCTACCTGGCCGATCAGGTCTTCAACGGGGAGACGGTCAACCTCCAGCCCTTCTCGATGACGACCTTGACCCTCAAGACCGACCAAAACGGGGAACTCCTGATCCCGGCCGCTTCTTCCTATGGCCGGATCCACTCCCTAAACGTCGCCCTCGGGGTCGACCAAGCCGCCACCTATTCCTTGGATCTCTACGCCAAGGCCCGGACCAACGACTCCTACCAGTATGCGAGCGGAAAAGCCGTGACCGGAGCCTTTGAACTCCTTGACCTCGACGATTACCGTCCCTACGGCTTCGACTTGACCCTCCTCGATGGCAGCAACCAGCCTCTAGCGGACATTGATGTCACCCTGAGCGTCGATACCTCGGACTACTTCTACCGCGAAGCCACCACCTTTGCCGATGCCAGGGCCCGTTACACCTCGGGCGGCCTCGAGGTCCTCAATGACTTCCTCGGCATCCTTTACGATGTCGGTTCCGGCAGTGGCGAAGGCGGTTACTTCTCCTTCGACTCCAATAGCAGCGACGGCATCATGCAGGCCCTCGACATCGGGATCGCCCGCTTCCTTGCCTTCCTTGGCAATGACGGTGGCTTCTACGCCGCCGGCGACAAGGAAAGCGGTCTGACCGGCCGGGCCGTCCTCACCAATAGCCTCCTCGAGGTCGGTTCGACCGTCGACCTCGGCTCGGTGGCCGCGGGCCAAAACATCGAGCTTTCCCTAAGCGACTACGCCACCTATATCCCCGATCAGGGGAGGAAGGCGCCGCTCGCCGCCATCGAAAGCATTTATGAGCTCCTCGAAAGCGGGACTTCGAGCTATGAGCTAGAGGGGGCTTGGTTCGATAATCGGATTGCCAGTGCCACCGCCATCAGCGCCTTCATGAAGGCCCTTTCCCTCATGGACAATGGCTCTATTCCCAATCCGGCCGCCATCCAAAGCAACCTCTTCCTAACGACCCTCCGCGACGGTGGCAACGATTACCGTAACCTCTACGAGACCCTCTTCGATATTGAGGATGCCACGAGTCTCTTCGGTTACAACATCACCATCGGGATCGCCCGGGAAATCCTCGACCTCAGCGTTGCTTACGGAGATGAGGCCGGCACCCTCCCCGATCGTATCTATCTCCTTTCCAAGTCGATGATTCCGACGCACGGCAACACTACAATCGTGCCGCAGTTCGTGTCTGGTCCTTATGATTTGTCTTCGGAGTACGTCGATCCGCTGATGTATCAGGACTACGAGAGGATAAAACGCGTCTTCAAAAACCTCCTCGAAGGCCGATCATTCTTGTCGATCGCCGCCGCTTTGGATCCCGTTGCCGATACCGCCTACCGGGCGGCCGTCAATCTCTTCTATGGTCTGGGCTATGACGTCGTCTGGTCCGATGACTTCCTCAAAGCCACCAACGACCAGAGTTGGACCGACCTCTTCAAACTCCAAAATTATCCCTCGGAGACGAATATCTTCAGGACCATCCTAGACCTCAATGCTTAGTCCATCCGGCCAAGTCGAAGGCGAAATCCGGATCCTGGCCTCGATCTTTCACTTCGCCCTTTGGCCCATCAGGGGTGAGGATCCCGAGAAACTTCTCGAAGTCTTCAAGGCCAAGTATCCCGGGGCCGACCACTATCCCTATGCCTATATCAATAAGGGGAGTGAACGCTGCAGCGACGATGGGGAACCCCATCTTTCCGCCGGCCTTCCTTTCCTTGAACTATTGAGGGCCAGGGAATTCGACGACGTCCTTTTGGTGGCCGCCCGTTACTTCGGGGGAACAAAGCTCGGCTTAGGACGCCTCAAGAAGGTCTTCCGGGACGGGGCCAAGGAAGTGATCGCCAAAGCCTCCTACTTAACGATTGCCGAAAGGCCCTTTGTCCAGGTTGAGGTGCCCTTCGAAAAGGCCATGTCCTTCGAAGGGTATCTCCGAAAGTCCGGGATCGAGTTCGAAAAGGACGCCAGGGAAGAGAGATATTCCTTCCTTTTTCCCTTAGCGGACACTGGAATTTTGGCTTATTTGGAGGAAAATAGGCTCGCTTACGAGAAGCTGGAGCCAAGGAGGACCTACCTATGATGGATGTCTATGACCGGGTCAAACCCGAAGAATACGCGAAGAGGAGGCGGGCCTTGCTCGACCGCCTCGATGACAATTCGGTGGCTGTTTCCTTTGGCGGTTTGGCGAAGGTCAAATCGGCGGACGAGGACTATCCCTTCGAGGTTTCGAAGAACTTCTATTACCTGACCGGGATCGACCAGGAGGATTCGCGTCTCCTCCTCTTCAAGTGCGGCGGTCTCATCCGCGAATACCTCTTCGTCTCCCCCTATGACGAGAGGCAGGAGAAGTGGACCGGGAAGCGTTTGACTTACGCCGAAGCCAAGGAGATTTCCGACATCGGGAACGTCTTGCCGGTTTCCGCTTTCGAATCGCTCCTCGAAGGGGCCCTCAAGGGCGAAAACCCCGACCTCGGGGAAGTGACGGTCCTCTATCTCGACCGCGACCGGGAACTGAAGGTCGCCGAAGATACCTCCTTGAAGGACTACGAAAAGGAACTCGTTTCCTCTTATCCCAGCCTCAAGGTCAATGACCTCTATCCCTATGTCACCAACCTCCGCCTCATCAAAAGCCCGCGGGAAATCAACCTGCTTAGACGGGCGATCAGAGCCACGCATCTAGCCATCAACGAGACGGTTAAGGCCATTGCCCCCGGGAAGAGGGAATATGAACTCGCCGATACCTTCGCCCGCCGCGTCAACGACGAAAACGGCTACCAAGGACTTAGTTTTGCGACGATAATGGCCTCCGGTGTCCACGCGGCCACCCTCCATTATCCGACACCTTTGGGTCTCCTCAAGGAAGGAGACCTCGTCCTCATGGACCTCGGGGGAAGGATCGGCTACTACTGCGCCGATATCTCGAGGACCTACCCGGTGAACGGGAAGTTCGAAGGACTCCAGAAAGACCTATATGAATTGGTATTGGCCGCCAACAAGAACGTCATTTCCTTGGCCCGGCCTGGGACCACGATCCACGCTCTTCAGGACGCCACCATCGACTTCCTGGCCAACGGTTTATTGAAGCTCGGCCTCATCGACAAGAAGGAAGACTACATCAATTACTACTTCCATAGCGTCTCCCACTTCATCGGCCTCGATACCCACGACCCCTACCAATCGGCCGAAGGGAACCTTCATTACCGGGACGTCGTTTTGGAGCCCGGCATGGTCATCAGTGACGAACCGGGCCTCTATTTGGCCGACAAGGAAATCGGGATCAGGATCGAAGACGATCTGCTGATCACCGAATCGGGCTGCGTCAACCTCAGCGAGGAGATCGAAAAAGAAATACCCGCCGTCGAGGCTTTGATGGCAAAATAACAGGGTGAAAAGATTCATCCTTGCGATCGACCAAGGGACGACCTCGACCCGGGCCCTTTTGGTCGATGCCTCCGGGAAGATCGTGGCCAGCGCTTCCCGCCCGGTTGAGTGCCTCTATCCCCATCCAGGATGGGTCGAAGTGAAGGCCGACCAGCTCTTCGTGAGCCTCGTCGACGTCGTCAACGAGGTTTTGATCGTGAGCGGCCACCGGCTGGAAGAGATTGCCGCCATGGGGATCACCAACCAACGGGAAACGGCCTTGGTTTGGGATAAGCAGGGGAGGGCTATCCACAACGCCATCGTCTGGCAAAGCAAGCAGACGGCCCCTCTTTGCGATGCCAAGAAGGAGGCCATTGATCTGGTGAAGGCCAAGACCGGCCTCCTCATGAATCCCTATTTTTCGGCTTCGAAGATCGCCTTCATCCTCGATGCGGTGCCTGGGGCCCGGGAAAAGGCGAAGCGGGGCGAGCTTTACGCCGGGACCGTCGATAGTTATCTCATTTACCGTTTGACCGAGGGTCGTTGCTTCTATAGCGACGAGACCAATGCCTGCCGGACCTTGCTTTACGATATCCACCGTTTGGATTACGACCAGGAACTCCTCGATCTCTGGGACATCCCCAGATGCATGCTCCCGGAAGTCAAACCCAGCATCTCCGACTTCGGGGAAGCCACTTTCTTCGGGAAGGGCCTAAGGATCCTTGGGGTGGCCGGGGACCAGCAGTCCGCCCTCTTCGGCCAGGGCTGCCTGAAGTCGGGCGAAGGGAAGAACACCTACGGGACCGGCTGCTTCATGCTCCTCAATACCGGGGAACGGCCGGTCGAATCCAAACACGGTTTGCTTACGACCTTGGCCTGCCGGACCGGGGATAAGCCTTGCTATGCCTTGGAGGGTTCGGTTTTGGTCGGCGGGGCCGTGGTCCAGTGGTTAAGGGACCAACTCCGCTTATTCAAAGAAAGCAGCGATAGCGAGGAATACGCTTTGCGTTGCCCCGATACCGGGGGCGTCTACGTTGTCCCCTCCTTCGTGGGGATGGGAACCCCTTATTGGGATGACGAGGCTAGGGGTGCGATCTTCGGTTTGACCCGGGGGAGCGACCGTCATAACATCGCCCGAGCGGCCCTATATTCGATCGCCTACCAGAGCAAGGACGTCATCGAAACCATGAAGAAGGAAGCCGGTCTCGACCTCTCCTTCCTCAAGGCCGACGGGGGCGCTTCCGCCAATTCCTTGCTCATGCAATTCCAGGCCGATATCCTCGGAACCAAGGTGGTTTTGCCGCGTTTTCGAGAGACGACCGCCCTCGGGGCCGCTTACCTGGCGGGTCTAGGAGCCTCTTTCTTTCCTTCTAGGGAAGACATTGCTTCCCTCAACCCCATCGAGAAGACATTTGTCCCGAAAATGTCGCAGGAGGAACGCGATAATTTGTACCGTGGTTGGCTGAAGGCCGTCGAAGCCACCCGGGTCTACAAACCATGAACCTCAATCTCGACAAGCGTTTGGTGATTGCCCCCTCTTCCTTGGCCGATGGGCTCTTGGCCCTAAGGCGCGAGCATCCGGAGTGGGACTTTTTGCTTTACGACGCGATCGGGATCGAGGAATTGCTTTCCTATCGTTACGGAAACCAGGCCCTCAACTTCCTTCTAAAGGAAGGAATGGGTCTCTCCAAGGCCCAAAGGACCTTGTCCGCGATTTCCAAACTCAAGGATACGAAGGCCGAGACTCCCTTCATCGCGGAGATGAAGTCGATTGAAAAAAGGCTCCTGGTCGGAGGGGTCCTTCATGCCCACCCCGATCCCTTGAGGCTACTAAAGGGATACAAACCCTTGGTGATCGGCTACCCCCGTTCCCATAAGCTCGACCTTTTGCTTAAGAGGATCGGCTATGAGGAATACGAATGCCTTCCCTTGGAGAAAAAGGAAATCAAGGCCCCCTATGTCTTCAAGGACCGTTATGAGGAAGGACGCTACCTCCTCAATTCCATTGCCGCTCTTTTAAAAGAAGGGACCAAGCCTGAGGATATCTACATCTATGGGGCCAAGCGGGAGTTCCTCGATTTCATCGTGGCCGAGGCCCCCAATTACGGCTTCGGCTTGCCCCGGAAGATGCCCCTCAGCGATTGTTCCTCCTTCAAGGCCTTTATGAAACGCCTTGATGAAGAGGGGAAAGATCGTGACATCCTCGAGGATTTGGTCAGCAAACTCAAAGACCATGCGGGGACCAGGGAACTGGCTTCCGTCATCAACGCCTTCGAAGGCCTGCCCCTAGATAGACGCCGGTCCCTCTATCTCCAATGGGCCCGGGGCAAGGAAGTCAGCATCCCACCCCTCAAGGATGGGCCGCGCCTCCTTTCTTCCTTCATCGTCCCGGAAGGGAGCCACCTTTTCGTCGTCGATGCTTCCTTTGGGAGATTGCCGGCTTCCCGAAGCGATGATCCCTTCTTCAAGGATGCCGACAAGCAAGCCGCCGGCCTCCCGACCAGCGTCGACGAAAACGAGGCCTCGACCTATGAAGGGGAACTTCTTTTGTCTTCCCCTTCCTTGGTCTATGCATCCTACGATGCCGAAAACGGGGAGAAGTCCTTCCTTTTTCCCAATGACAAAAAGCCGGTTTCCGCACCAATCGAGGTCAAGGACTATTCACTCGACCACGGGGGCCTGCTCCAGGCCTTCCTTTTGGACGAAAAGGAAGACACCTTGGTAGCCGATCCCCGTTTGCCTTCCCTTTTGGAACAAGGCGAGGTCGGACACGCCAGCTTCCCCTATGATTTCCAGCCCTTTGGCCTCGAAATCAACAGGCCAGAGAGTTATTCATATTCTTCCCTCAAGGTCTATGCCTCTTGCCACTTTTCCTACTATTTGGAGCGGGTTTTGCGTCTATTTGGTTCGGATTCCACCTTTGCGACCCTCCGTGGTTCCTTCATCCACCGGGTCTTGGAACTAAGAGGAAGAGATGAAATCGAAAAGGTCATCGAGAAGGCCTTCGAAGAATCCCTTGAGGAATATGGCAAACCCCTGACCGCGGTCGAAGAAGTTTTGATGGGGAAGATCAAGGAGTCACTTTCCGATGTCTTGAAAAATGTTAACTCCTTCGAAAACCTCTTTGCCCAGTATCGGCCTACCTACCGCCGGGAATATCCCTTCACCGTCGAGATGGGCGATGGGATCAAGGTCGGAGGGAAGATGGACGAGGCCATCAGCTATGTCACGACCTTGCCCTTCAACGTCATTGTCGACTTCAAGACCGGGCAGGAGCCCTTCAATGCCGAGCTCTTCAGCCTTTTCGGCCTCGGGGCCCAACTACCGATCTACGCCCTGGCTTCTTCCTTGGACCCGGAACTTTCCGGAAGGGGATTAGGGGCTGCCCTCATTTTCCCGGTCCTCCCGAAAAACCAAGATTTCGTAACCGAAGAAGAGACCAAAGAACTCGGCCTGGCCGATAATCCCTATCCTCCCGACTACGACAAGCCGGCCGGCCTCCTCCTCGACGACGAGGTCAACGTCCTTTCGATTTTGGATAAGGAGGTCAAGGGGACCGCGAAGTGGACCCAGGACAAGAAAATCAGCACGAAGTTCGCCGGCAAAAAGATGGAGACGATAAGTCAACTCATCGAGAAGGCCAAGGAATACGTGAAGGCTTGGGATGCCGGGATCCTGAAGGGGGATTTCGGCGTTACTCCCTTCGAAGTCAAGGGAGACTTCCATTCCTGCCAGTATTGCCATTATCGCGATATCTGCTACCGGGAAGATCAGAAGGTCGGCTTCTACCAATTGAAAAAGGACAAGAAGAGTAGTGATGACAGGGAGGAGGATGACGATTATGGAACCGACTAAGGCCCAAAAGAAAGCCATAGAGTCCCACGAGGGACAATATCTGGTGGCCGCCGGGGCCGGCTCGGGCAAGACCGCCGTCCTTTCCAAACGCGCCGCCTCGATCATCAAGAGCGGGAAATGCCGAATCGAGGAACTTTTGGTTCTGACCTTCGGGAACGACGCGGCTGCCGAGATGAAGGGGCGGATCCTCAAGGAACTAAACGAGCAAGGAGACGATCCCTTATGCCAGGAAGCGGCCCACCGCATCGATAGCGCGGCCGTCATGACCTTCGACGCCTTGGCCTATAGGCTGGTCAGCCAATATTCCCATCTTTTACCGGTGCCCCCTTCGATTTCCATCGATGGAAGTGGTCTTCTTGATTTGGAACGGCGCCGGCTCCTTAAGGCCTACAGTGAAGAGTTGGCGGCCAACAAGGATGAACGTTATCTTTCCTTGCTTCGTCGCTACTGTCTCAAGAGCGACGACGTCCTAACCGATTACGTCTTGGCCATCGACGAAGCGGCGCGTCTATCCCCCGATCCCGAAAAGTGGCTCAAGGAAGCTAGGACCCGTTTCTTCGAGCCCGATTTCCTCGAAGCCCGTTATCGGGTCTTGGTCGAGGCTGCCATCAAGCGCCTGAAGAACATCATTGATAAGGTTCCCTTCCTTTTGGACGAACCCTATAAAAGCAGCGTCATCGACAACTGCGAGCAGAAGATCATGGCCTACATGGGCTCGGCCGAGGAAGGGCTTGCCTTCAAGACGAAGTTCAAAAAAGTCTCAGACAAACCCCCTCTCACGGAAGAAGAAAAAAAGGTTTACAAAGCGATCCGTAATAAGGCCAATGACGCCGACGCCGAGTGCAAGGCAGTAGGGAAATCCGAAGAAGCGATGAAGAAGTCCCTGGCCCAAAGGGACGATATCTCATTTTTCCTCGACCTGGCTTTGCGGTTGAGGAAAGACATGGCGGAAAAGATGTATGCCTCCGGGGTCTATGGTTTCTCCGATATCTACAACTTAGCCCTAAAAGCCTTGGATTATCCGGAGATCAAAACCGATTTTGCGGGGAAATACAAGTACGCGATGGTGGACGAATACCAGGATACCAGCGATCTCCAGCAATCCTTCTTGGCCCGTCTCAACATCAAAAACGCCTTTTGCGTCGGGGACGTCAAACAATCGATCTATGGTTTCCGGCACGCCAACCCCTCCATCTTCTCGGCCCTGAGGGAAAGATACGAAGACAAAGGGGAAGGGGAGCTGATCCGCCTCAAGGAAAACTTCCGGAGCCGGTCTGAGGTCCTAGAGGGCATCAACCGCCTCTTCAATGGCCTCATGACCAAGGACCTCGGGGGCGTCGATTACCAGAAGGGCGAGGCCTTGAACTATGGGAACACCAGCTATGACGCCGCCAACGGCCTCGAGGACTACGGATTCAAGATGGTCAAACTCGATCCGACCGGCACCAACTACAAGGCCCCCTCGGCCCATTACATCGCCAACGACATCGCCAAGAAACTGAACGAAGGTTTCAAGATCTACGATCTCAAGGCCAAGAAGGGCGAAGAGAAGATCAGGCCGTGCCGGCCCCGCGACTTCGCCATCCTCTGCATGACCCGGGGAACCTACAAGGAATTCGCCAAGGAACTAAGCGACAAGAAGATCCCCTTCGTCCTCGACCAGGGGGAGGAACTGAAAAACGCCGACGTCCTCATGGTCCTTTCATCCCTGGCCCGTTTCTATTTGCTCCTAGGAGATCAACGTCGAAGGAAGGAACTTTCACACGCCTACGTCTCGATCAGGCGTTCCTTCCTTTACATGGATTCCGACCAGAAGATCTATGAAGACCTCCAAAATGGGACTTACCTGGAAGGGGAGTTTGTCAAAGATGCCATTAACAACCGTCTGGACGTCTTGAACGCTTCCTTGCCCCATGCCGTGAACTTCTTCCTCTCTCATTATCCCTTCCGGGATGGGATCCTTCGGGTCCGCCATACAAAGAACGTCATGAAATTGATCCAGGGTCTCACGGCCTCGGCCGAAAACATGGAACGACTTGGCTACGACCTTGCCTATTTGGCGGACTATCCGGAAAACCTGGCCCGCTTCAAGATCAAGGCCGAGGCCGAATTGCCCCCGATGGACGAAGACTGCGTCCACCTCTATTCCATCCACCGCTCCAAGGGCCTCCAGTTCCCGATTGTTTATATCCCGGACCTCGAACACGGCTTCAATCTCCAAGATACCAAGACCGCCTTCTTGGCCGATACCGATTTGGGCTTGTCCTTGAAGCTGAGGGACAAGAAGCCGGAGAAGAAGAAAGCCGTCCAGACCTTGGCCTATGGGCTGACTAAAAAGAAGGAAGCCATCAGCGAGTACATGCGCCTCTTCTACGTCGGGGTCACCCGGGCCGAACAAGTCATATATCTGGTAGAGACCGAAAACGGGAAGGACTACGATGGCCTCGGCGATCCCCTTTCCTTCCGGGCTTTCCTCGCCCTAAGCGGTTTTGATGAGGACCTCGAACCCATTTCCTTATATCGCCTCAAGGAATACGCCTACCGGGCCGGCGGGGAAAAGGAAGGGGAGATCCCTTCGGCTTTGGAGTTCGTGGAACCCAAGATCATGGATCCGGCGCCGGAGCGGAAGCGCCCGAGCAAGGACTCCCTCTTCGTCGACGAGGCGGCCTCCGAATACGGGACTTTGCTTCACGCCTACATGGAGATGGTGGACTTTTCCGATCCCGATTTTTCCTTCATCGAGGACGAGAAGATAAGGGCCAAGCTCGAAAAGGTCCTCGCCCTCGAAATCTTCCAAAAGACCAAGGGCTATCGGGCCTACAAGGAGTACAACTACGTGAGCGAGGACGGGACCCGGGGCAGCATCGACCTCTTGCTGGTCGGCCAAGACGACTGCGTGGTCATCGACTACAAGGCCAAGAATATCCTCGATCCCGCCTATATAACCCAGGTCAATACCTATTGCCAATACGTCGAAAAGGCCTTCGGCAAGAAGACAAGGGGCTATCTCCTTTCCCTTTCTAACGCCCTTTGCCGGGTAGTAGACTAAGGCATGCCCAATAGCAGCAGCCTCAAACCCATGGCCCCCGAGGCCTTCAAGGCGGTCGCCCACGCCCTTTTCCCAAAGGAAAAGGAAGAGACCTTCGATTTCCTCTACGGGGCCTACGTCTACGCGGTCGGGGGCTTCAAGACCCTCGCGGAGAATAGCAAGGCCCTCTCGGCCCTGCCCCTCAACCATGTCCAGCTGATCCTCTATCTCTACAACGAACACCGGTTTTACCTTTTGACCCATAAGGGGGAGATCAAGGAAGAAGATAGGGAAAGCTATACCAGCTACCTCATTTCCCTAAGTCTCGACAAGTACGTCACCAATGAGCATCTGGCCTACCAAAACGTGGCCTTTTCCAACCGTTTTTCGCCGGAAGTCTCGACCATTTCCCTCTATTTGAATTTCATTCTCGGAATGCTCGGCCGTTATAAGAAAGGGGAGCCGGAACGGACGCTTTTGGTCGACGTCACCAACAAGGCCTTCAGCATGTGCCGCTGCATCGTCCTGCTCCTCAACAATGGTTATGAAACCGAGGCCTTCTCGACCTGGCGCACCCTCCACGAAAACGAATGCATCCTCACCGTTTTGGTCCGATACGGCAATCCCGCGATCAAAAGCTACCTGAAGCATTTGACCTACGCCATGGCCTTCCGCGGGGGACTCGGCGACAAGGAAAAGACCGACGCCGCCTTCTTGGAGATCAAGGAAGGGATGCGGGAAGCCGGGCTCAAGAGCAAGGACATGAAGCGCTTCATTGAGTACGGCTGGCTTCTTTCGGTTCCTCCTGAGGAACGCGGCGAGGAGTTCAAGTTCAACTTCCGGGACGGGGTCGAACGGGTGGCCGGTCTCCACGATTACGCGAAGGTCTACGAGATGAGCAGCGAGATCGCCCATAGTTCCCCCTTGCTCATCTATTCCCGGAAGACCTATTTCTACCTCATCGCCTCCCTCAATCTCTACGAGTCCTTCTTCCGGCTCGAAAAGATCTTCTCTTCCCTTTATCTTTCCAGCGTCAGCGAAGAGGAAAAGAACCGTTATCTCTCGCTCAGGAAACTCTATTATCCCCAGCTGACCGCCGTTTATTCGATTTTAAAAGCCCGTTTTGCGGGCTTTTCGAAGGAGAAGGGCAAGGAGCCTCAGACGTCGGCGTAACAACTGCCGCCGATGAACTCCCGCATCAGGGAGTTGCTCGGGACCCAGTCGTCGTCCATGTCGACGAAGAATTTGAGCATCCGTAATAGCCTGGTTGCCACCGGGTGGTAGGGGGACTCCTTGTCGATTTCGGCAAGGAGTGGCATCGCGTATTTCCGCATGACCGGAAGCTCGTAGCTTAACATCGAATTGTAGACGTAGTCGCTTCCCTCTTGGGTCGAGTAGATCCATTTGAATTCGCCCTTGCGGACGCTCGGCCACATGCCAAGGGTCTCTTCGGCCGAGGCATTGCGGAACTTCTTGTCCCTGACCAAACGCCTGATGAGGCGGAGGTCGGTGATCGAGAGGGGGTTATGGTCATCGAGGTTGATCTGGGCCTGGGGCGAGATGAAGATCTTGAACTTGTTGTGCTTGGGGATCGAGACGGTCAGACGGTCGTTGAGGGCGTGGATCCCTTCGATGATGATGGGCTCGCCTTCTTCGATCTTCAGTCTCCTCCCGGCTACCCGGCCCCCGCGACCGAAGTCGAAACGGGGGAGTTCCACCTCCTCGCCGTTGATGAGGTCGAGCATGTTCTGGTTGAAGAGGTCGATGTCGAGGGCCTCGATCGACTCGAGGTCGGGATTGCCGTTTTCGTCGACCGGGCACTGGTCCTTGCTCTTGTAATAGTCGTCGATCGAGATCCGGATCGGGCGGATCCCGCGGCTCATCAGTTCGATCCTCAGGCGGTTGGCAAAAGTGGTCTTGCCGGAGCTGCTGGGCCCGGCCACGCAGATGAGGCGGATGTCCTCACGGTCATCCTGTATGAGTTGGCCCAGTTCGCAAAGCATCCGGTTGTGTCTGGCCTCGCAGAGGTTGATGAACTCGATGGGCCCGGCCTTTTCGATGGTCTCGTTGATGCCGGCCACCGTGTCGGCCCCGACGATCTTGGCCCAGTCGTGGCTTTCCTTGAGAACCCTATTGAAGGTCGGGGCGTCTTCGAATTCGGGGATTTCCCCGACCGTCTCCGAACGCGGGTATTGGATGAGGAAGCCCGGGGAGTAGAGGCGGATCTTGTATTTCTTGATGTAACCGGTCGAGGGGACGAGGTGGCTGTACATGTAGTCGACGTAGCCGTCGCACTCATAGAGGTGGACCGTCTTCTCGGGCCGGTATTTGAGAATGGCCATCTTGTCCTCGTAGCCGCGTTCCTTGTAGATCTCGGCCGCCTCGGCATTGCTGACGACCTTGCGGACCAAGGGATAGTCGGCCTTGACCAGCCTATCGAGTTCGTGGTTGAGGCGGATCAGCATGGCGGTGTCGCTTTTGGCTTTCGGATCGAGGAGGTTGATCTTGACCGAGCGGCTGACGTCGTAGCTGAAGCGGATCTTGAGATCGGGGTAGAGATTGTGGAAGGCCATGGCCACGAGAAAACGAAGGGAGGCCTCGTAGGTCTTGTTGGCGTCATGGTCCTTGAGGGTCAGGAATTCGACTTCGGCGTCGTAATAGACTTCGTAGTTCAAATCGCGGACGACGTTGTTGACCCGCGCCGCGATATATTGGTAACGGTCCTTCTCCTCGAGGAGTTCGAGGAGGCGGATCTTCTTTTCGTAGGTGGTTTTGCTTTCGCCCACCGTGATGGTAAATGACATGTTGCTACCTCCCGGACACATGAATATATAGAGAAATGTAAGCGCTTGCAATGGCGTTTTTGCGAGGTTATTGAAACTTTCCTTTTTCTAATAATCCCACGGCCTTTTCCCTTTGGCTTTTCCTTGTGGCTTGCCTCCCCATATCCTATTATCACACCATGAAACGCAACCTTTGTTACCTGCAGTCGGGGGGACCGACCGCCGTCATCAATTCTTCTTTGTACGGAGCCTACATCGAAGCCAAGGAGCATGAGGAAATCGGGGCCTTCCTCGGATCCCGTTACGGGATCGAAGGCCTCCTCAAGGACGACCTCATCGACATGGGGAAGGAGAAGGAGAACGAAATCGCCCTCTTGCCCCAGACCCCGGGCGCCATCTTGGGGACGACCCGCAAGAAGATGCCGGAAGACCTAAGCGACCCCCTTTACGATGATCTTTTGGAGACCATCGAAAGGCACAACATCGGTTACCTCTTCGTCAACGGCGGCAACGACTCGATGGATACCTGCAGCCGCCTCCACCGCCTCTTTGCCCACCACGGCGTGGACTGCCGGGTCCTCGGGATTCCCAAGACCGTCGACAATGACCTCCTGGGTACCGACCATAGCCTCGGCTATCCCAGCGCCGCCAAGCACGTCATGAACACGGTCAAGGAAGCGGTCATCGACGCCTCCTGCTATCCCCATGGGAAATTGGTTTTGCTCGAGATCATGGGCCGGAACGCCGGGTGGCTGACGGCCGCCAGCGACCTCTTGCCCTATCCCTACCGTCCCGACCTCTTCTTCCTCCCGGAGAATCCCTTCGACGAGGAACGCTTCCTCAAGGTCATCTCCGATACCTATTGGAAGAAGGGCTACGCCGTCGCCGCTTTAAGCGAAGGCGTCCAACTCCCGCGTCCCAAGAAGAAGGTCGACGCCTTCGGCCATTCCTCCCTCGAAGGGGTGGCGGTCACCCTGGCCAACCTCATCGAGGAGAAGACCAAGATCCCGACCCGGACCATGGAACTGAGCCTGCCCCAACGGGCCGACCCCATCAACGTCGCGAGAATCGACCGCGAGGAGGCCATTGAGCTGAGCCGCTATGCCGTCAGGGAAATACTTAAGGGCGAAAGCGGGAAGATGGTCTGCATCAGACGCCTTTCCAACGAGCCCTACAAGGTCGAATACTTCACCAGCGACGTCCACGTCGTGGCCAATGGCGAGCGCAAGGTCCCGCGGGAAATGCTCGTCGACGAAACGAGGATGGCAGATTCCTTCAGGAAGTACCTCGCCCCCCTCGTCAAAGGGGAAGTGGAGGTGGCCTATGAAGACGGAACCTTCAAGGCCGCGCGTTTTAGTTACGTCAAAGCCGAGTAAGCGCTTTCAGTCGACACCCCCAAAGGGGGTGCCTATACTTAGGCGGAAATCTTGACTATGCCCACCACAGTTCTGACATCGATCGGGGACCCCTTCGAAATACTCCTGCCCCTCGGTCTCATCCTCATCTTCGCCAAGGTCATCTCCAGCGCCTTGGCCCACTTCAAGATCCCCCAGGTCATCGGCTTCTTGCTGAGCGGCCTTTTGGTCGGCCTCATTTACTTCATCCCCGACCAGACCATCCTCACCGACTACACCCGGGGCGGGATCGACATATTGGCCAAGATCGGGGTCGTCCTGATTCTCTTCTCGGCCGGGGTCGAAACCGACCTCAAGCAGATCAAGGCGGTCGGCAAACCATCGGTCCTCATCGCCGGACTCGGGGTCGTCGTCCCCCTCCTCTTCGGCTTCATCGGCGCCTACCTCTTCCGGGTTTTCGGGGGAATGGAGCCGGCCTTCTTGCCCGAGGGGGTCGATCCCATTTTCAGTGACATTTATTACGGGGTCATCTTGACCGCGACCAGCGTCGCCATTACTGTGGCTAGCCTCAAGGAATTAGGTAAGCTCGAAGGCAAGGTCGGCAGCGCCATCGTTTCTGCTTCCATCATCGATGACATCATCGGCATCGTCCTCATCTCCCTCGTCATCTCCCTATCGGGTTCCTCGAGCGGCGACTTCAGTCTCCTCGGCTTCATCATCGAAGCCTGCGGCGGGGTGGTGGAAGGACCTTGGACCATCGTGGTCGTCATCGCCAACATGCTGATTTTCTTCCTGCTTAGCTTCGGGGCCTACTTCGTCATCAAGCCCTTGTTCAACTACCTCGACGGGAAGTTCCCCCATCATCGGCGGATCCCGATCTTCGGCTTGGCCTTCTGCTTCATCTGGGCCTATTTGTCGCAGAAGCTCTTCCAAATGGCCGATGTCACCGGGGCCTACGTGGCGGGTCTCCTCATTTCGCTCACCAAAAGCCGCTCCTATATCGACCATCGGACCGAGACGACGGCCAACGTCATCTTCGTCCCCGTTTTCTTCGCCTCGGTCGCCCTCCAGATGTACGACACCTCCTTCGACTTCAGCAACGTCACCTTCATCCTCTTCGGTCTTACCTTCATCGTCCTCGGGGTCTTGGGCAAGATCATCGGGGCCGGGGCCGGGGCCAAGATCTGCCGTTATTCCTCCAAAGATTCCCTCCGGGTCGGGATCGGGATGATGGCCCGGGCCGAGGTCCTGGTCGTGGCCGCCCAAACCGGCGTCGACTCCGGCCTCATCGATCCCCAGATCATTCCTTATTGCCTGCTTCTCATCCTCCTTACTTCCTTCCTGAATCCCATCTTCTTGAAGCTTCTTTATAAAAACGAAGCCAAAACGACCGAGGCCGCGCCGAAAATTGTAGAGAAATGAAAAGTCTCTTATTAAAATAAGAGAAGAACCAAACAATGCTTGAAAAGTTCTCCCGTTTGTCATCGGAAAAGAAGACCCTAGTCATCATCTTGGCCCTGAGCCTCGGGGTTTTCCTTTGCCTTTCGCCTCTATTTTTCCTAAGCCTCTACCAATACCCCCTCGGGTGGCTACTGGGCTCCATCATCGCTTGTGTCTGCTACTACTCGATCCTTAAGGGCAACCAATACCTCCTTTCCCTCGATGGGAAGAAAGGGGCGGCCGCCGCCGCGATCGGTCTCTATTTCCTGCGCTTTGCCCTGATGGCGGTCGGCCTCATCCTCGCTGCCGTCTGCACCTTCAAGAAGGAATGGTTCGGGGGCTTCGACGCCTTCAACCTCTGGACCGTCTTCGCCGGTTACCTTTTGCTCTTCGTTTTCGTTCCGGCCAAGGCCGCCATCGAAGCCCACATCGCCCTCAAGAAGGAGGATAAGCCCGATGCTTGAGGAGCGTCTTGCTTCCTTCTTCGAGTTTTCCCTCGAGGACCTCGATCCCGCCCTTTTCAGCAGCCTCCTGATCATGCTCGTCGTCTTGGTTCTGGCCATCATCGTCGGGATCAAGGCTAAGAGGGCCGATCCGAGGAAACCGAGCAAAGGCCTCCTTTTCTATGCCGAGTGGGGCTATGAGAAACTCGAAGGCTTCGTGAAGGAAAACATGGGCGTCGCCATGATCGACTACCTGCCTTATTTCCTAGTCGCCGTTCCCTATTGTGCCCTTGCCTTCCTCATCGATCTGACCGGTTTACCCGGGGTCATGGATTGGCTCGGGGCGCCGCTGAGTCTTGCCGTCATCATGTTCGTCACCATCCACATGACGGCCGTCCGTTACCAGAAATGGCATTACTTCTCGCGCTACACCTCGCCGGTTTTCTTTTGGCTCCCAATCAACCTCGTCACCATGTGGACCCCGATCATCAGCGTCTCGATGAGGCTCTTCGGCAATTGCCTGAGCGGCACCATCATCATCGGCCTCCTGCGCTGGGCCTTGACCGGGCTAGGCCAAAGCCTTTTCCCGGCTTTGCCCGGCGAAAGCGCCGGCCTCATTTTGGCCCCCATCCCGATGGGGATCTTGAATCTATACTTCGGCCTCTTCTCGGCTTATGTCCAGACGACGGTCTATGCTTTCCTCTGCGCCCTATGGTTCGCGGCCGAAAGGCCGGAAGAGGAAGCCCCGGCCCTCGTCCCCGACAACCGCCAACTGGTAGGGGCCAAGGCATAGGAAAGGAGAATTTATGACTGACTTAGGACTATGCGCCATCGGAGCCGCGCTGGCCATGATGTTCGGGAACCTGGCCGCCATCGGCGAAAGCCTCATCTGCTGCCACGCCATCGACGCCATGAGCCGGAACCCGGAAATGCGGAGCAAGCTCCAGAGCACGATGATGATCGCCGTCGCCCTCGACGAATCGACCGGCATCTACTCCCTCATCGTCGCCATCCTCATCATCTTCGTCTTGGGGCTTCACTAAAGCATGTACCGTCTTCCCCTTCTCATCGATAGCCCATTTTCGGCCGAGGATTTCATCTCGAAGATCATCCCGAACTTCTGGAGTTTTTTGATCAACCTCCTGGCCTTGGCCGCTTTGATCGCGGCCGTCTTCTTTTTGGCCTACAAGCCCCTCAAAAAGTTCATCGAGGCCAGGCGCAAATACGTCGATGAGAATCTAAGGGGAAGCGAAGAGGCTTTGAAGAAGGCCAAGATCAACGAAGAGAAGTGGCGGGAACGCCAGGAAGAAAGCAAGGCTTTGGCCCGCGACTACATCAAGAAGGCCCAGGACGAGGCCAAGAAGGAAAACGCCCGTCTTTTGGAGGAGGGACGGAAGGCCCTCGAACTCGAAAGGCAGAAGGCCCAGGACGACATCGACGAGGCCAAAAAGCAGGCCCTCGCCGACCTCAAGAAGGAGGCCGTCGACCTGACGATGGAGGCCAGCGCCAAGATCCTGATGGAAAAACTCGACGAGAAGGAAGACCGCCGCCTCATCGAAGGATATCTCGAAGATGGAAAGGACCAATAAGAAACTCGACGCCGCCGCCCTCGGGCGGGCCCTCTTCGAGGTGGCAAGTGAACAAGGCATCTTGGCCGAAGTCCAGGCCGAGGTCAGCTCCCTCCACCACATGTTCCTCCGGGAAAAGGGACTTTCCGACCTTCTGGCTTCCCCCGAGGGGAAGAAGGCGAGGGCGATGTTCCTAGAGGAAACCTCCGGGGCCATCGGACCCCTGAAGGCCGCCCTCCACCTGATGGACAAGAGGAACATCTTTGGTTATTGGCCCCTCTTCGTTTCTTCCTTCCGTTCCTTCTCGGAACCGATCCTCGGGATCACCCGCGGCCTCGTCTATAGCGCCAGGCCTTTGGGAGATGACGAAAAGGAAAGGCTGACCGCCGTCCTAAGCGAAAACGAGGGCAAGCCCTTGCGCCTGACCTTCAAGGTCCAAAAGAGCCTCATCGGGGGGATCCGTTGCTACTACGGATCGACCCTCCTCGACCTGTCGGTCGAAAGCCGCCTCCAGGAAATGGGGAGCGCCCTTCTAGGAGGTAGATGATGAAATTCGATACCAAGCAAATCGCCGCCAGCCTCAAGAAGCAGATCGAGGACTTTTTGAGCGACACCTCGAAGAAGGAAGTCGGCAGCGTCGTCTCGGTCGGCGATGACATCGCCGCCGTCTACGGCTTGCCAGGCGCCATGCTCGGGGAACTTCTCCTTTTCCCCGGCGGCCACTATGGCCTCGTCATGAACCTCTCGGAGGATTCCATCGACTGTGCCCTTTTAAACGGGGAAGGCGACATCAAGGAAGGGGACTACGTCTACCGGACCAAGAAGGTGGTCGAAGTCCCGGTCGGTGATGCATTGCTTGGCCGCGTCATGGGGGCCCTCGGCAATCCCATCGACGGGAAGGGCGAGATCATCACCTCCTCCTTTAGGCCCGTCGAACGCGTCGCCCCCTCGATCATGAGAAGGCAGGGGATCGATACCCCCCTCATCACCGGCATCAGGGCCATCGACGCCATGATCCCGATCGGGCGGGGCCAACGGGAACTGATCATCGGGGACCGCCAGACCGGGAAGACCGCCATTGCCATCGACGCCATCGTGGCCCAGAAGGACACCGGCGTCAAATGCATCTACTGCGCGATCGGGCAGAAGACTTCCTCGGTCGCCTATTTGGTCGACGTCCTCCAAAAGCTCGGCTGCCTCGACTATACCTGCGTCGTCACGGCTTCGAGCAGCGAACCGGCCCCCCAGCTCTACCTCGCCCCCTATAGCGCCATGGCCATGGCCGAGGAATGGATGGAAAAGGGCGAGGACGTCCTCGTCGTCTTCGACGACCTCAGCAAGCATGCCATCGCCTACCGGACCTTGTCCCTCCTTTTACGTCGTTCCCCGGGCCGCGAAGCCTACCCCGGCGACATCTTCTATCTCCATAGCCGGCTTCTCGAAAGGGCCTGCCGTTTGAGTGCCAAGGAAGGCGGGGGTTCCATCACCGCCCTTCCGATCATCGAGACCCAGGAAGGGGACTTCTCGGCCTACATCCCGACCAACGTCATTTCCATCACCGACGGCCAGATCTACCTCAACAGCGACCTCTTCAACTCCGGCCACCGTCCGGCCATCGATTCGGGTTTGAGCGTGAGCCGCGTCGGCTCCAACGCCCAGCATCCCTGCATGAAGAAGGTCGGGGGAGGCATGAAGATCGACCTTGCCTCCTACCAGGAAAACCTCGCCTTCTCCCAATTTGGGAGCGACCTCGATAGCGATACCCGGGCCATCTTGACCCACGGTGGGGTCCTCGATGCCGCCCTCGTCCAAAAGAACAGGCATCCGGAGAAGGAAGAAAAGCAGACCATCATCCTCTATGCCGTCCGTGAGGGTCTTTTTGACGAAATCGCCCCCCACGACATCCCTTCTTTCCTCGAAGGTTTCTATTTCTACGGCTCGGCCGCCAAGCCGGGGTTGATCAGGCGGATCGCCGAGACCCACGACCTCGACCGTGAGGCGATGGCGGAAATCCGCGAATTGGCCACCGACTACCTCAAGGAGCACCAGGAGGACTAAGATGCCGTCCCTCTCCCTCCTTCGTCGGCGCCTCAAGGCCGTCCATACGACCGAGGAACTGGTTTCCGCGGTCTTCTTGGTCGCGGCCGCCAAACTTAGGCACCTCGAAAACCTCAAGGATCCGGCCGAGCGTTTTTCCTCGGCCGTCAAAAACCTCCTCGAGCGGTTCGCCCCCGTCGAGGACGAGGAGAGAAAACCCTCGCCCCTTCTTCGCTATTTCAAGGAGGAGGGCGATGAGCCCCTAAGGATCGTCATCACCAGCGACCTCGGGCTGGCGGGGTCCTACAACAACTCCGTCTTCCGTTACGTCGAGGATGTGGCCAAGGACCAAAAGGGCGAATACCTGGTCTACGGGAGCAAAGGCAAGACCCATTTTTCGGGGAAGGTCCCCTTGGCCAAGATCGAGGGCATCGATCACAAACTCGAACCTAGCGGCGAAGAAATCGCGGCTTTGCGGGGATTTTTGCTTTCCTCCTTCCTCGAAGGAAGGTACTCCAGGATCGAAATCATCCACAATGTCGCCAGAAGCCCCCTCCAAAACGAGGTCGTGACCAAGACCCTCTTGCCTCTGACTCTCCCGAAGTTCGATCCCGACTTCGAGGAGGAGAAGTGTCCCCCTCTCTTCGACGAGGAGGAAGACGACATGTTCGAGAAACTCTTGCCCTTCTATCTCGAAGCCGAGCTATCCGCCATCTTCGTCCTCTCGTCCTACGCCGAGCAAAGCGCCCGCCGACGGGCCATGGACCAAGCCAAGGACAATGCCGAAGAACTAGGGCGCACCCTCGGAATCGAATACAACAAGGCCCGCCAGGGGGCCATCACCCAGGAAATCACCGAAGTCGTCGGTGGCTACGAAGCCAGTTAAGGAGGAGACCATGGAAGAACTAGAAAAGATGGTAGGTCATGTCGAACGGGCCCAAGGCCCGGTCGTCGACGTCGCCTTCGGCGAAGAAGCCCTGCCGCGCCTACTAAACGCCCTCGAAGTCCAGTTGCCCGACCGCAAGATCGTGGTCGAGGTCATGCAGCATATCGGCAACGACATCGTCCGCTGCGTGGCCCTTGAGCCGACCGACGGCATCTATCGCGGGGCCGAGGTCGTCGATACCGGGGCCCCGATCAGCGTCCCGGTCGGGGACAAGACCCTGGGAAGGATGTTCAACGTTTTGGGTCAGCCCATCGACGGGGAAGGTGGGGACTTTTCGAAGGAACCGCATCTCCCCATCCACCGTCCCGCCCCTTCCTTCACCGACCAAAAGGTCAGCCGGGAGGTCCTCGAGACCGGGATCAAGGTCATCGATTTGCTTTGCCCCTACATGAAGGGCGGCAAGGTCGGCCTCTTCGGCGGGGCCGGGGTCGGCAAGACCGTCCTCATCCAGGAATTGATTTCCAACATCGCCACCGAGCACGAAGGCATTTCCGTCTTCGCCGGGGTCGGGGAGCGGTCGCGGGAAGGCAATGACCTCTATACCGAAATGAAAGCCTCCGGGGTCCTCAAGAACACCGCCCTTTGCTTCGGCCAGATGAACGAACCCCCGGGCGCCAGGATGCGGGTCGCCCTCTCGGCCCTTTCGATGGCCGAGTATTTCCGCGACCAAAAGCACCAGGACGTCCTTCTCTTCATCGACAACATCTTCCGTTTCACCCAAGCCGGGAGCGAGGTTTCGGCCTTGCTTGGCCGCATGCCCTCGGCCGTCGGCTATCAGCCGACCCTCTTGACCGAGATGGGGCAGCTGCAGGAAAGGATTACCTCGACCAAGAACGGCTCCATCACCTCGATCCAGGCCGTCTACGTCCCGGCCGATGACTTCACCGACCCGGCCCCGGCCACGACCTTCAACTATCTCGACGCCAAGACCATCTTGGACCGTCACATCGCCTCCCTGGGTCTCTTCCCGGCCGTCGATCCTTTGGCCAGTTCCAGCAACATTCTCGATCCCGAGGTGGTCGGGGAACGCCATTACCGGGTGGCGGAACAGGTCAAATACATCCTCCAACGCTACAAGGAACTCCAGGACATCATCGCCATCCTCGGCCTCGACGAACTTAGCGAAGACGACAAGGTCATAGTCCGCAAGGCTAGAAGGATCCGTAACTTCCTCAGCCAGCCCTTCAAGGTGGCGGAGGCCTATTCGGGCTACAAGGCGGCCTACGTCCCCCTCGAGAAGACGGTCGAGAGCTTCGAAGCGCTTTTGTCCGGCAAGTACGACGATTATCCGGAAAGTGCCTTCCGTTACTGCGGGACCATCGAGGACGTCGAAAAGAGGATGGCCCAGTGAAACTTGCTTGGCAGATCCTCACCCCCGAAGGCCTCTTCAAGGAGCGCGAATCGGACGCCGTCTACCTCGAAGCCAGCAAGGGACCGATCGGGATCCTCCCGGGTTACACCAACTACATCGGGATCCTTAGGGAAAAATCGGTCATGAAGGCCGTCGATAACGCGGTTGAACGCTTCTACCTTTTGGAAGGCGGGGCCTTCGAAGTCAAGGAAGGGGTCCTCTACGTCTACCCCCTCAAGGCCTCGCGCCTCAAAAACCGGGAAGAAGCGGTGCAGGTCCTCAAGGATTTGGGCTATACTTTGCTCGTTTAGGGGAACAGTCATGAATTTCATCTTCATCTCGCCGAACTTCCCGGTCCGCTACTTCAAGTGGGTCGAGGCTCTCTCCGGCCATGGCATCAATGTCCTCGGGATTGGGGATTCACCTTATTACGACGTCCATCCCCGCCTTTCGAAGGCCCTCAAGGAATACTATTTCGTCTCCGACCTCTCGGATTATCCGAAGATGCTCGAGGCCTGCCGTTATTACGAGAAGAAGTACGGGAAGATCGACTTCATCGAAAGCGACAACGAGTGGTGGCTCGAAAGTGATGCCCGCCTCCGTCTCGATATGGGCGTCAATAGCGGCTTCCATCCCGCCGACATGCATCGGATCAAGGCCAAAAGCGCGATGAAGGAAGCCTTCAGGAGCGCCGGGGTCAAGACCATGCGTTACGTCTTGGCGGACGGACCCGAGGATCTCGACAAGGTCCTAACCTTCGCCAAAGAAGTCAATTATCCCCTCTTCGCCAAGCCCGACGTCGGGGTCGGGGCCAACGATTCCTTCTCCCTCAATAACGAAGAGGAAGTGAGGAAGTTCTTGGCCAAGAAGCTACCGGAAACCTACATCGTCGAAGAGAAGATCGACGGCATCATCGTCAGCTTCGACGGGATCTGCGATTCGAAGTCCGAGGTCGCCTTCGCCACCTCCGACCACTTCATGACCCCGATCGCCGATGTCGTCAACGAAGACACCGACTACTATTACTACAACAACCCCTTCGATTTGCCCTTCCACGACATCGACGGGAAGGCCTTCTTGGAGACCGGGAAGCGGGTAGTGAAGAGCTTTGGGATCCGCGATCGTTTCTTCCACATCGAGTTCTTCGTCCTCAACAAAGACAAGGAAGGCTTCGCGAAAGCCAACGAGTTCGTGGCCCTCGAGTGCAACATGAGACCGCCCGGTGGCTATACGCCCGACCTCATCGACTACGCCAATTCGGTCAGTTGCTACGAGATCTACGCCGACGTCATCTGCTATGACCAGAATAGGCAGGACATGGGGAAGGAGAAGTACTATGCCTTCGCCGCGGCTAGGAAGGACGTCATTTCCTACCGCCATAGCGAGCAGGAAATTCTTACCCGTTACAAAAACGAGATCTGCATGCACGGCCGCTATCCCGCCCACATGGCCAAGGCCATGGGTGACACCTACTACTACGGCCGCTTCAAGGACTTCGAAAAGGGGAAGGAGTTCGCGGCCTTCGTGGCCGAAAGGGCCTAAGCTAATTCAGCAATGAGGCGCCCTCCTCAAGGGGCGCCTTTTCGTTTCCCGCCTTGATGGCGGCCTCGTATCCGCTTAATCCGAAATGGGCAAGGGTTTCTTCCATCCCTTCGTCGTAATCAAGGACCGCGGTCTTTTGGCTTCTCTTTTGAGCCTTTTGGTAAAAATCGGCGTAAAACAAGGACGAATCTTCTTGGCTTTCCTCGTCGAAGAGAATCTCCACACAGTCGTTTTCCTTTACGAAGCGGAGGAAGTTTTCTTCTTCGTCGAAGAAATATACCTCGCTTCTCGAGGCCTCTTTTTGGAGGAGGCTACTAAGGCGGGGAGCGGTCCAGGTGTTGATGGGGTTGCTGCGGAGGTCGAGCCTGGTCATCTCGTCTTTGGATAGAAGGAAGAGGGAAGGGGTGAAGACCTCGTCCATCGTGAGGCCATAACGGGCCATGAGGGCCGAGGAATTAGCGATGAAGGCCTCATAGCTTTCCTGACTGGCTCCGTTGTAAAAAGAAAGGCAGGGGATCGAGCCGTCCAGGACGAAGTCCGAGAAGGCCCTTTCGAGGACGATACAGGGGTAGCAGTTTTCCCCAAAGAGACCGAGGAGGACGTCGCGGCCCGCGTCCACCATTTCGAAGACCTCATCGACATCGGTGATCTTGGTCAGCTCCTCGTAACCGTAGGCCTCGTCAATGTAGGGCAAATCGCCGTCATGGTCGAGAATATAGGGTTTTTGCGCTGTAGGCCCGCAGGAAAAGAGGGAGAAGAGGGGCACTAGGACAAAAAAGAGCCGGCTTTTCCGCATGGCTCATTATAAACATTTTCTCTCCCTTACCTCTCCTTTAAAATCTAGTCCATGGAAGAAAGGAAGGCCCTCAAAAGGAAGGCCCCGGCCCGGGCCTATGTTTACTTGACCCTTTCCCTTTTGGCCGCTTCCTTTACCCTTATCGAAGCCTCGCTTGGGGGTTCGGCGAGCGGCGTCCAAAGTGATTTCGTGAGCCAAATCGGCGCCTTCTTCATCAACCTCTTCGGTTCGGAGGACGAACCCGAGCCCCTGAAGCCGACCTCGATCCAACTCGTTTCCGATTCTTCGTTTTTGGGTGAAGGGACGATCGCCCAGGGGACTTCGAGCCGTCTGGGATTTGAAATCGCCTATCCCAAGACCGGGGCCTACGACCAAAGCGTCGAAATCACCCGCCTCCAGGGGGAAGAATGTGATTATTCCCTGGTCTATTCTTCCGGGAATGTCCAAGGGAACGTCCTCAATTCCTATGTCAACGTCATCGGGAACAACCCGGGGGAGTACGCCTTAAAAGTCGAGGTAGCGGATTCCGTTTCCTATCAATACGACTTCACGGTCCTCGAATGCCCGGCTCCATCCGAATTTAGTCTCCCAGTCCCCCTTCCCGAAAAAATGGAAACCGGGGAAGCCATCTTCCTACCCCTTCTGCTCGAAGATTCGAGCGGCAAGGCCCTTTCCCGCCTCAATCTAAGCGGGGAGGAAAACGAGGAAGAAGTGACCTCTCTCCTCGACCATTATCTAAGGCGGGTCTACGATCCCGCCAAGGCCGAAGCGAAGATCGATGGGGAAGGACTCTATTATGAAGGCGAGGTCCTCTATGCCGAAAAACCGGGGACCTACCATATCGAAATCGGTCCATATGCAGGAACCGTCGAGGTGACGGGGGCTGAGGTCAGTCCTTCCTCTTTCAGCATTGCCCAAAGCGGTCAGACTTACCTCAACGGTTATGACTTTGCCGAAGACGGGGGCAATGCCTTGCTATTGGAGGCCGAGGGCCTTCCCGAAGACGCCGGGGTCGCCTTTGCCCTAAGGAGTGAGGACGCCTTGAAGGCCAAGATCAAACCGGTCGGGAAAGACCAAGCCATCCTTTATGGTTACCGTAAAGAAGGGGAAGTGGAGGTCAGGGCCTTCGTCCCAGGACATGAATCCGAGGGCGAAAGGATCCTCATCGACATCCAAAGGGCGGTCCCGACTGACCTTAAGGTAAACGGAAACGACCAAGGTCTCAGCCTCAGTGCCGGGAGCCAGATGAACCTCGATGTCGTCTTGGAACCGGCGATCAGCGCCGGATCGCCTTTGGTCGGGACCTCCAGCGATCCAAGCATCGTCGAGGTCATCGGTAGCGGAACCCCAAACTTAGCGTTGCGGGGGATCAAAACCGGGAAGGCCAGTGTTACCGTGTCTAGTCCAGACAACGAAGAACTGAAGGTCACGGTCGATATCGAGGTCAAGCCGAGGGCCGCAATCAACGAGGATAACAGTATGGCCTTCGCCGGGTTCATCCGGAAATTCGTCGGCCATTTCTTGGTTTTCTTCGTTCAGGGTCTCTTTGCTTTCTTGGCCGTCTACCACCTTTGGCCCCAGGAACGGAAAAAGGACCGCCTTCTCCTCTCTTTGTTGATATCCATTATCTTTGCCCTTTTGGTCGGCATCGTTTCCGAATGCATCCAGTTCTTCATCCCCCTGCGGGGTCCGAAGGTCAGCGACGTCGGCTTAGATGTGGCGGGGTCCGCCCTTGGGGCCCTCATCCCCCTTCTATGGAAGTTATTCAGGAAAGAGCCTAAAAAGGAAGACTCGCAAAAGCCTTGAGTTTTTCCTCGGCGATTTGTAGGAAAATGGGAAGCCCGTCCAATTGGTAACGGTATAGGGCCCAGTAGTACCAAAGGGCATCCTGGAAGTGGATGATCCTCTTAAGATTAACGACATCGTTTTCCGTCGCCGTTCCCAAAGTACCCTCGAGGAGGGCTCTGGCCTTTTCTTCTCCCTTGATGCCGTTTTCGCTGAGGACGCTTCCGACATCGAAGAGGGGAGTGCAGGCCCCGCTGAATTCGAGGTCGATGAACTTGATATTTCCCTTCTCGTCCTTCAAGACATTGCCCCTCACCATGTCGTTATGGGAGGGAAAGGGGGCATGGGCCTTTTCGGCCTCCTTATAGTCATCGATGGCCTTTTGCAGGGCTTTTTCATCGATATCCTTCCCTTTTGCGCCGTTTTTGTAGTATTCCAAGCGGTCGATGGGCCTGAAGGATCCGTAGTCCTTGCCGGGTTTTAGTTCGTGCAGTTCCTTGATTCTTTTCCCTAAGTCATAAAGGGTGGCGGCATCGGTATCAGGACCTAAAAATGGATGGTGGCCCGCCAGATACTCGGCGATGTAGTCGCCGTTAGATTCGAAGATATAGAGGCGGGGGAAGAGGTTTCCTTGGCCCGCTTTGAAGATGGCTTCCTCGGATTTGGGGTCGTAGAAATGGGGGTCGCTCTGCATCTTGAAACGGACCAGGCGGTTGGGAGGCGCCAAAAAGATCCGGTTGCTCAAACCCCCTTCGATGGGTTTCAGGTTCTGGTCCAGAAAGAGGGAGGGACTGATCATCTCTTGACCCCGCCATCGATGAAGGCCTTGCGGAACAATGGATCGATGTCTTTGACGAAGAGCGATTTGTAGGTATTGAGGATGACTTGTCCGGGGACGTTGCCCTTGCGGAGGTCGCCCTTGAGGGCATGAATGACTTCCCCGCCTTCGAGCCCGGCGGCATAGACGGCCAAAGAGGCCGCGAAGTCGATTTCCCGCTGGCTCGGGTTTTCTTTTCTTAAGACCACGTGGGGCCCGCTATGGTCCTTGACGTGGAACCAGTGGAAGCGCGGGTTCTTGGTATAAAGGAAGGTGAGGGCGTCGTTTTCCTTGGCACTATGGCCATAGTAGGCCTTGAGGGAACCCCCGCAGGTGACTAGGCGGGGCAGGGGCTTGCCGCCCTTGACGTCCTTCTTCCTCTTATGGGTCATGTCGCTCATGCCCAAGGTTTCCTCGAGCAAGGCCTCATCGGCCCCTTCGAGGAACTCCAAAAGTTCCCTTTTCTCTTCGAGTTCGGCTTGGCACGTCTTGCGGTTTTCCGCGATTTGGCTGAGGGCGGTTTTGGCCTTCTTGGCCCTTTGGAAGTACTTCTCGGCGGTGAGGCTCAGCTTCAAATGGGGGTCGAAGGGATATTCCTTGCCCTCGTAGAGGAGGACCCCCTTCTCATAATCGAGGCCTTCGCCGGTATAGAAGGCGCTGCCGATGTTCCCGTCGTCGAGGTGGAGGCGGGCCTCTTCCTCGTCTTTTTGATAGGCCTCGAGCTTTCTTTCCAGAAGCTTGATCCGCCGTTTGGTCTCGAGGATCTGGCGGCCGTAGCGGTCCTTCCGCCTTTCTTCCTTTAATTGGGCCTCTCTTTCCTCCCCCTTCTCCAAATAGCGTTCGAGATCCTCCGGCCCGTATTGTTCGAGGGGCTGGAAGGTCTTCTTCGGTGGCAGGTAGGCCATCCCTCTTAAGATGGGACGACTGCTATCTAGGGAAGAAGGCCGGTAGGCGGCGATGATCTTGTCATTTTCGTCGAGGAGGATGAGGTTGGGGTGGTGGGAGACGGCTTCATAGACCAGGCGCCTGGTCACTTCCTGATAGGCGGCGTCGTTGATTTTCAGTTCGAAGACGAGGATCCGGTCCCCGGCCACCGGGGAGACGGAGACGACGAGGGCGTTTTGAAGTTCGCTTTTAAGGACCGAAAGGAAGGAGGATTCGAAGGATCTGACCTTTTCCTCGGTTTCCGAAAGAAGGACCATCGGTTCATTCCCATCGAGGGTGAAGAATAGTCTTTTATAAGAGGTGCCGGAGACGGAAAAGGCCACGGCCTTGTGGCTATAGAGGACGGGGCGTCCGATGTGGTGGCCCCTCAGGGTCTTTTCGAGATAGGCGGCCAAAATGCCGTAGAAGGGAGCTTTGAAATTCACCTTAAAATATTAGCACCATTTGCCTAAAAGGCCCATTAGGGCCTATAATTTGGAAATGGAAGAAAAAGGTTTGCTCATCATCCTCTCTGGCCCCAGCGGCGTCGGCAAGGGAACCGTGCGTCAGGAGCTCATGAAGGATCCTTCTTTGAACCTTTATTATTCGGTCTCGATGACGACCCGGAAACAAAGGCCGGGGGAAGTCGAAGGCCGGGAGTATTATTTCGTTGACGAGGATACCTTCCGTCAGAACGTCAAGAGCGGAAACCTTTTGGAATACGCGAAATTCGTCGGTAATTACTACGGAACCCCGCGCGACAAGGTCGAACAGAAGCGGAAGGAAGGCAAGAACGTCTTGCTGGAAATCGAAGTCAGCGGGACCCTCCAGGTCCTCGGCAAACTCCGGGACGACCCCGGGGTTGTTTCCATCTTCTTGGTGCCGCCTAGCCTCCAGGACCTCGAATGCCGGATCCGGGGCCGCAAGACCGAATGCGAGGAAATGATCGCCGAACGCCTCGAAAAGGCCCGGGGCGAGCTCTGCTGCGGCCATTACTACCAACACCAGGTCATCAACGACGACCTCCACCGGACGGTGGAAGAGATCGCCTCCATCATCAAAGCCCGCCTCTAATGCGCGTCCTTTACGTTATTACCGAAATCGGAAAGCAGTCCCTTTCCAAGCCCTTTACCTATCTTTATGACGGTCATGACCAAGTCGATGTCCGTTATCGGGTCATGGTCCCTTTCGGACCGCGCGAAATCATGGGTTTCGTGACCCGGGTCGTGGAAACAAACAAGACCAAGAAGGAGCTTGAAGAAGAAACCGGGATGCCTTTGCGTTATATCAGCCGGGTCATCGACCGCGAACCCCTTTTGGACGACGAGCTGATGAAACTGGCGACCGCGGTCGCCGATTACTACATGGCTCCCCTTATCAGCGTCCTCCAGGCCATGCTCCCCAAATCCCTTGCCCCGCGCCGCGGGGCTTTGAAGGGGCCCAAGGAAGCCTATGAGAAGTGGGTCCGTCTTCTAAAAGACGAGGAAAAGGGGCTGACCCCCAAGCAAGTCGAATGCGTGAGGCTCCTAAAAAGAAGCGGCGAGGTCCTTAAAAAAGAGGCCAGCACGCCCGCCGTCGTGAGGGCCCTGCTCGATAAGGGCATTTTGGAACAGTTCGATAAGCCGCGTAGTCGTTACGTCATCCCCGAAGCCGAACGGGAAGTGGCCCATGAGCCGACCCTCGACCAAAGGAACGCCATCGAGGAGATACTTTCTTCATCCCACTCGATCGTCTTGCTCCAAGGGGTGACGGGCTCGGGCAAGACCGAGGTCTATCTCCGCCTCAGCGAACACTACCTCCAGGAAGGGAAGAACGTCCTGATGCTGGTGCCGGAAATCTCATTGACCCCGGTCATGGTCGAATATTTCTCCCGCCGTTTCGGACGGGTCATCGCCATCCTCCATAGCGGCTTGACCCCGGCTGAGAAATACGACGAATACCAGCGGATCAAAAGGGGAGAGGCCCGGATCGTGGTCGGGGCCAGAAGCGCCATCTTCGCGCCCTTAGAAAACATCGGCCTCATCGTCATCGACGAAGAGCACGTCGATAGCTACAAGCAATCGACGGCGCCTTTCTACCATGCCCGGGAAACCGCCATCATGCGTTCGAAGATCAACGGGGCAAAGGTGGTTTTGGGCTCGGCGACCCCGAGTCTTGAAACCAAGGCCCGGGCCATGCGCGGGATCTACGGCTACGCCTCCTTGCCGCGACGAATCAGCGGCCAGGGGCTACCCACCACCACCATTGTTGACATGCGGTCCCAGGAGAGCAAGGGGAGCGTCAAACACATCTTCTCCAAGCAATTGATCGAGAAGATCGGTGAAAAGATCGGCAAGCAGGAACAAGTCATCCTCCTATTAAATAGACGGGGCTACTCTTCCTACATTACCTGTGAGAAGTGCGGATACGTCTTCGAGTGCCCCGATTGCGGGAGTCCCTTGACCTACCACTACGAGGACCAGATGCTCAAGTGCCACCACTGCGACTTCATTTTGTATTTCCCCAAGGTCTGTCCCCAATGTGGTTCCTCCTCCTTGGCCCGGGTCGGCTTTGGGACCGAGCGGGTCATGAAGGAAATCGCCGATCTCTTCCCTAGTGCCAGGGCCGCCCGCCTTGATAGCGATGCCGGGAAGGTGGCGAAAAACGTTGCTTCCTTGACCAAGGCCTTCAAGAACCACGAGTACGACATATTGGTCGGGACCGAAATGATTGCCAAGGGCCATGACTTCCCCCTCGTCACTTTGGTCGGGGACGTCTTGGCCGACATAGGCCTCAATCTCTCGACCTACCGGGCCAGCGAAAGGACCTTCAACCTCATCGCCCAGGCCGTCGGACGTTCGGGTCGGGCTAAAAGGAAGGGCGAGGCCTTGATCCAAACCTACAGTCCCTCCCATTACGCCATCGTCTACGGGGCCAAGCAGGACTACGAGGCCTTCTTCAGACGGGAAATGATGGCCAGGAAGACCTTCGGCTATCCTCCCTATTACTTCCTAATCGAGGTCCGGTTCCTGGCCGACAAGGAAGAAAAGGCCGCCAGGGCGGCTGCCGATTTCAAGCGGGTGGCCCTCCTTCAGGGCTTCAAGGACCTCGAAATCGTCGGTCCCGGGACCCCCTTCCTTTCCTTCTTCCAGGGGAAGTACCGGCGGACCTTGCTTTTCAAATACAAAGACGGGACCCTTTTGCGGAGATTTCTGCGCCAGGAAGTCGAAAGAATATCGGGAAAAGGTGGAGTTGAAGCCGAAATCGAAGTTGATCCCCTTGATTCCTAATCTTTGTGATAACATATCACAACGTAGGAACACGCATGATAACCATTACATTCCTCGGACTCGACCAGTTCGTGGTCGGCCACTATAGCAAGGAACATTCGGCCAACCTGGCCTCCCTTTTTGAAATCGAAGAGGACCAGCTCGACTTTTTGGCTCCCAACCTTTTGACCTTCCACCAAGGGGTCGAACAGACCTCGTGGAACACCCTCGTCAAGGTCTACGCCCCGGAAGAGGCGATGGGCCTAGAAGACAAGGTCGCCAAATATCTGATGGAGACCGTCAAGGACTTCTCGATCAACGTCAAGGTCGTCTTCGAGTACTACCACCGCCATCACCTCCACGAATACGTCAATGAAGACTATCCGCGTTTCATCACCGAATCGAACATCGTGAAGGAAGAGGAAGAATACTACGAAGAGGAAGAAGTCGGGGATGGGGCCGATCCCCGGGACCGGAGCGATCTCGATCCCTATGACGAGAACCAGATCTACCTCGGCAATGCCTTCGAAGGCTTCGAGGGGAAACTGGAAAAGGCCCGCAAGGAAAAATTGGACAAGGATAAGGGCAATTAGGCCCAAGGGAGGTACACCAACATGGAAGAACTGAATTTATCCGTCAAGATCCTCGATGACATCATCGACCAAGGGACCCCGTTCGGGGAAGCGCTGCGCAAGGTTTTCCAACCTAACAAGGACCTGCAACCGCTCCGCTCGACCGTGGCCGGATTGGTCGGCTGCGAACTTCGCCACCATTTGATGTTCGAGTACATGATGGAAGCCGATGAGTTCAAAGACTGGGACATGGCGGCCAAGCGTTTGGCCTATCTGGCCCTGGCCGACGTCTTCTATTTCAAGCGGATCTCCAACGAAGACCTCAAGGCCCACCTCAACGCCGCCATCGGCGAGGACAAGGCCCTGGCCCTCGAGCCCCTCTTCGCCAAGGCCGGTAATCCCAAGGACTACCTTCCCGACCTGGCTCCGGGCAGCGACCTCCATCTCTCCCTCCGTTTCAACGTCCCGGAATGGGTTTTGAAGATCTGGAAGCACTTCGGCCACGGGACCGCCTACAAGATTGCCAAGGCCAACACCCGCCCCAGCAAGTTCTACGTCCGGGTCCGGACTTCGATGATCTCGACCGACGGGATCCTGATGTCGGGCGAGGACTTCGAAAAGACCCCGGTCGCCGACGTCCTTCTTTATAAGGGGAAGGCGCCGCTTCGCAAAAACGAGCTCTACCGCAAGGGGATGCTCTTCGACATCCGCCCGGCCACCAAGGCCATCAGCGATGCCTATCGGGTCGAGGATCCGAAGGAAGCCCTCCTCTTCCTCGGAGCCAAGGACCATTCGATGATTTTGGAATGGCTCGAAAGCTACGGGAGCCAGGTCGGCCTCAACATCGGGGTCTACGACACCGCCAAATATCCTGACGTCACCCGGGTTTTGAAATCCAAAAACCTCAAGAACGTCAACTTCTTCTCGGCCGAGCCTTTGGCCATGGAAGCCGCCATTTCCCATCCCCAGGATCTCGTTTACTGCATCCCCGATTCCTCGGACTTCGATCTGATCCGCGAATCGCCGGACTTCCTCCTCCACTTCGCCCCCGAAACCCTCGACGAGGTTTACGTCAAGCAGAAGGAAATGCTCGAAGGGACCTCCAAGTACGTGGCCGAAGGCGGGACCTTGGTCTACATGATCTACACCATCTCCAAGAAGGAAGGGCATTCCACCATCAACGCCTTCTTGGCCGACCATCCGGAATTCCACATCGTCGAAGAGAAGCAGGGCTTCCCCTTCGATGAACTCGATACCTCTTACTATTGCTGCATCCTCCAAAAGGATAGCAACCTGGCCAAGGCCGAGCCGCCCCTTCCCGACGTCAGCGTCCTTCCCGCCGAGGGAAGCACCCAAATCCAAGCCGAAGGGAAGTAAAGATGCCCTCGCTACTCTCATTTACCCGGGAGGAGCTCAGGGATTTCCTCAAAAACCAAGGCCGCCCCGCTTATCTCGGCGACCAACTTTGCGACTGGGTCTATAAGAAAGGGGTCTACGACTACGCTCCGATGACCAACCTTTCGAAGGCCGTTAGGGAAGAATTGCCTTCTCTTTTGCCTTTGTCCCTGCCCAAGGTTTTCAGACGCCAGGACGCCAAGGACGGGACCATCAAGCTCCTCCTAGAGATGGAAGATGGGAGCAAAGTCGAAACCGTCCTCATGCGCTACGACTACGGGAACGCCGTCTGCGTTTCCTCGGAAGTCGGCTGTTCCATGGGCTGCGCCTTCTGCGCCTCCGGCCTCCTCAAGAAGGAACGGGGTCTGACGGCCGCGGAAATGGTCGGCCAGGTCCTCTCGGTCCAGAAGATCCTTTCCGAAACCAAGGAAAGGGTCAGCCACGTCGTCATCATGGGGACCGGCGAGCCCTTCGACAATTACGAGGAAGTCATGCACTTCATCCGGATCATCAACGATCCGAAGTGTTTGGAAATCGGAGCCCGCCACATCACGGTTTCGACCTGCGGCCTCATCCCCCAGATCGAAAGGTTCGGGAAAGAGGGACTCCAGGTCAACCTTGCGATTTCCCTGCACGCCGCCACCCAGGAAAAGCGGGCCCGCCTGATGCCGGTGGCCGGCTTCTACCCCCTCGACAAGCTGATGCCGGCCCTCAAGAACTACATCGAGGAGTCGGGGCGGAGATTGACCGTCGAATACATCCTCCTCAAGGACGTCAATGATTCCCTTGAAGACGCCAAGGCCTTGGCCGACCTCTTACGGGGGATGCTTTGCTACGTCAACCTCATTCCCTTCAATCCCGTCTGCGAGAAGTCCTTCGAAAGGTCGCCCCAAATTAGGGTAAGGGCCTTCAAGGACGCCCTCTTGAAGAGGGGAATCAACGCCACGGTCCGCAAGGAATTCGGAACCGACATCGATGCCGCCTGCGGCCAATTGAGGGCCAAGGAAAACAAGAAATGAAGAAGCCGGTCGGGACCTACAACAGTCTTACCGACATCGGAAGGATCCGGTTGAAGAACGAAGACCGGGCCTTTTGCCTGCCCAACCGCCACGGGGAGATCCTGATGGGGGTCCTCGATGGCATGGGCGGGGCCAACAAAGGCGAAGTGGCCTCCGACCTGGCTTTGGAGTCGATTTGCGGGGATTTTTTGAAAAAACCCCGCACACCCTTCCTCTTTGCCGCCCGTTTTTGGCTAGGATGGGCCCTGCGTCGGGCCAATGCGAAAGTCTATAAAACGGCCGAAGGGAATTCCACCTACAAAGGAATGGGGACGACCGCCAACATCGCCTTCATCTACGGCGGCAAGGCCCTCGTGGCCAACGTCGGGGACTCCCGTTGCTATATCCTCGACGAGACAGGCCTCAAACGCCTCAGCGAAGACCAGACCTACGTTTCCTATCTCCTTCGGACCGGCCGCATCAAGCAGGAAGAAGCCCTGGTCCATCCCGACCGCCATGTCCTCATGAATGCCCTCGGGATCTACCCGAGCCTTTCGGTCTCCTATTACGTTTTCCCTTACCTTGGCCAGACCATCCTTTGCTGCACCGACGGCCTCTACAATTCATTACCCGAAAACGAAATCGAAACCATCCTCCGGATGGAGGAGCGTTCCGACCGCAAGACCGCCCTTTTGGTGAAGCTGGCCAACGACGCCGGGGGCAACGACAACATCGGGGTCAGCCTTTGGGAGGCCCTCGATGATTAGGGTCGGGGACCGGATCGACGGCCGTTATCGGGTCGTCAGCCGCATCGCCCGCGGGGGGATGGCCGACGTCTACGAAGCCGTCGACGTCTTCACCCACCGGCCCGTTTCCCTCAAAGTCATGCGGGAAGACATGATGGACAGTCCCTCCAACGTCGCCCGCTTCAGCCGCGAATGCGTGGCCGCCGCTTCTTTGGACAATCCCAACATCGTCAAGGTCTACGGCCAAGGCATCACCGACGGCCGTCCCTACATGGCCAACGAATACATCAAGGGCCAAACCCTGCGGGATACCCTGAATTTTTCGACCACCCATTGCCTGAGTCCCAAGGAAGCCTGTTCGGTCATGCTCCAATTGACCAGCGGGGTGGCCTACATCCACGAACACGGCATCATCCACCGCGACATCAAGCCGGATAATCTTTTCTATCTGCCCGACGGTTCGGTCAAGATCAGCGACTTCGGGATCTCCACCCTGATCGGGGAGAAGACCAAGGGCGACGGGGTCAGCGGGACCATTTACTACACGGCTCCGGAGATCATCTTGGGCAAAGAGTGCGGGGTCTACAGCGACATCTATTCGATGGGGATCGTTTTCTATGAGCTCTTGACCGGCTCGGTTCCCTTCGATGCCTCGACCCCGGAAGAGGTGGCCCTCATGCATGTCAAAAGGCACCTCCAGGAACCTAGCCGCCTCAATCCGCTGGTGGGCAAGCCCCTCGACCTCATCGTCATCAAGGCCACCCGCAAGCGGCCCGAAGAACGCTATCATAGTGCCATGGAAATGCATGACGCCATCGCCGAGGCCCTGAAAAACGGGAACTCCTACAAGGAGAAGAGGGGGCTCTTGAGCCGTCTCTTTGGCTTCAAATGAGGAAGGTCGAAGTCGCTCCTTCCCTTCTGGCCGTCGGGCCCGACCGTTTGCTAGAGGGCGTGGAACTGGCCAAGAAGGCCGGCTGTGCCTACGTCCATTTCGACGTCATGGATGGGCATTTCGTCCCCAATGTTTCCTTCGGCGAGGCCGATTTTGCGAAGATTTCCCATATTCCTTCCATCAAGAAGGACGTCCACGTCATGGTGGAAGAACCCTGGGTCAAGGGACCCGCTTACGGGCGCCTCGGGGCTGACGTTGTGACCTTCCATCTCGAAGCCTGTCCCTCGGAAGAAAAGGTCAGGGAAACGATCGACCTCATTAGGAAATCCGGGGCCAAGCCCGGGATTTCCATTAAGCCCGCCACTCCGATCAAGGCCCTCGAGCCTTATTTGGACGATGCTTTGTTCCTGATCCTCGTCATGTCGGTGGAACCCGGTAGAGGGGGCCAAGCCTACATCGAGGAAAGTACCTCGAAGATCAGGGAACTGAGAGATCTGGTCGGAAAGCGTGACATCCTCATCGAGGTCGATGGGGGCATCAACGGGGAAACCGGAAAGTTGGCCCGGGATGCCGGGGCCGACATCATGGTGGCCGGGACCTACTTGTATGGCCACGATGATTTCGAAAAACGGGTGAGGGGTCTTGAAAATGGTCTATAGCCTTCTGGCCTTTGGCATCGGGGTTTTGGCTTATTTGGCCTTTATCCTCTTTTCCTGGCCCAGGGACAAGGAAACGACGTTCCTCAATTCCTATCCCTTCGAATCGAAGATGCCGAAGTGGCTCCTGGTCCTTTGTTTGGCCCTGGGGATGATCTTCTTCGGCCTCGTCCTATTACCGGCCTATTTCGAATACGCGGCTTCCTCCTTCCTTTTCATCCCGATGGCCTTCGTCTTCCTCTCGGGCCTCTGCTATCTTCTTTCCTACTTTTTCGGCTTCGACAATCCGGTTTGGCACCTGCGGCTCTCCGCCCTTGCCTTCGTCTGCCTTTCGGTCAACTTCGTGGGGCAGGGGTTCTACCTCTTTTCGATCGGCCAGCTCTACGGGGGAGTGACGGTCGGCAAAGTCCTCGGGGTCCTGGCTTTCATCCTGGGACTGCTTAGTCTTTGGCCTTTGTTGGATAGGCGGATTGCCAATCCCTTCCAAAACGAAATCGAGATCGACGCCGAGGGAAACAAAATCGGGAAGAGGCCCCGTTTCGTGGCCCTGGCCTTCTATGAACGCCTCTATCCCTTCATGGTCATCTTGACCGGGGTCCTCGGACTCCTCTACATCGGCGGGATGGCATGAAAAAACGGTCCCGTCGGGGACCGTTATTTTCTAAGTGACGACTTATTCGGCGCTATCTTTGGCGGCCTTGTTGGTCGACTTGTTGAGGGCGCGATAAGCCCGCGCGCTCATCCGGATTTCCACCATCTTGCCGTTGATTTCGACGTGGTACTTCTGGAGGTTCACGTTCCATTTGCGGCGGGTAGCCCGGAGCGAGTGGCTGCGGTTGTTGCCGCTGACGGGTCCTTTTCCGGTAATCGGGCACTTCCTTGACATAATCTACACCTGCTTCCTTGTTCTAACTTTGCTTTAAGCGTGCGAATGATACCACCATCGGGGACCAAGGGCAAATGAAATTTGACCCTTCGGGGCCCGCTTCGGGGGAGTGATTTCCATAATCTTCCATCGACGGCCCTTCTGCGGGGTTTTCTCCGATATGGGCAATTCCCATCCCGTCCCTTTCTTTCTAGAAAGAAAAGGGCCAAAAAAGCAAGCATCGGTGGTAAAATCATGAAAACGAACGACCCCAAGGGGGAAAAGGAGAACCATGAGCACCAAAATTGCCGCGATGATTCTGGCCGGCGGGAAGGGGACGAGGCTCCAAGCCCTGACCCGCAAAGTGGCCAAACCGGCCGTCAGCTACGGCGGGAAATACCGCATCATCGACTTTCCACTCAGCAACTGTGCCAATAGCGGCATCTACGCCGTCGGCGTCTTGACCCAATACGAAAGCAGCGAACTGAACACCTACGTCGGCAACGGCGAGAAGTGGGGCTTCAACGGGGTCCGCTCGATGGTTTCGGTCTTGACCCCCAAGCAGACCGAGGAGGGGAGCAACTGGTACGCCGGGACGGCCGACGCCATCTCCCAGAACCTCGACTGGCTTGACCGCATCGACCCGACCTACGTCCTCATCCTCTCGGGCGACCATATCTATTCCTGCACCTACAACGAAATGCTCGAACGTCACGTCCGTTCGGGAGCCGATTGCACGATCGCCGTCTATCCCGTCCCCTGGAGCGAGGCCCCGCGCTTCGGCATCCTCATCACCGACAAGGAAGGGACCATCGTCGACTTTCAGGAAAAGCCGAAGAATCCGAAATCGAACCTCGCCTCGATGGGGATATACATCTTCACCTACAAGACTTTGCGTTCCGCCCTTTTGGCCGACATGAAGGATCCCAAATCCGAGCACGACTTCGGGAAGAACATCATCCCGAAGATGATGGAAGAAAAGAAAAAGCTCATGGCCTACACCTACCACGGGTATTGGAAAGACGTCGGGACGGTGGCCAGCCTCCACCAGGCCAACATGGACCTCCTCCTCGATTCCCCGGGCGGGACCAACCTCTATACCGTCCAGGGGACCAACCGGATCTACAGCGAAGACACCTACAGCGCTCCCCAGTACATCGGGCGCAAGGCCAAGGTCAAGGATAGCCTCGTCAACCAAGGGGCCTACATCCTAGGCTCCCTCGACCACTGCGTCGTCTCGGGCTCGGTCTTGGTCGAAGAAGGGGCTTCGGCCGTCAACTGCGTCATCATGTCGGGGGCCACCCTCAAGAAGGGGGCCAAGGCCTATGACGCCATCATCGCCCCCGAAGTGACGGTCGCGGAAAACGAAACCATCAACGGCGCCCGCGAAGGGATCGTCCTTTACGCCGGCGGGAAAGGAAAATAACCATGCTTAGGGACGTCATCGGACTCATCGACTGCCACAATTGCCCGGAACTCGGGCCCTTGACCGCCAACCGGCCCCTGGCCTCGACCTCCTTCCTCGGCCGCTTCGCCTTCATCGATTTCTGTCTCAGCAACTTCACCAATAGCGAAATCGGAAACATCGGGATTCTGGTCAAGGACCACCAACGCTCGATCCTCAAGCACCTCGGGAACAACACGGCGTGGCTCAGGAACACCAAGACCGGCCTCGAGCAGATCCTCTACAACGAACGCGGGATCCTCAATCCGCCCTACAACCACGACATCAACAACCTCAAGGAAAACGACTGGATCTTATATTCGAGCAACGCCTCGATTTTGGTCTTCGTCGATCCCCACATTGTCACCAACATCGACCTCCGTCCCATCATCGAGGAACACGTGGCCCGGCGCGAGACCATGACGATGGTCTATAGCCAGGTCGAGGATAGCGATACCACCTTCCTCAACGAAAACACCGTCGAACTCGACGAGGACAACTACGTGATCCATACCGAGAAGAACGATGGCTCGAGGAAGAAGCGGAACATCTCCCTTTCGATGTGGATCATCAACCGGACGGGTCTAGCCGAGATCATCCAACGCCACGGGACCGTCAACCCCCTCTATGGGCTGAAGCAGATGATCCCCTACCTCCTCAAGGTCTCGCCCTTCAAGATCCACGCCGTCAAGCACGAAGGCTACGTCCGTTGCTTCGATAGCCTCGAAAACTACGTCAAGTATTCCTTCGAACTCCTCGAGCCCAAGGTCTACGCCCAGCTCTTCAGGCCCGATTGGCCGATCTACACGCTGACCCACGACACGCCCCCGGCCCTCTATGGCAAGGACGCCGAGGTCACCGATTCCTTCGTGGCCAACGGCTGCCTCGTCCAAGGCAAGGTCAAGCATTCGATCCTTAGCCGCGAGGTCAAGATCGGGCCCGGGACCGTGGTCGAGGATTCCATCATCTTCTCCGACTGCGCCCTCGGGAGCGAAGTGAGCATCAAGAACGCCCTCATCGACAAGTACTGCGTCATCACCCAGCGCCAGAAGGTCGTCGGGACCCCGGGCGAAACCACCTATCTCAAACAAGGAGCCATCAAATGAAGAAAATCGCCATGGTCGCCAGCGAAGTCGCCCATTATTGCAAAACCGGGGGCCTCGCCGACGTCGTCTATGCCCTCTCCGATGCCCTCGGGAAACTCGGGGACGAGGTGATGGTGGTCCTGCCCTTCTACGCCTCGATGAAGGAGAAGTACATCCCCCTTTCGACCAAGATCGGGGTCTATGACGTCTACATGAGCTGGCGCAAGGAAGAGGCCCATGTCTTCCTTTACCAAGATAAGCACTTCAAGGCCTATTTGATCGCCAACGACTACTACTTCCAACGCGACAACCTCTACGGCTATAACGACGACGGGGAGCGCTTCGCCTTCTTCTCGCTTGCCGCCAAGCAGCTCTTCCGCTTCCTCAACTACAAGCCCGACGTCGTCCACGTCCATGACTGGCAGGCCGCCATGATTCCCTGCCTCTTCAAGGAAGGGCCGCGCTTCGATGACTTCTATGACGGCATCAAGACCGTCCTCACCATCCACAATCCCGCCTTCAAGGGGATGATCGACCGCTTCTTCCTCAATGATTTCTATGGCCTGAGAGACGAGCTCTTCGATACCGGCAAGGTCCGCTTCGAGGGGATGGTCTCGACTCTTAAGTCGGGGATCGTCTATAGCGACGTCGTCACCACCGTCAGTCCCAACCACGCCGCCGAACTCCTGACCCCGATGGGGAGCCAGGGCCTAAGCGGGGTCCTGAACCTTAGGCGCGACGACTTCGTCGGCATCCTCAACGGGATCGACGTCGAGGAATGGAATCCGGCCAAGGACAAGAAGATCGCCAAGAAATACTCGACCAAGAACATCGAGGAAGGGCGGCACCTCAACCAGGCCGACCTCATCAAGAGCTTCAACATCGGCTACTACGGGGGACCGGTTTTCGGCCTTGTCAGCCGCCTGACCTACCAAAAAGGGATCGACATCGTCCTTCCGGCCATCAGGAGCGCCCTTAGTCGCGGGGCTTCCTTTGTGGTTCTAGGTTCAGGGGAACACCACCTCGAGCAGGGCTTCGAGAACCTCCGCCGCGAATACCCCTCGACGGTCGGGATCTACATCGGCTACAACGACGACCTGGCCCACAAGGTCTACGCCGGCAGCGACTTCTTCCTCATGCCCTCGCTCTTCGAGCCCTGCGGCATCGGACAGATGATCGCCCAGCGTTACGGGTCCTTGCCCCTGGTCCGCTACACCGGAGGCCTCCGCGACACCGTCTGCGGCTATGACGGCCACAATGCCGACGCCGCCACGGGGCTAGGCTTCTACGATTACGGGGTCGACGCCCTCAAGGGGACCATCGACCAGGCCCTCGACGTCTACCATGACCAGAAGCTCTACTACGCCTTGGCCCTCAACGCCATGAAGCTCGACCACAGTTGGAAGAAGAGCGCGGCCACTTACCAAAAGCTATACGAAAAGATTCTTTCTAGACCATAGGAGGTCTACATGCCTTACGACCATCAAGCAATAGAGCGCAAATGGCGCCAGTTTTACGAGGATAACAAAACCTTCGAGTGTGATACCCGGGATTTTTCCAAACCCAAGTACTATGTCCTCGACATGTTTCCCTACCCCAGCGGCCAGGGGCTCCACGTCGGCCACCCCGAGGGTTATACCGCCACCGACATCGTGGCCAGGAAAAAGAGGATGGAAGGCTATAACGTCCTCCACCCGATGGGCTGGGACGCTTTCGGCCTCCCGGCCGAGCAGTTCGCCATCAAGAACAACGTCCATCCCGAGGAATTCACAAGAAAGAACATCGCCCACTTCAAGGAGCAGATCAAGGCCCTGGGCCTAAGCTACGATTGGAGCAAGGAGTTCGCCACCATCGACGAGGACTATTACCGCTGGACCCAGTGGATCTTCGTCAAGATGTTCGAAAACGACCTGGCCTACGTCAGCGACATCCCGGTCAATTACTGTGAGGAACTGGGGACGGTTTTGGCCAACGAGGAAGTGGTGGACGGGAAGTCCGAACGGGGCGGCTACCCCGTCAAGCGGATCCCGATGCGCCAATGGATCCTCAAGATCACGGCCTATGCCAAGCAACTCGAGGAAGGTCTCAAGGACCTCGACTGGCCGAAGTCGACCATCGAGATGCAGAAGAACTGGATCGGGGAGAGCCACGGGGTCGAGATCGACTTCGCGGTCAAGGGGACCAAGGAAAGCTTCCAGGTCTACACCACGCGGGTCGATACCCTCTACGGCTGCACCTATTGCTGCCTCGCCCCCGAGCATCCGCTGGTCAAGAAACTGGTCTCCCCTTCCCAGAGGGAAGCGGTTTTGAAGTACGTCGAAGAAGCCAGCCGCAAGAGCGACTTGGCTAGGACTTCTTTGGAAAAGGAAAAGACCGGGGTGGCCTTAGGGGTCACCGCCATCAATCCCATCAACGGGCGGGAAATCCCTATCTACGTCGCCGACTATGTCCTCGGGGCCTATGGCTCGGGGGCCGTCATGGCGGTCCCGGCCCACGATGAACGCGACTATGCCTTCGCTAGGAAACATGATCTTCCGATCATCCAGGTCCTCGAAGGGGATATTTCCGAAAACGCCTTCACCGGCGATGCCAAACATATCAATTCCGACCTTGCCGATGGCCTAGATATCGCCGGGGCCAAGGCCGTCATCACCAAGAAATTGGTGGAACTAGGAAAAGGCCGCGAGAAGGTCAACTACAAGCTCCGGGACTGGGTCTTCTCGAGGCAGCGTTACTGGGGCGAGCCGATCCCGGTCGCCCAGACCGAAGACGGAAAGGAACACGCGGTTCCGGTAAAGGATCTCCCTGTCGTCCTCCCGAAGATGGAGGACTACCGTCCGGCCAAGGACGGGAAGCCCCCGCTTTCGAAGGCCCCCAAGGCCTGGCTCGAAACCACCTACGAGGGACAAAAGGCGGTCCGCGAGACCAACACCATGCCCCAATGGGCCGGTTCGAGCTGGTACTTCCTCCGCTACGTCGATCCCCATAACCAGAACGTCTTGGCCGACAAGGAACTCCTCGACCACTGGCTCCCGGTCGACCTCTACATCGGAGGCCAGGAACACGCCGTCCTCCACTTGCTCTACGCCCGTTTCTATACCCGCTTCCTCCATGACATCGGGGTCTTGGAAGCCAAGGAACCCTTCAAGCGCCTCTACCACCAGGGGATGATCCTCGGAGCCAACGGGGAGAAGATGAGCAAATCGCGGGGCAACGTCGTCAATCCCGACGACATCGTCCGGGACTTCGGGGCCGATAGCCTCCGTCTTTTCGAGATGTTCGCCGGACCCCTCAACGAAAGCAAGCCCTGGTCGACCTCGGGTCTGACCGGGAGCCGCCGCTTCATCGAGCGCGTCTATCGCCTCGTCGAAGACTTCTCCGACAAATTCAGCGACCAAAACTCCGGGGAACTCGATACTTCCTACCACTCCTTGGTCAAGAAGGTCAGTGCCGACTTCGAGGCCCTTTCATTCAACACCGCCATCGCCCAGATGATGGTCTTCATCAACGACGCCTACAAGGCCAAGACCATCTACCGGCCCTATCTCGAGGGTTTCGTCAAGATGTTCGGGTGCATCTGTCCCTTCGTCGGGGAAGAGCTCTTCGAGAAGCTGACCGGGAAGAAAGGCTTCGACTACGAGCCTTGGCCGACCTACGACGAAAGCAAGCTCAAGAAGGACGAGGTGACGATCGCCCTCGCCATCAACGGCAAGGGCCGCGACACCTTGACCCTCCCGGTCGGGGCCAGTCAGGAAGAGGCCATCGAAGCGGCCAAGAAGTCCGAAAAGGCCATGAAACACATGGTCGGGACCATCCGCAAGGTCATCTACGTCCCCGGCAAGATCCTCAACATCATCGTCTCTTGATATGTTTTTGGCCATCGACTGCGGAAATACCTTGACCAAGGGTGGGCTTTACCAAGGCGAAGATCTCGTCTCTTCCTTCGCCATCTCGACCGCCGAACTCGCCCATGACCCCCTTTCGGCCTTGAAGAAGGAACTCGGGGGCCGGAGTTTTTCCGCTTCCATCGCCTCGGTCGTGGTCGCCTCCTTGGCCACCCCCTTGAAGGAGGCCTTGCTTCCCCTCTGTAGCGGAACTGCGGTCAGGATCCTCCGGCAAGGGGAACGCGGGATCATCGAGGAAGACATCGACGACCCGAGCGAAGTCGGGGCCGACATCTTGGCTGACCTGAGAGGCGCCAAGGCCACCTATGGCTATCCGGCCTTCATCGCCGACCTCGGGACCGCCGACAAGTACATCCTTTTAGGCGATGACGGGGCCTTCAAAGGGATGGCCATCGATAGCGGCCTCACGGTCGCGACCAGGGCCCTCGGCCTCAAGGCCAGCGCCCTCGAGGGCTTTTCCCTCCTTCCACCCAAGAGGCCCCTAGGGAAAAACACGGCCGAATGCCTCTCGTCGGGCTTTCTTTACGGACGGAAGTATTCGATCTTGGGTTTTGCGAATGCCTTCCAAAAAGAGTGCAAAAACCCCCTCAAATTGATCATAACGGGGGGCAACGCCCCCTTGGTGGTCCCTTTGCTACCGAAATTTACCTTCGATCCCAACCTCAGCCTCAAGGGCCTTCTCGACCTACATCGGAGCATTAACAAATGACTTGGCAGACCATCTTTTTCATCGTGGCGGGAGGCCTTCTCCTCATCGCCCTCCTTTATATCTATTCGCGGGAAAGAGGCCGGAAGGCCAAGCCCTCGGCGGCCTCGATCGCCTTCGATGCCTTTTTGGTCGCCCTCATCATGGTCCTCGCTTTCGTTCCCCAGATCGGCTACATCACCATCATCCCCGGCCTTTCCTTCACCTTGGTCCACCTCCCGGTGCTGCTCGGGGCCTATGTCGGGGGAAGGCGGAAGGGACTCTTCCTAGGGACCGTCTTCGGGGTGACCTCGATCCTCGTGGCCGCCACCCAGCCCGTCGGCCTCAATGCCCTCTTCCTCCTGCCTTACATCGCCATCCCCCCGCGGATGATCTTCGGTTATCTCTCGGGTCTATTCTTCGAAATCGGAAATGGGATATTTCAAGGCAAGGGGAAGCGGCCCTTCCAGGTCGTGGTCTCCTTCCTTAGCTCTCTCATGCACACGGTCCTGGTCTTTGCTTTTCTGTTTCTTTTTTCCTACTCGGATGTATTATCTTTCTTCGCTTCCGATAGCGTGATCGGGAGCGGAATCCTCATCTCGTTTACCGCCCTCATTGCCCTCGGGGCCTTGGGAGAGGCGGTCCTGGCCGCCGTCTTCGTCCCCCTTCTAGGGGGATTGCTGGAAAAAGCGACCCCCGGTTTCTATGCCCGCATCAAAGGAGAATAGTCCATGAATTACAAAAAACTCTGCAAACCCTACCGCCATGATGCCCTCTTGGCCTTATCGCGTCTATGCTCGATCCCTTCCGTCCATGACGAAGCCTCGATCGGCCCGGATGCCCCCTTTGGGAGCGAAGTCAAGAAAGCCCTCGACTACGTGGCCGCCCTCGGGGAGGAATACGGCTTCAAGGTCGATAAGTGCGACGGCTACTGCACCGAACTAAGCTATGGGGAAGGACCGAAGATCGGGATCTTCGCCCATACAGACGTGGTTCCCGCCAGCGGCGAGTGGGTCTCGGCCCCCTTCGAGCCGGAAATCCGCGGCAAGAAGCTATATGCCCGCGGCACCAGCGATGACAAGGGACCTTTGATGGCCGCCCTTTACGGCCTCAAGGCCCTCAAGGACAACGGCCTCATCAAGGGTTTCTCGGTCTCTATGGTCGTGGGCGGTAACGAAGAAAACGGCTCGGCCTGTTTGGAGCATTACTTCCACGTCCTCAAGAAGGAAGGATGCGTCTATGCCTTCACCCCCGATGCCGAATTCCCGCTTGTCCACGCCGAGAAGGGCATGGTCGGGGAGTGCTACGCCACCAAGATGATCGACCTTGCCCCCATCACCTACATGGAAGGGGGCAGTGCCACCAACGCCGTCTGCGATGCCCTCAAGGTCTACCTGCCCAAAGACGAGAAACTCGTTTCCTATCTGAACCTCAAAGGGGTCTCCTACGAGGAAAAGGAAGACGAGAGGGGACACTACATCCTCTTCAAGGGGCTTTCGGCCCACGGCTCGACCCCGGAAAAGGGCGTCAACGCCGCCCTCAAGGCCTTCGAAGCCCTTGGGAATTTCTATTCTCTTCCCTTCTTAAGCCTCCTAGCCACCCTTTTGAAGGATCCCAGTGGCAAGAACTTCGGCGGCTACGAATATAGCCCGGTCCTCGGACCCACCACCTACAACTACGGTCTTTTCCATTATGAGGACAAGGTCCTGAAGTTCTCGATCGACCACCGTTACGGCGAGAAGGGTACCCCGAAGGAAAACCTCGCCGCCTTCGAGGAAAAGACGACGATGAGCGTCGCCTATAGCGGCGGCAAAGACGTCCTCCTTTGGCCGACCGATTCCCCGATCGTCAAGACCCTGATGAAGGTCTATCGGAAGCAAACCGGGGACCTCTTTTCCAAGCCTTTGGCCATCGGCGGCGGGACCTACGCCAAGGAAGCCCCCAACTGCCTGGCCTTCGGCAGTGCCTTCAAAGGACACGAAGGCGACATCCATTCGCCCAACGAATACATCTTCCTCTCCGACTTCTACCGCCAGATCCCGATCTACGCCGCGGCCGTCATGGCCCTCGGGGAGTTGGCTATCAAGGAAGGGAAATAACCTTGCGGACCAGAAGGAAGAAGTGGGCCGCTCCCTATTTGGCGGACCATCAAGAGATCGCCGTTAACGAGGAAGCCCTTCCTTCCCTTTTGGAAAACCTTCCTCATCCCCTCTATCTCGAAGTCGGGGCCGGGAAGGGGGCCTTCATGGCCCAGATGGCCCCACGTCTAGGGGGTAGCTACCTTTGCCTTGAGCGCGACGAGACGGCGGCCGCTTCCTTGCTAAGGAAGGTCGTGGAAGAAGACATCAAGGGGGTCTATCTGGCCCCCACCGACCTCGATTACCTCGAAAATTATCTACCCAAGGACGCTTTTGCGGGGATTTTCATGAATTTCCCCGATCCCTGGCCCAAGAAGAGGCATGAAAAAAGACGACTTTGCTATCAGCCGCGCCTTAAGCTCTTGGCCTCGCTCCTCAAGCCCGGGGCCCTCTTGGCCCTCAAGACCGACAGCGACGTCTTCTACGAATTCGCCAAGGAACAGTTACCCGCGGACTGCCTCGAGATCGTCTTGGACGAACCCGATTATCAGTTCGATCCAAGTGGCGATGCCCAAAGCGAATACGAAATCAAGAAACGGGAAGCCGGCTTCAAGATCCACCGCCTGCTTCTAAGGAGGATATGATGAAATACGCATTGTTTACGAGGGAAGAGAAGGGCAAGACCATCTTGCTCTGCCTCATTTCCCCGGAAGAAGAACCCGATAAAGTGGAAAATGATGGGGACTTGGCCCTTCTATATAAGGAAGGACGCCTCATCGGCTTCAACTATTTCGCCTTCGATGGGAAGGATCCTTTCTCGACCGCGAACAAATTATTGGAAAGCCATGGCCTTCCGCTTCTAAGGAAGGAAGACGATGCGAGGCTGACGGAGCAAAAGAAGATCGTCTCCGTGGCCGAACACCCCCTCGACGAGAAGCTTTCGATCGTCGAACTCGAAGGCGGCCTCAGCGTCGTCACCGATATTCGCGGCCTTGTAAAAGGGGTGGAAGTAACCTATCTTCCTATCGGCGGCATCGCCCCCGACGGAAGGCTTTCGAAGAAGGAAAAGGTCCGCAACGTCGATAGCGAGGGCCTCATTTTGAATTAGGGGACTAACATGGAAAAAGCAGAAATCACCCTCAAGGAAGATGGGAAAATCGCCCGTCTGACCGACAAGACCTTCAAACTCGACGAACGGATCGGGGAAGGCTATTTCTCGGCGAACTACTTCATCAGGAGCCGGGAGATCGTCGAAAGGAAGTTGCCAGGCCACATCGTGACCGAGCAATGGTTCCAAAGAAACGAGAAAGCCGTGGTCTGCGGCCTCGACGAATCGATCGCCATCCTCCAGAAGTTCGCCGCCCATCCGGAAGACCTCGAAGTCCTCGCCCTCAAGGACGGGGATGAGATCAGGGCCGGGGAACCGGTCCTCAAGGTCAAGGGCCGTTATGAGGACTTTGGCTTCCTCGAATCGATCATCGACGGGATCTTGACGAGAAGAAGCTGCGTGGCCACCAACGTCAAGGAAGTGGTGGAGGCCCTTAGGGGCACCGACTGCTTCTCGATGGCCGACCGCCAGGACGACTATTTGACCCAAAGCGGGGACGGCTACGCCACCTACGTGGCCGGGATCAAGAAGTTCTCCACCGATGCCCAGGGGGCCTGGGTCGGGGTCAAGGGGATGGGGACCATGCCCCACGCCCTCATCGAGATGTGCCATGGCGACGTCGTCAAGGCCTGCCGCCTTTACCACGAATGCTATCCGGAAGCCCCGGTCGTGGCCCTCATCGACTACCACAACAACGTGGTCCGCGATTCGGTCAAGGCCTACAAGGAACTCGGTTCTATCCTCCACGGGGTCCGGGTCGATACCTCGAAGGCCCTCATCGACCATTACTTCGACGACAAGGACACCTCGGGCTTCGATCCCCACGGGGTCTGCAAGGAATTGATCTTCGCCCTCAGGAAAGCCCTCGACGAAGTCGGCGGCAAAGACGTGAGGATCACGGTCTCGAGCGGCTTCACCGCCAAGAAGATCGAGGAATGGACGCGCCTTGGGGTCCCGGTCGACACCTACGGGGTCGGGACCAGCCTCATTAGGAACAATACCCTCGGCTATACCGGCGACCTGGTCGCCATCGATGGGGTGCCGGAGGCCAAGGAAGGGCGCCACGAGGTCGATAACCCCCGTCTTGAACGGGTCAAGCTTTTGCCTCGTTGAAGAATTAATTTACATTTTATTTTCATTAGGGATTATCGGAATAATCCCAAATTCGTTCGGAAAAGGATTGAAAACGTTTTCAAAACCCTTTATTTTCATGGCGGAGGCATCTTCCATGGACAATATCAAAGAACGCGTCACCATTTACCAGGTCGCCCAGGCCTCCGGTGTCAGTCTCGCGACCGTCAGCCGCGTCATCAATAAGCAGGGCAACGTCACGGCCGCCACTAGAGAAAAGGTCGAAAAGACGATCGAAAAACTCGGCTACAAGCCCTCGGGCCTCGCCCAATCGCTAGCCACCAACCGCACTACCAACATCGGCATCGTCATCCCCAGTGCCAACTACGTCTATATTTCTAACTTCCTCAACGGCATCACCGACGTCGCCAAGGAAAAGGGCTTCTCTTTGACTTTATTTGCCACCTCCCATAGCCGGGAGGAGGCCATCTCCGTCATCGAGAAGGTCATCACCACCCACGTCGACGGGGCCATCATCTTCGACGACGAACTCGACGTCGACGACATCATGAAGATCAATAGCTACTCGGTCCCGACCATCGTCATCAATAACAAGATCCAAGGGGAACGGGTCGGCTACATCACCTTGGCCTACGAAGAGGCCTTCCGGCGCCTTATCACCGACTACTACGAAAGGGGCGGGAAGAAGGAAATGGCCTTCGTCCACGTCCATGATGCCGGGCGTCTTTTGGCCAGGTCGGAAAAGACCTTCCTTGATACCCACCAGAAGCTCGGCCGCCTCTACAAGGTCATCAACTGCGACGATTCCTACTCCCATACCTACAGCGACTTCTGCGACTACTTCAAGAACTACAAGTCCGGCTACTTCATCGCCTACCGCGACTCGATCGCGGCCGCCATCGAAAACGCCGCCACCGATAACGGACTCCGGGTCCCCGAAGACGTCGAGGTCTTCTCGCTGGTCGGAACCAAATACGCGAAAATCGTCCGCCCGACCCTCTCGAGTTTCATCATCGACATGGCGGAAGTCGGCAAACGCGCCATGTACATGCTCATCGACCTCATCCACCGTGAACTCAACGACAAGAGCTGCCGCTTCGACGCCCATCTTGAGAAGCGCAATTCGACCATCGACCTTTGATTCAAAACTCAAGAAGAGCCCGCTTCGGCGGGCTTTTTTCATGGTCTAATGACCAAACGTTTTCTTGGGTTTTGATAGTCAAAAGAGATTCGGAAAGGAAATTAGCACTCGGCTATTGACAGTGCCAAAAGTCCGTTTAAGATATGGCTCGGAGTTGATTCCAAAGGAGAAAAGCAAGAACATGATCAAACCTCTCAACGATTACGTCCTCCTGGAAAAAGCCAGTGGGGAGAAGAAAGTCGGTTCGATAATCCTTACCAGCGAAAAGAAAACCGCTAACCTCGGGACCATCGTGGCCCTCGGGGAAGGCAAGAAAGACGACAAGGGCGTCAACCACCCGATCGAAGGCCTCAAGGCCGGCGACAAGGTCGTCTACCGCGAGTATAGCGGCACCGATTACGAAGAAAACGACAAGAAATACCTTCTGATCAAGGCCGAGGACATCTTGGCCGTGGTCGAATAAGGAAAGGAGACATACATACTTATGGCAAAGGAAATTAAGTTTGGCAAAAGCGCCCGGGACCAGATGCTCCAGGGCGTCGATACCTTGGCCAATACCGTTAAATTGACGCTAGGGCCCAAGGGTCGCAACGTCGTTCTCGAAAAGAGCTACGGCTCGCCCCTCATCACCAACGACGGGGTGACCATTGCCCGCGAAATCGAGCTCAAGAACCCGTATGAGAACATGGGGGCCAAGCTGGTCTACGAAGTAGCCAACAACACCAACGAAAAGGCCGGCGACGGGACCACCACCGCCACCTTGCTGGCCCAGGAAATGATCCACCGCGGCATCGGGGCCGTCGAAAAGGGCGCCAACCCGGTTTTCGTCCGCTCCGGCATAGAAAAAGCCGGCCAGGCCGTGGCCAATGAGCTACTGAAGATCAGCCGCCCGGTCGACACCAACGAAGACATCGAAAGCGTTGCCACCATCTCCAGCGGGGACGCCGAGATCGGCCACCTCATCGCCGAAGCCATGGCCAAAGTTGGGAAGACCGGGGTCATCTCGGTCGATGAGTCCAAGGGGATGGAAGACGAACTGACCGTCACCCAAGGCATGGAATTCGACAAGGGGTATTTGAGCCCCTACATGGTGACCGACCGCGAGAAGATGACGGCCGAGCTCGAAGACGCCTTCGTCCTCGTCACCGACATGAAGATCAGCAACATCAACGATGTCGTGCCGCTTCTCCAAGCCGTCGTCGATAGCCATAAGCCCTTGCTTATCATCGCCGATGACCTCGATAGCGAGGTCACCTCGACCCTCATCGTCAACAAGCTCCGCGGCACCTTCAACGTCGTGGCCGTCAAGGCTCCCGAATTCGGGGATGCCCAGAAGAACGCCCTCCAGGACATCGCCATCGTGACCGGGGCCCGCTTCTACAGCAAGGATCTCGGGATGGAGCTCAAGAACCTCACCATCGAGGATCTCGGGAAGGCCAAGAAGGTAACGGTCAAGAAGGACTCCACCCTCATCGTCGGCGGGGCCGGCAGCAAGAAGGAAGTCTCCGACCGCATCGCCGAACTCGAAGCCCAGCATAGCATCGCCACCAGCGACTACGACAAGAAGGGGATCGCCAAGCGGATCGCCAAGTTAAGCGACGGGGTCGCCGTCCTCAAGGTCGGGGCCTTGACCGAAGCCGAGCTCAAGGACAAGAAGCTGAGGATCGAAGACGCCCTCAACGCCACCAAGGCGGCCGTCAGCGAAGGCATCGTGGTCGGCGGCGGAGCGGCCTTAGCCGAAATCTACGGGAAGCTCAAGCCGACCCTCAAGGACGAGAACCCCGATGTCCAGAAAGGCATCGATGTCGTCCTCTCCTCCCTCTATGCGCCCTTAAGGACCATCGCCGAGAACGCCGGCTATGACGCCGACGAGATCGTCGACCCCCAGAAGGCGGCCAAGGAAGGGATCGGCTTCAATGCCAAGACCGGGGAGTGGGTCGACATGTTCAAGGCCGGGATCGTCGATCCGACCAAGGTCACGAGGAGCGCCATCCTCAACGCCTCTTCGATCAGCGCCCTCTTCGTCACCACCGAAGCGGCCGTTGCCGACATCAAAGAGGAAAAGCCCGCGGCTCCCGGAGCCGGCATGGGCGAGATGTACTAAACTAGCCTAGGAAGAGAGGGGCATCAGCCCCTCTTTTTCTTTCTATTTATGGTAGGATTAACGCCGTTATGGAAAACATCATCGAAGATTTGACCTACCGGGGCCTAGTGGCCCAATATAGCGACGAAGAAAAGATCCGCGAGATCCTCTCCAAACCGACGACCGTCTATTGCGGTTTCGACCCCTCGGCTTCCTCAATGCATCTAGGGAATTTCGTCATGATTTCCCTTTTGATGCGCTTCCAGAGGGCGGGCCATCGGATCATCGCCCTCGTCGGCGGGGCGACCGGGATGATCGGCGACCCCAGCGGCAAGAGCAAGGAAAGGAACCTCCAAGGGGAGGAGACCTTGAGGGAAAACACGGCCTCCATCAAGCGCCAGCTTGAGCGCTTCCTCGACTTCAGCGACCCCAACAAGGGCCTGGTCCTCAATAACTACGATTGGCTCGGTTCGATGTCGACCCTCGATTTCCTCCGTGACTACGGGAAGTGCTTTTCCATCAACTACATGCTGAGCAAGGAAATCGTCTCCTCGCGTCTCGAGGCCGGGATTTCCTTTACCGAATTCGCCTACCAGATCCTCCAATCGATCGACTTTCACCATCTTCTCCATACCTACGGCTGCCGGATCCAACTCGGGGGCAACGACCAGTGGGGGAACCTCACTTCCGGTCTCGAACTGATCCGGAAACTCGACGGGGACAACGAAGCCGCCGGGGCTTTGACTGCCCATCTGATCACCCGTTCGGACGGCAAGAAGTTCGGCAAAAGCGAAGACGGGGCCTTGTTCCTCGATCCGAAGTTGACCTCGCCTTACCGCCTCTACCAGTATTTCATCAACACGACCGACGAAGACGCGGTCAAATATCTGAAGGTTTTCACTTTCCTAAGCCACGAGGAAATCGAAGCCGTGGCCAAGGAACACTTCGCCAACCCCGGGGCCCGCATCGCCCAGAAAAAGCTGGCCGAGGAAGTGACCCGCCTCATCCATAAGGAAGAGGGGCTCAAGGAAGCCCTCGATACCACCGCCGCCTTCTTCTCCGGGAACGTCACTTCCTTGAAGGAAGAAACGATCGTCGACGTCTTGGGCGGCTTGAAGAAAACCGTCACTCCCGGAAGCGACCTTTTGTCCTTCTTGGTGGAAGTGGGCGCGGCCTCTAGCAAACGCGAAGCCAAGACCCTAGTCGGCCAGAATTCGATTGCCGTCAATGGGCAGAAGATCAGCGATCCGGAAGCCGTTATCCGCGCAGAAGACGCCCTTTACGGGAAATATTTCATCGTCAAACGCGGGAAGAAGAACTATTACCTCGGCCAAATCTAACTCTGGTATTTGGTAAAGAGATAGACCATGACCTGGACCGGGATCCCGGCCAGGAAGATGTACCAGAGGTTGAGGGCAAGGAAGTTGAGATAGAAGGCCAATAGGATCGTCCAAAGGGCGATGCTGGCAATGGTCAAGAAGATCCAGTTTTGGTGGCCCATGTATTTGTTGATCATCCAAAGGACCGTCCCGGCGGAAACGGGAATGGCGTAGCAGAAGCTGACCCAGGCGTTTTCCGTTCCTTGGCTTAGAAGGGCCCCGTAGATGACGGAGGCGATGGTCCAGACAAAGCAGAACATCATGGCGGTCGTAACGATCCAGTTGGCCTTGCGGCGGAGTTCCTTGTTCGTGAGATTCACATCCTTTTCCTCATGGGGAATTAGGAGGTAATCGACGCTAACCCCGAAGAAGTCGGCGATTTCCTTCAATATCTCGACCCTTGGGACGGCAGCACCCCGTTCCCATTTGGAAACGGACTTGTCGCTATAGGAGAGTTTGTCGCTTAGTTCCTGTTGTGTCAGGCCTTTGGCCTTCCTGAGGGCAATGAGGTTTCCAGCAACCGTTTTGGCGAGGTTTTCGGCTTCGTTCATGGGCAAATTCTACTATTCGTAGAGAAAATTAGCCATATCTCCACCTTATAGAGACACTCTACCAAAATTCGTAGAGAAGTATCGTGATTCTGGTACCGGGCAGATTAAGATGGCACCCGTATGAAAAGCGAAAAGAAAACCAATCGGGCCCTCCCTCTTGCGGCCCTGGCGCTTCTACTCGGCGGCGCCCTCGTCCTTCCCGGCTGCTCAACGACCGCTTCTAGCAGCTCCGGTCCCATCAACTTCATTTCCTCGAGCGATTCGACGCCAGATGCCGAGGAATCCACCTCGACGACTGAAGGCGAAGTGTCTTCGAGCGAAACCTCGAGCAGCGACGACCTCCCGACCGATCCCCTTCTTAGGAAATACGTCTTGGGGCTCAGGGAAGGGGCCGACCTCTCCGAAACCCTGACCATCCAGGAAATCATGACCTTGGTCCCGCGCCTTTGGGCCGAGAACGAGAACAACACCTGGTATTGCAATGGCAAGGCCGTCTCGTTCGGCCTTAGCCAAGACATCCAATCCGCCGGCATCAAGGCCGGGGATAGCTACTTCTCCGAATCGATCTCCAAGGGCGTCTTGACCACCGGAGCCCGGGCTTACCAGGATGCCGACGGGGTCGACGTCTACCGGACCGAGAAAGCCGAAGCCGAAACCGGCAAGCCCCTGGTTGCTACCTGGGGGACGGAAGCGACTTCCTATACCCTCGATGAATACGCTGAGAGCTGGGGCTACACCCTCGACCACTTCGGCAACTACTATTTCGGGGACTACGAACAGGACGGGGTGGTGAAAAACACCATCATCACCGAACCGACCTCGAGTGAAGACACGGCCCAGCTTTCCTACGCCAAGCGTCTTGAAACTGGGCACTATGAGGTCTACATCCGCCTCGACACCGTCGGCGGGGTCCTCAACTACCAAAGGCAGATGGTGACCCTCTCGGGCCTCCAGGACCTTCCTCCCTTCGAGTTCTGCAATCTGACCTTCGAACTCGACGAAGAACTCCTGCCGATCAGCTGCAAGGTCCACGAGAAGTACACGGCCACCCTGGCCGCCCTTCCGATTCCGGCCCCCACCGAAGCCAACCTCGAGATCGCCTATTTCCCGGGTGCGACCGCTTCCATCCCCGAACTGAGCCAAGCCGTCGATTACTCGACCTCCGGCCTCTTCGAATAAGCCAGCAAGATCCTTTCATCCTCCTTTCTAAGGCCCCGCGGGGATGCGGGGCTTTTTCCTATCCGGTCACTTCCTTTAATAAATAGGGTAGTCTCCCCAGGGCAAAAGAAAACCGCGGAGCGATCCGCGGTCTTTCTTGGCTTGGTCCAGATTAGAGCTTCCGGTTGTAGAATTCGATGATCTGGTTTTCGGCGATGTCCTTGGGGAGTTCGTTCCTCTCGGGCAAACGGGTGTAGACGCCTTGGAGCTTTTCGACGTCGACGGTCACGAAGTTCGGGACGGTCGGCTTTCCGTCGAGGGATTCCTTGACGACCTTGAGGGGCGAGGCTTCCTTGAAGGCGATGACGTCACCGACCTTGCAGATGTAGGAGGGGATGTCGACCTTCTTGCCGTTGACGGTGAGGTGGCCGTGGTTGACGAGCTGGCGGGCAGCGGCCCGGGTCCTGGCAAAGCCCATCCGGTAGACGAGGTTGTCGAGGCGGCTTTCGAGGATCCGGAAGAAGGCAAGGCCGGTAACGGTGGACTTGTCGTTCTTGGCGATTATGAAGAGACGCTGGAACTGACGTTCGTTGACCCCGTAGAGGTGGCGGAGCTTCTGCTTTTCGAGAAGCTGGGAGCCGTATTCGGAAGCCTTGCGCTTACGGTCGGCCCCGTGTTGGCCCGGCCCGTAGGCCCTTTTCTTGAGTTCGTCCCCGGTTTCGAGGATCGAGAAAGACAAATGGCGGCTTTGTTTCCATTTGCTTCCAGTGTACTTGGACATATGTTGTCTCCTTTCTTTGCGTGCAAAGACAGGGACCTCCCCTCTTTCCCGGGTGTCGTCCCTTCGGCCCTGCAACCGGGCTTACTTTCTACTGGGGCGACGTCAGGCGGAAACATGGAGGCCTGCTGCAATTGCCGTTGGTGATTTTAAAGGCATCTTTGCCTATAGGCAAGGGTGAATTTCGATTATAAACTATCCTCGATGTATCTAACGGTTTTACTTTCGAGCGGTCTCGTCATCGGCCTCGCCATCGGGGGAGGGGTCCTCCTCCTATTGGCCCTCTTCCTCTTGGTCCGGTTCGTTTTCTTCGGCCGGGTCGCCGTCAAGAAGGCGGTCGGGGATTTGGAAAACCGTTACGAAAGAAGTCACGCCATATTGTTCGGGACCGATACCCAGTACATCAACCGTCTCGAGTCGATCAGCGGGATGAACCTGACCTACGTCGACGACTTCGAACGCTGGAAGCGCGAGTACTCGGTGGTCCGCGACGACAAGGACGCGATGGCCATCGGAGTCATCAACGACCTCAAGGACCTCCTCGAAGAAGGCCGTTTCCGCGACGTCAAGGAAGACCTCCCCGACGCCAAAAAGAAGATCGAAGACTTCGAAAAGGCCGTCAAGGCCCTCGACGAGGGACTCTGCCAGAAATTCGCCGACGAAGACGCCTGCAAGAACCTGGTCCTATCTCTCCAGGAACGCCTCAGGGCCGTCAAGGCTTCCTATTCCTCCAGGGCCTCCGACCTCGAACTGGTGGCCCCCTCCTTCAACAAGATCTACGGGAAGCTCGAAAACCTCATCAGCGAATCCAACGAACTGGTCGACGATGCCAAGTATTCCGAGGCCCGTCACCTCTTGGAAGGGAAGGCCGAGCCGGTTCTCAAGGCCCTGACCGATTCCTACGAGGAACTGCCCGACCTCTGTCTGACCCTGACCCGGGTTTTGCCGTCGAAGATCAATGCCCTCGAGAATTCCTATCTGAATCTGACCGAACGGGGCTATCCCCTCGGCCACCTTCTCTCGAAGGAAGAACCCAAGCGCCTCCGCGACGAAGTTGCCCGCCTTAGCGAAGCGACCGCTCGCTTTGAACTCAAAGGCGTCGCCACCGAAAGCAAACGCCTCCTTGATAAGTGCGAACGCCTGACCGCTGCCTTCCAAAAGGAAGTGGAGGCCAGGAAGGAATTCGAAGGTAATTCGAAGAACTCCTACCGTGATTCCGATTACGTGAGCGAGAAATACCTTGATCTCCGGCAGGCCATGCCCCAAATCAGGACCATCTATGTCATCAGCCCCGAAGCCGACCATGACTTCGAGGTCCTCGACGGGGCCGTGGCCTCGTCCCAGGCCACCAAGCGGATGCTCGACACCTACGTCCATAGTTCCGCCAAGCAGCCCTATAGCGTCCTCCTCGACAAGACCCGTTCCCTGATGGAAGAAGGCAAGAACGCCATGAGCGCCCTCAAGCGCTTCCAGGACTACCTCGCCTCCCTCAAAAGCGGTTCCGAGGAAGCATCCCGCATTCTGAAGTCTTACTACGAGCGGACCAAGAATGCCGAAAGCTGCCTCCGGGCCATGTACTGCGAACCCCTGGAACAGTCCTATAAGGGGAAGTTCGACGCCCTCTATGCCCTCCTCGACGAACTCTATGGAGTTCTTTCGAAGAAGCCGATCGACGTCGATAGGGCCGTCGCCCTATCCAAGGAAATCACGGCGAACGGGGAAGAGGTCATCTCCGCGGTCGACAAACTCGATACCGAGCGTCTCGAATCGGAAAAGGCCATCGTCATCGCCAACCGCCACCGCCTCAGCTACCCCGGGGCCGATTCCCTTTTGAAACAAGCCGAAACCTTCTATTTCTCCGGGGATTACCAACGGGCCGAAGCCACCGCCGCCCAGGTGGCGGGCTTGAGGCCGCGGGAAGGGGACTGATGGTTTATTTCGACCACGCCGCCACCTCGCCGATCAGCGAGTTGGCCCTCGAGGCCTACGTCGAAGTTTCCAGGAACCACTATGGGAATCCGGAATCGACCCATGCCTATGGCCGCGATGCGGACCATTATCTCCAAAAAGCCCGGACCGGGATCCTTTCCCTATTGGGCTTAGAGAAAACCCACGACCTCGTCTTTACTTCCGGAGCCACCGAGGCCAACAACCTCGCCATCGGCTCCGTCATCGACCTTTACCGCAAAAGGGGTCACGAGGCCATCTGCTCGCCCTATGAGCATCCCAGCGTCCTCGTCACCTTGAGGCGGAAGGAAGAAGAAGGAGCCATCAAGCTCCTTTATCCCCGAGACGAAAAAGGAGCGATTTCCCCCAAGGACATCGAACCTTTGCTTAGCAAGGAGACCCTCCTCTGCGTCGCCATGGGGGTCAACAACGAAACCGGGGCCTTGACCGATGTGTCAGGAATCGCCGCCCTTCTGAAGTCCTATCCCAAGTGCCTCTATCTCATGGACTTCACCCAGGGGATGGGGAAGATGAGGCTGGCCTTGAATGAGGTTCCCCTTATTACCTTCTCGAGCCATAAGTTCGGGGGACCCAAGGGGGTCGGTGGTCTCATCTATCGGAAGAACCTGGTCCTCAGGGCCGTGTTCGGTGGCGGGGAGCAGGAGAAGGGACTACGCCCTGGGACCGTCGATGTGGCCTCTTGCTACGCCTCCTATGTCGCCTTGAAGGAAAAATACGGGCGCTTGGACGAAAACGCCGCAAAAGTGGAACGGATTCGCCAATACATTATCGAAGAGCTCAGGGAAGAATCCACGCAGATCCATCTTAATTCGCCCTTGAACGGCTCGCCCTACATCCTCAATTTCTCCCTCACGAAGAAAAAGGCGGCCGTGGTGGCGGAAGCCCTCTCGGGTGAGGGGTTCTACGTCGGGACCGTCTCGGCCTGCTCGTCGAAAAACGCCAAATACAGCTACGTCTTGAAGGAAATGGGGCTAGATCTCGACGAGGCCGCCAATTCATTGAGACTCAGTTTCGATTCTTCCAATGCTTTGGAAGAAGCCGAGGCCTTCCTTAAGGCCTTCAAACGCATCATCAAGGAGGTCAAAGACCGTGGATAGGATCATCATCGTCCATTTCGGAGAACTGTCGACCAAGGGGGACAACCGGGGCCTCTTCATCGATTGCCTATACAAAAACATTCGGCACCGCCTTCGTTCCTTCGAAGGCCTTGAGTATGAAAAGGCGAGGGAACATATCTACATCAAGCTTCTTCCTACCGCCGATGTTGGTGCCACCATCGACGCCCTCGGGGAGATCCCCGGGATCCAGCGTCTTTCCCTTTCCTATTTCGTGAACCGCGATATCGAGGCCATCTCCGTGGCCTCTTTGGCTCTCCTTGAGGAGCATAAGCCGGCCACCTGGAAGGCCAAGGTCAAGCGGGCCGATAAGTCCTTTCCTTTGGATTCCTACACCACCGCCTCGGAAGTGGGCGGCTATTGTCTGAGCCATAAGGCCCCGCCGGTCGACGTCCATGAGCCGGAAGCGACCCTCAATATCGAAGTTAGGCCCGAGGGCGCCTATGTATCCCTCAAGGAATACCCTGGACTAGGCGGCTATCCTTTGGGGATGAACGGGAAGGTCCTGACCCTTCTTAGCGGCGGCATCGATTCGCCGGTGGCCTGCTATCAACTGATGAGGCGGGGTTTACTGGTGGAAGCCTTCCACTTTGCCTCTCCGCCCTATACCTCGCTCGCGGTTTTGGACAAACTCCGGGACATCCTCAAGGTTTTGAACAAATACCAGAGCAAGGTCCGCCTCCATGTCGTGCCCTTCACCAAGATTCAGGAAGCCATTTACCGTTACGTCCCGGAGCCCTATTGCATTACCATAATGCGACGGATGATGCTCCGTCTTGCCGAGATGGGGGCCAAGAAATACCGTTGCCCCGCCATCGCGACCGGGGAAGCGGTCGGCCAGGTTGCGAGCCAAACCCTCGAGTCCCTCAGGACCATCAATGCCGTCACCAATTACCCGATCCTGAGACCCCTTGCCTGCAGCGACAAGCTCTCGATCATCAAGACGGCCAAGGAAATCGGGACCTTTGAGATCTCGATCAGGCCCTACGAAGACTGCTGCACCATCTTCGCCCCCAAGAAGCCGAAGACCAAGCCCAGGATCGAGGAAGCCGAGAAGTACGAAGCCCTCTTCGACTTCGCCCCCTTGCTCCTCGAAGCCATCGAAAATACGTCCGACGAGGTCATCAGCGACCTCGAGATATAAAAAAAGGAGACAAACATGGACAAAAAGAAAACCGCCCTCATCATGGTCGACATGCTCAACGACTTCGTGACCGGGGCCCTCAAGTGCGACCGGGGCCTCGCCATCGTCCCGCATTGTAAGACCCTCATCGAGGGCCTCAGGGAAAAGGGCGTCCCCGTCATCTATAGCAACGATGCCCATTTGAAGGGGGTCGACCACGAGCTCAAGTTCTGGGGCGAGCACGCCATCGCCGGGACCAAGGGGGCCGAAGTCATCCCCGAACTCTCTCCGAAGGAAGGGGACTACGTGGTCGACAAGCGCCGGTACTCCGGCTTCTTCCATACCAGCCTCGATTTGCTTCTCAGGGAACTCGGGGTGGATACGGTGATCCTCGGCGGCCTCCACACCCACATGTGCGTCCGCCACACGGCGGCCGATGCCTACATGCTCGGCTACAATGTGGTGGTGGCCAGCGACTGCACCGATTCCTTCACCAAGGAAGACTACGAATACGGGATCAAGTACCTCAAGGATACCTACGGGGCCACGGTCTTGACCTCCAAAGAAATCCTCGATACCCTCAATTAAAGGGGAGAAGGCAAAAGAAAACCCGCTTGGCGGGTTTTTGTTTGGATTTCTTCTGCTTAGGCCTGCTTGGCGCTATCGCAGAGGGCCTTGAAGGCCAGGGCATCGTGGATGGCCATTTCGCTCAGCATCTTGCGGTTGATGGCGATTCCCTGCTTCTTGAGGGCCCCCATCAGGGCGCTGTAGCTGAGGCCGTTTTCGCGGCAGGCAGCGTTGATGCGGCGGATCCAGAGCTTCCGGTAGTCGCTCTTGACCTTGCGGCGGCTGACGTAGCTGTACCTCCAGGACCTCAGGACCTGTTCCTTGGCGGTCTTGAAGAGGAGGTGTTTGCTTCCCCGATAGCCTTTGGCGGCCTTGAGGATCTTCTTGTGGGCGGCGTGGGTAACGGTTCCGCCTTTGACTCTACTCATCTGTCATTCCTCCTTAGAGCATGTCCTTGATCCGGGCGTAGTCGGTCTTGTCGACCATGGCATCCTTCCGGAGATGGACTTTCTGCTTGTGGGTTTTGTTCCGGAATAAGTGTCCGGTGTAGGCGTGTTTCCTTTTGAGCCTACCGGTTCCCGTGACCTTGACGCGCTTGGCGAGGGCACGGTTGGTTTTCATCTTGGGCATCTTTGCTCCTCCTACTTCTTCTTGGGTCCTAATATGCAATCGTACCACTTGCCTTCCCAATAAGGCTGCTTCTCGACGGTGGCGACGTCGGCGAGGATTTCGCAGAAACGCTTCATGACCTCTTCGCCGACTTCCTTGTGGGCCAGTTGGCGGCCCCGGAAGACGACGCAGACCTGGACTTTGTTCCCGTCCTCGATGAAGCCCCGGGCATGCCGGGCCTTGGTCTCGAGGTCGTGTTGGCCGATCTGAGGGGTCAACTGGACTTGTTTCAGGGCGTTGGTGTGCTGGTTTTTCCGCGATTCGCGGCTCGCCTTCTGCTGATCGAACTTGTACTTGCCGTAGTTGAGGATCTTGCAGACCGGCGGATGGGCGTTGGGGGAGACGCAGTAGAGATCGAGTCCGTAGCGGATGGCGATTTCGTTGGCGGCCCGGCTGCTCATCTTGCCGAGGTTTTCGCCATCGGGTCCGATGACGAGGACTTCCGGGTAACGGATCCTTTCGTTGATGGGATCCAGCGGCTTGTTCGGCCTCCGGCGGTCATTGGGATTGAAGTATGCGATTGTTATGGCCCCTTTCTATCAAAATAGGGTGGCAAGCCACCCCATTGATACCTCGTAACTCTTCGTAGCCGAGGGCCGACGTCCGAGGGACATCCGGCGAGCCTAGGGAGGCTGCTTTCTACTTTTGACGGCGGTTAGGATATACTCCTCCCCAGGCTAAATCAAGGGGAAAAGCAATAGAAGGAAGGAAAACCTAGGAAAGGACCTTCACGAAGCTCCGACGGCGCTTGTGGAGGACGTTTTCGAAGCGGTCCCAGTTGTTCTGGATGTTGGCGTTGTCCTCGAGGTTGAGGTTGGTCTCGCAGTAGGCGACCCCGCCCTCGTAGAGCATCTTCATGATCTCGTAGAAGATGGCCCAGGCCACCCCGGCCCCCCGGTACTTGGGATCGAGGGCGATGAGGCCGAGGTCGAGGATCTTTGGCTTCTTCAGAGACTTATAGAGGCGTAGGAGGCAGGGGAGGGTCAAGCGGCCCCCGCTTTTTTGGAGGGCCTTGCCGATGCTCGGGAAGCAAAGGCCGACCGCCACCACCTTGTCGTTTTCGTCGACGATGATCCGGAGGTACTTGGAGTTGATGATGAGCTTGAAGCTTTTGATCATCTCCGCCATTTCCCCCTTGGAAAAGGGGACAGTCATGTAGAGGTCGCGGTAGTTCTCGTCGATGATGTCGAAGAAGGCCTGGCCGTAGCGTTTGACTAATTGCCTGGTCGAGCCGGTCACGAAGCGGAGCTTGTTGCGTTCCATCATCTTGGTGGCAATCTTCCCGATCCTCTCATCGAGGACCTTGGGGGCGTAGAGCTTATGCTCGACCCACTCGACTTCCTTGACGTAGCCTTCGTTTTCGATGAGTTTCTGATAGTAGGGGTAGTTGTACTGCTCCTCGAAGGTCGAGAGTTCCTCGAAACCTTCGATGAGGAGGCCTTCCCGTTCCATGTCGCTATAGCCGAGGGGTCCGCAGACTGTGTCCATGCCGTTTTCTCTCGCATAGCCCTCGGCCGCCTCGAAAAGCATGTGGGCGACGTTTTGGTCGTCGATGCAATCGAAGCGCGAGAAGCGGATCCGCTTCTGGTTCCGTCTTTCGTTGCTCGGTTTGCTGAGGATGGCCTGGATCCTCCCGACCACCTTGCCGTCCCGATAGACGAGGTAGAAGGCGCTCGGGGAGTCTTCGTGGCGGTAATGGTTCTTCTTGAAGAGGGCCATTTCGTCGCCGTAGAGGGGTGGGACGAAATAGGGGCAGTCCTTATATAACTCCAAAGGGAAGTTCACGAAGTCACGGGCTTCTTTTTTGCTCGTGACCTTGACGAGGCGGTCCATACTAGCGGTGCTTGGCGTGGAAGGCGATCCCGAGGCAACCGGGTCCGGCGTGGCTGCCGGCCGTCGGGTTGACGACGATTTCCTCGTAGCTGGTAAGACCGGCTTCCTTGAGGCGCTTGTGGAGGAATTGGAGCAGATCCGGGGCGATGTCGCTATGGACGATGCAGAAGGGGTGCTTTTCGACCTCGTCGCCCTTTTCCTTGAGGTCCTTGACGATGCGGGTGAGGGCGGCCTGGCGGCCCAAGACCTTGCCGATCGGCTTTAGGAACCCGTCTTCGGTCATCGAGATGATGGGTTTGATGTCGAGGAGGCCCCCGACGCTGGCCGAGAAGCCGCTGACCCGGCCCGAGGCCTTGAAGAACTTGAGGTCGTCGGCGAAGAGGGTGATGGCGTAGTGACCCCTGACCTTGAGGACCGCCTCCTTGACCTCTTCGAGGCTCTTGCCTTCGCGGTAGAGGGGGAGGACGTCCTGGACGATGACCCGGGCCAGACTCGTGATGGCCAAGGTATCGACCTCTTCGATCTTCCTTTCGGGATAAGTCTTCTTAAGTTCCTCGATGGCGAGGCGCATGGCGTTGAAGGTCCCCGACATCGCTTCCGAGAAGTGGATGTAGAGGATGTCCTTGCCTTCCTTGAGGACCGGTTCGAAGTAGGATTTGTATTTTTCCGGTGAAAGGCCGCAGGTCTTGGGGACGTAGCCGCCCCTCAGGCGATCGAAGAAGGCCTTCGGGTCGAAGGTCTTGAGCGGCCCTTCCTCATAGGGAAAGACGTCTTGCCCATCGAGGATGATGGGCATGGAAATAAGACCGAGGTCGTCCTTTGCGCAGTCACTCGGCGTAAAGTCCATATCGGTATCGACGAAGATTTTGAACATACGTATGCGTTCCCCTTTTTTGCTTTAAAATACGGGCCCATTATAGGATTTCGGGGAGGATTAAAAAAGGGGCCGGATTGCCGACCCCTTCTGAAATAGTGGGCTTAGGCCGTCCACTCGCGGCGCCTCAAACCGATGTAGGTGCCGCAGAAGACGAGGGCGAAGGAGGCGCAGAGCAAGAGGGTGGTGACGAGGTTGGTCCAATTAAAGGCCTTATTGTCCACGGCCCCGATGATGGTCATGACGATGTAGGAGACGATGACGAAGCCCGAGTAGATGAGGCAGGACCAACCGAAGGTCAGGCCGAGGACCTTCTTCCTTACGAAGAGGAAGATGAAGCCGGTGACCGTCAGCAAGGTCCAGATGAGGGTGGCGACCGAGGTGAGGATGGCATTGATGTTGGCATCCCCGTAGTCGAGGCTGTAGCTCCCGAACATCATTAGGAGCAAGACGACCGGAGCCAGGGCTTTGAAGGAACCGCTATAGCCCTCGACCCCGAAGGCGAAGTAGCAGTAGAAGCCGATGACGATGATGAGGACGAAGAGCTTGACCACGAAGGTGATGATGGAGCCGAGGTCCCCGCCGGCGCTCGGCAAGCCTCCTTCGAGGAGGTATTTGACCAAAAGCAAGAGGCCGGCCACGAGGAACATGATGCGGGTGGAGGAGTAGACCTGAGTGTTTTTCTTTTTTGTGTTTTCCATGGAAAAAGTATAAGCCACTTCGCGCCTTTTGCACGGAAAATATGGAAAAAATTCCGCCCCGATTTGCCTTAGGTCCCAATTTTTTGGCATAATCTAAACAGTTATGGAGAAAAAACTTCCGCTTAGGTACGCCGTTTATGACACGGCCATCGGGGACGTCACCCTGATCGCCAACGAAAAGCGCTTGGTGGGGATGCTTTTCGGGTCCAAGGATCCCTCCGGGGCCATCAATGAGGAAAACACGGCCCTTTACGACGGGATCATCGAACTGAACCAGTATTGCTATGGCCAACGCCGATACTTCGATTTGAAGTTCGAACCGATCAAGGATCAAAACGTTGCCAAGATCTACGAGATCGTCAAGGCCATCCCTTATGGGGAAACGCGCTACGTCGAGGAAGTGGCCAAGGAAAGCGGCAAAAGCATCGAGGAAGTGGCCGATGCCCTCTTCGACAACCCCCTTCCGATCTTCGTCCCCTGCCATCGTGTCCTCGCTTCCACCGAAGACGTCGGCCACCTGGCCGGTTGCGATTCGAAGATGTACGAAACCGGGGAAGACAAGGAATTGAAGAAGAAGCTCATCGAGTTCGAAAAGGCCAACAAGGACCGGGTCTTCGTCTCCGGGAAGTAAACATTTGGAAAAGGGAAAGACAGGGGAGACCCTGTTTTTTTCTTTTTCACAATCAATGTGTAAATGGTTTAGTAAAAAGCGTTTCTAAAGAAAAGGCCCCGCTTTTGCGGGGCTTTTCCCTAGAACCTCATCTTTTTGTCGATGTGTTCCTTGAAGAGTTTCAGGAACTCGTCCTTTTTGAGGGTGATTTGCTCCTTGGTCCCGTAGACCCGGTAGGTGAGGGCCCCTTCCTCTTTTTCCTTGTCTCCGACCACGATGGCGTAGGGGATCTTCTCGATCTGGGTGTTGCGGAGGCGGTAGCCGAGCTTCTCGTTGGAATCATCGAGCTCGATCCGATAGCCGATGGCTTCCATTTCCTTTTGGACCGCTTTGGCGTAGTCGTCATGGATCGAGGGATTGACCGGGAGGATTCGGGCTTGGATCGGGGCGAGCCACGTCGGGAAGGCCCCGCCGTAGTTTTCGGTGATGATCCCGATGAAGCGTTCGATGGAGCCGAAGACCACGCGGTGGAGCATGACCGGTTCCTTCCTTTCCCCGTTTTCGGCCACGTAGTAGCAGCCGAAGCGGTGGGGGAGGTTGAGGTCAAGCTGGATGGTCCCGCATTGCCAGGTCCGGCCCATGCAGTCCTTGAGCTTGAAGTCGAGCTTCGGTCCGTAGAAGGCCCCGTCGCCCGGGTTGATGGTGAAGTCGCGGCCCGAATCGCGGCAGGCCTTGGCCAAGGCGGCCTCGGCCTTGTCCCAGAATTCGACGGTCCCGATGAAGTCCTTCTCGGGTCTGGTTGAGAGGACGATCTTGTAGTCGAGGCCGAAGACGGCGTAGACCTCGTCGAAGAGGGCCATGATGTTCCGGACCTCGTCCTCGATCATGTCTTCGGAGATGAAGATGTGGGAATCGTCCTGGGTGAAGGCCCGGACCCGGAAGAGGCCGTTGAGGGCCCCGCTGGCTTCGTGACGGTGGACGTGGCCGAGTTCGGCCAGCCGAAGGGGTAGGTCGCGGTAGGAATGGGAGGTGGCATTGTAGACCAACATGGCCCCGGGGCAGTTCATCGGCTTGATGGCGAATTCCTTGTCGTCGATCTTGGTGACGTACATGTTTTCCTTGTAGTGGTCCCAGTGCCCGGAGGTCAGCCACAGTTCCTTGCTGAGCATGGTCGGGGTTTCGATTTCCTGGTAGCCGTAACGGCGATGGACCTCGTGCCAATAGTCGAGGAGGGCGTTCTTCAGTAGCATCCCCTTGGGCAAGAAGAAGGGGAAGCCCGGCCCGTAGTCGCTGATCATGAATAGACCGAGCTGGCGTCCTAACTTACGGTGGTCGCTTTCCTTGCGCTTTTCCAAGATGGCGAGGTGTTCCTCGAGCTTTTCCTTGCTTTCGAAGCAGGTCCCGTAGATCCGGGTCAGTTGCTTGTTCTTCGAGTCGCCACGCCAATAGGCCCCGGCCAAATTCAGAAGCTTGAAGTGCTTGAGGTGGCCGGTCGAGGGGACGTGGGGGCCGCGGCAGAGGTCGGCGAAGTCCCCTTGGGAGTAGTAGGAGATGGCCTCGCCCTTATCGGCGTGTTCCTTGATCAATTCGACCTTGTAGTGGTTGTCCTTGAAGACCTCGAGGGCTTCCTCGGGGCTGGCCTCATGACGGACGATCTTCTCGTCGAGTTTGCTGAGACGCCGCATCTCCTCTTCGATCTTAGGGAAGTCGGCATCGGTGATGGCATCCTCGCCGAAGTCGATGTCGTAATAGAAGCCTTCCTCGATGGCCGGCCCGAAGCCGAACAAAGCCTTGGGGTAGAGGTGGTGGATGGCTTCCGCCAAAAGGTGGGAGCAACTATGGTTGAGGATCTCGAAGCCTTCCGGGGAATCGGGGAAGACGAATTCGAGCGTCGCTCCGTCTTCCACCTTGGACGCGAGGTCCTTCAAGGTCCCGTTTTCCTTCATGGCGATGGCCTTCGAACGGTTCTCGACCCCCAGTTCCTTGAGAGTCACGAAGCCATTGGCCCCGTCGCTGATCTGATGCTTTTGGCCGTCATAGATAACTTCCATGTTCCTTCTCCTAAAAAATAAAAGGCGGGCAAGGGCGCCATCGGCGCGGTCCCACCTTGCTTCGTCCTAGTTAGGACGCACTCTTTCCCTTAACGCAGGAGGCGCCCGGCATTGCCCGGGAGGCTCCGGAGCGGTACCCCCTATCGGGGACTCCTTCTAAGCCGCCTCAATGATAGTGCAACCTTGCCAACATGCAAGCAAAAGAAAAGGGGCTAGGCCCCTATCCTTGGATGTTTTGGAAGGCGAGGACCGCCCCGCCTTGGAGGCCGGCCTCTTCCTTGAAGGAGCAGAGGCGGATGTCGGTCCCGGGTGTCAGTTCCTTGAGACGTTCCAAGAAGCAGTCGCTGCTTTTGGTGACCCCGCCGGTCAGGGCGAAGACCTCCGGTTCATAGTCCTTCTGGACCATGTTGAAGAAGGAGGCCAGCAGTTTTACCCAGTCTTCGAGGACCTCGGCCGCCAGGTTGTCGCCCTTGCGGTATAAGGCGAAGAGGTCCTTGGCCCCTTCGATCTCGAGGCCGTGTTTCTTGGCGACCCGGACGATGCCGCCGCCCGAACCGTACTTCTCGAATTCGATGTAGCGTCCATCGTAGAGGAAGACCGAGTGGCCGACCTCATAGGAGGTCTCCCGGAGTTTGCCTCCGACGGTGAGGGCCCCGCCGACCCCGGTCGAGACGGTGACGAAATAGAGGGAAGAGGCTCCCTTGTAGGCCCCGAGGTTGGCCTCGGCCAAGGCGGCGATCTCGGCGTCGTTGGCAATATGGGCCGGGAGGCCGTAGGTTTGGCTTAGAAAGGCGGCCAGGGGAATGTCGGATATCCCGACGTTGGGGAGGGCATAGACGTAGCCGTCCTTCCTCACCCTTCCGGGAACCCCGCCTCCGATGGCCTTGAGCCCTTCGAGGGAGCCGAGGCCTTCGATCGTCTTTTTGACATTGTCCAAAAATTTCTCTTTGGAGTCACGGACGGTCGGAAGAACCGAGGTCTTCAAAATCCGGTGTTCTTCGTCGACGATGGCGGCCCTGGTATTGGTGCCGCCGATATCGAGGGAGAGGACTTTCATCAGTCGAGCTCCCGGACGTCGTTGACGTTGACGATCCGCATGAAGTTGGTCTTGCCCGCGCCTGTCGGGGTGCCACCGGCGATGATGATCGGGGTGCCACTGGGATAGCCCATGTCGCGGGCGATCTTGAGGGCCAAGACTTCCATCTCCTCGATGAAGTCCGGCATCGGGGTCTTGATGAGGACCGGGTAGAGGCCCCATTGGAAGGCGCTCCTGAGGGCCACGGTTCGGTTATTGGTGACCGAGACGATGGGGCAGCAGGGACGGGCCTTCGAAATCCTCGAAGACGACTTCCCGGTCACCGTGAAGTTCACGATGAGCTTGGCTCCGATGAGGAGGGCCGTATTGGCGATGGAGTTGGCGATGGCGTCGTTGTTCTCCATGTAGGAGGTGTCGTAGGCTTCCTTGGCCAAGGCCTCGTAGTTGAGGTACTTCTCCATGGTGGCGGCGATCTTGGCCTGCATGGTCACGGCTTCGACCGGGTATTGGCCGGAGGCGCTTTCGGCGCTCAGCATCACGCAGTCGCTGCTTTCGTCGATGGCGGTGGCCACGTCGCTGACCTCGGCCCTGGTGGGGCGGGGATGGGTGACCATCGAATCGAGCATCTGGGTGGCGGTGATGACGGGCTTGCCCATCTGACGGCAGAGCTTGATGATCCGCTTCTGGACCACCGGGACCTGCTCGGGCGGGATCTCGTCACCGAGGTCGCCGCGGGCCACCATGATCCCGTCGGCCGCCTTGACGATGTCGTTGATCTTGTTGACCCCTTCCGGGTTTTCGATTTTGGCGAAGACCGGGATGTCGGGCTTCCCGTATTTTTTGAGGACCTCCTTGATGGCCAGAATGTCTTCGGGCCGCCTGGTGAAGGAGGCGAAGATGCAGTCGACGTCCTGCTCGCAGCCGAACTTCAAATCGAGTTCGTCCTGGGGGCTGATGAAGGGCATTGAAAGGGCGGTGGAGGGGGCATTGACCCCCTTCTGATCCTTGATCGGGTGGGTGTTCATGGCCTTGCAGACCAGTTCCCGCTTCGATTCGTCCTTGTCGATGACCTTGAGTTCGAGGTTCCCGTCGTCGATGAGAATCGAATCACCTTCCTTGCAGTCGTCGTAAAGGCCGGCGTAGCTGATGCCGATCCTCTCGTGGGTCCCCTTGATGTCCTTGCCCATGGCCAGGCGGATGATGTCACCGGTCTTGACCTCGACCTTCCCGCCTTCCATGTGGCCGGTCCTGATCTCCGGCCCCTTGGTGTCGAGGGCGACCGGGATGTAGATCCCTTCCTTCTCGAGCTTGCGGGCGATGGCGATCTTGCGGCCCTGTTCCTCGTGGGTGCCGTGGCTGAAATTGATCCGCATGACGTTCATGCCGGCCCCGTAGAGGCGCCGGACCATTTCTTCGTTGTCACTGGCCGGACCGATGGTGCAGACGATCTTCGTCTTCTTGGTTGTGACTAATAACATGGGTGACCTCCGGGCTTAGCCGTTGAGGATGTCGATGAGGCGAAGCATGGAAACATGCTTGTCGCGGGGGAGGGCCAAGGCCTCGTAGATGTCGTAGCTGACGATCTTGTTGTTGACCAAACCAATGCAGAGACCGCCTTTTCCGTCGAGCAGGCAGTCCACGGCATAGGCCCCCATCCGGGCCGCCAGGATGCGGTCGAAGGCACTCGGGGCCCCGCCGCGTTGGACATGGCCCAAAACGTCGTAGCGGGTATCAAAGCCCGTCTCCCGTCCGACCCGTTCGGCGAAGGCCTTGAGGTCGGGGAAGAGCTTCTCGCTGACCAAGACGATGGCCCGCTTGTTCTCGTCCTTTTCCCGCATGGTCCTGAGGGTCTTCATGATTTCTTCCTCGGGGATCGGGTGGTCGGGGGTGATGATCATCTCGGCCCCTTCGGCCAAGCCGCTATAGAGGGCGAGGTCCCCGCAGTGGTTCCCCATCACTTCGATGATGGAGCAGCGGCTATGGCTCTCGGTCGTGTCGCGGATCTTGTCGACGCAGTCGCAGATGGTATTGAGGCAGGTATCGAAACCGATCGTATAGTCGGTCGAGGCGATGTCGTTGTCGATGGTGCCGGGAAGGCCGATGCAGTTGATGCCCATCTCGGTCAGCTTCTTGGCCCCCATGTAGGAGCCGTCGCCACCGATGACGACGAGGGCTTCGATCCCGTACTTCTTGAGCTGCTCGATGCCTTTCATCCGGACCTCGGGTTCCTTGAATTCCCTAAGGCGCGCCGTCCGCAAAATGGTCCCGCCGCGGTTGACGATGTCGGAAACGGACTTCCGGTCCATCTTCACGATGTTCCCTTCGACGAGGCCCCGGTAGCCGTCGTAGATCCCATAGACCTCGAGCCCATAGCGGAGCCCGGCCCGGACCACGGCCCGGATGGCGTTGTTCATGCCGGGCGAATCGCCGCCCGAAGTAAGGATACCGATTTTCTGTATCATATTTGGATTTCCCTTTTCTTTCCCGATGATTATAAATCATCCTTGGCCCTTGCAACATAGGAGAGCGAGGTTAGGTCCCTTCATTTTCACTGGCCTTTCTAGATAGGGCCCGCGGCGTGCTAGAATCAGCGCGTGAAAACCTTTGCCCCCTCCGATATCTACGCCGTCAAGGCCGCCCTTCCCTATGGCGATCCCCTTTCCCTAAGGGCCATCGTCCTCGTCCTCGGGCCCCAGCCGACCGGCCTCTACCTTTATCTATCGGCCCTGCCGAAGGATCGGAACCGGAGCTTCGCCCTTACCTACGAAGAAAGCGGCCTCCAGCCCCTCCAGTTCTCGAGTAGTCTCGAGGACCTCGAACTCGCGGGATTGGTCCGGGTCTACAAGGGACCCCATGTCGAACAATCCGATATCTATTGCTTGGTCCTTTCACCCAACCAGGACCTTGCCTCCTTGCTCGTCGATCCTTTGTTTTTGGAAACGGCCAAAAGGAAGGGGCGTCTGAAGGCCCTGAAGCCCTATTTCGACCTCGTCAAGGAAAAGGTCTTGGACCACGGTTATCTAGAAGTAACCGCCTCCTATGAGGAAGGGGAGGAGGAACTCCTCGCCGTTCCAGATTCCAAGAAGGAGAGCCCCCTCTTCTCACGGGCGGCCTTCAGGACGCGTCTGGAGGAAGACGGAATCGAATTCCCCCTCCTTTCGGAAAAGGAAATCCGCCGCCTCGAAGAGAAGGTGGTGCGCCTCTATCCCCTGAGCGAAGAAAGCTTTGCCGACCTCGTGGCCAAGCACCTCGACAAAAACGCCCCCTTGGGGAGCCGGGTCGATTTCGCTTCCCTTTTGGAAGAGGCCAAGGCCGAGGCTTCCTATAGCCATCTCAGGAAGAAGGACGCGCCCAAAAAGGGTCTCGATATCCTCTCGAAGATGAAAGACATGACGGCCGAAGAATATCTGAAATCCCTGCAAAAAGGCAACAAACCGGCCTATAGTGACACGAAACTCATCCAAAGCCTCCGGGAAATGGGCTTGAGGGACGAGGAAATCAACGCCCTCGTCTATTACACCATCTACACCAAGGACGGGGCTCTGCCCACCAATTACGTCGAAAAGGTGGCCGCCACCCTGGTGAGGCTCGATGTCAAGGGGGCCGACGGGGTCCTCGATTACCTAGCGGAAGTCGCCCACCGCTCGAAGAAGAAAAAAGGAGAGAAGGCGGTCGAGGTTTCCTATGAGACCGCCGCCCCGAAGACGGAAAGCAAGGAGGAAGAGGAAGACGAGGAGGAGATCGACGTCTCCGCCCTCATCGATAGCCTCGGCAAGAAGAAATGAAAAGTTTGGAAAAATACGATCTCAGTGCCTTCGAAAGCGGGGAAAACCTCGGGGAAGAGGAGTATCTCCGGCAAATCAAGGAAGACAAGGCGACCCTAGCCTGGATCAAGTCCCTCGGCCTCACGGTCCGCCAGGTCAAGGACAACCTCGGGAAGATCATTTCCTACATGGAAGACCGCAAAACCTGCCTCAATTGCCCGGGTTTGGAGAATTGCCCCAAGGACAACCCCGGCTATGACCTCGATTTCTATTTGGCCCCCTCGGGTTATTTGGAACGGACCCTCGGCCCCTGCCCCTTGGCGGCCCAGGAATCCTCTTTGTCTTCTCGCTTCCTCTACCGCGACTACGGGGAGGAATACCGACACGCCGACCTCGGAGCCGAGGAATGGAAGGCCCCGGGGAGGCGGAAGCTCCTCAAGGCCCTGACCGAGGGCCTATCCGGGAAGGGCCAGCCCTTCGTCTACCTAAGCGGTCAAGGAGGCAGCGGCCGTACGTATCTCGCGGCCGCCTTCCTGAACTCGGTGGTCCTTAGGCAGGACAAGACCGCGGCCTTCGTTTCCTGTCCCAGGCGGATGGGGGAATTCAGTTCCTTGTATTTTTCGAACCGCGGCGAATTCGAGGCCATCCTGAGGCGCTTGAGTGCCATCGAGGTCCTCTGCCTCGACGATTTCGGGAGCGAATACATCACCGACATCCTGCGCGATGCCTTCTATGTACCCCTTCTGGGCGGAAGGAAGGAAAAAGGAAAACTGACGGTCTTCACCAGCGACTACCCCCTCGAAGAAGTTTCCTCGATCTATGCCGGGAAGGGCCCGAGGGCCAAGGGCCTTCACTTCCAAAACCTCATCGCCGACTCGGCCGCGGAAATCAGCCTCAGCCGCAGCGTCGCCTCTTTGGCCTCTCAGAGGTAGGGGCACTCGGCGATTTGCTTCTCTAGTTCCGAAAGCCCCTTCGACCCGTCGAGGACGAGGGAGGCTTTTTTCCTTAGGTAAGCCGCGGGATAGCCTTTGGCCAATTCGAGATAGGCTTTGGGATCGACATTGCGGTCGAGGAGTCGTCTTTCCCGGGTCTTTTCGTCGGCCCCAATGTAGATCAAGAAATCGGTCTCGTCTTCGTAGGGCGAATGGGCGAAGAGGGGGATTTCGATGATGACCCGTCCGTCCCTCTTCGACTTTAGGAAGGAGAGGAAACGTTCATAGACCAAGGGATGGACGACCTCTTCGACCTTGGCCTTGGTTACGCCGTCTTTCATGAGGCTCAGAAGGACCTTCCGGTCGACCTGGCCGTTCTTATCGGCGACGTTTTGGCCGAGGGCCTTGCTTAAAGAGGAGGCAACGGCGGGACCCTCATAGAGTTTCCCTACCGTTTGGTCGGCGGAAAAAGCCGAGTATCCCTTGTCTATTAGGATTTGTACAACGCTGGACTTCCCACTGGCGATGGGGCCGGTGACCGCGTAGACCAGGGGGCGGTTGGGTTCTTTTTGGCAGAAGGGGCAATAGGTCGTGCCCCGGCCCCCGACCGTGATCTTCCTTAAGGGCGCCCCGCACCTTTTGCAGTATCCGCCTTCCTTCCCATAGACCTGGAGGAAGGTCTGCATATGGCCCTTTTCCCCCTGGGCGAAGGCGTAGCTATGGACGGTCGAACCCCCGTATTCGATGGCGAGGTCGAGAATCCGCCGGCTTTCGAGGACGATCTTCTCCGCTTGTTCCTCGGTGATTTCCACGGAAGGGGTCCGGGGATTGACGAGGGAAGCGAAGAGGACCTCATCGGCATAGATGTTCCCTAGTCCCGCCATCAGGGTCTGGTCCATGATGGCTTCCTTGACCGGCTTGGTCTTTTTCTTTTGGAGGAGGGCGTATAGTTCCTTTCCTTCCATGGCCCAGGGTTCCTTCCCAAGGGCGGAAATCGGGGCTTCGTTTACGTAATTGGCTTTGTCACGGAGGGCCAAGAAGCCGAATTTCCGGGTGTCGTTGTAGACAAGATCCTGGTTTCCGCTTAGGACGAAGCGGCAGATGTCGTGTTTCGCCACCGGTTCGTCTTTGCTTATCAAAAACCATTTCCCTTCCATCCTGAGGTGGCTCAAAAGGACATTTTCGCCTTCGAAAAGGAAGACGAGGAACTTCCCATGGCGGTCCAATCCCTCGATCTTTTTGCCGACCAGTCCTTGGTATTTCCCGACATCCCCTTCGAAGTTCTTGCTTCGGTAGATGTGCAGGGCGAGGACACTTTGGCCCTTGATCCGCGGCTCTAAGTAACGGCGGACCGTTTCGACTTCCGGTAGTTCTGGCATATCACTCCTTGCTGGCGAAGTAGTTTTCGCCGATCTTCCCTTCGACCTTGAGGGGCACCCCGAGGGGCAAGACGTTTTCCATCGTGTCCTTTAGTAAAGGCAGCATCTCCTCGAGGTCTTCTTTGGTTCCCGCGAAGATGATTTCGTCATGGACGGTCAAAACCATCTTGATCTTGTCGCCATGCTCTTTAATGAGGTCGCGGCATTTTAGCATCGCCATCTTGAGGAGATCGGCGGCGCTTCCTTGGATGGGGGCATTTAAGGCAGCCCGCCTGGCCGCTTCCCGCTTTATGTAATTTGGGGAGTTGAGGTCGCTGAGGTAACGCCTCCTCCCGGTCAAGGTGGTCACGAAGCCCTTGGAGGTCGCATCCTTCACGATCTTCTCGAGGTATTCCTTGATCTCCGGGTAGGTACTGTAGAAACCGTTGATGAGGTTTTGGGCTTCTTCGAGGCTGCCGTTAATCTGCTCGCTCAAACCATAGACGGTCGATCCGTAGATGATGGCGAAGTTGACGGCCTTGGCCTTGCGTCGCAAATCATGGTCGACCTCTTCCTTGCCGTAGATCCTCCTTGCCGTTTCGGCGTGGATGTCGCGTCCGTTTGCAAAGACTTCTTGGTAGGCCTTCGAACCGCTGAGGGCGGCTAGGACCCTGAGTTCGATCTGCGAGTAGTCGAGGCTTAATAGAAGCCGCCCGTCTTCATAATGGAAGGCCTCCCTTAGTTTGGCTCCTTCCTCGTCCTTCCCCGAGAGGTTCTGGAGGTTGGGGGAAGAGGAGGAGAGGCGCCCGGTCGCGGTCATGGCCTGGTTGAAGTAGGTCCTAACCATCCCGTCTTCGTCGATGTAGGGAAGGAGGCCTTCGACATAAGTCGAATAGAGTTTGGCGTACTTCCGGTAACCGAGGATCTCAGAAAAGACCGGGTGGAGTGAGGTAAAGCGATTGAGGACCTCGCTTCCGGTTCCCTTGGCCTTCTTGGGGAAGAGGCCGTTTTCCCCGAAGAGGGCTTCTTGGAGCTGACGTGGGGAATTGGGGTTGGTGTCACCCAAGGTCCCCTTGATTTTGGCGGCGTACCGATCGCGTTTGGCCTTGGCTTCCTCTCCCAGGGCGAGGATTTCCTCTCTACTGGCCGGGAAGCCTTTCCTTTCCATCTCCGATAGGAGGAGGGCGAGGGGGAGTTCGATTTCCCGATAGACCTTGATGGAAGAGGAGGATTCGAGCTCGTCGACGGCCTTGTTGGCCAAAATGGGAAGCAGGAAGGCGGCCTTGGCCTCCCTCTTGCCCGGCTCATCCGGGAGGATCTCCCCATAATGGGCGTAGATGCTTTGGGAGTCGCTCTTGGTCGCCGAGTCGAGGATGTAGGTCGCTAGGAGGATATCGTCCTTGATTTTGGGAAGATCGAGGCCCTTTTTGCGAAGATAATAGGTCAAGGCCTTGCTATCGAAGGTGATGATTTCCTTATTCGAAAGGAATTCCTTTAGTTTGGGATCCTTGAGGAAGTCGGGGGTTTCCATGAAGTAACCCCTTTCTCCGTCGTAGATCCCGACGTAGGCGGGTTCTTCCTTGTGGTAGGCCCCGCCCTTGAATTCGAGGAAGAGGGCGATTTCTTTCTTCGAAGTATCGGCGATTTCCTTCCTTTGTTCCAAGGCTTCCGGTTCGTTGCTCCCGATGGCAAGAGAGGCCGGGAGTTTCTGAAGGAGGGTCTTTAGTTCGTACTTGTCGGCGTAGGCCTTGGCGGCCCCGCTCAGATAGCCGTGGTAGAGGCAGCGGCTGGGCCCAAAGGGGAGGGCGGCATCGGTGATGATGGTAGCCAGGCGGTAGCATTCTTTCCCCATCTCGGCGTTGTTCCTGATGTTTTCCCCGAGTTTCCCCTTGATCTCGTCGGCGTGTTCCAAAATGTTATCGAAGGTCCCGTATTGCTGGAGCAATTTGACCGCCGTCTTTTCCCCGACCCCCGGGATCCCCGGGAGGTTGTCGCTGGTATCGCCCCGGAGGGCCTTGTAGTCGATGGTCTGGAGGGGAGTGAAGCCGAATTTCTCCACGATGTTATTCGGAGTCACGGTCTCGGTGTCGCTGAGGCCGGTTTTGAGAAGTTCGACGCTGATGTGTTCATCGACCAGTTGGAGGTAGTCGCGGTCCGAGGTGTAGACCTTGACCTCATAGCCTTCGGCCGCCGCCTTCTTGGCCAGGGTCCCGCAGATGTCGTCGGCTTCGATCCCGTGTTCCTCGTAATGGATGATGCCGAGGGCATCGAGCAATTCCCTGGCCGGGGCAAACTGGTGGACCAGGGCTTCCGGGGTCGGTTTCCGGTTGGCCTTGTAGGAGGAAAACTCGGCTTTCCGGAAGGTTTCCCCGTCGGCGTCGAAGCCGACGAAGAGGCCGTCCCCTTCCTTGATGGAAGAGAGGATCTTGGCCATCATGTTCCCAAAGGCAAAAACGGCGTTGGTCGGAAGGCCGTAGCTGGTCTGCATGAGGGAAGGCGAGGCATAGGCCGTGGCGTAGTAGCTACGGAAGAGCAAGGAATTTCCGTCGACGATGATGAATTTAGTCATGTTTGAGCTCCCTGATGGCGTTTATGAGATAGCTTTGGCGGCCGTTGTAGACCTGGCCTGTCCCTTCGATGAGGATGGGGGTGCCGGGCCTTAGGAGGTGCCGGTAGCGCATATAGTTTTCCGAGAACAAGGTGAAGGAGGCTTCCCCGTCGTCGTCCTCGACCTCGAGGAAGGCCATCTGGCTTCCCTTCTTGGTCATGATGGCCCTGAGGTCGGTCACGAGGCCGCAGGTGACGAAGTTTCCCCTCGAAGGAAGGTCGGAGAGGGGCCGGGCCCTGCTTTCGAGGATGTCTTTCTTGTAGGGCAAGAGGAAGGAGGAGGAAATGAGGGCCCCGAGGGCGGCCCGTTCCTCGCGGTTGGCGGTTTCCCGGTCTTCCTCCCGTCTTTCGAGGTAGGGCTTTTCGATGGCGAGGTCGAGCATCTGCCCGTCCCCGTCGGGCCCGAGCATGACCTCGCTGTAGGAGTCGGCCGCCGGGGCGGCCCCCCTGAGGGTGGCCCTTGTTTCCCCGAAGCAATCCAAGGCCCCGGCGTCGATGAGGCGGACGAGGCTCACTAGTTTGAGGCCGTACCGTCTACCCCTGAGGGCCAAGTCGAAGATGTCCTTGTAGGGCCCGCCCGTTTCCCTTTCCTCGATCAAGGCATTGGCGAGGTTCCCACCCAGGGAATTGATGTAGGAAAGGGGGAGGATCAAGTCGTTTCCCCTAGGAATGATCGAAGAAACCGAGGCGTTGATGTCGGGGCAGTGGAGGCGGTAACCGCGGGAGCGAGCCTCCTTCTGGGCCGCCTTGAACTTCGGGTCCTTGAGGCTATAGGCCGACATGACCGCGGCGTAGAATTCGCCCGGCATCTTCTGCTTCAAAAAGGCCATGCGGCCGGTGAGGGCGGCGTAGCAATAGGCGTGGCCCTTGCCGAAGCCATAGGAGGCGAAGCGGGCGATGAGGTCATAGACCTCCTTGATTTCTTTTTCGGGATGGCCGTTTTTCCTTGCCCCTTCATAGAAGGCGGCTTCGAGGGAAGAGAGGGACTTGGCGTCCTTCTTGCTGATGGCCCTTCGGAAGAGGTCGGCCTGACCTCCCGAGAAGGAGGAGTAGTCGATGGCGATCCGCATGACCTGTTCCTGGTAGACGATGATGCCGTAGGTTTCCTTGAGGGCCCCTTCAAGGGCCTTGGAAGGATAGACCACCCTTTCTTTCCCGTTTTTCCTCGCGATGAAGTGGGGGATTTGTTGCATCGGGCCCGGACGATAGAGGGCGATGAGGGCCGAGAGTTCCGGGAGATTGCGGGGCCTAAGTTCCTTGAGGGTCTTGGTCATCCCTTGGCTTTCGAGTTGGAAGAGGCCCGCCGTCCCGTAGTCGGCGATGGCGGAGATGGCCTTCTCGTCGTCGTAGGGAATCTGCTCCTGGCTGATCTTGCGGCCGGTCCTCCTCTCATAGAGGCGGAGGCAAAGGTCGATCATCGAAAGGTTCCTGAGCCCCAAGATGTCCATCTTCAAAAATCCCTGTTCCTCGAGGTAGTCCTTTTCGAGGCAGGCGACCGCCCCGACCCCGTCCTCGTATTTGAGGGGCAAAGAAGTGGCCAGGGGATTCTGGTCGACGATGACCCCGGCGGCGTGGAGGCCGGCCTGGCGGGGGAGGCCTTCGATCTTGCTGGCGAGGGCCACGAACTTCTGATAGTAGGGATCGGAATCGATAATTTGCTTGAAGGAGGGGTTTTTGCGGTAATTTTCCCTGAGGCTCTGCCGTTCATCTAGGTTTTTGGAGAGCAAGGAGACGTCGCGGTCACTATAGCCATAGACCCTTCCGATATCGTGGAGTGATTGCCTAGGCCCGATGGTCGAGGTGGTCAAAACCCGGGCCACCCTTTCCTTACCGTAACGATGGGCCAGATAGGCGATGACTTCGTCGCGCCTTACATCGGAAAAGTCGACGTCGATGTCCGGCATCGAGGTGCGGTCGGGATTGAGGAAACGTTCGAAGAGGAGGTCGTAACGCAAGGGATCGATGGCGGTGATGTTGAGACTATAGGCCACGAGGCTCCCGCCGGCGCTGCCTCTGCCCGGGCCGACGGAGATCCCATGGTTTTTGGCGTAGCCGACGTAATCGGCGACGATGAGGAAGTAGTCGCTATAGCCCATCTTTTCGATGACCGAGAGCTCGTAGTCGAGGCGCTTTTCATATTCTTCCCCGTAATCGGGATTCTTCCTTTTGAGGCCTTTGAAGGAGAGGTTCCTCAAGGCCTCTTCCGGGGTCAGACCGCCTTCCAAGGGGTAACTCAAAAGCTTCCCCCTTTTCCGGAGGTATTCGAAGTCGATGTGGGTGGCCAGCTCATCGAGGGCGAGGATTTCCTCTTTCTTGAAATAGGAAGCGACTTCCTCTTGGCTTAGAAAGCAGTCGTCCCCGCTTTCGGGGGGACGTTCGGGGTCGAGATGGGTTTCCCTATCGATGGCCTCGAGGATGGAAAGGGCCTCGCGGTCCTGGCTTTTCTGATAGGCGACCAGGTCGAAGGCGATGGCCTTGTAGCCGCGTTGGCCGGCCATTTCCCTGAGTCTTTCCACGTATTCGGTTTCTTTGGGGAGGTAGGGAATGCCGATGTAGCCAAGGGGGAAGGCGGACATGAAACGGGAGAGTTTGAGGAAAAAGTCCTCCTCGTAGGCAAAGCCGTCCTTGCGGAAACGCGAATCCTGGCCCCGGTAGATGGCGGCCAAACCCTTCGCGTGCCCCATCACTTCCTTGGATGGCAGGGGTCCTTCCTCGGTCTCGAGGGCATAGATGTTTAGAAGGTTCCGATATCCTTCCTCATCGAGGACATAGAAGGCAAAGGGCCCGAGGTCGGTCTCGGTCTCGTAACCGAAGATGGGCCTGATCCCCTCCTTCTTGCAGGCATGGTAGAAGGGGGCATAGCCCGAAAGGGTTTTGGGATCGGAAATGCCGAGGGCTTGATAGCCGAGGAGCTTGGCGGCATGGGCCGCTTTTTCCGGCATGAGGGCGCTGAGAAGGAAGGAATAGGCACTGCGGTAACGGAGGGGAAAATAACTCACCCCGCCATTATAACCCCAAAGGGGTTCCCTTTGGCTATTCGACGGCTTTGAGGGAACCGTTCATGTCGGTCCGCTTGATCTTGGGAAGCATGATGAGATTGGATACGATCATCATGAGGATCTCGAGGATCGGGGTCAGGAGATAGCTCCACCATTGGATGTCGGAGAGCTTCCCGAAATCGACGTAGCTGAAGATGAAGAGGCAGAAGAAGATCCCGACCGGGAGGCCGAGGATGATGCCGACGATGGCCAAGAAGTCGATTTCCCGATAGACGTAGAGGGCCACTTCGTCGTCGCGGTAACCCAAAACCATGAGGGTGGCGATTTCCCGGTTCTTTTCGCTGACCGAGATGTTGGTGATGGTTGTAAGGACCAAAACCGAGAGGAGGCCGGCGATGACGACGACCACGAGGGCCACGAAGGAGATGATCTCGGCATTGGGAGTATCGCCGAACAAGGAGGCATCGAGGATCCCAAAGCCGGTGAATAGAAGCATGGTCGAGCCGGTGACGGCGATGAGGGTGAGGGCACTCCTAAGCGGCGCTCGGAAGAGATTGCGGAACATCGACTTCATCTTGAAGGAGAGGCGCTTCCAGATCGGCTTGACCCTCTCCAAAAGGATCTTACGGCCGGGTTTGGGTGCCTTGGGCAAAAGAAGCGAAGCCGGGTTTTCCTTCATCGACTTATAGAGGACGAGGGCGGTCGAAAGCATGGCCACCAAACAGGTGACGATGGTGGCCACGATCCCGAAGACCGGAGAGCGGATGACGGTCATGGCCGGCATCGAGAAGGAGGTCGAGAAGGCGGTGTAGATGACGGCGAGGACCGCTTCCCCGATGATGAAGTAGCCTAACAATGCCCCTGCGATGATGGAAATCAACGCAAAAGAGGCATATTTGCCGGCGATATGGGCCGAATCGATGCCGATTGAACGGTAGCAGGCGATGAGGGGCCTTTCTTCTTCGACGAGGCGCATCAAAGTCGAGGCGATGACGAGGGCGACGATGGCCATGAAGAAGACCGAGAGGATGTAGGAGAGGGCCATGACCTTCTGGGCATAGACCTCGACGGCGTAGGCCCCGGCGTTTTCCTCGAAGGTCAAAAACTCGTAATCGGGTCCGAGGACGCTTGAGAGGCGGTCCTTGATCTTCCCGATTTCCGCCTTGTATCCCGCATCGGTGAATTGATAGCCGTCGAGGCTTTCGGTCCTGATGGCGATGGCGGTATCGGGGAGGTCTTGGTCGATGAAACCGTCAAGGGGGATTTCCTGGCCGCCGATGCCGGGCAAGAGTTCCGGGACCTTGAAAAATAGGTCGACGTCCCTAAAGGAAGGCGGGAAGTAGAAGATCCCCTTCATGTTGACCTCGGGGTTGAGCAAAGAGGGGAAGTTGTTGAGGTCGCCGTACATGGCATTGTCGGCGATCCCGGTCACCGTGAAGTCGCCTTCCTTGGCCATCCTGATGGTGGCGTCGAAGCTGAAGTCCCCGATCTTGATGGTTTGGGTCGAGGTGATCGAAAGGTCGATGTGGATGACTTCCCCGATTTGGTACTCGTCCATCGTATTGCCCGGCTTTTCGACCAGGACCTCGCCTTCCTTTTCGGGGTAGCGCCCTTCCTTCAAGGCCGGAAGGCCGATGCGATCGCTAGCAAAATCGTAGACGTAATACTGGTAGTAGTCCCCGTTCTCGTCTTCGTAGGGGAGGGTGAAATAGGCTTCGTAGGCACTGATGTCTTTGACGTCCTTGAGGGAAGATAGTGTTTCCTCGTCGATGTGGCCCGAAGTCGACACGGCGATGATGTCGGGGGCGTTGGCGGCCCTCAGTTTCTCCCCATAGGAGGCAACGAGGACCTGGTCGGCCGGACCGAGGCCCGACATGACCCCGACCCCGACGAGGTTGATGCCGATCAAAAGCAAAAGGCGGGCCCATTCCTTCTTATAGAGGGAAAAGACCGATTTGTAGAAAGCCTTCCGCATCTTCACCATTCGAGTTCTTCGGCCGGTTTCGGGCTCGGGTTTGTATAGTCGTCCTCGATTTTCCCGTTCTTGACTCGGATGACGCGGTCCGCCATCTCGGCGATGGCGGCGTTGTGGGTGACGACGATGACGGTCTTCTTCTGTTCGCGGGCAATGGATCCAAGGAGCGACAAAACCAATTTCCCGGTCTTGTAGTCGAGGGCCCCGGTCGGTTCGTCGCAGAGCATGATCTTCGGATTTTTGGCGATGGCCCGGGCGATTGAGACCCGTTGCTGCTCGCCGCCGCTAAGCTGGGCCGGGAAGTTCTTGCTTCTTTCGGCGAGGCCGACGGAAGCCAGGGTCTTATCGATGTCGAGGGCATCGGGGCAGATTTCGGTCGCCAGTTCGACGTTTTCCCGGGCTGTGAGGTTGGGCATGAGGTTGTAGAACTGGAAGACGAAGCCGACGTCGCGCCGGCGGTAGAGGGTCAGTTCCTTCTTCGAAAGGCCGGCCAAATCAAGGCCGCCGACGAAAAGGTCGCCCCCGGTCAGGGAGTCCATCCCGCCCAGGAGGTTAAGTAAAGTGGTCTTTCCGGCGCCCGAAGGCCCCAAAATAACCGCAAAGGTCCCCTCTTCCAAGGAGAATGACATTCCGTCGACGGCCTTGACCAAGGTTTCGTTGTTCCCGAAGTAACGGGTGGCATTTTTGGCTTCGACGTAACTCATATCGTCTCTATTAAAGAAAATTTCCGGCAGTTATCAAGAAGAATTTTGGACAAGTGTCTAGTAAGTAGACAAGTGTCCGCGTTTTGTCGATTACGATTCTTCACGTTTTCCCTTTACAAACCCTTCGTTGCAGAGTATATACTCACGGCGTGAACAATACTATCGAAAACCAAACCGACCTTACGGTGACCTTCGCCGAGGAACTGGCGGCCGTCATCCATGAAATCCCCCCGGGCCCGATGGCCCTTTTCGGGGAGGAAATGGGGCGGGGAGCCGGGGCCGTCCTCTATGTCCTCTGGTTCAACGAAAGGGGCATCACGCCTGGGGAAATCGCTCAGGAACTCGGCTTTACCTCCAACCGGGTCGCCAACATCCTGAAGCGCCTTTACGAAAAGGGCTTCGTGGCGGTGGCCCAAGATCCCTTGGATCGGAGGAGGAGGCTAATTATCCTCACCCGTGAGGGAAGGGACTTCTGCCTCAAGGCCAAGGAAAGGATCGACGAGGCCGGAAAGCGCCTCTTCGCTTGCCTTGGCGAACACGATGCCATGGAACTGCTACGGATCCTTAAGAAGATCTGCGACTACGGAAAGAAAGGAGAGAAAGATGTTCAAGCTATATAAAAGGCTGAGCGGCCTCGACTATTTCCTTTTGTTCCTGATCCTCGGCTTTACCATCCTTCAGGTTTACTGCACGATGACGATGACCGATTACGTCTCGGGCATCATCTCGGCCATCACCTATCTCAATTACCACAACAACCCGGCCGAGATGGGTGAGGAGGTCCTAAAGATCGTCAATTCCTTCGGTGGCCTCGAAGCCATCGGCAGGCTGGGACTCGAAGGCGCGACCGGCCTCCTCGGGCCCGAAGTCGGGCCGATGCTCTACAAGGTGGCCGTCGCCTCCATCAACGACATCTGGTGGAACGGGGGCATGATCGTCCTGATGGCGGTCTCGATCGCCGCCGTCCAGGCCCTCATTTCCGTCTTGGCCTCGAAGATCGCCGCCGACCAGGCCACCAACCTCAGGACCGAACTGACCAGGAAGTGCGCCTCCTTCTCGCTTGCGGAGACCAACGCCTTCTCGACGGCTTCACTCATTACCAGGACCACCAACGACATCCAGCAGGTCCAAATCGCCAACATCATGCTGATCCGCATGATCCTGGCCGCCCCCATCACCGCCATCTGGGCCATCGTCAAGATCCAGGCCTCGAGCCTCGAGCTTACCTTCGCCACCGCGGTCGCCATCGTCGTCCTTTTGGTCTTCGTCATCGCCATCATGTTACTGGTCATGCCGCGCTTCAAATTGATGCAGAAGCTGATTGACCGCCTCAACGGGGTGACGAGGGAAAACCTCACCGGCATTAGGGTCGTCCACGCCTACAACGCCGAGGAATACCAGGAAGAAAAAAGCCTCAAGGCCAATGAGGCTTTGACCAAAGCCAACCTCTTCACCGGCGAGGTCATGGCCCTGATGTCGCCGGCCATGTCCCTAGTGATGAACGGCCTCACCCTAGCCATCTATTGGATCGGGGCCCTCCTCATCAACCAGGGCACCATTGATTACGCTACCGTCACCGCCTTCATGATGCTGGGGAGCCAGATCATCATGAGCTTCATGATGCTCCTCATGCTCTTCGTCCTCTGGCCCCGGGCCGAGGTCAGCGCCAAGCGTATCAACGAGGTCCTCGAGGCCGAGTCCTCGATCCTCGATCCGGTCCGCGAGACATTGCCCAAGGAAAAGGGGACCGTCGAATTCAAGGACGTCAGCTTCCGTTATCCCGACGCCGCCGAATACGTCTTGGAGCACATTTCCTTCAAGGCCAAGCAGGGCGACACCGTGGCCTTCATCGGGCCGACCGGTTCCGGTAAGTCGTCCCTTGTCAACCTCGCCTTCCGCCTCTATGACGTAACCGACGGGGAAGTGCTGGTCGACGGGGTCAACGTCAAGGACATGAAACAGTCGACCCTACGCGGATTATTCGGCTACGTCCCCCAGAAGGGTTTCCTCTTCAAGGGGACGGTCCGGGAAAACGTCGGACTGGGTCAGGACAGGCCCCTCAACGACGGTGAGTGCCAACGGGCCCTCGACATTTCCGGCTCCGACTTCGTCAAGGACATGGAAGGGGGCCTCGAGGCCCAGATCGTCCAAGGGGGCAAAAACGTCTCCGGGGGCCAAAAGCAAAGGCTTTGCATCGCCCGGGCCGTCGCCCTCCACCCCGAGATCTACGTCTTCGACGACTCCTTCTCGGCCCTCGACTTCAAGACCGATAGGATGGTGAGGGAAAACCTCGCTCGCGAGGAAAAGGAGGCCACCAAGCTGATCGTGGCCCAGCGGATCGGGACCATCATGGACGCCGATACCATCGTCGTCCTCAAGGAGGGGAAGGCCGTCGGGGTCGGGACCCACAAGGAACTCTTGCAGAATTGCCCCCTTTACCGTGAAATCGCCCTCAGCCAGCTTTCGAAGGAGGAACTTGGACTATGAAACAATCGACGTTCAAGCCTCTGTTGAAGCTTTTTAAGGAACTGAAGCCTTATCTCTGGCAAATCGTGGGCGCCTTCGTCCTCTCGATCGGCTCGGTCATCATCGCCCTCTTGGCTCCTTCCTTCCTCTCCGACCTCACCGACGAGATCACCAGAGGGGCCGCCACTTCGAGCATCGACCTGACCATCATCTTCAATAACGGCATCGTCCTGGCCAGCTTCTATTTCGCCTCCTTCGTCTTCAACTTCATCGGGAACTTCCTCTTCACCCGGGTCAGCCAGCTTTATGCCCGTGACCTCCGTAAGGCCATCTCCGAGAAGATCAACCGCCTCCCCCTCAAGTACCTCGACGCCCGGCAGTTCGGGGACACCCTTTCGGTCCTCACCAACGACGTCGACCAGGTCGGGAGCTCCCTCCACCAGGGGGCCGGGATGGCCCTCAACTCCGTCCTCATGTTGCTAGGGGTCTTGATCGCCATGTTCGCCACCTCCTGGCCCATGGCCCTGACGGTGGTGGCGACTTTGCCCCTCATGATCCTCTTCCTCTTGATGGTCACCAAACTCGCCATGCCGCGTTTCCGCAAGCGCCAAGAGCTTCTCGGCGAAGTCAACGCCGTGGTCGAAGAGCAGTTCTCGGGTCAGATGGTCATCAAGGCCTTTAGGGCCGAAAAGAAGATGGGCGAGGCCTTCGAGAAGAAGAACCAGGCCCTCAACAAGGTCATGTTCTCGGCCCAGATCTTCGGCGGCCTCATGCAGCCGGTCAACTCCTTCATCTCCTATCTGGCCTATGCCGCCGTCTGTATCGTCGGCGGGCTCCTGATGGGGACCGGCTTTGCCGGGGTCACCTTCGGGACCATCACCGCCTTCTTGGTCTACGCCAACCTCTTCCAAAGCCCCCTCACCCAACTCGGCCAGGTCTTAAATACCTTCCAGATGGCCGGCGCCAGCGCCGAACGGGTCTTCGCCCTCCTCGACGAAAAGGAAGTCGAAGACGATTCCCACTTGCCGCTTTACTTCACCGGGGAGAAATCCAAGCCGGTCAAGGGCGCGGTCGAGTTCAAGGACGTGGTCTTCGGCTATGACGAGGGAACCCCGATCGTCCATGGCTTCAGCGCCAAGATCGAGCCGGGAATGAAGGTCGCCATCGTCGGCCCGACCGGGGCCGGCAAGACGACGATCGTCAACCTCTTGATGCGTTTCTACGACATCTGGTCGGGAAAGATCACCATCGATGGCGTCGACACCGCCAAGATGAGGCGGAGCGAAGTCCGCGACCTCTTCGGTATGGTCCTCCAGGACACCTGGGTCTTCGAAGGGACGATCCGCGACAACATCACGTATGGCAAGGAAAGGGTCAGCGACGAGAAGATCCGCGAGGTCCTCAAGGAAAGCAATCTTCTGCACTTCGTCGATACCCTGCCCGGTGGCCTCGATTACGTCATCGAGGACGAAAGCTCGATCTCCGGGGGCCAGAAGCAGTTGCTGACCATTGCCCGGGCCATGATCGACAATGCCTCGATGCTGATCCTCGACGAAGCCACCAGCAACGTCGATACAAGGACAGAGGAACTGATCCAGGAAGCGATGGACCGCCTGACGGTCGGTCGGACTTCCTTCGTCATCGCCCACCGGCTCTCCACCATCAAGGACGCCGACCTCATCTTGGTCCTCGACCACGGGAACGTCGTCGAGCAGGGGACCCACGAATCGCTCCTCGCGAAAAATGGTTTCTACGCCTCCCTCTACAATAGCCAGTTCAGCCTCGAATAAGGCGAACTTGCTATTCCAAACAACCAAGGTTTACCTCCCCATCCCTAGGGCCCAAATGGGCCCTTTTTCTTTTTGTTTCCGTAAAACCCAAGGAAAAGGAAATTTCGACCACTCCCGCGTGCGTATTCCCCGGCTACTTTGTTTATATTTATGGAAAGAGGAAACTTGATGGAACTCGACAAAAGGGCCCTCCGCCTCTATTTCCAAAAGGACGAAGGGCTCGTCCACTACGTCTACGAACATTACTACCGCCTTCTTTATCATGTGGCCTATGGCCTTCTCAAGGTCAAAGAAGAAGCGGAAGACGCGGTCCAGGAAACCTTCCTAAAAAGCTTCGAGAAGAAGGCCGCGGACTTCAAGGGCCCCCGGGAATTCGTCTCCTTCCTCTGCACCGTCTGCCGTAACCTCTCACTCAACCGCCTGATGGTTAGGAAGAGGGAAACAGAACTAGGGGAGAGCGAGCCTGGTGATGGCGAGGAGACCTACGAAAGCGGCCTCTTCGAACGCCTCAAGCCCTCGCTGTTGGAAAAGGAGTACGACGCCCTCCTGCTAAGGGCCGGAGCCGGCTATTCCTTCCGCGACATCGCCTTCTTCCTCCAAATGAAGGAAGGGGCGGCCAGGGCCCTCTACCACCGGGCCCTAGTAAAGGCCAAGAAGATCCTGAAAGGAGAAAAAGATGAAACTCGGTAAGCGTCTAAGAGACGAGTATGAGCGCGTCTATCGTCCCTCTAGTGATTACGAGGCTTTCTGCCAGGATTCCGGAATATCCCCGCAGAAGAAAGATAAAAAGCCCGGATATTTCAATCCATTCAGGGCCGGACGTTACGTTTTGACCGCGGTTTCCTGTCTTCTCGTCGCCGTCATCGTCATCCCCATCGGGGCCTTCCTCATCGCCTCGATCCGGATCAAGGATTCGGTCCGTTCCAACGAGGCCCGTTTCAGCCTCCAGGAGGTCGAACTGGCCCAGTCGAAGACCTTTAGGGCCCTCAACGAAATCGAGTACCGGGAGGACAATGGTTACCAAAAGGTCTCACCCTCATTTGCTTCCCATACCCTTTCCTTGGGCGAGGACCTCTTCTTTGGACTAGATCCTGAAGAAAATATCGTCTTCTCGCCCCTTTCGGCCTATGCCGCCCTCGACTTGGCTTCCCTCGCGGTAACCGCGGGGGACACCTCCACCGCCGCCCAGTTCGACGCCCTTCTTGGCGGAGAGGAAGAAAGAGAAACTGAGGTTGCCAAGGCCCTTAGCAATAACTTCTACCTTTCCAAAGGCGGGGAGCGGGGTGAAAGCACGGTTCAGATGCGTCAGGCCGCCTTCGTCGATGCGCGGCTTGGGGCCGCTCCGACCTTCGTTGAGGAAGCGACCTCCAGGCGGGCCGAAGTCTACGAAGCCGATTTCACGTCTTCCACCGACAAGGCCATGATGGCCAGCTGGGGCTCGAAAGCCCTCGGCCAGGAAGGCTTCGTTTCCCCTGGTGAGCTCGGTCTAAATGAGGACAGTACCCTCCTCATCCTATCCTCCCTTTATTTCCAGTCGCGCTGGGAAAAGGCCTATTCGCCCGACGATACCCTGGAGAGGCCCTTCTACCGCCTTGACGGATCCTCGGTCATGACGGACTTCATGAACCATGAGATCCTCAGCGACTACTACGAGTACGAGGACTATGTCTCCTTCTATGACTACTACGAATCCGGCTACGCGATCGAGTATTTCGTCCCCAAGACCCAGGATGGCGATATCAAGCAAATCCTCTCCGGGAAGGATTTCCTGACCCCCTCGGTCGAAAAGACCTCCCGGATGGTCGATCTTTACGTCCCCCGGTTTTCCTATGATTCGCTTCTCGATTTCACCGATGTCCTCAAGGGCCTGGGCTTGGAAAACGCCTTCGATGCGGAGTCCAACCACATGGCGGGCTGCTACGAAGAGGAAGGGGTTGTCCAAAGCGCCCTCACGTCCTTCCGTCAGAAGAACCGCATTACCTTAAACGAAGACGGGACCACGGCCCATTCCTTGACCTTCGTCCCGGCCTTCGGGGCCCTGGCCCCGGCGCCCGGCGACCTCGTCTACCTCAACCAGCCCTTTGTCTATTGCCTCCGGGATCTTGACGGACTGCCTTTGTTCCTCGGCTACGTTAGCGATCCTTCGTGATTTTGACTTCGCGTTTTTCCATATCCCTCATTAAACCTAGATATTGAAAGCCAAGTCTCAAATAGAAATCCGACCTTCCTTGACCGTGTCTTTGAGGTGGGCGGGATGGTCTGCTTCGGCATTTTCCTTCAGGCCTTGTCCCTTGGGATCATCTTCGGCTTATATTTCGGGATCGACCAACCCGTCAAATCGATAGACCTCGAAAACCACCGGAACTTCGGAAGGGAAAGGGCGACGATGGAAGCCTTTCTCAGGGCCGGGGAGGACTGGGCCTACTATCGGGTCGATAAGTAGGAACTTTGCGATGATGAAGAAGGCCACCTGGCCTCCCTTTTGGAGGAAGGGGGCTATCAATATCGGACCAGCGATGATCAAGTCTTCGTCGAAGAGTTCATCGATAGCGGCTCCGCCTTTCTACTATTTCCCGACGAACCCTATCTCGAAGGGGCTTCCTTGCTCGATTCCTATGGGTTTTACGGGTATCGGCTTTTCGTTTCGGCGACCAAGCCCCTGGTCGGGACTTCCTACAACCGTGGCCTCGGCAGCTCCAGTCCTATTACCGTAGCCGCGGGACCTATTACAATGTCTACGAAATCGACGAGGAAACCCATTGGGCCCTGGTTTCCTTTACGGGGATTCTAAGATGGGAGGGGACGTATGCCTAATAAGGAAAGGTTCGTCCCGCCCTGGTGGCGGAGCCTCGTCATGGCCCTGGTTTCCATTGCTTCGGTCGTCGCCATGGTCTATGCCTTCTACTCCATCCTCTTGATTGCCTTGTTTGCCGCCAAAGCGGTGATGGGAGGGAAGCCCTTCAAAGGGCCCTGTTTTCCGAGATGCTTAAAAGGAACTTGGAGGGGCTCGTGGTCTCTCCTTCCCTCGAGAAACAAGTCCAAGACGAAGCGGGCTCCTTCAAGGATAGTCTTCTAAAAATCAAATCAAACGGGGAAGAAGCCGGAAGGGCCGAGGTCGAGGACATTCTGGCCGATGTTTTGGCCTGTGCCTATCTCTTTGGCTCAACGCCCTTCAATGACTTCGACAACTATGACGTCGGGACCTTGGACCTGGTCCTCATCGCCAAGGAAGAGAACCTCGCCATCACCTCGATGGCGGACGGCCTCGATGGTCCCCTAGAGGGCAGCCATGTCGCCCTTTCCCATGAGATTGATCCTACGTCCATCAGGAAATCTTCGCGAAAGCCGAGTCTTTGTTGTAAATCGAGATATAAGGCCCAAATGGGAATATCCCCGCAAAAGGGCAACAAAAAACGGCCGTTCGGCTGTTATTTTTTGTATTTAGGCGAAGAGGTCGTCGAGGTCCTTGATGAAGAGATCCAGATCCTTGATGTCGTCGATCCTGGCCCCCGAGGCCTGGGCGTGGCCGCCCCCGCCCCACTTCTCGGCCACTTTCGAGATGTCGGCCTTCTTGCTCCTGATCGAGACCCGCCAGCAGTAGTCCTTGGGGTTGGGATCCTCGGTGATCGAACACCAGGCGTTGATGCCCTCGATGTTGGAGAAGAGGTTGACGTTTTCCTTGCCTCTCTCGGAGGTAATGGCGAACTTATCCTGGACATCCTTGTCGAGGAGGTAGTAGGCCACCCCATGGGGGGAGACGCTGAAGTGGTTGAGGACGTAGGCCGTGACCTTGAGGTCGTCGATCTTCTTTTCGTACATCTTCTGGTAGATGTCGCTGATCTTGATCCCGGTGGCGATGAGGGCCGAGGCGATGGCGAAGGTATGGGGAGAGGTCGACGAGTACATGAAGCGTCCCGAATCCCCGACCAGGGCCATGTAGAAGTACCTGGCCGATTCTTCGCTGATTTTGGTATGGGGGAAGGACAGCAGGCAATCGACCACGATCTCGGCCGCAGCGGCTGCATCGAGATCCAAAACCGAGATGGCCCCGATCTCTTCCTTGAAGGGATGGTGGTCGAACTTCACCACCGTCTCCGCCATCTTGTAACGGGGATCGGCGATGCGGCTATGGTCGCCGACGTCGACGACGATGGCGAGGAAGGGCTTTTGGAAATAGCTTTCCGGGAGGCTTTCGGTCTCCGGGAAGAGGCGGGGAGTGAAGGAGACGTGGTTGTCTCCGACGTAATGGATGTCCTTATTGGGGAAGTTGTCCTTGAGGAAGGTATAGAGGCCCATCTGGGTCCCCATGGCGTCATAGTCCGGCTTTTGGTGGCGGAAGACGACGATGCGGTCGTATTTCCTGACCGCCTTGTAGAACTCATGGTAGGCCTTCATGTAGGGCCGGCGGTACTTGAGGATGAGGGGGTCGAGGCGTCTTAGCATAGGGCCCCCGTCTTGATGGCGTAGCCATCCCTGGCGATCATCACTTCCTCGTCGGTCGGGATGACGGCGACCTTGATCTTGCTCCCCGGGAGGGAGAGGAGGGCTTCCTTGCCCCCGGCGATCTTTTCGTTCTGCCGGTAATCGATCTTTAGGCCCAGGGCTTCCTCGATCCGCTTGAGGATGAGGGCCCGGTAGTAGGGGCTGTTCTCCCCGATCCCGGCGCTGAAGACGATGAGGTCGGCCCCGCCGAGGCGGACGAAGTACTGGCCGATGTAGTCGGCGACCCTTCTGGCAAATAGGGCCGAGGCCAGCAAAGCCCGTTCGTTCCCGTTGAGGGCGGCGGCTTCGATGTCACGGGTATCGTTGCTGATCCCGGAGACGCCAAGGAGGCCGGATTTCCTATTCAAAATGTCGTAGATCTCGGAAGCGCTCTTATGGAGGCAGTCGGCCAGGTAGTTGCAGACGCTGGGGTCGAGGTCCCCGGAACGGGTCCCCATCATGACCCCGCCGAGGGGGGTAAGGCCCATCGAGGTGGCGACGCACTTGCCGTCTTTGGCGGCGGCCAAAGAGGCCCCGCTACCGATATGGCAGGAGATGATGCGGGTTCCTTCGGGCTTCCCGCCGAGATAGTCCTTGATGGCCTTGTCGACCAGGTAGTGGTGGCTGGTCCCGTGGGCCCCATAGCGCCGGCAGTCGTAGAGTTCGCTGAGTTCAAGGGGAATGGGGAAGAGGTAGTCTTCCTTTTCCATTGTCTGGTGATAGGCGGTATCGAAGACCGCGGTTTCGAGGGCCTTGGGCAAGGCTTCCTTGAAGGCCTTGTAGCCGATTATGTGGGCCGGGGCGTGGAGGGGATCCAAAGGTGTCAGGGACTCGATCTTCTTGGCGGCTTCCTCATCGAAGACCACCGAATGGGAGAAGTACTTGCCGCCCTGGACGACCCGGTGGCTCACGACTTCGATCTCGTCGAGTTCCTTGACGATGCCTTTTTCCAAAAGGGCCTCGATGATGAGCTTGACCCCGACCGTATGGTTGGGGATGGGGAGGATCTTCTTTTCCTCGTTTCCCCCGTATTTGATCTTGAAGATCCCATCCTTGTGGCCGATCCGGTCGGCGTTCCCGGCGCAGAGGACTTTTTCTTCCGGCATTTCGAAGAGCTTGTACTTGAGGCTGCTCGAGCCGGCGTTGACTGCCATTACTTTCATAATCTCTATAAAGGTTCCTTCCCTGCGTATTCTATAGCAAAGAGGACCAAACCTGTTACGATAAGGCAATGAATCCGTTTAGGGTCCGTCACTACAAAATACTTTCTCCGGAACTGGGCTATACAAAGAAGATCCGGGTCTATCTCCCTAAAGGCTACCATCAGGGCGGACCCTATCCCGTCCTTTACATGCACGATGGGCAAAACGTCAACAAAAAGGCCAAGTGGAGCCATGCTTCCTGGGAGGTCGACAAAACCCTGAGGAAACTCCACAAGGATTTGGTCGTGGTCGCCGTCGACTGTTCCAAGAACCGGACCCAGGAATATTGCCCCTACCCGTATTTGGACGATGAACCACGCGTCGGGGATGGGAAGAGCCTCGCCAAGGAGTATCTCGCCTTCCTGACCAAGACCCTGAAGCCCTTCATCGACCAGCGTTTTAAAGTCCTGTCCGATTATGAGCATACCTACATGGCTGGTTCGTCATTCGGGGGCCTCATCAGTGCCTACGCCGCCGCGGCCTGGCCCGGGATATTCTCGAAAATCGGGGTCTTTTCGATTGGTTATTCTGTGGCCGGGAACCTCTTCCTCGAGGACATAAAAAGGCTAGGAAGCGACCCTAAGGCCTCCTATTTCCTCTACGTCGGAGACAAGGAAGACGAACAATTAAAGGAAGAACCGATCTTCATGAAGGACTACGGGGCCTATTTGGATTTCCTCGCGGAAGGGAACTACCAACTCCTCGACCATGCGATTATCAGTGGTGGCCGGCACGAAGAATCTTCCTGGGCCCTGGCCTTTGCCCGCTTTGCGGGCTTTCTATGAGGGCCGCGCGAGGCTATAATTCGCGTAATGGATCATTTTCCAATGAGGAGGATATAGCATGGCCTTCGGCATTCTCTACGATTTCTTGATGGGCCAAACCATCGAGGCTTACAAGTACTTCGGAGCCCATTTCGGGGTCAGGGAGCGGCGCGAGGGGCGCAAGGTAATCAAGGAAGAAGGGGTCTATTTCCGCCTCTATGCCCCGATGGCCGAGGACGTTTCGGTGATCGGGGAATGGAACAACTGGGACGTCCGGGTCAACAAGATGGAGAAGATCGACGAATGCGGGGCCTTTGAGTGCTTCGTGCCCGGTCTCACCGACTACCAGAGCTACAAGTTCCACTTCAAAAACGCCCGCGGGGAATACGTCGACAAGGCCGACCCCTTCGCCTTCTATAGCGAGTACCGGCCCCAGACCTGCTCCCGCCTCTTCAACATCGAAAACTTCGCCTGGCATGACGAAAAGCACATGAAGAGCCGGGACCGGAACTTCGATAAGCCGATGGCCATCTACGAGGTCCACCTCGGGTCCTGGAAGGGCAAGGTCGACGGCCGCTACCTCTCCTATGAGGAGATCGCCGACTACCTCATTCCCTATCTCGACGAAACCGGCTACACCCATGTCGAGATCATGCCGATCACCCAATATCCCTTCGACGGGAGCTGGGGCTACCAGGCCACCGGTTTCTATTCCGTCGACAGTCGCTATGGCAACCCCTTCCAACTGATGAGCTTCGTCGACCGCATGCACCAGGCCGGCTATGGGGTCATCCTCGACTTCGCCCCGGTCCACTTCGCGACCGACTACTTCGCCTTAAGGGAATTCGACGGGACCTGTCTCTATGAATATAGCGACCCCCGCCACACTATCTCGCCTTGGGGCAGCGCCCAGTTCGACCTCGGGAAGGATCCGGTCCGGAGCTTCCTGATGTCGGCGATGGGCTACTTCCTGGATTACTTCCACTTCGACGGGATCAGGATCGACGCCGTCAGCAACATCGTCTATTGGGACGGGAACAAGAACAACGGCGAGAACACCGGTTCCACCGAATTCATCAGGCGTCTCAACGGGAAGATCCATTACAAGCACCCCGACGTCATGATGATCGCCGAGGACTCGACCGACTTCCAAGGGGTGACCAAGCCCCTCGAATACGGGGGTCTGGGCTTCGACTACAAGTGGGATCTGGGCTGGATGAACGATACCCTCAAGTACTATTCCAAGGACCCGGTCTACAAGAAATGGGAACATAACAAGCTCACCTTCTCGATGGCCTACTTCTATAGTGAGAATTTCTTGCTCCCCCTCAGCCACGACGAAGTGGTCCACGGAAAAGGCACCATCATCAACAAGATGTGGGGCGACTACGACACCAAGTTCGCCTTGGTCCGCAACCTTTATACCTACCAATACGGCCATCCGGGCAAGAAACTCTCCTTCATGGGGAACGAATTGGCCAGCTTCGACGAGTGGAACGAGCAGAGGTCCCTGCCTTGGAACCTCCTTTCCTATCCCAAGCATGACTCCGTCAAGCGGCTAGTTAGGGATTTGAATCTCATCTACCGGGCCGAGAAGGCCATGCACTTCGAGGAATACAATCCCGCCCACTTCCAGTGGACCTTGGTCGACAACGCCGACCAGTCGGTCTTCGCCTTCCAGCGGACGGTCGGGGACAGTGACTTGGTCTTCGTCTTCAACATGACCGGCAACTGGTACGAGTACTACGACATCCCGGTCATGCACGAGGGGACCTACGAGGAACTCTTCAATAGCGACAAGGACGTCTACGGGGGTTGGAACCAATATAACGGCCTTCCGATGGAGACCGCCCCGGGCGGACCCGAGAACCGGCCCTACCACGTCACCATCAAGCTCGGTGGCTACTGCGCCCTCATCCTGAAGCGCAAGGTCGAAAAGAAGGAAGAGGAAAAGGTCGAGGAAAAGAAACCCGCCAAAAAGACCACGAAAACCAAAAAGGACACCGGTGGTGTCAAGAAAACGCCTACCAAACGGAAGGCTACCGCCAAGAAGAAGGCCCAATAGAAAGACGAAAGAGGATACCCATGTTCAACAACAAACTAGACTTCAAACAGGAATTCGAGCGCCGGCTCAGCGAAAAGTACGGCCGCACCGTCCCCGATAGCCACGTCACCGAACAGTACGACGTCCTGGGGGAGATGGTCCGCGACTACGCCGGCTACTATTGGCGCAACTGCCGCAGCGATCTCGTCGACCACAAGCGGAAACAGGTCATCTACTTCTCGATGGAGTTCCTTATCGGCCGCCTCCTCGTCAACAACATGATGAACCTCGGGATCTACAAGGTAGCCCGGGACGGCCTCGCCGATCTAGGCATCGACATCCATACCCTTGAGGAGATGGAAAGCGACGCCGGCCTCGGAAACGGGGGCCTCGGGCGTCTGGCCGCCTGCTTCTTGGATTCGGCCGCCTCCCTTTCCTACCCGGTCCACGGGAACACCATCCGTTACGAATACGGCTTCTTCCGCCAGAAGATCGTGAACGGCGAGCAGGTCGAACTACCTGACCAGTGGCTTTCCAACGGCTTCGTCTTCGAGGTCCGCAAACCCAAGCATGCCGTCGAAGTCCAGTTCGGGGGCAATGCCGAAACCTATTTGAAGCCCAACGGCGAATATGCCCTTAGGACCGTCAATGCCACCTCGGTCAGGGCCGTCCCTTATGACGTCTCGGTCCCGGGTTACCGCAACGGGGTCGCCAATACCCTCCGCCTCTGGAGCGCCGAACCCAGCGAAAACAACCTCCCGGCCAACGTCGGCTTCGAGCAGTACCTCGCCACCCTCAAGGAGCTTTGCTTCGGCCTATATCCCGACGATTCGACCGAACACGGGCGGATGCTGCGCCTACGCCAACAGTACTTCTTGGTCTCGGCTGGCCTTCAAAGCGCGATGCGCGGCCATATGCGGCGCTTCGGGAACCTCGACAAGTTCTACGAATCCTATTGCTTCCAGCTCAACGACACCCATCCGATTTTGGCCATTCCCGAGATGATGCGCCTCTTGATGGACGAATACGGCTACGGCTGGGACGAGGCCTGGAGCCAGGTCGGGAAGTCGATCGCCTACACCAACCACACGGTGATGCCGGAAGCCCTTGAAAGGTGGCCGGTCAACTACGTCCAGTCCTTGCTTCCTAGGATCTACATGATCATCGAGGAGATCAACCGCCGCTTCAACGCCTACATGAACGAGAAGGGGGTCAGCGGCCAGGACCGTTACGAGATGATGATCATCAAAGACGGCCAGATCCACATGACCAACATGGCCATCTACGCCGGCTTCTCGGTCAACGGGGTGGCCAAGATCCATACCGAGATCCTCGAAAAGCAGACCTTCCGGGCCTTCTATGCCCTCTTCCCCGAGAAGTTCAACAACAAGACCAACGGGGTCACCCACCGCCGGTGGCTCTTAAACTGCAACGAAGGCCTCTCCAAGCTCATCACCGAGCGGATCGGGGAGGGCTGGATCCGCGACTTCTCGAAGATCAAGGACCTCTTGCCCTACGCGAGTGACAAGGCGACCCAAACCGCCTTCCTCGAGTCCAAACATGCCTCGAAGGTGGCCTTCGCCCGCTTCATCGAGGGCTATAGCGGACTCACCATCGATCCCGATTCGATCTTCGATACCCAGATCAAGCGCCTCCACGCCTACAAGCGCCAACTTCTGAACGTCTTCCGCATCATGTACCTCTACCTGAAGTACAAGGAGGATCCCTCTTCCTTCAAGATGGTGCCCCATACCTTCATCTTCGGGGCCAAGGCCGCCCCGAGCTACGTCTACGCCAAGCGGATCATCGAATTGATCCTCTCGGTGGCCGACGTCGTCAACAACGACCCCGGCTTCTCGAAGTTCGCCAAGGTCCTCTTCGTCGGAAACTACGGGGTCTCCTTGGCCGAGAAGATCATTCCGGCCAGCGACATCAGCGAGCAGATCTCGACCGCCGGCAAGGAAGCCAGCGGCACTTCGAACATGAAGCTGATGATGAACGGGGCCATTACCCTTGGGACCCTCGACGGGGCCAACATCGAAATCGCCAAGGCGGCCGGGAAGGAAAACGCCGTCATCTTCGGTCTGACCGAGGAAGAGGTCCAGGCCCATGTCGAAAAGGGCGACTACAACCCCTGGGACCTCTACAACTCCGACCCGCGTCTCAAGGCCGTCCTCGATAGCTTGACCGGCGGCCCCTGGGCCAAGGGCGACCGTTACCGCCTGATCTTCGACGAGGTCATGCACGGGGACCAGTACTTCATCCTGGCCGACTTCGATGCCTACCTCAAGGCCGCCGACAAGGCCGAGAAGCTCTACGTCAATCCTCTTGCTTGGGCCAAGAGCTGCCTCATCAACATCGCCTCGAGCGGCTACTTCACCAGCGACCGGACGATCGAGGAGTACAACCGCGACATCTGGCACCTCAGCAAGTACAAAGTGGACGAAGAATGAAGTTCGACCTCACGCCCCTTCTTGAGAAGCAAAAGGCCCTCGACGAGGAAATCGCGAGACGCCACGAGGTGACCTACGCCTCGACGCTTAGCCGCCGCTTCCTAGCCCTCTACGTCGAACTCGGGGAGTTGGCCAATGCCACCCGTTGCTTCAAGTACTGGAGCCTCAAGAAAAGCGAGCCCCGGGCCGTCGTCCTCGACGAATACGCCGACGGGCTCCACTTCTTGCTTAGTCTTGCGGTGATGCTTGATTTCTCCCATTGTTCCTACGAAGGGGAGGGCTTCCAGCCCTACTTCGATCTGACCGAGGGCTTCCTTTCGGTCTACGCCCTTTACGAGGATCTTAGGAAGAACTTCGACAAGAAACATTGGATCGAGGCCATGGAGGGCTATGTCCGCCTCCTTTTGACTTTGGGTTATGGCATCGAAGAGGCCTTCGAGGCCTATGACGCCAAGATGGCGGTCAACCTCCACCGCCAGGAAAGCGGGTACTGATGCCGCGCGTCGATGATCCCAAGGCTTATTTGGAAAAAGAGGCGAGGGAAGAGGAACTAAAAGAGAATAAGCCCGACCGCCGCTTCCTTTATAAGAAGATCTACGGCTTTTCCATGGCCGGCCTATATTTAGCCGCAAGCCTAACTTGCCTTTTGGCCCCTTTGTTTACCATCGAAGGGGGCTATGGGGCCTTGGTCTCTTCCCTAAGCGTCCTTCCTTGGTATGTCATCCTCTTCGGCTTCTTGTTCGTCGCCTATTATCTCTTCATCGCCGGGCGTTTCCTTCTATCCTCCCTCGTCAAGTTCGAGGAAGGGGAGAAGAAGAGTTTCTTCTCCTACGTCTTCGCCAGCGGAGGCGGCTTGGTCTTCACGATCTTGCTCGGGGCCTCCGAAAACGTCCCGGCCATGATCCTCTCCATCTGCTTAGCCGGTTTCTCCCTCCTCTTCCTCTATCTCGACTTCAAATTGTTCTGGGATCTCTAGTCCGACGGCAGTCCAAAGAATGAAAAAGCCCCGTCTGGGGCCTTTTCTTTTGCTCTATCGGACTTTTGCGGGGTTTTTGTCAATCGCGAATTGTTTTGGGGTGCGTTTAGAAATGGCGGTGTGCCTCTCAAGACCGGCGAGCCCGTGAACGACCTCACCCTTCCCGCTTAATCCTTCGAAAGTTGGAGTTGACTATCGATGTCGAGGTTTTTGAATTGGTTGGTGTAGAGCTCGTAGTAACGGCCCTTCTTGGCCATCAAAGAAGCGTGGTTCCCGTCTTCGACGATGCTCCCGTGGTCCATGACCAAGATCCGGTCGCAGTGGACGATGGTGGAGAGACGGTGGGCGATGACGATCGAGGTCCGGCCCTTCAATAGCTCGGCGGTCGCCCTTTGGACCAGGGCCTCGGTCTCGGTATCGATGGAAGAAGTGGCCTCGTCGAGGATGAGGATCTCCGGGTTCCTGATCAAGGCCCGGGCGAAGCTGATCAGTTGCTTCTGGCCCTGGGAGAGGGTGCCGCCCCCGTCTTCGAGATCGGTGTCGTAGCCCTTTTCTTGTTTCATTATGAAGTCGTCGATGCCGACGATTTTCGCCGCCCTCCTCGCTTCTTCATAGGAAGCATCGAGGCGGCCGTAGACGATGTTATGGAAATAGGTGTCGCTGAAGACGAAGGGGGTCTGCTGGACGTAGCCGATGTGGTTGCGGAGCCACCCGAGGCTTTTGGTCCGGTAGTCTTCCCCGCCGATCAAAATCCGTCCCTTCTTGGGTTGGTAGAAACGACACAAAAGGTTGACCAAGGTGGTTTTCCCGGAGCCCGTTTCCCCGACGATGGCTAAAGACGTCCCTTCCTTGATTCTCAGATTCAGGGGATGGAGGACCTCGGGTCCCTCGCCGTAGGCGAAGGAGACGTTTTCGTATTCGATGTCGCCCCTCAGGGGTTCGTCTTTGGCGGCGGCCTTTTCCTCGAAGAGGGTTCCGTATTTTTCGATGACCTCTGGCGTATCCACGATGTCGATCTTGGCATCGAGGATCTGCATGACCTTCTCGGCCCCGGCCTGGGTCGAGAGGAATTCCCCGAAGATCTCGCTTAGGGACTGGAGGGGGGAGAAGATGTTGGCGGAGAAGGAGATGAAGAGGATGAGGGTCGAGATGACGACCGCGGTTTCCCGTTGGTCGTAGAAGAGGCCGTAGAACATGAGGGCGGCCGTCACACTCGAGCCGAGGAAGGAGACGAAGGGTTGGAAGAAGGCATCCATCCGCATGGCCCTGAAGCGCTTATTGGCGATGTCGTCGGTCACCTCCTGGGCTTCCCTCGCGGCCTCTTCCTCGATCCCGAGGGTCTTGATGGTCTTGGCCCCCTCGATCGATTCGGCCAGCCAGCCGACGTAGTGGCTGTAGGCGTTGCGGGCCTTCCGGTGCCTCCTAAGCTGGATCCTTTGGAAGAAGGGGAGGATCAGGACCATGAGGGGGACCGAGGCGAAGACGATGAGGCCGTAGAGCCAGTTGACGGAAAACATGGTCGCGACCGTGAAGGCGAGGTTCCCGATGGCCCAGACGATCTGGATGACGCCCCAACTGAGGACGTCCCCGAGGGCCGAGGTGTCGTTGTTGAGCCTCGCCACCAGCCAGCCCGAAGAGACCTTGTCGAAGTAGGAAAAGGAGAGTTCCTGGATCTTCTTGAAGCCGTCGCGGCGGAGGGCCACCATCACCTTCATTCCGATGTAGTTGGTAAGGAAGAAGGTAAAGAAGATCATCAGGGCCCTGATCAAAAGCATGACCACCAGGGTAAGGGCGTAGCTCCAGAATTCGAAGGTGACCTTGATCCCGAAGATGAACTCGACCGGGATCTCGACCGAAAAGACATCGGGGGCGAGGCTCCCCGATTCGGCGGCGGCGATGGCCCCGGCGTTCATGACCGGGACGAAGCTCGAATCGTAGAAGGTCGTGAATAGAAGGGTCAGAAAGAGGGCAATCAAAAGGGGCCAGCTCTCCATCGCGTATTCGAGGACCCGACCCCAAACCGAAAGGTTGAACTTCTCGGGCAGGGCTTCTTCTTCGTAGGCTTTCATTCCATGCTCTCCTGGATGGCGGCGATGCGGGCGTAGAGCCCGTCCTTCTTCCTTAGTTCCTCATGGGTCCCGGCCTCACTTATCAGCCCGTCTTCCAAGACGAGGATGAGGTCGGCGTCCTTGGCGGTCGCCACCCGGTGGGTGACGATGAAGGAGGTCGGTTTCTTGGCCCGGTGTTTCAAATTGGTCCTGATCCTGAGGTCGGTCTCGGTATCGACGGCCGAAAGGGAGTCGTCGAAGATGAGGACCGGGGCCTCGGAGACCAAGGTCCTGGCGATGGCCACCCGTTGGCGTTGCCCGCCCGAAAGGGTCGAGCCCCGTTCCCCGACCGGGGTGTCGTAGCCTTCCTTGAAGCCCATGATGGTCTCGTCGACCGCCGCCATCTTGGCGGCCCTCCTGACTTCCTCGAGGCCGAGGTTAGGCCTCGCGATCCTGATGTTTTCGGCCACCGAGCGGGAGAAGAGGAAGGGATCCTGGAGGACGGGGACGACCTTGGTCCTCAGATAATCCTTCCTGATGTCCTTGAGTTCGACCCCGTCAAGGTAGATGTGGCCCCCCGTGTAGTCATAGAGGCGGTCGAGGAGGCCGGTCAGGGTCGACTTGCCGCTGCCGGTCTTGCCCATGACGGCGACCGACATCCCGGGCTTGACCTCGAAGCTGATGTCCTTCAGGACCGCGGTGTCCCCGTCGAGATAGTCGAAACGGACGTGGTCGAAGACGAAACGGCCCTTGATCTCTGGGGTCAGTCCCGACTTTCTGTCCTCTTCTTCGACGTCGTAGATGAGACGGACCCGGTCGCCGGAGGCCATGTATTGGCCGAGGTTGCTGAGGACGCTGGCCAGGTCCCGGAGGGGCCAGACCATCATCTCGATGAAGGTGAAGGTGATGTAGAGGGTCCCGGCCGAGACTTCGCCAAGCAAGGTCAGGTAGAGGGCATAGAGGAGGGAGACGGCCTTAGAAAGGAAGACGAGGATGTCGCTGGAGGAAAAGAAGAAGGAGGAAAGGAGGCGCCAGGAGATGAAGCGCTCCCGGTAGACACCGAGTTTTTCTTCGAACTGTGCCAACTCGAGGTTTTCGTTGTGGAAGGCCTTGACGGTCCGGGCCGATTCGAGGTTTTCGGCGATTTCCTCGGTCAGTCTGGCTTCGGCTTCGTCGGTGGAGCGGTAGCGTTTCCTCACCTTCTTGATGAGGAAGAAGCTATAGAGGAAGAGGAGGGGCAAAAAGGACAGGGAGACGAGGGCGAGGCGGTAGTCGATGGAAAAGAGGATGGTGGAGGCGAGAACCACGACGTCGAAGCAATAGAAGAGGAGGGAGACGTCCCCGATCAGGAAGCGTCTTAAGACGTCGAGGTCGCGGGTGCAGGTCTGGATGAGGTCGCCGGAACGGTGGCCCTTGAAGTAGTCATAGGGGAGTTGGACCAAGCGGACGAAGATCCTTAGCTGCATGTCCTGGTTGATGCGGCTCGAGGTATAGGACCTAAGGAGCATCCGTAGGGAGGAAAACCCGGCGGAGAGCAAAGCGGAAACCAATAAGGCCACCGGGAGGATCCAGAGGGTCGAGCAGAGGTAGTCGGGACCCTTTCCGCCCGAAAGGAGGTCGACGACGAAGACCTCGATGTAGAAGGTTTCCCCCTTTAGGACTTCGGGACCCGAAAGGGCGTCCACCATGACCTTCGAGAGGAAGGTGGTGAAGACGGAAAAGAAGACCATTAAGAACTGGAGGAGGAAGTTGAGGACGTAGAGGAGGTGGTGTCCGCGCGTGAGATCGTAAAGGAGGGCGAGCAGTTTCTTCACCCCTTCAGTTTGGCCTTTTGGTTTTTCCTTCTCAAGAGGGGCCCGGGTTTTTATCATCATTCCATGGAAAAAGCCCCCTTTCCGATGCCCGAGGCCAATACCCGGGTCCGTTACTTCCTCTCTTCCGTCCTAAGAGGCGGGATCTTTTTGGCCTCCGGCCTCCTGATGGCCCTTGAGTTCCAAACCCTGCCCCTCGGGGCCGGGGCCCTGATGCTCATCAGCGGCCCGGTCTTCGCCTATGGCCTCAGCGTTCCCTTCATCGACCGCCGGCCCTACAAGAAGGCCTTCCTCTTCAGCGAACCGATCGTCTTATTCCTCACGATGGCCCTTTTGGCCTTTTGCTTCCATAGTCCCTACTTCCTTTTAGCGGTCCCGGCTTACCTCCTTTACGCCGTCTTCGCCTGTTTCTATTTGATCAAACCCTCCCCAGAAGGCACGAGGGTCTTTCTTTTGGGGGAGAAGACACGGCTCCGTTCCTTCAAGCTGGCCGCCTATTACGCCCTTTTGGCCTATCGGGAAGCCCTGATCGAGGGAAAGGAGCCCTCCTTCCTCTACGAAGAGGGTACCTTGGCCCTCGTCGATCCCTATGGGCGCGACCTTGGGGGCGAGGCCGGACGCCTCTATTCCAAGGCCGTGCCTTACCTTTATGAATTAAGCGACTACCAGAAGGAGGACGAGGACATCGCCGCCCTTTATCGGTATCTTCTCAAAGCCTCCAAGGACCTCACGGCCGAGACCCCGGACGGGGAAATCAAGGAAGCCCTGAGCGGGGAGGAGGCTAAGGCGACCTACGCCCGTTACCGGCTCCTGGTCTATCTTTCGCCCCTCTTCTTCGCCCTCCCGGTCCTCCTTTTCGTCATCGTTCTTATCTCCTTTGGCTACTTTTCCCACTGGGTCCTCATCATATGGGAGGTCATCGTTTGGATCGGCTTCCCCTTCTTCCTTTTCTACGAGGGGACCCTGGCCCTCCGGCTCCACGCCTTTTGCTATCAAGAAGGCGACCTGACCCCGCGTATTTCCCGTCCCGTCCGGATTCTGGTTTCCCTCCTTCCTTTGATCCTGGAGGCCCTTCCCTTCGCCTCCATCTTCGCCTTGGGCGATTACAGACTCATGTTCCTCCTTCCCATCTCCCTGTTCCTTTGGGCCCTCCTTTCCTTCCTTCTTTGGTTCTTGGGCCGTCGTTACCTACTTGGCAAGGGGGAACGGTCGGGGGAAGCGGAAAAGCCCGCGGTTCCCGTCCTTTCCAAGCCATCGGAAAATCCCTGAGGCCAACTGGCCTTGGAAAATAAGGCTTGAAGTTTTTTCAAAACCATTAAGGCAAGTCCACGAAGAGCGAAATCAAAGGCCTGGTCTCGACGCCCCGCGATCCTTATGGGCGTTATGGCTACGCCGTCTTGAAACTCGGTTTATCCGTCTTCATCATGGCCGCCATCTCCTTGATCCTGCCCTTATATCTGCCCGCTTCGAAGCCCGATCCGGGCCTCCTCATCGTCGTCTGCCTTCCTACCATCATCTTCGCTTCGGGTTTCCTCGGCCTCTTCGATGCCTTCTTTGACGGAGGAAAGGAGACGATCGGTCCCTTCAAGAGGGTCGTCACCCTCTTTTTGCCCTCGCCCTTCCCGCCCTTTTGATCGGCTTAGCGATTCCCTATTTCCAAATTGATCCCGAAAGCGGGGTCTACGAGAATTCCCAACTGGCCACCTTCATGGGCGTCGGCTTCCTGGTCCTCCTATTTGCCATCGTCGACCTCTTGGCCTATGGGGTTTCCAACCGCCAGAAGGTCCTGAAGGATCCGAATTCCCCTTTCTATTTCCGGAAGGGGGAACGTTATTGGAAGATCCCACTGGCCGAGGCCCTCTATGGGGCCTTAAGGGCCTCCCGTCCTACGATACCTATCTATCGGTCGCGGCCTTGGCCCTTAGCCTCCTGGCCTTCGGTCTTTACTTCGCCCTTCCGGCCCTTGCTTCGAGCCCCCTCCTGGCCTTCGTCGCCTTGCTTGACCTCGGCTTTATGGGCTTACGTATTTTCGCCTTCTCCAAGATATCCAAGAACCTCACTTAGTTTTGGAAGGTCTAGGAAAGCGGGCCTCCGATTTTTATAATTAACGGGAACTAGGGAGGCAGCAACGTGGCAAGCGCATGGTGGAAGTCTAGCATCGGCTACATGATCTATCCGGAATCCTTCAAGGATTCCAACGGCGACGGGATCGGGGACCTCGGGGGCATCATCTCGAAACTCGATTATCTCCACGACCTCGGGGTCGATCTGCTTTGGATCGGGCCCCTATTCGATAGCCCGATGGACGACAACGGCTATGACGTCAGGGACTATGGGAAGATCAACCCTCTCTACGGGACCATGGACGACCTCAAGAGGCTCTTTTCGGAAGCCCATGCCCGGAACATGCGGGTCCTCCTCGACTTCCCCATCAACCACACCTCCGACGAACACCCGTGGTTCCAAAAGGCCCTGAGCGATCCTTCTAGCAAGGAGAGGGGCTATTACTATTTCAAAAAGGGCAAGGGTGAGAACCTACCCCCCAACAACTGGGCCGGCTTCTTCTCGACTTCGGCCTGGGAAAAGGCCGGGGAGGAGTACTACCTTCACATCTTCACCAAGAAGATGCCCGACCTCAATTGGGAAAACCCGGAACTGAGGAAAGAAATCTATGACATCGCCCGTTTCTACCTCGAACTAGGCTGCGACGGGTTTAGGCTAGACGCCGTCACCCACTTGGCCAAGGACCTGAGCTTCGAAGATAGCGAGATGAAGCCCGATCCCAATGGGCTGGTCCTCGATACCTCCAAATTCTCGAACCGGCCCCGCCTCTACGATTACCTCAGCGAGTTCCGGGAAGAGGTCTTCTCCCATTACGACTGCCTGGTGGTCGGGGAAGCCGGGGGCTGCATCAGCCCCGAGGAATCTTTGAAGCTGGTGGAAAAGCCGGGCGCCCCCCTCAACATGGTCTTCAACTTCGACACCGTCTGGAACAACGGCAATTTCGACTCGATCAAGAAGAAGGACGAGGAGATCTTCACCGACGTCTTCGCCCTTAGGCGGAACTTCATGCGCTGGTACGAAGTCCTAAACGGCAAGGCCGACATGCCCCTATATTGGTGCAACCACGACCATCCGAGGGTCGTCTCCCAATACGGCTCGGTCGCTTACCGCAACGAATCGGCCAAGATGCTTTTCCTGACCCTTCTCTTCCTCTACGGCACCCCCTTCATCTATAACGGCGAGGAAATCGGGATGAGCAACGCCAACTACGGATCCCTCGGGGATTTTAAAAGCGACCGCGGGACCATGAACTCGGTCGAGGCCTACAAGAAGGAAGGCTATGACGAGGAGACGATCCTCCATTATCTGAACCGCACCAGCCGCGTCAACGCCCGGACCCCGATGCAGTGGGACCGAAGCGAAAACGTCGGCTTTGGGAGCAAACCGGCCATCAACAAGGTCAATCCCAATTACCTCGAAGGGGTCAACGTCTACGACGAGATGTGCGATCCCTATTCGATCTTGAATTTCTACCAGTACGCCATTGCCCTAAGGAAAAACCCGGCCTACGCCGACGCGGTCGAATACGGGCGCCTCAGCTACGTCGATCCCAACCATCCCGACGTCTTCTCCTACCTCCACGAGGGCGGGACCAAGCTGATGGTGATCTCGAACTTCAGGCCCTACACTGTCTACTTCACCTTCTATTACGAGATGAAGGACGTGCTCCTCCATAACTACGACGGGGTCTTGCTCAAGGACCATGTCATAACCCTAAGGCCCTTCGAGTCCTTCTTGCTTGTCGTTCGATGAACAAGTATTACCTCTTCCTCTCTAGCGACAAGATCGACCGTCTTTACTTTCGGGAGGCCCTGCGTGCCCTGAGCGGCCACCCGGTCGAGGTCTATTACGAATCCGACAAAAAAGGCTACTTCTACGAGGATTCTTCCCTCTATGGTGGTCTTTCGGTTTTACTATCGACCATCCACGACGACCTCGGCCTCAACCTCGTGGTCCTGGTGACCCATGAAAGGAAGGGACTTGAGGAAAAGGCCTTGGTGTCCGCCCTCAGTTACTTCAAGAACATGGCGGTCTATCTGCCTGACGTCCTTTTCAAGGAGTTCAGCTTCGGGGACTTTTCCTCATTGCCTCTTCTCAAGGAGGAGTTTTCCTCCCTGCCGCCCGATCTTTTGGAGACCGCGGGAACCTATCTAAGGGTCGGATGCGAGGCCACCGCGGCCAGCAAGGCCTTGTTCATTCACCGCAACACCTTCAACTACCGCCTCTCGGCCTTCATCGAGAAGACGGGTCTTGATATCCGCGACTACCATAACGCCCTGCTACTCGAGATTTACTTCCAATACCTGGCCCGTTAGGTGCGATTTGTGCATCGTGCACTAGAAAGCGCTTTCAGGATGTTTTACCATACGTCTTGGTTTGATAAACCGCATTGAAAGGAAGCCCATGAAAGCACCGAAGAAAGAAGAAAAGAAGGTCGCGGCCAAGGAAGAGGCCGCGAAGGAAGTGAAGAAAGAACCGGCCAAGAAGGAAGAGCCCAAGAAAGAGCCGGCCAAGAAGGAAGAACCGAAGGCCGACCTCCTGGCCGGGCCGACCAGCGACACCGTCACCATCGCCTCGAAGAAGGACATCAAGGCCCGCAAGAAGGCCTTGAAGGAAGAGGAGACGGAAGTCCCGACGGATCTGGCCTACGTCAGCCTCCGCCACGTCGACAAGGTCTACGACAACGGCGTCCAGGCCGTCTTCGACTTCAACCTCGACATCGAAAAGAAGGAATTCATCGTCTTCGTCGGGCCCTCGGGCTGCGGGAAGTCGACGACCCTCCGTATGATCGCCGGCCTCGAAGACATCACCAACGGCGAACTTTACATCGACGGTGAGTATAGCAACGATAGGACCCCGAAGGACCGCGACATCGCCATGGTCTTCCAGAGCTACGCCCTCTATCCCCACATGACGGTCTACAACAACATGGCCTTCGGCCTCAAGATCCGCCACCTCCCGAAGGCGGAAATCGATAGGCGTGTCCATGAAGCAGCCAAGATCCTCCAGATCGAGGAATACCTCGACCGGAAGCCCAAGGCCCTCTCGGGCGGCCAGCGTCAACGTGTGGCCCTCGGCCGCGCCATCGTTCGCAACGCCAAGGTCTTCTTGATGGACGAACCGCTATCCAACCTCGATGCCAAGCTAAGGGTCCAGATGAGAAGCGAAATCATCAAACTGACCCAAGCCCTCGGCGCCACCACCATCTACGTCACCCACGACCAGACCGAAGCCATGACCATGGCCTCGCGGATCGTCGTCATGAAGCTTGGCTACATCCAGCAAATCGGGACCCCGATCGAAATCTACAACCATCCGGCCAACCTCTTCGTCGCCGGCTTCATCGGCTCCCCGGCCATGAACTTCATCAAGGGGGTCTACAAAGACGGGATCGTCACCATCATGGACGGGGAACATACCCGGGTCATCAAGCTCCCCGAAGCGTTCGTGAAGGGCCACGATGACTATTACGCGGAACGGATCAAGGAAGAACAGGCCGCCATCGACGCCATCCTTGACGCGGCCGCCGAAGCGGCCCCGGCAGCCGATCCCCTTGCTTCCCTCGACGAGGCCACCCGCAAGAAGTTCGATGAACTCAGCGCCTTGCTGGCCGTCGATACCAAGATCAAGGACGGGGAAGCCCATGATGTCATTTTCGGGATCCGTCCGGAAGACATCCACGAAGGCGACAAGGAACACGTCGCCAAGTACGGGGGCGAACCCTATGACGTCAAGGTGGCGGTGGCCGAGCTCCTCGGGCACGAATACTACGTCCACAGCGACTTCGCCAGCATCGACCTCGTGGCCAAGATCCCCTTGACCCACGAAATCAACATCGGCGACAACGTCAAGATCCTCTTCGACGTCAAGAAGGCCCATATCTTCGACCCCAAGACCGAGAAGCGGATTTACTAAAACAAACCCCAGCAAACATTTGACCCTGTCCTCCCTAGGGCCGCTGGATTGCGACCCAAGGAGGTGGGTAGGGGAATTGATAAGATACCCAGGATAGGAGGCCCCTAGGGCCTCTTTTCCTTTGTCGCGTCCATTTCCCTTTGGGAAATAGATGGGAAATCGCCTTCTGTCGCGTTCTTTTGGAGGGAGCTTCGAAAATAAAGATTGTGGGTCCTAAAACGGATTTTGAAGGGAACCCGTTTTCCCAATAGGGCTTACGAATTGCCAAGGGCCGCCCCGGAAGGCGGCCCAAGGGGGTGGACAGGGGAGGTTTTCATACTATACTAGTGGTGTCTTGGATGAGAGGCCCTCAGGGCCTCTTTTTCCTTAACACGATCAGCATGTATAGCAGAAGGCTGAGGATGAAGAGTTTGATTCTCTTCACGGTCAAGCTTTCGTCAACCTCCCCTTCCATCCAGGTCGGTATGCCATAAGCCTACCTCCCATTCATATATAGGAGGAAAAAGGGGGGTTGGTCCCTGTCTAAGCGGAAATTCCTAATTTTGTTTATTGGGAAGATAGACGGCCTTGAGGCCGCCGGTTTTTAGTTCCCCGGTGAGGACGTCTTTGATTTGCTCAAGGGAAGGAAGGGGCAAGAGAAACTGCGTCAAATCCAGTTCACCGTCTTCGATTCCCTGGGCCGCCATGTCGAAATCCCCCTCGTTGAGAAAGGAGGTATAAAGGGAGATTTCCTTTCTTTGGAAGGCGGTCATTTCGATTTCGAAGGCCTTCTCGGGCAGGGAATAGAGGAGGACCCGGCCTCCCTTCCTTAACAGGAGGGGAGCGGTCCCAAGGTTTTCGATATGGCCCGAGGCCTCGATGAAAAGATCGTAGGAGTCGTATTCTTCCTCGCCCAAGGGCCAAAGGGCTTGGTCCGCCCCTAGCCTCAAAGCGATTTGGCGCCTTTCCGGACTCGGTTCGATTAAAGTTACTTCCGACCCGAGCTTTTTGAAGAGTTTGAGAAACATCATTCCGGCGAGACCACCGCCGAAGAGGACGACCTTTTCCGGCTTAGGTTCTTCGACCTTCCGGTAGGCATGGAGGAGGCAGGAAAAGGGCTCGATCAGGGAATATTCAAAGGGAGTTTTCTTTCCGCTTAAAAGGCGGAGGGCCGTTAGGGTAGCCTTGCCATAAGGGGCGAAGAAACCGTCGGCATCGGTGCCGATGGAGTGGAGTTCCGCTTTCTTATTAAAGTTAGGGTTTTGGGTGTAGGAATGGGGATTGACGGCCACTAGGTCCCCGACCATGAAGCCATGGCCGTCCCCCTTGATTTCCTTGATGGTCGCGATGGCCTCGTGGCCGAGGGTCGTCCCTGCGGGGACCTTTAGATCGCCGGTCCCGGTCAGGAAGATCTTGCGGTCGGTCCCGCAGAGGCCGACGGCCTCCACTTCGAGGAGGGCTTCGCCGTCATTTAAGACGGGGAGGGGCTTATCGAGGATGCCGATACGACCCGGAGCCAAAAAACAAAGGCCCTTCATCTAGAGGTACTCCGGATAGAGGCGGTTGGCGATTTCCGGGGCATCGATGAAGGGATTGCGGACCCCGGTCCGCTCGGCGATGATCTCGTTGCGCGGCATCTCGTCTTCCATGAGGGGATATTGCTGGTTCCACTTCAAGAGATCGCTGATCTTGCCCATCGACATGTCGTTGTCGCTGGTGTCGCTGATGGCCTTGGGGGTGTCGTTGAGGTAGAGGCCTTCGCTATGGTAGCGGCAGGCTTCGTAGAACAAGATCCTGGCGGCGTTGCCCCGGTATCCCTCGACCCCGTACTTGGCGGGATCGTAGGTATATTTCCCCGATTCCCCGTAGTAGAGGTTGTCGCGGCCTCCGTTGACCTTCGAGTCGCAGGCCCTCAGCATCTGGGGATCGGCCCCGGGTCCGGTCTTGCGGTGGCCTAGACGCGAGGAGGGCCAGACGTGTTCCTGGTTCCAGCTCTTGGTCGGTTCCCCTGTGTAGAAGCCTTTCACATAGCCGGGTTTTCCGGGATAGGCATCGGATTCGGCCAAGATGTCCTTGGCTTCGTCGTAGCTGATGGTCTTTAGGGCGTGGCCATCGAGGCAATCCTCGAGGGATTTCATCAGTTCCTCGCCTCCCAAGGACCAATCGACGTCGGCGTAGTAGGAAGAAAGGGCGCTGCTATTAGCGATCGATTCCGGTACCCCGCGGGCATTGGGATCCCAGGGATCGGTGACATCCGGGGTCGAGGTCGATTCCTCGTTCTCGGAGGTCGACTCTTCGATCTCGGAGGTGGATTCTTCGATCTCGGAAGTCGATTCTTCCTTGTCGACCGAGGTTTCGCTGGTGGAGGGGGTGGGGTCGGTATCAGAATCCGAAGAGGTACCGGCCGTGGGCCCGCAGCCCGAAAGGATGAGGGGCAGGAGGAAGAGGGCCAATAGGAGGGACTTATGTTTTTTCACGCCCCAAATGATAGACCTAGATAAGCAAAAAGGAAGGTGGGTTTGAGGGTGGCGGAAGTGTAAAGAAAACCAAAGCCCGATGGTTCCAAACGGAAACAATGGGGAAGGGCCTAGAAACCATGCCTTTCGATGGTCTGAACACATGCCCTAAATCAAAAGTTGAGAAACCGATATCCCTGCAATATTAGGCAGGATTGTTCGATTTCTAATTTCGGGCAAAGGTGTTTTTGAAGGGAAAAGGCAGGTTTTTGGGGCCCGCCACCTTGAACTTCATGGCAAACGTCCATAATGAGGCGATGGCCTCTAGGAAAGCCTCGAAGAATGTAAAGAAGAGGGGGAGATCTGGAGTAGTCCACAAAAAGTAGACAATCCATAAAAAGCCTCAATACCCCATGTCGGTCCTGTACTGACGTGGGGTTTTGTATCCCAGGCAGCACATGGGCCGTTCGTTGTTGTAGTAATCGACGTAGGCCTTTATCAATGATAAGACGTCGTCGCATTTCCTCAGGTTGAAGTCGATGAAGAGCTCGTCCTTGATCCAGCCGTTGAGGGATTCGTCGATCGGGTTGTCCGTCGGGGTCCCCGCCCGCGACATGGAATGGACGACGGCATGGTTGGAGAGGAGCTCGTTGAACGCCCTGGAAGAATAGACCGAACCCCGGTCCGTGTGCAAGATGGTCGGGCCGCTCTGCTCTTTTCCTTTCGTGGCCTCGATGGCCTGGGCCAGCCCGTCGAAGTAGGGCCTGGCGTCGCCCCTTCTGTCCGTGAGCCCGAATCCCACGATCCCCCTGTCGAACGCGTCGAAGTACAGCGTCAGCTCGTAATAGGTTCCCTTCGCGTAGAAGGCCGTCATGTCCGAGACCAGGATCTCCGCCGGCCTCGACGCGCCCCAGCGGTTGCCGATCAGGTTCTCGAAGGCGAGGGCCTCGCTTCCGGGCTTGTTCCACCGGTAATGCCTCGACTCGCACAGGATCCCCGCGTATTTCCTGCATCGGTAGACGTATCCGGGGGAATAGCAGACCCCGTGTTTCCGCTTCAGGTAGGCCGCCAGCCACCGGTACCCGTGGGCCTTATGCCTCGCGGACTGCTCCTTGATGTACTCCACGTCCCCCATCCTTTGGACGTGCCTTCCGGAGGGGTGGGACCTCCGCCATTTCCATTTGTAGTACCCGCTGCGGTTCACGGACATCTCGCGGCAGAGCAGCGAGACGGGGTAACGCCCCGACAGCCCCTCTAGGATCTCGTATTCGAGCCTTTGGTAGTAACGTATTCCTTTCCTCGACCACCCCCTTTCACTCGGTACCCTTTTTTTAGCCGCTCGACCTCGATCTTCAGCCTGAGGACCTCCAGCTCGAGCTCCTCCTCCCTGGTCTTGTTCTTTTTGCTCCGCAGCCCGGCGAGGGGGTTGCCGCCACCGTGTTTGCCTTTGCCGGTTCGGCTCTTGAGCCCGTCGACGCCGGCGGCGCGGTATTTGGCGATCCACCTCTGGAGGAGCCTTCGATCGACGCCGTGCGCTTCCGCGGTGCGCCTGGCCCCGCGCTCGATGGCCTCCAGGACGATGCGCTCCTTCTCCTCGGGGGTCCGCATCACGAATTTGCCCGCTATTGGTCTTGCCATTGGTTTGCCTCCTTTTCCCTAATAGGGTAGCAAAAAAGTGGAGAGGGCTTTTTTGACCCTGTCCACTTTTAGGCTAGCACTTCAATCAGCCCTCTTTTCTATTCTCCTATTGGCTCCCGCCCTCTTGGGCACCGCCTTTGCCTCCTGAGTCCACGTCGAAACCGTGAACGGGACCATCGGGACCGACCTAAACGTCGGAGGGGTCTTAAAGAGTAGGATCCGCATAACCGACTCCGCCTTCGAGGCCTACGGCCCCGACGGCTTCATCCGCAATGACGAGATCGTCTACGACCCGGTCTACCGCGTCAACTTCGCCTGCGACTACCAAAGCCTCATCGCCGAATACGGCGAGCTCCTGAAGGTGGTGGCCGAGATCGACTACGTTTCTGAATCGCCTTCCATCCCTATTTTGGAATACTTAAGTAGCGGCACCCTTTCGGGTCAGGGGAGGACCGTGGCCGGAAGGCTCGACCCTACCCATCCTTTGAGATCAAAGAAGAGGTAATCGACTCTTATTCTCTCATCACGAACGACTGTATCAACGCGGTCGCGGAAGGGATATTGGGCACGACCACCCCCTTCCAGTACGATGGCTTTGCCAACGTCTTCGAACTGGATGAGAACATGGCCTACGTCAAGGACAAGATGGAAGAGGACATCAAACGCTACGGCCTCTGCAAGCCCGAGGACCTCGCGACCTTCTGCTCGGAAGAGCTCTTCCACGCCCTCCACTGCGAGTACCTCGGGGTGGCCTTCGGCAAGGGCCTCATCACCTTCGAGGAAGTGGCCTATTGGGGCTATGAGATGATCAGACAGATGAAGGCCGGGGAGGCCAGTGGGGACTAAACCCCAATAACAACCGATCGTCAAAGGCGAAATGTAAAGATACGCCATGGGGCATATCCTCGCCTTCCCTTGGTCGATATGGAAGAACGATAGTCAGTTTCTGCGGCGTTTTCGTTCTATATTGCGGGGATTTTCGCTCCAATAAGGGGAGAAGACGGGGATGAATCCGCGTCTTTCCCCCTTATCTTGTAATACAAGATATTTCCCTCGCCCTTCCTTTTAGCGTATATTCTCGCCGTAATGGCGAGGAAAGCAGTCCATCTCAAAAGGAAAAGGGCCCCCTTTGGCGGGTTCTTGCTTTGCCTTGCCCTCCTTAGTTCGACGGGAGTGGCCTTTTCCTCTTGGCAGATCGGCGGGACCGTCGGCCCCAAGCCCGAACAGGTCATCGAGGTCGGCGACGTCTTTGATGTCACGAAGTTCGTGGAGATCCATGGAGTTTCCTCGACCCCCATTTGCCCCGAGGGCTTCGTCAATGACGATACTTTGGTCTATACCTTCTCGGTCTTCATCGACGTGATGATCGACCTGGCTGCCCTATATGAGTACTACGGCTCGACCGACTACACCGCGAACTTCGCGGTTACCCTCAACTACCAAACCTCGATCGATTACGATTACCAAACTACGATGGATTGGCGGATGGGGACCCAAAGTGGAAAGATGGACACCAACTATTCGGAAGGTAGCAAAAGCCCGGCCAGCTGCCGTTGTGTCTTTTCCTATGAGACGGACTCGACAAACGGCTACCAAAACGTCGAATTCGAATATCTCTTTCCGACCGGGGTCACCGATGCGGCCGGCTTTGCCGCCGCCGGTTACGACAAGGCGACCTTTGATTACAGCGTCGACATCGATTTGAGCTTGGAGGCGAAGGTCAATGCCTAGAAACGGGACTTTGCGCCTGGGTTTTCTACTGACCCTTTTGCTTTGCGCCAGCATCCTCCCCGCCCGGTCGGGCTGGAAAGTGGTGGAAAGTCAGGCCACGGTGGGCGTGACCACGAGCGAAGCACGGGGCGTGGCTTACCTCGCAAGCGAAACGACTATCCTTTACACCACGATCGAAAAGGCGGTGGAAGTCGCCAATCAAAAGGCCAGCGGGGGCACAAGCGAAACCGTCTATATCGTTTCCGGCATCAGCGGCATCCAATCAGACAACCTGCCAAACCCCATCGTCATCGATGAGGACCTGACGATATCCAGTGGCGTTACCCTTTGCCTTCCTTACGACACCGCGACTAGGTCATCGCCCGCCGTCTACAGCCGGGAACACCTGGCCGGAACCTTTTCCGATGCGACGGCCTCAAGCGAAAAAACCAATCTAAAAACCGAGGTTTTACTGGAAGAAGGCGTCGAAATGACCATTGAAGCGGGTGGCAAGCTCATAGTCGGCGGGGAAGTCGGTGGAAACGGCGGAGAACTCGAAGGCCAGACGTCCGGTGACTACGCCCAAGTGACCCTTTCCGCAGGGGCCAGTATCGTGAGTTTCGGCTCCATCGAATGCTATGGGTACATCAAACCCGCCAGCGAATCCGTCAACGATTCGACTTCCGTTTTGTTGGAACCGGCTTCCTCATTGACCGTTCCCCTGGTTTTCTATGACTTCCGCGGGGGAAACGCCATGGCGGCGATGTATTACGGGAACCTTATTAACGCCATTTCCGGAGACGTCAAGGGCATTTTCCCGATCGAGGTGTTCGATTTCCCCAACGTTTCCGTTCCTTCGATGGTTGAATTCGGGGCCAATCTCTATGTCCTTGGATCACTTTACATCGCAACCTCGAAGACTTACCTCAATACCGATCCGATTTTGCTGGTGGGTCCGGAATCCGGAGCCGTCAAGCCGATCTTCGGCATGAGAAGTGGAGGGAACTTCGACTTCGATTACGTTCCCGTCGTGGCCGCCGGAAAGGAAGGAGGGCGGACCTATACCGTCAACGACTTCACTACCTCGAGTAAGGCCAAGATGGACATCGCCATTTCCGGTGGTGCGAAGATGAGCGACATCGTCATTCCCGATTTGATTAACTTCGAAGCCATTCTCGGCGGCTCGTTAGGCTCGACTCTCGGCTCTCGGGACGTCTCGACTGCCGGGTTGAAATTGCCTTTCTCCTACAAATGGGACGTGACCATCGACAAAGGTTCCTATGATTTCGACATCCAAGCCAAGTTCTTGCCCGGTTCCTCGGTGACCGTCGGCGAAAACGCCACCGCCCGGATGATGTGGTCCACCATTTTCTACGAAGGAGGGGCTTCCCACGCCTCGACCCTTCTTAGACCTTACCCTAATAATCTCGAAGGAGCCAAACTCATAAACAACGGCACCCTCATTTTCAACAGCCAATTCGGAGCCTACATCGAGACGGAAGTGGAAGGTTCCATCGTTTGCTTTGGCGGTAGCCGCGAGGCGGCGAGCGAAAGGGAAATCACGGGGACTCCGGCTTTGGACGGCTCGGTGTCTTGGACCAACGATGCCACCCGTCTCTCCAGCGGCGACATCATAAGCGGGACGTCCGTTTCCAAAGATACTGACTTCCCCAACGACCATACCGTCTTCGCTTCCGCCCAGGTTGGTGGCGATTTTGGGTATGAAGCTTCAAATTACATTCCCGTCATCATCAACAAAGACCATTACATCGACGGAACCGAAGACGCCGAAGACTGGGAAGCCTCCAACGAGAAATGGATTACCTACAATGGTTCCTTCAGCAATGAGGAAACGTATGATTCCACCGGGCCATCAGATTCCTACGTGGCCCTCATTAGCATCGGCGGGAGCTACAACCTTAGCAACCTGAGAAACGTCGCCTACGCCGAGGTCAACGGAACCATAGTGGAACTTAGCGACAACACCCTTGCCGGTAGCAACGTTACCCAACCGACGACCATCAACCTCGTGCCCAGAAGCGAGATCGACAACTTCGGCGTTACATTCACGAACAACCGCCGCGATAAAAATATGGTATTCGTAAATTACACATTCAACTCCAAGCCTTCCGTAACCTTCCCCGACGGATCGAAGTCCTACACGCCCTCCGAACTTTCCTATGGCCAAAGCGGCACGGTTTCTAAAGCTGGTCTTCACGTCGGCGACCACATTACCCTCGCCGATTTGGACAACGGCTACCACGTACTTGCAGCGACCACCAGAAAGACCGTCGTCAACGGCACCGAATATCAAAGCGAGACCATCGGCGTCATGATTACTTCTTCGATGGCGACGGCCGGTTTGGGGGTCGAGTTGACTCGGACTTGACGCCTTGCCCCCTTCGTGCGATTTACCCTAATTATTCCGTTTTTCTTTTGCTAAAATGGCCCCATGCCGAGGGGTAAACTAAAGGGGAAGCATTTTGGGACTTCTTTCTCCCGGGGATTTTGGCGAAGGCATCCTACGGTTATCTTTGACGTCATTCTTGCCGTCATCGTGATGGCAATTGCCGTTTGGGAATCTTTCTCTTCGTGGGAAGTATCAAAGCCGTGGGACGATGCCGAGAGCGTTTTGATAGCGGTAATCTATCCAACGGTCGTGACGATTTGCTCGGTGGCCATTTCCTTGAGCGAAGAGAAAATCCACGGAATATCCCGTCTTTCCTTCAACCGTTTGAGGGTTGGCTTCCATCTACATTTCCTCGAGGCCGTCATCGTCATGGTGGCCCTCGGCCTAGGCTATTTCATCTCGGGCATTTTCGACTTGAGCATCACCTTTTATGTCCTTTGCGCGGTCTCGGTCGGCTATTCTCTCTTCTTCGCCATCCCCGAAATCTTGCTTCTCGTCAAAAGCCCCGGCTTCGTCCACCGGGTTTTGCGCCGTTACTGGCTTTTCGAAATCAAACGCGGCTGTAACAGGGGACCGGATCAGGAAACGGAGGATTTCCATACTGTCATGACAGAAGTGGTCCTGACCGAAGGGCTCGTCACGGCCTATCGGTTCGTTACCCGTCCTTCATTGCTCCAAAAAATCGGCAAGAAGATGTTGCCAAACGAATGGGTTGGCAAAATCGGCCTATCGGAAAACCAGAAGCTCCTGATTGCCCAAACGCTCATCGAATGGCAGAACGACTTCTTGGAAAATGTCCTTTCATCCGGCAAAAGGGGTCTGAATAAGAAAGGGATGGTCCTAGGACAAATCCGTTACGAGGATTTGGTTGGGCAGGTTTACGGAAATGCGATTGACGTCATTGCCGGTCGAGACGGATTGGAACCATGGTTCCGTGAATTGCTCGATGATTTGGCTCGTTCGATTGCACTTATCGCGGAATTGGCGCCTTACTACGAAGAGGCAGACTCCAAAAGTGCATATGCATCGGCTTTTTACAAGAAACTCCTTGCCCTTGTTGTGAAAGTATCGGAAAAGGGAAACGGGCAAGAGTCTGACAAAGCCGGTGACCACAAGTGGCCTCTGCCCATCCTGTTTTTGGCTTATGGGATGTTGGACGATTTGCTGAGTGGCAGATCCGGTTTTCCCTACATTCGGGCTATTTTGAAATACGAGCCGGCTTTGCTTGACTATACGGCCGCGAATCCCCTCTGGGAATTCGCTTCGGCCGTGAAGCGACTTAGCAAGCCTTCTAGGCGAAAAGGCTCGATCGTCAAATTACCCGCGATTGAGAAAACCAACGGAGACGGCGTCAAACAATCGGCACAGAAGTTGATGAATTGGGTATTGGAAGAATTTTCCAGAAAAAACAAAATTACTCCAAACGAAGATTACTTATCTGCCCTTAAATCGAAAAAAACCAAAAGTTATTCGGAAAAATTGAAGGACCGTTTGCTCGACTTTATTTATGAGCATTTGAACAAAAGTACTATCGCAAAAGACACTCGCATCGTTTTTAAGGTTCCTGGCAAAGACCTAATAATTTTAGGCTTTGGGGAAAAAGAGTCTTACGATCTCGAAAAAATCTATCCTTACATCGAGACTTTCTATTCCGGTGTGCGTTACGTGGATGGGGCGGAAGCCCTTAATAACGCGAAGGATTTGGCCATCGACTTGCTCTATTCCATTTTTATGAGTCTCGATCCCCTCATCAAGGACAAGAAAAATCATGGCAAGATTTTCTTGATTATCCTTCTGGATCCCGCCGTTGCAAAAGTTTCTCCGAGCGACGTCGTAGCGGAATTGAGGGGGAATGGCTCGTGCGTCCAAGGACGTTACTCCTATTTCGCCGCGAACGTCTATGAAAAAGAAGGTTGGTATGACCGGGTTTACCTTGCTAATGATTTCATGGGCCACGTTGACAAAATGGTTTTCGGTTGGAAAATATACATTGCGGATGCCCCGTAAAGACATGCCCGCAGGAAGGAGAAAACCAATTGATACTGTTTAAGTACAATGGCGATATCAAAAACGATGGTCAATTGGACTATCCTTTTTCCGATTCGGTGGGACCGGTCCGGACCTATAGAGTCAAACCCCTTATGGCAAAAGGCTTTTCCGAGGGCAACGAGGAGTCCAAAAAGGACGTAAAATCCATAAGCGACCTCCTAAAAGAGGCCGCTGCTGTGGGTTCGAAAACTGACTAAGGGCGTGCCGAATAGGGTTTTGCCGTTTATACAAGGCGGCGACCCTTTTTTCTTACTTTGAGAAAGTGGAATTCAATTTCCCTTGGTCAACCTCGCCACCCTTCCCCAAGGCGGTTCCGCTTCCTCGTTGTTGATGACCCATAGGACCGGGATGCCATGCGCTTCCTCTTCACTAGGGAAGGAGGCTTTTCCATCGGTCAAGATGACGATGAGCCTAGGCTTTTCCGTCGCCTTCTCGACGTAGGAGAAGACGGGCCCGAAGGATGTCCCGCCCCCTCCGATGGGCTTGATCTTCAGTAAATCCCTTACCGATTCGAAAGGGTAGGGGCCGTAAAGGCCACTATCGAAGAAGCAAAGTTTGCCCTTGAGGCGTCCGCCGAGTTCTTCGATGGCTCCCTTGATTTCGGCGTAGGCTTCCGCTAGTTCATGGTCCTGCATCGAACCGGAACAGTCGACGCAGAAGAGGAGGTCTTCGGCCTTGCTTTCCCTTTCGCCATAGGAAGGGAGGAAGAAGGGGGAATCGGGAAAGCGCCGATCGGGCGGCAAAAAGCCGTAGTCGGTGGTTTCCTCTTCCAAAAAATCGCGTAGGAGGAAGCGCCAGGAAAGGACGTTGGACTTAAGGAAGGGGAGGTGCCTTTCTAGTCCTAGGGGCATGTCCCCGCATCCCTTGCGGCGGATGGTCAAGACATCGAGTTCCCCTTCCATTTCTTCTTTTTCCTCCTCTTCGAGGCTTTCCCATCGTCCGTGGTCATCGATGATCCCGCAGCTAGGCCCGTCGATGGGGGATTGGCCCTTGCTAGAGACGGCTCCGCTCTTGGTTTCCCTCGGCCCCTTTCCGTCCCCTTCGGTTTCGCTTGGGGTCTTGGGCTTGGACATCTTGCCTCCCGCCTTTTTGAGGAGGGCATAAACGGCCTCGGCCGAGGATTCGTGGCCTTCATGGCCTTTGGGATCGAGGTGGTATGCCGGCCTTCCCCCGATGCTGATGGCGGAAAGGTTTCCACCGGCCTCCAGGAGGATGAGGCTATTGACGACGATGTCGCAGGCCAGGTTCCAGGCCAAGGGGTCGTAATTGACCGAGGAAGGGCGTCTGAAGGGGTGGCGCAAGACGACGTGGAGGGTTTCGTGAAGCAAGAGGAACTCCGTTTCCTCCTTGCTCAGCTTCGAAAGGAAGGCAGGAGAGAAATAAAGCTTCTTGCCGTCGGTCGCAGCCGTATCGAGGCCTTCGTCCAACATTAGGGGCATGTTCAGCAAAACGAGGCCATAGAAGGGGAATTTGCGGAGGATTTCGCGCCGGGCCGAAAGAACCCTTCGGGCCAGTTCCCGGTAATCGCTACTCATCGAGGAGGTAGGCATTCGCGCTCAGCCAGTCCCGGAAGCGGGCGATCCTTAGGAGGGTCGGACGGTCGATGGAAAGGTAGGTCCTAAAGAGGACGACCTGGAAGTCGAGGGGGAGGGAGAAGGCATAGACGATGGAATTCTCTAGTCCCTTGAGGTCGTCGAAATGTTCCTTCGCGTATTCCCCCATGGCCGAAACGAAGGCGTAGAGGGAATCGTTTTCCTTAGGGATGGGCGGCCTTTCGCCCCGGTATACCCTCGCGGGGTCGGGAATGTTACGACCCCCCAGATATGCCTTGAAGGCTCTCGCGACCGCGGGACCGACGATCCCCGGTATGAGGGGCGCGGCTTCCTCCCCGAATTGCTTGAGGACCTTGGAAACCATTTCGTAGCTCCTCGGCGTCGGAAAGGCCAGCTCGCTGCTATTTTCCTTGAAGTCCAGCAGGAGGTCCGGATGTTCGTCGAGGAAGGAGACGACGCGCGGGTCGATGTCGTGGGACACGGCCCATTTGCGCCACGAGGGGTAGCTGACCTTGACCTCGACGTGGAGGAGGCGGTTGGAAAGGGCCTTGGGCATCTTGTGGGCCAGGCTTTGGTCGGTGGTGCGGTTCCCGGCCGCGAAGACCAGGCAATTTTCCGGCAGTTCGTGTTCCCCGATCTTCCGGTCGAGGACCAGTTGGTAGGCGGCGGCCTGGACGCTCGGGGGAGCGGCCGTGATTTCGTCGAGGAAGAGGACGTTGACTGTGTTTTGGGAAGGATCCATGGCGAAGATCTTCGGACGGAGCCAGACGGCCGTGGTCCTTTCTTGGTCGCTGACCGGTAGGCCCCTGAGGTCGATGGGACTAAATAGCAAGAGGCGGACGTCGGTGAGGACGACCTTCTTTCCGGTTTCTTTTTCCAAAAGGGCGCATAGTTCCCTGATGCTTTGCGACTTCCCGATGCCGGGCGGTCCCCAAAGCATGGTCGCGGGCAGTTCCCCAAGCGACCTCCCCGCCTTTATGGCTTCGGCGATGGCGTGCCCGTAGGTCTTTAGGAAGCGCTCGGGCGTGAGGCTGGCGACCGCTAATCTTTCCATGGATCATATCCCCCTTAGTTTCATGTCGATGTCCTCTAGTTCCTTCTTGGCCCCGTCCACCTCCTCGACGTAGGGGTTGACGCTGGCGATGCGCAAAAGGCTTTCCTCCTTTTGCCTAAGGAGGTTTTCCTGATTTTTCTTTAGATCACCGAGGTAATGGCCGGCTTCCTCCAAGAAGTGGTCGGCGATGAGCAAGAGCCCCTTCAAGGACTTCCCGCGTTCCAGTTCGTATTCCCCTTCCTTTTTGAGGTAGAAGTGACTTTCGTCCCCGATCTTGAAGGAAAGGGCAAAGCCCCGGTAGTCCAAAAGGTGGAACTGCCCCCTTTCGTAGTTTTCCTTGAGCTTCGCGAAAACCTCGGCCCGGGCGTTTTCCTTCGGGGCCGCGGGGATGTCCCCGAAGTCCCTTTCGGCCATGACGATGGCTTCCTCGTTTTCCCTGATGGCGGAAAGTAGAGCCGGGAGGGAAGAGGAAAGGGCGGCCCTTTCCCTTTCGTAACGGTCCTTGTTGTTGCCGGCCCTTATTAGGGCCGCCTCGGCCTCGGCCCTTTTCTTGGCGTAGGGGTTACCGGAGGCCAAGGCCTTGACCTCGGCGTAATCCAAGACCGCGTCCTCGGCGTCCATGGCCTTGCGGACCTCGAGGGTCCCCGAAAGAAGGGAAGCGATGAGCTTTTGTTTGTTTTCCAGTAGTTGCCAGGAATAGGCATCGAAGCTTCCTTCGGCGATGTAACGGTAGATGTAGACCCTCTTGTTCATGTTCCCGCGCCTTAGTATCCGCCCCTCCCTTTGGGTCAAGTCGCTGGGGCGCCAGGGGACGTCGAGGTGGTGGAGGGCGATGAGGCGGCGCTGGACGTTGACCCCGATCCCGAGCTTGAAGGTCGAGCCGATGAGGATGCGGATTTTTCCTTCTTGGACCTTGTCGTAGAGGTCCTTGTCCCGCTCCGCTTCCTCGGCGAAGGCGATTTCCGAGGGATCCACCCCCCGGGCCACCAGGTATTCCTTCAGTTCGTCGTAGACGCTGTAGGCGCCCTTGCGGTGGACCGAGAGGTCGCAGAAGATGAGCTGGGTCCCCCTTTGGAAGAAGGTGTCGCGGTAGATTTTGGCGGCGATGTCGGCGCAGTAGAGGGCTTTTTGGCTTCCTAGTGGCGATGAGGGTTTGACCAGCTTCAGGGACAAGGCGGCCTTGCGGCCGTCGCTTGTGACCTTCAGCATGTTGTCTTCGCTGGCCTTCACGTAGTGCTTGCGGCACCTTTCGGCCCGGTAGGCCAAGTACTTGACGTAGGTATCGAGGGCTTCGCTTTTGGGGATCTTGACGTCGATGTAGTCGCCCTTCTCGGGGATCTTGTCGTCCTCGGCTTCGAGCTTGTGGAAGGAAGATACCCCGGACAAGAGGGAAGAGAGTTCCGGGAGGTTGTTGAAGGAGAGGATGCGGCGGACGTCGCGGTAGCCTTGGCCCGTGACGTCGATTTCGAACTGGTCGCTGTAGCAGGCGAACATCTTCATCCAGGCCTCGGCCCCCTCTAGTCCTAGGACCCTCAGTTCCGGGGCCTGGAGGTAAAGCTCGGTGCCATAAAGGTCGGCGATGGAATTGCTGATGGGGGTGCCGGTGGCGAAGTAGACCCCCTTGCCCTCGTGGGTCTTTTGGAGGTAATGGACCTTGGCCATCATCGAGAGGGCCTTCTTGGAAGGGCGGGACAAAAGGTCCTTGGCGGCGTTTTTGTAGTTATGGGCCTCGTCGAGGAAGAGGCGGTCGATGCCAAGGTCGTCGAAGCACGGCATCCCCGGTTCGTCGCGCTTGATGCCCTTTAGTTCCTCTTCAAGGCTTTTTAGCATCCTCTTCCTAACGTTTTGGATGCCTCCGCTTTTTTTGAGCAAGGCCATCTTTTCGTAGATGGCCTCGGCCTGCCTTTTGGCGGAAAGGGGCAGGAGGTCGAAGGAGGAATAGGCCATGATGACGGCTTCGTGGTTGCCGTTAGCGATCTTCCGGAGGGCGGCGGCCCTCTTGCCGGGGACGAAGTCCTTGGGGTAGACCATGAGGATGTCGGCTTCCGGGTAGCAGAGGCGGTAGATCTTCTCCCACTGGCCAAGGATGTTGTTGGGGACGGCGTAGAGGTTCTTGCGGCTTAGTCCCAGGCGCCGCATCTCGTGGCCGGCCACGGCGAAGACGTAGGTCTTGCCGCTTCCGACGTCATGGGCCAAAAGGGAGTTCTTGGAAAATAGGAGGCGGGCCACCGCGTCCTTCTGGTAGGGGTAGAGCTCGGCCTTGCAACCCGGAAGGCCAAGGAAGGAGCCGTCGTAATGGCGGGGCGAGAGGGAGCCGAATTTCTCGGCGTAGATGGTAGAAAGGCGTTCCCGCCACTTGGGGTCCGAGGCCAAGAACACTTGGAAGGCCGAGAGGAGAAGGCGTTGCTTTTCCCTGAGGACCGCGGTCAACTTGGGATCGATCTTCCTCTTTCCGCCTTCCTTGACGTAGCCGTAGACCGCCTGGCCGTTCAGGGTCTTTTCGGCGATGGAAAGGCCGCTGACTTCCTCGGTCCCGTAGGTCACGTGGTTGGGGACGTAGTTGGCGAGGCTTTTGTTGGGTATCTTCCAAACCCCGGTCAGTTCGTCGTGCTGGACCTGGCAATAGGGGAGGACCTGGCGGACGTCCTGGCGGGTGCGGAAGTCGTAGCCGTAATAAAACCTTTGCCCGAAGGTTTTTTCCAGGAACCCGTCGATGGCCTCGCTAGGGACCCAAGGGGAGCCGAGGGTGACGTATATTTCCTCGTAACGGAGGGTTCTGGGCAAGAGGCCTTCGAGGGCCTTGACGTTGTCGCCGAAAAGGGCGGGGTTTTTCATCGCGGCCGCCTTGGCTTCCTTGAGCTTCTCGGCGATGTTCCCCGAAAGGTATTCGGAAGAAAGGACGTAGCAGCCATATGGGTCCTCTTCACGATAAGCGGCGGGATCGGGATAGACCGCCCCCTTGAGGGCGGCGGCCGTCTTAGGAAGGGAAAGGCCAAGGCTTTCCGCGATGGCGGCCATGTCGACCCTTCCCTTGGCTTCGAGGCAATCGAAAAGGGCCTTGAGGGGGTCGGAACACTCGCCCCCCGCCGGGCTTTTCAAGAGGTCATCGTAGCTTATCTCGTGGACATCCATGGCCATAGGGCATTTATATAGTTTACGATGGGACGAAAGATGGACATAGGTGCAAATGTCCACTTTTTCGTAGGCGAAATTCCTTGGGGGCGCAAGGGAGGAGGCATCGCATAAAGGGAAACGGAGATTGCGGTTATCGCCACGTCGGTTGAACCCACTATAGTTGGAATCCGGTCCCTTGGTTTTCATCTTTTAACTTTAATTTTGTGTAATTTTAGTTATTGCATTTTAATCACATTTCTTTTCTCCTGATTGAAACGATATATCATCGCATTAAAATCTTTGCATCCAGGTGGATTTACTTTGAAAAACGAAGAATGATATTTTATGTTCGATGTTTCGATGAACATTAAATAATTCAAGAAAACTATAGAACTCAATACAATTCACTAGGGTTTTCTATTGAAATTTTCAAAACAGTTCCTATAACTGTGTGAGGAGCAATTTGAATTATGAATACTATTGGAACCTCTCTCATTCTATTTCTTAGCTTGGCGGCCAATTCCACCGTTTCGGCGGCCAGTGTCCTGACAGGGAATGTAAATATCGGTCCAACAGAAGGGCCAGATGAATCGTTTTGGACACCTGTGGGGTGGTCATCTGAAGTGATAAGGTGCATAGATAATTATGACGGCTACACTAATTATTTCTATACCCAATACAGAGCACCATTTACTTCCGTGAGCGATTTGTATTTATTTCGGGTTCAGACGCAGTTCGTTCCCGGTGATGCCCTTAATCAGCAGGACCCTTCTTACAAGGACTATGTTCGTTTAAAATATGGTTCCGTCAAATTCGAACTCAATCAATATAAAAATGATAATCTTGGCCAATATGGTTGTTCGTTTGTTTTTAAAGATTATTGGCCAAAAACCCAATCATTTGAGACGACATTGACCTCGTCGTATTCGAGTACGTATTCCGCCTCTTTTCTCGCCAATTTTTCTGCCGAAGGCGGTTATGACAGTGGGGACGGAGCATCGATTAAAGGCGGTCTTGGTGTCGATGGCGAATATGAATTTCAAATTACCCAGAGCCAGAGCGTTACCACTTCGTCATCCGATCCATTGGTCTCCGCCCAACTTGGACCCGGTAACCCTAACAACACTGTGAGTTGGAATTTTACGGTTTTAAATCGAGAGGTTTCGGGAAGAACGTCTTTCAATTTGGATTCCTATTATCTTGTTGAGGCAAAAAAGGATGCCATCAACCTCCCTGATTACGCGTTTCACTTCGTTCTTTCGATTACTTCGCAAGGCCAATGGTACGGCACGGATTGGACGCATTGGATTGCTGATTGGCACGATGCCGAGAAATTTTCATATGGTGTCGGAATCGTTCCGTCTCTTTAACTCCTTAATTTGTAAGACCTGATAATGCTTTTAGTCAAAGATCTTGCGCTAGCATTCAAGAACTCCGGCCGCATCGGCCTCGACGGCGTTTCCTTTTCCCTTCCGAGCCATGGACTCTTTCTTCTATACGGTGAATCGGGTTCCGGGAAATCGACCCTCTTAAGCATCATCGGGTCCTTGGAAAAACCCGATGAGGGGGAAGTGCTTTTCGAAGGAACCGACGTCCTTTCCCTCAAGGGGAAGGCCCTGAGGGATTATCGGCGCGACACCGTCGGCTTCTGCTTCGCCTCCAGCGACCTCGTTCCCTATTTGACGGTCCGGGAAAACATCATGGCCTATTGCCTTTGCGATAACCCCCAAGGGGTCTATGAGAAATGCGGCATCGCCGATTTGCTGGACTCCAAGGCCTCCACCCTTTCCAGCGGCCAGGCCATTCGGGTTTCCTTGGCCCGGACCATCCTGAAGGGTTCCCGCCTCTTTCTCATCGACGAACCGACCGGGGCTTTGGACGAGGAAAACGCCAAAGCCGTCTTTTCCTTGCTGAGGGAAATCGCTCGGACTGCCCTAGTCATCGTCGCCAGCCACGACGTCTCCCTCATCAAGGGGTACTGCGACGGCTACCTCTCCTTGGAAAAGGGGAAGGTCGTTTCCCTCGATGCCCCCAAGGATGAGGGCGAGACTTCTTTGGCTAGCATCTCTAACCGTACTTCCAACAAAGAGCAACGGAAATTTAAGGCCCTCTCCTTTTTCAAGCGGACCCTGGCCGGCATGTCCCATAGCCCGGTCCGCCTCCTTTCTTCCTTGGCCCTCGTGGCCATTTCCTTCCTTTTGCTCATCCCGACCCTTTCGGCCTTCATGGACGACGTCCCTACCCATTCCGGGACCATCCTCGCGGGGGAGGGGGACCGCTTGGTGGGAGTCGTTTCCCTGGAGCAACCCAATTACTACGAAGTCGACCCGGCCGACCGCCCCGAGGGCGCGGCCATCGCCTATTCGACCATGGTCGGCTTTTCCTTCTTTTCGCCTGCTTCCCAGGACTATCCTAGCGGAACCATCTGCCCCTTTGACCAGATGTTCGGATCGTCGGAGGCCAGCCTTTCTTCCTTCGGGGAAGCCGCTTCCTTCTTGGAACTGGAGGCCGGCGAGGTCCCTTCGAGCGGGGAAGTGGCCATCAGCCTTTCCTTGTTTTCCTACTATGTCCGTAATGGCTTCGAGGACGGAAACATCACCCTTTTCCCCGGAAGCTTCGACGCTGCTTCCTTTCTTTCTTCGACCCCCATCCTCCACCTGAACCTCGGCTATTCCGTGATCGAGGTCACCGTCAGCGCGATTTACGACGACGGCTATGGCGAGGAACTGGCGGAGCTTTCCGCCCTTGAATCCCTCGACGATTCGAAAACAGGGGCCCTTTCCCTGTTCCTAGCCAAATGCCCGGCCCTGAGCCTCTTCGCATCCAAGGACGTCCTCGAAGAAGCCCTTTCCCCCGAGGTTCCTAGCACCGGCTTTGCCCTCCGCGGATCGTTTCTGAAGGCCTCATACGAGGGACACGAATGGGGCTTCGGGGGTCAGGTCCTGCCTCTCGAATCATCCATCAACCAAGGATTCTTCCCTTTCGCCGGAGAAGATGGCTACGCCCTTCCTTACCAAGCCTTTGCCTCCTTCTTCGGGGAGGAACAACTGAGGCTGCCTCAGGGTTGGAACCTTTCCTTCGGCGATCTCGTCTTGGGCGACGACTTTTCGGAACTAAGGGAAACGGCAGCGACCCTAAGCGTCGAAGAACTGCTTTCCTCCTCCTATGATTTGCTACGGCGTATCCCCGCCTGCCTCTACGTCATGGAAAACGGGGTGCCGGATGAAGGAAAGGAGGAAATCAGGTCCGCCATTTCCGCCTTCTTTCCTAGCGTCGACCTCGAAGACGAGGGGGTTTTGGAGGTGGCCTATGCCTTGGCCCTGGCCGGTTTGCTACAAGAGAGGGGTTCGGGCATCGTTTCCGAAGTCGCCCCTTCCTATTTTTACGAAAACCCGTATGGCCCTAATGGCTCCTCGCTTTGCCAAAAAGGCGTCAAGGAGGTTTTCTCTTCATTCAAGGTTCCGACAGTCGATTTCGTCTTGACCAATGCTTCGGGCTCTTCCTCGGTATTTTCCGCCCCGGTCGTGGCCATCGGCTGCAATGATTTTGCTTCCGACGAAGACGGTTTCCTCGATTTGCCCCTGGCTTGCGGCGGCCATTACTACGATGACCTTTACCTATCTTCTTCCTCGCGGCTCCTCCCTTCTTCCTTCCTGTCAAGTGGCGCCTACTTCCAAGGAAGGGACGGGGAGAGATTGCTGGGCCAAAGCCTAGATGGGCGCCCCGGCGTCTACACCGCGGTAAGCCTAGGGACCTCGGCCTACTTGGCCTTCACCCAAACCATCGTCATCTTCCGTTACGTTTTCTTGGCCGTGGCCGTCCTCATGCTCTTGCTTTCGGCCTTTACCCTCGCCAATTTCCAAAGCGCCTCACTGGCCATGAGTTGCCAAGAGGACGCCGTCTCCTTGGCCCTGGGGGGCAGTTACTCCCTCCTTGGGGTCCGTTCCCTCTTCCAACTCCTTCTGGTCTGCCTTCCTTCCTACGTCTTGGGGCTGGGACTAGCCTATGGCGCCGCTTTTGCCCTCAATTCCTACTTCGCCGGGATCTATGGGGCATTCCTGCCATATCTGGCCTTCTTCCCCTTGCCCCTCTTCATTTCCTTCTTCGTCCCCTTGCTTTTCCTTTCCGCGATATCGGTCTTCCCCTTGCTCCGCAAGAAGAAGGCCATCGCCGAACGGCTCCGTTCCAGCTTCTATTGATGTGGGATATCCCCATTCGGAAGATAGCGCGGGTTTTGGAAATCCCCGCAAAAAGGACTTACGAAAGGCGAATAGACTTTGATTTACGGGGATTTTCCTTGATGAACCCTGGTTTGTAAAATCTTCCTTTTTGCGGGGATATGGGAGGAAAGAGGGACAAGGGGGAGGCCGTCCCTATATTTTCGCGGGCGCGGCCGTTAAAATGGTGCCAATGAGATATTTGGAAGAAATGGCCCGTGGGCTCGATGCCCGGGCCGCCCTTAGGGAAGCCTCCCGCTGCCTCCTTTGCCTCGACGCCCCCTGTTCCAAGGGATGTCCGGCCGGCACCGACCCGGGGAAGTTCATCCGTAGCCTCCGTTTCCTCAACGAGGAAGGGGCGGCCTACGTCATCCGCATCAACAACGCCCTCGGGGCCCTATGTGCCCGTCTATGTCCCACCGAATCCCTTTGCCAAAAGGGGTGCCTGAGGGCGGGTCTAGACAAACCTGTCGACATCGGGGGCATCCAGCGTTACCTCACCGACCTCGAAGCGGAGAATGGCTGGGAGTTTTTGTCTCCGGGAGAAGACACGGGCAAGAAGGTGGCCATCGTCGGAAGCGGCCCCGCGGGATTAGAAGCCGCGGCGGTTTTAAGGTCCTACGGCCATGGGGTCGTCATTTATGAAAAGGAAGAACAGGCCGGGGGAGTGCTCCGTTATGGCATTCCGGCTTACCGGCTTCCGGAAGAGGTATTGGAAAGGGAAATAAAGCGCATCCTCGACCTTGGGGTGGAACTAAGGACCAAGGCCGAGGTCGGTAGGGACGTCGATTCCGATGCCTTGAAGAAGGAATACGACGCCGTCTTGTATTGCATCGGCTACACCAAAGGCAAGGTCGTCGAACCCTTCAAAGGGAAGGAAAACGTCGTCTCGGCCTTGGATTTGCTAAGGAAAATCAAGAAGGATCCCGCTTCCTTCAAGGCCCCTGAAAACGTCCTGATAGTCGGGGGCGGGGACGTGGCCATGGATGTCATCGGCTCCCTCAAGCGCCTAGGCAGCCGCCGCCTCGTCTGCGTGGCCTACGAGGAACTCGGGGAGTTCAGGGCTAGTCAAAAGGAATTCGGTGACGCCCTCAAGGAAGCCGATTCCATCATCGCCGGCTATGTCCCGGAAAGCTACGACGGAAAGGAAACGGTGTTCCGCCACCGCTTCCTCGAAAGCCGCCTTTCGATAAAAGCCGACCTCACGGTTTTGGCGGTCGGCCAAACCTACGAGGCCGAGGGCCTGCCCCTCGTCTTCGAAAAAGGAACCGTCAAGGGGACCTTCCACACGAGCGGGGACCCCAAGGTCTTCTTTGCCGGGGACATCGCCCCCGAGAAGGGAAAACTGGTGGTCCACGCCGTCAAGTCCGGGAAGGAAGCGGCCATGATCATCGATCGGAGGATAGGAGGACACAAAAATGGAAAATAGGCTGGCCATCGAAATATTGGGCGTTGCTTTCCCCAATCCCTTCTGCCTTTCCTCTTCGCCGGTTTCCAATGACTACGAGATGTGCGCGAAGGCCTACAAAGCCGGCTTCGGCGGCATCGTCTTCAAGACCATCGGTCCCAAGGATTACCTGATCGACGAGGTCAGCCCCCGCTTCGACGCCACCTCCAAGGAAGGGACGCCGTTTCTGGGCTTCAAGAACATGGAACAGATCGCCGAGCATCCCTATGAGGAAAACCTCGACGCCCTCAGGCGCTTGAAGAAGGATTTCCCCGATAAGGTCCTCATCGCCTCCATCATGGGGAACGACGACGAGTCCTGGGCCTATATCGCTAGGGACGTCGAGGAAGCCGGGGCCGACATGGTCGAGCTCAACTTCAGCTGCCCCCAGATGACGAGCCACGCCATGGGGAGCGACGTCGGGACCTCGCCCGAACTCTGCCGCCATTACTGTGAGATCGTCAGGGCCAACACCAAGCTCCCGATCATCGCCAAGATGACCCCCAACCTCGCCGAGATGAACACCGTGGCCCGGGCCTGCCTCGAAGGCGGGGCCGACGCCATCAGCGCCATCAATACCGTGAAATCGATCACCCACGTCGATTTGGATAAGCTGGTACCGCTTCCGATCATCGACGGAAAGAGCAGCGTCTCCGGTTATTCCGGGGCGGCCGTGAGGCCCATCGGCCTTCGCTTCGTTTCCGATTTGGCCCGTGACGAAAGGCTCAAGGGCGCCCCAATCGGGGGCATCGGCGGGATCGAGACCTGGCGCGACGCCGCCGAGTATATCTTGCTTGGGGCCTCTTTCCTCCAGCTTACGACCGCGGTCATGGAATACGGCTACCGTGTTGTCGAGGACTTGATCGACGGCCTCAACCGCTACATGGTCAGACACGGCTGCGAGCATTTGGAGGAGATGGTTGGACTAGCCAATAAAAACGTCATCCCGGCCGAAGAACTGAACCGCGATTACCGCTACCTCCCGGAGATCGACGAGGAAAAGTGCCTCAAGTGCCTCCGCTGCGTCGTCTCTTGCTACGACGGGGCCCACCAGGCCATCAGTTACGACGAAAAGACCCGGAAACCGACCATCGACGAGAACAAGTGCGTCGGCTGCCACCTTTGCGAACTGGTCTGCCCGGCCGGGGCCATTAGAGGCGGCAAGGTCGTCTACAAAGCGGGCCGGAAGGTCGCCAAGCCCCTCCTTTAGGAGGTGGCCAGTCCTTCCCTTTTGGCTTATCATTTGGCCCTAAGATGAAGATCACCCTATTGTTTCCGACCAAAAACCAAAGCGACAAGCTCCTGAAAAACATCAGGGAGCAGGTCATTCCCTATTTCGACGCGGCCTCTATCGCCTACGACGGCCTCATCGCCGCCTCCGGCTCGACCCAGGCCGAATACCGGAAGCTCGAAGAGGGCCTGAAAAGCCTTCCGATGAATTTTTCCCTTTTGCCCTATGACCCGGTCCCGGGTAAGGGCCATAACCTCCGGTCGGGGCTTTTGGCTGCCGAAGGCGACTACGTTCTCTTCATGGATAGCGACCTTTCGACGTCCCTCGATACCTTCGAGCGGATGAAACCCTACCTTGGCAAGGCCGACATGGTCATCGCCAGCCGCTACGCCAAAGATAGCCTCATCCCCATCAAGCAACCCTTCATCCGCCGCTTTGTCAGCGCCTCGAGCCGCTTCATCATCAAGGCCCTCTTCCGTTTCAAGGGCCTGACCGACACCCAATGCGGCTTCAAGCTGATCCGCGGGGAAGTCGGAAGGGAAATGGCCAAGCGCCAGATCGTCGAGGGCTTCGCCTTCGACTGCGAATACCTCTACATGTGCAAACTCAATGATCTCAAGGTCGTGGAAGTGCCCTGCACCTGGCGCAACGACGAAGACTCGACCCTCTCGGCCTTCAAGGCCTCGGTCGTCTTCTTCAAGGACCTTCTACGGATCAAGGCCCACCGCCGTCACTATTTCTTTGATAAGGGGAAAAACGATGCTGATCGATAGGGCCGTCATCGAAGTGAGGGCCGGGAAGGGCGGCAATGGCGCCATTTCATTCCGGCACGAGAAATACGTCGAATTCGGGGGCCCCGACGGGGGCAACGGCGGGGAAGGCGGTAGCGTCATCCTCGTGGCCTCGAACCAATGCTCGACCCTTTTTGGCTACCGCCACGGCAAGGCCCTGATGGCCGAAGACGGGGGCAAGGGCGACAAGAAGCTGATGCACGGGAAAAACGGAAAGGACTATATCGGCGAGGTCCCGCCCGGGACCGCCGTCTATGAGGAAAGTAGCGGTTCCCTCATCGCCGACCTCAAAAACCCCGGTGACAAGGCCGTGGTGGCTAGGGGCGGGAAGGGCGGCAAGGGCAATGCCATGTTCAAGAGTTCGCGCAACCGGGTCCCGCGGATCGCCGAAAACGGGGAACCGGGGGAATGCCGCCGCCTCATCCTCGAGATGAAGATGCTGAGCGACGTCGGGATCGTCGGCCTTCCCAGTGCCGGGAAGTCGACCCTCCTCAACCTCATTTCCAATGCCGGGGCCAAGACCGGGGACTATCCCTTCACTACCTTGGTCCCGAACCTCGGGGTCGTCGGCTACGAAGACGGGTCTAGCCTCGTCTTCGGCGACATGCCCGGCCTCGTCGAGGGAGCCTCGACCGGGAAGGGCCTCGGTCTGACCTTTTTGCGCCACATCGAACGGACCAGGGTCCTGGTCCACCTCGTTTCGATGGAAGAGGGGCACGATCCCTACGAAGACTATCTGAATATCAGGAAGGAACTCGAATGCTACGGGGCCGATTTGGAGAAGCGGCCCGAGATCGTCGTGGCCTCGAAGATGGACGAAGACGGGGCCGAAGAGAGGAAAAAAGAATTCGAGGAAAAACTCGGGAAAAAGGTCATCGGCTTATCGAGTTACACCCGGGAAGGGGTCGACGAAATCCTCGCAAAAGCCCGGGAACTGGCGGCGATTACTCCGAGTTTCGCCCTCAAGGGCAGCAAGGAAGAGGAAGGGGGCCTCAAGGTCTACGACGCCCACAACAAGGAAGAGGCCTTCGTCATCACCCATCCCAAGAGCGACCTCTTCGTCATCTCCGGGGAAGAGATCCTAAGGAAATACGCCTCCATCAACATGTCGACCGAGGAAGGGGTGGCGAGATTGCTTGGCTACCTCCACCGCCTCGGCATCGAAAAGGCCCTCGTGGCCAAGGGCATCAAGGAAGGCGACACCGTCCAGATCGGGGACTTCCAGTTTACGTATACCGAATAGGGGAGGACAATGAATAGGAAGAAGGCCGTCCAACTGCTGATCCTCATCGCTTCGCTACTAGGGATCCTCATGGTCGCCCTTCTCGTCTTTCTGATCAGCCATGCTTAGCTATATCGTCGGACTCATCACCGAAGTCGGGGAAGATAGGATCGTCATCGAGAGCAACGGTCTGGGCTACGAAGCCCTCGTCCCCTCGCCCGAGCCTTTTGCTCTTGGCCAAAGCGGGAAGTTCTATTGCTACGAAATCGTAAGCGAAGACGAGCATACCCTCTGCGCCTTCCCCAGCCGCGAATTCCGCGACGCCTTCTATAGCCTCATCAAGGTCAAGGGCATCGGACCCAGGACCGCCCTCGGGGCCCTTTCCCTGACCACGCCCGAGAACCTCTATAACGCCATCAGGAGCAACAACACCAGCTACCTCAAGAAGCTCCCGGGGATCGGGGCCAAGGCCGCCAGCCAAATCATCCTCGACCTCAAGGGCAGTCTGACCTTCGGCAAGGCCAAGGCCGACCCCCACCAGTACGACGAGGTCCGGGAAGGCCTCAAGGTTTTGAAGTTCAAGGTCAAGGACATCGACGAGGCCTTAAGCAAGATCAACCTCCCGGAGGCCTCTAACGAGGAGATCCTCCGCGAGGCCCTCAAGATATTGAGGCAGAAGAAGGTATGAAGAAACACGACATCTTGGATGCCAAGAAACTGCCCGGGGAAGAGGAAAGCGAGCTTTCGCTCCGCCCCAAGAGGCTTTCGGAATACATCGGCCAAAAGGAACTCAAAGACAACCTCAAGGTCTTCATCGGGGCCGCCAAAAGCCGTGGGGAAACCCTCGACCACGTCTTGCTTTACGGCCCCCCGGGCTTAGGCAAGACGACGCTTGCCCACGTCATCGCCAACGAAATGGGCGGGACCTTGAAGCCCACCAACGGACCCTCGATCGAAAAAACCGGGGACCTGGCCGCCCTTTTAAGCGACCTCGAACCGGGCGACGTCCTCTTCATCGATGAGATCCACCGCCTCCCGACCGCCGTCATGGAGGTCCTCTACGGGGCGATGGAGGACTTCAAGCTCTCGATCCTCATCAGCCGCGAGGGCGGGGCCAAGGCCCTCAATCTCCCCCTGCCGCCCTTTACCCTGGTCGGGGCCACCACCAGGGCCGGTTCCCTTTCCTCACCACTGCGGGCCCGCTTTGGTATCTCGGCCAAGATCGACTTCTATCCGCCCGAGGACCTTTTGAAGATCATCGAAAGGACCTCGAAGGTTTATGGCATGCCCCTTTCCAAGGAAGCGGCGGAACTCCTCTCCAAACGGAGCCGCGGGACTCCGCGGATCGCCAATCGCCTCTATAGACGGGTCCGGGACTTTGCTTCCTATGACGGGCTAAAGGAAATCGACGAGGCCACGGCCTTACGGGCCATGAAGGCCCTGAAGATCGACGAAATGGGCCTCGACGAGGTCGATTTGAAGTACCTGAGGGCCGTCATCGAACGCTTCCACGGGGGACCGGTGGGCCTAGAGGCCATCGCCGCCTCGATCGGGGAGGAAATGACCAACCTCGAGGACGTCTACGAGCCCTATTTGGTGATGTCGGGCCTCATCAACCGGACCTCGCGGGGAAGGGAGGCCACCGACAAGGCCTACCGCCATCTCGGCCTCGTTTACCAGGGCCGCCTTTTCTAGCCTTTCTTTCTCTTTAGAGAAAAAACGTTTACTAGTTACGCCCGAAAGCGTAATCTATTGACCGCAAGCGCCGCTTGGCGCTTTGATTTTGGAGGAATTCCATGCGCCGTCTACTCGCTTATGTCTTACTGAGCTCCACCCTGGTTTTGGGGAGCGCCGCCGTGGCCACGCCGACCTTGGTATCGATGGATACCGACATCTCCTATGGCTATGGCCGCGACTTGGTCTTCAAGATTTCCCCCTACAGCGAGGAAAACTACAATGGGATCGACCCGGTCGAGGAAGGGGCCTACGTCGACGACGACGGCTATGTGGCCGTGACGGCCGTGGCCGAGGAAATGACCAAGCGCCTCGACGCCTGGGGCGTCAGCGACTATAGCGTGGCCAAGGAAGGCTACGACACGGTCCGGGTGCGTCTGAGGACCGAGAACAATTCCGCCACCGAATACGAATACCTCGAATACTATCTGCCCTTCTCGGGCGGACACATCTCGGTGGCCGCCTCGATGGACCAGGAAGAAGACTACGCCTACGACACGGCCTGGGCCGAGATGTTCACCGGCCAGACCGCCACCATCGAATACATCAGTGACTCGACGATCCCGGTCGTCGTCGTCCCCGTCAATAGCAAGGGCGAGGACGGGGCCCTCGGGCGGCTCCTCGACTATTGCGACTCGAAGTACGTGGCCGCCGATAGTTCGGCCTCGACCGAGGAGGTCAACTGCTACGTCGTCCTCTGGAGCCACAAGCAGGATACCGATACCTTCGACGCCGCCACCGGTTCCAACGGAGCCAGCGTCGACGCCAACGTCGCCAAGCGCTTCTTAGGGGCCGAAAACGCCGCCAACGCCTGGTTCACCGAGGCCGAGGAAGACGATAACTACACCCGTTTCCAGTACATCCCCTCTTCCGCCGCCTTCAACGGCAACACTTCCTATGATCCCTCGCAGGCCGATGCCGCCTACAAGGCCGCCTTCTTCTACATGTCGCTCTTCAACGCCTCGGACTATGCCGAGCTCGGGGCCGGCTATGACGTCAGCTTCGCCTTTTCGGCCGTCGCTTCCCCCGAAGTCGAGGGGATGATCGACCGCGGCTTCTCCCTGACCCCGGCCATGAACGCCACCCTCATCGCCTCCTTGGTGGGGCTAGGGATCGCCATCGTGGTCCTCGCCCTCTTCTTCAGGATGGGGGTCCTGGCCGCGCTTTCCTCCCTTTGCGTTTCCCTCGTCGCCACCATGCTACTGATCGGCTACTTCCACGCCCAGTTCGGGATCGGGATGGTCCTCGGGCTCTGCCTCGTGGCCTTGCTATCGCTCTTCGGTAGCATCTATTACCTGGCCAAGCTCAAGGACGAGATCTACCGCGGGCGGACCCTCAAGAAGGCCCACGCCGAGGCCGCCAAGAAGGCCTTCTGGCCGACCCTCGACGCCGGGATCATCAGCGTCGTGGCCGGGCTTTGCATCTATTTCTTAGTTCCGGCCGAAACCTCGATGGCCGGTCTGAGCCTCGTCATCGGCGGCTTCTTCGCCACCATCGCCTCCTTGCTTCTGACCAGGGTCCAGATGTGGCTCTTCGCCGGGGACGGCGACTCGGCCTCCAAGGTCGGGGGACTCCTTGGCATCGAAAAGGCCAAGGTTCCCGATCTCCTCAAGGAAGAAAAGCAAACCTACTTCGGTCTCTTTGCCAAGACCAAGTTCATGAAGCCCTGGAAGGGCGTCATCATCGCCTCCGGGGTCTTGCTCGTGGCCTCGATCGTCGGGCTTTCGGTCTTTAGCGCCGTCGACGGGGGTGCCCCCTTCGCCGCCGCCAGCCTCCACGAAAATTCGCGGGCTTATATCTCTTACCGAATCGCCGATGGAGCGACCAACGACGTCTTCAACGGCCTCGATGACATCGACAATGGGACCGACGGGGTCCTTAACCTCATCTACGTCGACGGGGAGATGCTTTCGACCCATGCCTCCAAGACCGAGATGGTCACGACCTCGATCACCCTCACCAACTCGGCCGAGGTCGAGGACGGGGTCTACAATGTCCTCAACTTCATCATCGACTTCGATACCTATTATTCGCCGACCGAAGAGGGGGAATTCGTCCTCAGATTGCCTAGTGGCGAGGAAACGACCTACGAAAGCCTCGATGAGGCCCTCTCGGAAGCGGTCCTGGCCCTCAACGTCGATCCGACCAGCTACGACGTCTCCCTCAAGGAAGTGGTCTATGAGGAAGTGACGCCTTCCTTCACCGACGTCGCCATCGGCCTCTCGGTGTCCCTAGTGGTCATCGGGGCGTATCTCAGCATCCGTTACGGTTTGAGCCGTGGCCTCTCGGCCTCCCTCTATGCCGGGGCTTCTTCCTTCATCGCCCTCGGCTTGCTGAGTCTTTGCCGGGTCCCGGCCCTTCCGATCGCCGCCATCGGGGCCTTTGCCTCCTTGGTACTTGGGGCCTTCCTGGCCATCTTCATCCTCGGCAAGGAAAAGGAAATCGCCGCCGATAGCCATGAACGCGACAAGAAGGCTTTGGAATTCCGGGCCAAGACCCTGCTCGATGCCAATGCCCAAGGGGCAGCCGAACTCTTGATCTTCGGGATCATCGCCGCCTACGCCATGGTGGCCTACTTAGCCTTCGGACCCTCGGTCTACAGCCTGACCTTCTTGGTCGGCCTCGTCGGCGTCATCCTTTCGATGCTGATGCTCCTCGTCCTCATCGTTCCTTCTTCGCTTTTCCTCGCCAAGCAGTTCAGCAAGATCAAGCTCGATACTTCCTTCCTCTCCTCGAAAAAGAAGAAGAAGGGGAACCTGCCGCGCAAGGGCAGCGAACCCGAGGAAGCCGTCTTCATCGGGATCAACGACTGATGCCTAGGGATCCGTTCCTCGAAAAACTATTAAGGTACTACGGGCTAACCCCCGAAGCCTACGAAAGCGAGATTGCCGCGCCGACCGCGCGGCTTTCTTTGCCTTCCTATCCCTTTTCGGAATCGGGAAAAAGGGCCCTCGAAAGGGTTAAAACGGCCATCGAAAACGGCGAGAAGATCCTTTGCTACGGCGACTATGACGTCGATGGGATCGCCGCGACGGCGATCGCGGTCGGGGCCTTAAAGGAACTGGGGGCCAAGGTCAAAGGCTATCTCCCGTCCCGTTATAGCGATGGCTACGGCCTAAGCGTCAAAAGGCTCTCCGCCATCAAGGAGGCGGGTTATGGCCTCATCATCACTTTGGACAATGGGATCGCCGCCAATGAGGCGATAAGCAAGGCCAAGGAGCTGGGGATCGATACCGTCGTCATCGACCACCATGAAAGAGGGGAGGTCCTCCCTCCGGCTTATGGCATCGTCCACGCATTGCTCGATGGCTTCGGGGCGTATCCGATCTCGGCCGGGGTCACCAGTTATTACTTCTTCAAGACGCTCCTGGGACATGATGATCCTTATTATCTAAGTCTCGCCGCCCTTTCGACTTTGAGCGACCAGATGCCCCTTCGTTCCTATAACCGTCATTTGCTGAGACTAGGCCTCGAGGCCATCAACGAACACGGATTCAAGGAATATAGCTTTCTGGCGGGCCACGAGGTCCTCGGCTACGACGACCTCCAGTTCAAGGTCATCCCGACCCTCAACGCCCTCGGACGCCTCAAGGGGAACCGGGAACTCCTTTTGGCTTTGCGTTACTTCGATAAGGAAGGCAAGGACAAGGAAAAGATCGCTTCCTATTTGCTCAAGAACAACGAGGAAAAGAAACGCCTCCTCCAGGGTTTTTCCTTCCCCGAGGGCTTGAAGGAAAAGAAGGCCATCGCTTTGCTTTCGAGCCTCCCGGAAGGCCTCGGGGGTCTTTTGGCCTCACGGTTACTTGGCGACTACGGGGTCCCGACCGCCGTCTTCTCGGTGGAGGAAAGGGACGAAAACGTCTACGTGGCCAGCCTTCGGGCCCCGGATGGCTATGACCTGATGGAGATCCTTGGGGATTGCCCGGTGGAACTGCTGACCCACGGGGGCCACAAGGGGGCGGCCGGGGTCTCGATCAGGAAGGTAGACTTCCCCGCTTTTCGGAACTTCTATGAGGAAGCAGCCGGCAAATATCCCCGCAAAAGGGAGGAAAAGAAGGCGATTCCCATCAATTTCGCCGAGGTTTGCGTCAATAACGTTTCCACCCTTTCGACATTCGCCCCCTTCGGCAAGGACTTCGAGGAACCGCTTTTCGAACTCCCGCCCTTGGAGCCGGACGGTTTGCTTTACGCCAAAGACGGGAAGTACCTTTCGATGGGATTACCAGGCGGAGGCCGCCTCTTCTCCTTCAAATTGGGAGAACGGGAACTTCAGGGAAATGACCAGGTCATCCTTTCCGGTAAGCTGAAGATCGACGAGTTCCGGGGCCAGAAAAGGGCCTGCCTCTACGCCGAGGAAGTAAGGAAGTCTCTCCCTACCTATCTTTAGATAGGTGGCTTATAATCCTACCCATGGAAAACGAGGAAACCCTGAAAGTCAACGGCGGTTACCCCGTCCACACCTTCGACGACGTGAAGTCGGTCTATTTCACCTACATCTCCGACCCCTCGGCCCAGAAGAACATCGAGGACGCCTATCTCTTCGCCAAGGAAAAGCACGAAGGACAGTTTAGAAGGTCGGGGGAACCCTACATCCAGCATCCGATCGAGGTGGCCTATATCCTGGCTACCCTCCAATCGGGTCCCGAGACCATCGCCTCCGGCCTCCTCCACGACGTCGTGGAAGACACCCAGACCCCGATCGAGGAGATCAGGGACCGCTTCGGGGAAGACGTGGCCAAGATCGTCGAAGCCCTTACCAAGATCCAACGTCTCAAGCTCAGCCACCGCAAGGCCGTCGACTTCGAGGCCGAGGACCATCGGAAGATCTTTTTGGGCATGGCCCAGGATGTCCGTGTCATCATCGTCAAGCTGGCCGACCGCCTCCATAACCTCAGGACCCTCGAGGCTTTGACGCCCGAAAGGCAGAAGGCCATCGCCCGCGAGACCCTCGACGTCTTCACCCCCATCGCCCATCGCTTGGGGATCTATACCATCCAAAGCGAGATGGAGGACCTCTCCCTCAAATACCTCGAACCCGAAAAGTACAAGGAGATCCTCGCCCTCTTGAACAAGAAGACCGCCGATAGGCAGGGGAGTTTGGAGGCGCTCAAGAAGAGGATCGCCGACATTTTGTTCGAACACGGCTTGCCCTTCAGGATGGAATCGCGGGTCAAATCGATCTATTCGATCTATCGGAAGATGTACCTCAAGGGCCATCTCTTCGAGGATATCTATGACGTTTTGGCGGTCAGGATCATCACCAAGACCGAGCTCAATTGCTACGAGATCCTCGGGATCATCCACGCCACCTACAAGCCGATCCCGGGCCGCTTCAAGGACTACATCGCGATGCCGAAGCCCAACATGTACCAAAGCCTCCATACCTGCATCGTTTCGGGGGACGGGAACGTCTACGAGGTCCAGATCAGGACCGAGGAGATGGACCGGATCGCCGAAACCGGGGTCGCCGCCCATTGGCGGTACAAGGAAGGCGAACACTATAACGCCAAGGAAGAGCAACGCGACATCGAAAACAAGCTCCATTGGTTCCGCGACTTCGTCTCGGTCTCGGCCCAGGGGAAGCGGGGCGACGCCAAGCGTTTCATGGACGCTTTAAGCAACGACGTCTTCAACGCCAACGTCTATGTCTTCACGCCCTTAGGGAAGGTCATCAACCTCCCGACCGGCGCCACCGCCCTCGATTTTGCCTACAAGATCCACACCAAGGTCGGGGACCAGGCGGTCGGGGCCCTCATCAACGGGACCCATGCCCCCCTCAACACGGTCCTCAAGACCGGGGACATCTGCGAGATCCGGACTTCCAGCATGTCGGGCGGGCCCAAGGAAGGGTGGCTCGAGATCGCCAAGACCGCCTCGGCCAAGACCCATATTAGAAGATGTCTGGAAAGAAAACGCCGGGAAGGGGAGAAGGACGAGAGGCTAGGCAAGGGTAAGAACGCCCTCCTCGAGGCCTTCAAGGCCGCCGGTTACGACGAAGCCGAAACCCTCAAGCTCGTCGACGATCCCAAGGTCTTTAGCGAGTTCGGGGTCAAAAACCTCGACGGATTATATGAGGCGGTCGCCGTCAAGAACCCCTCGGCCAGTACCCTGATGTCCTTCCTCCACGTCAAGCGGAGGAACACGCCCTACAAGATCATGGGCCACAATCCCGAGAAGGACGACAAGAACCCGGTCAAGGTCGAAGGGGCTACCAACGTCGCCATCAACCTCTCGCGTTGCTGCACCCCGCTGCCCGGCGACCATATCGTCGGCTACGTGACCAGAGGCAAGGGGATCGCCGTCCACCGCGTCAATTGCCCCAACGTCAAGGAGGCCGGCAACCGTTTGGTCCCGGTTTCCTGGAAGGAAGACCTCGGGGTCAGCGTCTATCCGGCCGACATCGAGATCTACGCCAACGACCGTCCCAACCTCTTGGCCGACATCCTCGGTGCGCTTAGTTCGAAGTCGATTGCCGTCAGGGACTTAAAGGCCCACGTTATCCAGGAAACGATGAACGACGTCATTACGCTTACGGTCTACGTGGCCTCGGCCAAGAGCCTCGAAGACGCCTTTGCGATGCTGCTCGGCCTCAAGGGCGTCTACAGTTGCCAGAGAATCATGCATTAGGAGGAAGAAAGATGATCAGCCCCGTCAAGGGAACCCATGATATATACGGCCTCGAAGAAGAGGCCATGAAGGAAGTGGAGGAGGCCTTTGAAGGCATCGCCTCCTTGTTTGGTTACCGCCGCATCATCGTCCCGACTTTGGAGTCGACCGAACTCTTCGACCGCGGGACCGGGGAATCAAGCGACGTCGTCAGGAAAGAGATGTATACCTTCGAGGACAAGGGCGGGCGGAGCCTCACCCTGCGTCCCGAACTGACGGCCGGGGTGGCCCGGGCCGTTTTGACCAACAAGCTCTACACCGGCGACCTGCCCCTCAAGTACTACTATGACGGCAGCGCCTTCCGTTACGAACGCCCCCAGGCCGGGCGGTATCGGGAATTCCATACCTTCGGCCTCGAATGCATCGGGGAGGATACGGCCTATCTCGATGCCGAAACGGTGATCCTGGCCACCATGGCCCTCGGTTACCTCGGCTTCAAGGACCTCCGGGTCAAGGTCAATAGCCTCGGGGACAAGGAAAGCCGCCTGGCCTACCGCGAAGCCCTCAAGAACTACTTCGCGCCCCACCTGGAGAACATGTGCGAGGACTGCAAGGAACGCTTCAAGCTCAATCCCCTCAGGATCCTCGACTGCAAGGTCGAGGCCGACCAGGAACTCGCCAAAGGGGCCCCGCGCCTCTCGCAGTTCCTATCCAAAGATGCCGAAAGGCGTTTCTACGACGTCCTTTCCATCCTCAATGCCTACGAGATCGACTACGAAATCGACGAAGGGTTGGTAAGGGGCCTCGACTACTATTCGGGTTTCGTCTACGAAATCCACGCCTCTTCGCCCAAGGGCGCGGCCCTCGGGGCCTTGCTCGGGGGCGGCCATTACGATAGCCTCCTCGAAACGATCGGCGGTCCCTCCTTGCCCGGGGTCGGCTTCGGGGCGGGTCTCGAGAGGATCGCCAAGGCCTACCTCGATAGCGGCCTCCTCCATTCCAATGCCGGACTCGACTGCTACGTCGTCCCCCTCGGAGAAGAGAGCTACGAAGACGCCTTCGGTCTGGTCAGCCAGATCAGGAGCCTCGGCTACAAGGCCGACCTTCCCCCGCGGGCCGTCAAATTGACCGCCGCCTTCAAGCGGGCCGAACGGGCGGGAGCCCGTTTCGTCCTGATCCTCGGGGAAAACGAACGGGAAGCCGGCAAGGTCCAGATCAAGGACCAAAGGACCAAGAGCCAGGAAGAGGTCCTGATCGAGGATCTGGCCGAGTATCTCGACGAAAGGATGATGGAAGATGAAGATCACGCGTAATGCCTATTGCGGGAATTTGAGACTCGAAGACGTCGATAAGGAAGTCGCCCTCTGCGGCTTTGCCAGGACCATCAGGAAACTCGGATCGATTGCCTTCATCGACTTGGTCGACGCCACTGGCACCGTCCAGATCATCGAGGAAGATCCCTCGCTTTTCCCGGACGTCCGCAACGAATACGTCCTCATGGTGGAAGGGAAGGTTAGGAAGAAGAAAGATCCCAACCCGAAGCTCTTGACCGGGGCCATCGAAGTGGTGGCCAGCAAGATCACGGTCCTCAGCAAAGCCGAGAACCCGCCCTTCATCATCGCCGATAAGAGCGACGCCCTCGAAGAGACGAGGTTGGCTTACCGCTACCTCGACCTAAGAAGGCCGGTCCTCCAGAAGAACCTAAGGACCCGGGCCAAGATTTTGACCGCCACCCGGAAGTACCTCGAAGAGCACGGCTTCCTCGAGGTCGAAACCCCCTACATGGGGCTTTCTTCCCCGGAAGGGGCCACCGAATACCTGGTCCCGAGCCGCGTCCACCCGGGCGCCTTCTACGCCCTCGACCAAAGCCCCCAGCAGTACAAGCAGTTGCTGATGATCGCCGGGCTCGAGCGCTATTACCAGATTGCCCGTTGCTTCAGGGACGAGGACCTCAGGGCCGACCGCCAACCGGAATTCACCCAGATCGACATGGAGATGAGCTACCTCGACCAGGAGGAGATCCTGACTCTTATGGAAGGTCTACTGGCCGCCATCTTCAAGGAAGCCGGGGGCATCGAGATCAAGACGCCGCTTAGGCGGATGCCCTATGCCGAGGCCGTGGGCCGCTATGGAAGCGACAAACCCGATACCCGCTATGGCATGCTCCTAGAAGGCTATGACGAGTTGCTCGGCAAGGGCTTCATGAACAAGGAAGAGGGCAAAGCCGTCCGCGGTTTCGTTTTGGAAGGCGGGGCCGCTATGTTGAGCCGCAAGAAGCAGGACGAACTCAACCTCGAAGCCCAAAAGTTCGGCTTCCGTTCCTATGTCTATCTGCGCCTTGAAAACGGGACCTTGCTCGGAAGCTTCGTGAAGTTCCTGAGCGAAGAAGAACAAGCCGCCCTCATCAAGAAGGCCGGCCTCAAGGAAGGGGATGCCCTCATCCTGGCCTACGGGGACTACGAGCCGGTTTGCTTCGGGCTCGGGGCCCTCAGGACCAAGCTGGCCAGCGAACTCGGCCTCGTCAAACCCGACACCTACGACCTCCTTTGGGTCGTCGATTTCCCGATGTTCGAGAAAAGGGAAGGGGAGGATGGCTACAAGGCCCTCCACCATCCCTTCACCCGGCCTCGGGACGAGGACCTGCCTCTACTCGACACCGATCCGACCAAGGTGTTGAGCTACGCCTACGACATCATCATCAACGGCTATGAAGCCGGCGGCGGCACCCTCCGTATCTACGACCACGACATCCAGGAAAAGATCTTCGAGGTCATGGGCCTCAGCGCCGAGGAAGCCGAGAAGAAGTTCGGGTGGTTCCTCGGGGCCTTCCGCTACGGCGTCCCGCCCCACGGCGGCATCGCCCTCGGCCTCGAACGCCTTTCGATGATCCTTTGCGGGACTTCTAACATCCGTGACGTCTTGGCTTTCCCGAAGAACCTCCAGGCCACCGATCCGATGACCAAAGCCCCCCAGAAGGTCGACCAATCACAACTCGACTTGCTGGGACTTTCCATCAAGGAGTAGTGGAACCAATACAGAGTATTGAGATAACTGAATATCTACCAATAAATTACTAGAAAGGACGAAAGCAGATGAGGAAAGAAACCTTCAATGCCGACACCAAGGCCATCAACGACCTCAGAGTGTTGACCCTCGACATGATCGAAAAGGCCAACTCCGGCCACCCCGGGATGGCCATGGACGTGGCCCCGGCCCTCTATACCCTCTACGCCCATCACCTCAACGCCTTCCCGCAGGACCCCAAGAGCCCCTTCCGGGATCGCTTCGTCCTCTCTAGCGGCCATTGCTCGGCCCTTCTTTACGCCCTCCTCCATATGGCGGGCTACGAAATCGCCATCGATGACCTCAAGTCGTTCCGGCAACTAGGTTCCAAGACCCCGGGTCACCCTGAATACGGTTTGACCCCGGGGATCGACGCCACCGCCGGGCCTTTGGGCCAAGGGATCGCCCAGGCCGTCGGGATGGCGATGGCTGAAAAACACCTGGCCGCCCTTTATCCCCAGGCCAAGCACCTCTCCCACAAGACCTACGTCCTCTGCGGGGACGGCTGCCTCGAGGAAGGAATCAGCCAGGAAGCCATCTCCTATGCTGGAAATTTGGAACTCAACAACCTGATCCTCATCTATGACCGGAATGGTTCGACCTTGGATGACGAGACCTCCGTTTCGATGAAGGACGATGCCGCCCTCCGCTTCTATAGCGCCGGCTGGAACGTCCTCCACGTCAAGGACGGCAATGACATTAGGACCATCGACCGGGCTTTGACCAAAGCCAAGAAGAGCCGCAGCGTCCCGACCGCCATCATCATCGATTCCACCATCGGGTACGGGACCCCGCTCCAGGGTTCCCACAAGTCCCATGGTTCGCCCCTCAACGCCGAGGACTACGAAAAGACGAGGAAGGGCTTCGGGGCCGATTACGAACCCTTTGCCGTTCCCGAAGTTTCGACCAACCACCTCCGTGCCCTCATCAAGGAAAGGACCGCGGCCCTCTATGAAGAAAAGAAGGCGGCCTACGAAGAGTTTCTGAAAACCGAGGAAGGGAAGACCTACCTCAAGGGCGTGGAAAGGGTCGACTATCTTTCCTATCTCCCGGATGCTCCGGAGCAAAGCCGCGCCGAAGCCTCCCGCAAGGTCTCGGGCCAGATCGTCGCCGCTTTGGGCCAAAAGATGCCCTCCTTCTTCGGGGGCTCGGCTGACGTCGCGGCTTCGGTCATGACCGCCATCCCGGGCGATCCGCTATTCTCGGTCGTCCATCCCGAAGGCAAGGACATCCGCTTCGGGATCCGCGAATTCGGGATGGCTTCCTTCATCAACGGGATCTTGCTCCATGAAGGCCTGACCGCCTATGGGGGCTGCTTCTTGGTCTTCAGCGACTACCTGAAGCCGGCCATCAGGATGGCGGCCCTGGAAAAACTCCCGGCCATCTATCTCTTCAGCCACGATTCGTTGGCGGTCGGGGAAGACGGTCCGACCCATCAGCCGATCGAGCAGCTGGCGATGCTCCGTAGCATCCCCGGTCTCGTCGTCCTTAGGCCGGGCGACGAGAGGGAAACCCACTTCGCCTGGGCCGAGGCCTTGAAGAGGAAGGACGGGCCGACCGCCATCGTATTGAGCCGTCAGAAGCTTCTACCGATCGAAAATTCCTCACCTGAGGGTTTTGCCCGCGGGGCCTATGTCGTCTACCAGCCCAAGGCCAAGATCGTCCCCGAAGGGGAAGTGATCGCCAGCGGGTCCGAGGTCGGCCTGGCCATCGAAGCGGCCAAGCTCCTCGAAGAAAAGGGAATCTACGTGAACGTCGTCTCGATGCCGAGCTTCGAGCTCTTCGAGAAACAGGACGAGAATTATAAAAAGAGCGTCCTCTCCCTTCCCTATGGGAAGCGGGTCTCTTTGGAAATGGCCACCACCTACGGCTGGGGGAAATACGCCGCCCATAACATCGGGGCCGATGCCTACGGGGCCTCGGGCAAGGAAAAAGACGTCCTGAAGGCCTATGGCTTCACCAGTAAAGAAGTGGCGGAGAAGATCCAAAAGGCCCTAAGGGGTTAAAAATCCGCAGAGGATAGGATAAAATCCTAAGGTATGGCAAGCTACGTCGTCCTCAACAATTACTCGAAGTCGGGTCAGGTCCGCCTTTCCCGCCAGCTTTTCGAAACGATCGCCGAACGGGCCATCAACGAGGTCAGGTCGGCCAGGGCCGCCCGGAAAACCCGGGGCAAGGGTGGTTTGTTCACCCCCCAGGGGCCGGCCAAGGTCACCTTCCGCAAGGACGGGAAGGTTGACATCGTCCTCAAAGTGGAACTCCAGCGCGATGCCCCGGTCGAGGAAGTGTGCCTCGACATCCAAGAGCACGTCGCCAGTGCCATCCAGATGATGTGCGAAACCCTGCCTTTTTCCATCAAGGTCGTGGTCGCTTCCTTGGCATGAAAGAGGAAATCCGCCGCGCCCAGGACAAGGCCCTGGTCCTTTATCAGCGCCTGTGCTTCGGCTTTTTGGCCCTCGTCCTCGTCGATCTCTTGGCCGGTCTATTTTCCCTCTTCGCCGATGAGGCGCCCCTAGGCTTCGCCTTCTCCTTCGTCGCCTATCTGAGAAAGGCGATGTTCGAGACCACCTACGGCTATGGCATCGTTTGGAACTACGTGGCCTATGTCATCAGCCTCTTGCTGGTGACAGTAGCCGGCCTCTTCCTGGGTCTTAGGGCCGTGAAGGCCAAGGTCAGGGTCGAAGGATCCTTGTTACTGGGCCTTTACCTCGCCGATTGCATCTACTGCTTCGTCATCGCCGGCGGGGCTTCCTATCCCTACCTCGAACCGACGGCGGCCTATCTCTCGCTAGGCCTCCACATCCTTGGCCTGATCCTCGTGGTCGCCATCGTCATTTCCTACCTCCGTCTCTATTCCCTATTCAGGAGGAAACCATCATGAGCAAAGAAACCAAGTTCGATCTATCTAGCCGCATCGGCCAGGAAAAAGCGGCCATGGCCTCGATCTACGGGGCCTTGACCTACGCCGACATGAAGGAAAGCATCGACGTCGAGAAAATCGTTTCCTCCATCTGCCTGCTTCCCTACGAGGACTGTCCCTATTTCGTGAAGTCGATGCTGGTCCTCGCCCTCAAGTACTACGACGAGGCGGTCGAGGCCTTCCAGAAGTATCTGACCAAGTGGGAATTCCCGCGTTTGAATAGGGTGGCCCAGGCCATCTTCCTCCTCTCCTACGTCCATTATTACAAGTTCGAGGAGAAGCCCGAGAAGGCGGTAGTCATCGATGTGGCGGTAAGCCTCGCCAAGGACTACCTGGCCGAGAAGGACTACCGTTACATCAACGCCGTCCTCGACAAGGCCCTGGTCTAATGGAAAGAAAAGACGTCTACACGGTGTCGGAAGTGACGCTTCTGCTCAAGAAGTGCCTCGACGCCGTTCCCTTTTTCTCGTCCCTCTCCGTCAAAGGCGAGATCAGCAACCTCAAGTCCTATCCCTTCGGGAGCTACTTCGACCTCAAGGACGAGAACTCGCCCCTGCCCTGCGTCTATTTCGCTTCCGAGGCCGGTTACCATGGCTTCAAGGGCCGTAACGGCGACGCCTACGTCCTCGAAGGCCGCCTCTCGGTCTACCCCAAGGGAGGGCGTTACCAGTTTTACGTGGCCCGGGCCTATCCGGAAGGAAGCGGCCTCTTGGCCCTCAAGCGGGAAGAGCTGAAGAAAAAGCTCCTGGCCGAAGGCCTCTTCGACGAAAGCCGGAAAAGGCCCTTGCCGACCTTTCCAAGGAAAATCGGGATCTTGACCGCCCATCCTTCGGCTGCCGAGGCCGATATTTTGAAGAACCTCTCGGCCCGTTATCCCTTGGCCGAACTGACCGTCATCCCGGCCACCGTCCAGGGGAGCAAGGCCCCATCCTCCATCGTGAAGGGCATCAAGATAGCCGATACCCTCGGCCTTGATTTATTGATCATCGCCCGGGGCGGGGGTTCGAGCGAAGACCTCGCTGCCTTCGATGACGAGAAGGTGGTAAGGGCCATCGCCGCCTCTAAGACCGTGACCGTGACCGCGATCGGACACGAAGTCGACTTCACTCTTTCTGACTTTGCCTCCGACAAGCGGGTCTCGACCCCGACCGCGGCCGCCGCCCAGGTCGTCCCCGACATCCGGGAGATCAAAGAAGCGATACTGGAAGACTATGCCCTCATTTGGTCGAGGGCCGCGAGTAAGTTGGAAGAATTGAAGAAGAAGGCCGATCTCTTGATGGGCCGGTCCTACTTCCTCAATCCCCAAAGCGTCTACCTCATCCAACGTCAGAAGATCGAAGGCCTCGATGAGCGGTTGGATCGGGCCGCCCTCGGTCTTATCAACAAGAAGAAACAGACCCTCTATAGCTACGCCGAAAGGCTAAGGGCCCTCGATCCCGAGTCGGTCTTGGGCCGGGGTTACGCCTTGGCCTACATCGACGGGAAGCTGGTCCGCGATAGCCAGGAAGCCACGGAGGGGGCCCTGATGGAGACCAAAGTCGCCAATGGTATAATCAAATCCCGCGTCACCAAGGAGAATTGAAGATGGAAGAGAAAAAGGAATTGACCTTCGAAGAAAAACTGAAGCGCCTCGAAGACATCGTGGCCGCCATCGAAAAAGGCGACCTCGGCCTCGAGGAGACCCTCGCCAAGGTGGCGGAGGGGAAGAAGTTATCGGGTGAGCTGACCGCCACCATCGCCGCCGCCGAAAAGCGGTTAGGCGAATACAAGGTCCTCGAAGAAGACAAAGTCGAAGATTAGTAGTTTATTAGTTGTTTCACGATGAAAGAAAAGCTTGTCCGTATCGATGTAAATGATATCAAGGACCCGAATGTGGTCAAAACGCTTGGCCCCAAGTCCCTGAAGCTTTTCTGCCACGACGTCAGAAGCGAGATCATCAGACAAACCTCGGCCTACGGGGGTCACCTTTCGAGCAACCTCGGGACGGTCGAAATGACGGTCTCTTTGTTTCGGACCTTCGACTTTCCGGGTGGCGACCAACTGATCTTTGACGTCGGCCACCAGAGCTATACGGAGAAGCTCTTGACCGGGAGGAGCCTCGTCGACCTCGGCGGGGACGGGGGTTCCCGTTTCCAGGATCCGAGCGAGTCACCCTATGACGTCTACGGGGCCGGCCATAGCTCGACCGCCATCTCGGCGGCCCTGGGTTACGCCATCAAGCAATATGAAAGAGGCAAGGACCGCCACGAAGTCGTGGTGGTGATCGGCGATGCCTCGGTGGCCTCGGGTTTGGCCTTCGAGGGCCTCAACAACCTGGCGGCCAGTCCGGCCAAGGCCATCGTCATCCTCAACGACAACGACATGTCGATTTCCTCGCCGGCCGGGGCCCTGGGCCGCTTTTTCCGGAAGATCTCGTCCCAGAAGTTTTATAACAAGGCCAAGAAGGCCTATCAGAGGACCCTTTCAAGAACCCGGGCCGGACGTTACATCTACAAGATCTCCTACAAGGCCAAGGATTCCTTCAAACGCCATTTTGTCCCGACCACCCTCTTCGACAATCTCGGCCTGACCTACATCGGGCCGGTCGACGGCCACGACATCAAGGCCATGGACAGGGCCTTCGAAAGGGCCAAGAACACGACCAAGAGCGCCCTCGTCCACGTCTACACCAAGAAGGGCAAGGGTTACGCCCCGGCCGAAAACGACCGGTTTGGCCTCTACCATGGGGTTACTCCCTTCGATCCCAAGACCGGGGAATTCAAAAAGGAAACGGGGACTTCCTGGCAGAAGACGATGGCGGATCTCCTTGAAGAAAGAATGGGGCGTGACGAGAAGATCCGTTTGGTCTGTCCGGCTATGATCGAAGGCAGTGCCCTCCGTGAGATCTATGAGAAGTATCCGCGGCGCTGCTACGACACCGGGATCGCCGAGGAACACGCCGCCACCTTCGCCGGCTCCTTGGCCCTCAACGGCTATAACCCGGTCCTCTGCATCTATTCGACCTTCCTGCAGAGGGCCTATGACGAGATCCTCCATGACTGCGCCCGCCTCAAGGCCAAGATGACGGTCTTGGTCGATCGGGCCGGCCCGGTCGGGAAGGACGGGGAAACCCACCAGGGCCTATACGACGTCGCCTATCTATCCTCGATCCCCGGGGTCATCGTCACCATGCCTAGCAACAAGATGGAAGCGGCCTACTTCCTCGATTATTCCTTGAGGGAAAGACCCGGGGTCTTGGCGATCCGTTATCCCAAGGAAGAACTCAAGGACGAGGGATGGGAGGAAGTCCTCGGGGGACGGCCCTCCTTGCTCCGTCTAAAAGAAGGGAAGGACAAGATCCTCATCGGGGTCGGACCCCGGGGTCGCGAACTCTGCACCGCCCTCAAGGATTCCGATTGGGCTTTGGCGATCGCCCTCCGCCTCGATAACCTCGAGGAAGGGGATTTGGATTATCTAAGCAAATTCCAGGAAATCGCCGTCTACGATTCCTATTCGACACGCGGGGGCTTCTCGAAGAACCTCGCCCTCCTTATGGCGGAACGTCATTACCAAGGAAGGATAACCTTTTACGCCTTCGACGAGGTCTTCGTCGGGCACGCCAGCATCGCCAAGCAATTAGAAAACGCCGGCCTCGATGTGGGGGCCATGGCCAAGAAACTGCTCGGGGAGGTCTAGGATGGCCGTCCTCATGCACGTCGACCTCAACGCCTTCTTTGCCGAAGCCGAGCTCCTGCGCCACCCCGAATACCGGGGCAAGCCCCTAGCCGTCGGCGGCAAGGGGCGCCGGGGCGTCGTCTCGACCGCCTCCTATGAGGCGAGGAAGTACGGGGTCGGCTCCGGCATGCCTTCCTATCAGGCCAAGGCCGCCTGTCCCAACCTCATCTTTTTGCCCGTCGACTTTTCCTACTATGAGATGCTTTCCTCGTCCTTCTTCAATTACCTGAAGCGTTATTCCCCTTTGGTGGAGCCGATTTCCATCGACGAGGGCTATGTCGATATAACCAAGGCTTTGGAAGGGGTCGAGGATCCGATGGGCTTCGTTAAGCAGGTCCAACGGGGCTTGCTACTGGAGATCGGCCTCAAGTGTTCGATCGGGGTGGCCCCCAACCGCTTCTTGGCCAAGATGGCCAGCGACATGAAGAAGCCGATGGGGATCACGGTTCTAAGAAGACGGGACGTCCCTCGGCTTCTATGGCCCCTTCCGGTTTCTTCCTTCTATGGGATCGGACGGAAGTCGGTGCCCCTCCTTCAAAAAGCCGGTTACAAGACGATCGGCGAATTGGCGGAAGGCCTCAAACGCGGCGATCCCTATCTGGTTTCCTTCTTCGGGAAGAACTACCGCGAGGTCTTGGCCCATGCCTATGGGCAGGGCAACGACCGGGTCGAGGTGGTCCCGGCCGAACCCAAGTCGATCGGCCGTTCCTTGACCCTCGAGCAAGATAGCAACGATCCCGAGGAAATCGAATCCCGCCTCGAGGGCCTCTGCCTCGAAGTCGGGGCAACTCTAAAAAGGGAAAGGAAGGAAGGGATGGGCGTCAGCCTCACGGTCCGCGAGCCTTCCTTCAAGAACCATAGCAAGTCCTTGACCTATGAGGTCCCGGTCAGCGACGGGAAGGGGCTTTACGAAAAGGCCTTGGCCCTTTATGAGGAATTCTTCCTTGGAATTTCGATCCGTCTGATCGGAGTCACCGTCTTTTCCTTAAGGGAAAGCAACAGCACCGACATCCAGATGTCCTTCTTCGACTACGGGGACTACGAAAAGAAGGACGCCACCAAGCTGATGGTCCAGGAATGGAATAGACGATTGGAAGGACCGGTCCTCATGGTGGCCAGCCAAGTGAGCAAGAAGAAAGATGGAACTAAGTGAGGCTGAGAAGTCCTTCTTGACCTACATGCGGGTCGAAAGGGGGGCCAGCGAAGACACGGTCAAGGACTACGAGGGCGACCTCAAGGCCTTTTTCGCCGAACTGGGGGAGCGGCACCTGACCGAAGAACTAACCAGCGATGACTTGGAAAGGTTCCTGACCCGCCAAAGCGCGGCCGGGTATGCAACGGCGACTCTGCTCCGCCGCTATAGCGCGGTTCGCCATTTCCTTTCCTACTTAAAGGAAGAAGGACTCTACGAGGGGGAAGTCGAAAGGCTTCCTTTGCCCAAGAAGGAAAGGCGCCTGCCCGACGTCTTGACCTACGAGGAGGTGGAAGCCCTCCTCGAGGCCCCCGATATCAGTACCCCCAGGGGACTTCGCGACAAAACCATGCTCGAGACCATGTACGCGACGGGTCTACGCGTCAGCGAACTCCTCTCGATCAGAATCAAAGACCTCGATTTGGAAGAAGGGACCATCAAGGTCAAGGGCAAGGGAAGCAAGGAAAGGGTCGTGAACTTCGGGCCCTATGTCGGGGAATACCTAAACCTCTATCTAGGAAAAAGGAAGAACCAGAAGAACCCCTATCTATTTCCCGGCCCCAAGGGCAAGCCATTGACGAGGGTCCATTTCTATAAAACGGTCCGATCCTATGCCTCGAAGGCCGGGATCGCTAGACCGGTCTCGCCCCATACCTTAAGGCATAGCTTTGCCACCCATCTACTAGAAAACGGGGCCGACCTCCTCGCGGTCCAAAGGATGCTTGGCCATAGTAAGATCGCCACCACCCAGATCTACACCGAGGTCAGTGCCCGCCGGCTCTACAGTGCGTATTCGTTGTTCGGTCGGAGGAAGTAGTATAATCTCGGACTGGAGAAAACATGAAAGAGACGAAATTAAAACGCTTCTTCCTCATCGTGACCGACTCGGCCGGAATCGGGGGCGACCCCAGGGCCAAGGAGTTCGGGGATGAGGGGGCCAATACCTACGCCGCCGCCGCCCATTCGGTCGGGGGACTCGACGTCCCGACCATGGAAAGCCTCGGACTCGGCCACCTCGATAAGATCGAAGGGGTCAAGGCCGAACCCAACCAAAAGGGCCTTTCGATGCGTCTTCTTGAAAGAAGCAACGGCAAGGACACCATGACCGGCCACTGGGAAATGATGGGCGTCTACACCAAGAAGCCCTTCAAGACCTTCACCGACACCGGCTTCCCCCCGGAGCTCATCGCCGAGCTCGAGGAAAAGACCGGCCACAAGATCATCGGCAACAAAGCCGCCTCCGGGACCGAGATCATCAAGGAACTGGGGGAGGAGCAGATGAAGGAGAATTCCCTCATCGTCTATACCTCGGCCGACTCGGTCCTCCAAATCGCCGCCCATGAAGAGGTGACCGGGCTAGGGGAACTCTACCGTTGCTGCGAAATCGCGCGCGAGATCTGCCTCAGGGACGAATACAAGGTCGGGCGCGTCATCGCTAGGCCTTACGTCGGCACCAATGCCGAAAGCTTCAAACGGACCCCCAACCGCCACGACTATGCCCTTTCCCCGGGCGAGAAGACCTACCTTGATTTGCTCAAGGACCAGGGCCTATCCACCATCGGGATCGGGAAGATCGGCGATATCTTCAACATGCAAGGCCTCACCTCCTCGACCCACACCGTCTCCAACGAAGACGGGATGGACAAGACCATCGCCCTCATCAAGGATGAGGACTTCGAAGGCCTTTGCTTCGTCAACCTCGTGGAATTCGATAGCGAGTACGGCCACCGCCGCAACCCCGTCGGTTACGCCCGCTGCCTCGAAGCCTTCGATAAGCGCCTCAAGGAAGCCATTGCCAATCTCAAGGAAGGGGATCTTTTGATGGTCACCGCCGACCACGGGAACGATCCGACCTTCCGCGGGACCGACCATACCAGGGAAGCGGTGCCCCTTCTCATCTATTCCCCCTCCCTCCAAGAGGGGAAGACCCTAGCCGACCGCGACAGTTTCGCCGACATCGGGGCCACCATTGCCGCCAATTTCGGAATCCCGGCGCCTAACAATCTCATCGGGACTCCGATTGACCTTAACCAATAAAGGAGAAACAGAATGAAACACAAAGCCTTTTTGCTGTTGCCGCTTGCCGGCTTGCTCGCCGCCTGCGGTCCTGCCGCCACCTCGACCTCGGATAGCGATCCCGACGTCACCTTGCCGGCCGAAAGCGTCGTCCGCCTCTTGACCCCGACCGGGGCCCCGGCCCTCGCCTTCTATGACCAGGGCGGGTCCGAAAACTGGACCACCGGGACGGCGGCCGAGATCAAGCCGCAGTTCGCGACCGCCAACTACGACGCCCTCGTCATCGACTCCATCACCGGCCTCAACGTCATCGATGCCCAGGAGGAGCCGAACTATGTCTTGGCCTCCTTCTTGACCGGTGGGAACTTCCACTTAGTTTCCGCCAAGCACGAGGATGCCTCCGCCATCACCGCCGATTCCAAGATCCTTTCCTTCAACTACAACTCCCTTCCCGACCAGGTCTTCAGGAGATTAGCCAAGGAAGCCTGGGGCTGGGATTTCGACCTGGTCCAGGGCGGGAACATCTTCTACGTCACCGAGAACAACGTCTCGGCCGTGGCCAGCCAATTGATCGCCGACCCCGAGGCCTATGACTATTACTTCATCGCCGAGCCGGCCCTCACCAACGCCGAGACCAAGCTCAAGAGCGAGAAGGACGTTACCCTCAACCGCATCTATGACCTCAGGGCCGAATGGGAAGAGTACAGCGGACAAAGCGCCATCCCCCAGGCCGCCCTCTTCATGCGGAGCGAATTCGTCGAAAAGGACCAAAATGCGACCCTGAACTTCCTTTCCATGGTCGAAACCAACCTCGATGACGCCGTCAACAATCCCAGCAAGGTCAAGACCATCATGGACGGCTATGGTGACGCTAATGCCCAAGCCACCCGCTTCGGCTTCAACTCCAATCTCGTCCAGAAGCTCCAAAGCGACGGCCAGAACCGCTTCGGCATGGTCCTCGAAGAGGACATTGCCGACAACCGTACCTTCGTCAACGACTTCTATAGCTACCTGACCGGTACGGCCGGGACTTACGGGGAAGAACTCTTCCTCTAGAATATAGGCATGAAGAAGAAAAAGACCCCGCTTCTCAAATTGGGACTCTCCCTCTGCGGGGTCTTTTTCATGATTGCCCTTTGGTATCTGGCCTCCTACCTGATGCGCCTTGGGGGCAATACGATCCTTCCTTATCCCCACGACGTCTTCGTCGCCTTTTTTGAAATCCTCTTCCAGCCAGGGGCCGAAAGGACTTACCTCGCCGTCGGCTGGTCGATCCTCAGGGTTGTCCTCGCGGTCCAAGGATCCTTCCTTCTGGGAGCGGTCCTAGGGACCATCGCCGGCCTCTATCCGAGCTTCTCCCATTTCATGGCCCCGGGCGTCAGCCTCATGCGGAGCCTTCCGACCGCGGCGGTCCTCACGGTTTTGGTGGCCATCCTTTATGGATATCGGGGTTTGCCCGATTACATTCCGGTCATCCTTGGGATCCTCATCGGGCTCCCGATCGTCTACGAGGCCTTCCGAAGTGGGATCGCCGACATGGACAAGGACGTCGGGGAGAGCCTTGAGTTAGATGCTGGGCGCAAGAGCCTCAGGGGAGTTGTCTTCGTGTCCTGGCCGATGTCCGGCGGTTATATTAAATTAGCCCTCGTCCAATCCGTCGGCCTCTGCCTCAAGGTCACGATCATGAGCGAACTGATGATCAGCGGTGGCATGTCCTCGGGCCTCGGGGTCCTGATCGGGGAATACCAGATGTTCCTGGAGATGGACAAGGTCATCGCGGTGAGCTTGCTTTCGGTCCTCCTGATTTTGGCCTTCGACCTCTCGACCTCGGCCCTCAGGAAGGCCCAAAAGTCCAAACTCAAGCTCGAGCACGCGGTGTCAACGGAAAAATCGCCGAAAGATTGATTCGGGACCGAAACTAGATAGAAAACAAAAGCCTTTCCAAACTACCAAAAGGAAGGCTTTTTCTTTGAAGTTACTTTAAACATTGGTAGTTTTTCGGTAATTTTCGTTTTTTGTGGAAGTTTTCCACATAGGAAAGCGAATTGGAAAGTTTGGAAATAAGGAATTGTTAACGATATCCATTATAATTTCTCCTTTAGTTAACATAATGGACATTATGCGAAGTAATATAGCAATTGAAAAGTTCCGGTAATTTTCCCCGGAACTTTCGCTTTTCCTAATATCTAAATTCCTTTAGGCCGGACGATAGGCGATCAACTGCTCCAGACACATCTCGCCTCTGGTCCCCTCCAAAAAGAGATGAACCATGACTTCCCCGCTGTCAACGATGGTCCAGCCGGTGCTAGGGGTGCCTTCCTTGGCCCTGACCTCTTCCCCGTTCTTTTCGAGCTCTTCTTCGAGGGCTTCGGCGTAGGCTCCGAGGGCCCTTTCGTTGGGCGCGGTGGCGATGACGTAATACTCGCTGAAGGGCGTCAAATCGGCGACCGGGTAGATTTCGACTTCCTCGGCCTTGTGGTCCAAAAGAACCTTTTTGATGAATTCGGCTTTTTCCTTGCTTTCCATAATTTTTCCTTTCATAGATATCTTTTGTAACAACTCTCGCTATAGGGATCGGCGATCGTATATCCCTTGACTTCGAGGAAGGCCTTGTTTTCCCTTAGGACATAACGGAACCCATCTTCGAGGTCTTGATGGCAACTTTCAATCATCTTGCTTGAGTCGTAACCTCTCCCCGGCTCGGTCTTGTCGGCGGCGTATATGGCTTTGGCGATTTGATCCATGTCACCGCTCCCGGTGCAATGGGAAGCAATGGCCTTGATGGAGCTTTCTGGGGCTTTCGGGAAGAGTTCCTTGGCAAGAACTGCCCCGGCGTATTGGTGGTAGGCCCATTTTGGCAAGCCCTCGAGGCTATCGTACCTCTTGGCCAGTTCCGTCTGTCTTTCGATCGGCAGGTCCTTGGCCAGATCATGGAGGATGCCGGCGATGTAGGCCTCCCCTTCCTTTTGGCTGCCCGATTGGAAGAAACTCGCGGCCAGCTCGGCGACCCTAAGGCTATGGAGGTAACGGTGTTCCCCTAAATATACCCGGATCGTCTTGCAGTAATACATCTCGCGTTTCCCGATGTAGGCCCGGGCTTCCAAGTAAGGATGGGCGATCTCCAATTCCCTGATCGCCGTCGAGGAACTGGGACCCGGGCTTTCGCCCTTGATGGCCTTGATCCCGAAGTCATCGAGGATCTCAGGGTCGATTTCCACTCCTTCGCGCGGGAGATAAAGGAACTTGGCGAGTTTAGGCAATTCTTCGGCTTTCTTCCATCGCGGGAAGGTCAGGACCGAGTCGCCCCCGAGAAGAAAAAAGACCTCCGCTTCCGGATGCTTATCCTTGAAGTCTCTTAGGAAATCGTAGGTATAGTCCGGGAACTTCGGGTTTAGGAAGAGAAAACGATCGATTTCGTAGGGAAAGTCGGCATGTTTGCTCAGGACTTCCTCCAACAAGCCGAGGCGGTCTTTCCCCTTGCTCTCCGGATGCTTCCATCTGGCCGAACGGGACGGCAGGAAGGTGACAACTTGGCCACCCAAAAACTTCGACGCGCTTCTAGCGAGCGAAAGATGGCCGTCATGGACGGGGTCGAAGCTACCGCCGTAGAAAAGGACTTTCATCAAAGGACGTGTTTTTTGGCCTTCGGGTTTTCCTTGTAGTAGAGGGCGCTTTTGCCACGGATCTCGATGAGTTCGGAGGCGGTTTCCTTTTGGAGCTGCTCCGCCATGGTCTTGATTTCCTCGCGGTCGAGGTCGCCGACGAAGCGGATCTTGGCTAGTTCCTTGGCCGTCAGGGCCTTGCTCAAAACATCGGCGTGGTTCTTGTTGATGGCTTCCTTGCCAACCCTCAAGCAGATCGGGAAATCGGGATTTTGGCCGAGGGCCTTGAGGCGTTTGGCCTCGATGTTGCTAAGCATCAGAGTACCTTGGCCCTCGAGGCGTAGACCCCGACCCCGTGGGGGACGTAGATATTGAAGGACTGGCCTTCGCCTTCGAAGGAGATCCAGCCCAGCCCCGCGATCCCGATGTCGCGGCGGCCTTCTTCCTCGACCTTGACGGCGTAGACGTCGAAGTCCTTGAGGTCGTTGAGGATCTTCGAGGAAGGCGTGAGGGCTTTGCGGCTCAGCCCTTCGACGAATTCCTTGTCGATGATCCGGGTCCCCGGGACCCGTTTGGGCTTCAGGGAATCGGCGAAATAGAGGGCGTATTCCTGTTTGCCCTTCTTGTTGGAATCGAGGAGGTCGATGCGGGCCAAGCCCCCGAGGAAGAGGGAATCGCCCGGGGCCAAGGCTTCTTTTCTCGCCACCAGGGCCTTTTCAGGATAGATCTTGAAGGCGGTTTCGGCTTCGACCTTCGAGGGAACGCCGTTGGAAATCGGGGTCCCCGGGGTATCGTAGATCGAGGTCGAACGGTCGAGGGGGATCTCAAGCAACCTCAAAGAGGTCCCGGGATAGATCTTGGTAACGATGTTCCGGCCGGTGTTGTTGGTGTAGTGCCTGAGGAAGGTCTGGAGGAAGATCGTCTTCCCCGCCTTTTGGGCCCCGATGACGTAGACGTCGTGGGCGCGCCGCTTTTCCTCGATGATCCGATGCCAATCCTCGTCCAAGGAGAGGGCTCCCGAGAGAGAGGTGAGGATGACGTCCTCCTTCTTGACCCGGAGGCGGGCGGCACGGAAGCGATGGGCCACGTATTCCTTGAGATCCCCGTCCTTGACCCCTTGGGGCATGAGGTCGCGCTTGTTGGCGATGATCAGAAGCGGCGAGTTCTTGATGATCTCGTTTACTTCGTGGATGAAGGAGCATTCGAACGAGAAGAGGTCGACGACGATGACGATGAGGGCATCGGAAGCGGCGGCGTCTTCAAGCATCGTTAAGAAACCCTTGCTGGCCACCAGGGGCTGGGGGTTTTGGTTGAATCTCTCCTCGTTGTAGCACTTGTCGCAGAACAAGATGGTCTCGAGGTTGTTGGAGGCTAAGAGACTCGGCTTGATGTAGCCTTCCTTGTCCTTGTCGTTAGCCTGCAGGATGGCGCCGCAGCTATAGCAGCGCCGGACGATGTTAAGGATACTCATAGGTTCCTCCAATCCGGGGAAAGACCCCTTGATGATATGATTTTCCTATATTTGGCGTCCAATAGGCCATTGATTTTTGTCAGCAAAGGGCGTTTTTCACTCAGATGCTCGACCAAGATGGTAAATAGGCCGGCCTTGTTGCCGCTTTTGACATCGGTCGCGCATTGGTCGCCGATGAGGACGCAACGCTCGGGCGCCAGGCCCTTTTTCCTAAGGAAACGTTTGAGGAAAAAGGACAGGGGCTTGAAGAGGGCGTGGCAGCTTTCGACACCCAAGGCCTTGGAAAAGGCCTTGACCCTTTTCCCGGTGTTATTGGAAGCGATGTAGAAGGCGATCCCTTCCTTCTTGAGGGCGGCCACGTAGTCGAGACACTCTTGGCTAGGAAGGCCCTCGTCATAGGTCGCCAAAGTATTGTCGAGGTCGCTCAGGACCGCGACGATGCCGCGGCTGGCGAAGAAAGAAGGCGGGATCTCGTAGATCCTTTGGGCCCGGCAATCGGGGACGTAGGACTTCTTCTTTTTCATTCGTCGAAGAGGCTGATCTGCTCGAAGTCCTCGTCGCTTCTTTCTTCCCCCGGCTCCTCATAGACGGTCGAGGGCCTTTCCTTTTGGGGAAGGGGGACGCTTTCCATGTTGGGGTCAAGGGCCTTGTTCAAGAGGGGATAGTAGGCCTCGACCGGGTCCTTCCGCAAGAACCCGTCGGGCCGCTTGGCGTACTTCTCGACCGGGGTCAAATAGAAGTCCGGGACCTCGAGGAGGCTGGTCTTGCCGCTATGAAGGAGGGCGGTCAAAGAAAGCGGGGCTTCGAGGTTTTCCAGATCATAGACGGCCATCAATCTATGGGGCTCATTCTTGAAACAGGGATAAAGGGGTTTGGCCCGGGGCGAGAGGCGCTCTTGGCTCGGGATCTTCGAGAGGTCGATGACCCGGGTATAGCCAAGGTCGGTGGCCAGTAGGGCCTTGGTCCTCGTCTTTTCGGCGGGCGGGAAGGCCAAGAGGCAGGAAAGGTCGCGTCCGTTGAAGGAGCCGGCCTTGACCCCGCCGGAACGAAGGCCGGTCAGGGGGACCTGGTTTTCGTTGTAGACTTCGCCATAGCCATCGACCGAGGTGACCAGGAGGTCGCAGCCCCCGTTGGTGAGGGCGACCGCCACCACCGAGTCTTCGCGGGAGAGCCTAATGGCGTTGATGGCCCTGTTCCTCCTCGTGACTGGGAAGGCGGACATCGCCACCCGCTTGATGACGGCTTTCTTGGAAAGGATGACGAAATAGAGGTCGTCTCTGAAGACCGGGGTCAGGAAGGCCACCACCATCTTCTCGCCCGGGGCGATCGAGACCACGGTGTTGAGGTGGCTCCCTTCTTCTAACCATTTCCCTTCCCTGATCTCATTGACGGGAATGTAGACGTAGTTCCCTAGACTCGTGAAAGCCAGTAGGTAGTCGGTGGTCTTCCCAACCCCCGTGTAGACGAGGGGGTCGCCTTCCTTGAGGCCGGGCAAAACCCCGCGCTCACCGCCCGAACCCTTGAAGGACTTGGGGGAAGAGCGCTTGAGGTAGCCGTCGCGGCTAAGGGCCACGTAGCATTCCTCTTCGACGATCAGCTCACGGGCGTCGACGCTATTGGAAGCCGCGTCCTCATCGTCACAGATCTCGGTCCGGCGATCCGACCCATAGGTCTTGGCGATCCTGCGCAGGTCTTCGATCAGGTAGTCCCGCATCTTGATGGGATCTTCCAAGAGCCCGTTTAGGATGACTAAAGAGGACTCGAGGTCGGCCTTCTCCTTGAGGAGGGTCTCGATGTCGGTATGGGTCAATTTGTAAAGCGGCATCATGACGATTGATTCGCTTTGGGCCTCGGAGAAGCCGAGTTCACGCTGAAGGTTCTCCTTTGCGTTCCCCTTGTTGTCGCTATGGCGGATGATGCGGATGACCTCGTCGAGGACATCGATGGCCTTCATGAGGCCGAGGACGATGTGGAGGCGCTCTTCGGCTTTCTTCTTGTCGAAAAGGCAACGCCTTTCCTCGATTTCCCTTCTGAAGGCCAGGTAATGGTCGCAATAACTTACGAGGTCGAGGGTCTTGGGGCGGCCGTCGACGATGGCCACCATGTTGGCACTGTAGCTGCCGGCGATCCCGCCCTTGCCGGCCCCTTTGCCGGAAAGGTATTTGAGGATCGTGTCTTTTTTCGCGTCCGGCCTTAGATCGATGGCGATTCTAAGTCCGCTCTTATCAGTTTCGTCCCGAACTTCTTCGATCCCAGGGACGCTACGGTCGGCCCTCAGCTTATCGATGGCGTAGACCATGTCGCTTTTGATGACGCCATAGGGAATCTCGGTGATGACGATCCGCGAGGCGGCACCATTGGTCTCGATGTCGGCCTTGCTCAAAAGATTGAGGTGGGCATGGCCGGTCCGATAGAGTTCCTCGATGGCCTTCTTGCCGAGGATCTTGCCGCCGGTCGGGAAATCCGGGCCCTTGACGTAATTGAGGAGCGGTTCGATGCCGCAGTCGGGATGCTTGAGGCGGTAGATCAAAGCCCCGATGACCTCCCTCAGGTTATGGGGCGGGATATGGGTCGCCATCCCGACCGCGATCCCCTCGGCCCCGTTGACCAAAAGGTTCGGGAAATGGGCCGGCAGTACAGTCGGTTCCTTGTTCAAATCGTCGAAGGTCAGGGTCATGTCGACCGTGTCCTTGTCGAGGTCGCGGACCAATTCTTGGCTGAGAGCCGAAAGCCGGGCCTCGGTATAACGGAAGGCGGCGGGCCCGTCCCCGTCCATCGAGCCGTTGTTGCCCTGGAAGTCGACGAGGCATTCCCTTAGGGCCCAGGGTTGGCTCATGCGGACCAAGGCCTCGTAGATCGAGGAATCGCCATGGGGATGGTATTGGCCCATGACCCCACCGACGATGTGGGCGCATTTCCGAGTCGGCTTGTCGATGGTATTGCCGGTCTTCTCCATGTAGTAGACGATGCGGCGTTGGACCGGCTTCAAACCGTCCCGGACATCGGGGATGGCCCGGTCCTGGATGACGTCCTTGGCGTAGACGGCGTAGCGTTCGCCCATGATCTGGTCCAGGACGATGCCCTGGATGTTTTCGATGATTTCCTCTTCGAAAACCTTCTTTTTCTTCTTGCTGCTCATCTATCGACCTCGTCCATGAAGGCGTCGCGTTCGTTGAAGACGACGTTCTCTTCGATCCATTCCCGGCGCTTCGAGGAATCGTTCCCCATCAAGACCCCGATGCGGCGGTCGCAGACCACCGGATCCTCGATTTTGACCTGAAGCAAGACCCGCGTCTTCTTGTCCATCGTCGTTTCCGCCAGGTCGTGGGCGTTCATTTCACCTAGACCCTTGTAGCGTTTGATCCCATATCCCTGGCCGATCTTGGCCCGGGCCTCTTCCAAATCGGCATCGCTCCAGGCGTAGACAAAGACGTTCGGGTTGCTCTTGCGGTAAACGCGATAGAGGGGCGGCTGGGCGATGTAGACCATGCCCCTGGTGATGAGGGGCTTCATGTATTTATAGAAGAAGGTTAGTAAAAGGGTCTGGATATGGGCCCCGTCGGTATCGGCGTCGGTCATGATGATGATCTTCCCATACCTCGCCCCATTGGGATCGAATTTGTCCCCGACCCCGGCCCCGATGGTCTGGATCAAAGTGGCGAATTCGGCATTGCCGAACATCTTCTCGGCCGTGACGTTTTCGGTGTTCAAAGGCTTGCCCCGCAGAGGCAAGATGGCCTGGTGGAGACGGTCGCGGCCCGTTTTGGCGGTCCCGCCGGCCGAATCACCCTCGACGATGAAGAGTTCGTTGTCGTCGTAGTCCTTGCTCTGGGCCGGGGCCAGCTTGTCGGAAATGATGAGTTCGGGCCCTTTCTTCTTGCCGGCCCGGGCGTTTTCCTTGGCCCGCCTGGCGGCCGCCCTGGCTTCCCTGGCGGCCTGGCACTTCTTGATGAGGTCGACCGCGAATTCCTTGTGTTCCCTAAGGTAATAAAGGAAGTTCTGGCTCACGTAGCCACTGGTTAAAGGAAGGGCATCGGGGGTCCCGAGCTTGCCCTTGGTCTGGCCTTCGAACTGGAGCTTTTCCTCGTCCATGATCTTAACCGACAAAACGGCGGTCAGGCCTTCCCTGATGTCTTCGCCTTCGAGCTTGTCTTTCTCCTTGATGAGGCCGGCTTCCTGGGCAAAGTCGTTGATGGCCTTGTTGAGGCCGATCTTGAAGCCGGTTTCGTGGGTGCCGCCGTCGTGGGTCCTGACCGAGTTGGCGTAGCTCAGAATGTTCTCGCCGTAGTCCCCGGAACACCAGGCCATGGCCAGTTCGATCCCGAGGTCCCCGCTCTTGCCGTCGAAATAGACGATTTCCCCGAGCACGTTCTTGCTCGAGGTCAAGGTTTCGACGTATTCCCTTAGGCCGTTTTGGTAATAGAACTCCCGGGTCAAGGCCGGTTTCACCCTTTCGTCCTTGAGGAAGAAGCGGACGCCCTTGAGGAGGAAGGCCTGTTCTTGGAGGTGGGTCGCCACCGTCTCGAACTTGAAGTCAACCGACTGGAAGATCCTCTTGTCGGGTTTGAAACGGACCGTGGTCCCGTGCTTGCTGGTCGGCCCGAGGACCTCCAAGGGGGTCTTCAGCTTCCCGCCGTCTTCGAAGGCGATGTGGCGGATCTTGCCTTCCCGGCAGATCGTGATGTCGACCCATTCGCTGAGGGCATTGGTGACTGTCGCCCCCATGCCGTGGAGACCAGCCGCCGAGGCATAGACCTTATTGGAAAACTTGCCGCCGGCATTGAGGCGGGTATAGGCCAATTGGACGGCCGGCATTCCGGTTTTCTCGTGGATGTCACAGGGGATGCCGCGGCCCTCGTCGCGGACCTCGACCGAGCCGTCTTTTTCGAGGGTGACGTAGATCTTGTCCCCGTAGCCGTTGACGGCCTCGTCGACGGCGTTGTCGACGATTTCCCAAATGAGGTGGTGGAGGCCGCTCAGGTTGGTGGAGCCGATGTAGACCCCGGGCCGTTTGCGGATCCCTTCCAGTTCCCCCAAGAGTTCAATATCCTTGCCCGTGTACTGGGCCTCTGCCTTTTCGAAATCCACCATAGTCGTGCGCTTTATGCGCAAATTATAGACGAAAGAAGTCAAGAAAGGCACGCTATTATTCCATAATAGTGGGTTCCTTGAAGACGGCCCTTCATCCTAGGGGCTACCCAAGCCGTAAGGGCTTAAGGATAATAGGCCCATGAATGATTTGGGCATGAATTTGTTGTTGGCCTTCGGGGCCATCGTCTTGGGCTATCTATTCGGGAGCATTCCGATGGGGGTCATCATCGGGAAGGTCTTCTACCACAAGGACCCCCGCGATTACGGCAGCGGCAACTCGGGAGGCACCAATGCCGGGCGGGTTTTCGGGAAGAAGGCCGGGGCCGCCGTCATCCTCCTTGACATGCTGAAGGTCTTGATTCCCTTCTATGCCTTCTGGGCCATCCTTGCCTTCTCCGGTGTCAATGCTGCCTACGACATCTTCGACGATGGGGTTCTCTACCTTTGGATGCTGCCCCTCTTTGGGACCCTCGGCCATTGTTTTCCCTTCTACCTCCGTTTCAAGGGCGGCAAGGCCGTGGCCTGCTACTTCGGGATCATCGGGGGCACTTCCTATGTCTCCTTGGCCTTCGCGGTCATCAGCTTCCTTTCCTTCCTCAAGGGCAAGAAGATGGTTTCTTTTGCCTCGGTCTTCGCCGGGGCCCTCAACCTCTTCTTCGTGGTGACGATGGCCATCCTCGACTATAGCCTCTTCGATACCTCGATCCTCTTCTTCAATTTCGGGGTGGGAGGCTTGCTTCACTTCGGTTGGGAGATGACCCTTTGCCTCGCCCTCATGTACGTCTTGCTGGTGGTCAGGCACACCGCCAACCTCAAGCGAATCAAGGCCGGCAACGAAAACAAGATCTCTTGGCTCAAGTAGTTTTCTAGTAGTTTTGAAATTCAACTTAAACGGCGGTGGAAAACTCCGCCGTTTTTGATTTATCGCCTAATTCTTACGGACACTCCTTTGTTTTTGATTGACACTTTTGAAAGGTTCACAACTATGTCAATTGATAGTTTTGACAGGTAATGTGTTTGGAAATAACTACTAATTCATATTGATGTTTTTTATGAAGTTGATCTTCGCCGATTGCTTGCCTGGGCCTCCCCTGCCCTCCGATTACGGGAAGGCAAAGAGGGTTGTCTCTCCTCTTGTCCGCACCGTTATCCTTTTAGTAATCGGGCATTGAAAAAGGCCTCCCTTTCGGAAGGCCAGGTTCTATGAAGTCCGATTAATGGTTGGAGTTCTTCATCGAGTTCATGACGGCCCGGATCTGGGCTTCGCTGGGCTTGCGGCCCATCTGCATGAACATGGCGCGGATCGCCTTTTCGCTGATCGGCGGGTTCTTCTCAAGCTGGCGCTTGATGACGTAACGGGCCACGAAGAAGCCGGCGGCAAAGCCGACGATGATGGCGAGGATCGGCCAGACGATGAGGTTCCAGAGTTCGACTTCGAGGAGAAGAGGAAGGACCATCCTTAGGCCCTCCCGTCGTACTTCCCGGTCGTGGTGTCGATCAAGACCTTATCCCCTTGGTTGATGAAGAGGGGGACGCGGATCCGCATCCCGGTTTCGAGAACGGCATCCTTCATCGCGGTGTTGGTCTTGGTGTCGCCCTTGACCCCCGGTTCGCATTCGGTCACTTCCATCGCCACCTTGGAGGGGAGGCTGATGCCGAGGACTTCGTCTTCGAAGCTTTCGACGACGACGTCGAGGTTCGGGACCAGGTATTGGAGTTGGTCCTTGAGGGTGTCCTTTCCGATCTCGATCTGGTCGTAGGTCTTCGGATCCATGAAGGTCAAGGTGCCGGTGCCTCCGTCATAGAGGTACTGCATGTTCCGCTTGTCGAGGCGGCATTCGGTGACGTCGTAGCCGGAGTTGCGGGCCAGTTCGGTGATGGCCCCGGTCCGGACGTTTTTGACCTTGAGCTTGGCCACCATCTTCCGCATCGCCGTTTTGTTGAGCAAGATGTCGATGACCTGATAAAGGGTATCTTCGTCGATGAAGTAATTACCCGGACGCAGTTCAGTAACGTTCATTGTCTTTCTCCTAAGTAAAATCGCGTTTTACGCACGCGCGCAAATGATTATAGTCCCTCTTCCCTTTTCCAAAAACCCCCAATAGGGGGCTCTAGGACTATAGAATCAAATATATTCCCTCAGCCAAGGCCTTTCGTTCCCAAGGCTGGTCTTGGGCCCATGGCCCGGATAGACGATCGCCGCGTCATCGAGGGCCAAAAGTTTCCTTAGACTATCCGAGAGGAACCTCGGGCAGCTCCCCGGGAGGTCGTAACGGCCGACGGCACCCCGGAAGAGGGTATCGCCGCTATAGAGGATATTTTCTTCTTCGAATAGAAAGCACATCGAACCCCGGGTGTGGAAGGGGGTGGCGATGGCCTTGAAGGCGAAGCTTCCGATTTCGACCTTCTCCCCGTCCGTGAGGGTCCTAAGGTCTTTGGGAAGCGTGAAGGTCCGCGGCTCATAGTCCAAAAAGGAGGCGTTGAGGCGGGGATCGCCAAAGCATTCGACGTCTTCTTGGCTGATGTAGACCGGGAGGTCGCCGAAGGCTTGGATGATCTCGTTCAAACCACCGATGTGGTCGAAATGGCCGTGGGTCAACAAAATGGCCTTGATCTTCAGACCATCGTTTTGGATCTTTCTAAGAAGGGCGCCGTCATGCGGAGCCCCGGGATCGACGATCAAACAGTTTCCCGTATTGTCGGGGATCAGGTAGGTATTGGACGAATTCCCGCCCGCCTTGCCTCGTTTAGTCGCCACCTACTCCTATTGGGAGGATAATGGCTCCTACAAGCTGACGTTCCTGAATGTCGTCGTCTCTAGTTTATCGTCTCAGTGTTGCTGCCGTTGATTTCCTTGAGAAGCCCTTCCCTTTGCTTTTCCAAGCTTTCGAGTTGGGCCTTCTTGGCCGCGATTTCCTTCGCCTTGGCTTCCTGCTCGGCCTTGAGCCTGGCGGCTTCGGCTTCGGCGGCCGCCTTTTGAGCGGCTGCCTCGGCTTCCGCTTTGGCTTTGGCCACGGCGTCGGCTTTGCGTTTCTCCTCAGCTTCCTCGTTGATCAGGGTTTCCTGGGCTTTCGCGAGTTGGCTGGAGAGGCTTTCGACCTTTGCCTTGGCCTTTACGACCGATTTGGAAGTTCCGGCGACCGAGGATTTCGCTGTAGTGGCAGAGCCAGAGGAGGAAGTCGACGTTTTCCCGCTTTTCAGCGATTTGAGAAACAAACTGCCGTTTTCGTAAAACGCGACCGCTACTCCCCAAGCTGCCGCGGCTTCCACCGCCGTGGTCTTCCAGTCGAAGCCTTCAAGGAACGGGTTGGCCCATCCATTGCAGGCTGAGACGTTGACGACCGCGCCGACGAAAGCGAGGAATAAGGGGATAAGGGCAAGCCATCTGGTGAAGACTTCCTTGTCCACGCCCTTCTCCTCGGCCTTGGCGACAGCGACCTTCTTCAGAGGCGACTTGAGCAGTCCCGTGACGATCACAACGATGACCGCCACGATGACGCCGCCCAAGCCATACTTCAAGAGGTAGTTGGCGACATCCATCAGTCTTAGAGTACTCCTTTCTCCTGACGCGGCACGTGCGCGCGTGGGTCAAGCCCCGTCCGATTTGTTGGCCGCCGGACGCAGGAAGGGGCGGCATATCCCAAACCCCGCCCTCGTTACGCGGAGAGAGACATCAGAGGAATTTGGCCTTGTCCGCTTCGTATAGCGGCCTGATCTCATCGACGCCCGTTTTGCCCGACCTGGCTTTTTTCATCGCCGATACCTGCTCCGCGGTGAAGCGATCGGCGGATTCGTATCCCCCGTTGATCGCGTAATGGAAACACAGGAAGTTCCAGAGCCTCTTCTGGGCGTAATTCCTGGGATCGCTTTGGTCCTCAACCTCGAATAGGAACTTTCCGTAGGATCTCAATTCCCTTTTGAGGAGATCTGGCTCCTTCGAAACATCGTACTTGTAGGGCTGCTCCGCCCCGTGCACGAGCTTGTAGAACGGGCCTTCGTGCAGAAAGTAGTTGACCTCGTCGTCTTTCTTAGCGGCGTAGGTCTTTTTCGTTTCGTACACGCAATCGACCTTCATTCCCTCGTGGTAGAACCCCGCGCTTGCCTTGTCTGGGCGCGGCCGGTTCAGGAAGATCTTGAGGTCGAGGTCACTTGAATCCTCCTCCCCAAGGATGGCCTGCGATCCGGTGACATAGATGCTTTCGATGTATTCTTCGTAGATATGCTGCTTCCCGAGCCATTCGAGAAGCCTTGATTTGGCTAATTTCGACATAAGTATGTCCTCCCTTTTCCGCATAGGCTGAACAGCCTCTTCAGGCAAATCGATTCTACGACGTGGTGCCTGATGTACCCAAAACCGGCTTTCGTGCTTTTTATCCAGCCGTAGAGGCTCGCGAGCCGCTTGCCCTGTCGTACCGTGGCGACTCCCGTTCTCTCGATCCTCTTCGCGAGCCGCCCGAATCTATGAAAAGTCGGCTTCCTGATGAGAGTTTTCGACTTCGTGAACCGATAGCCGAGGAAGCTGATCTCGTCTCCTTTCTCGAGATTCAGGATCTGCCATTTCCCGTTCAGCTCAAGCCCGATCGAATTCAAATATCCCGCTATTTTGCGCAGGTAGTTGTGTATCTTCATTTTGTTGTTCGCGAGGATCACGAAATCGTCGACGTACCTCACGTAGCACGGGGCCCTGAGCGTTTGCTTGACGAAATGGTCGAATTCCAGCAAATAGTAATTCGCGAGGTATTGGCTCGACACCCTTCCGAGTTCCAGGCCTCTGCTCTCGCATCCGATAATCGATTCGTAGAACCGCATGAAATTATCGTCGGCTATCCTTTTCTTTAGCATGGCGAGCAGCCGGGCCTTGTCTATGCTGTCGTAGAATTTCCTGATATCCATCTTCAGGCAGTATTTGTACTGCCCGATGTTCTTCTCGACGTACCTTTTTCCATCGGCGATCCCTCTTCCTTTGAGATTGCCCACGCTCCATCTGTAGATGGATCTCATGACGACTTTCTCAAGGACCTCGCCGAGCATCGCATCGTAGATTTGGTTTGGGTAAAAAGGGTTGATGGTTATCAGCCTCTCCTTTCCGTACTCCAGTATCCTTCTGGTCCTCGGCCGTTCGTTCGGTATGGCTATCGACGACATGTCCGCGTATATCGTATCGACATAGCGGTCTAGGTTGCCGAGCACTTGGGCCACGTCGTTCCTTTTCGCTTTTCCCTTGGCCGTGGAAACAATAGTTCTGCGAATCGCCGGTCTGTCGACCAGCTTCGCATACAGGTTCTTGTGCGTTTTCAAAACGTCCGCACCTCCTTTCTTTGCTTAACCCTCATGGGTTTTCGACGAGCTACTGGCCCATGCCTGATTCGGGTGTTTTTCGCCTAGGGGCGAGGGGCTTGCCGCTTCTTTCACTCAAACCGATTCGTTTAAGCAATCACGAGCGGCCCAATTGTCATTGGCATTCTCGGACGACCTGTCCTCCAAGGACCAAAGACCGAGGGAGGGCCAATCGCCATTGTTCATGCTGTTGTTGTAGCTGCCAAAGGCCAAAGACACCACCCAACCGGAGCCGGCCGCGGCAAGTCCCTTATCCCTATTCTATCCGATAATATCGAATGTTTCATTAAGGGGACACCCCTTAACAACCCCGTTATTCAGGGCGTTTGCAAAGACGAGCGGCCCAATCGGCATAGGCATACTCGGACGACCTGCCCTCCAAGGACCAAAGACCGAGGGAGGGCCAATCGCCATCGTACATGCTGTAGGCGAAGCTGCCAAAGGCCATGAAGATTGATCTCGCCTTCGGATAGGTTGTGTCTCCGTACAAGTAATATTTGGAACAATAGTAACGACGATACGCGTCGCCGGTACCGCCGTCTCCTTCGTTGTCATACTCTACTTCCGCTTCGCCGAGGGGCCCAGCTGAAGCCGTCGGAAGCGATAAAAACCAATTGTTTGAATCGGTGCTTACTTTCGTTATGACATTTGTCATACTATCAGAACCTCTTGCCTCGACGTCGATGTCCGATTGAATATAGCTTTCGTCGTTGGCGGAGTTGGCTTCGAAAAGATTCGAATAGCAAAGTTTTCCAGAGCTCCAGTCCATGTAAATGCCCGTTTGTAGTTCTGGTATCCCACTAATCAAGTCCTCGAATCCAAAGATCTTATTTGAGCAAGTGACCTTATTGATGCCACATACGGATTGGATGCTAGACGTGCTTCCGCTTTGGCTCTTCATATCGTAGCCATTGACGTGTCCGTCGTTTTTGAGGACGTCGAATAAATCAAGACGCCCGAAATAGACTGGTATTAGAAGCCTCATGAGGCTCGCGAACATCCAGTTGCAGATGTTGTAATCGCCGTCGACCTTCGAAGAGGCCTTGGCGAGGGAAACGTAATCCCCGAAATTTTTAGAGACTTGGTAGTACTGCGTGCCGGATTTGCTGGTGAGTTTTGTCGGGTTTGCGTTGTTGTCAAAACCCGTTTTGTACTTTGCGACCCATCTCCCAGGCACAGGGTCCCTCTTCACCTCGTTGACGTAATTGTAGAAGAAAGGGTGTCGTTCGAATCCTTCCTCTTCATCTTTGTCATCAGAATGTTTGACGGAGTAAGCTACGATTTCGCCGTCCGGAGTCACCTGGTCTTTTCTAAACGAGAAAGAGGGGATCCAGATAAAAACGTTCCCTTCCGAGTCGGTATCCTCCGTGAATTTGAAGAATCCGTCCAGCGGACTGCTAAATTCTATGACTTGACCATTATCAATTTTAGACCAGTCCTTTCCTACTGCGTCATAGGTTCTGGTGAGGACTTTGCTTGATCCACCGAGGCCGGTAACGCCCAAAATCCTGAGTGTCTTGCTAGCTTCAACTTCTTCTTTTGTCGCATAGGTATCGGCGATTACCCTTCCCTGAGCGTCTTTGCTCGCCCTCTCGGCGAATAGTTTCTTGAATTCCGGCTCTCCTTTCTTCTTGAGCCGGTCGATCAATGTTTCTGACATCTGTTTTCCTCCTTCTATTCCACGGTCATCGTGCCGTATTCGACGTCCTCGCTCTTTTCGCCGACGTCGTCTTTGCTCTGAATCAAATAGCCTAGGAGCGTGTAGGAGCCATTGCTCTCCTTTCGGTATAAGGCTTTAGCGTCCATGTCGCTTCCTCCTAAGCGTCGACGACAGCTATCCCGCCGATGGCGAGGTCGTTCAATGCAGAATCGTCGAGACTAGTGGCAAACACTATGAATTGCTGGCCTTTGACGACCCTCCCTTTGGAATCGACCTGGACTGCCGAATACGTTCCTGCGGCGACGCCGCTATTAGCCAACGTGAGCGCAATCGAGACGTTCCCGCTTCCGTCGAACGTCGCGCTTCCCGTGACGTCCCCGGTGAACGTAAACGTCCTACTAGCTGCAAGCTTGTCGGCGGTACCCGCCTTGCCTGCCTTCGTGGTGCCGTCGATGATTCCGGTGATTTTGGTCGAGTTGGCGGAGATCAGCGAATTCAACGCGGTCTTGGCCGTGTTTACCTGCTCGGTGACCCATGCCTGGGTAGCGTAGGAAGATAGGTCGATCGCTGGCCCGAACTCTTCCCATTCGCTTCCTTTCCAGACATATTCGGTGTCCTTCGCGGTGACATACCAGACGTCGCCGACGGCGTTTCCGCTCGAAGGCAGTTCGGATTGCGTGGCCTTCACGCCTTTGTATTTGAACATCGCGGTGATGTCCGATTTCTTCGCGTAGTTCGCCTCGACGTTGCTCTTCAGCGAAGCCAAGCCATTCTTGTTGGCGGTGATGAGGGCGACTTGCTCCGCCGTGATGGCGACCGTTCCGAAGTCCGCGAGCGTGATGACGACGTTGCCCGTCTTCGCCTGGGCGGAATCCGAGCCGATCTTGATCGAGGCCACGCCGTCGACGGTGGACGCCTTGGTCCAAATGGCCTTTAGAATCGCGGTGAGCGTGGCCCCCGCGCTTTGCCCGGCGATCGCTTCCTCGGACAGGACCTGGTCGGTGACCGTCTCGAGGAGCTTCTGTGCGTATTCGCCGGTTTTCGTCTTCTCAAGGAATTTGGCTTTTTCCTTTGCAGCGATGGTTGGCATTTCTTCATTTTCCTCCATAAATTAGGTAATCCCCGGCATTCTGCTTGATGTCGAGGGTGTCCGACGACATGATCTTCGTCGATAGGTTGCTTTCCGTCCTTTTGATCAGCGACAGGCATTCCCTGATCTGCGCCGTCTGGGCGGCGTTGACCGGGCTGTTGTCGCAGCACCCGGCTTTCGGGAATATGATCACGACTTGGCTCTCGCTCATGGTTCGCCTCCTAATTCGGCCGGGTCCTGTATGCTGATCTTCCCGGTATAGGGTTTTGCCTCGACGGTTCCGTCCTCGTACTCGATCCAGATGGAATAGAAATGCTTGCCGGCTTTCAGCGCCATCGTTTCGTCCTCCGGGATCTCGATGTCGAACGTCCCCGTCGTTTCGTTCCTCGCCGCCCGCTTGGATATCCCGGCCTCTAAGCATTCGAAGGTTATCCCGGAAATCGGAGACGGATGGCTCGAGGTAAGTGAGAGCGATGCCTTGAACGGCAATCCCCTCACAAGCCCCAGAGTCGAGTTGTTGATAATTGTGTAGCCCATTTTCTTGCCTCCTTTAATCGATGGTCACGGTCCCATAGTCCATCAGCTCGCTTTCCCCGGCTTTGCCGAGTTCGATCCTTTTCATGAGCGGCTTGAACCCTACGACCGACGATCCGCTCTTCGAGAAGCTCGCGATCGGATAGTCGTAGGTCCCAGCCTGGCCTTTTTGGATCTCCGTTTTACTCAGCGTCTTCGTTGCTGCCTGCGCCGTGACGTAGAACGACGCATCGTCATTCGCGGAGTCGTATGTGACCCTGATCACCACGTATTGCTCATCCGAAGTCGGCGTGGAGAAGGCCGCCATGTCGTACAGCTCCTCCGTCTGCTTGATCTGCAGCCTGAAGCCCTGGATCGAAATGGTTCCTTTTGCGACCAGCAGCTTTCCGCTTGAATTGCTCAGGTCGGCGCCCTCGACGGCCCCGTTTTGCTCCTGCAGGGCCTTGAAGTTGAGGAGCGCGCCGTCGGCAACCCCTATCCCTATCCCCTGCGGATCGTTTTTGAGTTCCAGTAGTCTCATTTCAGTTTCACGCCTCCTTTGTAAATGAAATCGATGTACATCGCGCCTTGACCCGATGTGACGTCGAGCTCGAAGTACTGCCACCAGGCCCAGTTCAACCCCGATAGGTACTGGCTGTACTCTTTGGAATCGCCAACGTTGGTCATCGAAATGGTGTCGCCCTCGACCTTCAGCAAGCCAAATTGATGCGTTGAGCCTTGGTAGGCGGCAATCGGCGTCCCGACCGTTTGGAGATACCCGTCGTTTGATCCCGGCGTCTCGCTGCTCGTTCGCAAAAATTCGAGATCGACGGAATAGTTTCCCCAACCGTATGTGGTATACCGGCCATAGAGGCGAAACATTGCCTTTTTCTGTTCTTCGAAATCCTCTCTTGCCAGGAAATAGTCCTCCGTCATGAAATTGGAGGCCGGTTTTGCCGAGGATTCGACGTACGCGCCGAAGCTAATAACTTCTTTTGCCCGGTATTTTAGGTTGCACTCGATTCCGCTTCCTTTTGTGAACCAGACCCTGATTGACTGAAGCCTTGCCCAGTCGATTTTGTGGGTGATGCTGAAATTACCGGCCGGCCGGCCGAAACCGGTGCCGATTTCGCACACGCGAACCGTGTCGACGGTCAGCAGGTTCGAAAGCTCGCCCTCGTCGATTTGGACCGCGTTTGCCCCGACCCCTATCGCTTCCGTCTCGTCCGCCACCGAGTATCCTGGGCTATTGGTGCTTTTGGCTGTTTCCTTTTCATATTCAGCCAAGGCGCTCGAGTTGTGCGCCGGCAACGTGAACTTCAGCTTCGTCTTGTTCCCGTCGGAGAACGTTTCGGTTATCGAGCTCACGGTCGATCCGTCTATCTTGTCTTCCGCCCGAAGCGTATCGGTGGCGTATCTCGACTCTTTATCGAGCATTTCCATGTCGTAGCCGTAATCGGTGAACGGCTGGCTGGAGTTGGGATGGTATACGAAATGGTTGATCGGCGCCCTGAAGACCCCGTTTTTCCTCTTGAACAGGTCGTCCTGGGCCTGGTTGGCCTCCGGCTCGAAGCCTGCGCCGGACATCACCATCACTATCCTTGCCCTCTGATCGGTAAGATCAGCCAGGTTCACCTCCATGTAAACGTTGCAGTAGATGTCGCGCGACTGGGCCGTTGAGTGGAAATCGTAGATCTCCTGCGATTCGTCCAGCTCGACTTGCCTTCCGTATATGTGGCACATCCCCGGGCCGATGGAGACCGTCAGGCTGCTCTCGTCGAACATGAGCCTGAAGGGCTCCTCGTTTCCGTCGCCGATGATCCCGTAGGGCCTCTTCTTGGCGTCCGGCCCTTTGCCTACGTAAAACAGCGCGGAATCGACGTATGCGGATACCTTCCCCGTCTTTTTTGTTATTATCGCCAAGCTCATGCCGCGCCTCCGAAGATGTAGGCCCTTACGTCAAGCGGCGGGAGGGTGATAGACTGCGTCCCGATGTTCTTGAGGATGACCTTCTTGGGCGAGCTCACCAGGTCTACGGTCACTTCTACGGTCTTGCCGCTGAAAATCCACTTAAACGGCGTTCTAGTCCCCCATCTGTAGTCGTATTGAATAATAGCCGGGGCGTTTGCCGAACCCTGGCGGCTGCCGTTGATCCTGAAGTCGGTGACCCCTTCCAATTTGCTGAGGGAATTTTGGTTTTTAAAATGGAAAGAAGAATCCGAACTAGTCGTCTGAGAAGCCCCAAGCACTATGTTTTTGGTAGTCTGCACGAGTATGGCCTCTTGGAGCAGGTAAACGCCGCGTCCGGGCATGTATAGATTCGAATCCACCCTGTTGATGTCGCCGCCGACGAATCCGCGGGCTTCCGCGCAGACGTCCGCGTTCTTGGCGTAATAGACGCCGCTCATGTCCGGAAGGAATATGTCGCTGAAAACGACGCCGTTTATCGTCCCGCCCGAGAGTAGGTTCTTGGCGTTCTTGGCGATTCCGCACTCCAAAAGCGGCAAATTCCTGGAGAAAAATGGCTTCGCCGTGCCGCCAATGCCTACTGCAATTTTTGTGATGGTGCCGAACAGAACGCTGTATGTCCCAGGGCCGTGCGCGATGAATTTGTGCTCGTTTTGCGAAACGGCTCTCCTCGTGCTTGCGTAGATCTCGGCAAGCGACAGCTCGTCGTTGTCCGATATGCGCAGGCGCAGCCAAATAAAGATGCGGGTCGTCGAAAAGGACGAGAAATCGACTTTCACCTCCGTGTTCTCCTCTATCTCGACGAGGCGTCCGCAAACGCACGCGATTCCGCTTTTTATCGTCAGGGTATTGCCGGAAAGCGAGCAGTTCATTGAGTTGAAGACGCCGTCGAGGATCCCGTCCCCGAGCACGGAATAGGCCATCGCCGCGTCGTGGTAAGCCTCCACCGCGTCGCTGTTGTTTTTTCTTATGAGCTTCAATGCCATCGTTTCTTGCCTCCTATTCCATGAACCAGTAATCGCTTAGCCGCCCGAGCGACAGCGTCTTGTTTCCTTTTGAGTCTTCCTTGATGGAAAACACCGGAAGCCTCTTCGCGGTGTCCGGGTCGGCCGGGTTGTATTCGCTGACGTTGAGGAAGTAAGTGAAATCGACGTCCCTCAGCGTCGAGCCGAGCTTCGTGTTCAAGTCGATCGTCGCCTTGTCCTTGTATCGGTTGTCGAGCAGGGTTTGCATGGCCTCGGCCTTGGCTTCCTCGAAATCCTCTTTCTCGATGGTCTCTATCCTCGGCGGGTAGAGGCATCTGTCAGCGTCGTAGGCCGTCCCTACGGTGTTGTCGCTATAGAGGTAATAGGCCTGCGTGCTCCCTGACTCGGATCTCGCCACCGTCCTGTTCACGAGGTTTTGGTTGAGCGTCATGCGGACGTCGTAGTCGCTCAGCTTGATGTTTCTTTCGTTGTATATCCTCTTGACGGTGAACGTGAGCCTGTATCTGTTTGCCTCCGAATCCACCTTCGCCCCGGGGACGACGACCAAGTCGTAGGCGTTGTTGGCCGCCTGTATCACGTCGTATAGGCTTTGGACCTTCTTGGTCCTGGCGAGCAGGTCCTCCTCCCACTCGACGAGCTCCGCCTCCTTGATGTCGATGTCGTAGTCTATCCCGATGTTCATTCCGGCTAGGCAATCCTTCAGAAGATACGTATAAAGCCCTTCGACCGTCCTGATGGAGTAGGCACCTGAGCTTGTCTTCTGCGTGAAATCGAGGAGTATCGTCTGATTGAAGATCTGGCGGCAGTCGACTCCCTTCACCGTCGTCAGGTTCTCCTTGGTCGTCGGTATCCCGCAGAACGCCACGTATTTGAGCTTCCCCGTTTCCTCATGCAGCCCGACGAAGCATGCCTTCCTTGAGTTCTCGAATCCCCTACAGGTGACCGTCATCTCGTCGAACTCGTATGCCTTCCTGGTCAGCGTCCATTCGCTGGCCACATGCTGGGTCCATTTGCCCAATGGGTTGAAATTCCTGTCGTATAGGCAAGCGAAGCCGCTCATAGCGTGTACCTCACGTAATAGACCTCGCACCTGGACGCTTCATCCTCCAGCGATGCCGCGATCTTGCTTTTCCCTGATTTTGCGAACAGGAACGAGTCGTAGGACTTGTCGACGCTGTTGAATAGGTCCTCCACAGTCTTCGCCCCGGTCGACGCGCTGACCGTCTCCTTGTATATCCTGTTGTTGAAGGCATCGATCACGATGCTCTCGTTCTCCTCTATGGAAAGACCTATGTTGAACTGGACCCTTCCGTATACGTCCCCGGTCGACCCCTCATCGTTGACCTCGGAAATATTGACGAATGGGTTCTCCATCGGCCCTCTTAGCGTGATCTTGAGCGGAATCGGCTTCAGGTACCCATTCTCGATCACGTTGGACGAGCTGTAGGCCCCGCCTCCGTAGAAATACGGATAGACGTAGTTGTAGATCTTGCCCCTGTTGGTGTCGTTCACCATGATGGAATTGACAGTCTCCTCGTAAAACGGGGAGAGCGGCTGCGCCGTGAGCTCGGCGCTGACCACGAGGTCGTCCCTTCCCTTCAGCTCCAAATCGATGACGGAAAGGTCCACGAACCTTCGGACCTGGGACAGCTCGTAGCTGAACCTGATCCTGTATTTCTCGAGGTCGTTGTACCTGGCAAGCCAGTCGAGGAACGTCTTGTACTTGTAATAAGCGCCGGACCCTTTCCACATCAGCGTGATCTTTATGTTCTTTTTCTTGATCGTCTGCTTGAGCACGTAGTCGATCGTGTCGCCGGCGACGACGTCGATCTCCTGCTTGAAGCCGAGGCCGGACGGGAAAAGGGTGAAGTCCATCTCCGGCTTCGACGGGGCGCCGCCCGAGATTACCTGCTCCTTCGTCTCCGCGGAAGTGACGTCGAACTCGAAGGTAGGGACGATGCTGTCGGCGACGATGTATTCGTATCTCATCCTAACCTCCTATCTGGACGCGCTTCTTCTCGTTGATCCGCTCGATGACCTCGTCCGCGTCCACGTCGTTCGAGATCTCGTTGTTCATCGTCGAGTAATCGTAGTAATAGTTGTTCACCATGCTGGACGAATTGTCCACGTTTCCAGTGGAATCGGCGACGGAGACGTTTTCCATCAGCTCGCCCGACGAGCTGACGATGCCGGATTCCTGATAATCGCCGAGCTCGTACCCCTGTTCTTTCTGCGGCGAGGTGAGCGCCGACACGACCCCGGCGGCTATCCCGGCGACGGCGGCGAGGACGGTGAAGACCAACGCGCCCATCGCGATGTTCCCCGAGGCGACGTGCAGCGCCCCGAGAAGCGATATGACGCCCGGCAGGATACTCATCAGGGCCATGAACACGACTATCGCGGACTGGATAGGGGCGCCGAGCGACGCAAACGCCTGGCCGATTCCGCCGAGGATCGGGGCGATGGTCTTGATGATGCTTACTATCGATTCGATCATCGGCTTGAGGCTGGTCCCCAACGTCGCGACGAGCTTCACGATGCTTTGCTTCAGGTAATCGAACGTATCCTGAAGCGCGGCGCCGTTTGCGACCTCCTCGTTGGTTAGGACGCCGGCTTCCCGGAGCTCCTCGTTCCACTTGTCTATGGATTCGGCCCCGGTCCCCGCCATCTGGGCCATGTAGGTCCCGACGTTCGCGCCGAAAAGCGCGACGGCCACCGATTGCCGCGTGGCTTCGTCTCCGATTGCCGAAAGAGCTGATAGGTATATCTGAAGGGCCTCTGCGGAGGTTTTCCCCTGAAGGTCGTCGAACGTGAGCCCCAGCTGCTCAAGGACGGTTCCCGTCTTCGAGGATTCCTTCTGGACCTGCCCCTGGACCGACGTGACGGCGCTGAGCACCGATTCGTATGCGCTTGCGTCCCCCGTCAGCTTGTCCCAGGCGTTCGACTGGTACTGCCATTCCTCGGCTGTGCCCCCGAACTTATCGACCTTCTTCTGTATTTCGTCGGCCGATGCCGCGAAGGCGACGCCGATCGACACCACGCCGGCGAGTATCCCGGCGCACACCTTGCTCGTTTTCTCCAGATTCTTTTGAAGCTTCGAGAAATCGGTTTTGTTCGCTTTGTCCAGTTCTTTCTGAAGGGACTTTTGCGACGCTTCGGTCTTGAGTATCTCGTTTTGTAGCTTTTGGTACTGGGGCGTCAGTTTGGCTTCCGGGCCGTTCTTCTCGACCAGGACGTCCTGCTGCTCCTTGAGAAGGCGGAGCTTCTTCGAGCAAGCGTCGACCTGGATGCCCAGTTCCTTATATCTCGCCTCTGCGAGCCTGGTGTCGGAAGGGTCGAGCTTCATGGCTTTCTTTAGACCCGATGCCTCTTTGGCTGCCGATTTAATCTGCGATTCGACGGACTTTAGTTCGGCTTTTATGTCTTTTAGATCGCGTGTGATTTCTATTCCGCTTGATGCCATTTCACTTTTCCTCCTTTCCGTTTGCGATTTGGTTCGCCAATTCCTTCCAGCGCACGTTTATCGCCGTGTCCATCCCTCTTAGCAGGCTGACCGACACGTCGATGAAATGCGTTCCGGATATGATGATTCCGCTTGGGTTCACGAATCCGCGGTTGAGCGAATTCGCGATCACCTGGTAGGGCCTGCCTTTGCTGTCGTACCCGTCGTAGACGATCTGGTATCCGACTTTGGTGGTTTTGGGTCCTTTATATACCTTTAGCCGGAGCGAGGCCTTCAGTTCCCCCGTTTCCCCCGCCGGTGTCTTCTCCTTTAGGGACTCGAGCACCTTCTTTGAATACTCGAGGAGGACCTCTTCTACCGATTTGGTGGCCGCTTCCTTTAGCGCCTCCCCCATCTTGCAGAAGCTCTCTTCCCAGCTCATGGTTGCCTCCTACCGAGGAGCTCATCGAGGTTCCTCTCGGTGAACACCTTGCCAGGCTTGGTTTTTCTTCTGCCGGAATCCCTTCTGTTCCTGAAGAAGGCTAAGTAGCCGTTGAGATCCTTCAGCGACCATGCGTCGTAGAAATCGGGAGGCAGCCGGCAGGTGTAGAAGGCATAGACGATCATGTAGGAGGTCTTCTCACCAGGCCGGAGACCTCCCATCATTGGTTTTTTAGGGCATTCCCCCCTTCCCCGTTCATTAGCCGGTTGATGGCAGCGTAGAAGGAGCTGCCTGCGTCCATCATGTCCGCATATTCGATTTCGTCGATAATCTCGTCGGTCGGCTTTTCCCTGGCTTCTTTGTCCGCGGCCATTCGGAAGGCGACGTAAAGATAGCCAAGCGTCGTCAACGACCCAGGGTTATCCTGTACCTCCTTAACCAAATCCTTTCCGCCAGAAACCTTCGGGAACCACTTGACGATGGCGCTGACGGCGTTGCATAACCGGTGGCCCCGGTATTCTTCCGTTACCATTTCTAGCCTCCGACGCCGGTTTCAACCGGGATGTAAAGGTCGCTGGATTTCGGCTCGGTTCCCTCGGCGATGTATCCGGTATTCCCTTCGAACACCAAGGCGCCGCCCGTTTTCTCCCCGTTCACCGTAATGAGTTTGGCGAAGAACTCGATCGAAGTTGTCTTCGGCGAATCCCCGTCCTGATCGGCATCGAGGTTCACGGGCTTGAATTCGCAATCGTATAGCCAGGCGTTGTATTTCTTGCCTTTTTCGTTCTTACCGCGGTAGAAGACGCAGATCTGCGATTCCCCGGAATCCTTGTTAGCCGTAAGGGAGAGGTTTCCGTTCGCGTCCTTGGTGAATGACGTGATCAAGTCCAAGGCCTCCGCGTCGATTCCGTAGAAGGTGATCGTGCCGTTATACCCCTTGACCACGGTGTCTTTCTCCTGGACGTTGTCGGCGGCGTAGGTCTTCTCGACGACTTCCGGCTGGAGGGTGATGTTGATATTGTTGATCTCCGCCTCGCTCGCCTTCTTAGTCAAGAACGGCAGGGCGGTCGAATCGAGCGTCGGCGCGCCCGTATCAGTGTCGAATCCCGTGATCCTGAATAGTCTTACTTGCTCAAAAGCCATTTTGTTTTCTCCTATCTGAGCCTTTTCTTTATGTCGTACGAGAGATGCTCAATCTCGTTGCTTTCGTCGTAGCTGTCGGTGCTCTTGACCTCCATCCTGTAGCCTTTCGCGAACGCCGATTCCTCGATTGCCGAAACGATATCCATCACTCCGGAGGAGGTCCTGTCGTCCTTGGTGAATACGTCGATAGATGCGCTTACGATCTGCGAATGTGGCTCCCCATCCGCTGAGCCCGCCTCGGTCACGTAGTAGCATTCATAGGTGATGAAGGTATCCTCCTCGGGCAGCGCCGAAGATTTTTTCCTCGCGGGATAGAACAGAATCCCGTCCCTATCGGCGCCTAGGCCGTTTTTCAGCCCGGCTCCTTCGAGGATTGCCTTGGTGTCGGCGTAGAGCCTTTTCTGCGCGTCTACCGTCCGCATGGGCAGTCGCACTCCTTGCCAACGTATTCAATCGAATCGAACCTGGGCGGCGTGACCGATCGGCACGTCAGCTTCATCTCGGTTCCCTTGAACTCCAACGGGTCGACGCCGACGATCGCGTAGGTCCTGCCGTCGAACTCGATGTATGAGTCCTGCCGCCTTTCAAGGCTTCTCCGGTAGTTGACGGTCACCTCTATCCGGTTGTCGGCCTGGACCTCGTTCGAGCTTCCGCGCTCATTGGCCGAAAGCGACCTAACGTATGCGCGGATGTCGGCGTCTTCGTCGTGGAGGTACACTTTCTTCTTGACGGTTCTTCCGTCCGGCAGCTGTTCGTCAATCCTGCTGAAGATGCGGATAGTCTTGTCTTTGTTCCTTTGTTTATACGAGATCATCGACGCTCTCCTTTCACGGTGACGGTGCCGTACTCAAGGTCTTCGTCGGTCGTCGGCTCGGGTTCCTCACCTTCGTAGAGGTTTCCTTCCGAATCGACCAGCGCTTGAAGCTGTATCACCGACTGGTCAAGTCTTTTGGAGACGTGATCGTCCCCTCCGTACCACACCTGGTAGATATAGTCCCTGGCCGCCCCTTTCGCCGTTTCGTTGATAGGGTCGTCGGCCGACCAGTCCCGCCCCGTCTTCTGATAGAGGAACTGCGTGGCCTCCCTCGACAGCGATTCGAGCTTCGATCGAGGCTGATAGTCGCTGTCGAGGTTCAGGAACCCGATGATCTCGTCCGCCGCTAGAAGCGGCTTGGCGATTCTGTAGTCCCTGGCCATGGCCTTCTCCTACTAAGAGGCTTTCGCCTGGGTTAGGGAAATGACCTCGAAGGCCCCGCTGACGGTAAGGGATCCGCCGAACCACGCTTCCCCGCGGACCGCCAATAGCCCTTCGGCGAACTTGTAGTCCTCGCTTACGGTGACCTCGAAATCCCCGAAGGTATCGAGTTCGAATGCGCGGAGATACCCGTAAAGCATGTTGGTGAGGCTGTCGACGATCTTGTATCGGACCGAGAGGCCGCTGTCCTTGATGATGCCGCCGGCGTTGTTGGCGTCGGGGATGATCTCATAGACGGGCTTCTTCTCGTTGGTCCCGCGGACGTCGCCAAAGGCGATTAGGTTGTCGCGGGTAAGGAAAAGGGTCGCGATGCCGTTGAATCTCTTCCCGGGCTTGTAGCCGAGGACGATGTTTCGCAAGGTCTTTTCGCCGATGGCGGTCTCCTTAAGGGTGACCGCGGTTGCGAGCTTGTTGCTGTCTGTGTCGGCGCAGGTAGGGATCTTGCCGATGATGAATTCCTCGGCCGCGGTCCTCAACGCGCTGGTCGCCGAAGAACGGACTTCGGCGTCGTATTCCAACGGCGTCAGGCGCTTGATGGCGCGGGAGATGTACGAGATGAGGGAGACCGAGGTCGGCTGGACCTTGATGACCCCGTAGGTATCCTCGGATTCCGTTGGGGAGTTTCCCTCGGTGTGGGCGGAAGCGGTCGCGTTGCTCTTCTTGTAGGCATGCGCAACCGTTTCGTTCTGCGCGTAGTTCTTGACGACGACCTCGGACAGGATGCCGAGTTCCCCCTCGGTGTTGTCGTAGATTCCGTCGACCGCGGTCGGCTTGGCGATTTTGCCGCTCGATAGGAGCGCAGCCCGCTGCTCGCTACGAGTGATGACGGTCTTGTTCGTCTTCATGAGGGACTCAGCCCGCTTTTCGGCCTCCTCGTCGCCTTTGAGGTCGATTCCGTCGGTGACTTTGAAGGCACCGATCGCCTCGGCGCGTTTCTTTTCGATGATTTGCACCTTTTCCTGTCTTAGAGACTCAACTTCCTTGTTGAGCTCGTCGATTTGGTCGATCGTGAGGTCCTTTCTGGTTTCTAGCTCGCCTTTGATTTCCTTAAGGCGAGCTTCGATTTCTTCTAATCTGTTCATTTTCTTTTCCTTTCTATAGGCTTCTGTTGATTTTTCGGAGGAGCAGCTCTTTCTCAGCGTCTAGCCTCAAGGCCTCCGCCCTGCTTCTTTCGGCCACCGCCGATTCCAGCCGCCTGGCACTGATGGAGGTGTTCTCATACGCCGGGTGCTCAACTGCCGAAACATCGTAGATCTTTCCGATTTTCCGGACGTGATAGCATCTCTCCTCCTTGTCGTACGATTCCTCCTTTATGGTAAAGGCGAAGCTCATTCGGTCTAAGAGCCCGCTCTTTACGTCGATGTATGTCTGCACGCAGCGTGGATTCGCTTTGTCCAATTTGACCAAGCACTCGACGCCGTCGCTCTTTTTCGTGAGTTGAAGGGTTCCGTTCCTCGTTCTGGCCGTGGCATGGTTTCCATCGCCGTGATTCACGTTGAACACGACGTCGCTGATGTCCGCCTCGTCGAAGCAGTCTGGCTCCATTACCTCAAACACGTCCTCGTCGGTGAACGGGTTCCGACCGAGTTTTGTCTTTTTGCCGAAGACGATTGGCTTTCCAATCAGTTCATAATACCCGTCGTCTTTGTTATCCGCCCCTTGCTCAGGAGAGGCCTCCCTTAGTTCTAATCCGCAAAGGCGTATTTCCCTTTCATTTCTTTTCTTTGTTTCCATCGTCGTTGTCTCCTTCCCCTGGGTCTTTCTCCGAACCGACCCCTTGGTAATTGTCGGCCTTGTTGGCCGTAACGTAGTTGAGGCTTTGAACTTCCTTATCGCCGTTGTCTAACTTGGGTAGATAAAGCAGCCCACAAACCACGTTCGGCCGTATCGTCGGAAGCTTTAGGTAGGCCTCCGCAATCTTGATCCTCGTCGAGAGCGATGCCGTCTGGAGCGGATTGACCACCACTTCTATCCTGTTCCCTACCGAGAATTCCCTTGCCGTGAATAGCTTAACGGTCAATTCCTGGCTCAATCCGTTTATGAACGGCTCCAATGCCCCTTCATAAGCCGATTGCCACGAATTCTCGTCGTATTCGCTGGTCAGGAACTTCTCGCTGATCCCGAAGAAGCCGTATATCTCCCTCTTCATTTCCTTCACGTCGTCCGAAGTCGCCCATTTGCTTTGGTTGCTTACCTGCTGGAGGTTCTCGGCGTTGGTTATGTAGAGGACGGAATCGGCCTGCTGAAGCCTTTTGTTGAATTTCTCCTGCTGCTGCTCGACCATCTTGTCGGACATGTTCCCAGCCGAACTCACGATGAATCGGATCAGGTTGCTGTTCTCAATCGCCTTGATGATTCCTTCCTCGTTGGTCGCCAGGGTCTCGATGATCCTTCTCATGGATGGGTCGTAGGCGTTCATTGGGTTGGACGCCCTCGGCTTCTTCACCAAAAGCAGGAAGTTGTCGGATGAGTCCGCCCTCTTCTCGCCTTCCAGGTAGAATTCTATGTATATCTTGCCGCCAAGGAGCTTCACGCCCGACACGTTGCTGGGCGAAATCGGCCAAAGATTGGCCACCTTCGTCTCGGACACGTCAGACAGGCCGTCCCTCTCGATGTAAGCGAAGGCGACTCCGCCGAAATAGTAGTCATATGCCAGCGAGTACCAAAAGCTGCTCGCCGTCTGCACCGGGTTAGGCTTGAATTTCAGGAGGCGTTCCAAATAGCGGAACCGCGTTTTCTCAGTCGAGTCGTTGGAGACTTCCACCTCTATTTTGCTGATATGCCTGGCCAATGCCGCGGCGCAATTGCAGTAAGTCGCGTTGAATTCTTGGCTGTAATCGTATCTTGGCGAGACGAAATCGGGTCCAAATACGGCCAAGCCGCTTTTGCCGATGGCCTTTTTGACGAAATACTGCTTAAGCTTGTCAAACCATCCCATGGTTTCCTCCTTTCTACTCCCCGCCTAGGTACGCATCTACATTTTCGCATAGCGATACATAGGCATCCAAAATCGTGCTGACCCCGTCTATCTTGTTGCCACGCTTCTCCCCCGCCTTCCTGATCATGAGGTTCGCATTGCGGTCGGTGACCATCTCGCAGTTGGTGAACATCCACTTGATCACGGGGTTGTTGAGATAGCAGAATTTCCCGTCCTTGAGGTTCGCTTCCAGCGTCTGCATCGGGATGCTCAATGTCTTGAATCCCTGGATCGTCGGGACGAGGCAAGACTTCTTGCTCCAGCCCATGCTCGATAGCTCCTCGATTAGGTAATTGGCGCTGTAACTATCGTAATTTATGTGCTGGTAGTAATATCCATGCTTTTGGAACTGCTCCATTACGTAATCGGCTATGTCGTGGTAGTTTATCTGGTTCTCACCGGACGATATCCTGATGTACCCCCTGTTGATCCAGGCGTTCCAGGGAACCCCGGTCGATTTGGCTTCCGGACTGTCCAGGAAAGACCTGGTGCACCACAGCATCGTCTTGGCTATGACGCATTTCCTTTCCTTGTCGAAAAGAAGCGTCGTGAAGCTGGTCAAATCGTTTGTTCTCGAGAGATCAAATCCCCCCAAAACCGTGGAGTTGTCGAATCGTGAGAGGAATTCGTTTCTCGCTTTTTCGTCGTCTATCATCCGAGGGTCGTAGCAGGCGTACGCCCCTTTGTTGATTGTTTCCGCGGTGAGCCACGAGATGTTGCTGACGTTGATGACGTTGAAATCCTTGGTCAGGGTCTCGTTAAGGACGGTGATGTCGTTCTTCGCCTTCCTTACCTGCTCCTCCAGATACTCGACTTTCTTGATCGGGCCTAAGCCTGGGTTCGATTTGTACCACATCCTCTCGTCCCACATCTCGTCCTTCGAATCGAGCTCGTAGATGACGATGAGGACCGTATCGTCCTCGATCGTTCTGCTAAGAACCTTCGAATAGTATTCGTAGCGGTTGTCGAAAAGCGCCCCTCTGACGAAGCCTGCGGTCCCGATGATGTTCGTAAGTGGCTGGCGCGTATTCGCCGTAGCTTGCTTGAGGATGTTGTAGACCTCGTCCGGCAAAGCGTGCGCCTCGTCGATGATGTTGCAGCTCGAATTCAGGCCGTCTTGGCTCTTCGTGTTCTTGCTCAACGCGTAGAAATGCGAATTGTATGGCTTGTAGTAGATGTCGCACCGAGGGTTGACCCTCTTGCCGAGGCTCTCCCTCAATGCGGGGGATTTGCTCCTCACTTGCTCCGCTGCGTCCCAAAGGCGGCGGGCCTGGGCATACGTCGATGCCGCCGCGTACACCTCCGCGCCCGGTTCCTCGAAAAGCGCCCACAGAGCGAGCGGTACCTGCAAAGTCGATTTGCCGTTCTTTCTGCCTATCTCCAGCCAAAGCTCGGTGAACCTCCTCGTTTTTGTGGATTTTCTTTTTATCCCGTAAAGGGCCTGGATGATTGCTTTCTGGAATGGCTGCAGGACCAGCGGCAGGTCGGCCCATTCGCCCTTGCTTTGGCGGATGAAGCCTAGGAATTTGCCCTGCTTCCTCTCGATATACCTAACCTTGGATGCGTTTGATTGGGCGAATTCCGGCGGGACGGAGGCTAGCCATTGGCTGAACGTCTCAAGGTCCGGGATGTCGCCTTGGACGAACTTGATCACCATGTTGCCGGCCTTCTCGTCGAAGTAGTATTTGTCCGAATCGCCTTTGACTATCGGCTCAAGGTCGTCGAAAAAGCATTCACCCAGCTTCTTGCAGCAATGGGTGGTCTTGTGCAGATGGAGGAAATCGATGTATTTCTCGAGCCATGACTTAGCCATTTCCCTCACCTATCGACTTGATGAACGCCTCGAACGCGTTCTTCCCTTCCGCCTTCTCGTCGTTCTCCGCCTTCACGAGGCCTATCCCGAATTTGGCTCTTCCGGATGGGGTCAGGCAGAGATCCGGCGCCAAACGCGCCATCGTCGCCGTTTCGTCCTTCATGACCTGCAGGCATCTTTTGATAAGCCGGTCGGTCGTCGAATCCTGGACCGCCAGGTTCTGCTTGAGGACCTCCGTCCATGTCTCGTGGGCTTTCTCGTACCGCTCGTAGGATTGCACGTAAAGGGTGAGCTGGGTCACGTCGAGGATGTTCAGGACGTTAACCCCCTGCTGTGTGTAGCTCGCCATGATCTCGTTCCATTTCGCGTAGGCCACGTCTCCGAGGCCGTTAGGCGCCTTCAATGCGGTCCCGTTCTTGAAGCAGTATTCGAGGTCCCTTCTGAGCCTGAGCTCTTCGGCCGTGAGGTTCTTCCCGATCGCGTCAATCGGTTTCGGCTTGCGCCCGGCGCCCGGCCTGTATCCTCCGCGTTTGGATTTCTTGGCCTCAGTCATCCCGCCCCTCGTCTGCAAAATGGCCATATCTGGCTCTCTTCTCGTACCTCGGCTCGAGGAGGTTCAGTTCCGAGATGATGCGTTGGGGTCGGCATTCGTCGTAGATTTCGGCCCCAACGCCTATTTCGCCTTTGTCGGAATCCACGTGGACGGCGAGGGGCTCCGCCTTTCCGATTGCGTAGGAAAGCTGGACTTCGCACCATCTGAGGCCTTCGGCCCTTAGGATTCTTTTCGCGAGCTCCCTGGCTTTGTAGGCCCCCGAGACATCGACCTTGGTCGGGTCCTTCCCGTTCATGGACCCGCCGCCGACGTTGGCGAACGACTGATAGGCGTCGACGACGATCTTCCTTCCCGTCAGCCCGCTGTCTGCCTCAGGGCCCCCGATCCTGAATTCCCCGGATGGGTTGAAAAGGTATTCATGGACGTAAATGCAATGCCGATTGCAGATTTCTCTAGCGATGGACCTGATTTCGTTGTCCGTGGCGAACCTGTTCCTTTCGTTGTTTTGGTATGAAATCGTGAACGTTTTGATCTCCTTAAGGCGGAAATCGTCGTCGTAGATCCCGGTTATTTGGGCCTTGCCGTCGGGGAAATAGACGTTTGGCCGCTCGTGGACGAGCCGGTCGTATGCCTTCGCCAGCTCAATTAGGATCGTTTGCGCAAGCGGAAGGAATTCTGGGGTATCGTCGCATGCGTATCCGAACATCATGCCTTGGTCCCCCGCTCCGCCTTCTTCGACCGCCGCCGAAATGTCGGGCGATTGCGCGCTTATTTTCTTGATGACCCTGAAACCCGATGGGTAGCCAATGCTTCTGAGCACCCTTTTCGCTATCCCTTTCGGGTCGATTTTCGCTTTTGTCCCGAGCTCGCCGAAAAGGAACACCAAGTCTCCTTTAATGGCGCATTCGATCGCGACCCTGGATTCCATGTCTTGCCTCAGGCATTCGTCCAGGATCGCCCCCGCAATCTGGTCGCAGGCTTTGTCCGGATGCCCCCTGAACACGATTTCGTTGCTGTAGATTTTCATTTCTTGCCTCCTTGCTTTATCGCTTTCCTTCCCGTGAATTTCTGATATCTATCGACGATGACGTCCACGTATGCGGGATCCAATTCCATCATCCTGCATCTCCTCCCGGTCTCCTCACAGGCGATCAGCGTCGATCCGCTCCCGCCGAATTGGTCGAGCACGACGTCCCCTTTCCTCGACGAGTTTGCTATCAGCCTGGCCAATAGCCTTATCGGCTTCATCGTCGGATGGAGGTCGTTGTGGAGCGGCTTGTCCTCGCGGATGACGGTGGTCGGGATCGGCGGCGATTTCCTCATCGCCTCGATGATTCCTATGAGCTCTTTCTTGGATTTCGCCGATAGGTCCAGCTTGTCGACGTCAAGCACGGTGTCCTGGCTCCTGTCGTCTATGAAGTAATGGCCGGCCCCGTCCTTCCACCCATAGAGGACCGGTTCGTGGCGCCATTGGTAATCCTGCCTTCCCAAGGTGAAGGAGTTCTTCTCCCAGATCAGGCACTGGCGCACCTCCAGGCCCGCCGCTTCAAGCGACAGCCTGAAGCTTAGGCCGTGGTTCTCGCTATGCCAGATATAGAACACCCCCCCTCACGAAGGTGGTTTCTCATCGCCTCGAAGGAGTCCCCGAGGAAGGCCCTGAAGGATTGCTCGTCCATGTTGTCGTTCAAGATCTTGTCGGAAGGCCTCGATGAGTTCCTTCGCTTGGCCTTCGATCCTTCCTTCATCCTGTTACTGCCTTCGTAGTCGACGTTGTACGGAGGGTCGGTGACCGTGAGGTCCGCCAGCTTGTCGCCCATCAGCTTGGCCATGTCCTCTTCGCTGGTGGCGTCTCCGCACATCAGGACGTGGTCGCCGAGCAAGTATACGTCCCCTCTCCGCGATCTCGGCTCCTTTGGGAGGACCGGCATGAAGTCGTCTTCCCTCACTTGCTCAAGCATCTTGTCTTCGCCTGGGAACCCGAAATCCGAAAGGTCGACCTTGAGGCCAAGCAGCGCTTTGAGCTCAAGGTTCAGCTTGTCCTCGTCCCATGTCGCGATTTCCCCGGTCTTGTTGTCGACGAGGCGCCATGCGGCTATATCGCTTTCGTCAAGGTCGTCGAGGTAGATCACCGGGACTTCCCTCAGCCCAAGCGATAGGGCCGCCTTGTACCTCGTATGCCCGGTCGCTATGACTCCGTTCCTGTCGGCGGTTATCGGCACGTTGAATCCGTAGCGCTTGATGGATTCCGCTATTTTGGGAACGGCCTTCTCGTTGTTTCTGGGGTTGTTCTCATAGGGATGCAGTTTGGCGATGTCGACCATCTGCACCTTCCTCATCGTCTGTTTGATCTTCTCTTCCATTTCTCTGTCCTTCCTCCCCGCCGCCTACTCGAGCGGGATGAACGGGTACATCCACTGGATGCCAATCGGCGCTTCCGCGCCCCTTATCGCCACCCAGACGAACCCCGCCATGTATAAAATCGCCGCCGTGAACACGAGCAGCGACAGAAGCTTCGCCATGAATTTTCCTGAATCCTTCATCTTCGTCCTCCTTCTTTATGCGTTGCCCCGACGGGCCTAAAAATTCCGTAGATTTTCCTTGTGTGTAAATTAGAGGTCCGCGCCCGCTGACGAAATTGGCTTTTTTCCGCTTTTTCGGGGTGGGGGGGTGCCTCACGGCCTGCCATTCCCGTCCCTGACGGTGACGTTGCCGTCCTCGTCGAACTCGACCTCGTATCTGTCATTGGGCCCATCCTTTGCTTTGCCGTACGTCCCCATCCCATGGTGGATTTGGTCGTGGCACGATGGGCAGAGGAGCATCAGGTTCGACCAGTCGAGGGACACGCTGGGGTCGTCGACGTTGACGTCGTTTAGCGGCGTCTTGTGGTGAACCAGCCATCCCGGCTTGCCGCACACCTCGCAGGTATGGTTCCTGCTGGCGGCGAAGGCCTCCCTGCACCTCCTCCATTCCTTCGAATGGTAGAAGGCCTCGCACTTCGGCGTCCTGGCGCTCATCGCCTGGCCCCTCCGACTGTAGCGCGGGCGGGAGGACAGAAAGCCCGCCCGGCCGATTCAATTCTAGGCCAATGCCTTTGGCATCCCCTCGACCTTCCATATGCTTCTTTCGACCCATGTGACGTAGTCACACGGCATCGGTCATTTCCCCACATTTTCCGATACCTCCGTTATCCTCGCCTTTATGTACTCGAGCATCCCCTCCTGCCTCCTGTCCTTTCCCTTGAGCCTCGACAGGACGTCCTCGTCTATGGTCCATTTTGCTATCAGGTGGTTGATGACGACGCTTTCCTTCTGCCCCTGCCGGTAAAGCCTCCTGTTCGCTTGCTCGTAGTATTCGAGGTTCCAGGTCAGGCTGAACCACACGACGATATGCCCTCCAGCCTGCAGGTTGAGCCCGTGCCCCGCGCTCGCCGGGTTGCAAAGCATCATCGCTATCCGCCCCTCGTTCCAGTCCGCCTGGTCCTTTTCGGTCCGAAGCTCCCGCGGCCCGAGCTCGGCGAATGCCCTCGCCAGCCTCTCCTTCTCGCTGACGAAGTTGTAGAAGACGAGGATTGGCTTCCCCTCGTTCTCCTCGACGATCTCCCTCAAGGCTTCGATCTTGGCGCTATGGAGCTCGGAATACCCGCCGGAATCGTCGTAGGCCGCCCCGCCGGCCAATTGGATCAACTTGCTCAACACGACCGCGGCGTTCGCGGCTGTGATGGTCTTGCCGTCCAATTCCAGGAGGCAGTTCCTTTCCATTTCGCGGTAAGCTTTCCTCGACGCCTCGTCGAGCTCGACAGTCACCGTGTTATCCACCTTCTCCGGCAAGGTCAGGTAGTCCTCGCTTTTCATCGAGACGCAGACGTCCCTCACCGCCGCCTCGATCTGCTCCTCGGCGAACGGCCTAAGCTCGTATTGGCGGAACCGCTGGTTCCTGCAGATGAAGTACCTGTCCCGGTAGGCGGTCAGGGTCTGCCCGAGCCTTTGCCCGCGGTCGATCAGGTAGATCTGCGCCCATAGGTCCATGAAGCCGTTCGGGACGGGCGTCCCGGTCAGCAGGACCACCCTCTTCGCGTAGGCCGTCAGTGCCTTCATCGCCTTCCACCTTTGGCTCGCCCTGTTCTTGAATGAAGAGGATTCGTCGATTACGACCATGTCGAACGGCGGCTTCTCGTGCCTCGACATGTAGTAGTCGTAGAGCCACTTGACGTTCTCGCGGTTGATGGTCGTGATGTCGGCCCCGGACCGGATGGCCTCCGCCCTCTCCTCCGCGCTCCCTATGGCCTCGGCAAGCGTCAGGCCGGAGAGGTCCTCCCATTTCCGGAGCTCGTCCCTCCACGTCAGCTTCGCCACCCTAAACGGCGCCACGACGAGGACCCTCCTGACCTCTATGTAATCGTTCATCAGGTCGCTGATCGCCTTGAGGGTTATCGCCGTCTTGCCGAGGCCCATGTCCAGGAACAAACCACACCGTTCGTGCTTCACTAGATAGCCGACGCAGTACTTCTGATACTGGTGGAACGCTTCGTCAGTCCTCATTTCGCCTTCCTTTTCCTTCGGCCCTTTCCATCTCCCGAATGCATTCCGCCATCGATTCGGCATCCCGCACGAAGAAGGCTTTGACGCCCATCGAACGGAGTCTCCCGTTCCACCGCCTCTGCCTCGCCATGGTCCTGGCCGACCTGCCCTTCTTCAGCTCGACAAACGAAACCCCTCCGAAGTGGTCGATCACGATTCTATCGGGGACACCGGCGTTGCCAGGGCTCTCGAACTTTAGGCAGATCCATCCCCGCCTCTCGCATTCCCTCCTGAATCTTTTCTCGAGGCTTTTCTCGAGTGCCGGAACTTCGCGCGCGTTGCACACGTAGGATTTATTCGAATTAGGTTCTTTTATTTCTCTCATTTGGTCTATTCCTCACGTATTTATAGAATTTTTGGTTCCGCTGGTTCCATTTGCCGCTTTTATTCGATTTCATCGTAACTTTTGACGGAACCAGAATACGGAACTAGCCATGGAACCAGGATTTTTGGTTCCGTTTTTTATGGAACCAGCGTTTATTTGGTTCCGTCCTGGTTCCGGGGTCTGGTTCCGCCGGCGCCCGGTCATTCCTTCCTCTCCTGCACGCCTTCCCTGAGCCTGCCCTCGATGGCCCTCGCCAGCGCGTCCAGGAACCTGTCCGCCACCTTCTCCGGCGCCCTCGCGGCGCTCCCCTTGGGGCCAAGCACCAGGGCCTTGCCGTCCTCCGTCAGCTCCACGTCGACCTCGTCACCGGCCTTCAGCCCCAGCTCCTCCATGAGCCTTGGCCCGAGGGCTATCCTTCCCTTGGCGTCGATCTTCTTCCTTATCATCTTCAATACCCCCTATCCGGGGACAATGGGTAGTCCAGCGGATTGATTTCTTCTTCCGAAGAAGCTCCCCTTTCGCGGCCGTTTGGATCCAGACGGACTATCCTGAACGCATAGGCGTTGGCGATCTTCCTCATGTCCGCCTCGTCGGTGCATGCGGCCGTGTCGCCGGTCGAGTACCAGCAGAAATAGCAGCCCGGCTTCCTCGGGTTCCTTCTCTTCACGATCCCGATCTCGAACCTGTCCCCGTTTTGGTAGACGAATGGCTCGCCTACCTCGAACTCGTATGTTTTTTCCATTTCGCATATCTTCCTTTCCGAATCTTTCTCCTTTTCCCAGTCGGTATTGGCGACGATATCTAAGAGCCTCTCGAAGGCCGGGTTCCTCCATGCCGTCAGGGCGTATGGGTGGGCGTCCTCCGAATAGTGGTACCGGTTCTCGACGATGTGCTTTTGGCAATCCTCCATGGTGAGGAACGCCCCGGTCTCGTCGCTGAGCCTCCAGTAACGCTCCAGGTAGCAGACCTCGGCGTTCCCGCTCCTCGACCAGACGACGCGGTTCTCCTCCATCACGCCTATGACCTCATCGACGGTCCCGCATTCGGCCAGGTCGTCCTCGAATCCGCCCTCCTCGGCGTCTTCCTCGAGGCAGAGCTTGACGCTGTCGATGTCATCATCTGTCCATACGTGGCCGTCCTCCGGGTTGACGAGCAGGGTCTCGTCCGCCATGTCGGGGTCGCCGACCGGGCGCGTGGCGCTTTCCCGTACCATCCAGAACCTCGGAGGGGCCTGCTCGGCATGGTCGCCCTCCGCGATCTTCTTTTTGAGTTTCCTTAGGAACTCGATGTCTTCCTTCTTCATTCCTTGGCTCCTTTCCGCATGAATGCTTTTTGTCTTCCGTATGGTCCGAAATACTTTGCTTTGGCCGTGTATTCCCACTTGGACTTCAGCGACTTGAGGATCTCGCTGACCCTGTAGGATGTCTGACGATCTATTTTTTCCTTGGGGATTCCTAGCCATTCGCAGCAGACCTCCGCGACGCATACCGACTTTCGAACAATCGGCTTAAGATCTTCCTCGCATTTGCCGGCCTCGAGTTCCTTCCGAAACTCCTTCGTCGCCTTCTGGTACTTCTGCCGCTCCTCGGTCGGGAGCGAGAAGTAGAAACTCGGCAGCGACTCGTCGAGCCACTCCTCTATCTGGGGTGCCCAGGCGTCGAGGTAGGACATCGCGTCCTGATGCTCGGCTGCCGCTTTGGACACGCTTTCGGGCAATTCCATGATCCTTTCGCCGGCGTCCAGCATCTCCTTTGCCTCGGCCCACACCTGCCTCACGTCCTCCGGCTCCATCTCCCATGGCTTCAGCCTGGAGTCGCCGGAGCAGAGGATCGGCAGGAACCGCCGGTTCCCCGTGGAATCGTTCAGGAAGTCCTTTTCGTTCGTCGTCCCGACGAAGACGCACGTCCTCTTGTTTACGGTCACGTTCCTGGCGTAGGCCTTCCTGTAGGTGTCCTCCGTCTTGGTGAGGTACAGCTTGATGGATTCCCTGTCGGCCTTGTTCAGGGTCGCGAGCTCGCCCATCTCGACCAGCCACGCCCCGTCCAGGGCCTCGTAGGCCTTGCTCGTCCGGATGTCCGGTATCGCGTCCTGGGTCCATTTCCAGCCGAGCCGCTTGATCAGCAGCGACTTCCCGATGCCCTGGGCGCCGACCAGGATGGGCATGTAATCGAACTTGGCTCCGGGCTCGTAGATCCTCGCCACCGCCGCGCACAGGAGCTTCCTCGTCACCGTCCTGGTGTATTCCGAGTCCTCCGCCCCGAGGTAGTCGACGAAGAGGGAGTCGACCCTCTCGATCCCGTCCCATTTCCTTGACTCGACGAGTTCCTTGACCGGATGGAAGGCGTTCTCCGCCGCCACGATGGACAGGCAGTCGACGATCTTCTGCCTCGCCTCGAGGCGGTACGTCCTTTCCAGGTATACCCTGAGCCCGGAATCATCGCCGTCGGTCCATTCGCCGTGGGCGCGATCCCTTTTCCACGGAAGGCTTTCCCTTAGAACCATCGGCAGCCCCTTGAAGAGGTCGTTGCCGACCATCCCCTTGAGGTTTGGGTCGTTCCGGAGGATCAGCAGTATGTTGTCGCTGGTGGGCTCCACCGCCGAAGAGCCTCCCTTCCTCTTCTCGAAGGTGAGTCCGTCCGTCCAGTCCGATGCCCGGCCATTTGATTTCTGTTTGATTTCCGTTTGATTCTTTTCTTTTTCAAACAGGCCTATCCCGATGTCGGCCATCGCCCTCTTTCTGAGCTCTTCCCGTACCTCGGGGAGGCCTTTTGCGAATTCGACCATCGCCTTGTAAGAGGGCCTTCTGTTGATGGGAACGTCCTCCGGGACGCCGTCGTCTTGCTTGCCGAACCTGTGGATCCTCACGAGGTCGAAGGCGTTTATCGACGTCCCGACGTTGGCGGGGTCCGTGGCGTCCTCGCATTTGACCGTCAGCGAGCTGTCATAGATCCGGAGCCCGTTGGCCGATGTTCCCTTGGAATACGTGAACCTTCCGTTGGCTCCTTCCTTGTAGACGTCGCTTAGAAACATCTCGATGGCTTCCTTGGGTTGGTAGACCTCGCAGAACGCCCCTATCGGCTCGGGCTTGGTCCTTGGGTCCGTGAGTTTCCCGGTTCCCTTTTTCTCCGTCCGCTCCCCCTTCGCGCGCGGCCACGTCGTCGTGTCCCGGTACTCGGGGTGCTTTTTTATGTAGCTGTCCGGGTCGGCCCACTCGCCGCCGTTCCTGAAGAAGTGGTACTCGACGTCCCTCGGGGTCGAGGGCCAGTACATCATCCGGCACACGGAGAACGTGGTCGGGTCGAAGGCGTCTATCCCGCAGAGCTCGTCGGCCATCGTCCGCGCCAGGAATTCGTATTCGGTTGGGTCCACGTCGCGGAGGAGCGGGATGACGATCCTGCATCTCGGCCTCTTCTGGCTGTATTTGTGGGTCCCGTAGACGATGAGCTCGTAGGGGGCCGACATCTCGAGCCCCTCGAGGAGGTCGGGCGTCGCCCCGTCGTCGATGTCGAGGGTCACCATCGATCTCCTCTTGACCGTGCGGCTTCCCCTTTTCCCTCCCTCGAGGTAGCCGGCGACGAATCCTCCGACGTCCTTTATCTCGCCTTGCCTGTCCTTGCCCATCGCGAGGTATTCCGCCATCGTCTCCCCCGTCCTCTTGGTCTTGGAAAGCCTGGAGGAGATCTCTTCCCAGGTCATCTCGCGGTTTCTGTATGTCGCGTCCGTGCGCTTGGCGCATTCCGCTATGCAAAGCTTCCTATCCATGTTCGTCCTCCGTTACCTTCCTTATCGATTCGACCCTTCCGTTCAGGCAACTGTCCCTCACCTTCCCGTGGAGGTAGTCGTACAGGGTGCTCCTGTCGCAGTAGAGCTCCTTGGCGCATTGGCCGAGGGTCTTGAATATTACCGTCGTCCCGTCCTTCATCCTCGCCTCTATCTTCCATTTCCTCATGAGCCCGGCTTCCCTGGCCTCCTCGGCGGTGTAGAGGATCAGGTTGTTGAGCGAGCAGTTCGCCGGGTTGCCGTCCTTGTGCTGGATCCGGTAGGGCTCTACCGACTTGTGCTTCGTGAAGCAGCTGACGACAAGCGCCTTCAATGACCAATGCCTGTTCCCGATGTCGACGACCATCATCGCCCCCGGCTTCTGCCCTATCCTCTTCCGGCGCGGGTTCTTAAAAGGGGCAGCGGTTAAGGCCCTGCCCCTTTCCTTCTCCCCCAGCCCGGTCGGGATGGACAGGACCTTCCCGCGATCCGTCACGTACCAATCGCGCTTCCTCGATCGGTAGATTAGCTGATACGCCGTCTTCGAGCTCAGGCAGAAGGATTCCATCTCAGTCCCCCTTGCCGGAAGCGGCTTTCAGGACCTCGGCCGCGGCCAGGAGCTCGTCGTGCTCGTCTTTTATCTGGATGAGCCTGCCGACTGCCCGTTCGAACGCCTCCCTGTCCTTCTTGATGTTGACGTCGGCTTTGGCCTTGGCCAGCTCCTTTGCTTTCTTCACGTCCGCTTCGTTTGTTAGGAACGCCACCGTCATTCTGTAATTCTTCATTTTTTCTGTCCTTTCTTCCGGTTCAGTCCTTGAGGTAGAACCGGCATGTGTATCCCGCCGCCTTGAGCGGTATCTTCGTGTCGTAGTTTCCGGCCGAATCGGCCATCGTCTGGGTGATTTCGGTTATGATCGCGTCGTCGTCCGGCCATTCCCTGTAGGGGACGCTGACAATCACCTCGTCGTGGACGTGGAACCTTGGGTAGAATCCCTTCCTCGCCAGCCCCAGCATCGCGTCCCGCAGGCAGTCCCTAGCGGTCGCCTGAACGATGTTCTCGAAGAACTTCCCTCCGTAGGATTCGATGCGGCCCCATTTGGTGGTTGCCGTTTCCCCGTCGTAGCAGACCGTCCTCTTCCCGCCGACGTCCTCTATCCGTATGTTCTGGTAGGCGAGCTCGCGCCCGCTTGGGAGTTTCACGAAGAGGATCTTCCCCCTGGTCGCCAGCGATATGCCGTGCCCCAGAGTTTCCACGCTCCCCGGCCTTTCTATGGCTGCCTCTACCGCCTTTTCCAGGCGTTTCCAGTAGCCGACTATGCTTGAGTTGGCCGCCCTCCAGGAATCTACCAACGACTGGATCTGCGCGTCGTTCCAGCCGAATCTCTCGGCCCCGAACCTCTTGTACGCGCCTATCCCGCCTTGGTATTGGCCCGCGAGTTCCGCGACCTTCCCCTTGGCCCTTTCCGGGGAATCGTGGGAGATGCAATCGATCGGGATTCCGAACATCTTCGACGCGGTCGCCTCGTAGATGCCCTTTCCCTTCCTGAACGCGTCGAGCTTCCACTCCTCGTCCGACAGCCAGGCCGCAACCCTGGATTCGATGGCGTTGTAGTCCGCGACGACGAACCTTTCGCCCGCCTCCGGTATGAGGGCGGTCCTGATGAGCTCGGACATGGCCTGCATCGTGTTCGGGTAGGCCAGCCCTATACCCTCGAAGTCGCCCTCCCTGGCGAGCTCTCTTACCTCCGGAAGGAAGCGTATGGTGTTCCTTGGGAGGTTTTGGGTCTGGATGATCCTCCCCGCCCAGCGGCCGGTCCTCGACGCCCCGTAGTACTGCAGGGTTCCGTGGCACTTGAGCGACCCATCCGCATCGGCCACCGCCGAGTCGAGCATCGCCCGGTATTTGGTCGTCGACGTTTTCTTCGTCTGCTGCATGATCGTGAGCGCCTCCCTTGCCTCCTCGTCGTCAGTTTGGGAGAGCAGGTCCTCCACGCTGGCCTTGCTAAGCGAAGCGACCGCCAGCCCCCTGCCCTTAAGCCACGATGACATCTGCCTGACGGAATTCGGGTTCTCCAATCCGGTCAGCTCCTTCAGCCGCTCCCCCAGCTCGTCCAGATGCGATTCGATGTACCCGTCTATGCTCGCGCACAGCCGTCCGTCGATCGACACGCCCAGGTCGTTTATGAGGGCGTCCAGCCTATACGCTTCCATCTCCTCGCCCGGAATCCGCAGCATGGCGGTCTCCAGCCTGTAGATCTCGCGTTCGGCTACGACGTCGTTCCTGTTGTACTGCTTGTAGAGCTCCCATTTGTCTGGGTCGTCACAGGGAAGGTTCCTCCTTCGGAAGTTGTTGGTCCTCTTCGGGGTCTGCGGCACCGCGAAGAACGCGATGAGTCTGGTCCCGATCGAGTCCATCTTCCTGTCCTCGTCCTTCAGCCCCAGCAGCATGCCCACGTCCTTGAGCGACTTGGGGAGGCCGAGCATCGACGCCATCGCCATGGTGCAGTGCCAGCCCTCCGCGTCTATCCTCTTCCCCTTCCCCAGCAGCGTCCTGGCGAGGCATGTCCTCTCGAACGCCGCGTTGTGTGCGACCTTTATGACGCGTGGGTCGAGTATGTCGGCGGCCAGCGAGTCGGGGATCTTCTCCCCGCTCGCCAGGCTGATCTGCTCGACTGGGCCGTCGCCGTAGGCGTATCCGATGAGCATCGTCTCGAAGTCATCGGCATCCGCGTACTTGTAGACCCCAAGCTTGATGTCGTTGGATGAATAGGTCTCGATGTCTATGTGCAGGACCTTAGAGGAGGCCATCGTCCTCCTCCAGGAGCGCGCTGGAGTCGTTCTTTGCGTCTTCGAAGTCGTCGCCGAAATCGTCTTCGGCCTTCTTTCCTCCGGCGAGCCTTTCGCCCTTTTCGAGCGTAAGGACGTTACCGAGATAACATCCCGTTCCGTAGTTCCCCAGATTCTTGTAGGCGAAGAATGACACGGTGATATGCGCGTAGACGCCGCTGTAGACCATGTCGGACGCGTTTGGGGTGTCCTTCGTGATCAGCGTGCCTTTGATGTCGACGACCTGGGGCGCGTCGTCCGCCTTCTTCCAAGGCGAGATGAAGTAGCACCCCTTGTACGCCGGGTCGTCCGGCTTCTCGACGTCGCCGTCCTTAAGGGCCGAGTGCCATTTGCCGACGGCCTTGGCCTTCTTGAGGTCCTCGCCGGCGAAGCATCCCTTCCCGGCTTTCGCGTTCTCGATTGCCGATGCGATCGCTTCCCTTACTAGAGTGACGTTCGTTTCGTCGTCCTTGCGGATCAAGACGTCGCAGCGGAATTTGGGGTCGTTTTGCCCCTCGAATGAGTTCGGCGTCAAGAGATTGACGTATGAGAGCCTGACGTTCTTGAGCTTGACCCTCGTCTGTGTTTTCTGTTCCATTTTCTGTCCTCCTTGCTATATGAGGTCGTCGGTATCGGCGGCCTTGGAACCTTGATTGATGTCGTCGGCGAAGTCTCCCTTCGCCCCTTCCGGCTCGAACGCCGGTCGCTTGTCGCTTTCGGGGACCAGCGTGAGCTTCCCCTGCGGCTTCTCTATGAGGTCCTCGTAGTTGGCGAAGTCCCTCTTAAGGATCTTCTTGAGGTCGGATACGCTGATGAGCTCCGGCAACTTGTAGAAGATGGCCTTTTGGTATCCGTTGGCCTCAAGCCTTTGGATCAGGGCGCGCTCGTCCTTGTATTTCGCCACGCTTCTCCCCTCCACGAGCTTGAAGCCTTTGATCTTCTCTCCCGCGATGGCTTGGGCCAGGGCGTAGTCCTTGACCTTCTTGATCCACTCCTCCAGGTCTCCCAGCTCCGGGAGCAGTTCCTCGAGCTCTTCCTTGGTTAGGAGCTCCGGTTGCTTTAGTTCTTGGTTCATCTGTCTTTTCCTCCTTTTCCGATGTCCAGGATCTTCCTTATCGTCTCCAGCGGTTTGGTCGCCCTCTCCTTGCAGATGGCGTTGGCCTTGCAGAACTTGCACCACGGCCCGGCTTTCGCCGGCCCATTCCCGCTGAAGGCGAGCTCGCTTGCCTCCTTCGCCCTCTCGCCGAATTCGAGCAGCTCGGCAACGCTCACCGTCTCGCTGGAGACGTGGTCGAGGCGGGGTTGGATGATGTTCATCTCGACTTTCTCGAAGTCCCACAGGCTCAGCTCGTCGATGGCGCCGAGCGCGTAGAGCCGGAGCTGCGGGTTCCCTTCGGCCTCGACCCTCACGCCTTTGCCGTATTTGAAGTCGTTGACGATGATCGTGTCGGCTTTGGCGATGATGCAGTCGGATGTCCCGAACCCGCCTTCGACCCATTTGGAGAAGTCGACCCTTCGTTCGACGAATGCCTCCGGCAGGTCCTCCCAGTCCTCGATGAGCTTGTCCTGTATGAAGTCCGCGTACTCCTGGCAGCAGACCTCCATTTCCCTGTTGTCGGGAATGGCTTCGGGGATCTCCGCTTTCGGCTCGAGGGCCTTTCTGAGGAGGTATTCGCAATAGGCGTGAGCCCTGGTGCCCTCCTCGGCGTATGGCGTCTCGACGTCGGGCATGTCTTTGGTGATCCGGTAGCTAGCCGGGCAGTTCATCCAGATATGTGCGCCGGACGCGCTCAGCTTCGCGTGCTGGCCTGGCATATCAGCGCCCCATGGCCCTGACCGCCTCGACGAATGCCGCGCGTTTATCCTCTGGGATCGAGGAGATCTTCTCCACGCCGAGCGAGGTCAGCACCTTCTTGACTTCGTCGTTCGGGACGCCTCTTTTCTTGGCGTCGAAGTAGATGCTTCGGCACACGTCGATGTCAGGCCATTCCTGGTCTTCCCTACGCGGCTCTTCCCGCTGTTTCGCCTGTTCCGGCTTCGCTTCCGGCGCAGCCTCTTTCACGGCCTCCGTTGGTTGGCCGCCGAATTGCCTGAGAAGCCCCTCGAGAGCGTCCTTCAGCTCCTCCGGCTTCTCGCATGTGATTTGGATTTGGATCATTTTCTCTGTCCTCCTTTTCTTGATCCTTGGTCAGAACACCGTCCTCGTCCTTCGCGAACCTTGTCCCCGTCCTCTCGTCCAGATACGTTCCGTCCGGAAGCTCCTTGAGCTGGCCCAGGAACGGGTTGAGGACGTTTCGGATTATTTCGTCGATCCACGGAGGTCCGATTGGGTATTTAGATGGTTTCGTTTTCATTGTTAATGTTGGCGTTTTACCAACACTATTCCTTAAAAAAATTAGATATAGGAATGCCGCTCAAATCCTGCGCGATGAGAATGTCTTTAAGAGTAAAGTTCATGTCTGACCATTCTTGAACTTTCTCGCTGTACGTCCTCAAGGACACCCCCAGCTTCTCGGCGAAATCCCTTGTCGAAAGCCCCGACTTCTTCTCGGCTTCGACGATGGTTTCCTTGTTTACCTTGAGCATTTGTCTTCCTCCTTTCGTTCCAGCGCGTTGTCCGGTATGACCATCACCTCGCTTAATTCGATGCGCTTCAAGGTCTTTAGGACCGCGGTGCGCACCGTATCCCCAACTTGGTCGTAGTGCCTGGGGAACGCCAACGATATCCCAGGTATCTGGCTTTGCCTGAGCTTTGCCCCTTCCCCCAGATAGAGTTCGAGGTCTTCTTGCCTAAAAGTCCCATCCGACGTTTCGATGATCCTCAGCCTTCCGTTGCTGACCAAGAGCGCGCATCTGTTGTTTTTGCACGTGGTTGCGAAATACCGATAAGGGACGATTACCCCATTGTTACACCTGATGCATACCCTATCGCTTACCAATGGCTCTCCGCTGTTTGGGTATTTCTCCAGCGGTTGCCCGCAGAGGATGCATCTCTCCTTTTTCATTTTCTCTCCTTTCCGGCTATAGATAGGATCAAGCCGTACCCTTCTTCCGTTAGGTCTGTCCCAAGCCTTTCCTTGACAAGCTCTTTCGCCTTTTGGAAAGGCATTTCTTGCTTTCTGCCATTTGTGTTATTTGATCCGAGCGCCATGTTTTGCCTCCTTAGTAGTAACAATCGTCGTCCTGTGACGTTCTCTTGAAAATTCTCACGCAGTCCATATAAAGATCGTCGTTTTCGGCTATGAACCGGTAGTCGTCCTCGCTTGCCTCGTCGGGAACGCCGTACGAAAGCCAATCGTCCATCAGTTTCTCGTCGTTCACTGAGTGGATGAATTCGTCCATAACCTTTAATTGATTTACCCTCAGTTGTGTTTTTGCGCTTTTAATGTCTTTGTTCATTTTTGTCCTTTTAGTGTTGGCGGTTTACCAACATTCTATTGCTAGTATAGCGAGGCCAAAAATCAAAGTCAATATTATTTGTCTATCTTTTTGACAACAATTTTTGTATAATTCCGTTAGGAGGTTAAAAATGAATAATGTTAAAAAATATCGCCGGGCTCGGCGGATCTCGCAAATAAAACTATCGGAGATGGTTGGCCTAAAGGGGAGGGGTTATTTAGCCCAAGTTGAAACGGGTGCCGCGAAACTGTCATGGAATTTAGCAACAAAAATCGCCGATGTTCTTCATGTTGACGTCTATGACCTTCTAGGTGACGACATTCTGAAAATTAAGCCTAGCGACCCAGAGTCAAAGGGGAAAGCGGTAGCCTCACTCACTAAGGCTGGAAATGTTTCCTTTACGGATTCTTTTATCTCTTTAATCGATTCATTCATCTATTTGTTCGAGACAAACGAATATAAAAGCCTATCCGACGAGATGCTTTATTCTTCTTGTTACAAAATCCGCGAGAATTTGGATGGGTTCACCGAAAACGATTTCAAGGATTTTTACATATTGGTCAGCCAGTTCATTGACGGGCGCGGCGTCAAGCACAGGCAAGCGCTCGCAGACTTCGCCGACGACATAAAAAAGGAGGATAGATAAATGAAAAACTCTTTGCTATTTGCTGCCTTGCTCTTCGTGCTTCCCTTGACTGGATGCGGAGATCAGGAAGATGGGGGTTTCGCTTCCGTCGATTCGTCTTACGAGCTTCTTCCCGTTGGGGACGAACTTACTCTCTACATGGAGAATCAAAAAGTCTCAATCGGCTATGACGTTCTGGAACCCCATTTGGAGGTTGATCTCCATAACTATGACGATGTTTCGCCCGATAGTTTGCCCTTAACTGGCAATGTATTTTTTTCTGTATTCCTGGCGAATAAACACACTAGAATTTATTACCATCATTATGATTCGGGAGCCATCTCAATCGCATTTACATTTTTTATAGAGTTTCCTGAGTCTATCTATTCTGTTCCCGATGCTTTTTCTTCTGACTACCAATCCTTTTACTATGTCGAGGATACCTCATATGCAGAGGCCCTTTCCTCTGTCGATCTTGGATCCCTTGACCTTCCGGAAAACTATGGTGTGAAGGGGGATCCGGTTTATTTCTACCCGGAGGAGTATTGGCTCGACTGCTCCATCACGATCGGCCCCGACGGACGCATCCTTTCTAAGGTGGAGAAGCCGGAATCCATGGTCTTGTCCAAGGTCTTCGGAGGGATCCTATGATACCGGCCGTCGGCTATTGCCGGTTTTCGAGCGAGAACCAAGCTGACGGCTTCTCCATAGAGGCCCAGAAAGCAGCCATCGAGGAGTTCGCCTCCCGTTCCGGCTATTCCGTCGTCCGCTTTTACGTGGACGAAGCGAAGTCCGGCACCACGACGGAGGGGCGCACCGCCTTCCTGGAGATGCTGTCGGACTCCAAGAGCGGCGGGTTCCGCGCGGTCATCGTGCACAAGCTCGACCGCTTCGCGAGGTCCAGGATAGATTCGGCCGTCTCCAAAAAGGTCCTCAAGGACAACGGCGTCAGCCTGGTGTCCGTCTTGGAGCATTTGGACGACTCCCCGGAGTCGATCATCCTCGAATCCGTCCTCGAAGGGATGTCCGAGTATTATTCGAAGAACCTCTCCAGGGAGACCAAGAAGGGCATGAGGGTCGCCGGGTCCAAGGGACGCATCCTGGGCACGATCCCCTATGGCTACGTCGCCGATTCCGGCAACAGGTTCAAGGTCGTCGAGGAAGAGGCCGAGCTCGTGCGCTTCATGTTCTCGGAATACGCCAAGGGCGTGCAGATGCAGACGCTCGTCCGGGAGGTCAGGGATAAAGGCTACAGGACACGCCGCGGGAATCTTTTCTCCGCATGCACGATAGCCCAGCTCCTCAAGAACGAGACGTTCGTCGGGCGCTACCGCTTCGGCTCGGCCGTCTATAGGGACTTGCCGGCGATCATAGACGAGGACACGTTCCAGGTCGTCCAGAAGAGGTTCAACGACCACAAGCGGGTGCGGCCGAAGGACAAGGGCACGATCTACCTTCTGACCGGCCTCATATACCACTCGTGCGGAGAGCCCATGGTCGGCTACAAATCCATCAAAAAAGGCGTCCCCTACTATTACTACCGCTGCAAGGCAAAGGAGCCCGGCGGATTCATCAGGAAGGACGCCATCGAGAAGGCGGTCGTGGAGGCGTTGGTCTCATTCGTGTCGGACGAGAAGACGATTGCGCGCGTGACCAAGGCCCTGAACAGGGAAATCCAAAAAGCGGCGAAGACCGAGGACGCGAAGAAACTCCGCGAGGAACTGGCCGCGCTCAAGGACAAGGACTCAAAGCTCCTCGACCTCTATTTGGCCGGGACGATCGAGAAGCCCCTCTACGAGGCAAAGAAGGAGGAGTTGGACGTCGCGATCAAGCTGGCCGAGAACAAACTGGCGGCCTGCCTGTATTCCCTCAAGATAGCCCCTGACGTCCTTAAGGCGGCTTTCTCGTATTATGCCTACAGAATAAAAAACGGCTTGGATGAGCCGAACTCTGTCCAAGCCACGATAAACGCCTTCGTCAAGAAGGTCGAGGTCCTCGACGAATCCATCAGGATAGCCTTCAACTTCGAAAGCAAGGATTCGGTCGTGGCGTATAAACGAGTTAACGCCCCCCCGTAGAAGCGGGGCTTAGGCAAGGACGAACTCCAGGGCGTTCAGGAAGAAACGGGGGCCGGCATTGGCTCCGGTCGGGGAAGCGAAGCTGGAAATGTCGATCGAGGTGGTCGCGGTTTCGAAATCGAAGACGAGGGTCTCTTCTTCCGGGGCCACTTCCCCGTCGACGTGGGTCCACTCGGCAGTCTGGCCGTTGACCTCGATTGTGGCATCGCTATGGTTGACGCCGGTGTAGTCGCCGCTCCCGTAGAAGTTGAAGTAATCGGTGCCATAGACCTTGAGGGTCTTGACGGATTCCGCCAGTTCGAGGTGCCAATAGCCTTCCCTCTTCGAGGAGCCGACGGTCAGACGGACGTCTTCCTTGGCCGGATCGCAGGCTTGGGCGTAAACGCTTTCGACTTCGTGGCTGACCAAGAGGCCGGACTCCGTGAAATAGGAGGCGAGGGTGCCCGGGTTCTGGCCGTAGTTATAGCCGGCCGACTCGGCAATCCCTCGGAAGGAGACGAGGACGGATTTCACGATCGGATCCGGATCCCCGCTGGTTCCGGTATCGTCGGGTTTTTCTTCTTCGGTGGTCGAGGTGCTTTCCTCTTCATCGGGGGTGGTTTCCGAGGTGGAGGTAACCGGCTCATCAGAGGTGGAGGCAGAGACGGTCGGACCGCAGGCCGAAAGCAAAAGCAACGGGGCGATCAGTAGGGCGATTTTCTTCATGGTTTTCTCCTATTAATAAGAAAACCCCTCGCGGGGGCTTCCTTACTTCTTTTCCTTATGCAGGGTCTTCTTGCGGCAGACGTTGCAGTACTTCATCGTTTCCATACGGTCGGGATGAAGCTTCTTGTTGCGGCTGGAGATGTAGTTTTCCTCTCCGCATTCGCTGCAGCGAAGGATGACTTGTTCGCGTTTAGAGGCCATATCGATTCACACTACCTTTTCTAATTTGCGGACGAATGATAGCACCACTAGAGCCAATAATCCACGCTTTTTAAGGGAAAGAAGGCGGTTTATGCTTAAGCCATGAACCGCACCGCCACCAGAAAGATCCCTCTAGGTAAGATCTCCATCGGGGGAAGCCCCAAGGTCTTGGTCCAAAGCATGTGCAACATCAAGACCTCGAAGGTCGAGGAAGTCAGCGCCCAGATCAAACGCTGCCAGGCCCTCGGGGCCGACCTCATGCGGGTTTCGGTCCTCGATAGGGAAGACGCCTTGGCCCTTCCTGAATTGGTGAAAAGAGTCGATATCCCTTTGGTGGCCGACATCCATTTCGATTACCGCCTGGCCCTTACCGCCATCGAATCGGGGATCGCCGCCATCCGCATCAACCCCGGGAACATCGGGGGGATGGACCGGGTGGCCTTGGTCGCAGAAGCCGCCAAAGCCCATCACACGGCCATTAGGGTCGGGGTCAATGCCGGGTCCCTCGATGCTAGCCTCGCCGAACATCCATCGGCCGAAGCCTTGCTCTTAAGCGCTAAAAAGCACGTGGGGATGCTCGAAAGCTGTGATTTTCATGACATTGTCATAAGTTTGAAGGCCTCCGACGTTCTTTTGACCATCGAAGCCTACCGCAAGGCCAGCGAAGCCTTCCCCTATCCCCTCCACCTCGGGGTGACGGAAGCCGGGCCCAAGGACATCGGCCTCCTCAGAAGCGCGGCCGCCCTTTCGCCCCTCCTCCTCGAAGGGATCGGGGACACGATCCGCATTTCCCTCAGCGAAGAACCGGAAGAGGAGATCAAGGCCGCCAACCGTCTCCTTCACGACCTCGGTCTCAAGGAGGACTACTTCACCTTCGTCAGCTGCCCGACCTGCGGACGGACCGAAGTCGACCTCGTACCCTTGGCCAAGAAGGTCCTCGGCTATCTCGAAGACCACCCCAAGAAGATCAAGGTCGCGGTCATGGGCTGTATCGTCAACGGACCCGGGGAGGCCAAGGAAGCCGACGTCGGGATCGCCGGGGGACGGGGCTCCTATGTCCTCTTCAAGAAGGGGCAGGTCACGAAGACCATCAAGGAAGCGGAAGCCTACGATTGCCTGATCGAGGAAATCGAAAAGCTCTAGGCCTCTCCATTTATAACAATTAAAAGGCCCCCGGTGACGGGAGCTTATTTGATTTGTATTACTTCCCGCCGGACTTTTTCCCGTAGGCATTGCGGCGGACCGCGGCCTTGATGGCCTTGCGGCGGTACTTGGCCCTGACTTTCTCCAAAGCCAGCTTCTTCTTTTTCTTATAACCGGGCTTGACCTCTTTGCTATTCATCCTTGCCTTGACGATCGAGAGTTCCCTTCCCTGGTCGGAGTCGACTTCCGGCTTGAACCTCCGCTTCTTGCCGGTCAGGCCCTTGGGATCGCTGACCAGGTTTTCGCCCTTGAGGGTAAAGAAGTCGAAGGGAACCCCGGCTTCGAGGAGGACCTTGGCCTTTTCCTCTTCCCCGAGGTCATAGAAGACATAGGAATCCCCGTCCTTCCCAAAGCGCCCGGTCCTTCCGGCCCGGTGGTAGTAGAAGTCGCTATCGGAAGGCAGGTCGAGGGAAAGGACGAAGTCGACGTCCGGGAGGTCGATCCCGCGGCTCAATAGGTCGCTTCCGACCACCACTTGGTACTCACCCTCGCGGATGAGCCTCATGGTCCGGCGCCTTTCCCTTTCGCTTAGGTCCCCGGTGTAGGAAACGGCGCTGAAGCCAGCTTCCTTGATTTTCGTATAGAGGGGTCCGGCCTCTTCCTTCTTGTTGACGAAGACGAGGGCCAGATAAGGCCGCTTGGCCTTGAGGAGACGGACGGCCGCCACATTGCGGTCCTGGTGCCTGACGTCGACGAGGTGGTGCCTGACCTCCCCGGCCGTCTTTTCCTTGCCGCCTTCATAGCGGAGGTCGGCCCTGACGTATTTGGCGAGGGCGCTTTTGAGGTGTTCCTTGAGGGTGGCGGAAAAGACCAAGACCTGGGTCGGTCCGGCCGCTTCCAAGATGGCCCCGGCTTCCTCGAAGAAGCCCATGTCCAAAAGCATGTCGGCTTCGTCGAGGACCACGGTCTTGACGTCTTTTAGTTTCAGCAAACCCTCGTTGATGAGGTCGAGCAAACGTCCGGGAGTGCCCACGGCGATCTGGGGTTGATACTTGGAAAGCCACGCCGCTTCCTCTTCGCGGTCGGTGTTCCCGGTATATTCCTGGAGGCGGATGCCTTCCATCTTCTTGAGGAAGGGCTCGAAGAAGAAAACGACTTGCCTGGCCAGCTCCCTGATCGGGACGACCACGAGGGCCTGGAGACGCGGCAAGGAGGGATCGATCCTCGAAAGGATCGGAACGATGTAACTGAGGGTCTTGCCCGAACCGGTCGGGCTTTGGGCCATGACCGATTCGCCCCTGAGGGCCGAGGGGATGACGCTGAGTTGGACGGGGGAAGGGTTTTCGAATCCTTCCTCCTCGAGGACACCGAGGATGTCGGCGGGAATATTGAGGCCTTTGAAGCTTTGCATATGGGCAAATTATACATGGAAGCCTTACCATTAGGGCCATGGAGACCATCATCGCCAGCCCCATTTCCTTCTGCGGCGGGGTCAAGCACGCGGTCGAGGAGGCCAGGCGCCTATCCCAAAGATACCCCAAGGTCTACATGCTTTTTGCCCCTGTCCATAATGAGGAGGTCGTCTCTTCCCTCAAAAAGGACGGCCTCGTCTTGCTCGAAGGGGCCGCGGCTTTGGATCTGATTCCCGAAGCCCAGGACGGCCTCTTGCTCTTTGGGGCCCACGGTCATCCTTTGGCCTACGAGGAAAAGGCCATCGAGGAAGGGGTCGAGTTCGTCGATTTGACCTGCCCCTATGTCAGGCGGATCCTCGAGGCCCTAAGGGAAGAAAGCCAGAACCACGACATCATCTATTTAGGCGAGGAAGGCCATCAGGAATGTCTCGCCGCCCTTTCGATTAGCAAGCGCATCTTCCTTTATAAGGAAGGAACTACTAATAAACTACCAATTAAAGACCAGTCACCTATTTTCAGATGCCAGACCACGATGTCGCTTGAGGAAATTGAAAAAGCCCGGGGCGAAATCCTTTCCGTCTTTCCTAATGCCATCGACCGGGCCGCTCCCTGCCCCGCCACGCAGGCTAGACAGGAACTCTCCCGGCATCTTCCAAAGAACGTAAGATCGGCGGTGGTCCTTGGCAGCGCGACCAGCCGGAACACCCTCTCCCTTTACGAAGCGGTCAAAAAGGAAAACCCGGACCTCTTCGTGATCCGGGCTTTGGATGAAAAGGAGATCGAGCCTTACGCCGACGAACTGAGGCAACATGCTCCCGTTTACCTGATGTCTGGAGCCTCAAGCGCCCCCGAGACCATCAAGCGGGTCCAAGAATATCTAGAGTCCCTCTAGTCAGATGACTTCCGGCGGGACCTCGTGGACTTCCCCGCCAATTTCCAAACTGCCATCGATCGAAAGGAGGGTCTTTTTCATTCTCTCGACAAAGGCCCCCTCGATTTCGTGGGGCAGGTCCAAATAGTCGAAACCGGCCAAAAGGATCTCGCGTCTGGCGTGATGGGGAGCGTCCCCGGAAATATAGACGTCATAGCCTTCTTCCTTGACGTCGCGCCAGGCAAAGGATCCGGCGCCGCCGATGATGGCGACCTTCTCGACGACGGGTTTCCCGGCCGCGATCAAGAGACCATAGGGGGCCCTCAAAGCCTTTTTGGCGTACTCCGCGAATTCATGGATATCCATGGGCTCTGGCAGACGCCCTCCGCGGGCCGTCGGCTGGGTGGCCAAATTGGCGACGTCCAAAAGCCCCAGCCTCAAGGCCAATTCGTCGTTCATCCCGGGATAGCCGGCATCGAAATTGGTGTGGTAGCTATAGATGGCTAGACCCGCCTCCTCGCACCTCTTGGTGAGCTCGGCCTTTTCGACATCGACCTCCATGATCTTCTTGGGGTTTCCGAAGAAATAGGGATGATGTGTGATGATGAGGTCGGGGCCAAAGGCCCTGGCCTCCTCGAACACCTGTGAGTCGAAATCAAGGCAGAGGAAGATCCGCTTGGTTTCTTCCTTGAGGGTCCCTAGTTGGAGACCGACGTGGTCATAGCCTTCCGCCAGCCTTTTCGGGTAATAACGGGCCAAGGCCCGGAGGAGTCTATTGGTTTCCATTTTTCAGTACCTCCCTAAGCAAATTCAGCCGTTGTTGTAGTTCTTCGGCCCTTTGTGCGTTCCCCGAGGCCACCTCGAGCAAGGCCCGGACCGTCTCCTCTTCCTTCTTGCATCTTTCGACGAAGAGGTCCCCGCCTTCTAGGTAGAGGGGGCCATAGACCTTGGTTACCCCGTCCAAAACCTGGGGCTCGCCTTTGGACAAGACGAAGCACTCGTAATAGTGATGCCCCTCTTTGGCCATCCCATAGGCCACGTGCCGATAGGGAAGCTTAAAGAGGTAGTCCAAGAGTTCTTCCCTTCCCCCTTGGGGTTCGAGGACCAGGGTCTTGACGTTGCCTAGAAGATCATTTCCCTTTTCGAGGATCCTCTGCATGAGGCGACCCCCCATCCCGGCGAGGACCACGGTGTCGGTATCCTTGGGAAGACCGTCGAGACCGTCGGCCAGACGGACGTCCGCGCGGCTAGTTAGGCCGGTTTCCTCGATGGCCTTCAGGGAATTTTGGTAAGGCCCCTTCTTGTTGTCGCTTAGATGGGCCTTCCGGGTTGGGTCTTCCAAGAGGGCCGATATCGAAAGAAGGCCGTGATCGCTTCCGATTTCGGCGAAGACGGCCCCCTTGGGTATATACGAGACGATCAGATCGATGCGGGAAGTCATTTCTTCCCTTCGCCCGTATTGTAGAGAACCTCGTGGTAGTCCCCGAGCCTCTTGCTCCTGGTCGGGTGGCGGAGCTTCCTGATGGCCTTGGCCTCGATCTGACGGATCCGTTCACGGGTGACCCCGAATTCCTTCCCGACTTCCTCGAGGGTCCGTGGGCGGTTGTCCTCGAGGCCGTAACGGAGCTTCAGGACCTTCTGCTCGCGTTCGGTGAGGTCGCCCATGATGCGGTAGAGCTCGTCCCTCAAAAGGGATTTAGTGGTGAATTCGGCGGGACTCTGGGTTTCCTTGTCTTCAATGAAGTCCCCGAGGTGGCTATCGTCTTCCTCCCCGATCGGGGTTTCGAGGGAAACCGGTTCGAGGGCGATCCTCTGGATGGTCCTGATGGCCTCCGGGGTCAGGTACTTGTCCTTCCCCATCGTTTCCTTCATCCGTTCGCTGATCTCTTCGGGGGTGGGATTGCGGCCCAGTTCCTGGACCAAAGCCCGTTCGACCCGGCTCATCTTGTTGATGGTCTCGACCATGTGGACCGGGATCCTAATGGTCCGGGCCTGGTCGGCGATGGCCCGGGTGATGGCCTGGCGGATCCACCAGGTGGCGTAGGTCGAGAACTTGAAGCCCTTGGTGTAGTCGAACTTGTCGACCGCCTTCATTAAGCCCATGTTCCCTTCCTGGATGAGGTCGAGGAAATGCATGCCCTTACCGACATAGTGCTTGGCGATTGAAATGACCAAACGGAGGTTGGCGTTGCAGAGCTGGTCCTTGGCCTGCTTCCCGTCGTCGATGTCGTACTGGGCGATGCGTCTCGCCTTCTCGTCGCCTTTGGCGATGGCTTCCTCGAGGGCCTTCTTGGCTTCCTCGCCCTTGACGATCCTTTTGGCGAGTTCGGTTTCCTGCTTACCGGTCAATAGGTCGACCTTCCCGATCTCCTTGAGGTACATCTTGACCGAGTCGTTGACCTTGACCTCGCCGGTCGGAATCCTTGAGATATCCTCGATCCCGAGGTCGTCGGCCGCCTCATCATTGTCTTCCTCGGCCTCCGCCATCTCGTTGGCGGCCTTCTCGAGGGCGGCTTCGTCCATGGCGTCCGGGTCTTCGGGTTCCTCGTCTTCTTCCCCGGTCCCCTCGATCTTCACGTCGTGGGACTTGAAGAAGGAGATGAGGCCCTCGAAGTCCTCTTCGCTGAGGTCGAGGCGCGAGGTCGCTTCCATGACCTCGTCCTGGTCAAGGATGCCGCCGTTGTCGGTGGCCTTCTTGAGGAGTTCCTTCTTGATGGTGTCGAGGCTCTTGACGGCCTCTTCCTCTTCGGCCGCCGGATCCATCATCGGCTCCAGCTCCTCGTGTTCTTCTTCGTCTTTCCTTTTCTTTTTCGCAGTCATGGTTCTGTCTCCTTTTTAGTTGGTCCCTTTCTTTTGCTTTTCGAGCAATTGCTTTCTTCTCTTGGCGAATTCCTCCAAGACCGCGGCCTGCTCATTGGGGTTCTTCCCCTGGAGGCTCTTGGTGGTCTTGGCCTTGAGGGCCAGGTTGGCCTTTTCTTCGTTTAAGGCATCCCTAGCCGCGTCCATGTCCTTTTCGCTATAGGCGGGATGGAAGTCCTCGCTGGCGATGTCGGTGATCTCGTCGACCAGTTTTTGATCGGCCCCGTCTTCCTCGAGTAGTCCCAGCAAGAGGGCGAGGTCGGCCTTCCCATCATGGGCGCCCGCGGCGTCCATCAGATAGTTGGCGATCTCTTCGTACTCGGGGGTGATGAAGGCGTCGATCTTCTCCTTGAAGTAGACCAGCGCGGCTTCGTAGTTGAGCATGTAGTAGAGGATGTCCCTCTCGATGGAGGCGAGGCGCGAGAGACCGCTTCGGCCTTTTCTCACGGTGCCGTTGGCCTTCACCGTCCCCTCGACCGAGGTTTTCTTCTCCCTGGGTTTCAGGAGGAGGGAGTTGATGGCCCCGCTGGAATAGCCGGTGGCCTGACTGAGCCTCACGATCCCCTCTTCCCGCTTGATCCCTTCCGGGAGCGAGGCGAGGTAGGGAATGAAGGCTTCGGCCAGTTTCTGCCTCTCCCTTTCGTTCTGGGGCTTCTTGGTATTGGTGAAGTAGCTAAGGCGGAAGGCGAAGGGATCGACGAGGTTATTGAGCCTCTTCCTTAGGGCCTCTTCCCCTTCTTCCCTCAAGACGTCATCGACGTCCCTTTCGTCGGTATTCTGGACCAGGCGGTAGGGAATGCCGCTTTGGTCGAGGAGTTTGAGGGAGCTATACATCGCGTGTTGCCCGGCCGCGTCCCCGTCGAGGCTAAGGCGGATCTCCGCCCCGAAGGTCCTGAGGATCTTGAGGTGCTCGGCGGTCAAGGCCGTGCCCATGAGGGCGACGGCCGGTTCCCCGATCGAATCGAGGGCGATGACGTCGGCCAGTCCTTCCAAGACATAGACGTAACCCTTCTCCCGGGCCGTCCTGGCCGCCAAGTTGGCCCCATAGAGGACCGAGGACTTGTGGAAGAGGACGGTCTCGGGGCTATTTTGGTACTTCGGGATGTCCTTGTCGGAGCTTAATCTCCGACACGAGAGGCCGATCGGCCGCGATTCGAGGTCGTAGATCGGGAAGACGAGGCGGCCGTGGTTGACGTCCGCCATCTTCTCCGAGACATTGGCGATCCCGATCCCCTCGATGGTCTTGGGGGTATGGCCCTTGCGTCTAAGGAAGGCCACCGTCACTTCCCCGTCTTCGGGGGCGTAGCCGAGGCCGAAGCGGGTGCTTTGCTGATCGGAGATCCCGCGGTTACGCAGGTATTCGAGGGCGGCATGGCCACCCGCGGTCTTCAGTTGGTAGGAATAGAAGGCCACGAGGTCCTTCATGCAGGCGAAATAGGGTTCCTTCCCCCTTTCGGCCGCCGAGGGCTTCCGGTTTTCGAGTTCCGGGATGTTGAGTCCCATGATGGAAGCGACCTTGCGGGCCGCCGACCAGAAGTCGAGGTGCTCGTATTCCATGACGAAGGAAATGGCGTTGCCACCCTTCCCGTCGACGAAGCATTTGAAGATCTGGCGCTTGGGACTGACGTGGAGGCTAGGATGGGTATCGGGATGGAAGGGGCAGACGGCCAGGTAGTCGTTGCCCTTCTTGATCACGGGTATGTAGAAACTGACCACCTTGACGATGTCGGTGTTGGCGAGCAGTTTTTCAATAGCCGGATTCTTGTTGATAACCTTTCCTCCAATACAAAGTATTGTATCTACTAATTAATTACTGATTTCCTACTTGTATCAGTAGAAGCACTTCACCCGGAAGTAGTTGACCAGGTCGGTGATGGGAAGACGGATTTGGGCCATCGTATCGCGGTCGCGGACGGTGACGGTCTGGTCTTCGAGGGTTGTAAAGTCGATGGTGACGCAGAAGGGGGTCCCGATCTCGTCCTGGCGGCGGTAGCGCTTCCCGATCGAGGCGGTGTCGTCATAGACGCAGCTGAAGTGCTGGGTCAAGATCTTGAGGACTTCGTTGGCCTTTTCGGAGAGCTTCCGGTTGAGGGGCAAGACGGCGACCTTATAGGGGGCGAGGGCCGGGAGGAGATGCATGACCTTGCGGTCTTCTTCCCCTTCTTTCCTTTCGACGTCGTAGGCATCGACGAGGGTCATGAGCATGAGACGGTCGAGGCCCATCGAGGGTTCGATGCAGTAAGGCAGGTAACGGCGCCCTTCTTCCTGATCGAAGTAAGTGAGGTCTTCCCCGCTCTTGTCCTGGTGGCGCTTCAAATCGTAATCGGTCCGGTCGGCGATCCCGAGGATCTCCCCGAAGCCAAGGGACGGGAAATCGTATTCGACGTCGGTCGTGGCCTTGCTATAGAAGGCCAGCTCGGCCGGCTCGTGGTCACGGTAACGGAGGTTTTCTTCCTTGACGCCGAGGGAACGGACGAATTTCAAGGAGTAATCCTTCCAATAGTTGAACCATTCGATGTCGGTCCCGGGCTTGCAGAAGAACTCGAGTTCGAGTTGTTCGAATTCCCTAGTTCTAAAGGTGAAGTTCCCCGGGGTGATCTCATTGCGGAAGCTTTTCCCGGAATTGCAGATCCCAAAGGGCAGCTTCTTCCTCGCGGTCCTCATGACGTTTTTGAAGTTCACGAAGACGCCTTGGGCGGTTTCCGGACGCAGGTAGACGACCGATTCGTTGCCCTCGGTGACACCGATGTGGGTCTTGAACATCATGTTGAACTTCCGGATGGGCGTGAACTCCGCCTTCCCGCATTCGGGGCAGACGATGCCGTGTTCCTTGATGAAGGCATCCATCTCCTCGTAGGTCATTCCGTCGGTATCGGCCTCCGGGTGTTCGGACTTGATGAGGCTATCGGCCCTGAAACGCGCCTTGCAGTACTTGCAGTCGACCATCGGGTCGTTGAAGGTCGAGACGTGGCCGGTGGCCTCCCAGACCTTCGGGTTCATGAGGATGGCGGAGTCGATCCCGACGTTGGTGGGCGACTCCTGGACGAAGCGCTTCCACCACATGGCTTTGATGTTCTTCTTCAGCTCGGCCCCCAGGGGTCCGTAGTCCCAGGTGTTGCTGAGACCCCCGTAGATCTGGGAACCGGGATAGACGTAGCCCGTCAGTTGGAGGTGGGAAACGATTTCTTCAAAGGAAAATTCACTGGCCATCGATATTTGCTCCTTGATTACACTAGATGCAAAGCACTCACAAAACGCGTGTGATTTTAAAGGTTTGTTAAAATTTGTCAATTCGAAATAATAGAATTTGTCAACCCTTACAAATTCTTGCCGAAACTCACGGATTTGAGGGATAGCCCGGCCCGTTCCTCGAGGTAGATCCCAAAGCTTTCGATGAAATAGAGGGCCTCGTCCTGGGGCAATTTCAAAACCCCATCCCGCGGGAGATGGAAGAGGCGATAGACGTCTTGCATGATGGACAGGGAGCTATGGGGCAAATCGCTTCCATGCTCGCGGCAGAGGAAACCGCCCTTTTCAAAGGAAAAGACGGTTAGGCCCTTTTTGGTCCCGCAGACCAGGCAGCCGTCGGTTTCGGGGGCCACCCCCAATAAGGCCGAAAGCCTGGCTAGGAATAGGGCGGATAGACCCAAGGGTTCTTCCTTGTTCTCGAATCTTTCCATCAGTTCGGCGGTCAGGGCGTAGAGATCCTTGGCCTCGGCCCCTTCGGAGGATTTGGAGAGGCCTTCGGAGAGCAAGGATAGGAAGGCCATTTCCTCGAGGCTTTTCCCAAAAGGCGTCTTCGAAAAGGGGCTTCCTTCCTTGAGGGAAAGCTTGTCGCCCTTGCCTTTTGCCAAAAGGAAGCGGACCTTGGTCAGGGGGAACATGAAGGATCTAAATGGCGATTTGGGGGAAGATAGACCCCGGACCGCGAATGAAAAATAGCCCTCTTCCCCGAGGGCCAAAGCCATCGAGGAGGAGTCGCTATAGGGGGTGAGGCGGAGGAGGTAGCCGGTCCGCTCAATCGTTTCCGGCATAGCCCAAATAGGCCAGCCACTTGGCGGAACTGCGCCAATTGGGGGCGGCCTTGCAATCGAGGTAGAGGCTGACGTGGGCGTGGAAGTCCTTTTCCATCTGCTGCCTGGCCGCCATCGAGATCTTCTTGACCATTTCCCCGTTCTTCCCGACCACGATCGGCAGGTGGCCCTTGGAATCGACGTAGACCGTGGCCTCGATGGAGATGGAGTCGCCTTTCTTGGTAAAGGAATCGATCTTGACGGCCGCCGTATGGGGGATTTCGTCCTTGAGGAAGCGGAGCATCTTCTCCCTGATCACTTCTCTCGCCATGAATTCCTGGCCGTGGTCGCTATACCTATTTTCCTCATAGAAGGCCGGCCCTTCCGGCATGTAAGCCTTGAAGGCCTCCTTGCACTCGGCGAGGCCGTAGTTCCTGAGGGCTGAAAGTTCGATGAACTTGGCATTGGGAAAAGCATTGGTGAAGAACTCCCGGGCCGCCTGGCCTTCGGGGACCGTCACCAGATCGATCTTGTTGTAACCGATGATGAGAGGGATCGAAAGACGAAGGTCCTTGATAGTCTTGGCCTCGCCTTCGTTGTCGCCCTTGGAGGCATCGATGAGGTAGAAGACGCAGTCGGCTCCCTGGAGGGCGCCCTTGACGTTTTTGAGCATCAGCTTGTAGAGGCCTTCCTTCCCCTCGAAGATCCCCGGGGTATCGCTCAAAGCGATCTCGAGGTCCTTTTCGTGGTAGATCCCAAGGATATTGTCCCTGGTCGTCTGGGCCTTGGGGGAAACAATCGAGACCTTCTTGCTCAGAAAGGCGTTGACGAAGGTCGACTTCCCGGCGTTGGGGCGGCCGACCACGGCCACGAGGCCGCTTTTCATAGGTCGCTCCCGTCGAAGGCAAAAGGCAAAAGGTGTTCGGCGTCAGTGACCTTGACGTCCCCTTTGAGGTTCGACATGTAGATGGGGGCGTCATGCGGGAAGAGCTCGCTGATGACCTGGCGGCAGGCCCCGCAGGGGGAACAGGGTCCCGCGGTATCGGCGGTCACGGCCAAGGCCAAGAGGTCGTCCTTGCTTTGGCCGTCCATGTAGGCGGCGTAGATGGCATTGCGCTCGGCGCACATGCAAAGGGGGTAGGAGGAGTTCTCGATGTTGGCCCCGTGGTAGACCTTGCCGTTTTTGCACAAAACGGCGGCCCCGACCGCGAAGCCGCTATAGGGGCTATAGGACCGCTTGCGGGCTTCCTCGGCTTCCTTGATCAGTTCAAAGCTTTCCATAAATCTCCTCGAATTCCCCCATGATTTCCCTTTGGAGCGGGAACATGACCTCTTCGTCCTCCTTCGTCATATGGTCATAACCTAGTAGGTGAAGGAGGCCGTGGACGAAGAGAAAGCAGATTTCCCTCTCGAAGGAATTCCCGATTTCCTCCGCCTGTTCCCTGGCCCGATCCAAGCAGATGAGGATGGTCCCTAGCATCATCTCCCCCTCGAAGGGTTGGATCTGGTCCTTGGGATCATGGTCATCGAGGAAGGCGAAGGAGATGACGTCGGTCACCGCGTCCTTCTCTCGGTAATCCCGGTTGATGGCCCGGATTTCCTCGGGCCTCAAAAAAGAGACGTCGATCTCGTAGTCTTCTTCGACCGCGAGGCGCTTGGCCACGATATCGGCTAGATGGGGGTAATTTTCCCTAGCCGCCGCCGGGGCCTCTTCGTCCAAAAGTACGTGCATGGCCCCATTATACAAAGGGGGCTAACGTTTGTCCCTAGAGGAAGTCGCGCCTAAAGGCGATTTCCGCCCCCTTGTAGAAAGGGTAGGCCGATAGGCCTTCGAGGAAGGCCCCGAGTGTCAAGCTTAAGCAATGGAAGCTGAAGAAACAGAACAAGAAGTAATTGAGGCTGAGGCTCGGGCCCAAAAGGGTGGAAAGAAGGGCCAAGACCGCCTCTAGGAAGATCATGAAGATCTTGCGGTAGGTCAGGACATTCCCGAGCCTCTCCCCGTTTTGAAAAAGGGAGAGGAAGGTCTCCTTCTTGGCCCCGCCCGGGATACGGAGGTTACGCTCTTCCCTTTCAAGGGCCAGGTTCTTCCTTCTCAAAAACCCTTGGAGGAAGAAGGCATCGATGGCCAGAAAGAGAATGAGGACCGAGATCGGGACGAAGAAAGAAGGATCATTGAGGGTAAAGAGGACCATGAGGGATATCCCGGTCAGGAAGGAAGTGAAGAGGCGGATCGGGAAGGCGTGGTAACGGCCCTTGAAGGCCGAGTAATCGCGATAGGCCGAGATGGCGTCCTCGTCCTTATCGGCCAAGGCCGAGAGATGATCCTCGTCGAACTTCCTAAGGACCTTGACCGCGTAGAGACGCGAGAAGACCTCGAAGAGGGCAAAGAGGCATAGACAAGTGACCGGAAGCAGGATGCCACGGTCATCCCCGAGGAAGAAGAAGGCTAGTAGCAAGAGGGCCTCCGCCAAAATGGACGTCGCTAGGCATAGCCCCCTCCCTAACCGCGGCAACTGTTCGGGAATCGGCCCGGCAAAGGGCCGGGGGTCGCTATTGGAAGGATGGAGGAACTGGCCGTTCCAAGACTCCAGGAGTTTGGACATCAAGACCAAGCGGCTCCCCTCCAAGGGATCGCGGATTTTCGCAAAGGGGCCGATGGCCCCGTCATAGATTACCATGTGGGTCCCTCCGCCTTCGACATTCAAGACTAGAAGGACCGGCAGGGACTTCTCTTCCCTCAGTTCCTCCTTCCTCGAGGCGGCATAGGCCTCGAGGGTCAGACCTTGGGTGGCGGCCAGCTCGATCAATTGCTCCAGGGACAAGGGCCCTTTGGCGTAGGACTTCAGATACACATAATCCTTATCATCATAGAGGTCGGAAAGGAGCATCCGGAGGCAATCGAGGCCGCAGTCGCCCTCGCGGGCCGAAACATAAACGTGTCTTTTCACATCCTAATATAGGCAGGAAATTGAAGGATGGTCCCTATGACGACGAAAAAAGGGGCCGGAGCCCCTGTTTTCCTTGATGGACCTTCTTACTTGCCTTCGGCGTAGACCGAGACCTTGGTCCCGCGGCGGCCGAAGCGTTCATAGCGGACGATGCCGTCGATGGTGGCGAAGATCGTGTCGTCGCCACCGATCATGGCGCCGGTTCCGGGATGGACCTTGGTACCGCGTTGACGGTAGAGAATGCTACCGGCGGTCGCGAACTGCCCGTCGCCCTTCTTGGCGCCGAGGCGGCGACCGGCCGAGTCACGGCCGTTCTTGGTCGAGCTCACGCCCTTCTTGGAGGCGAAGAGCTGAAGGTCAATGCGTTTTAGGAACATTGTGCTTCTTCCTTTCTAGCACCGCGTACTCCGGATAGGAGATGGCAATGCTTTCGATCTGGACGATGATGACTTCTAGGACCGTCTGGTCATGGGTGGTCAGGGCTTCCTTCCTCACGAAGCGGAAGTGTCCGGGCCTCACCTCAACGAGGTGGCTTTCCGGATGTTCCAGGGCGTTGAGGCCACCCTGGGAAACGGCGCTGACGGCGGCGCAGACGATGTCTTGGCCTTTGGCTCCGTAACCGGCGTGTCCAGAGATTTCGAGGGACTTGACTCCCCCTTCGTCATAGACGGCTACGGCTTTCACCATGGTTAGGCGTTGATGGCCTTGACCACCAGGCAGGTATAGGGCTGGCGGTGGCCGATCTTCTTGCGTTCGTTGGTCTTGGCCTTGTATTTATAGACCGTGAGCTTCGGCGAGAGGCCTTGCTTCTCGACCTTGGCAACGACGCTGGCGCCCTTGACGAACGGGGTGCCGACCTGGGCCTTCTCCCCGCCGACGTAAAGAACGTGGTCGAGGGTGATTTCCTTCCCGGCTTCGGCGTCGATCTTCTCGACGTAGATCTTGTCGCCGACGGCGACCTTGACCTGCTTGCCGCCGGTTTCCAATATGGCGTACATGCTTGACTTACTCCTCCATTTGACTAAGTACTCGCTCTGACGGCGGGCTCCTCAAGCCGCTTGTAGCCGTGTCGAAGCGGTTGTAGCCCGAAGGCTTCAACGGGCGTGATTATATCCTAGCCTCCCCCTTTTTAAAAGGGGGAATAATCCCCCTCTAAATTAAAGGAGTCCTTCCTTGGCGAATGAGAAGTAACCAGTGGCGGAAATGACCAGATGATCCTCAAGGCGCAGCCCCTCTTTCTTGAGGGCCAGGGATAGCTTCGAAGTCGCTTCCAGATCGCTGGAAGAAGGGAAATAAAGTCCGCCTGGATGGTTATGGACCAGTAGACAAGACGGAAAGCCGCCCTCCTTCAAAAGGGAAACCACCTTCTCCAAGGCAATGGTTATCGAGGATCCTAGACCTAGCATCCTCTCCTTCTTAACGTTTCCCTTCTGGTCCAAAAGCAAGAGCAAGAGGCGTTCGTCCTCGTACTCCCCGCGGTACCGCCGCCAAATCTCCTCGCTACTGGGTCGCTTGGTCCTTTCGTAACGGGTCTTCTCGACCCGGCGTGATAGTTCGAGTCCCGCCGCCACCCGCAAGGCCTTGGCTCCCTTGACCCCGTGGGTTTCGAGGACCTCCGATTTGGCTTTTAGAGACAGTCCCAAAAGGCCACCCTCTTGCAAAAGCAAGGCCTCGGCCGTTTCCAATACCGAACGGCCCCTGGTTCCCGTTCCTAGTAACAAAGCCAGGACTTCGGCGTCGCTCAAAGAGGCGATCCCGTGTCTTAAAGCCTTCTCGCGGGGCCGCTCTTCCAGGGGCAGGGCCTTAAGGCCCCTTAGTTCCATTCGAAGGTGAAGCCGCCGGGGAGTTTGACGCTTCCCTCCTTCGACTTGAAGAGATTGTAGGCCACGACGGCGATGATCCCGATGGCGAGGATCGCCATGACCGCTGTCAAGGTGATGGCCTCCCCGGGCAAGGTATTTCTGAGCTCCTGCTGGCTCAAAGGTCTTTTTTCCATAAGACATCCTCCTATCCACCCAAAGATAGGAAGAAAAAGGGGCCAGAGGCCCCCTTTTGTTTCCGAACGATTATAGGCTTACGAGTTTCTTCTCGATCTCGGAGAGCATGGCCTCATGTTCGGCCAGCTTCTTTTGCTCGAGTTCGATCTTCTCCTTCGGAGCCTTGGCCAAGAAGCCTTGGCTTTGGAGCATGCGCTTGGCCCTCTCGATTTCGCTGAGGTGGAAGGCCTTGGACTTTTCGAGTTCCTCCTTGGCCTTCTTGGGATCGACGGTCCGCTTGAGGGCGACCGCGAAGCCCGGGTAACGGAGGGCTCCTTCGGGCTCTTCGCTCGTGATTTCGATCTTCTCGGCGAAGAGGAAGCGGGACAATAAAGCTCCGGCCTCTTCAAATGGCAAGGCCGGATAGACGGCCAGGACCGACTTCTCCCCGGGGGCGATCCCTTCCTCGGCCTTGAGGTTCCTTAGGTCCTTCAGCATCTTTTCGTAGATGCCATAGAGGCGGTCGGACTCCTCGTCCCCCAGTCCCGTTTTCTCCGGGAAGGACTCGAGCATCACCGATTCGAGATGTCCCGGGAGCGAGAGATAGACTTCCTCGGCGAAGAAGGGGGCGAAGGGATAGATGAGGAGGACGATGGCCTTGATGACGGTATAGAGGACGTCGCGGGTCGCCTTCGAGGTTTCGAGGCTGACCTTGCTGGCCTCCAGGTAAGAGGAGCAGAAGTCGTCGTAGACGAAGTCGTAGAGTTTGGTCGAGGCGGCCCCGAATTCGTAATTGGCCAGGAAACCGTCGACCTTCCTGATGGTCTCGTCGAGGCGGTGGAGGATGGCCTTGTCGACCACGGTCAAGTCCTTGGAATCGATGGCCGAGGGGACATAGTCCTCCCCCAAAGCCATCTCGACGTAACGGGCCGCGTTCCAGATCTTGTTGAGGTAGTTGGCGGCACTGTTGACCTTTTCCTCGCTATAGCGCATGTCTTGCCCCGGGGTCGAATTGGTGGAGATGAAGTAACGCAAAGCGTCGGTCCCGTACTTTTCGATGACGTCGAGGGGATCGATGCCGTTGCCTAAGGACTTGCTCATCTTCCGTCCCTGCTCATCGCGGATGAGGCCGTGGATGACACAGTCATGGAAGGGGGCCTTGTCGGTGAAGTGGAGGGCCTGGAAGACCATGCGCGAGACCCAGAAGAAGATGATGTCGTAGCCGGTGACCAAAACCGAGGTCGGGTAGTAACGCTTAAAGTCCGGATTATCGGTATCGGGCCAGCCCAAGGTCCCGAAGGGCCATAGGCCGCTGCTGAACCAGGTGTCGAGGACGTCTTCGTCCTGGACGTAGTCGGGTCCGGGGTTTTCTTCGCTGACCACCACTTCCCCGGTGTCCTTATGGTAATAGGCCGGGATCCGGTGACCCCACCACAGTTGACGGGAAATGCACCAGTCGTCGACGTTTTCCATCCATTGCTCGAGGACCTTGGCAAAGCGGGAGGGATAGAAGTTGACGGCCCCTTCGCCCTTTTGGTTTTCCAAAACCTTCTCGGCCAAAGGCTTCATCTTCACGAACCACTGCTTGCTGACCATCGGTTCGACGATGGAGCCGCTTCTTTCGCTATGGGGGGCGCTATGGACCATCTTCTCGATTTTCAAAAGATGCCCGGTCTTCTTGATGTCTTCGACCAGGGCCTTGCGGCATTCGAAGCGGTCCATGCCCTGGTACTTCCCGCCTAGAGCCGTGATTTTCGCACTTTCGTCGAGGGCCCTTAAAAGCGGGAAGCCGTACTTCTTGGCAAGGGCGAAGTCGTTGGGGTCATGGGCCGGCGTGCACTTCATGGCCCCGGTCCCGAAGCCGACGTCGACATAGGGGTCGGCCATGAGGGGGATTTCTTCCCCGTTGGCGGGATTGACGACCTTCTTGCCGACCAGTCCTTCATAGCGTTCGTCCTTGGGATTGACGAAGACGGCGGTGTCCCCGAACATCGTCTCCGGACGGGTGGTGGCGACGACGATCTGCCTATCTTCGCCCACCACGTCGTAAAGGAAATAGAAGAAGTCACAGGGCTCTTCCTTGTGTTCGACTTCGATGTTGCTTAGAGCGGTCCTTAGTTCCGGATCCCAGTTGATGATCCTTTCCCCACGGTAAATGAGGCCTTCGTTATAGAGGGTGACGAAGACCTTCTTGACGGCCTTCTGCATCCCCTCGTCGAGGGTGAAGCGTTCACGCGTATAGTCGACGCTGAGGCCGAGTTTGGCCCACTGCTGGTGTATGATGGAGGCATATTCCTCCTTCCAGCTATAGGCGACCTCGAGGAACTTCTCCCTCCCGAGGTCATAACGGCTGACCCCTTCTTTCCTGAGCTTTTCCTCGACCTTGGCCTGGGTGGCGATCCCGGCGTGGTCGCAACCGGGGACCCAAAGGACGTCATAGCCCTTCATCTTCTTGTAACGGACGATGATGTCGTCGGGGATGGTGTCCATGACGTGGCCGAGGTGGAGTTTCCCGGTCACGTTTGGAGGAGGTATGACGAGGCTATAGGCCGGTTTGCTCTTGTCCCCGGCCTTGAAATAACCTTTTTGGACCCAGTTCTCGTATTTTCCTTCTTCGACCTGGTGGTGGTCGTAACGCTTTTCCAACATGCAAAAAGCCTCCAAGTGCCTCTTCCGGGACGCTGGCGGCGCGGTACCACCCGGATTCCCCACCTGGGGGCTCTTATTGATTTTTGATTGGTCTCGGGGGGCGACTCGAAGGTCCGGCGGCCCCGCTTCCACTATCCGGGACTCCCTAAACGCCGGAGGGCCTTTTCCCTCCCCCGTCTTTGACGGGGAATATTATAGGACCTTTACCTATTGTAGGCGAGAAGGCAAATCTCCTTTTCCTCCTTGCTATTTCCGGCGTGGTGGCCCTTGAGGACCCTGAGATCCGGTCCGAAGGTCGAATCGATGAGAAGATCATGCCCTTTGGCGATGGCGATGTAGTCCCCAAGGAAAGACAGGGCCCTTGGATGGGGTTCCCCTTCCCCGAAGTAGCCGCGATCGAAGAGTTCCTTGGAATCGACGAGGTAGAAGGCGTCCCCGAAATAGTCTTCGAAGAGTTTGGCGAATTCTTCCTTCTTCCCTTCTTGGACGTAGAGGGCCCTGGTCCGTCCCTCGAGGCTTAAGGGTCTTCTTAATAAGGAGTGAAGGGCGGGATAGGCCGCGATGTCGCGGTAACCGACTTCGAGGAGGCCATGGTCGGCCAGAACCAAAAAGAGGACGTCGGGATGTTTCCTCGCGGCCTTCTCGACGAAGGACAAGGCCTTATCGATCTGCCGCTTGACCCGCCGGTCCTTGGGTCCGTAATGATGGGCCGAAGAATCGGGTTGTTCGTAATAAAGGTAAAGGAAGCCATCCCCTCCTTCATAAAATTCATCGAGGGTCTTCCCCATTCCTTTAAGATCGGTGTAACTCCCCTTTTCGATGGGATCGGGGAAGGCAAGGCGGGTGCGGAAACCGGCTTTTGCGAGTAACTGATCGAGAGTCACCAAAGGGGCCACTTCGCGCATGATGGATTTTTCCCCGAGATACGTCCCGTCTTTGCTAAGACGGTTTGGAAAAACATCGACGGGGCCGCCGTATTCGGGAAGATCGATGCTCCAGCCCAGCCACCCGGTTTCCCTGGGGAAGCGGCCGGTCAGAAAAGAAATGGTGGCTGCGGCCGTGGTGGCGGGATTGACGGATTGGATGTGGGCCAAGGTATGGTTTTCCATGGCCTTACGGCCTTTGGCGGTTTCCTTTAATAAGGCCTCTCCCATCCCGTCGAAGAGGACCGCGCAGACCCTCTTCCTATTTTTTAGGACCGCGGTCACTTCCTTGATGTCGTTATGGAACGTCTTTGCCCCGAAGGCCAGGAGGATGCTATTGGCAAGATTGGCGAGGGAGTTTTGGTTATCGATGGCGTTAATGAGGGGTTCCGGAATCATAGCCGGTTATTATAGCCGCCTTGGAAGCGCTTACAAGATATTTAGGATGGCTTCGCCAGTTTGGACCAGACCCAGGAAATAATCGGCCCAGTATCCGATTTCCTCTTCGGTGATAAGGCCCTTTTCGACCCCGATCTTGAAGTGCTTCGCCCCTATGGAGTCGAAGAAATGTTGGGGACGGACCTTTGCGAGGTCCCCGTATCGGTAAAGGCCGTACTTGGCGATGTTTTCTTTGACCGACGCCGGATCGTAGGAAAGATCCTCCCGGTAGTCGAAGAAATTCGATAGGCCGGGGTCGGAGAAAGGCGGGGTGATGCTAAGGAAAGTCTCGGCGATGGCGTTGATGACCCCGTAGCTGGCGATCGAATAGGAATGACCGTGGTATCTCATCAGCGAATAGGAAAGGAGGACTCCTTCCCCTAGCCTCCCCTCCTCGTCGAAGTTGGCGAAGCGGTGGCCTAGTAGGCTACCTACACTCGCCGGCGAAACATCGACATAGGCCCTGCTTTCCAAATCGAAGAGGCCGTGGCGGGTCAAGAAGGAAAGGGCTTTGCCGTTGGAGAAGGACAGTTCGATCAAGACCTGTTCGCCCTCATTGTGTTTGGCCAGCATCAAAAGGGGCATAGCCTGGAGTTTTCCCGAAAAATGGTCGAAGGCCATAATCTTTTCCTCGATCTTGATGTCCTTGACTTCTTTGTAGGTCCCATCGGACATTAAAATCCTCGTATTGGGCAAAAAACAGATAGTAAAGTCGCCTTTGTGACTGGCCGTAAAAACAGTCCTAACCGTCGACCCGTCGGCATTGGTCAAAGTACAGGTGATACTGACCTGGTCGGAATCGTCACCGGTAACGTAGCTGGCATCGGGATTGATTGTTTTGTATTCGTCTATGGTAGGAAAATGAACCGTGACTTCGTCAACCCCTTCGACCGTGGTCAGTCTTTCGCCGTTGGGCCCGACATACCACCGACGGTAATTGGAAAAGTTGCCACCGCTTCCGTCGTCCCACTTTATTTGGATGTAGGAAGACCCTTCCGGAAGCATGTCGGTAATGGCAAAGGACACGGTGTCGCCGTTTTCGTACAACCCGTTGTAATTGAAGTTTGAGCTACCGTTATAGTCGCTTCCCGCTACCGCGTCCGAACGCTTAGACGGATCCTCTTTCTGATATATGACGAAACTTTCTACGGGGATTTGCTTTACTTCTTCGATTACCTCGGTTTGATATTCACCTATCTTCCCGCCGCATTCGGCATAGATGGTGACCGGGCCCAAGGCGACCCCCGTAACCTGTCCTTTTTGGTCAACTGTCGCGATCGAAGGATCGGAAGTGGACCACTTTATTTCTTTGTCGTAAGCCGTCGTGGCATCGATGACTTCGGCCTTTAAGACGATCATGGATCCGGGATAAAGGGGATCCCTCCCATCGCTCAAGGGCGGAGTTGCCGCCTTGATGTCGACCCTTTGGACCTCGAATTGGTTGATGGGTCTCCCATCTTCCCCGAGAACGGGCTGGCCGTCTTCCCCGATGAGCTCCGAACTGACCTCCGTCGCGGAATTGACGACCCCGAGGGTCGGCTCCTCCGGATTGTAGGTAACCTCGGATTCCATTTCGTAGAACTCATCGGCCCCATAGACCTTGTAGATGTCGTTCTTGAAATCGAGGCGATAGGTCTTCAAATCATCGAAGAAATAGACATTTTGTTTTCCTTCGACCGTCGTATAGGGTTCCTGGCTCCCATTGATATAGATGTCGAAGATCGGGGTATAGGTTTCATAGCGATAAAAGGTGTTGACTCCGATATAGAGTCTTTGCCGCGAAAGGCAGCTCAAAGGAACGACCTGGGTATTCTCTTTGATCACGACGTATTCATTGACAACCTGGGGTTGGGTAACGGGTCCGTTTCCGGTACTCCAGGGTTCATAGCTTACGGGAACCTCGGTCGTTGCGGGTTGGACCGAACGGCGGCTAGGAAGGATCGACGGCGTCGAGGTATTGCCATCATAGACGGTACCGGCAAAGGATTGGGGTTGGAAAGTGGCCCCGGGCTGGACCTTGAAATCAGCACCCGGCAGCAGGGGATATTTCTTACTCGAATAAGCATTCGATGAATATTGACCATTACCCAGCGAACCGTCGTAGAAGGTACTGTAGACGATGGTCGGCCCCGATGTCATGGTGACGCCGGAATTGATGGTCACCGCGCTTCCCGGAAGAATCTTGAAACGTTGGACCCCGAAATCGACGTTTGAGGTCCCAGAAGAAGCCGGGAAGAACTCGACCTTGTGGCGATAGGAAACCGGAAAAAAGACGTCGGCCATATCGATGGTGATACTGAATGACTCGATCGAGAACGTGACTTTCGGAGGGTTGAATACCAAATTGCCGTGAAAGGAAATATCCGCGCAATCATCGGCCCGATGGTAATGATATTCGACATAGGAATTTTCATCGGGAAGCTGAAAGACGGCCCCGTTCGATGGACCGATCAAAAGCATGGACTGGTGGCTGGAATCCCTGAAGCCTTGGAAGTCGATCCAGGCATTGATGCAACCGTAAACGGAAGCCGCATTGGAAACGCGGAGGCTCGCCGCGACATTTGGGAAACCAAATTGGTTGAAAGGGGAAGAATGTTTCCCCTGAATTGCCCCGCCCGAGCCGGTCATGGCATGGGAAAAGGAAATGCCCCGGAAGTCATAGACCACGAAAGGAACATAAAGCTCCCCATTGTTGAGGAAAAATGACGTGTTTCCGCTTTCGCTGATATGGCCGAAGACATAGCTTTTGGCCTCGGCGCCGTCTTGGACGATCGAGGCTCCTTCGTCCAAAAGAATCTCCGCATAGGACCGGGAGGTCTGACCGATCGTGGAGACCCCGGCGGTACCGCCGGACAGTCCCCCTGAAACAACGATAGTCCCCTCGTTCGTCAGGGTCACCCCTTCGTCGATGATCAATTGGACCCGCCGATAACGGCTTGGACTGGAAATCGCGTGCCCGGTTTGGTTGGTGGTATCGGTATGCTCATCATTCTGCATTGAGGTGATGTAACTAGCCAAGCCGTTCGCTTTGATGGTGTCGACCGAGGCTTGGTCGGTCGGCAAAACCAGACTGACCCCTTTTTTGATCACTGCGATTCTATCTAAATGGTAGGTGACGGAGTCGGTTGCCTTCTGATTGGAATTGCTGTAATTGGGAAGCTTCGGGGGGACGAGGACGACGACGTCGCCCGACACGGCGGCATCCAAGGCATCGGCCACGCTGGTATAGAGGGTTCCGGGTTTATTGAGGATAAAAGCCTCGGGTTTCTTTTCCTCCGTGGTCTTCAAGGGGTTGCCATATTCCTTCGAGGTCTCCCAGGAAACCAAATAGGCGGCATAGCCAAGCCCGCTCAAAAGGGCGACGCTTTCGGTCAAAACCAAAATCGGGACCCGGCTTTTCTTAACCATGGACGATCTCCAAAGAAACGGTCAAAGGCCCGGCATCCCGTAATTTGGCGAAGATGTTGTTTTCGAAATCGATGCCCGGGTTCCCGAAATCATAGGCGAAGGCGATGCTGAAATAGAGATATTCTTCCCGTAAAAGTCCGGTATCGTTGGTCGTTAGGGTCCACTTCCCCGTGGCCCCGTCTCTGGTGGAGGTTTGCTCCCGCGAAGTCGGGAATCCCATCGAGTCGTAGCCATATGCCAGATCGTTCAAAACATAGGAGGGATTCACCAAGGGATTGCCGGCATCCTTCGCCGAGAGGCCGACATTGAGGGCCAAAGGCTTTTCGTAATTGAGGGCCTCGCCGACCGCCCCTTCCATCTCGACCCGGAAATCAATGCTGATCTCGCCCCTGGCGACGATGATGTCCGCGGCTAGGCCGAGGCTATTTTCGAAAGAGGAAACGATACCGGCCGCGCAGAAGGAAAAGCCCAGGGGTTCCTGGAATTCAATGAAATGGTCGGCACTGATCAGAAGACCGACGTCGAGGACAACCGGATCGGCCTCCGAGGGGCCGCTACGGATGACGAAGGACGAAAAGCCGGTCCCGAGCAGACCGATCGCCGAAGATAGTAGTAATAAACCCCCCCCGAACGAACGCGGGAGACCGCCTCATCCTTCTCATGGGGCGATTATAGACAGCATGCCCATGAGAATAAACCCTTGGGTGTGGCTAGGCTCCTGGCAAGAGGTTGCCCGAAGTGGCGATTAGTAGGAAAGATCGGAGATTTTCCGCCATCCGGCGGCGATTTGCAGGGCTTTTTTTCTTAACAATTCCAGGTCCCCGCCCCTTAGACCATCGTCGATGAGGGCGGCTATTTCCCTGGCTTCTTCCTTCGTGCAGCCACGGCTGGTAGCGGCCGCAAAGCCGAGCCGGAGGCCAGAACAGAGGGCCGGCGGCAAGGTATCGCCATGGAGCATGTTCTTGTTGGTGGTGATACCGATCTCTTCGAGCCGCTTCTGCGCGGTTTTCCCATCGATCCCGTAGGTTTGGTAGACATTTAGAAGGAACAAATGGTTCTCGGTATCGGAGACCAGGGCCTTTCTTTCGTAAAGGACATCGCGGGCCGCCTTGGTATTGTCGATCACCTTTTTGGCGTAGTCCTTGAACTCCGGCTTCAGGGCTTCCTTGAAAGCCACGGCCTTGGCCCCGATGACGTGGAGCAAGGGTCCCCCTTGGGTATAGGGAAAGACGGCTGAGTCGAGGCGCTTGGCTAGGGAGGCATCGCGTGAAAGAATGAGGCCGCCGCGCGGACCCCGGAGGGTCTTGTGGGTGGTCGAGGTCACGACGTCGGCGTAAGGCACCGGCGAAGGATGGAGGCCGGCGGCCACCAGGCCCGCGATATGGGCCATGTCGACCATCAGGTAGACCTTCTTCCCCTCGTGCCGTTTCTCGTAATCGTCGACGATTTCCCTTAGCTTTTCGAAATCGATGACGTAGGGATAAGCCGAGTAACCGGAAAGCAGGATATCGGGGTCTTCTTCCTCGAGGCGTCTCGCGATTTCTTCATAATCCAAACGCCCGTCCTTCCCGAGACCATAATGGACGAAGGTATACAAATGGCTGGAAAAGCTGACGGGAGACCCGTGGGTCAGATGGCCCCCGTCGTTGAGGTCAAGTGAGAGGACCTTCCCGCCTTTTGGGAGCAAGGCATGGTAGGCCGCGAAGTTGGCCTGGGAGCCGCTGTGGGGCTGGACGTTGGCGTAAGCCGCCCCGAAGAGTTCCTTGGCCCTATCGATGGCGGCCCGTTCGACCTCGTCGACGATCTCGCAACCCCCGTAGTAACGGCGGCCCGGATAACCCTCGGCGTATTTGGCGGTCAAAATGCTCCCCTGGACCGCCCTCACGTCCTTAGAAGGATAGTTTTCCGAGGCGATCAGTTCGATCCCCTCGTCCTGTCTTTTCTCTTCTTCTACAATCAATTCTTCAATCAAGGCATCGGACATCTTTGATCCTCCTCGCGATATAGCCGCGGATTTCGTTGACGCTCCTACCGTCGGCGTAGGAAAAAAGGACGTCGGTATCGTCCAGGGCGGCGACTTCCTTCTTGAGGGCGGCCATCTCGCTTTGCTTCAGGGTATCGGCCTTGGTGAAGACAATCGCGTGGCCCATCTTTTCTTCCTTCAAAAGGCCGATCAGCTCCCTTTCCTCGTCTTTCAAGCCGCGCCTACTATCGACCAAGAGAAGGGCCATCCCCTTGCGGTTGCTTTTGAAATACCCCTCCATCATATCCGAGAAGGAGTCGTCGAGCCGATGGCCATACGAGGTATACCCGTACCCCGGCGAGTCGACGAGGTAAAAGGAAGAGTCGACCAAGAAGTAATTGAGGAAGACCGTCTTCCCGGCCTTCTTCGAGGAATGGGCCAACTTCTGGTTTGTTAAGGCGTTGATGAGGCTCGACTTCCCGACGTTGCTACGGCCCATCAAAAGGACTTCCCTTTTCCTGGGGTAAGGGGCATCCCCGACCGTGGGGGCGCTTTTGACGAAGACCGTCTTTTGGAAATCCATGGGCCTATTATATCGGCTCAAAGGAAGTACAAGAAAGGAAAACCCCCGCTTGCGCGGGGGTTGGCTTAGGCTTTGATCTCGAGATCGGGAACGGCGACCTTGAGGGCGTCATCGACCTTCTTCATGTAGACGATCTTCAGACTCTTCTTCACTTCCTCGGGAAGCTCGGAAACGTCCTTCTTGTTTTCGATCGGCACGACGATGGTCTTGATGCCGCTGCGGAGAGCCGCCAGGGACTTCTCCCTGAGCCCCCCGATCGGGAGGGCGTTGCCCCTAAGGGTCACTTCCCCGGTCATGGCCACGTTGTTATCGACGTAGCTATGGGTGAGGCAGGAGATGATGGCGGTGGCCATGGCCACGCCGGCGCTGGGCCCGTCCTTGGGGACGGCCCCTTCCGGAACGTGGACGTGGACGTCGTTTTCCATGAAGACCTTGGAGTCGATGCCATAACGGCCGGCATTGGCCCGCACGTAGTCAAGGGCGATGGTAGCCGATTCCTTCATGACGTCGCCGAGCTTACCGGTCAGGACGAGACCGCCCTTCCCCGGGAAGTAGGTGACTTCGATCGGGAGGATGTCGCCCCCGAACTCGGTATAGGCCAGTCCGGTCACGACCCCGATCTGCTTCTCCTTCTCCTTTTTGGTGGATTCGAAGATCTCGACCCCGAGCATCTCCTTGACCTTCTTTTCGTCGATCTTGACCGGACGGGGCGTGTCGGGCTTATTGACGAGCTCGACCACGACCTTGCGGCAGATCGAGGCGATGAGGCGTTCGAGTTCCCGGACCCCGGCTTCCCGGGTGTAGAACTCGATGATCTCCTTGTAGGCCGATTCCTCGAAGGCGATGTCCCCTTCCTTGAGGCCGTTGGCCTTGGCCTGCTTTTCGAGCAGGAAGCCGGCGGCGATCTTGATCTTTTCGATCTCGGTGTAGGAAGGGACCTCGATCAGTTCTAACCGGTCCCTGAGGGGAGCCGGGACGTTTTCGAGGTAGTTGGCGGTCGCGATGAAGAGAACGTTGCTCAGGTCGTAGGGTTCCTCGAGGAAGTTGTCGTTGAAGGCGACGTTTTGTTCCGGATCGAGGACTTCGAGCAAGGCACTGGAAGGATCGCCCTTGTAGGAGGAGGATCCGACCTTGTCGATCTCGTCGAGGAGGAAGACCGGGTTGATGGTGCCGGCCCTGTTCATCCCCTGGATGATGCGGCCCGGCATCGAACCGACGTAGGTCCGCCGGTGGCCTCTTATTTCCGATTCGTCATAGACCCCGCCGAGGCTGGCCTTGAAGAACTTCCGTCCCAAAGCCCTGGCGATCGAACGGGCAAGCGAGGTCTTGCCGCAGCCCGGGGGCCCGTAAAAGCAGAGGATCGGGGCCTTGAGGTTCCCGGTCATCTTCTTGACGGCGATGTATTCGACGATCCTCTTCTTGACCTTTTCTAGGCCGTAATGGTCCTCGTCGAGGATTTTTTTGACATTGTCCAAATCGTCGTTGTCTTCCGTCTTCTGGTACCATGGGGTATCCATGAGGACGTCGATGTAGTTCATGATGAGGGAGGCCTCGAGGGAGGATTCCGGCATCATTTCGTAACGCCTTAATTCCGACTTGACCTTCTTCTTGACATTTTCGGGATAGGGGTTTTCCTCGAGGCGCTTGAGGATGTTGTCCTCGCTATGGGCCTCGTCGTCCTTCTCCCCGAGTTCCTCGCGGATGGCCTTCATCTTTTCCCGGAGGAAATATTCCTTCTGGTTCTTTTCGGCCCTCTCGCGGACGGTATTGGTGAGCTTACGCTCGATCTCGGCGTTTTCCTGGAGCCCTTCGATGGCCTTCAAAAGCAACTTCAAGCGGTTGCTCGGATCGAGGGCTTCAAGGATTTCCTGCTTTTCGGCGCTAGTAAGGGGCAAGTAGGCGGCCAGACTATCGGACATGTCCCCGGTTTCCCCGGGACGGCCGAGGCCATTGAGGACCGAGCGCGGGATGTCGCGCCCTAGTTCCGGCGTCCTTTCAAGGGCGGCGGCGATGTTCCGCATGAGGACGGCCTCTTCGGCCTTGTCCCCTTCCTCGTCTTCGAGGATGTAGCCTTTCGCGACGTAGGCCCCGTCTTCGAAACGGATGTCGCTCAGGCGGACCCGCTTGCTACCGATGATCCTAATCCTGAAGCTCTTCTGGTCGTCGCTGAAATTGACGATCCGCGAGAGGCACCCGACGAGGTTGAAGTCCTCGATCGAAACCTCTTCCTTCTCCTCGTCTTTCTGCGAGGTGATGAAGATGAGGTTGTTGGTGTCCTTGCGGGCCGTCTCGATGGCGGCCATGGAAAAGGCCCGGCCGGCTTCGATGTTTTCGCTCATGCCCGGGAAGACGACCAGTCCCCGGGTCACGAGCAATGGCAATGACAGTTCTTTGTCGAGATCCATATTCTCCTTATTGCTTAGGCATTGAGGGCCTTGAGGGCTTCGAGGAGCTTACGGGAAGTGACGTTGTTGACCAGTTCTTCTTCCCGGCCCTTGAAGGCCTTCTTGACCGCGTCCTTGTCCATGCCGTAACGCTTGGACAGGCTTTCGTATTCGTCTTCGATGTCCTTTTCCTCGGCCTTGATCCCTTCCTTCTTGGCGATCTCGGCGAGGATCAGCATGTTGTCGATGTTCTTCTTCCCTTCCTTCTCGAAGTTATTGAGGAGGTCGGCTTCGGTCTGGCCGACGATCTGGAGGTACTGCTCATAGGCGATGCCGTTGTCCTCGATCTGCTTCTTGAAGCGGTCAAGACGGGCTTTCGCTTCGCTTTGGTAGATTTCCGGGGCCACCGTGAAGGTGCTCTTTTCGGCGATCTTCTCCAAGAGGCCGTTGACGTACTTGTCTTCGGCTTCCCGTTTCTTCCGGCTTTCGATGTCGCCTTGTTTCTTGGCCCTGAGGGCATCGAGGGTTTCGATGTCCTTGAGGCCGAGGGCCTTGACGGCCTCGTCGTTCTTCTCGGGGATCTTCCGTTCCTTCACTTCGTGGATGACACAGTGGAAGCGGGCCTTCTTGCCGGCCAGCTCCTTGACATAGTTCTCCGGGAAGGTAATTTCGATGTCCTTTTCTTCCCCGGCCTTGGTGCCCACGAGGGCTTCCTCGAAGCCCGGGACGAAGGAATGGGAGCCGAGTTCCAACGAGTAATTGCTGGCTTCCCCACCTTCGAAGGCCTCTTCGACCCCTTCGGCGTTCTTGGTGTAGCCCTTGAAGTCGAGGACCAAAGTGTCCCCTTCCTTGGCTTCCCGCTCCACCGAGACGAGGTCGGCGTTGCCCTTGAGGTCGCGGTCGATTTCCGCTTCGACTTCCTCGGCGGCCACCTTGACTTCCTCCGGCTTGATCCCGAGGTTTTTGTATTCGCCCAGTTCCACGGTCGGCGGCAAGACGAAGTCATATTCGAGTTCGAGCTCGTCGCCGCTCAGCTTGTTGATTTTCGCATCCGGCCGCATGAAGGGCTCGAGGCCGCTTTCCTTGACGGCTTCGGCGAAGGTCGGATTGAGGAGTGAGAGGGCGGCTTCTTCGTAGACTTCGGCCTGGTTGACCCTTTCCTTAAGAAGGGCTTCGGGGGCCTTGCCGGGCCTAAAGCCCTTGACGGTGACCTTTTCGGCTAGCTTCTTGAAGGCTTTCTCCTGGGCCTTCTTCCAAGTTTCGGCGTCGACTTCGACGGCGAGGGCCGCCTTCCCGGCGGCGATTTCTTTCTTTGTGATTTTCATAATTAAAAGTCCTTGCTGAATATACGCTTATCTAAAGATAAGGGCAAATGGTTTGCTAGTTTAGGCCCTTCTCGCGGTTGAGCCGTTCGGTGATCTCCCGGGCCTTCTCCGCCACGTCCTCGGGCCTTAAATCATACGATTCGTAGAGGGGTTTGAGATCCGCTTCCTCCCGGAGGGACTCGTAGGCGAGCTTGAGGATGGCCACTTCGATGAGGCGCACTTCCTCGGGCGGGAAGGCCTCCTCGGGGTAGGAAACGAGGATCAGGGTCGCCAGCAAAGAAGTGGCGATCCGCCCGGCATCGGGGTTCTCGGCATCGGTCTCGAAGGCCTTGGTCAGAAAGAGGAAGTCATCGTCGACGTAGGGGCGTTTGAGGTCCTTGGGGACGACCTGGTAGATCTTCCCGCCCCTTTTGAAGGTGACGATGCCCGGATATTTGGCGGCCACCAAAAGGAAAAGGGCGTAGGTCCTGACGTCGGGAGCGGCCTTATCATCATCGCAAAGGGCCACCACTTCCTCGGCCCTGTCCTTGAGGTCGCCCTGGCTTTGGAGGGAGGAGAGGACGCGCAGGCGCTCGATGTCGCTACTAGCCGCGCTTAGGCTCTTCTGGCTATCTTCGGCCCGGGGGTTCCTGATGTCATCCTGGATGGCCTTGGCGATGAGGCCCGGGATATCGCGGATATATTCCTCGCATTCCTGGTTCGCGTAGGGTCGGTTCTTGAAGTCCTCGAGGTCGGCATAGGCCTTGTCGTACTCCCCTAGGTAAAGCCTGGCCCCGATCGTCCCCTTCATGGTCCCAAGGGGTGCGAAAGCAAAGAGGGCGTCGCGGTTTTTTGTCAGGATCTCGAGGCTTTCCCTGGCCCTATTCAAGGCCAAGAGGGCCGAGGCCCGGTAGTAAAGGTCCTCGGGCTCATGGCTCCCCTCGGTCAGGCGGACCAATTCCTCGTAGAGACCCTTTTGGAAGAGGGTGGAAAGACTATCCATGTTGCTTGCCTCCCCGGTAACCGAAGAAGGTCAAAAATTGGTCGGCCAAACGGACGGCGTCTTCTTTGCTCGGCGAAGCGTGGTTTCGGAAAAAGGAAGCCACGGTCCCGATCGAGCCGTCGAGCAAAAAGGTGATGACGTAACGTTCCTCCTCCGGATGGAGGCCGGCGAAGGAAGCGTAGGGCAAACCGACGACGAGGGGCAAGAGGACCATCTCGAGCTTGCGTTGGAAATGGGCGTAGCTCGAACTTAAGACCGTCCTGATCTCCGTCGAATAATCAAGCAAGGAGGCGGCGAGGTTCTTGATGTAGTCCTCGAAGGCCCCGGCCTTGATTTGAGTGAGGCCGACGACGTTTTTGATGAGGTCGTCCTCGATTTCGTAGAGGACGGCGTCGAGGCTCCGGTAATGGAGGTAGAAGGTCGAGCGGTTGATCCCGGCTTCCCTAGCCACATCGAGGGCCTTGACGGAGGAAAAGCCGCGTTCGGAAACGAGGCGGCAGAGGGCGTTTTTGATGGCCTTCCGGCTTCTGAGGCTCCGGGGATCCATCAGCTGAGGGCCCCCGGGGCGGCGGCGTAGAGCAAGGCCTCGTCGGGTCGGCCGTTTTCGGTGATGAGGAAGAGGCCTAGGCGCCGCCCGGTCTCCCCCTTGCTATAGAGGTATTCGCGGATCGCCTCTTCGAGGAGGTAGTCCCTAGGCACGTAGACGTAGCGTTCCTCCCTTTGCTCGGAAATCTCGACGTACTCCCCGAGGTCCTTGATCTTCAGCATCTCGATAGGGGCTTCCGGATTGTCGACCAAAAAGCGGAAGAGGCAGGACTCGCTATAGACGCCCACCACCTTCTTGCCCTTAAGAAGGGGGACGTGGCTGATTCCGCGTTCCGCCATCAGGCGGCTCAGCTCCAAGACCGAGTCTTCTTCCTTGCAGGTCAATAGCTTCTGCAAGGGGATGGCGGCTTCATAAAGAAGGGGCGGGTCGATGAGGTAATAGAGGACCTCCCCGAGGGCCTCGTAGGCTTCCTTGGAGACGGTAAAGGGATCGACGTCCTTGATCCTGACCATATGGACCAGGGAATTGCGCAGTTCCCGCAATGCATCGAGGGTCTCGGCCGTCTCGACCGCCCTTTTGCCCCCGGCTTTGCGGAGTTTTCCGATGTAGTAGTTGATGGCGCTATAGGAATTGTTGGACTGGCCGTACTTTTCCCTGATGGCCTCGTCGAGTTCGTTGTAACGGGCCAAGAAGGCGTCGTTGAGGTTAGCCATGGAGTTCCTCCAAGGCCCTTAGGTCCTCCTTGCAGGAAGCGAGGGCCTTCTTGAATTTTTTCTCGTCGAGGTTGCTCTCGTCCCACTGGAAGAGTTCGAGGAGGCGTCCGGCGTGGTAGGCCAAAGAGCGCGAGAGTTCCTCCCCTTTTTTAAAGGGGACGCTCATTCCTTCTTGTCCTCGCTGACCGCTTCCTTGACGCTCATGGCCATGGAAATGAGGTTTTGGACGTTGGAGGGGACGATGAGCTTGGTGGCCTTGCCGTCGGCGACCTTGGCCAAGGCCTCGTAGGACTTGAGGGTAAGGACAGCGCTATCGGGCTCGGCGGCCTTGAGGGAGCGGAGGCCGTCGGCCTCGGCTTCCCGTAGCATCCTGATTCCTTCGGCTTCGGCGGCCTTGACGGTCCTGATCGACTCGGCCTGGCCCTCGGCCCGCTTGATGGCGGCTTGCTTTTCGGCCTCGGCGTTCAAGATGGCGCTTTCCTTGTTCCCTTCGGCGATGAGGATGGCGGAACGCTTCTCCCCTTCGCTGAGCAGGATCTTCTCGCGCTTTTCGCGTTCGGCCCGCATCTGGCGTTCCATGGCGTCCCGGATGTCCTTGGGCGGCAAGATGTTCTTGAGTTCGACCCGGTTGACCTTGATGCCCCAGGAGTCGGTGGCCTCATCCAACACGTTCCTCATCTTGACGTTGATGACATCGCGCGAGGTCAAAGTGGCATCGAGGTCGAGTTCCCCGATGATGTTACGAAGGGTGGTGGCCGAGAGGTCTTCCAAGGCCGCGACCGGGTTTTCGACCCCGTAGGCATAGAGCTTGGGATCGGTGACCTGGAAGAAGACGATGGTATCGATCTGCATGGTGACGTTGTCGCGGGTGATGACCGGCTGGGGCGCGAAGTCCTTGACCTGTTCCTTCATCGAGACCTTGTAGGCCATGCGGTCGATGAAGGGGAAAAGGAAGTGGATCCCGGTCCCCCAGGTGGCGTGGTAGCCGCCGAGCCTTTCGACGACCCCCTTGTCGGTCTGGCGGATGACCCTGATCGAGCAGGCCAAGACGATGATGATGATGAGGACGAGGATGCAGGCAATGACGATGCCGGCGATGGCACCCCCGTCGAAGCCATTGGCTAGTGTCTTGGTAAGAACGTTGAGCATCTTATTTTTCCTCCCTTAAAGGTTTGACGATCAGTTTGTTGCCTTCGATGGCAATGACCTTGACCTTGGTCCCTTCCTTGATTTCCTTTTCCCCGGCCGGCAAGACGGCCCGCCAGAGATTGCCGGAGATCTTCACTTCCCCGTAGTCGAGTTCGGTGACGTCCTTGGTCAAGATCCCGAGTTTGCCGACCATCGTGTCGGCGTTGCTATCGACCTGGTCCTTGGTCAGGTACTTCTTGGCCAAGGGGCGGACGGTAAGCAAAAGCAACAGGGATACCCCGACGAAGACGATGAGTTCGGCCCACCAGGGAATGGCTTCGTAGGCAAAGCTCGAAAGTATGAGGGCCAAAGCCGCCCCGCCGATGAACCAAACGGAAATCAGTTCTTCCGTCAGGAATTCGACGATGATGGCGAGGATGAGAATCCCCAGCCAAATCGCCCACATCCACTCTTCCATCAGACTACCTCCTTGCTCAGATCCACCAAAAGCATACCGCTTTCTTCGTCGTAGAACGCCCTATATTTGCAGGGTCCGTCCCCGATTTCCAGCCCCAACGCCTCCGAGATCTGCTTCATCAGGGGCGTCGAGGAGATGCGGGCGTAGCTTTGGTGGACGTTGATTTTGTAAAGGAGATCCTCATCGAGGTCCCCGCGGTCGGCTTCGTCCTTGCTGATGGGACGTAGAGCCAGAAAGGACTCCTTCTTCCCAACCATCACCCGGTAGGCCTTCTTGAAAAAGAAACTGGCCTCGGCATTGAGGGTGATGTTGGTGGGGTAAAGCGAGGCCGTTCCGGGCCGACTTTCCTTGAACCAATCTATTTCCATGCCAAGAGTATTCCAAACTTTTCAAAATATTTCAATACCTCTCTAGAATTCTTTTGGGACCATCGCCCCCTTTCCTGCCTATATTGGGGTGAGGGAATTGTCTCCCCCTCATGGGCCCGGGTTTGCGATCCTTTTCCCCGGGCTTTTCCTTTGCCTGACCAATGTAGAAAACAAAATGTTACAAATTTGACCCAAAAAGGGGCCAAGTAGGAAAAGGATGCCTATATTGTGGTGGGAAGGGGTTAACCCGGAGGGATCCACCTACCCGCAGGATCCTTCCCGACCCCGGAATGGTCCCTGGGGCCGCCCGACCCGAAAGAGGCTATTTGACTAGGCCTCTTTTTTCTTGTCTAAATAGCAGAGGTTTTCAATTAGGCACTTTTAATGACACCAAAGAGAAAAGCCCTAATTGTTTAGGTTTCAAACAAGCTTGCTTTAATTTCTTGCTTTATTTCCTTACGAGTCAGAAAGACGGGTATCAAATTTTCGGACGTTCCCTAGGTTTCTGCCTTCCTGATCCCGAGGTAGGCTTAAGGGCTTTTGGATCCGCTGCTACGACAAAGAAAAAACGCCTTTGGAGAGGCGCTTATGGTAAGTGGCACGCCCGAGGCGATTCGAACGCCTGACCCACAGCTTAGAAGGCTGTTGCTCTATCCGGCTGAGCTACGGGCGTAGCGGCCCATAATATAGACCAACGGCCGTTTATTTTCTAGAGGATGGCTTCTTGCGGACGAAGGCTTTTTTGTAGGCTTTGGCGAAGCCTTCGATCCTCGAATCGAGGTCGACCCCGCCCTGGAGGCCTTCGACGATGAGGACGTGGGCGAAATCCCCGTAAAAGGCCGCTGCTTCGTCGAAAGGCTGAATCGAAACCTTCTTTTTGCTTTCGAAGAGCTTGAGGAAGGAAGTGACGGCCTTGAGGCGCCGATCGGCCTCTTCGGCGTAGATCTCGGCCGCCACCTCGTCATAGAGGCGGCTCCCTTCTAGAATCCTGAAGATGTCGCGGCCCTTTCCCTTCACGCATTCGGAGACATAGGCCTTGAGCATGTCCCCCAAAATCTCTTCCTCTTCCTTCTTAAAGTCGATGGCGATGCTGAAGTCCTTGCCGGGGACGAACTTCCTGATCGTCTCCCTGATCAGATCGTCGCGGTGACGGAAGTAATGGTAGATGCTGGCCTTCCTGATGCCCGAGAGCTCCGCCACCTCGTCCATGGTCAAAGCCGCCAAGCCCTCCTTGCTCCCAAGGGCGAGGGCGGCCTTCATGATCTTGTTCTTGGTGGTGTTGGAGGCCTTCTTCATGCCGCAAAGTCCCTCATGACGGTCTCCGGATAGGGCGTGGGATTGTAATCGGTCTTCGAGTCATAGGAACCGCCGCCGGTGATGTTACCGAAGCGCAAACCCCAGCCTCCTTCGTAATTGAGGAATTCCTCGAAGTCGTTGTAGTGGTTGTAGGTATAGAAGACGTGCCTTTCCGAAGGATCTTCGATGAAGCGGCCGCCCCGGTAACGGGAATAGACGATGCGGAGGGTCCCGCGGTTGATCCCCCTCCCGGCTCCGGCGTTGTAGGAAAGGCCCCCGATGTCGATCTCGTAATAGTCGGTGCTGCCCCCGGCCCCCGAGGCATCGGGCAATTCCGGTTCAAAGGGATATTTCTCGACGTCGCAGGAGAAATAGGAGTTGTTGCACCTCAGGTACTTGTCCCAAAGTCCCCATTGTTCCCCGTCTTCCTGACTTTTGGGATGCTTGTTGTCGATGTAGTTCCCCGGGGTCTCCCCGAAGGCGTAGATATAGGCCGCCACTTCCTCGGCCGTGATGTAACCACCGCCGTAGTAGACCGAATAGGCCTTGTCCCCGTTTTCGTCGAGGACGGTGTAGGTCATGCCCCCGTCTTCGTAGATGGCGGAGCTATTTCTTACATACTTGTCCCCCTCCACCGGACGGTTGGCATTGACCGCGTGTTCCCCGCTTCTGGTCGGTTCGATGTCCCCGCTCATGAAACCGTGACGGCTCCGGTAAAAGGAATCGAGGTAACTCTCGGCCGGTTCGTAGTTCAGATAGAAGTCGAAGGCGTCCATCCCCTCATAGGGATCGACCCCTTCCTTGACCTCGACCGTGACCTCGTTGCTATAGAGCTTGCCGACCTTGGCCCGGACCAGGGCCTTGCCTTCGGCGAGGCCGACCAAAGTCCCGTCATCCTCGACCCCGACGAAGTCGGAGCCCGAGAGGACTTCGTAGGAAAGATCGTAATGCTCGCCCCAGGGATGGACCTCGGTCTTGAGTTTGGCGCTTTCCCCGACCAGCAAGGCCGCATTGAAGGAAATCTGTAGACTCTCCGGGGTCACCGAGTAGGGCCCGACTTCCATCTCGGCCGGGACCGAGAGCTTCTCGCCCTGAACCGCCACCGCGTTCACGAGGCCGTCGGCCAGACCTTCGATGGTCCGCCCCTCATAGGAGACGAGATTGCGGCCCTCGAGGAAGCGGAGTTCGACTTCCTCGTCGTCGCCGATCCCGCTGACCCGGAAGGTATCGCTGGTGGCGACCTGGAGCCCGGCCGGGAGTTCGAGGATGAGGGCCGGATCGGTCACCTCGGAGATCGTGAAGTCGAAGCTTTGGCTCTCCTCCTTGTAATGGGCGATGATCCGGGTTTCGCCAGGTTCGACGGCCAGGAAGGCATCGTCATACGGTAAGAAACCATCGCCGACGACTTCGAAGGTCGTTCCTTGGAAGCCGGATTCGAAACGGACCAATTCCCCGACATAGGGGTCATTGTCGCCTTCGACGAGCTTGACCGAGAATTTCGTGGAGCCGTAGGGAAAGGAAACGCAGCCCTGGAGGCTCAGGGCGGCGATGGTAATAAGGAGGGAGAAGCGACGTTTGTTCATAAGTGTGGGTAAATGATATCAATGATGGAGTTTTTCATATAGGGCCATCGCGACGTTGAGGGGGAGGAATTGGGCCAATTCTTCCTTGGAAGCCGAGAGAAGGGCATCGAGGCTCCTGTAGTGGCGCCTTAGCACTTCCTGGCGTTTGGGGCCGAGGCCCTCGATCCCGGAGAAGACGTCCTCCCGCATCGCCTTTTCCCGCCGCTGGCGGTGGAAGGAGATGGCGTAGCGGTGGACCTCGTCCTGCATCCGCATGAGGAGGAAGAAGAGGGGCGAATCCTTGCTAAGGGGATATTCCTTCTTGTCTTTATCGATGAGGCCACTAGTTTGATGGCGGCCGTTCTTGAAGAGGCCATAGACCGGGATCTCGACCTCGGCTTTCTTTAGTCCTTCGAGGGCGGCGTGGACCTGGGGCAAGCCACCGTCCACTAAGAGCAAATCGGGCATTTCCCCGCCTTCTTCCCTCAAGCGCTTGTAGCGCCTTTCGACCGCTTCCGCCATTGAATGGTAGTCGTCCCCGGCGTTTTCCTCGTTGAGGAGGAACTTCCGGTAGAGCCGCTTGGCCGGTTCCCCGTTGATGAAGCAGACCTCGGCGGCCACGGCCTGGCTCCCCTGCAGATGGGAGTTGTCAAAGAGTTCGATCCTTAGTGGCGTCTTGATCCCTAGAAGCTGTCCGAGTTGTTCGAGCAAGGCCAAGGCGTCGTCATGGAGGCGGGCCGAGGCGAAGTGGGCATCGAGGCCCTCGCGGGCGTTGTAGGCCGCTAATTCCACTTGGCTAAGCAAAACCCCTTCCTTTGGGACGTAGACCTCGATCCCTTCCATGAGGGCGGAAAGTTCTTCCGGTAAGCCCGGGAAGGTGGTGAGGATTTCCTTGGGCGGTTCCCGCCGGAGGTAATATTCGGCCAGGCGCTCGGCCACTTCTTCCTTGTCACCGTCGTTGAAGGCACTATAGACCATCGACTCCTTACCGAGCAAGAGGCCGCCGCGGTATAGGAGGATGCTCAGGCAGAAATAGCCTTCGCGGCTGCTATAACCGATGCAGTCGTAGTCCTTTTTGGAGCTCCCGCCCTCGACGCTTTGGGCCTCCGAGGTACTTTGGAGGGCCAGATACATCTTCCTGTATTCTTTGGCGTCTTCGTAGCGTTGCTCCTCCGAGGCCCTTTCCATCCTCTCCTTCAAAGTCGCCATCGCTTCCTTCTTGTCCCCGCCGAGAAACCGCCGCAAATCGCTGAAGAGCTTCTCGCTTTCCTTCTTGTCGAGGGGATGGAGGCAGGGGGCCAGGCATTGCCCCAAATGATAGTAAAGGCAGGGTTTCTTCCCGAGGGTCGCGCACTTCCGGGTCGGAAAGATCTTGTTGGCCACCGCGATGGTCTCATAGGCCCCCGAGGAGGAAGGATAGGGTCCGAAATAGACGTAGCGTTTGTCCCCCGTCCTCCTGGCAATCGATAGATAACCGTCGCTCCTTCTTAGGGCGATGTAGGGATAATGGCTATCGTCCATCATCAGGATGTTGTAACGGGGGTAATGGGTCTTGATGAGGTTCATCTCGAGGATGAAGGCCTCCTTCTCGGTCTTGACGGCGATGGTCTCGAAATGGTCGACGTTGTGGACCATGGCCGCCACCTTCCCGCTTTGGGGACGGCTAAAGTACTGGCCGACCCTCTTCTTGAGGTTCTTGGCCTTCCCGACGTAGATGATGACGTCATCCTTGTTCTTCATCAGATAGACCCCGGGGTGCTCGGGAAGGAGGGCGATCTGACGCTTCAATAGTTCGTTCATCTTAGGTGGACGATGGTCGCCCCTAATCCCCCTTCGGCCGCCCCGGCGCTTTCATAGGAGGCCACGAACTCACCGTGCTTGCTGAGGTAATCGGAAACCATCTTCTTCAAAACCCCGGATCCCAAACCATGGATGATCCTCACCCGCTTGAAATGGGCGAGGCGCGCCGAATCAAGATAGGAGGCTAAGGCCTCCAGAGCCTCTTCGTAATGCATGCCGATGAGGTTTAGTTCCAGTTTGACCGCCGGCTTATCGAGGTCGCGGACATAGGAAACCGAAACCTCGCGTTTCTTTTGGCCTTCCCCTTCCGCCAATTCCAAATCCTTTAGCGGAACCTGGTAGGAAAAGCCGTCTTTTGACCGCAGATCGGCCTTCTTTCCCTTGATTTCGGCGATGCGGCCGCGGATCCCTAGGGAGGGAACCCGGGCGTAATCCCCGACCTTGAAGACATGGGCTACTTTATTTTCCTCCTCGCCGGGCCTTAGCCCCTCTAGTTTCTTCTTGGCCAGAAGCAATTCATGGGGCTTGCTGCTGGAATTGACGTCTTTCAGGATGGCGGCGATTTCTTCCTCCGCCTTCTCAAGGGCCGCCTCCATCGCCGTCTTGGCCCTCTGTTTGGCTTCCGCTTCTTCCTTTAATAAGAGGTTTTCGCGTTTGGAAAGTTCTTCTTCCTTGGCCTGGCTTTCCCGAAGGGCGGCTTCGGCCTCGGCTTCCTTCTTCTTGGCTGCTTCGAGGGCGGCCTCGAGCATCTTCTCGCGCCTGGCCAGATCGGCTTCCGGGCCTTCGCCCAAGTAGACCGAGGCTTGCTCGGCGACCGCCTGAGGCAGGCCGAAGCGAACGGCGGCTTCCAAGGAAAAGGACTGGCCCCTGGCCCCGTATTCGATGTGGTATGAAGGCTCGTAGCTCTTCCCCTTGTAGCCCATGGCCGCGTTTTTGGCTCCCTTCGAGGAACCGGCGAATTCTTTGAGCCCTTCGTAATGGCTGGTCAAGACCGCGAGGACCCCTTTGTTTAAGAGGGCGGAGGCAATGGCCTTGGCGATGGCCTCCCCTTCCCGCGGGGCCGTCCCGGTCCCAGGCTCGTCGAGGAGGACCAAGTCCCCTTTATTGGCTTCCTTTAATATCTGTCCGACTGCCTTCATGTGGGCACTGAAGGTCGAAAGCCCCGCCCCGATGTCCTGGTGGTCCCCGATGTCGAAGAGGACATTGGGGAAATAGGAAAGGCGGCTCCCTTCCTTGCATAAGACCGGAAGGCCGCTACTGAAGGCCAAGGCCGCCAAGCCGACGGCCTTGAGGGCCACCGACTTCCCGCCGGCGTTGGGCCCCGAGATGGCCAAAAGACGGTCTTCCTCATCGAGACGGAAATCGTTTTCGACCGCCTTCTCCCTCTTGATGCAGGGATGGCGGAGGCCCCTTAGATCGATCAATGTGTTTTCTGATAATTCGGGATAGACCCCGCCTTCGTTTACCGCATAGCGGGCCTTGGCGAAGAGAAAGTCGAGGTAGGCTACCGTTTCATTGAGGTAGAGGACCTCCCCTTCTTCTTCGAGGAAGCGGGCGGTGAGAGTTCTTAGGATCTTCGCCACTTCCCGGCTCTCTTCGTCCTTAAGGCGGCTCATCTCGTTTTCGAGTTCGAGGAGGCTCCGAGGCAAGACGTAGGCCGTCTCTCCCGAGCCGGAATAGCCGACGATCAAGCCGTCGACGTTGTTCTTGTAGCTTTTCAAGACCGAAAGGACGTAACGCCCATCCCGGTATAGGGGCTCCTTGGCCGACAGATAGCCTTGGTATTTGAGGGCGGCATCCCGGGCCGAGGACAAAAGGGCGCTTCCGAGATTGCCCAAAGCCTTGCGGATCCCACTCAACGTACTTGAAGCGGCGTCCCTGACCTTGCCCCCTTCGTCGAAGGTCCTCTCGCAGGCCTTTTCGAGGATCCGGAGGTCGCTGACGTAAGAGAGGCGCGTCGCCAAGAGGGAAGAAGGTTCGGCTTCCTTTAGTTTTTCCCGGAAGGGATAGAAATAACGGCAGTCCCCAAGGAAATTAGAGGCGAATTCCCCATCCAAGACCAAGCCCTTGTGGAAGCCCTTGAAATAGGGTCTGAGATCCAAACTTTCGGTCGGCCCGGTGAAACCTCCTTGGAGGAAGAGGCTTAAGGCCACATTGGAATTCGAAAGCTCTTCCCTAAGATCCCCGACCTCCTTGAAGGGGGCGAGATCCAGGCAATGGGCCTGCCCGCGCTCGGAAGAGCAGAGGGAGGCGAGGGAAGATAGTTGTTCTCCGTAACCCAATTCGTCCATAGGGGCCCTTAATTATAGGGTGTATTTGCTATAATGTCGCGGTGCCAACCATCGATCTTCCCCTTTCGCGCCTCCAAGAAGTCGAGGGTTTTTACGAGGGAGAAAAAATCGACCTCGTCCCGCCCTACGCCCTGGCTTTTTATAAGGGCGAGGGCTTTACCCTCACCATCTATCTGAAGAAAGAGGCGGTCCGCCTCTACTTCCAGGGCCCGAAGGCCGATCAGGAAGCCGCCATCTGGGGTGAAGTAAAAGAAACCCCCGGCAAGAAGTCGGCCAAGGCCTTCCGCCTCCTTTACCCGATGGAGGGTAGCGACGAAGTCGGGACCGGCTCCTTCTTCGGGGGCATCGCCGTCGCAGCGGCCCTCGTTAAGAAAGAAGACCTCCCCTATTTGAAGGAACTCGGGATCACCGATAGCAAGGAAATGGGGGACGAGGCCATCCTCCAGAGGGTCCCGCTTCTGGTCAAAAGGCTTCCCTATGCCTACTCTTATCTAACTCCCGAAAAGTACAACGAGGTCCACGACAAGTACAACATGAACGCCATCAAGGCCAAGATGCACAATGCCGTCTTGCTTTCTTTGCTCAAGGACCATCCGGGTGCCCACCTCTACATCGACCAGTTCATCCCCGAGGATTCTTATTACCGTTATCTAAATAACGAAAAGGAAGTGGCGAGGGACATCGTTTTCTCGATCAAGGGCGAAAAGGCCTTCCCGGCCGTGGCGGCCGCTTCCTGCATCGCCCGTTATTGCTTCTTGAAGAAAATGGAAAAAATGGACGCCCTCTATGGCGTCCACTTCCCCCAGGGGGCCGGTTCCGAGGTCCTTGATTTCGCCAGGACCTTCTTGGCCTCTCGTCCCGAGGCGGCCAAACTGACCTGCAAGCTGAACTTCAAGACCTACGAACAGGCCTTAATGAATCCAATACTTCCTTGAAATAGTCCGGCAAAGGGGCCTCGAATTCCATCTCCCGCCCGTCGCGGGGATGTTTGAAGACCAGCTTTCCGGCGTGGAGCAACTGGCCATTTTGATAGAGTTTCCGATTGCCTTTCCCGTACAAGGGATCCCCTTCGACCGGATGGCCGATGTATTCGAGGTGGGCCCGGATCTGGTGGGTCCGGCCCGTGAGGAGCCTTAGTTCCAGGAAGGAATAGTCCTCGAACCGTTCCAAGACCTTGAAATAAGTGATGGCCTCCTTGCCGTCCTTGCCGACCACCTTGTATTTCAAGGGGTGGCTCGGGTCCCTGGCCAAGGGGGCGTCGATCTTGGCCTCGTCTTCGGCGATGCTCCCCAAAACGATCGCATAGTAGATCCGGTGCATCGAATGGTCTTCGAGTTGCTTCTTGAGTCCGTCGTAGGCCACCTTGGTCTTGGCGACGGCGAGTAGCCCTGAGGTGTCCTTGTCGATCCGATGGACGATCCCGGGTCTCGTGGCTTCGCCATAGAGGCTTTGCTCGCGGTAAAGGAGGGCGTTGGCCAAGGTCCCGGAGGGATGGCCGTTCCCCGGATGGACCAAAAGCCCCTGGGGCTTGTCGATGACCATGAGGTCCTCGTCTTCGTAGACGATCCTCAGCGGGATTTCCTCCGGAATGAGGGCGGAGACCTTTGCCTCCGGCTCCTCGTAGTCGATGAGGTCGCCTTCCTTGTAACTGGTGGAAGGCTTGGCCAAGACCTTGCCGTTGAGGCTCACGAGGCCCTTCTTGATGGCCTCCTTGGCCTTTTCCCGAGGCCAAGTAAGGGACTTGGCCAGGACCTCGTCGAGGCGACGTCCCACCAAGGAAGAATCAGGCTTTAGGCGCGGCATCTTCTTTCTTGCCTTCCTTCCTCTCCTTGATGTAGGCGATGACCAGATAGACGAGGAAGAGGATGACCCCGATGGTCAGGCACATGTCGGCGACGTTGAAGACCGGGAAGGGGGAAAGCCAGTTGATGGTCGGACCGTTCGGCCCCCCTTGGAAATAGAACATCAGAAAGTCGATGACCCCGGAAAAGCCGACCGTCTCAGGCCAATAGAAGGTCCGGTCGATGAGGTTCCCGATGGCCCCGCCCAAACAGAGGGAAATGATGAGGTTAAGGAAAACGTCATGCTTTTTCCGGTAATGCCAGATGGCAAAGCCAAAGGCGATCGACATGGCCCAGGAAATCAGGATGTAGATGATCCGCATGGCCGGGACCTCGCCCCCGGCCCCGCCGGCGGCGCCGGTATTGTAGACCAGGGTGATGTAGAAGAAATTCTCGATGACCGGGACCGCTTCCCCGGGCCTTAGGCTATTTTGGACCGCCCACTTGGTGGCCTGGTCAAGGACGACAAGCAAAGGGACGAGCCAAACGAAGGTCAGGAAGAAGGGACTGATCTTCTCCCAAAAGGCCTTCAGCCTTGGCAGCGTTTGCATAGTTTCCCTTCCTTCAGACCCTCGTAGTGGCGGCGGCAGCGCGGGCAGACCGTGCCCTGGGAGGGCATGACCTTGGCTTCCTCTTCGACCAATTCGAGCTTGGCGACCCCATATAGGCGCGCCCCTTCCTCGCTTCCGGCCTCCTTGAGGGCGGCCTTGAGCTTTTCGTCAGCGACCTTCAGATAGAGGTCGGCGTCGGCGAAGGAACCATAAAGCCCCTTGGCCCGTCCTTCTTCCAAAAGCCGGTTGGCTTCCTCGCGGCTCTTCTTGAAGGCCTCGTAGAGGGACAATACTTCTTCACTTGGCTTCTCGGGTTTTGGCATCCTCTCGAGTTGGAGGGAGCCCTTGTGTTCCTTGAGAGGCAAATTGGCGTAGACCTCTTCCATCGTGAAGGGCAGGATCGGATTGAGTAACCGGGCCAGGTCGTAGGCCGCCTGGAAAAGGACGTCCTGGATGGCCTTGCGCCTTGGACTGCTCGGAGCATCGCAATAGAGGATGTCCTTGCTGATGTCGAGGTAGAAGCCCGAGAGGTCGCTGACCAGGAAGGACATGGCCTTCGAGAGGACCCCGGAGAAGTCGAAGCGTTCATAGCGTTCGAGGATCTCGCTTTCGCATTCCTTTAGTTTTTCGTAGATGAAGGAATCGGCCAGGGAATATTCGTATTTCCCCTCCTCGTGGACATAGGCCTGCCCCCCGTCTTGGAGGTTACCCAACAAAAAGCGGAAGGTGTTGCGGAGCTTGCGGTAGGTCTCGCTCACGGCCTTCATGGCCGTCTCCCCCATTTTGACGTCGCTTCTGAAGTCGACGCTCGAGGAGTAGAGGCGCAGGAGGTCGGCCCCCATTTCGTTGGCGACTTTGCTGGGATCGACGCCGTTGCCCTTGCTCTTGCTCATCTTCTGCCAGTTCTCGTCCATGACCCAGCCATGGGTCAGGCAGACCTTGAAGGGAGCCTTCCCGGTCAGGGCGACCGAAAGGGTCAGCGAGGCGTTGAACCAACCGCGGTACTGGTCGTTGCCCTCCAAATAGAGGTCGCTGGGGAAAGGCAAGCCGCGTTTCCTGAGGACCGCGTTCCAGGAGGAACCGGAGTCGAACCAAACGTCCATGATGTCGGTTTCCTTCCGGAAGTTCCCGTTCGGCGATAAGGCGTTCTTGTAGCCCGGCGGCAAAAGCTCGGCGGCTGAGAGTTCGTACCAGGCATCGCTTCCCTTTTCTTTGATAAGGTCGGCGATATGGGCGAAGACTTCCTTCTCCAGAATGGGCGAACCGTCTTCGTTGTAGATGATGGGGATGGGAACGCCCCAGGCCCGTTGGCGGCTGATGCACCAGTCGGTCCGATCCTTGACCATGTTGGCCATCTTCATCTCGCCCCAGGAAGGATCCCATTTGACCTTCTTGATCTCGCCAAGGATCTCGTCCTTGATCGGAGCGATCGAGCAGAACCACTGGGGGGTGGCCCTGAAGATCAGGGGGCAGCCGGTCCGCCAATCGTGGGGGTAGCTATGGACCAGGTCCTCTTCCTTGAGAAGAGCCCCGGCTTCCCTTAGCTCCTCGATGACCTCATCGTTGGCCTTTTCGTAGAAGAGTCCGTCGATCCGCTTGTCCTCGGGCATGTGGACGATGCCGCGCGAATCGACCGGGCAGAAGGGCTTGATCCCATAACGGAAGCTGACGTTGAAGTCGTCGACCCCGTGGTCGGGGGCGGTGTGGACGAGGCCGGTGCCGCTATCGTCGGTCACGAAGTCGGCGAGCAAAAACGGCGATTCCCGTTCGTACAAAGGATGGTGGGCCTTGACCCCTTCGAGCTCGGCCCCCTTGTAGGTGGCGATGAGGCGGCAGTTCGTTAGCCCTAAAGTTTCCTTTAATTTCTCCTCGAGGTTCTTGAGGAAGACCAAGGTCCCCTTGTCGGTTTCATAGACCCCGTATTCGAAACGGGGATTGAGGGTAATGGCGAGGTTGCTAGGAATGGTCCAGGGGGTCGTGGTCCAGATCAAAGCCTTGGAGCCTTCCGGCAGCAATCCCTTCCCGTCCTTGATCGGGAAGGCGACGTAGAGGGTCTTGACCGGGACGTCCTTGTAGTCGATCTCGGCTTCGGCCAAGGCCGATTCGCTGACCGGGGACCAATAGACGGGCTTGACGCCCTTGTAGATGAGGCCCTTGAGGGCCATCTCCCCGAAGACCTCGATCTCGGCCGCTTCGAATTCCTTGTCCAAAGTCAGATAGGGATGTTCGTAGTTCCCGAGGACCCCGAGGCGGTGGATCTGATTGAGTTGTCTCTGAACCTGGGTAAGGGCGTATTCCCGGCATTTCTTTCGGAATTCGACGATCCCCATCTTCTTGCGGTCGATGCCGCTTTTGGAAAGCTGGACCTCGATCGGGAGACCGTGGGTGTCGAAACCGAAGATGAAGGGCGTCTCGTAGCCCATCATGTTCTTGTAGCGGACCACGAAGTCCTTCAAGAGGCGGTTCAGCATATGGCCGCAGTGGATGTCGCCGTTGGCGTAGGGCGGCCCGTCGTGGAGGGTGTAGCGTTCCGGCCCCCGGCCTTCGTTCATCGATTCATACAAATCGAGTTTGTCCCATTTTTCCAGCAAGGCCGGCTCTTTCTTCGGGAGATTGCCCCGCATCTCGAAAGCGGTCTTGGGTAGTAAAAGTTCCTTTTCCATGACTTCCTCCTAGTCTTCGCTCAGGAAATCGGGCAAGACGTCCTCGACGATTTCCTCGGCCCCACTATGGGAGGCCTCCGGGAGGGGCGTCTCCTCCTCGACCCGGGGCCTGAGGCCCGGTTCGATCGGCTGCAAGATCCCCTTGCCCCCGTTTTCGAAGTGGGAGGCGATGACGGAAACGATGATGGTGTCTTCGAGTTGGGAATTGATGGAGACCCCGAACTTCATGTCCAGTTCCCCGCCGGCCATGTCCTTGATCCGCCCGACGCAGTCCTGGGCCTCATAGAGGGTGACCCCGGTCCCGCAGGTGACGGCGCAGATGGCCTTCTTGGCCCCCGTGATCTTGGCTTCGAGCAAAGGATTGTTGATGGCATTGTCGGCGGCCTGGTCGGCCTTCTTGGGCCCGCGGCCCATCCCAAAGCCGATGAGGGAGATGCCGCTCCCCTTGAGGGTATTGCGGACGTCGGCGAAATCGAGGTTGATGAGGGCCGGGACCAGAATCAAATCGGTGACGGTCCTCACGCTTTGGGCCAAGACGGCGTCGCTTTGGCTGAAGGCCTCGCTGATGGGGGCGTTGCCGCTGGAAATAAGCAAATTGTCGTTGCTCACCACGATGATGGAGTCGGCGGCGTCCATGAGGTTGGAGAGCCCCTCGACGCTATGGGCGATCCGCTTTTCCCCTTCGAAACCGAAGGGCCGGGTCACGATGGCAACGGTCAGGGCCCCGCATTCGCGGGCGATCGAGGCAATGACCGGGGCGGCCCCGGTTCCGGTCCCCCCGCCCATCCCGGCGGCGATGAAGACCATGTCGGCCCCCGAGACGATTTCCTTGAGGTCGTCGGCCGAGGCTTCGGCCGCTTGCTTGCCGACGGCCGGATCGCCCCCGGCGCCCAAACCCCGGGTGATCTTTTCGCCGAGGACCAGGCGGTTGGGGGCCTTGGAGGTCGAAAGGGCTTGCTTGTCGGTATTGGCGACCCAGAAGTCGACGTTTTGGATTTCCTCGTCGATCATGCGGTTGACGGCGTTGTTGCCGGCCCCGCCGACCCCGATGACCACGATGCGGGCCACCGCTTCGAAATTGTCTAAATCCTGATCAATCATGTTGGTTCCTTCTTTCTAAGACCCTATTCGCCCCGGGTCAAGGTCGAGAGGCGGTGCCCGTCGTCCCAGAGGGATCCCCGGTAGGTCGATGAGATGGAGAGCATGCCGAGCAAGGAAGCCATCGAAGGATCGACGGCCCCGACGGCGCGCGGTATGTAACGGATGAGGGGGTGGCTGCCCCGCGAGGTATCGAGGAGCTTTTCGATGCCGTAGAGGAGGCTTCCTCCTCCCCCGAGGACGATCGGGACTCCCAGCAGTTCCCTCGAGGCCTCGGTCCCTTGGGCCTGGCTGAGGGTCAGGATGGCATTGCTCAGATAGGTCGAGAAATCACGGAAGTATTCCTCGATGACGGCATTGAGGTCCTTTTGCCTGACCTTGAGGTTCCCTTCTTCACCCCGGCAAAGGATCGGCTGGTAAAGGGTGTTCCTGGTGTCGTAGCCGAAGTCTTCCTTGAGGTTCTTGGCTTCTAAGGGCGAAAGGCCGAGCAAGGAAACCAGACGGTCGTTCAGGTCGTCGCCCCCGTAATGGAAGACGCAGCTCGAATAAGGGCTGCCTTCGCTAAGGAGGCTGACCGAGGTCAGACGGGCCCCGATGTCGACGTAGAAGGAGGTCTTCGGCATCCTAGGATCGGCCTCGAGCAAGGTGGCGAAGAGAAAGGAATCGATGGCGGTCCTATTGACCCGGAAGCCGGCCTTGGCCACCGTCCGCTTGTAGGAGGAGACCAGTTTCTCCGGCAGGGTATGGACCTTGGCCTGGACCGAAAGGGAGACGGCCTTTTCCCCGATCGGGGGGTTCTTGTAATGGTCCTTGCCGTCAAGAGTGAAGAAATCGGGGACGATGTCGACGGTGGCGTTCCCGCCCGGGACGGCCTCGCGGTTGACGAGGGCCAGGACATTGCTGACGTCGAGGGTCGAGACGCTATCGGAGACGGTCTGGCTGGTCTTGACGTTTTGGTAAATCTCCATCCCGATGCAGGGCAAGACCAGGGACAGGGAATCGGCGTTGACCTTGAGGGAAAGGCCTTCGTCCTTGATCGAGGAAAAAGAGGCGATGACGCGGGCCACTTCCCCTTCGTCCTTGATTTCCCCGGCTTCGACCAGGCCAGGGGGAAGGGGACGTTCGTCGTAATACAAAACGGCCGGATCCTTGGAAGAGAGGCCGATCATGAACTTCACTTTGTCGTCGGCTATTTCCAGCACGGCGGAAGGGCGTTTGGCATCCATGGCGAAATTTTAATCTAGGCTATGCCTAAAGGGAAAGGAAATCGGTGGTTTTTGGTAATTTTCCGGTAAAGAAAACCCGCCGGGAGGCATACCGGCGGGGAAAGGAGGATGGAAACGGTCTAAAGTGGCAATTCGAGACGGTAGTCCTGACTGGTCGACGAACTGGTTTCCTCGTCCTTTGGGGCGGAAGTGAGCTGGGCGGCCGCCGCTTCCTCGGCCATCCGGTAGGAAATGCCGACCGGGATGGCGCTGACGCCTAGCAATGCCACGCCCAATAGACCGAAGAGGGCGAGGCGGCGGAACATGAAGTAACCGCGGCGGTGTCCGGTTTTTTCGAGTTTGTCTTTCATGGTCATTTCCTTTCTATCGCCCTGAGTTTCGCGCTTTTGGCGCGGGGATTGGCGATCATCTCTTCTTCGCTGGGAAGGATCGGTTTCTTGGTGAGGAGACGATAGGGGGCTTCTTCGGGCAATGGTCCGTCGATGCGGCTCCCCTCGATGACGGAGAGACTCTTGAAGGCATCCTTGACGAGGCGGTCCTCGAGGGAATGGAAGGAAATGACGGCCATGACGCCGCCTTCCCTGAGGAAGGAGGGCATTTCCTTCAGCATGGTTTCGAGGCTATCGAGTTCCCCGTTCACTTCGATGCGGATGGCCTGGAAGGTCTGTTTGGCCGGGTGGCCCTTTTTGAGGAGGCTTTTCTTGCTCTTCCCCTCCTTGATGGCCTCGACGAGGTCGAAGGTCGTCTTGAGGGGGCGGTGCTTGACGATGGAATGGGCGATGGAACGGGCTTCCCGTTCTTCGCCATAGAGGTAGATGAGGCGCGAGAGGGCGGCTTCCTCGTACTCGTTGACGACCTTTTCGGCCGTGAGGGGACTGGAAGTATCCATCCGCATGTCGAGGGGACCGTCGTAGCGGTAGCTGAAGCCCCGCTCCCCCTCGTCGAACTGGGGCGAGGAAACGCCGAGGTCGGCGATGATGCCATCGACGCCGTCGATTCCCATTTCCATGAGGATACTGGGGGCTTCGGCGAAGTTGGCGTGGATGAGGTCGAAGTTCTGGTAGCCGTTTTCGAGAAGGCGTTCCCGGCTTTCCCTGAGGGCTTCTTCGTCGAGGTCGAAGGCGATCAGGCGGCTGCCCTTGGCTTTTTCGAGGATGGCTAGCGAGTGCCCGGCCCGTCCGAGGGTCAGATCGACGTAGGTTCCCTCTCTAGAAGGAAGGAGGCCGATGGTTTCCTCTAAGAGGACCGACTTATGCCCGGACATCCCTATTCCCCTTTCGCGAGAGAGGAGGCCAGTTCCTCGAAGTCTTCGCCTTCACTAACGTAGGCTTCGTAGGTTTCCTTCTTCCAGATCTCGAAGTGGTCGAGGGCCCCGAGCAAGAGGGCTTCCTTTTCGAGTCCGAGCTTTTCGAGCAGTTCCTTCCGGATGGCCAGGCGTCCGTGTCCGTCGACCTCGAGCTTTTCGGCGCTCCCGAAGGATAAACGCAAGAGCTTCCGGGCTTTGGGATCGAGGAAGTCGTAGGCTTCGAACTTTTCGACGAGGGCGTCGAAGGCGGCAGCGGGATAGACGGAGAGGCAACCTTCGTAACCACGCATGAGATAGTAGGGCCCCTTCTCCTCGCCGACTAGGCGCGGCGGGAGCTGGAGGCGTCCCTTCTCATCGAGGGTCCGGTTGTAGGTTCCGATGAATTTTCCCACTTTTTCCCACCTGACGCATAGAGGATAAACCATCGTAGGGGCTTTGGGTAGGGGCTAGTTGGGGAAAAATCAACTCTTTTCGACAAAATTAACGAGCAACGTGAAAAATTACATATTAGTAGTTATTTGGTAGTTTTCCGTTATATATAAATACTTTGTATTTAAAATCATCAATCGAACTGGGTCACCAAAAGAAAAGCGACCGCTTCGACGGTCGCCTGTCCTCTTTTTGGTACGCTTTCAGATCTTGTCCTCGAGAATGTCGAAGGGCGAAGGACCAGCTTCCCCTTCTTCCCCGGCATCGACCTGTTCGACCCCTTCGGGCAACTGGCTCCCGGGTCTAAGGATCTTCATCGGTAGGAGGCTATGGAGCATCCGTAAAGCCAGGTCATCGAGGTCGATGGTCGGCCCGGGCAAGATATAGCCCTCCCCGATCTCGTCTTCTTCCTCGAGGATGTCGGCCTCATCGAAGAAGGCAATGGTGCTGAGGAAACGGACCCCGTCGTAGCTATCCTCCAAGACGACGTCGGCTTCGACGTCCATCTCGACGTGGGGATATTCGTCCCGGCGGTAGGCCTCGCCCTTGTAGGTCAGACGCTTGACTTCGATGATGGGATAAGGGGTTTTGTATTCCCCGATGTCCCCGCCTTCCCGGCTGAAGGAAAGGCGCCGGCCCTTGGCGAGGGCGCTTTTGGCGAGTTTGTTCATGAACGGACCTCGGCCCCGAGGCGGAGCAAAGCCGCTTCGGCCTTCTGCATGGCTTCGGCCGCTTCCTCTTCCCTTAGGGTCTTGGTTTCGTCATAGAGGAAGAAGCAAAGGGCGACGCTCTTCTTGCCTTCGGGCAAGCCTTTCCCTTCGTAGACGTCGAAGACCTCGGCCTCCTTGATGAGGGCGGAAGCCTTCTTGGCGGCCGTTAGGAGCGAGGCCGCACTCACCTTCTCGTCGATGAGGAGGGAGAGGTCGCGCCTGATCTTCGGGAAGCGCGGGGGCACGGCGGCCTTCTTGTTCCCGGTCGGGACCTCGAGGAGGGCCTTGAGGTCGAGTTCGAGCAAAGCGGCCGGGGTCTTGCCGAGGCCATAACGGTCCCGGGCCTTGGGATGGGGTTCCCCGAAGACGCCGACCGTTTTCTTTCCGAGACTCACCTTGACCGAACGGTAGGGATGGAAGTCCTCTCCGGCTTCGTCCTTGCTCAAAGGAGCGATGGCTAGACGCGAAGGGGTGATTCCGAGTATTCCGAGGATGGCCTCGAAGAGCCCTTTGACGTAGTAGAAGTCATAGGGCCTCCTCTTGAGGCGTCCCATCAGGTGTTCTTCACCGAGGGCCACGATGGCAAGGTGCTCCCCTTGGTAATTCACCCCATCGATGTCACTGACTTCGAAAAGGGCGAAGTCCTCGTTTTGGTGGCTGAGGTTGTAGGAAGCGCTGAGCAAGAGGCTCGGCAAAAGGCTTTTCCTTAGGAATTTGCGTTCCGGCGAAAGGGGATTGAGGAGGCTATAGGACTCCTTGGCCCCGAAATAGGCATAGTCGTCCTTTTCCTTTTCCCCGACGAGACTATAGGTCAAGGCTTCGATCAAACCCCTGGAAGTGAGGAAGTTCCGGATCGAGCGGCGCTTCTGCTGGTAGGGGGTCAGACCTCCGAGGCTCAGTTCCATCTTCGGGAAGGTCGACTTGATGGCGTCATAACCTAGGAGCCTGATCACTTCCTCGGAAAGGTCGCAGGCCTCCTTGAGGTCGAGACGGTAGGACGGGACGATGGCCTTGAGGCCCGATCCATCCTTTTCGATCTCCAAACCGTCCCTCTTGAGGAGGGCGACGATCTCTTCTTCCAATATATCGGTCCCCAGCCTCTTGTTGATATAGTCGGAAGTGAATGGGATGACGGTCTTTTCTCTGCCAATTTCGTCGTAAGTGTTGGGCTTCGAGATTTCCTTGGCTTCGCAGAGTTCCTTGAAGAGGGTGGCGACGTAACCCAAGGTCCTTTCGGCCCTCGTCGGATCGATGCCGCGGACGAAGCGGGTCGAAGAGTCGCTCGAAAGGCCGAGGGTCACGGTTGCCCGCCTGATGGCGACCCCGTCGAAATAGGCGCATTCGACGAGGACGTTCTTGGTCTTTTCGTCGACCCTGGCCTCGTCGCTGGTGAGAATGCCGGCCAAACAGGCGAGGTTGTTCTCCTCGTCGTAGATCCCGATTTCCTTCCCGGAAAGTTCGTAGGTCTTCTCGTCCATTCCCTTCCATGGTCCCGGGGTAGCGAGCTTGGCAGTCAGACTCTTACCCTTGACCTTGTCGGCGTCGTACATGTTGAGGGGCCGGCCGGTTAGGAGCATCACGTAGTTACCGATATCGACGATTTTGTCGATGGAGCGGATGCCGCTGCCCTCGAGGCGCCTTCTTAGCCATAAGGGCGAAGGCCCGTTTTCGAGGCCCCGGACCTCGATGAGGGAGAACTGCGGACAAAGCGGGGTCTCGCTCTTGGGGGCGTAGGCGGTCTCGAAGGTCCCTTCGAGGGTCTTGGTTTCTTCCTTGAAGGGGCGCTCGAAGAGGACGCTTAATTCCCGGGCAACGTTTTCGACCGAGAGGATGTCGGGGCGGCTCGGAAGAACCGAGAGTTCGAGGACGGTGTCATCGAGGCCGAGGAAGGAAAGGACCTCTTCGTCCCCGGGTTTCGCCTCTTTAGGCAATTCCTCGATCCCGGCGATCTGCTTTTCGCTCAGGTATTTGCGGTCGACCCCCAGCTCCAGCAAAGAGCAGCACATGCCGTCGCTTTCGATGCCCTTGATGGTCCCCTTTTCGATTTTCTTGTCCTCGGCCAAGACGGCGCCCGGACGGGCGACGATGACCTTGAGGCCGGCTCTGGCATTGGGAGCCCCGCAGACGATCTGGACGATCCCGTACTTGTTTCCTTCGTCGACCTGAAGGAGGTGGAGGTGGTCGCTGCCCTCGACCGGGGAGCACTGCAAAATCTCCCCGACCACGAGGTTGGTGCCGGTGGCTAGATGGGTCAGGCCCTCGCATTCGACCCCGGCGGAAGTGAGTTTTTCGGCCGCTTCCTCGGGGCTGATGCCCGTGAGGTCGACCATGGTCTTGAGCCAATTGAAAGATACCTTCATCGTAGTTCTCCTAGAACGATTTGAGGAAGCGGACGTCGTTTTGGTAGAAACGCCTGATGTCGTCGATGCCATAACGGAGCATCGCGACCCTCTCGATCCCGACCCCGAAGGCGAAGCCGCTATAGACGTCGGGGTCGTAGCCCCCGTGCCTTAGGACCGCGGGATGGACCTCCCCGGCCCCGAGGATCTCGATGTAGCCGGTCCCCTTGCACATCTGGCAGCCCTTGCCACCGCACTTGGCGCAGCTGACGTCGACTTCGACGCTCGGCTCCGTGAAGGGGAAGTAGGAACTGCGGAAGCGGATGCTCCGCTTCTCCCCGAACATCCGTTTCACGAAGAGCTCGAGGGTCCCCTTGAGGTCGGCCATCGAGATGTCCTTCCCGATCAAAAGGCCTTCGATCTGGCCGAACTGGTGGCTATGGGTCGGATCGTCGTCGTCTCGACGATAGGTCTTGCCCGGGCAGATCATCTTGATCGGGCCCTTGTCAAACTTTTCCTGCATCGCGTGGGCCTGCTCGGCGCTGGTTTGGGTCCGTAGCAAGAGACCCCCCTGTTCCAGATAGAAGGTGTCCTGCATTTCCCGGGCCGGATGGTCCTTGGGGACGTTAAGATAAGTGAAATTGTAGTCCTCGGTCTCGACGTCCCGCCCTTCCTTGACCTCGAAGCCGAGGTCGGCGAAGATGGCGGTCACCTCGTCGATGATGAGGTGGTAGGGATGGCGGTACCCTTGACGGAACTCATAACCCGGCAAACTGAGGTCGATGGCCTCTTCCTTTAATTTTTGCTCCAGGGCTTCCTTTTCAAGTTCGGTCTTCTTCTGGTTATAGGCCCCCTCGACTTCGTTGCGTAGCCCATTTATTTTGGCCCCGTAGGCCCCTCTTTCGGCGGGATCGAGGTCCTTGATGCGGGCCATGAGGGCGGCCACGCTGCCCTTTTTCCCCAGATACGAGATCCTCACCTCCTCGAGGCTTTTGAGATCCTTGCTATCTCCGATGGCCTTCAAGGCCGCTTCTCTGATTTCCTTTTCTTCCATAGCGCTCCCAATAAAAAAGACGGCCCAGGAACGGATTGATCCGCGGTGCCATCCTGCTTCCCCGCCTTATTGGCGGGACTCTCTAGGGCCTTAACGGGGCCGGCGCCCGTCTCTCGGCGGGACCCTCCGGGGCGAACTTTCGCCGGCTTCTTCGGGGGCGGTTCCACTCTCTGCCCCTCCCTAGGACCGAAGACACGGTTACTCTTCCCTTTCAACGGGTAAACCAATGTTAGGACAATTGAGAAGAAAAGGCTAGAAAAAGGGGCCCATAGGCCCCTCTATCAAGAATATCCGGAACAAGAAACTCCTAAGAACGAACTTACTTCCCCTCCGCGTAGTGGTGCATGGCGATGCCCCCGGCCACCGCGACGTTGAGGGAGTCGATGTCCTTCATGGCGATGAAGCTACGGTAATCGGCCCGCTTGAGGAAGGCTTCGTCGACCCCCCGGCCTTCGTTCCCGAGGACCAAGGCCAGTTTCCGTTCCCCTTGGTAGACGTGTCCTTCCATCGGCTGGCCCCTGAGGTCGGTCGCCACCACGTAATAGGGTTTCAGGATCTCGAGGGCTTCTTCCCTGCTCGCCTTTTCCTTGAGGTTGAGTTGGAACAAGGCCCCTTGGCTGGCCAAGAGGACCTTGGAGCCATAGGCGGAGGCGCTTCCCTGAACCGAAAGGACGTCGCGGAAGCCAAAGGCCAGGGCGGTCCTCAGAAGCGTCCCGACGTTCCCGGGGTCCTGGACCCCGTCGATGATTAGAAGCCGATTGGAAGTGAGGGGCCCGAAGGGCTTCTTCCGGCAAAGGGCGACGATCCCTTCCGGGGTCACCGAGGAGGAAAGGCGCTTGAGGACCGCTTCGGAAATGAGGGTGACGGGAACCTCCTTCACCGGATAGGGCTTGGTGGCGTAAATCGCCTCGGCGTACCCGTGTTTATAGGCTTCCTCGACCAGATGGAAACCTTCGACTAGATAAAGCTCGCCCTTCCCGTCCTTGAGGCGGACGAGGTCCTTGATCTTCTGATTGCTGGGGCTATTGATCGTTTCCATAGGCATATTCGTGTTTGATGAGGGCCTTCCGGCACCTTTGGTAATCTGGGCAGAGGGCGTAGAGGCGCTTGTAGAAGTCCTCCCCGTGGTTTTGGACGTAGAAGTGGGTCAATTCGTGAAGGATGACCGAATCGATGACGTGGGGGCTATAGGAAGAGAGGGAGAGGGCGAAGGTCAGTTTTCTCTTCCGGAAGTCGTTGACCCCGTAACGGGTCTTCATGTCGCGGATCTTGACTTCGATCGGCCCGTAGAGGCGGGCGTACCTCGCTAATTCCTTGACCCGGCCCTGGAGGTAGCCACTTAGGACTTCGCGCCTGACCCCTTCCTCGTCCTCGGGTCTTTCCTTCATCTTCCCCAAGAGGTAAAAGGGTTCTTCACTTACCCTCTTCCCCTTTTCGATGAGGTTGTGGATGGCCCTATCGTGGGCTCTTATGACCCCACGGACCTCGGCCTCGCTGCTAGTATAGGGAACCCGGGCCACCAAGACGCCGCGCTTATGGTCGTAGGCAAAGGAGTAGTTCTTCTTGCCGCGCAGGCGATGGATTTCTAATACGGGGGCGTCCACCCCGCCATTATGATAGAAAAAGCCCCTCTACGATAGTAATATTGGGCCGTTATGGAAAAAATCCTCGTCTCGGCTTGCCTTTACGGAACCAAATGCCGCTACGACGGGAAGGACAACACCTCTCCCTTCCTCGTCGACGTCCTTTCGAAGCACTATGACCTCGTGGCCTATTGCCCGGAGGTCGAAGGGGGCCTCCCCATTCCCCGCCACCCGGCCGAAATCCAAAAAGACGGCCATGTCGTGAACGACATCGGCGAGGACGTGACGAAAAACTACGAGGAAGGGGCCAAGAAGGCCCTGACCCTCTGCCGCTACTACGGCATCAAGATCGCCATCCTCAAGGACGGCTCCCCGGCCTGCGGACCCCGGAAGATCCACGACGGGAGCTTCAAGGGCAACAAGATCGACGGGCTGGGCGTGACTGCACGGTTACTGATCGCCAACGGGATCAAGGTCTATGCCGAAACCGATGCCCTCAACTTCCTGATTCCCGAGGACAAGGAAGGGAAGAAACATGAAGAAGGGGTCTACGTCAGTGCCGCCGAACCCAAGAAGAAACCGCGTTATGGCTTCAAGAAAAGAAGGTCCTTCGACAAGAAACGTTCCTTCAAGGGGAAGAGATAGGATCCTAAAGCTGACCCTGGCGGCCGTCCTGGCCGCTTTTTCCTATGTCGTCAGCGCCTTCCTCCCCATCCCCTATCCCGGCGGGGCCGGCTACTTCTCCTTCGGGGACGCGGTCAACATCCTTTCCGCCATGCTCCTTGGCCCCTACCTCGGGGCGGCGGTCGGGGCCCTGGCCGGTCTTTTCTCAGATTTGACGGCCGGCTACCTGGTTTTCATCCCCTTCACCTTGGGCGCCAAGGCGGCCATGGGCCTTCTCGTCGGCTTTCTCTGGAAGCAAAGGAAGACCTGGCTCAGGTTCTTGGGTCTGGGCTTAGGACCCCTAGCCATGGTCTTGGTCTACGCGCACTCCTATTACGTCTACTATGGACTCCCCGGCCTCTGGTCTTGTCTATTTGATTTGGCCCAGGGCTATGGCGGCGCGGTCATCGCCTATTTCGCCTATTTGATCCTAAAGAAAACCGGCCTCGCGGGCCGGCTTATCGACCTAGAAGACCCCGTTGGCCTCCAGGAAGTAGATGACGACGATGGCCAGGACGAACATCAGGACGTAACCTAGGATCATCAGGACCTTTTCGTAGGGCTTGAGGCGGAAGCGCTTCTCGCTTTCCTCCTTCCTCAACTGCCCTTCCTTGCTATAGGCCGAGACGATGGGGCTTTCGTCCCTTTTGGCTTCCTCTTCCTTCTTCCCGACCTTCTTACCGCCGAGGCGCGCCATCTAGTGGGGATGGTGGGTCGGGCCTTGGTCGTAGCTTTTCTTCTCGCTCCAAAGGAGGAAGAAGACGAGCCAGAGGACCAGGCAGAGGGCCCAGACCGGGATCAGGCAGGCCCCGGGGACGCTGAGGTCCGGCCGCCCGTAAAGGGGACCGCAGAGGAGGGCGGTCGAAATGGTGAGACTCACCAAGAAGAGGTAGAAGAAGATGTTGCCGAGCAACGATTTCTTGAAATTCTTCGGATTATTTTCCATAAACCTATGGTAGAGGATTGTTGTCTCCTTGCCTAGACCTAGTCACGGACCAAGAGGGCCGAGTGGGAAGGAAGGTCATAGAGGCCGTCGCTTCTCTTCACGCCCGCCCCGTTATAGGAGGCCAGGATCTCGGTCCCGATCCCCTCCCCGTACTTGGCATCTTGGTTCGAGAAGTTGACCAAGACATGGAAGACGTCGTCGCCGAGGATCCGTTGGAAGTTGAGGATGTAGGGGTTGCCGTCCCAGCCGAAGGGAACGAAGTTCCCGCGGATGAGGGCCGGTTCGCTCCCCTTGGCCTTGGCGAAGGCGGCGAGGGCGTTGTAATGGCTATTGGGGTCTTCCATCTGGGCATAGGCCGGGGTCACGAGGTCGGAGGCGTTGATTTCGTCGAGCTCCACCCCGACTTCGGCCCCGTTGATCCCATAGTGGGGCCTGGTGGCCTCTTCGTCCCACTTCATCGGCTGACGGTAATAGAGGTCGGCGTAGTCGCTGTCCTCGTTCTTCCCCTCCGGGAAGTTGCCGCTCATGCCGAGTTCGTCGCCGTAGTAGATCCAGGTCAGGCCCGGGAGCATCAGCTGGGAAATCTGGACGCAGGTCGCTAATTCGTCGAGACTTTGGTAATTGCTGGCCGTGACCGTCCCCTGGGCCGCGATTCCGTCCCCGTTGAAGGCATTGGCCGCCACCCGGTTGATGGAACGGGCGATGTCGTGGTTGGAGGTGAAGCTCCCGACGATGGCCGAGTATTCGGCCGAACCGGTCTTCGGCATCGCCTCCCCGCCCCGGTAGCGGTTGTAGGCGCTCATGGCCTCGCGGAGGTTCCAGTGGCCCCCGTAGGGAACCGAGTGGGTCTTGTTGCCGCCCAAAGCGGCATCGCTAGAGGCACTATAGGGGGTCCCGCTCACGGTGCTCCCCAGATAGGTGGCAGCCGAGCCCTGGTAGGGGCCGGAAACCCCGTTCCGGTAGGCTTTGGCGGCCAGACTGGTGAGGTTGAAATAACTATAGAAGTCAAAGAGGGAGTCGAAGCCCTCGTAATAGGGGGCCACGTGGTAGGCATGGCCGTCGAAGTTCTCCCCGACGATGAAGGCGTTGGGGTACTTGTCCTTGATGGCGGCGTTTAATTCCCGCCAGAAATGGAGGTTCTTGGTCAGGTCGCTGCTGTAGTTCTCACCAGTGGCCGGGGTATCGATGACGTAGGTGTCGTTTTCGTCATAAGCCACCTCGTCTTCCATGTAGATGTGCTTGACGGCGTCCATCCTGAAGCCGTCGACCCCGATCTCGCACCAATTGAGGGCGATGGCCTCGACCGCCGCCCTGGTCCCGGTGTAGCTGAAATTGAGTTCGGGCATCGAGGAACCGAACTTGGCGTAGTAGCTATAGACCCGGTCCCCATAGGGATACCAGCAGTTTTCGATCGTGATGTCTTCCCCGGTCTCGTGGTTGGCCCAGCGGTAATAGCCCCGCATCGTCTCGTCCAACTGGGCCGAATCGACGAACCACTTGTTCCCGGTCGAGGTGTGGTTGATGACGAGGTCCATGATGACGGCCATGCCCCGGCTATGGGATTCGTCGAGCAAGAGCTTGTAGTCGGCCATCGCCGTCTTCTCGCTGACCTTGCCGCCGTTCTCGGTCCCGGCCGGCGAGACCTTGCTACCGAACTTCGGGTCGACGGTCAGGTAGTCGGTGATGTCGTAGCCGTGGTAGGAGTCGCTCAATTGAATCGGGGTAAGCCAGATGACGTCGACCCCGAGGTTCTTGATGTAGTCGAGATGCTGCACGATCCCGTAGATGTCGCCGAAACCGTCGGCGTCGCTATCGGCGAAGGAGGAAACCATGATCTGGTAACCGGTCCCGGCCCCGTTTTCGAAGAGCTGGTCGCCCTTTAGGAATTCCGGTGAGGTTTCCTTGATCGGAGCGGTCGTCGAGAAATCGACGTCGTTGTACTTGGCGTTGTTGTAGGTTTCGTTCTTGCCATCGTCCCCTTCGAAGGGATCCTCGGGTTCGGCGACCGGGGTCTTGGTGACGCTTTGGACCAGGTCCTGGGTCACGAAGGCGTGGTAGGAGGTGACGCCCCTTTCCTCGTCGACGAGGGCAAAGTCGTCGACGGTGACGTAGAGGTTGCTCCCGTCGTTGGTCCAAAAGCCCGAGCCGGTCCTAGTTTCGCTTTTGACGATCTGGAGGCCGATCTTTTCTTCCTTGGAGCCGAGTTCGTGGTTGGCCGCGAAGTCGATGCGGTCCCCGCCGATCTTCTTGTCGGCCTCGTTCCAGCCGCCGTCGTAGTCGCTCTTGGTGAGGTCGATGTCGACATAGACGTAACCGAACTCGTCGATGACGGGATTGCCGGAAGCGGTCTTGAGGTCGTCGGTCCCCTGGCTCCTCCCCTTCCAGTCGAACTTGACGCCCTGGCCTTCGTTGGGCCGATAAGGCCAGCACCAGACGTCCCAGTCGTTGTAGGACTCGGCGCTGGCGTCAAAACGCAGGTAATGGTAATAGAAATGGCCTTCCTCGCTGGTCTTGGCGAGGTTTTCCATATAGGCGTCGACCTCGTCCTGGGTATGGGGGCCGGTATCGACGGAAGTGCTCGATCCCGTCGGCCCGCAGGCCGTGAGGCCCATAGTCAGGACGAAACCCCCGAGCAAGAGGGGCAAACTGGCTTTCGATATTTTCATTTTCATCCTCCTTGAAGGCAAAAGAAAGGGGGCCGCTAGAAAATCAGCGGACCCCCCTAGAGAACATGGTTAGTCCCGGGCTCCGGCCCGACGGCGTTTGTAGACGGCGGCCACCCCGGCTCCGATGCCGGCGAGGCCGATGAAGAGGCTCCCGGCCAAAACAGCCTTGTCCTGGTCCTCGGTTAGTCCGAGGAAAGCAGCCGAAGAAGAGGCGAAGTTGCTCTCTTCGACCTTCATGGCGTTGATCTTGTCAAAAGCCGAAACGGTCGCGACCTTGCCTCCGTCATGGTCGGTATCCATCGAGGCATAGTCCTTGATCATGGTGTTCCGCAAGACGGATTCGTCGACGTTCTTGAACCAATAATCGTAGAGTTCCTGGGCATTGCCGCTCCCGTTATCGAGGGACGGCGAGCAGGTGTCGCGGACTTCTAGAACGGCTTCGATCACTCCCCCGTCGGTCTTCAACGAGTTGTCGATGGCACCGGTGGCCACGGTCTTGCCATTGTCATAGACGTAGTGGATGCCGAGGTTGTCGCCGCTTTGGTAGACGGCACTATCGGTAGCGTTTTCGAAAGCCCCGCTATACTCATCGTAGGTTTTGATTTGCCAATCTTTCCCAACGGCTTCAACCGGCACGTCGAAAGCGGCCAACCAGTTATTACCGGCCATATCGGAATCGGTGTATTGAGGCCATAGACTTGCCCCGATTTCGACATCGGTTCCGGAATCATCCCAATAATGGAAGGTGTGGAACTTTCCCGAGGTCTCGGAATTGCGGCGTTTGACGAAGAAGCGGAACGTTTCCTCGTCGGCGTTGCGGTCCACGATCGTATATTTCCAAGTGATGTTCGTACCCCAGCCTTGGCAATCGTAACTAGCGACGACCGAGAGGTTTTCAATTGGAGAAACCACGTAATTAGGCAGGGAAATATCCGCTGATTGGCCATTCCAGCCGTCAACCTTATTGGTAATGATTATATGGTCTGGGAATACGCCGTCCTTTTTTTCGATTTTGACATCGACGTACGATCCTTCGTCATCGGTTTGGATCGGGAAAGCCGCTAAATTTTCGCCCGTGCTTCCCCAATTGGTCAGGGAACCTGCGCCATTCTGCCACATATGGATACCGACTCGGCCGTTGAACCAACTAGGTTCCGAAACATAGAGCTTGAATTCAACGTATTGGGAATCCGAGGCCTCAGCCCCGACGTAGTCGGTGTCCATGTATTCCTGGGCCGCGATCCCGGCCCCGGTGACGGCGGCGCAGGCCATGACCCCCCCGAACAAAGTCAACATCAGTGATTTGTTCATAGTGGCGATCCTCCTTTCCGAAGTGTCCATATGCGGATATACAAAAACGTGTAACCGCTTACAGATGGCAGTATTTTAACCCTCCGGAAACTTTAATCAAGAGAAGCGCTGGGAAAAGACGAAAAAAGAGGGGGCTATAGCCCCCTCCTTCTTTTTGGAGCAATCAGGAAACGCGCTTGAGGAGCAGAAGTTCGCTTCTGGCGATCCCGATGATGCCGTTATCGATGTTGAAGGTGGTGTCGGCGGTATGTTTGTCGTTCGAGCTATAGATGACCTCGAGGGTCCCGTTTCCGATCCCGAGATTCGTCCATGGATTGAGGGTCCGGCCGCCGAGCATCACGTAGTACTCCTCCCCTTCGGGGGCGAAGACGGCCCCGGTCGAGGTCCGCATGTTGACCCCTTCGCAGAGGTTGCCCCAGACCCAGGCGTGCTGGTCGTCCTTGATGTCGGTCTCGTAGTCCATCCCGAAGACGTGGCCCATCATCTCGTTCCTGAGGTGGAAGGCCTCGATGGTCTTGAGGTAGGCCTCGTGATAGGTGACCTTGCGGTCCCACTTGAAGGAGTTGCACTCGTCACCGTAGTTGTAGGAGTTGCGGACTAACATCGTCCCATCCTCGAGCTTGAAGGCATCGGTATTGCTGGGATCGGTGGACTGGAGGTTTTCGATGACGGCGTAATAGGGATCATCGGGCGAAAGGAGCTTCTGGCGGAAGATCTCGTCGCCCCCGTTGAGGAAGGCGATCCCTTGGCTGAGGGCCATGGCGGCGTTGAGGGCCACGGTTCCCCAGATGGCGTCCTCATTGTCTTCGGCCGAGGCCATCCCCGAGCCCATGCAGAAGTTCATCTGGTCGTAGAGGGTGTAGTTGTCGTGGCAGGCCACGTAGTTGACGGTCTGGGCCGGGTTGGCGCCCGGGGCCCGTTCGTTGATGCCGAGGAACTGGGCGGCCGCTTCCTTGGCCTTGTCGCCGACGTGCTCGGCCCCCTGGGTCAGGAAGCCGTAGTCGGGCTTGCCCCCTTCCCACTGGGTATTGCCCTTGAGGGCGTCGCGGCCCCCGTCGTTGAAGCAGCCGACGCTCCCCTTGCCGTTATCGTAGAGCTTGCTGTAGACGTGGGAGTTGCTGGCCTCTTCTTCGGCCGGTAAACCGGTCCCGTCGGGATTCCCGAAGGCCCCGTTCCAGCCCTCGCCATAGACGACGATCTGGGGATCGATGTCATAGAGGGCGTCCTTGACCGCCCGCATGGTGGTGACGTCGAGGCAGCCCATGAGGTCGAAGCGGAAGCCCTTGATGCCGTATTGCTCGGCCCAGAAGCACACCGAATCGACGATGTACTTGCGGACCATGGGACGCTCGGAGGCCGTGACGTTGCCGGTCCCGGAACCGTCGATGTAGGCCCCTTCGGCGTTCTTGCGGAAGAAGTAGTCGGGAATGACCTTGTTGAAGCAGTTGTTGCCGACGCTGGCCAGGTGGTTGTAGACCACGTCCATGATGATGCGGATGCCCTTGTCGGCGAAGGCCTTGATGAGGGTCTTGTATTCGAGGATGCGGGCCAAGGGATCGAAGGGATCGCTGCTGTAGCTGCCTTCCACCACGTTGTAGTTGAGGGGGTTGTAGCCCCAGTTGAAGGTCGGCTCCAAAATGACGTTGCCCTCTTCGTCCTCCACCGTCCTTTCGTCGTTGTCCTGGTCGAAGACCGGGAGCAACTGGACGGCGTTGACCCCGGTTTCCACGATGTGGTCGAAGCCGGTCTTGACGGTCAATGTCTTCCCTTCTTCCGTGGTCCCGGTATAGGTGGTGCCACTTTCGGCGAAGGCCAGGTAGGTCCCGGGCTTATTTTCCCCGACCCAGGTTTCGTCCATCGTCAGGTCGCGGATGTGGGCTTCGTAGACGCTTAGTTCGTTGGGGGCGGAAATCGCGTATTCAGTTTCCAGCGTTTCGATGGCCTCGTCGAAGCCGGCGGGTTCGGCATCCTCGGCCGCCCAGGCCGCCTCGTCCATGACGTAGCCCCTAAGGCCGTTGATGCCGGCGGCGTGGGCGTAGGGATCGATGGTTTCCTGGCTCCCGGAGGCCGTCGTCACGTAGTAGGTGTAGTAACGCCTGGTCGGCATGGCCCCGTCGGAGACGTAGGTCCAAACCCCGTTGTCCCCCGGGGTCATTTCCCGGGTCACATGGTTGTTGTAGCCGTTGACCACCTTCCCGTCCCGGTTGATTTCGGCCGTGGCGCCCACGACGTAGAGGAAGAGCTGGACCCGGCTGGCGGTCGGGGCCCAAAGCTTGTACTGGGCCTTGCCTTCCTCGTTGATGGTAAAGCCGAGGTCATCGCCCTCGTAGACGTATTCGGTTTGGAACTTCTCGGTGTCGTAGAGGTAGTTGAAGGAAGCCGAGGCCGACTTGACCTTCGAGGTGTCCTGGGCGAAGGTACATTCGAGGACGTAGTTGACCATCGGGTCGGCGTCTTCCTCAAGGGTAATCGTCAGTTCCTTGGCGTTCGGGGTACCGCTGGTGATGAGGTAGTCCTCCTTTTCCAAAGGGAAGGCCCCGTCAAGGGAGACGTAGTAGGCATTGTCATAGCCGTAGAGGCGATAGGAGGCGATCTTCCCGATGTCTTCTTCCTCGCGCCCTTCTTCCGCCGTCCCGGTCCCGCGGACCGTCAAGGTGTTCCAGGAGGAGAAGTAGGCATCCCCCACCCGGTCGCCGAGGGCATCATTGCGGGCACTATAGGTATCGATGTTCCCGCCGGTTCCCTGGACGGCGTAGACGGTGATCATTTCCCGTCCCTGCCCGTCGGTCGTCTTGTTGGAGACGAACTTGTTGAAGGGGACGGCGATGTCCTTGCTTTGCCCGGCCCAGCTCCCGGCTTCCTTGACGATGAAGCTGATGGAAGCCAGTTCCATCCCCCCGAAGGGGACGGCGGACAGCTCGAGGTCGTAGTAGACCCCGTAGTCGTCGGGCGTCAGCTGGTTGGTGAAGCCGACTTCCCCGAGGGCGTTGCCGTCGACCCCGGCCGCCCAAATCCAAAGGCGCTTGGTGGCATAGTCGTTTTGGTCGTTGTGGTAGTAGATGCGGACGATCCCACCGAAGGCCACGGGATCGCCGTAGTCGGTGGTCTCGCCGCTCCCTCCGGTCCCGCCTCCCTCGCTAGCCGAGGTGGTTTCCGAGCCGTTTGGATCGTTGGACTGGCTCGGCCCGCAGCCCGCCATTAGGGGCAAAACGAACAACAAGGGCAACAGCAGTTTCGAAAATTTCATGTTTTTCTCCTCTAAAAAAGGCCTAGGCTTCCAGCAAAACGGTTGAATAGGCCGGTATTGAAAGGGAAGGCCCGCTTAGCGAGGCCCCTTGGCGCGAGGTTTGGATCTCGGCGGCGATGGAAGAAGGGCCCGGGAGGGTCACGTCCGAGGTTTCTTCCTTCACGTTGTGGATGAGGTAATAGTCCTTCCCCTCGGCCTCGATCTCAAAGGCCGGGCAATAAAGTCCAAGGGGGAGGACCGACCACTCGGAAGACATGGCAAAGGCCTCGGGATGGCTGTTTCGGAGGCTAATGACCATCCGGTAATGGTTGAGAAGGCTATAGGGCTCGGCCAACTGGTCGTAGGCCCCTTTTGTAACCTGGGTCGAGGAATCGTCGTAGCCCTCGGGATTCTCCGCCCTTTGATGGCCTCTTCCCCAAACCATGGCCAAGCGTCTAGGAACGTCGTTTCCGTGGCCTCCCTTGCTCCCCCACATGTCGATTTCCTCCCCGTAATACATCCACGGGGTCCCGGGGGTAAGGAGGTACAAAGAAGCCAGCATCTTCTTGAGGCAGCCTTGGGTTTCGGCCCCTTTGGCGGCGAAGTAACCGTTGCTACGGTCGGTATCGTGGTTGGCGACGAAGAAGGAAAGGCAGGTTTCGGGACTGGCTTTCTGGCTCCTTTCGACGGCATCGACGACGACGTCGGGTAGATACGAAAGCTGCCCGGTGCTGTTGAGGGCCCCGGCCGGGCCGTTGCCCTTCATCTCGCTGGTCGGGAAATTGAAGAAATTGAGGCCGCTTGCTTGGTAGGCGGAAATGGTGCTTTGGCCGGTGACCCAAGCTTCCCCGATGACGTAGCACTCCGGCTTGATGCCCTCGCAAACCCCCTTGAACCAAGTGAGGAACTCGACGTTTCTCGGGGCGCTGCCGTAATAATAATAGATGGCAGCGTCGAGGCGGAAGCCGTCAACGTCGTGGTCTTCCAGCCAGAATCGGGCGATGTTCGAAAACTCTTCCCGTACCTCGGGGTTGTCGCAGTTGAATTCGGGCATCGAAACGTCGAAGTTGGCCTCGTAATAAGCACCGGCCGTGGCATTGTAGGCAAAGCCGTTTCCGGAATTTTCGCTCCAGACGTACCAGTCCTTCTTGCTATCTTCCCCCTCGTTACCGTCCCGGTAGTCCTCGGCGCTTTGGAGGAACCAGGGATTGGTGGACGAAGAATGGTTGAGGACGAGGTCGATGATGATTTCGATGCCGGCTTCGTGGAGGGTGTCTACGAGGGCATCGAAGTCCTCGAGGGTCCCGTATTCTTGACGGACGCCGTAATAATCGCTGACGTCATAGCCGTGGTAGGAATTGGTTGGATAAAAGGGGGTAAGCCATACCCGGCGGATACCGAGGGCCTCCAGGTAGGGGACCTTGTCCTTGATGCCTATGAGGTCGCCTTGTCCGTCGCTGTTGCCGTCGGCGAAGCTACCGGTGAAGATCTCGTAGCCGACCCCTTCGTAGGGGGCATCGGCTTCTAAAAGGTCGTAGCCGGGGCTGTCGACGATGGGCTGGGGGCCGCAGGAAGAAAGGGAAGCCGCCAAAAAAACCAAAAGAGCGAGGCAGGTTGCCCTGCCCGCCCCTCTTTTGACGGTCTTCGCGATGTGACCGAAAACCATTGACTAACCCTTGACGGCGCCGCCGGTAACCCCGGAGACGTAGTAACGCTGCATGCAAAGGAAGACGATGGCGACCGGAATGGCGACGATGACGGCTCCGGCGCAGAACTGGCCCCAGTATTTGCCACGCCGTCCGTCCTCGACCGCCAGCATGTTGTTGAGCAAGATGGCGACGGTCCAGTTGGTCTTCTCGACGTTGGCGCTGCCTAGGACGTAGGAGGCCGTGATGTATTCTCCCCAAGGCGACATGAAGGCCGTGAGGGCGGTATAGACGACGATTGGTTTGCTCAGCGGCATGATGATCTTATAGAAGATCTGGAACCTCGTTGCCCCGTCGATCATGGCCGCTTCGTCGATCTGCTTGCTGATGGTATCGAAGAAGCCCTTCGAAATGTAATAGCCCATGCCGGCCCCGCCGCTATAGATGATGATGAGGGACCAGATGGTCTGGCGGATTCCGATGGTATCCATGAACCAGTACATGATGATGAGGGAGAGGAAGCCCGGGAACATCCCGAGAATCAGGATGACCCGCATGAACCCGGTCCTCGCCTTGAAGCGGAGACGGCTGAAGGCATAGGCGGTGGCAAGGGTCATGATGGTCGCGATGACCATGCAGAACAAGGCGATGAGGAGGGTGTTGACGAAAGCTCCGAGGTAGAGCGTCCCGTTTTCCACGTAACCGAAGAAGTTGTACATGGACGAAGCCGTGCTCCCGTTGATGGAAACGACCGCGTTGGTGGCCAGCCCCGCGTAATTGCCGAACCAAAATTCGGTGGGAATGAAGGAAGAGGCACCGCCATAGCCCCTGGCCGAGAAGCTTTGGAGGACGAGCCAAACGATGGGCAGCACCCAGATGACGGCCAGGATGGTCAGGATTATGTAGACGACGATGTCGCCGATTATTCTTCTTGCTTTCATTATTGGAAGGCCTCCTCATTCTTGACGCTTCCCATCCGGTTGTAGACCACGAGGGAGAGGAAGGCACAGACGGCGAAGATGGCAAGACCGATGACCGAGGCGATGTTGTAGTTCTTCTCGACCCCGGTGCAAAGGTTGTAAAGCCAGTTGACCAAGAGGTCAGTATCGGCCGCCGTCGAAACCAACGGGGCCATTCCTTTGTTCGGACCCCTCGTCCCGACGAGGAAGTAGATGACGTTGAAGTTGTTGATGTTCCCCACGAAGGTCGTGATGAGGCTAGGCCCGGTCACGAAGACGACGTAGGGCATGGTGATGGAAACCAATTGGCGGAAGGCCCCGGCCCCGTCGATCTTCGCCGATTCGTAGAGATCTTCGGGGATGTTCATGAGGATGCCGGAGACCGATAGCATGGTGTAGGGGACGCCGATCCACATGTTGACGATGATACACATGACCTTCGGTATGAGGGCCATGTTGGCGGTATCGGTGAAAAACTTGACGTTAAAGCCGAAAGTCGTCATCAGGAACGAATTGACGGGGCCTTCGCTGGAGAGAAGGAGGTTCATCGCCAACAAGGTGATGAACTGCGGGATGGCAATGGAGAGGACGAACATCGTCCGGTAGATGGCCTTTCCCTTGATGGTCTTGCGGTTGATGAGCAGGGCCAGCAGAATGCCGGCGATGTAGTTGGTGAAGGTCGCGAAGATGGCCCAGACGATGGTCCAGCCCAAGAGCCTCACGAAGGTGCCACCGTAACTCGAGGCTCCGGAAGTCGACCCGAAGACGTTGAAGACCTGGGAGAAGCCCGAGAGGTCCCATGTAAAGAGGTTGGCCGTATGATCGGCATCCCAGTTGGTGAATCCGACGATGATGGAGCAAATGAGCGGAAGGATGGTAACGATGATGGCCCCGAGGGTCGGAATGGTCATTACGGAAATCGCGAACTTCTCGTCGGCGAATTCTTTGACCCGCTTCAATGAGCCGGTCGGCTTGCCGTGATGTGGGGTCTTTTTGATCGATTCGGTGTAGGAATCATAGAAACCGGCCCGGGTCTCGAGGAACTTGATGGATTCCATTTCGTCGTCCTTGGTCCCGGCGATCGTGAATTTATAGTCACGGTAAACCCGTTTGGCGTTTTCGGGGCTAAGCCCGTAGGCATTGACGAGGGCCGAGGTGAAGACCCTATCCCCTTCATCGTAGAAACGCCTAAGCTCCAAATACGAACGATAGGCTTTGGCCATGGCCTCGGATTGCCGTATCGGGGTTTCGCCGTACTTTTCGACGAAGTCCTCGACGCGGGCTTCGTGGACCCCGCGGATTTTCTCGAAATCGGCGAGGACGGCCTCTCTAGCTTCCTCTTCCGCACTCCCCGTCTTGAGGGCGGCTGAAAGGCTCCGCAAGGCCACTTTCGTCACCTTCTTGGCCATGTCGAGGGGGATTTCGAAGGCGCCGACGACGCGGGTCACCGTCATCCCGTAACGTAGCTTGCTTCCGAAGGGCAAGGGTTTTATTCCGTTGCTTTGGGAGACGGGATCGCGGGCGAAGAGGGCATCGTAGAGCTTTTCGCCCTGGTCGAAAACCCGGATGATGGTCTTTTCGTCGCGCAAGAAGCTATGGTAGTCGTTGTACTTGTCGAATTTATGGTGGAAAACGGTATTTTCCTGTTTCTGTTTTTCGGCTAGATAGGCGATTCCGCCCTTGATGACCAACTTAGGCTCCTTCGGGAAAAGGAACCTCTCAAGGGGCGAGCACCAAGTCCGGGCCCGCATCCAGACGGCCTTGTCCTTGTAGAATTCGTAGAAACGCTTCCTGAGGTTGAAACTCAAATTCTCTAGGGCGTTTGGTTCGGTTTTCTTGACCTTCTTCCAATAGACGTAGCTGATGTAGGCGGCACTGCGGCGGCTGTAGCCGTACTTCAGCTGCATCAGGTCGAAAACTTCCTTCCGCCCCATGTCGGCCAAGTACTTCCTATGGCCATCTACTTCCTTGCTGAATTCGTTGTAGTGGTCGATGACGTAGGCAGCATCGGCCCGGGCCTTACTATATTCGGACTGATGGACGATCTGGTGGGTGTCGTACATCGCCCTGATGCCGGTAATGAAGAGCAGCGCATAGGCGACGCAGATGATGATCGTCAAAACGCCAAGGAGCAAGACCAATTGGTTGTTGCCGGGCATCGCCATGGTGCCGCCGCCGGGACGGACGATGATTTCCGGTTCCTCGGAAAGGTTTATGAGGTCGGCAATGAAACCTCCTCCGAAGAGGGCCATGTAAAGGACGAAGATGATTTCAACCCCCAGGAAGACGAAGCCGTCGAGCCATTGCTTGGCCCGGAGGTTTCCGGCCCCTTGGACGATGAAGCCGAGGCGGTACGACCAATCCACGTCGCGCCAGATGCGCACGAACTTGCGGACCAGATAATAGGCCCCGACGAAGATTCCGGCGATGGCTTTGAAAACGAAAGCCACTATTTTGCATAGACCGAGAACGACGTCGATGAGGAAGCTCAGGACCCAGATGAGACATTTCAGAACGACGTTCAAGATGCCGCGTCCCAGAGACAGATACCACGGTTCGGGTTTGAATTCCTCATTTCCGATTCCCGCGAGGGCTTCGTAGGAAGAAGAAGGCGCTGACTGCTCTTCCGCTTCCTCGAGGCCTTGGTTTTCGTTTTCAACCATAGCGTTTCTCCTTTTCTTTCTTCCCGATAAAAGGAAACCCGGGGCGGGCGGGCCGCCCCGGGGTTTTGGCGTTTGGCTTAGTCGCCGGTCGCCCAACCGGTGGTGCTGGTAATCATCCCAGCGATGGCCTCGGCGGCGGTGGTGTATTCACTGCCCCAAGGATGATCGGTCCCGGCGTTGTCGCGGATGAGGGCACCGAAGTTTTCCATCGGGGTCCAGAAGTTCGGGGTGACGTTGGCACCCTGCGGGACGGTGTTCCCGGCGAGTTCCATGGTTTGGAGGGCCATGAGGAATTCGTTGCTCGTGACCTTTTCGTCATCGCGAAGGCTGATGTCGGCCGGACCGTAGCCACGGACATCGAGGAGGGTCTTCTGCGATTCGGTGGAAGTCAGGTATTCGGCGAAGTCCCAGGCCAGGTCTTCACGGCTGATGTCCGGGGCTTCCTCGCCTTCTTCGAGCTTCCAATTGATCGTTTCGTTGATGACGTTGGCGTTCACGGAAACGGCCTTGTAGCCAAGGAAGGTCTTCATCTGCTTGTCCACGCCGTTGATTTTGAGGCTCGGAAGGACGGTGACCTTGATGTCATCGGCTCTGTCTTCGCCAACGGCGGTACGGATGTTTTCGAGGGCGTTCCAGAGGACACAGGCCCCGACGGTACCATCGGCAAAGCCTTCTTGGATGGAGGCACTATCATCGCTGGCCACGATCCCGTCGCCGCCATCGCTGGTCTCGATGCCGTATTCGCCGAAGAGTTCGCTCATGGCTTCGGCACCGGCAGCGACTTCGGGGGTATCGAAGTTCGAGCTGAGGATGACCTTGCCGTCGATGACCTCGGCGGAGAATTCACCGCCGGCTGCCCAAAGGAATGTCGGGGTATACCAGCCATTGGCTAGGGGATAAAAGAAGTCGACATGGTTGGTAACGCAGGCTTCGGCGATGCCTTCCATGGTCTTGACCTGCTCGTCCGTGATCTTCTTGGAGTCGTAGATGAGGGCGTACCCGTTGTCGTTCCTGAAGGGAATGCCGTAAGCCTGCATCTCGGCGGTGGCGGTTTCAAGGCTAACGGCGTCTAGCCCGGCTTGGCCGGCCTGCTCCAAAACGGCGGCTTCGCGATCGTCCCCGATCGGAAGGATGGCGCTGGCTTCCGCGGCGGTCCTGAGGTTGTCGTCGGCAATCATGACGACGTCGGGCTGGCTCTTGTAGTCGGTCTGGAGGGCGTTGCCGATATCGCCTTCGCCGCCGTTGGCGGTCACGGCGATATTGAGGTCAGCATACTCAGGATGGGCTTCCTTGAACTTCTCGATGATGGTGGCCATGACCTCGTTGTCCTGCTCCGGGCAATAGATGGTCAGGTCGTAGACGGGGCCGGTCGGACCGCAGCCGGCAAGGGCCATGAGCCCGGTACCGGCGACGAGGGCCAGCATCCCCACTTTCTTGTTGAACATTAAATTAGCTCCTTTCCAAATTGTTTGGCGACACGCTCGGCAAAGAGCCGCGTCGCTTTGCAATTTAATCTCAACATGGCTATATATTAAGCGAGGACGGACGAGTTGCAAGAGGAAAAGTAAGCGGTTTCAGAAAGCGCTATCATGATTCGGGATAAAACATTCCCGATGCCAAAAAAACTAGGTTAGGCCTCAACTAATGTTTTGGGTCGCTTCCAAAAGGAAGAAGGCTCCTAAAGAGAGCGGGGAAAAGTTAAGAAAGAGGGCTGCTGAAAAGGAAAACCGCCCGGGATCGGGCGGTATGTTCCACTAAGTACGAGGAAGGCTTAGAACTTCTTCCGGCGGGCCAGTTCGCTCTTCATCTTCCGCCGAAGGGCGGTCTTGAGGTAGAACTCGCGCTTACGGGTTTCGAGAAGCACCCCGGACTTGTTGACGGAGCGTTTCCAGCGGCGGAGGGCTTCGTCGAGGCTCTCCCCTTCCCTGACGGTCGTTTTGACGGTCATTTCCTATTCTTCACCTAACCTTTGCTAACGGCGGCCCCACGAGGTGGGCGCCGGACCTGCGTGATTATACACCAAGAACGGCCTTGGAGGAGAAAATTTTTGTCAAGTCCCTCCTTCCCCTCCTTCTTGCTAGAATTAGGGCGGAGGAAATTATGGACAAGATCGCCCGTTACATCGACCACACCCTTTTGAAGGCCACCGCCAAAAAGGAAGACATCACCAAACTCTGCGAGGAAGCCAAAACCTACGGCTTCGCCTCGGTCTGCGTCAATCCCGTAAACGTCCCCCTGGCCAAAAGCTGCCTCGAGGGCTCTAGTGTCAAGGTCTGCACCGTCATCGGCTTCCCCTTGGGGGCCAATACGACCGCGACCAAGGTCTACGAGACCAAGGAAGCCATCAAGGACGGGGCCACCGAAATCGACATGGTCATCAATGTCGGTAAGGCCAAGGAAGGGGGCTTTGCCTACGTCGAAAAGGAAATCAGGGCCATCAAGGAAGCCTGCGGTAGCATCCTCCTCAAGGTCATCATCGAGACCTGCTATCTGGATCAAGAAGAAATCGTCGAAGCCTGCAAGGCCGCGAAAAACGCCGGGGCCGACTTCGTCAAGACCTCGACCGGCTTTGGGACCGCAGGGGCCAAGGTCGAAGACGTGGCCCTGATGCGGAAGACCGTCGGACCCAACATGGGGGTCAAGGCCAGCGGCGGCATCCATAGCGAGGAAGAAGCCATGGCCATGCTCAAGGCCGGTGCCAACCGCCTCGGGACTTCCGCTTCCCTAAGGATCATCGGGGCGGAAAAGTAAGCAAGACGTCCTTTAGATCCTTCCCCTCATAGAGGCCCCCTTCGGAGAAGGGGCCTCTTTCTTCGTAGGCCGCTAATTCCTTCTTGAGACGCCGGCGGTAGCTCTTGTAGGTCCTGAGTCCAGCCAGGCGGTCCCGTTGGACGTCCTGGTAAAGGGTCAACTTGTAACGTTCGATGGTGTCCATCAAGTACTGATATACGGAAGGCTCTTCCTTTTGGAGGTAGGCCCCGATGTATTCATAGCAAAGCAAACGCCCCTCGGCCCGATCGGTCAAACCGGGGGCCTTGCTCAACCCATCGTGGTTATGGCGGTGGTGGTAGTAATGGTCGGTGACGCAAAGGACCTTCTTGGCCCGTAGCATCGGGGCAAGGAGGAAGAGGAGGTTTTCTCCGCTTGGGGGAAAGCGGCCCGGGGGAAGGACCAAAATGTCCCCCTCGAACAAGGAACGTTTGAAGAGCTTGTCCCAGAGGACCGGCCGCATCTCATAATCGGCCAGTAGCTTCCGGGTGGCGGAGATGCCGTCCAATTCCCCGGCCAGGGGGTTCTTCGAAGGGAGGCTCCTTCCGCCCCGGTACTTGTAGTGGCCATAGACCAAGACGTCGGCCTCCCCGATCTGGCTTTCCATCTCCGAGAAGGCGTTGAGGTCGAGGTGGTCGTCGGCGTCGACGAACAAGACATGTTCTTTATTGGCCCTAGCTAGGCCGATGTAGCGGCTCATCGATAGGCCTTGCCTGGTTTTGTTTTCGATAAGAGAAAAACGCCGGTCGTTGCTCACGAACTCGGCGGCGATTTGGGCCGTCTGATCCTCGGAGGGATCGACGACGACGATGACTTCGAAATCCTTGTGCAGTTGCTTTTGGAGGGAAAGCAGGGCGATCCGCATGAATTTGGCGGCATTCCTGGCCGCGACGATGGCGGAAATCCCCATTTAGCCTTCGAGCAAGACGGCGGCCCTGGCGGTCGCCACCCGGCTGGCCCCGGCGGACAACAAAACCCTGACTTGGCTGAGGTCGCGGATGCCCCCGCTGGCCTTGATGAAGAAGTTGGGTCCTAGGATCTTTCTAAGCAAACGGACGTCGCTTTCCTTGACCCCGCTCTTCCCATAGGCGGTCCCGGTCACGATGCCGTTGGCCCCGCCTTCCTTCAAAGCCAAGGCGGCGTGGGCGATTTCGGTCGGGGTCAGCAAGGAGGTCTCGAGGACGAAACGGAGGTCGGTCATGTTGGGAAGGCGCGACCTGATGAGAAGGGCTTCGCGCTTCAGATATTCGAAGTCCTTTTCCTTGATCATCACGAGATTGGCCATCACTTCGACCCCATCGGCCCCGTTGCGGATGGCATCGGCGGCGGCAAAAGCCTTGGCCGGGGGCGTGAGGAGCCCGAGCGGAACGTCGATGGCCGCGTAGTTCAGGGTGTGGCCCTTTTTCAAAAGAAGCCGGGCCATCCGGCTATAGAAGGCCGGGACGGTGACGGCGGCGGCATGGTACTTGGCGGCTTCCAAAAGGAAGTTCCGCATCTCGGCGATCCCGGCGTCGTTATAGAGGTAGGTGGCCTCGACGTAGCGTTCAAGCTTCATGCCCTATATCCTAAACCATTTCGTATAAATGAAAAAGGGGCCACGCCCCTTCTTCTTTTAGCCTTCCTTCTTGAGCCCGAGGACGTCCTTGCCGTCGTAGTAGCCGCATTCCGGGCACACCCGGTGGCTTTGGACATAGGCCCCGCAGTGCGGGCACTTGACGATTCCTTCGACTTCGAGTTTGAAGTGGCTCCGGCGCATCCGCTTCGCGGTTTTGCCGGTCCTTCTGAACGGTACTGCCATGGTTCTTCCTTTCTTGCCGCCATATTCCACCAAAGAAAAAGGACATCGTCAACGCCAAGCGTTAGACAATGTCCTAATTTAGACGGATTTAAGCGATGCTCACTCGCGGCGGCGTCCGACCCAGATGACCTTCTTCCGCGGAGCCGGAGTGGGGGCGTAGCCTTCGGGGGCCACGACCTGCTGGACCACTTCGACCTTCTTGAGGCTATCGACGTTGGTATTGCGGTCGAGGAGCCGGAGGGCGAGGGCGATGATGAAGAGCACCCCGAAGAGGAGTCCCAAGATGACGGTAGCGCCCTGGAAGATCGGCTGGAGCTCGAAGGTCCCGCCGAGGATGTCATGAACGATGCGCGGGAAGACGGCGATATGTTCGGCCGAGAAGTAGGCATAGGCCGGTAAGAAGGCGATGAGGCCGAGGAAGAGACGGCCGGTCGCGACGTTCAGGCTCTTCGACTTGCTAAAGGACATGAAGAAGGCGATGAGGCCGAAGACGGCGGCGAGGGCCAAGCCGAGGCCCTCGATGATGATCGGGGTGAACTTCGTGAACTCCTCGAGATTGGGGATGATGCACTGGAGGGCAGCGCCGACGACCATAAGGAGGATGAGAAGGTAATAAAGGACATGGACGCCACGCCGACGGCCGGCCGCCCCGACGATCAAGACGATGAGGGAGAGGAGGGCGAAGATGGCATAGGCCCCAAAGGACCCCCAGTTGTAGAGGTTGAAGCGCGAGAAATCGAACTCAACGATGAAGAGGAACTGCATCAATCCGGCGACCGCGAACAGGAAGCCGAAGAGACCGGTGACGACGTCAAGGGCCTTGACCTTCTTGCGGGCCTGCGCCTTGTCGGCGACCAAAAACTCGATGGGGGCTTCCGGGGTTTCCGGGGTTACAACGGTGTTTTCCATTTCCATATTGTTTGCCTCTTTTCCTAGATTATCGGGAAAGCGCTTCCAAAAATAAAGGGGAAACGCGCATTTTTTCACGAAATTTGAAGAGATTGGCCGTAAACCCCCTTCACGAGGCCCTTCCTTTGGGCCTTGGGAGCGTAGATCGTGCAATCGATGTAGCGGCCGCTCTTGCCCCTCACATAGCCATCTTCGAGGACTTCCTCGACCACGATTTCGTCTTCGAGGCCAAGTAGGGAAGCCTCGTACTCCCCTTGCAGTTTCTTGCCGAGGGCAATGGCTTCCTTGGTCCTTTCCTTCTTGATCGAGGGAGCGACCTGGGGATAGAGGGCCCCCCTCGTCCCCGGGCGCGAGGAATAAGGGAAGGCGTGGAGGAAGTCGATGTGGGCCTTTTCGACGAAGGCCAGGGATTCTTGAAAGTCCTCTTCGGTCTCGCCCGGGAAGCCGCAGATGAAGTCGGCGGCGATGGCGACACCCGGATAAGCTTGTCTAATTGCCCCGACCGTCCTCAGGTAATCGGACGTATCGTAGGGACGGCCCATCTTCGATAGGGTCTTCTGGCATCCCGATTGGAGGGGCAGGTGGAAATGGGGGCAAAGCCGCCCCTGGCTGTCCTTCAAAAGCGATAGCAATTCCCCATCGACCTCACTGCTTTCCAAAGAACCGAGGCGGATCCGGACGTCACTAGGAAGGATGTGGAGCAAATGGGCGCAGAGGCGTGAGAGGTTAACTCCTTCCACCCCGTACTTCCCCAGATGGATCCCGGTCAGGACGATCTCGTGGTAGCCCATGTTCGAAAGGGTCAAAGCTTCCTGGTAGACGGCTTCGGGAGCCCGGCTTCTGACCGGACCCCGGAGATAGGGAATCAGACAATAGGCGCAGAAGGAGTCGCAGCCGTCCTCGATCTTGAGGAAGGCCCGGGCCCTTTCTTCGTAGAGGGCTTTCCCTCCTTCCTCGTAATCCCAGCGGGTTTTGCGGGGGATTTCGACGAAACTCTTAGCCACCTCCGGCCTTTTCCCGGTCAGGAGAGGAACGAAGGAAAACTTCGGATGGGTCCCGTAGACCAAATCGGCCCCGGCCTTCAGGAAGGACTCCCCGTCTTTTTGGGAGGCGCAGCCCAAGACCACGAGGGTGGCCTCGGGGGACGAGCGCCTGAGCTGGCGCGCCCTTTGGTGGGACTTCCGCTCCCCTTCGGCCGTGACCGCGCAGGAATTGAGGACGAGGACGTCGGCTTCTTCCTTCTTGTCGGTCGGGGTATGGCCCCTCTCTTCCAACAAGGAGGCGATGGCGGCACTTTCGTAGGCATTAACCTTGCAGCCTAGGGTTTCGATAAAGAACTTCATTTCCGGCGGTCCTCCTCGGCCATGTGGAGCAAACGGGCGCTAAGCAAACGTCCTTCGAGGAGGGCGGAAAGGAAGCACTGCCGATCCCCTTCGTAGAAGGCGGCCGAAACCGGGATGCTCCGGGCGATGACCTTGACCTTCGATACGCTTGGCAAGAAGCGGTCGTAGTAATAAAGGGCGGCGTCGAGCCTTCCCTGGTCGTTGAGCAAATAGAGGGCCTCGGCGTCGAAATCGTAGAAACTCATCCCGTTTTTGCCGCGATAAACGGGGACGAGGCGGGTAAAGAGGGAGGCATACAGCTCGGGCCCGTAGGTCTCGAAGGGGTCGAGCAGGAGGCCTTCGTAGTTTTTGAGCAGTCCGTCATAGGGCGGCTCGTCGAGCCGTCCCATCTCCTCGCGGTAGAGGCGGTTGACCGAACGGCTGAAGAAGGGGATGAAGATCTTCTCCTCCCCCTTTTGGAAGTAAGGCAAGGTCTTCTTGGTCTTTTCCAAATGGGCATAGAGGTCGAAGGAAGGATCCTTCTTCAGTTCGGAAAGGCCTTCCCGGTAGGAAGCCTCGAGCCTTCTTTTGGAAAAATAGGAACGGATGACGAGGTTGGCCCTCACCACCTCGAAGGTATTTTCCGGGGAAAGAAGGGCCTCGAAAGGTGGAAGGGATGCCAAAACCGCCGAATTGCTCCGGTAATAGCTCCACTCCTCCGAATCGTAGTAGTTGGTGGGCAGCTGGTAGCGGCGGCTGTACTCGTAGATGTTCATCTTCCTTCGTAGAGGGCACTGAAGAGGGCCGCCCCGTATAAAGCGGCCGTCTCGGCCCTTAGTATCGAGGGTCCAAGCGACACCGGTCGGAAGTCTTTTTCAAGGGCTTGCTTGGCCTCGCTTCTTTCGAAGCCCCCTTCGGGGCCGATAACCAAAATCACCTTCGGATCCGTCTTCTCGACGCTTTCCAAGGCCTTGAGGAGGGTGTCGGGGGAACCCAGAAGCCCTTCGTCGGCCAAAAGGCAGAGGTCATATCCTTCCGCCTCATCGAGGAGTTTGGAAAATGGAACCGCTTCCCTCACTTCCGGAACCCGGGTCCGGTGGCACTGCTCGATCGCCATCTCGACGATCTTTTCCATCCTCTCCTTCTTCTTTTTCTCTTCGCCTTTTTCGATAGAAGCGACGCTTCTTTTCGAAAAGAAAGGACGGAAGCAAGAAACCCCGAGTTCGGTCCCCTTTTGGAGGATGAGGTCATGATGGGAACCGCGGAGCAGGGAAAACGCCAGGGTCAGTTCGGCCCTCGGGCCTTCCTGCCCTTTGATTTCCTCCTCGATCAGGGCCACGAAGGGATCGGCCGAAACGATCTTGGATAGATACGCCTTTCCTTCGTAACTCCCTTCGATCAGGTCCCCGACCTTCCTGCGCCTGACGTCGAAATGGTGATGGGCCTTTTCCTCGTCGAAATAAAGGCGGTCCCCTTCCCTATTTTTGGCCAGGTACCTTTCCATCAGCGGAGCCACTCCCCGGAAGCGTCCTTATGGGAATGGGACAAGAGGTAACGGAGGGAACCAAGAGCCCCGATCACGAAGAAGACCCCCAAGACAATGACATAGCCCCAAAATGAAAGACTGGTCAGAAAATACAAAAGGGTCCCGAGGCCCGCGGTAAAAACAAGGACCGGAATCAGGACCATCAGGCCCTTCTTCCAAAAGCCGCGGTAGAAGAAATCAATGCCCAAAAATCCGAGGAAGAGGGCAAGGAAAAAGCAAAGGAGGCGCGACTTGCTATGGTAGAGGTCATAGCCTCCCTCAAGCGGATTGATGGAAGCGGTCATATCCATCGTCACGTAGTTTTCCTCGATCGGGGAGGTACCGCCGCAATAGGGGCAACGGTCCTTGTCGAAATTCGTGATACGGCGGCCGCAGTGACGGCAATTCGGCATGGTTTAGTAGGAAGTCCGGCCCTTTTTGCGGAGATAATCGCGATAGAGGACCAGGCATTCGCTCCGGTCGAGACAGTCCATGAGGGCGGCCTTCTTCTCGGGATCGGAGGACACCTCGTAGAAGCGCTCGTCCCTAAAGCCGATCTCGGCCGTATCGACGATGTTGGCCCCGTAATAGACCTTCTCGATGTTGGCCCAGAGGATGGCCCCGAGGCACATCGGGCAGGGCTCCCCGGTCGTGTAGAGGGTGGAACCGCTGAGATCGAAGCTCCCGACGTTCTTGCAGGCATCGCGGATGGCCTGCATTTCCCCGTGGCAGGTGGGGTCGGCGTTCTTGACGACCTGGTTATGGCCGCGGCCGATGATCTCCCCGTTCCTGACGATGACGGAACCGAAGGGTCCCCCTTCCCCGGCGTCGATGCCCTTGTAGGCTTCCTTCAAAGCCTCATACATGAATTTGTCCATGGTCGGATTCCTCCTTTTTCTTCAAAGCCAACAAGTGGTTGGCCAACAAGTCGAGATAATAGACGGCGCCCGGGATGAAGGCGGTGGCGGCCGGGATGATGAAGCCATCCCCCGGGATCAGATAGTAGCCTTCGGAGTTCGGCACTTCGAAGTGCGAGAAGAGAAAGAGCAAGGCCGAGAGGATCCCGAGCCCCGCGGTCACTTTCATGATGAGGCCGTAACGCTTCTTGGCGTTTTCGTCGACGGCGGCGCTCAAGGCCAGGAAGTAGCCGACGAAGGCCACAAGATACAAGATGACCGCGATCTTCGGGGTCACGAAGCCCGAGGCGGTATAGGGGGCTTCCGACCCGAAGGCCAGGAAAAGGGCCCGGTAGCCGTAGACCGCGCTTTGCCACTTATAGGCATCGAGGAGCAAGGCCCCGTTCCCGAAGAAAAAGGCAAAGGCCCCTAGGAACAGGCAAAGGGCCCCGAAGGCACTTAAGACGATCGGGCGGGCTACCTTTTTCTCCATACATGGAATTATCCCCCAAAGGGGGAAAAGAAGGTAGATGGGAACTTCAAGGGAAAATTAACCTCGAATTCGCCCTTACGGATATGAAAAATGCCGGCATAACGCCGGCATCAAGCCTACCAAACGGTCGGTTATCGCTTGAAGAAACTCCCAAAGCCCTTCTTCTTGCTCCCTTCCTGGACCTGGAATTCCCTTAGAAGGGACTTCTGGGTCTCCGAGAGCTTGGTCGGGGTCCTGACCTTGACGTGGACGTAATGGTCCCCGGGTTTGTGGGTCCTGAGGTCGCTGACCCCCTGGCCCTTGAGCTTCAAGATGGCATCGGGCTGGGTCCCGGCCGGGACTTCGACGCTCATGACCCCGTTGACGGTCTCGCAGTCGGCCTTGCAGCCGAGGGCGCAGTCGACGAAGCTCAGTTCGATGGTGCTATGGATGTCGTTGCCTTCGCGGGTGAACTTGTCGCTAGAGGCGACGACGATCTCGACGTAGAGGTCGCCGTTGGGTCCGCCATTGCGGCCCCGTTCGCCCTTGCCGGAGATCCTCACCTGCTGACCGCTATTGATGCCTTGGGGAATCTTGACCTCCAGGGTCTTGCGGATCCTTGTATAGCCCTTGCCCCCGCAGGCCGAGCAGGCCTTGCGGACGATCTTGCCGCTCCCCCCGCAGCGCGGGCAGGCGGCCTGGCTTTCCATGGTCCCGAAGATGGTCTGGGTCCTGGTCCTGACGGTCCCGGTCCCCCCGCATTCGGGACAGGTGACGTAGTCGTCCGGGGTCTCGGCCCCGGTCCCGTGGCAGCGGCTGCAGGGTTCCTCGTAGTCGACCGGGACATTGACGGTCGTCCCCTTGACGGCGTCCATGAAGGAGATGCGGACCCGGTAGAGGGTATCGTTGCCCTTTCTAGGCCCGGTGCTGGTTTGTCTCCGACGGCCCCCGGTTCCGAAGAAGGAATCGAAGATGTCGCCGAGGTCGACGTCCCCGAAGCCCTGGCCTCCGAAGTTGAAGCCCCCGGCGAAGGGATTGCCGGCCCCGCCCATCGAGGCTCCCTGTTCGAAGGCGGCCTGGCCGTACTGGTCGTAGATCTTCCGCTTGTTGTCGTCGTATAAGACGTCATAGGCTTCCTGGATCTCCTCGAATTTCTTCGCGGCGTCCGGGGCCTTGTTGAGGTCGGGATGGTATTGTTTGGCGAGCTTCCGATAAGCCGCCTTGATGTCGTCCTTCGTCGCCCCTTTGGAGAGGCCGAGGACTTCGTAGTAATCGCGTTTCATATTCGCCTCCCCTTAACCAAGGAGAGGGGGCTAGAGCCCCCTGTCCTTACTTTTTGTCGGTGAAGTCGGCGTCGACGACGTTGTCGTCTTGGCTATTCGAACCGGCATTGCTGGTCGGTCCTTCGGAAGCGGCTCCCGGATTGGCCTGGGCCTGCCGGGCCTTGGCTGCCATCGCGGCCGCGTCTTCGAGACGCCCGACGATCTCCCGGAGCTTTTCGATGTCTTCGCTAGCCAAAGCCGCATTGGCTTCGTCGCGGATCTTGGTGGCTTCCTCCTTGGCGGCAGGATCCATCTTGTCCCCGTTTTCGTTCAGGGTCCGGGTGATCTCGTCGACGTAGGTCTGGGCCTTGTTCTTGACTTCGATGTCGCCCTTGCGCTTCTCGTCGGCCACCTTGTTTTCCTCGGCTTCCCTGATCATCCGGTCGATGTCGGTCTTGCTGAGGCCGTTGCTACCCGAGATGGTGATGTTTTGTTCCTTCTGGGTGTCGAGGTCCTTGGCCGAGACCTTGACGATGCCGTTGACGTCGATCGAGAAGGTGACCTCGATCCGGGGCTGGCCCTTGGGGGCCGGACGGATCCCGTCGAGGTTGAAGTGGCCAAGAAGCTTATTGTCGTGGGCCATCGGACGTTCGCCTTGGTAGACCGAGATGTCGACGGCCGGCTGGTTGTCGGCCGCGGTCGAGAAGACCTGGCTCTTGGTGGTCGGGATGGTGGTGTTGCGCGGGATGAGGACGGTCATGACGCCACCGAGGGTTTCGATCCCTAAGCTTAACGGGGTGACGTCGAGGAGCAAGACGTCCTTGACGTCGCCGGCGATGACGGCGCCCTGGATGGCGGCCCCGATCGAGACGGCCTCGTCGGGGTTGACCGAGAGGTTGATCTCGTGGCCGCTGATCTTCTTGACGAATTCCTGGACGGCCGGCATCCGGATGGAGCCGCCGATCATGAGGATGTCGCTGAGGTCATTGTAGCTGAGCTTGGCATCGCGCATGGCCGCTTCCATCGGGGCGCGGCAGCGTTCCAAGAGGTGTTTGGTCATGTCCTGGAACTTGGCGCGGGTCAACTTCCCTTCCCAGTTGATGGGGCCGTTGCTCCCCATCCCGATGAAGGGCAAAGAGATGGTGGTTTCAAGCGAGCTCGAGAGCTCGATCTTGGCCTTTTCGGCCGCGTCGAGGAAGCGTTGCTGGGCCATCTTGTCGGTGAGGCTGACCCCGGTCTCGGCCTTGATTTGGGCCGCGATCCAGTCGGCCAACACCTTGTCCCAGTCGTCGCCGCCGAGCTTGGTATCGCCGGAGGTCGAGAGGACTTCGAAGGTCCCGTCCCCGATATCGAGGATCGAGACGTCGAAGGTCCCGCCGCCGAGGTCGAAGACCAAGACCTTGCCGGCCTTCTTGCTTTCAAGCCCATAGGCCAAGCAGGAAGCGGTCGGTTCGTTGATGATCCGGACCACGTCGAGGCCGGCGATGGTGCCGGCGTCCTTGGTGGCCTGACGCTGGGCATCGTTGAAGTAGGCCGGGACGGTGATGACGGCCTTGTTGATCTTCTGCCCGAGGTTCTTCTCGGCGTAGTCCTTCATGTAGGCCAGGACCTTGGAACTGATTTCCTGGGGGGTGAAGTCCTTGTTCAGGCAATTGATGTGGAACTTGTCCCCGGTCCCGATGTGGCGCTTGGCGCTACGGACGGTGTCGGGGTTGGTGAGGGCCTGACGCTTGGCGGCATTGCCGACGATGGTTTCCCCGTCGGCCTTGAAGGCCACCACCGAGGGGGTGGTGTTGGTGCCTTCGGGGTTGGGGATGACCTTGACCTTGCCGTCGGCCTGCATGTATGAGATGACGGAGTTGGTGGTACCGAGGTCGATACCGACGATGATTTCCTTTGCCATAGTGATTTATTCTCCTTAAGCCTTGTGGGCTTGTTCGTCTTTGTTTTCTTGTTGGTGATCTTCTTTGGTTTCCGCCTTGAGGACGGTGGCGGTGACCATGACGGGTTTGACCAGGCGGTCCTTGAGTTGGTACCCCTTGGCGTGGACCTTGGCGACCTTCCCCGGCGTCTCGCTCTCTTCTGTATCGAGGGCGTGCATGAAGCGGGGATCGAAGGGATCGCCGACCTTGGGCTCGATTTCCTTGAAGCCCTCGCTCTCTAGGGCCGAGACGATCTGGCGGTAGATGTAGGAGAAGCCGATCTTGTAGTTCTCGACTTCCGGCGAGGTGCTATTGGCCTGGAGGGCGCTATAGAAGGCATCGAGGGCCGGAATCAGTTCCTCAAGGAAGCCCTCGGCCCGGTATTTGATGGCGTTTTTCCCATCTTCCTCCAAGGATTTGCGGAGGTTTTGGGTATCGGCGTAAACCCGGTAGTACTCGTTCTTCCAATGGGCAACCGCGGCTTCGAGCTCTTCGATCTTGCGGAGGAGCTTTTCTTCCTTCCGCGATTTCTTTTCCTTTTTGTCTTCTACTTCGGCTCCGTTTTCTTGGAGCCCTTCTTTCTTTTCTTCTTCCATCAGTTACCTCCTTTGCCGAAGTATTCGTCGATGGCCTGGGCCATGTATTTGAGGATGGCGCTGATCCTCGCGTAATCCATCCGTTTGGGTCCGAGGACCGAGATCGAGGCCCCGGAGTTCCCGGGGATGTTGACCTCCTTGGAGACGATGGCGAGGTCTTCGAGGCCCTCCTTTTCGTCCCCGAGGCTCACCTGGACCCCATCGACGTCGGTCCCCTTCTCGAGGACGCCCCTGAGGGCTTCCGGATCATCGAGGAAGGAGATCAGACGCTTCATCTTGTCGGCGTCATGGCTGAATTCGGGCTGGTCGATGAGGGCCTTCTTGCCGTAGAGGGACATCCTCTCGCCCGCGAACTTCACGAAGGCCTCGAGGACGGCGCTGTAGATGGCGTCGTTTCCGATGAGGTAGTTCTGAAGGACGGGGCGGAGGGCCTCCATCTTCTCGGGGATCTCCCCGACGGGAGTCCCGGAGAGGCGGGAGCTAAGGAGCGAGACCCCTTTGACGAGGTCCTCGGCCTTGACTCCTTCCGGCAAAACGAAGGTCTTGTTTTCGACATAGCCCGTATCGGTGACGAAGAGGCAGGTCGCGGTCTTGGAGGCGATGGGGACGGCTTGGACCGAGACCAGGCGCTCTTCCTCGGCTTTGCTGCCGAGGACGGCGGAGGCTAGGTTGGTGAGGTCGCTGAGGATCTCGCAGCTTCTTTCCATCACTTCCTCGACCGACTTCGTCTTCTCGTCGAGGATCTTGGCCACGGCGAAGCGCACTTCCTCTTCGACCGAGGAGGTCTTGAGGTTTTCCATGTAATAGCGGTAGCCCTTGGCCGTCGGTACCCTACCGGCCGCCGTATGCGGCTTTTCGATGTAACCGGCCTTTTCCAGATCGGCCATGCAGTTTCTCACCGTGGCCGAAGAACAGTCGAGGCCGTTCTCCTCGACCAGGACCTTGCTACCGACCGGAACCCCGGTCGCGACGTAGCGTTCCACTATCATTTTCAATATCGTGTCTTCGCGGGTCATAGGCTTAATTGGCACTCGGTCTTCCCAAATGCCAAGCGTATTATGGGCATCCTCTTTAGCACTGTCAATATCAGAGTGCTAATAATTCGAAAGAAAACTATATCCGCGCTATTTTCTTCCGTTAATGGGGGCGAAAACGGATCCCCTATCCCTCTTTCACGAAGGTCCGGGCATCAAAAAGCCCGGCCAATTTGCCGGGCTATTAATCGCTGTAGACTGGGTCTTCTGCCCTATCTCCGGCGCTTGTCGATGACCAGGGTGTCGCTCAGGCGGTCGAAGATCGAGCGTTGGCTATGGACGGCCAGCATGTAGACGGCATTGGCGAGGACCGCCGGGAGGAGGCCCTTGGTCACGGCCCTGATGAAGGCGTCGCGGAGGGTGAAGGGCGAACCGTCGCTATGGATGGCCTTGATGCCGGCCACCATGAAACCGAAGGTCATGCCGCCGCTGAGGGCGCTCACGAGCGTACATAGGAAGACATAAACCAAATAGGCGAAGACGCAGGAAAGGACGGCGATGAGGAAGATCGATTCGCCGAGGACTTCGAAGTGGTACATCAAAATGGCGATCCCGACCCCGAAGAGGCAAGCCAAAACCTCATCGAAGAGGTAGGCCAGTAGACGTTTTTCGTAGCGTGCGATTCCCATCTTTTTCAGTATAGCGCAACTAGGACCCTATCAAGGAGCATTATTCCGCGGTCGGTGCAAGAAACCCGGCCATTCTCCCCCACCTCCAAAAGCCCCTCCTCCACGAGCTTGGGATACTTTTCCTTATATCGGTCAAGGAAGGAAAAGCCAAAACGGGTGGCGAAGTCCCCGAGGGCAAAGCCTTTGGCCAAACGGAGGTTGGTGAGGAAGTAGTATTCGAGTTTGTCTTGTAGGCTCGGTTCTTCCTCATAGACCGGCTCGGGGCCATGGGAAAGATAGGAGGTCAGGCTCTTGGTGTTCTGATAATGCCTTCCCCCGAGGTAGCCGGCCGCCCCGATCCCGACCCCGACGTAGGGTAGGTCCTGCCAATAGACGAGGTTGTGCCGGCTCTCAAAACCGGGCCAGGCGAAATTGCTGACCTCGTACCTTTGATAACCGGCTTGTCGAAGGGTTGAAAGGAGTTCTTCGTAAAAGGCCGCCGAGGCATCGCCGGAGGGCTCCTCATATCCTTTGTTATAAAAAGAGGTATGGGGAGAGACGGTGAGGGAATAACTCGATAGATGGGGGACCTTGAAGGAAAGAAGGGTCTTGATGTCGGATTGTAGTTCCTCCATCGTCTCCCCCGGGAGGCCGTAAATTATGTCCAAATTCAAATTATCGATCCCGGCTTTCCTCAGGGCCGAGACGGCTTTGAAGACGTCGTCTCCGGTGTGGTGTCTGCCCATCAACTTCAATAGACGCGGGCTGAAGGACTCGACCCCGAGGGAGACGCGGTTGACCCCATAAGCGGCATAAAAGTGGGCCTTTTCCTCATCGATCGACTCGGGATTGCCTTCGAAGGTGAACTCCCCACCCTTCTCGAGCATTGGGGCGAGGACGTCCAAAAGGGTCTTCGTTTGTCGAAGATTCAAAACGCTCGGGGTTCCACCCCCGACGTAGATGGTCTTGTAGGGACCCTTTCCATAGGAGGCGATTTCGTTAAAAAGAACCGCGAGGTAGCGGTCCGCATAATCCTCGCGGTAATAGCCCTTCACGAAGTCGCAGTAGCCGCAGAGGGTCTGGCAGAAGGGGATATGGACGTAGAGGGACGAGGAGCCGATCTCACTTCTCCTCTTCTTTATGGCTTTCGTCGTATTCTTCCATGGCCTGGATCGTCTTTTCGTCCTCGACGGGTTCGAGGATCCGCGCCATGTTTTCGGCCGCCGCCTCTTCCGGGGTCGGCGGGACTTCCTTCTTGCTTTGCTTGTTCATCTCCTTGGCGTAGGTTTCCATTTCCTTCTTGGTCCCCTCGTCATCGACGTCGACCAGGAGGCGGTTGAGTTCTTCCTCGGCGATTTCCTTGTCGCTTTTGGGCTTTTCGGTGTTCTGGAAGGGCTTGACGTACTTCTTGACCAGGATGACGGCGGCGACGATGACGCCGAAGATGAGCAAGAGTCCGACGATGATGACGGCCGGGTTGCTCCAGAAGGCGGCGGAAAGGGTGAAGATGTTCATTTGTTTTCTCCTCTTTGACTCGGGGTATAGACGAATTTGTTCTTGACCTGCATCTTGGAATAATAGCCCTCGCTGGCCAGTTTATCCATGGAGGTGCGGGCCGTTTCATAGGCGCAGCGGTTGAATTTCTTGTATTGCTGGATGACGTAGTAACGCCCCATCGTGCAATGGAAGGCGTAGAAGCGGGCCTGCCCCTTGCTGAGAGCCGGGTTGGTCTCAAGGAGGTAACGGGCGTAGTCCCTCGCCTCCTTTTCGCTTAGGGCCTCGGGCTCATTTTGGTAGCCTCTAGGCAAAGCCGCCTTCCCGACGTCCTTGGGCGAAAGGCGCGGCAGGACCGTCTTTGGTTCTTCCTTCTTCGGGGTTTCGGCCGGGACGGGTTCTTCTTCCTCTTCCAACATGACCTCTTCCCTAGGAAGGGGTTCTTCGACTTTGGTTTCGGAGACCGTTTCTTCTTTGGCGATCGCGGGTTCTTCCCTGACTTCCGGGACCGGCTGTTCTTCCGGCTTGGTCTCGATCTCCTTCAGGATCCCGCGGAGGGCCGCTTCGTTTTGTTCTTGCGGGTCCAACCGCCGATATTCCGGACGATAGACCTCGACCTTTTCCTTCTGCCCTTCCTGGAAGAGGGACTCGGCTAGAGGGGTCAAAATCTGGCAGGCCAGTAAAACCATGTAGGTCAGGTCGCCGGTCTTCTGGGTCTCGGCCCCGGCTTCCTGGTAACGGGAGTCCTTCTTGAGGAATTGCGATAAGGGCAAATAGTAGGCCGCCTTTCCGAAACCCTCGGACTCGAGGTAGCGGAGTCCCAAGAGGACGGCACACTCGAAGGAGTGACGCGCGAATGGCATGACGTTGTCGGCGAAGAAGGAGGCGGCCACGGCCTTGACCAGAGGCGAGGCCCCCGAGGCTTCGAGGCCCTTGTACATGTCCTCCATCAAAACCTCGATCGAGCCGAAGGGGGCGAAGCCGTAGACGGAGTCGAGACCCCCGATGTTGTAGAGGCGCTTCGGATCTTCGTGACGGTAGAAGGAGGTCAATTCGGGAGTCAGTTCCATCCTAGCCAAGGCATCGGGCAAAAAGTCCTCGCCGCTAGGGCCCCCGAGGGCGAAGTAGGCATCGACTGCCTTGAGGTAGGCGTAGATCCCGCGGCCCGTCGGATCCTCGTCTTCGTAGCGGCCGCTTAACATGGCCTTGAGGGCGGAGTCGCTGACGCTGACCCCTTCCCCGGCTCTAATTCCTTGGAGGGCCGGGAACATGTAGGTCCGCCTCAGGGCGTTTCTACTAGCCCCTTCGGTCGAGCCGAGCGAAGCGGTCAGGGCCTCTAGGGCCTTTTCGGCCTCGTCGATCTTCTTCTTGATGGCGGGCGTGAGGGTCAGGTGGAAGGGATGGCCCCCGATGGTCTTGAAGGGGCTGAAACCGATCGAATTGGCATTGCGGTAACTCACCACCTCCTGCCAGATGTAGTCGACGCCGCCCATCCCCATGACGCGCCTAAGCGCCTTGCGGCTCAAATAGGACTCGTCGGTGAACTTCACGGCCTGGGTGGAAACTTCCATGGCACAAGTATATAGCCGAACTACCGAAAAACTACCAAATTCGCATCGAAAAAGGCCGAATCACCTAGGATCGGCCTTCATTCTTCTTCCGAGGAGAGGACGCTCATGAAGGCTTCCTGCGGGACCTCGACGCTCCCGACCGCCTTCATCCGCTTCTTCCCTTCCTTTTGCTTCTCGAGGAGTTTCTTCTTCCTGGAGATGTCGCCACCATAGCACTTGGCCAGGACGTCTTTCCGGACGGCCTTGATGTCGGCCCTGGCGATGACCTTGCCGTTGATGGCGGCCTGGACCGGGACCTCGAAGAGCTGGCGCGGGATGATTTCCTTTAACTTGCTGACGGTCTTGAGGCCCCTTCTATAGGCATCGGGACGGTAGACGATGCTCGAGAGGGCGTCGATGGTGTCCCCATTGAGGAGGATATCCATTTTGGCCAGATCGCTTTCGCGGTAACCGTCGAACTCGTAGTCCAAGGAGGCATAGCCCTTGGTCGAGGACTTGAGGCGGTCGAAGAAGGAATAGATGATCTCGCTTAGGGGCAAGAGGTATTTGACTTCCTGGCGGTAGTCGTCGAAATAGACGAGGTCCTGGTAGATGCCGCGCCGCTTTTCGCAGAGCTCCATCACCGCCCCGACGTATTCCTTCGGGGTCATGAGGGAGGCCCTAACGTAAGGTTCTTCGATCTTCGAAACCTTACTCGGATCCGGGAGGTCGCTCGGGTTGGAGATGTACTTGGAGGTCCCGTCGGTCAGGTGGACCAAATAGACGACGCTCGGGGCGGTCAGGATGAGGTCGAGGCCGTATTCCCTTTCGAGCCGCTCCTGGATGACATCCATGTGGAGGAGGCCGAGGAAGCCACAACGGAAGCCAAAGCCGAGGGCCTTGCTATTTTCCGGGGTAAAGGAAAGGGAGGCGTCGTTCAAGGAAAGCTTTTCGAGGGCTTCCTTGAGGTTTTCGTAATCCTTGGAGTCACTCGGATATAGGCCCGAATAGACCATCGGGGAAACCTTCCTGAAACCGGGCAGGGGTTCCTTGGCCCGGTTGGCATCCAAGGTGATGGTCTCGCCCGGGAAAAGGTCATGGATGTCCTTGATCGAGGCGGCCAGATAGCCCACTTCCCCGACGCCGAGTTCCCCGGTCCGCACTTCGTCCGGGGTCCTGACCCCGACCTCGGTCACGAGGTAGGACTTCTTGCTTTCCATCAGATAGATGGTGTCCCCTTCCTTGACCTTGCCGTCCTTGACCCGGATGTTGGCCACGACCCCGCGGTAGGAATCGTAATGGCTATCGAAGACGAGGGCCCTAAGGGGATCCTCGTCCTTCCCCGATGGCGGGGGTACCAGTTCGACGATCTTTTCCAAAACCCCGTCGACCCCCTGGCCGGTTTTGGCACTGACCAGACACGCGTCGGCACAGCCGATCCCGATCCGTTCCTCGATTTCCTTCTTGCAGGCGTTGATGTCGGCGCTTGGCAAATCGATCTTGTTGATGACCGGGATGACCATGAGGTCGGCCTCGACCGCCAAATAGACGTTGGCCAGGGTCTGGGCCTCGACACCTTGGGTGGCATCGACGACCAGCAAGGCCCCCTCGCAGGCCGAAAGGCTCCGCGAGACCTCGTAGGAGAAGTCGACGTGCCCGGGGGTGTCGATGAGGTTGAAGAGATAGGTTTCGCCGTTTTTGGCCTTGTAGGTAAGCGAGACGGCGTTGAGCTTGATGGTAATGCCCCTCTCCCGTTCGAGGTCCATCGAATCGAGCATCTGGGGCTTCAGAAGCCTAGCCTCGACCGTGCCGGTCCGTTCCAAAATCCGATCGGCCAAGGTCGACTTCCCGTGGTCGATGTGGGCGATGATGCAGAAGTTCCGGATCTTGTCTTTGCTGAAGGCCATGCGAGGCATTATACGCGTAGAGGCGCGTGGGCGCTAGGAAGGGAGTGGGTCTAGGCCTGAAAATCGGACCCTTCATTGGCCCTTTTGGTAAAAATCACCTAAGAGGGCCCTCAGTTCTTCCGTCGAGTGAACATAGATGGCCTTCCCGTAATGCTCTTGGAGGAGGACGAGGTTGCGACCCCGGTAACGGTCGTCGATGAGGAGGACCGCCCCGCGGTCGTCCTCGCTTCTGATGAGGCGTCCGACGGCCTGGAAGACCTTGTTGAGGCCGGGGGCCAGATAGGCCGAGTAATAACCGCTGCCGTCCTTTTCCTCGTAATGCTCGCGGATCGCTTCCCTTTCCTTCGAAACGCCAGGGAGGCCGAGGCCGACGACCGCGACCCCGATCAGGCGGTCGCTGACCAGATCGACCCCTTCCGAGAAGGAGCCGCCGAGGACCGAAAGGCCGACCGTCGTTTCCTTGGGGGAGGGTTTGAAGGCCCTAAGGAAGGCGGCCTTTTCCCTTTCTTCCATTCCCCGGTGGTGGACCAGGACTTTCCCATTGATTTCCAAGGCCTCCTCGGCCTTTTCCAGGTATTCGAAACTCGGGAAGAAGATCAGGTAATTCCCGGTCTTTTGACTGACGAAGGTCTCGAGCATTTCGATGACCTGGTCAAAACTTTCTTCCCTTTGGCGGTACCTTAGGCCCAAGGGGGCGATGTAAAGGGCCATGTGGGATTTGTCGAAGGGCGAAGGCAAGGAGATGGCCTTGGCCTTTTCCCCGACGATGGCCGCACTATAGAAGTCCATCGGGGTCAAGGTGGCGGAAAAGAGGGCCGCCCCCTTGAGGAGGCCGAGGCTTTCCTCGAGGAAGACCGAGGGATCGGGGCAAAGGCGGGTCAGATGGAGATGACCCTTATCGCCTTCAAGGAGGAGCTTCGAGCCTTCGGAATATTCCTCGGCGATGACGGCGTAGCGGTGGAGGTCGCGTCCCACTTCCTTGGCGGTTCTCGGGAAGGGGGCGAGATGGGTCTCCTTTTCTTCTTCGCCTTCCATCGAAAGGAGGGAGGCCTCGCGCCCCTTCTTCTTTTCCTCGGCCCGTCGCTTTTCCTCGTAGGCCAAGATGGCATTGACCAGTTCCTTGTCGTTGACCTCTTCCTCCCCTCCGAGGGCCTCGAAGGCCTTCTCGACCTTGCCGAGGGCCCTCGCCGAGGAACGGTAACCGGCTTTGTTCAGGTCTTTCTTGGCCCCCTTGATCGGAAAGAGGGAAAGGGTGGCCCCATAGCATTCCCGTCCCCTTTCCACCAGGTTATGGGCTTCATCGAACAAGCCAAAACAGGTGGCGGAAGAATCACTTTCGACGAAATAACGGGCCAAGCGGGCCAAGGGATCGATGAGGTAGTTGTAGTCGGCCACCACGACGTCGCTATAAAGGCTGAGGTCGAGGGAAAGCTCGAAGGGGCACATCCCCTTTTCCTCTCCGTATTCCTTCACAAATTTGGCCGAGAAATCCTCGCGTTTCCCATAGAGTTCCTTGACCGCCGCCCTCATCTTCGGATAGTAGTCCTTGGCGTAGGGGCATTCGTCGGGATTGCAGGAGGCCCCGGGGGTGAGGCACATCCTTTCCTTCCCGATCAAACTCGAATGGGAAAGGCGGGCCCCTTCTTCCCTTAATAAGTCGAGGGTGTCCTCGGCCGCCTTGGCCCCGGTCGTCTTGGCCGTGAAGTAAAAGAGGCGTTCGTACTCCCCGAGTGATAGGGATTTCAGGGCGGCATAGAGGGCGCTGACCGTCTTCCCGACCCCGGTCGGGGCCTCGATCAGGGTGTAGGCCCCATCCCTCGCCGTCCGATAGACGGCCTTCATCATCTCCCGCTGGCCCAGGCGATAGGAAGGAAAGGGGAAGGTCAGTCTTTGAAGGCTTTTGTTCCTTTCTTCCTTGAGGGCGGCGGCCCCGGCGAAGAAGTCGAGGTAGTCGTCGAGGTAGCCCCCGACTTTCTCCTCGAGTTCTTTTAGGCTGAGGTGCTCGCTTCGATTGGCCTTTTTCTTGGAATCGGTCTGGCTTAGGTAAATGAGGCGGATGTGGGCTTTTTGGACCTCGGGATGGGCATGGAGGTACATGAGGGCGTAGCACTCGGCCTGGGCGAAGTGCCACTTGGCCTGGACCGAGGCGAAGTGGTCGAGGTCATCGACCGTCGACTTGATTTCCTCGATGACCGGGGTCCCCGAAAGGTCGAAGTCCAAACCGTCGGCCTTGCCGGAGAGCTCGATCGTCCCCCTTTCCCGGACGAAGGTTTCCTTGAGGGGCAATTCGGCGGTGTAACTACCGGGCCTTGTCCTTTGGTATTCCTCGTGGAGGCGGGTCCCCTCCTCCATTGATGAGAGGTTGTAGATCCTATTGTCGATGTCCCCTTCCCGTAACAAAAAGTCGACCAACTGGTGGACGCTTAGACGGAAAAAAGGGAGATCCATCTTGTCTTAAAGGAAGAGGGCCCGGTGGCCGTTGACGAAGGCTGAGGCCGCCATCTTCTTGCTACCGGAAAGCTGGACTTCCAAGAGTTCCAAACTTCCTTCCCGTAAACCCAAAAGAAGGCGCCCATTCTGATATTTCAGACTACCAAACGGTAGGCTAGCCGTACTAGGCTTGGACTTGAAAATCTTGAGGTTTCCGCCCTCGAAGGGGACGTAGGCCCCGGGGGTCGGGGACAGGGCCCGGACGTAATTGAAGGCTTCAAGGCCGTTGAGTCTATCGATGGGCAAAGCCTCGTCTTCCTTCTTGATCTTCTTGGCGATGGTGACGAGGCTCTCGTCCTGGGGTTTGCCCCCAAGGGTTCCGGAAGCGACCTCGAGCAAGGGGCCGGCCGCCAGCTTGATGCTGGCAAGGGCCATCTTCTCGCAGATGGTCCCGTAGTCGTCGTCTTCTAGGATCTTTATTTCCTCGATGGCGTAGACCTCGCCGGCATCCATCTTCTCGACCATCTTCATGAGGGAGACCCCGGTCTTCCCTTCCCCGGCCATCAGGGCCCTTTGGATCGGCGCGGCACCCCGATAACGGGGCAGGATCGAGCCGTGGAAGTTGTAGGCCCCGATTTTGGCGTAATCCAAGAAGGGTCCGGGGACGATCTGGCCGTAGGCAAAGGTCAGGATGAGGTCGATGTCGAGGTCCTTGAAAAGGGGATATTCCTCCTTCATCCTCGCCGGGGTATAGACCGGGAGGTTATGGCGAAGGGCCACTTCCTTGACCGGCGAGGGGGTCAATATTTTCTTCCGCCCCACCGGGGCGTCTTCCTGGGTCACGACCCCAATGACGTCGTAACCGAGTTCCAAAAGACCCTCGAGGAGGGTCGCGCTCATCTTCGGGGTTCCGAGATATAAGACCTTCAGGCGGTCAGCCGTACATTCATTCAAAGCCATCGTGTTTCTTTTGCCGTTAGATTATATAATGCCGCCGGAAGAAACCCCATGAGTGAAGTTAACGGCAAACACGATGCCCTCGTGTCATTCGTCGAAAGAAGCGGCGATCTTTTCAAGGGCGAGGGTCCGACCCTCAAGCATATCTATGAGATGTGCGTCGACGAGCCCAACAAGCGGGCGGTCACCTATTTCGACGAAGACGGTCGAATCAGGCATTACGACTACAAGAAATACAACGAGTACGCCCTCCTTTACGGGTCCTATCTATCGGCCCTCTTCAAGGACATCCCCTACGATGAGCCGATCGGCCTCAAGATCAAGAACCTCCCGGCCTGGCCCTATCTGTTCTTCGGGATTTTGATGTCGGGCCACCGTCCCCTCTTGCTTGATTACCGGCAGGAAAGGGAAAAGACCGCGGTCCTCCTTGGGGAAGCCGGGGCCAAGGCCATCATCGTCAACGAAGAAGAAGACTACGAGGTGGCGACCTACCGCCTCCGCGACCTCAAGAAAGCCGGGAAGGGGGAAATCGGCAAATGGGCCGACCACGTCTACCTCTGCACCTCCGGGACCACCGGAGCCTCCCGCATCATGGTCTATAACGGCGAAGATTTCTGCCACCAGATCAGGGCCGCCCTCGTCGTCCCGGGCCGTAACCGCGAGTTGATGAAGCTAGGGAAGATCAACATCTTGGCCATGATCCCCTTCCACCACATCTTCGGCCTCGTCGCCGTCTTGCTGTGGTTCACCTTCTACCACAAGAACCTCGTCTATCCGACCTCGATCTCGAGCAAGGACCTCCTCGACGCCGTCAAAAAGGGCAAGTGCACCCACGTCTTCTCGGTCCCGATGCTCTTCGACCAGATCTCGACCTTGGTCGAACGGAGCATGAAGAAGCAAAGCGAGAAGCTCCAAGCCTATTACGCCGCCATGGCCGCCTACAACCGCCGGGAGATCAGCAAGAAGGAGGCAGGCTTTATTCCGACCACCAAGTTCTTCAACCGCCTCCTCAAGAAACGGGTCCTCGGCCCCTCTCCCTACTTCCTGATTTCCGGGGGCGGCTATTTGAGCGAAGAAACGCACAAGACCTTGGAAGGCCTCGGCTATCCCCTCCATAACGGGATCGGGATGACGGAAGTCGGGATCACCTCGGTCGAACTGAGTACCGATCCGGTCGTCCGTCTCAAGGACTCGGTCGGTCTCCCCTTCTACGGGGTGACCTACAAGAGGGACGAAAACGGGGAACTTTTGATCAAGAGCCCCTACGTCCATAAAGAAGAGATCATCGGCGGGAAGCTTTCCAAGACCCCCCTCGACGAGGAGGGCTTCTTCCATAGCGGCGACCTCGTCGACATCGACGAAGACGGACGGGTCTACATCCGGGGCCGTCTCAAGGAGACGATCATCAACGGGAACGGGGAAAACGTCTATCCCGACGAACTCGAGGAACACTTCCGGGGCCTCAAGGGGACCTTGCGCCTCAGCGTCCTCGGGGTCAAGAACGGGAACGGCAAGGACGAGGACATCTGCCTCGTCTACGAAAAGGATCCCTCTTCCTACGACGTCGAAGCCCTCAAGGCCGACTTCAAGGAAAGAAACGCCAAGCTCAACCCCTTCTCCAGGGTCAATCGGCTTTATATGTCTTTGACACCCTTGCCTCTAGCCAACGGCATCAAGGTCAAGCGCCTGGCGGTGGCCAAGGCCATCGAAGAAGGGAGCAAGGACTACGTCGACATCTTCAGTACGGTGGTCGAGAACAAGAAGGACGACACTTCCGAAAAACTCAAGGCCTATCCGAAGGAAAAAGTCGAAAGCCTGCTCAAGGAAATCGAAGGCTTCTTCGCCTCAACCCTGGCTCTTTCCCCCGAGGAGGTCAAGGCCCAAAGCGACTTCGGAGCCGACCTCGGTGGGGATTCGATGAGCTACGTCGCCATGGTGGCGGAAATCAACTCCCGTTATGGCATTGAACTGGAAGAGGAAAACTACGGCAAGCTCCTCACCCCCGAGGATTTCGTCCTCTACCTCTTGAAGAAAAGAAAATAGTTGGGGTCCCCTTTTAGTTGCTTTATGGCGCGATATTCTTTAGAATACGTCCGCGAAAGAAAAGCATTATTTTTTAAGTAAGGAAAGAGCATAACATGGCAAACATCAAATCGCAGATCAAGCGCAACAAGACCAACGAGAAGAAAAACCTCGCCAACTCCAGCAAGAAGGCCGCCTGCCACACCTACGTCCGCAAGGTCGAGGAAGCCGTCAAGGCCGGGAACAAGGAGGAAGCCCTCAAGGCCCTCCCCGCTGCCTTCAAGCATCTCGACAAGCTCGCCGGCGACAAGATCATCTCCAAGAACAACGCCGCCCGCCACAAGAGCAGCCTCCAGGTCCTCGTCAACGGCCTGAAGTAAGTTTCGGCATCTAAAAAAGTAAGGCGCTTCGGCGCCTTTTTTGCTTATATGTCCTTGAAGACGGCTTCGACTTTGCCGTCCTCGATGACGAGGACGCAATAGGAAGGTGCTAGGCCGTCGCGCGGCAATAAGGCCGACCCCGGATTGATGAGCCAAAGGTTCCCGACCTTCTTGAACATCCTCACATGGGTATGGCCAAAGGCATAAATGGCGATGTCTTTTTCCTTTGAAAGCAAGGAGGGTTCGGGGGGCCGATGGGTGGCTTTTAGAAAACCCAAGGGGGTCTTGATCTTCCTTTCTAAGGGGTAACCGCCAAAATGGTCGCAGTTGCCCTTGACCCCGACGAAGGGGGCGATTTCACTCGGGGGAAGTTCCGAATCCCCCAAGTGGAGATAGCAATCGGCCCCTTGTTCCCTTAGATAGACGGCTTCTGCTAGATGCTCGTCCCCATGGGTATCGGAAAGGAGGACGATCTTCAAGCGAGGGCCTCCTCGATGAAGAGGAAGAGGGCGTCGCTGCCCTTTTTGCTCCCTTCGAAGATGGCCTTTTCGGCCTTATAGAGGTCATGGAGGATCTTCGAGACCGCCTTTTCGTCATAACCCCTCCCCTTCCTGAGGCTCATCTTGACCCGGTATGGATGGGAACGCAGCTGGCTGGCGATCAGGGACTCGGATAGCCCTTCACGCGACAAGGACAGGCAACGGAGAAGGAACTCGAACTGGGCCGAAAGGGTATGGATGAGGGTCACTTCCTGGCCCGGCTTCCTGGTCAAGTTGGCCAGGAGGCCATAGGCCCCGGCCTTGTCCTTGGCCAAGATGGCGTCGAAGAGGTGGAAGGCATCCTCGTCGAGGGGCTCGTGGACCAGTTCCTCGACGTTATTGAGGGTGATGGTTTCGCCATTGGCGTACGCCAAGAGTTTCTCCGCTTCGTTTAGGAAGAGGGCGTAGTCCCCGCCCGTCCTTTCGTAAAGGAGTTCGGCCGCGGCCGCTTCGATGTCGGAACCACGCTTGCTGAGGTAAGAGGGGATGTAGCTTAGCCACGCAGAACGGTCGAAGTCCTTGACCTGGTGGAACTTGGCCCCGCCTTTCTTGAGGGCGACCCCGAACTTGCTTTTGGGATTGGGCTCTTCTTCGAATAAAAGGATATAGAGGTCACAATCCTCTATCGGGTTGCTTAGATAATCATAGAAAGCCTCGGCGTCATCGCCTTTTACCGCCAAAGTCACCCGGGCCTTGTCGAGGAAGGAAAGGTCGCCGGTGACGACGACTTTCTTGCTTCCGTCAAGGGGGACGGCCTCGAGCTCGGCCACTAAGTCCAAAAGACGTTCTTCCCGGGGATCGAAGGAAATGGCGTTCTCCTTCGAAGGGCCAAGGAGCTTCTCGAGCCCCTTTTCCGCCATCTTGGGCTGGGGCGAATAGACGACGTGGATCATCGGGGGCATTATAGGCCCCAAAGCCGCCTCTAACTAGGACGAAAGGCAGGGGAAGACGACCGAAGAGATAACGGAAGACGATGGTCCCTTCCTCGTCGGTCCGGCGGATTTCCGCCCCGATCTTCCGCAACCGCCTCAGGACCTTGTCGGTCGGATGGCCGTAACGGTTCCCCTTACCGACCGAGATGACCGCGGTCCTTGGGGCCACGGCTTCGAGGAAGGCCGGGCTCGAAGAGGTGTCGCTTCCGTGATGGCCGACCTTGAGGACGTCGTGTTTCAATTCAACCCCGGACTTCAGCATCGCCGCCTCGGCCCTCTCCCCGGCATCCCCGGTCAAAAGATAGGAATCGCCCCCAAGGGTCAAACTCAGAACCAGGCTATCCTCGTTGGAATCACCGTACCCTCCGGGATTGAGGGAAGTAAGGGTGACGCCCGCGAAGGAAAAGGGGAAATCCCGATGCTCATCGAGGACCCGTTCCACTTTGAAGGATGAAAGAAGCGAGTCCTTGGCCCCCGCGTGGTCATAGTCGTCATGTGTAATGACCAAGGCCTTGAGCCGGCTGATCCTTTCCTTCCGGAAATAGGGGATCAGGACCTCCTCCGCCATATCGAAGGAGAGGTTCCCGCCCGTATCGACGAGGACGGCCTCGTAGCCTTTGACGATCAAGGTCGAATCCCCCTGGCCGACGTCGATGAAGGAGATGGAAGAAGAAAGCCCGTTCCCGATCGGAACTAAGGCCACCACCATCCCAAGCAAGAAAATTAAAGTTACTTGTTTGGCGATATTTTGAAATCCGGCTTCTACCAAATAGAAGAGGATGTAGACCACCGAAAAATAAAGTCCTTGTAAACCCTGTAGCGAAATAAAGGGTACGACCGCGTCGATCTTCGACAAAAAGGCCATCAGGGAAAGCAACAAGCTGGTGTAGCCATTGAGGACGCTGACAAAGGGGACGGTGAGGAACGAGAGGAGACCGAGAAAAAGAAAAGGGAAATAGGCCGGGACCAGGATGAAGGAAAATAGGAATGAGAGGAGATGGAGTTCCCCACCGTCCGAGAAAGAAGGAAGGAGGAGCAAGAAGAGGAGGAGGCGTCCGAAGATCCGTCGTCTGGACTTCGTATTCCTGAGGAGGGGACCCGCCAAAGCCATGAAATAGGAGATGGCGAAACCCATCAGAAACGACGAAGACAGAGCATTGAAGCGATCGACTGCCAATAAGACGGAAGCCGCGTATTCCCTCGCCCTTCCCGTCTTCCTTTTGTCGAGGAGCCAGAAGAGGCGGATGAGGTAGACCCGGTAGATCGAGACCTTGCCGAAGGCAAAGGGGAGGTAGAGGGTGGCGACCAAGAGGGTCAGGGCCTTGGACTGCTTCTCGAGACGGAAGGAAAATAGCTTCTCGAAGAGACGTATGAAGGCCGCGTAGTAGAACCCAGACGAAGAGAGAAAATAAAGTGCGCCCAACCTCTCTCCAATCTGGATGATCTGGCTGTCATAGTCCTTGATTCCGAAAAGGAGGGAATCAAGGAGGGCAGCCGTCTCACCCTCAAAGGAAGCGAGGAAGCCTTCCCGGGCCTTAGAAAGGCGGAGGGGAAAGGAGAAGAGGACCTCCTCCCCATAGGCCACGTACTCGCCCCTCACTCCCCTTAGGCCGAGATACTCCCCGAAATCGAAACGTCCCTCGTAATGGGTGAAGCTAAGGGGTTCGAAATGGCCCTCTAGAGACAGAAGGTCACCGATCTCGTAGGCGTTCTTGGGGAGATAGACGTAATAACGGGCCAAGCCGTTATCGAGGAGGACGTAGTTTTCACGGCTGAGGATCACGAGCCCCGTCACCCGGTCACCCGCAACCGGGAAGAGAAGGGGCAAAAGGGAGATGAGGAATCCGCCGACGAAGGAGAGGAAAAAGGGAAGGAAGCCCTTCTTCCGGTAGGAGATGAAAAGGATCAGAAGGAGGGGCCCGAGATAAGAAAGGAGCCAATCGGCCTTGAGATAGGGCACCCAAAAGCCGAGGACGAGGCCCGAAAGGATGAGGAAAAGGACGTTCTTCTTCAATCCTTGAGGGTGATGTAGTCCTTGACCTTCTCATAGGTGGCGGGACCGATGCCGTCGACGTTTTTGATTTCCTCGAGGCTTCGGAAACTCGCCGTTTCCCGGTACTCCAAGATGGCCGAGGCCAGGGTCGTGCCGATCGAGGAGATGTCCATGAGGCCGTTTTTGTCGGCCGAGTTGACGTTGACCTTCTTGATGGGGGTGACCGCGCAGATGTCGCTATTGTCGTAGATGGGGGCGATGTAGAAACTCATCCCGTCCTCGAGGACGTAGTCGGTGTAGTAACACCTGGCGTCGGCATTGCCCGTGATGCCGCTGGCGGCCTCCAAGAGATCTTCCAAGAGGCTATCCTCGGTCAGGACGTAGGTGCCGGGGCGCACCACTTCCCCGGAGACGGTGACGGTCAAGGTCCCTTCTTGTTCGCTATTGAGCCCGCTGGTGACCTCGGTCCCGCCGACCGAGGCGTTTTCGATAAGAGAGAACCCGCCGATGACCACGACCGTGACGATGATGGCAATGATGATGATCTTGAACATGGCTTTGACCTCCTTTACCCGCAGGAAGCAAAAGCTCCCCCCATTAATAGGCATAGGAAAAAGGTTTGGACCCAAAATATGGCGAAATTCCGACAAAAAAAGACCGGGGTCTCCGGTCCTTTGGTTGGTTTTGGCTTAGGCCGGGTTCTCGGCCTTGACGATCATGATCTCGTAAGGCTCGTCGCTTTCGACGGTGATCCTTTCGCCGTTCCCGGGTTCGCGGTCCATGAGGGCCCGCCCGAGGGCGCATTCATTACTGATGCTGGGAATCGGTTCGGCCAGGGGGTTGGCTTCGACCGAGCCGACCAGCTTGACGGTCATGAGGTCGCCGGTCCGCAGTTCCTGGTAGGTGACGACGTTCCCGAGCATGATACGGCGGACTTCGGTCCCCGGGACCGGGGACTCGACGATGTAGTAGTTGTTGAGGATGTGTTCGAGTTCGGCGACCTTGGCGTTGACTTCGGCCTGGCGGTTCCGCGCGGCGTCGTAGTCGGCGTTTTCGCTTAGGTCACCCTGGGCCCTGGCGGCCGCGAGCTGTTCGACGATTTCCGGTTGGACGACGTCGATGAGGTGGCGGTACTCTTCTTTGGTTTTCTTAAGCCCTTCTTCGGTGAGGGCGATCTTGTTCTCTATTGGCATTTCCTTACCTTTCTTTCAAGCATGAGAATTTTAGGCGTTTTGGCGCCCTTACTCAATCTTCCTTTTCTCGTCGAGCCCTTCCTCGTAGGCGGCGAGGACCTCTTCGCATTCGGCGAATTCCTCCTCGTCGACGTTTAATAGGCTCTCCCCGTCTTCCGAGGCCATGACGATGAGGGAATCGGGATCCTCTTCCTGATAGAGGAAGTAATAGTCGCGGCCCCTCTCCTCGTTATGGTAGTAAAAGAGGATCTTGTAGGTGTCTTCGGTCCCGTCGTCGCGGGTGATGACCATGGTATTGTCGGATATTTCCATCATAGTCCTTGTTCCTTTCTCCTGAGGTAGGTCTCGAGGATGACCTCGGCTGCCTGCTGGTCGATGACCTTGTGCCTCTTCTTACGGCTAAGATCGGCCTCGAGGAGGCGCTTGGTGGCCATGACCGTGGTCAGGCGTTCGTCGACCAGTTCGACCTTGGCCTCCGGCATCAGCTCGAGGATCTGCTCCTTGAAGCGCTCGGCACTGAGGGCCCTTTCCCCGGCACTCCCGTCCATGTTGAGGGGGTAGCCCAGGGCAATCTCCTTGATGTTTTCGGCCTCGCAGACTTCCTTCACCCGTCTCAAGGCCTGGCGGTAGGCCCCTTCCTGGAAGCGGAAGTTCTCGCGTCCGTGGGCGATCCCGAGGACGTCGCTGACGGCGATACCCAGGGTCTTGGTCCCGAGATCTAGGCCCAGGACCTTGTTCACCCTAGCTTCCCCCGGATAAGGGCGAGGGCTTCCTCGAGACGGCTGAGGTCGGAGGCGCTGCCGCCGGCGAATTCCGGCTTGCCGCCCCCACGGCCACTTAATAAGGGCATCACGGCCTTGAGGGCTTCCCCGGCCCCGAGTTTTTTGAGGGCCTTCCCCGAAGAAGAGACGAGGACGTCGTACTTCGGGGCCTTCCCCCCGATCAGGAAGGCGAAGGAGTCGGGGCACTTGGCCTTGATGGCGTCGCTATAGCGGCCTAATTCCTCCCTTCCCTTCCCTTCTTCGTAGAGGTGGACGAAGCGGATCCCATCAATATCTTCGGCTTGTTCGATTAGTTCGTTGGCCTTGGCCCCGGCCCCCTTCTCCTTGAGGGAGGAGAGTTCCTTTTCGAGGGTCTTGAGTTGCTCGTCCCTCAGGGTCAGGCGATAGAGCAAATCGGCGTCGGTGGCGTCCAAGTGTTTCTCGACTTTCGCCAAAAGGAGGCTCTTTTTGCGAAGATATAGGTAGGCGGCGCTGCCGGTTAAGGCACCGATCCGCCTGACGCCGCTGGAGATGGCCTCGTCGGAAGCAATGACGAATAAGCCGATGTCGCGGCTGTTGGAAACGTGGGTCCCGCCGCAGAGTTCCTTGCTGTAGTCCCCGAAGCTCACGACCCGGACGCGGCTACCGTACTTCTCCCCGAACTCGGCTTCGGCCCCGCTCTTCTTGGCTTCCTCGAGGCCCATGATTTCGGTCACGCAGTCGAGGCCTTCGCCGATCTTCTCGTTGACCTCGCCTTCGACGGCCGAAAGGTCTTCTTCGCTCGGTTTCCTATCGATCGAATAGTCGAAACGGAGGTAGTCGGGCCCAACGAAGCTCCCTTCCTGCCTGACGTGGCCGAAGCGGTTGCTGAGGGCGGCGTGGAGCAAGTGGGTGGCCGAGTGGTTCCCCTCGACCTTCCTTCTTCTCACGGTATCGATTTCCAAGAGGTATTTCTTGCCCGCTTCCATCTTCCCTTCGAGGACTTCGATGGTATGGAGGTGCTGGCCGCGCGGAGCCTTGGTCACGGACTTGACCTTAGCCATGAAGCCTTCTCCGGAAATGGTGCCTTCGTCATAGGTCTGGCCCCCCATCTCGGCGTAGAACGGGGTCTTGTCGAAGCAGGCCTCGCCTTCATGGTCGATGTACTCGACGGCCTTCCCGTCCTTGAAGAGACCGATGCACTTGGCCTCGGCCTTGTCTCCATGGTAGAGGAAGTCGCTGGGCTCGGTGAAGGAGAGCAAATCGGCGGATTGGGAAGCAAAGGAAGTGACCGCACTTTGCTTTTCGCGGCTCTTTTCCCTCGCTTCCTCGAGGCACTTCGTAAAGCCTTCCATGTCGCAGTCCTTCCCGGCTTCCCTGGCGATTTCCAAGGTCAGGTCGCTGGGGAACCCATAGGTATCATAGAGGCGGAAGACCTCTTCCCCGCTCAGATTCCCTTCCTGCTTGAGGCGCTTGGAAAGCATTTCCTCCCCGGCGTTCAAAGTATGGATGAACTTCTCTTCCTCGGCCTTGATGAGGGCGATGTCCTCGGCCTCATGGTCCTTGAGGTCGGGATAGAAGTCGCTGAAGGCCTTGGTCACGACCGGGACCAAGGTATGGATGAAGGGATCGGTGATCCCGATCTTCCTAGCGTAACGCATGGCCCGCCGGATGATCCGGCGCAAGACGTAGCCGCGGCCTTCGTTGGAGAAGCGGGCCCCGTCACTCAAGGCAAAAGTCAAGCAACGGGCGTGGTCGGCGATGACCCGGAAGGAAAGTTCGTTCCCCTCGTACTTGAGGCCGCTTTCCTTTTCGGCTTCTTCGATGATCGGCATGAAGAGGTCGGTCTCGAAGTTGGTCGGGGTCCCCTGGAGGATGCAGGCGATCCTTTCTAGGCCCGCCCCGGTATCGATGTTCTTGCTCGGGAGTTCGGCGTATTCGCTCCGCTTCTGCCCGGCTTTGGCGTTGAACTGGCTGAAGACGATGCCCCAAAGCTCGATGTAACGGTCGTTCTCCATGTCGTCCTCTAGAAGCTTGATCCCGAGGTGCTCGGGGTCATAGGCCTCGCCGCGGTCATAGAAGACCTCGGTGTTCGGCCCGCAGGGCCCTTCCCCGATTTCCCAGTAGTTGCTCTCCAAGGGAATGAGGTGGTCCTTGGCCAGCCCATGTTCCTGCCAGAGGCGGTAACTATCGAGGTCGGAGGGATTGTAGGTGACGTAGAGCTTATCGATCGGCAGGCCGAAGCCCTTATCGGGATCGGTCAAAATCTCGACGGCCCAGGGTATGACTTCCTTCCGGAAGTAGTCGCCGATCGAAAAGTTCCCCAGCATCTCGAAGAAGGTGTGGTGGCGGGCCGTATGGCCGACGTTTTCGATGTCGTTGGTCCTGATCGACTTCTGGACGTTGACGAGCCGCCGGCAGGGCGGGACTTCCCGGCCGTCGAAGTATTTCTTGAGCCCGGTGACCCCGGCATTGACGAAAAGCAAAGACTTGTCGTCCTTGGGTAGCAAAGGGACCCCGGGGACGTAAAGATGGCCCTTCGATTCGAAGAAGGCGATCCAACGGCGTCTGATCTCATGGCCGCTAAGTGGTTTCATAACTATACACTCCTCTTGCTTGAAGGAACGGCCTAGGGCCGCGGTACCATCCTTCTTCGTCTTGAATGCAAGACGCCCTTATTTCTGACCGCTTAACGGGCGGGGCGGCGGCTCTTGACCGCAAGCAAGGGAAGCGGCGCGCCCCTGGGCCTTTCCACTCCGCGGCCTTCTCTATGAGGGGCTTTTCTTCCAAGGCGGATTATACTCGGAGAAAGCGTTCTTGAAAGGGGGTTTCTCTATTAGAGAAAGGCCACCATCTTTTCGTAGAAGGCCGTTTGGTAGAAGGGAAGGTCCTTTTCGACCTCGGGGTCGACGAGGTTCCCGTGGATGTCGTAATAGTCGCAGGCCTTGCGTCCGGCTCCCGAAATCTGGACTTCGGGATTGACCCCATCGAAGAGGAAGGTCAGGTCCCCGGCCGTCCCGTTGAAATAGAGGCGGTTCTCGGCTTCTTCCCGGGTTTCGAAATCCCCCGAGCTGAAGATCCCGGAGACGATGCGGTCGGTGGCCTGGAGGTAGGGATGCTGGTTCGAATAGGGATCCGTCCCCTGGTTCTTCGGTTCGATGGCCGCGCTCACGTAGGAATAGTCGGGGGCGATGAAGCGGATGAAGTCGAGGGAGTTGCCCCCGTGGGTCCTAGAGCCATGGTGGGAAGCCTTGTAAACCACGGTTTCCGCCTCTTCTAGGAACCAGGGCGTGCCGTCTTCGAGGGAATTGAGTTCCTTGACGCTGGCTTCGGCCTCTTCGTTGGCCAAATCGCCGGCCAAATAGAAGGCCTTGTCCCCGGCCCTCACGCACATGGCGATCGAGTCGTCGTTTGGATTGCCTTCGTTGCCGGAGGTATTGGGAATCGGATAGTAACCGGTATCGAGGAACATGACGTAGGCTCCCTCGCCCATCTCGATGTAGGGTTCGTTGGCCAAAAGGGTCTGGACGTTGCAGTAGGTGGCGCCTCTCTCGGTCCAATAGTCGACGACCCCTTCGACCCAAAGGCGTTCGTAGGTCGAGTTGCTGCCCCGGACCCCATTATCGACGACATAGGTCACGGACTCGATCCCGGAATTCTGGAGGGTTCCGTTTTCGAAGCCCCCGTAGTGGTCGGCGTGCTGGTGGCTCAAGACCACGAGGTCCAAGACCCCGTCCTTGACGTTTTCCTGGAGGAACCTGGAAAGCGAGGGCGCCGTCCCCTCGTAGCCGTCATAGCCGCGGTTCCCGGCGTCGACCAGGATGTCGAAGGTCTCCTCGCCTTCCCCATAGGAGAAGAAGGAGGCGTCGCCGTACTGGTAATAGGTCTCGAGGGCCACCGCCTTGAAGGGAATGGAAGGATCACAAGCACCAAAATCGAGTTCCGGGAAGGTCAAAGGCTCTTCCGAGGACGAAACGGAAGGGATGGGATCGGGGGCCGTCGGGACCGGATAGGGGCTAAAGGAGGAAGAACTGGAAGTTCCCCCGCAGGAAGAAAGGATGAGAACCAAAAGTCCGAGGAAGACGGGTTTCTTTTTCACGATAATGACACTCCATTGCTGGGCCAGGTCCGGTTGGGATTCCCGTTGCCGTAGCCGGCCGTATCGCCAAACCAATCGGTATAGGGAAGGTAGGTATCGGAGGTCAGACCGTGCATGCTGACGTCTTCCTCGGTCCCGCCACTGGAAGAAACGACGATCTCCCCGTTCATGGGGGCGAACTGGTCGGAATGCCCGTCCCCGAGGGCATATTGGGTGACCATGATCTTCTCGGTATAGGGGGCGATGTTGTCGATGGTGTTCTGGGTCGGGAAGGTATTGGCGAAGTTCTGGGTGTATTGGTCGGAGCCGGCGGTGGCCGGGACCGCGACGTAGGTCGGGGTGATTTCCGCCAAGAGCTCCGGGGAACTCGAGGTATTGGAGCCGTGGTGGTTGGCCTTGTAAAAGACGCAGTGGCCGATGTCATTAGAGGCCACGATCTTCTTTTCGACGTCGCTTTCGGTATCGCCCATGAAGAGATAACGGTTCTCCCCTTGGACGAACATCATGGACACCGAGTAGTTGTTCTCCTCGCTGGTCTTCAGATAGTCCGGGCTATAGAGGAATTGCATCGATAAACCCTCGCCCAATTCGTAGATCCGGTTGGCCCCCTCGGTTCCGGTGGCCCCGGAGTCGTAGCATTCGGAAACCGTGTAGATATGCTCGGCGGCCGCGCTTTTCTCGACGTAGGTCTTGTAGGCCTGGCTCTGGGAATTGGTGCCGGCGAATTGGATGAGGTTCGCGACTTCGAATTCCTCGAAGATCCCGCCCTCGAATAAGGAGAAGAGGGCGATGTGGTCCAAATGGGCGTGGGTGGCGATGACGTATTCGAAGCGTCCGTCGACGCAGAGTTCCTTGAGGCGGGGTATCACGATGTCCTTGGCGCTATAGGAAGGACCGGCATCGATGAGGACGTCGTTCTCCCCGGCCCGGACATAGATGCAATCCCCGGCTTCCATGACCCCGGGGGCCAGAACGTGGATCGAAAGATCGGCGATCCCATCGTCCACGGTCGAAGTCGAAGAGGAAGAAGAACTGGAGCTCGTCTCGGTTTGTCCCACTTCCAAGAAGGTAAAGACGATCTTGCAGAGGTTGAGGCGGAGGGTGCTTTGGATCTCGAAGGTCGAAGTGGGGACTGCCTCTCCCCCGTCTAGTCCCTCGAAGACGTAGCCGCGGTCACGCGAGGCGTCGCTGATGTCAGGGGCCTCGGTACCAAAAAGGGTATCTAGGCTTTTGGCGGACGGAGCGGCGGCATCGGTCGAAACCGCGATGTCACTGGCGACGGGCTTCTCGGAAGCCGTATAGGGATAGGCCAAAACCTTGACCTTGGTAAGAACAACGGGTGAGGAAAAGGAGACCGTGAGGGTCCCGCCTTCCGAGTTGGTCCCCAAACGAACGGCGTCGCCCTGCTTGCCGCTATAGGCCTTGGCAGAAGTGACATTGGCCTTGAAATTGCGGAGGCTGTATTCCCCGGCCGCGAGGGGGCTCGTCGAGCTATATTGGGTCGTTCCGAAGGTAATATCCCCGCAAAGGAGGGACGGAACTTCTTGATTCAGGGAAATTGTGGTAGCGGAAAGCCCGCAGAACAAAAGGCCGAAGGCCGCGGAAGCGACCACCAAGACCCTTCCGATTTTCGTTTTTTTCACAAGGCATTTTAAACTGAATAGGCCTTTCCCTCAAAACGAAAAGTCAGAGACTTTTGATGTATCCGCTTTCTTTTAAATCGGGGGTCGGAAAATTGATGAGTAGCAGAACCTAAATATCGGTCCTTTCGCCCCTTAGATAGGTTTCGGCGATGATGCCGCTACCTAGCATCCTCTCCCCAATGTAGATGACGGCGAATTGGCCGGTCGTGACCGCTCTCACCTTCTCGAGGGGATAGAGAACCACGTGGTCCCCTTGATAGGAGATCCGGCAAAGGCAATCGGGAGCCCGGTAACGGAACTTGACCCCGACCTCGGCTCCTTCCGGGGGAAGCGGTCCGACGAAATTGAGGGTATCGATGACGACCTTGTCGGGATAAAGGATGTCTTCCTCGTCGCCGGCGCTCACGTAGAGGATGTTGTTGATGCTGTCTTTTTTGGCCACGAACCAGGGCTTTTGGGCCTCACCCTTGACCCCGCCGATCCCCAGGCCATGCCTTTGGCCGATCGTGTAATAAAGGGTACCGGGGTGTTCCCCGAGCTTGCGGTGGGTATGGAGTTCGAGGATATCCCCGCGTTTGGCCGGGAAGTAATTCTGGAGGAATTCCCGGAAGTTCCTTTCCCCGATGAAGCAGACCCCGGTCGAATCCTTCTTGTCCATGACACTATTTAAGCCGAGGGCGTGGGCCATCTCCCTGACTTCGGACTTCAAAACGTCCCCGAGGGGGAAGAGGCACTTGGAAATCTGCTCTTCGTTTAATTGGGCCAGAAAGTAGGTTTGGTCCTTGCTCTTGTCCTTGGCCTTGTAGAGGCAACTATGGCCTTCCCACTCCCCGCGCTTGGCGTAATGGCCCATGGCGATGAGGTCGAAGCCCTTCTCCATGGCGTAGTCCAAAAAGGAATCGAACTTGATGAACTTGTTGCAGTAGACGTCGGGATTGGGGGTCCGGCCCTTCTTGTATTCGTCGAGGAAGTAGGTAAAGACCTTGTCCCAGTATTCCTTGACGAAGTCAACCCTAAGCAAAGGGATACCGAGTTTGGCCGCCGCTTCCTTGGCGTCGTCGTAGTCCTTTTCCTGGGGACACTGGTCGTCGAAGGCAGTGGGATTGCCTAAATAGTCGTTGTTGGCCAAGGCGTCCCAGTTGCGCATGAAGCAACCGCTGACCTCGTAACCCTGCTCCAAAAGGAGCTTGGCCGAGACGGCGGAGTCGACCCCTCCCGAAAATCCCAATAAAACCTTTTCCTTCATAACTCGCGACTGTCCAACAAAACGGTAAAGGGCCCGTCATTGAGCAGTTCCACTTCCATGTCGGCCCCGAAGATCCCTTCGGAAACCGCAAAGCCGTAACCCCTTAGGAGATTATCGAATTGCTCGTAATAGTTCTTCGCCTTTTGGCTTTCCATGGCCCTCACGAAGGAAGGGCGGTTCCCCTTTTTGCAATCGGCGGCCAAAGTGAACTGGCTGACCGAGAGGATCTCGCCGTCTACGGCCTTCAAATCGAGGTTGGTTTTGCCTTGCTCGTCCTGAAATACGCGCAAAAAGGCTATTTTCTTCGCCATTTTGCCTAGATCTTCCTCGGTATCGCCTTCCAAAAGGCCAACCAAAAGAAGGTAACCGCGTTTGATGCTAGCGACTTCCTTCCCGGACACGGACAAAGAGGCCCGGGAGACCCTTTGGAGAACGACGAGCATTAGGAAACGATGTCCTTGATGAGGGCAGGGGCCGCCTTTTTCTTCTTGCTATAGAGGAAGCAACCGCCGATGTCACGGAGGACCTCGGCCACCTCTTCCTTGTTGGTGTAGGCCAAAGCCAAGACATCTCCTTCTTCGACGTAGTCCCCGACCTTCTTCCTAAGGACGATGCCGGCGGTGTGGTCGATGGGGTCGGTCAGCTCGGCCCTTCCGGCCCCGAGCTTCATGGCGCTCAATCCGATCCCGAGGGCGTCGATCCTCGTAATGTAACCGGCCTTGGGGGAAGTGATCTCATGGATGTATTTGGCGACCTGGAACTTGCTAACGTCATCGAGATAGGAGACGTCGCCCCCTTGGGCCCCGATGAACTCCTTGAGCTTTTCAAAGCCCTTGCCGTTTTCGATGGCTTCCTGGATGAGCCGCTCCCCTTCCTCCTTATCGGCGGCGATATGGCTTTGGACTAACATCAAAGCCCCGGCCGTCTTGCAGAGTTCGACCAGGTCCTGGGGCCCCCGGCCCTTCAGGGTTTCGATGGCTTCCTTGACTTCGAGATTGTTCCCGACCGCGAAGCCGAGGGGCTCCTCCATCGAGGTGATGACGGCCTTGGTGTCGCGGCCCAGCTTGTCGCCGATGGCCACCATGGCCTTGGCCAACTTCCTGGCGTCTTCGACGTTTTTCATGAAGGCGCCGCTCCCGTATTTGACGTCGAGCAAGATGGCGTCGCTCCCGCTGGCTAGTTTCTTGCTCATGATCGAAGAGGCAATTAGGGGTATCGATTCGACGGTCGCGGTCACGTCGCGCAAAGCATAGAGCTTCTTATCGGCCGGGTCGATCTCGGCCGTCTGGCCGATGATGGCGATCCCGATTTCCTTGACCTGGTTGGTGAATTCCTCGTCGCTCAGGGCGATCCTCGTCCCGGGGATGCTCTCCATCTTGTCCAAGGTCCCGCCGGTATGGCCGAGGCCCCGTCCGCTCATTTTGGCTAATTTCCCGCCGCAGGCGGCCACGAGGGGCCCAAGGACCAGGGAGGTCTTGTCCCCGACCCCGCCGGTCGAATGCTTGTCGACCTTGATGCCGGGGATCTTCTTGAGGTCGATGGTCTCCCCGCTATGCATCATCTGGTCGGTGAGGATGGCGGTTTCGGTTTCATCCATCCCCCGTAAGACAATGGCCATCAGGAAGGCGGCGGCTTGGTAATCGGGGATCTTCCCGTCCGTATAGCCACGGACGAAGAAAGCGATTTCCTCTTCGCTTAGGGCGTAGCCGTCCCGCTTGCGCTCAATGACATCAACCATTCTCATGGCCTAATTATGGGCCAAGAAGAGGGATGGGGCTAGTGCCATCCCCTTCCGCCCGTGCGGGCGCACGTATATAATTTGACCCGTAGTTAAGCGTATGGATTTACGTGCGTGTCTGCCTAGTTCCCTCAGCGAATCGGAAAAAGATGCCATTTTGCATTCCTTGGAGGAGCCGCGTGGCGAATCGGCCCTCCTCCTCAATACCGACAAGATCAAGGACGAGGAGTTTTTGAGACGTTATCCCGACCTCAAGAAGCATCCCTTCGTCGAACACGCCTACCTCTACGACCGCGAACAATATCCCTTCGGGAAATCGATCTACTACGAAAACGGGGCCATCTCGATCGAAGACGGGGCCGCCATGATGGTGGTCAATTATTTCTTACGTCCCGAAGAAGACGACGTCCTCCTCGATGTCTGCGCCGCCCCGGGTGGCAAAAGCATCGGGGCGTCTTTGTTCATGAACGACAAAGGCTGCATCGTCGCCAATGACGTTTCCTACCCCAGGGCCAAGGCCATGAGCCAAAACGTCGAAAGGATGGGCCGCGGCAACATCGTCTGCGCCTCCAACGACTTCCTTTTCTCGAAGATCCACTTCGCCGAGACCTTCGACAAGATCCTGGTCGACGCCCCCTGCTCGGGGACGGCGATGTTCCGCAAAAGCGAGGCCTCGCGCCGCGATTGGCGGATCGAAAAGGCCAAGAGTTGCCACACCAGACAGGTCGACCTCCTCGAGGAAGCCTATTCGATGCTGAAGCCCGGAGGTATCTTGGCCTACAGCACCTGTTCCTTCGTCGAACTCGAAAACGAAGGAAGCGTCTTGGCCTTCAAGGAACTCCATCCCGAGGCCGAGGTCATCGATCTGCCCGACGATCCGACTTTCTACCGCAATCCCAAACTCCCGGGGGCCGTCACCCTCTACCCCAATAGGTTCCCCTATGGGGAAGGGCAATTCGTCTGCCTTCTTAGGAAACCCGGAACCCTCGTCAAGACCCCCCGCAAGGTGGTGGAGGCCAAGGAATACGGGGACTTCCTCGAACAGTATGGCTTAGTTGGTAGAAGCAACGAAAAGATGCGGGAGAAGTTCTATTCCCTCTACCAGCACTTCGACGCCAGCCACCTCAACATATTGCGCTACGGGGTCAAACTCTTCGAAGTGAGGACCAATCGGATCTACATCCCCGACCACCACCTGACCCACTTCCTCGACGATTCCTATTCCATCCCCATCGGCGAAGCGGAGATGAAGGCCTACATCGGAGGCCTCACCTTCCCCCTCGACCTCGCCGATGGCTATTACATCGTCAGCTACGACGCCATGAACCTCGGCTTCGTCAAAGTCGTGGGAGGGGTGGCCAAAAACCACTACCCCAAGGGTCTGAGGAAGAACATCGAACTCTTCTGACTAGAAGCGTTCGTGGATGTATAGGACCGGGAGCCCCCTGAGGCTCCTTTTTTCTTTCTTGTCCGCGAAGTATTCCGTATCGAGGTCGCGGAGACGCTTGACCTCTTCCCCGATCCGCTTCTCGCTTTCGGCCGCCTCATCGACGGTATTGGGTAGGCACTCGTGGGTACCAAGAAAGGAGATGAAAAGAGGCTGCCTCTTCTCGTCATAATGGGTCGAAAGGACCCGGAAGGTCCCATAGATGGCAATCTCCTCGACCGGGACCTTGGACCAGAGGGCGGCCTTGTAGGAGCCGGGATGGAAGGGCAGTAAGGGCGCGGATGGTTCCTTGTTCCTCGTCCCCTCCGGGAAGATGCAATAGGAAAGGTCGCCTTTCTTGAGGCGTTCGCCGCAGGCCCTTAGGATCTTGGCGCTTTGCATGAGGTCGCTTCGATCCATGAAGAAGCCGTCGAGGCACCGTACGGCCAAGCCGATGACCGGGAAGGACTCGGTTTCCTTCTTGGCCACGAAAGACAAAGGTTCGGGGCTAAGGGCGATCAAAAAGAGGGGATCCATGTCGCTAAGGTGGTTGACGACATAAAGGCGCGGACCCTTCCGCTTCAGATACTCCTGATAGCCGAAGGCCTTGATGTCGAGCCGCATCCGTTTGAGAACGAAAAGGATGAGGGACCTAACCCGGTGGTAACGGACCTCGAGGGGGTATTTCTCGGGGTGCCTGGCATAGCGATATAGGTAAAAGACCCAATCGAAGAGGAGGCGGGGCCCGATGGTAAAGACGTAACGTAGGTATTTGAACATAACGCCTTATTCTAGCAAAGATTGCATGGAAAAAGGCGCAGAAGCGCCTTCTCCCTGGAGTTCCCCTATTGTTTCTTCGAGGGGATGTTGAGAATCTCGTCGATTTCGTTGACGATGATGAGGCCGAACTTCGGATCGACTTCGAGCCGCCCCTTGAGGGTGACGTAGGTCCCCTTCTTGGCCTTCATGAAGACCCCGTCCTTGCTAAGCATCGTCTTGACCGGGAAGAGGTCGGTTTCGTAGTGGCCGCTGGGGCCGGGGATGACGCGGTCGACTTCGACGTAGCGGAGCTTTTCGGAAAAGACATCCCCCAAACGCCCCGAGAGGAAAACTGAGCTGATCATACTTAAAATACCTCCTGTCAGCTGCATCTATGTAAGGGCGTTTGCGGTCCCCTATCGATAAACCACGTAGGTCAGGGAGAAGGCCGGGACCGTAACCTCCTCCTTTGATTTGCCTTCCTCCCCGGTCGGGGAAGAGACCAGTTCGAGGGCCGCCCCCTTCTCCAATTTCAGGGTCACGGGTAGCGGTTCGACGTTGAAACAGAGTTCGATTTTCTTGTCGGGGGCCACGGAATTGGGATCATTGTCCCGAAGTATGACCGCCCCATGGTAGTCGAAGATGTCCACTAGATTATAAATGCAGCGCGGGTCGTAGTGGTGGAAAAAACGCTTTTTCTTCCGGGTCGCGATGGCCTTGACGGCGTAACGGTACATCTCTTCCCTTTCGTCGAGCAAGGCATAATCGAACCAGTTGATCTCGTCGGGACTGCGGTAGGAATTCTCGATTCCCTTCTTGGTCCCCCCGATTTCCTGGCCGGCGTGGATGAAGGGAACGCCGAAACTGAATAAGACGATCGAAAGGGCCAAACGGCAGAGGGAGAGGCGTTCCTCTTCCCTGAGGTTCGGCCTAAGCCTACAAAGGTAGTCGTAGAAAGTGCCATTATCGTGGCACTCGACGTAGTTGAGGCTTTGGGTGGCATCCCCGAACATCGGGTAGGCGTTGAATTCGACGCAGCTGCCGGCCAAGCAGTTCATGAGGAGGGGTTTCTTCGATTCGTCGCCGAAGAGCATCCCCTTGACCGCCTCCCGGAAGCGGTCGTTGAAGAAAGCGTAGCCCGGTAGCAAAGCGTGGTTCCCCATCGTTCCGAGGGGGAAGTCCACTTCCCCACCCATGTTCCAGCCTTCGCCGTAGACCATGAAGTCCTTCTTCCGTTTCAAGGCCTCGGTCCGGATTTCCTTGAGGGTCTCGACGTCGATGATGCCCATGAGGTCGAAACGGAAGCCGTCGACGTCGTAGTAGTCGACCCAGTGGAGGGCGCTTTCGACGATGAGGCGCCTGACCATGGGACGCTCGGAAGCCAAATCGTTCCCGCAGCCCGAGGTCGAGGCCATCCTGCCGTTATGGCGGTGTCTGAAATAATAACCGGGCACCACTTTCTCGAAGTTGCTCGATTCCCAGGAATAGACGTGGTTGTAGACGACGTCCATCACGACCCTGATCCCCCGTTCGTGGAAGGCGTCGACCATGGCCTGGCATTCCTTGAGCCGGGCATAGGGATCATCGGGATCGGTGACGAAGGAGCCATCGGGTACGAAATACTGGGCCGGGTCGTAGCCCCAGTTGTAGGCCTTGGTCGGGTTCTTCTCGTCGACGGTGGCGAAGTCGTACATCGGTAGGACCTGGAAATGGGTGATCCCAAGGGAGGACAGATAGTCGAGGCCGGCCGGGAGGCCCTTTCTAGTCTTGCGGCCCGTTTCGGTGAGACCGAGGAACTTGCCCTTATGGACGATGTCGGTCCCCGGGTGGATGGTCATGTCGCGGACGCTGCCTTCGTAGATGATGGCGTCGTTGTAGCTTTGCATGATGGGCAGGGTCGCCTTGACCTTCTTGGTTTTGACTTTATTTGGATCGATGACGTAGGAGGCCCCGCCGTTGGCGCTCGACGAGACTGCATAAGGATCCAAACACCTGGCCACCGAGCCGGAATTGTTGACCAAGTACCAGTAACGGGCCCCTTCGTAGTCCCCTTCCAAAACCGTTTCGTAGGCCCCGCCCTTGATCCGGTCCATCGGGAAGGTGTCGGGCCTAACTTGGTCGGGTTTGGCAATCATGAGGATGACCGAGCAGGCCAAGGGGGCAAAGATGGCGAAACGGGTCTTGTCCTTCTGATATTCGGCCCCGAGTTTCCCCTCGTAATGGTAAATGCGGTCGAAGTTTTCAAAAGAGGCGGCCTCGCTGACATCGAGGGCGACCCGACCCAAGGATTCGATTTCCAAAAACAAGGGATGGCCGAGGATGAGGGACTCCTCCATCCGGAATTCATAGACGCTCAAAGAGGCGGTCGAGGAGGCCTTGACCGGAAAGAGAGGAATCCTCCTTCCGGTATCGTCTTCCACGAGGTTGGGTTTGAGATTACCGATCTGGCCGTCGTAGAAGATGGTGAGCCGAAGGCTATTCCAAGAGATGAGCTTGGCGGATATGACGATATCTTTCATGGTAGTAGACAGACGGCCACGGCGTAGTCCCCGTCGTGGCTGATGGAAATATCATAACGGCTTTCCCCTACCCGGAGATAGGGGGCACCGCTTTCTAGATGGAGGACTTCGATCTCCTTCAGGGCCTTGCCCCCAAGGCCGGTTCCGAGGGCCTTGAGGTAGGCTTCCTTGGCGGCGAAGCGGCCGGCTAGGTAACGCTGCTTGTCTTTTCTCTCCCGATATTCTTCGAGTTCCCGTTCCGATAGGATGCCTCTAACGAAGGTGTCGCTAGTCGGTACCCGGGGGACGTAGACGAGGTCGGTGCCGATTCTCATTGCCCTTCTTCCATGTGGACGAGGACCCGGCAGCCCTTGTTGGAGGTCGGGGATTCGGCCTCGGTGGCCACGATGCCCTCCTCTTGGAGGCGGGTGAAGATCCGCCCGGCCTTCGGGAAACCGATCGAGAAGACGCGCTGGATATAGGAAACCGAGGCGTAGTCGCGGCCCATGACGTTGCGTTTGATCTGCTCGTACTGCTCCTCGTCGCTTAGGGCCTTGAGGTCGGCCCGGTCAAGCTTGGCCTGGGCCTCGACGGCCTTGGCCTCGGCCTCGTGGTCGGTGAGGTCGAGGAAGTTCGGATCATAGTCGCTCGGACGTTCGCTTCTGATGAAGTTGGTGACGGCGGTGATCTCCTTATTGTCGACGAAGCAGCCCTGGAGGCGGGTGAAGCCGTTGCGCGACATCATCGGGCAATCGACGAGCATGTCGCCCTTCCCGATCAGATCCTCGGCCCCGTCGGCGTCGAGGATGACCCGGGAGTTGACGGAATTGTTGACCGACAAAGCGACCTTGACCCCGAGGTTGGCCTTGATGGGCCCGGTCACGATGTCGACGGAAGGACGCTGGGTGGCGATGATGAGGTGGATGCCGGCGGCCCTGGCCTTCGAAGTCAAACGGATGATGACCTCGTCGATGTCCTTGCAGGTCATCTTGAGGTCGGCGAACTCGTCGACCACGACCACGATGAAGGGCATCTTCTTGGCCCCCGGGGTCTCGGCCACGTAGTCTTCGTTGTATTGGCGGATGTCCCTGACCCCGCTTTCCTCGAAGGCGAGGTAGCGGCGTTCCATTTCCTCGGCCAGCTTGTTCAAGCAAATCCTAGCTTCGCTCGGTTCCTTGACGATCGGGCAAAGGAGGTGCGGGAGGTCCTTGTACTTGGCCATTTCCACCCGTTTGGGATCGACCAGGACGAATTTCAGATCGTCCGGGGTGTTGCGCATGAGCAAAGACATGATGACCCCGTGGATGAAGATCGATTTGCCGGAGCCCGTGGTCCCGGCCACCAGCATGTGGGGGAATTCCGAGAGGTCGCTGCTCAGGCACTCCCCGGTGATCGACTTCCCGAAGGGGATGTAGAGGTTCTTGCGGCCGTCGTCGACGGGCAAAGCCTCGAACATCTCCTTGAAGGAGACGGTGGTGGTGACGGCGTTGGGGATCTCGAGGCCCGAGGTCGACTTTCCCTTCACCACCTGCTCGAAGCGGGCCGGGACCCCGCCCAGACGCACTGAAACGTCCTGCATGTAGCGGTTGAGACTCGTAACCGAGGAATCGCGGGCCGTCTGGATGTCGTAACGGGTGACGCTGGGGCCGATCGTATAGCTGACGACCTCGGCCGGGACCCCCAAATCGCGGAAGGTCTCGTTGATGAGGCTCTGGCGGACCGCGGCGTCGTGTTCGTTCTGCTCGGCATTGGGCGAAGGCCCGTAGACCTTGAGGAGATCCTCGGGCGGGAGACGGTAAGGCGGCAGTTCCTTCTTCTTTTCCTCCTGGTAGAAGGTGGGGGCGACGTAGGAAGGTCCGCTCGGGACGCTCACGGGCGTGGGAGCGGCCTTTTGTGACATTTCCAAAGGCTCCTCGGCCTTGCTGGCTTCCGGTTCCTTGACCTCGGTGACGACCGGGGCTTCGACCTTGGGTTCCGGGGCAGGTTTCTTCTTGAAGGAGGGGACGTAGGCAAAGACGGGGGCCGCTTCTTCCTTGGCCTCGGGTTTTTCTTCGGTTCTAGGTTCTTCCGCCGCGGGGTTGCTAGGAAGCGGGGCGGAATAGGCGGGCGCCGCCTTATTTTCCTGTGCGGGAACAATGACGCTTTCCTGGACCCTCGGTCCTTGGTTCTCGTTCAGGGAAGCAATGGTCGGGCCCTTGGGGGCACTCCCGGGGAAACTGAGGCGGGCGGCCTTGAGGGAGGTATCGCGTAGATCCTGGGTCGAAAGGGAGAGGACCTGACGCTGGCCCCCGATCTTTTCTTCCCGGGGGATGGCGGGATTATCGACCCGGAGGGCGTTTTCCCTAAGTCTTGATAGACTCGGTTCCCTTTCCCTCGTGACCGGTTGTTCCTGGACGTAGGGGGCGGGTTCTTCTTTCTTGTTGCCCCCCTCTTCCCCGAGGTATTTCCGATAGAGGCGCTCCATGTCCTCTTCTTCCTTTTGGGCGGCCTTTAAAGCTTCCTTCCTTTCCCTTTGGTCCTGGCGCCTGGCCTTTTGGACCACCATCCTCCCCCGCATGGCCTTGTAGCCTTTCTTAAGAAGCGGGAAGAAGGCGACGAAAAGGGATAGGACGATGAGGACGGAGGCGATGACGGGGGTCAAGAAGGAACCCGCCATCTCGAAGAGGCAAAGCAAAACGTAGACCAAGATGCCCCCGCCGAATTCCGGCATCGTCGGAAGGCGGCTGGCCCCCCCTTTTAGGACCAAGCCCATTCCGTAATCGGCATTGCCCCCTTGGAAGAGGGAGAAGTCATTGAAGCTAGGAAGGACCGGATTGGTATACCTACCGATGAGGAGGGCGATCCCTAGATAGCAAAGGAAGAAGGCGATGGCATAGCGACCGAAGCCCTTCCCGCCCGGGGCGCTTCCTAGTAGGAAATAGGATAGGCCGAGGAGAAACAAAGCCGGGAGCAAGAGCCAGAAGCCGGTGAAGCCGAAGAGGTAGAAGACCCCGATGGCTAGAAAGGAAAGCGAAGAAGAAGGCGAGAGCAAAACAAGGAAGCAGAAAAGGGCAAGGGCGACCCCGAGGGCCCGCACGATGTCCTTATGGGTGTATTCCTTTTTCTTGGGCTCCACTAGGCTACCTCGATGATGAGCGGGAGCACCATCGGTTCCTTGCCGGTCGAGCGGCGGATGGCCCTGAGGCACCTTTCGTAGACCGTCTGCTTCATGGTCTCGAGCTTGTAGTCCTTGTCTTCGAGGCCGTCTTTGACGCTAGAGAGGAAGATCTTGTTCACTTCCCTCGTGATGGCCTCGGCGTCGCGGGTATAGACGAAGCCCCGCATCTGGACGTCGGGTCCGGCCACGATGGCCTTCTTGGAACGGGAAACGGTGACCCCGAGGATGACGACGCCCTCGGCTAGTTTCTGACGGTCGCTCAAGACGTTGCTACCGACGTCCCCGACCCCGATCCCGTCGATCATGATGTCGCCGTGGGTGATGCCCTCGTCGACCAGGCGTCCGCCGGTTTGGTCGAGGAGGACGCTATTGCCGTTTTCGAGCAGGAAAACGTTTTGGTGGTTGAGCTTGATGCCCATCGAAAGAGCGACCTCGGCATTGTCGAGGAGGTCCTTGTAGAAGCCCTTGACCGGGATGTAGTAACGGGGCTTCAGTAACCCGATCATCATCTTCAGGTCTTCCTCGGAGGCATGCATCTTCAATAACTGCTTGCGGCTGAGGTTGACGATCTTGGCCCCGGTCCGGTAGAGCTCGTCGACGGCGTCGGTGAATTCGAGTTCGGTGTTGTCGTTGCTCGGCGCGGCCACGATGAAGGTGTCGTTGGCGCCCAAAACCAAGCGCTTGTCTTCGTTTTGGCCAGCGGCCAGCAGAGCGATCTTGGAATAGAGCTTCTGGCCGACCCCGAGCATGAGTATGACTTCCTCGTCGTCCCTTAAACGCCTCACGTCATCGAGGGGGGCCTGGTTTTCCTTCGGAAGCAGGAGGTGGCCGCAGCTATGGAGGGTGGCCAGGACGTCCTGGGTTTCCTTGTCGTAGGGAATGACTTTCTTTCTGGAGGAGACCGCCATGTCGAGGACCTCGGCGATGTTGTAGGAATTGCTCGAGAAGAGGGCCACGAAGACCCGTCCCGAGGCATCCTTGACCGTCCTTTCGACCAAAGGTGCGAGTTTGTAGTGGGGGGCGGTATAGCCCGGCTTATCGGCGTATTTGGATTCCGCCAGGAGGACGAGGGTCTTTTCCTCGGCTAATTTGGCCACCGCTTCCATATCGTGGAGGAAGCCGGGCTTGGCGTTGTTCTCGACCACGAAGTCGCCGGTGATGACGATGTTCCCAAGGCTCGTGGAAATGGCCAGGCCGCTGCTATCGGCGATGTTGTGGGCCGTATGGAAGAAGGTGACCTTCCTGCCCCCGACCTCGAAGGTCGAAGTGGGCTTGGTCGGACGGAAGTCGTACATTTCCGGATTGAGGGAGACGGCCTTGGTGAAGGCCTTGAGCATGGCGATCGTCGTCTGGCTGGCATAAACCGGGGCCGGGACATCCTGGTAGATGTAGGCGATGGCCCCCATGTCGTCTTCGTGCCCCTGGAGGAGGAAGTAGGCCTTGACGTCCTTCTTCCGTTCCCGAAGGTAATCGAAATTCGGGATCACGTAGTCGATCCCCGGCATGGTCCTATCGGGATAGCGGATCCCGCAGCCGACGACGTAGAGGTCGCCGGAAACGTCGACCAAAATGCAGTTCTTGCCGTCTTCGTCTAGGCCCCCGAGGGCCACGATTCTAATCTTATCGTCCATATATTGCTCACCTATCAGCGCTTCAAAGGAAAAAACCTTTTCTTGCTAGGTCCCATTATAGAGATAATGGGGTCCTTTTTGTTCCTTTTTCTCGATATTTCAAAAACTTTTCGCGAATATCGGCTCGTCGGTCTCGAGGCTCAGGACCTTGATGCCATTCTTGTCCATGAGGGCATAGCTGGCCGGATATCCGCCTTTGGGGAAGGAAGGGGAACCGGGATTGAGGAGGATCCGACCCTTCTCGTCTTCTTCCAAAACCGGGATGTGGGTATGGCCGCTGACGATGACGTCGGGCTCATAGCCTTCCTTGATCGGAAGGTCGCCGTGGTATAGGAGGAAGGACTTGTCGTAGACCAAGGCCTCGGCGAAATCCTCGAAGGGAAAGGGCAGGAGCATGGCGTCGACCCTGGAGTCGCAGTTCCCCCGCACTCCCAAGACGGGAACGTTCAGGGCGGAAAGCATCTTCGAGACTTCCATCGGTTCGTAGTCGTCGGGGACGCCGTTGCGGGGTCCGTTGTAGAGGTAGTCCCCTAGTAGCCAGACCCAGTCGGGCTTCAGGGCTTCGATCTTGCTTACCAAAGTCTTGGTGGCCTTGACCCGCCCATGGAGGTCGCTGGCGATAAGAATGAGTTTCGGTTCTTTCATAATTCATTGACCGGATTACCGGCGATGAGATTGATCCCTAACCCCAGGAAGTCCTCAACCAGGACCTGATGGAATTTAACGGGGGCGGCGACCTTCATCTTCTTGATGGCCGCCATGGCCTCATTCATCTTGGCGAGAGGGATGGGTTCGGAAGTGCGGACACTGACGAGAGGCGCGCCTCCCTTGGCGACGGCGATGCTCGAGGTGAGCACGCGCCTCGGATCGATGGCCTCCTGGCGTCCGTAGATGGCGCCCCTCGGGCAGTAGTTGCCCTTGACGGTCCCGGTCGGGGAAACACTCAGTTCGCAACCCCGGGGGCAGATGATGCAGGTAAGACGCTTTTCTTCCATCAGGCCTTCCTCCTTAGGGTTACCTCGATTGGATCATGGTAGTTAATTAGTAGGTTTTTGGTAATTGTGAGGTGTTCCATAATGGAAGGAAGCCACTTCATTTTAAACAACTTTTTAATGGTCTTTCCGCCTTGTTCCAAAATAAGTTCTCCGTCGACTAGCGGAAGTTTCGGTCTGAAGCAAAGTTCGGCCTTCCCTTCTTCGCTGAAATGGAGGTTCCCCGGAAGAAGCCCGGCGATGCCCTCCTTGGCGACGATGGCGGGACCCTCGCGGAAGTCCTTCTCCCCGTCGATGTAGCGGCAGGCTTCCTTGGCGCTTTCCACGCCTTCGATATAGGCCTCGTCGGCCAGGTCATGGACATGGAGGCTGTTGCCGGCCACGAAGAGACCGGGGATGGAACTCATGAGGCCGCCATAGACCATGGGGCCGCCGCTCGAGGACTTCTCCCCTTTGATGGTTTTTAATAAGCCCCAGTTCGGGATGAGGCCGACCGAGAGGACCAGGGTGTCACATTCGTAATAGACCTCGCTCCCCGCGATTTCCTTTCCTTCTTCATCAAGGCCAACGGTCAAGACGCCCCTGACCCTTTCCTTGCCGTCGACCCGTTTGACGGTCCTTGAAAGAAGGAGGGGGATCCCGAAGTCATCGAGGCATTGGACCTTGTTCCGGAGCAAACCCCCGAGGTAGGGATTCCTCTCGGCGACCGCCACGACCTCGGCCCCTTCGAGGCTGAAGCGTCTGGCCATGATGAGGCCGACGTCGCCACTCCCGAGAATGAAGATCTTCTTCCCGACCAGGTGTCCTTTTAGATTAAGGAGAAGCTGGGCTTCGCCGGCGGAATAGATGCCCCCGGGCCGATCGCCGGATAGGCCGATGGCCCCGGCGCTTCTTTCGAGGCTCCCGGTGGCGAGGATCACGGCCTTGGGCAGGATCTTGAGGTAGCCTTCCTCCTTGGAAAGGACCTCCGCGCTCAAGTCGGGTTTGAGGGAGATGACGATGCTTTCGAGCATCACCTCGGCCTTTTCTTTCTTTAAGAGCTCGAGCAGTTCATAGGAAAACTCAGGGCCAGTCAGCTCTTTCTTGAAGAGGGATAGACCGAAGCCCACGTGGATGCATTGGTTGAGGATGCCGCCCAAACGGTTGCCTTTTTCGAGCAAGAGGACGCTTTTGCCCTCTTTGGCGGCTTCGGTGGCGGCCCCGAGCCCGGCCGCCCCGCCCCCGATGACGAGGACGTCTGCTTCCTTAGTCTTCATCTTTGCGTACCTCCATCACCGAGACCTGGCTTCCGGCCTTGTCGTAAAGGACCTCCCCTTCCTTGATCCCGAGCTTTTTGGCGATCAGGGGCATGAGGTTGGGCCCGCAGAAGCCGCCTTGGCATTTGCCAAAGCCGGCCCTCGTCCTCTTCTTCAAGGCCTTGAGGGAAAGACAGGGCAGGGAACGGGACAGGACGTCCTCCACTTCCCCGAGGCTGACCTTCTCGCAGGCGCAGACGATCTTCGTGTACTTCGGGTGTTCCAAATAGAACTTCTCCCTTTCTTCCTGAGACATCTTCAAGGGCCGGCAATAGGGTTTGACCCCTTTCTGATAGGAGTCTTTCTTCTTGAGGTCCAAATAGGAAACGATTTCCTTCACGAGGTCCTCGCATAAGGCGGGCGCCGAGGCCAGACCCGGGGAATCGATGCCGGAAAGATGGAAGAGCCCCGGGTTTTCCTTGCTGATTCCGATGATGAAGTCGCCCTTCTCGGAGGTAGCCCTCGTCCCGGCGTAAACCCTGATTTGTTCATTGAAGGGCAAGGAAGGAACCAGTTCCTGGGCCATCCGTTTGACTTCCTTGAGGGTCAACTCGTCGGTCGAGACTTCCTCGTAATCGGAGGTGAACTCGCTGCTGGGGCCGACCAGGTAGTTGCCACTGGTGGTGGGCGTCACCAAGACCCCCTTGCCCTTGCTGGTCGGAATGGGGAACAAAACATGCTTCAGGAAATCGGGATTGAAGTGGTCGAAGACGTAGTACTCGCCCTTTCTTGCCTTGCCTCCATAGCCCTCTTCCCCGAGTTCCTTGAGAAGGACTTCGTTATGGCCGCCGGCCAATAAGACGACGGCCCTACTTTCGTATTCCCCATTGTTGGTTCTAACAAGGTAATGACCATCCTTCTTTTCTAGATGGACAACTTCTTCCAAGAGATGGAGTTCCACACCATTGTCGATCGCATTCTCCATCGCGTGGGCGGTCAAAGTAAAGGGATCGACGATGTAGGCGGAAGGACAATACAGGGCCTCCAGGGCCTTGTCCGAAAGGCTCGGCTCCAGGCTAGCGAGTTCGGGCTGGCCGATGATTCTAGCTTCCACCCCGTTGGTGTCGGCCCGCTTCTTCAGTTCTTCGAGCTTCTTGTTCCCTTCCTCATCGAAGGAAACGGTGAGGGAGCCGATCTTTTTGAGATCGACGTCCAGAAGACGGCAAAGCCCGGGATACATGGCGTTGCCCCGGACGTTGTATAGCGCCTTCTTGGTTCCGGGAAGGGGGTCGTAACCGCTATGGATGATGGCGCTATTGGCGCCACTCGCCCCGTTCCCGACATCGCTTTCCTTTTCCAAAAGCAAAACACGGCCTTGATAAAAAGAGAGGTCCCTAGAAAGGAGGGCTCCGTAGATTCCCCCTCCGACCACGATTACGTCAAACACGGCTAAGTATAACAAAAAGAGGCCCCGTGAGGGGCCTCCTATGAACATCACAATTACTTGTGGAACTTCTTGTCGCCATGGCCGTGTCCGCCACGGAAGGAATTCCCGCCGCGGTTGCCGTTTCCGCGTCCGGCCGGACGTTCCGGCCGCTCGACGTAGCCTTCCGGCTTTTCGAGGAATTCGCGGTGGCTGACCTTGACCTTCCCGTCTTCGATCCCGATGACCACGACCTTCATCTTGTCGCCGACCTTGCAGACGTCGTTGGCGTTGTCGATGTAATTCCAGCCAAGGCGGCTGACGTGGCAGAGGCCGTCGGTATCGCCGAAGAGGTTGACGAAGGCCCCGTAGTCCTCGACCCGGTTGACCGTCCCTTCGTAGATCTCCCCGACCTTGGCCTCGCGGACGATGTCGTCGATGATGGCCTTGGCCTTGTTGATCATCTCGCGGTCGACGTGGTAGATGGTGATGGTCCCATCGTCTTCGACGTCGATCTTGACGTTGTCGCAGCGGGCGATGATGTCGTTGATGACCTTGCCGCCGGTCCCGATGACGTCCCTGATCTTGTCCGGATCGATGTGGAAGGTCGTCATCTTGGGTGCGTACTTGCTGACTTCTTCACGCGGTTTGGCGATGACCTTCTCCATGGCTTCGCGGATTTCCGCCCTGGCCTTGTGGGCTTGGGCAAGCGCTTCCGAGAGGACCTCACGGGTGACCCCGTGGATCTTGATGTCCATCTGAAGGGCGGTGACGCCGAGGCTCGTGCCGGCCACCTTGAAGTCCATGTCCCCGAAGTGGTCCTCGAGGCCTTGGATGTCGGTCAAAATGGTATAGGGATGATTGCCATCGAGGGGTCCCGAGCTGATGAGACCCATGGCGATGCCGCTGACGACGCCCTTGATGGGGACGCCGGCGGCCATTAAGGAGAGGCAGTTGGCGCAGATCGAAGCCTGGGAGGAGGAACCGTTGCTTTCCACGACGTCGGCGACGCAGCGGATGGTATAGGGGAATTCCTCGACGCTGGGGATGACGGCGCTCAAGGCCTTTTCACCGAGAGCCCCGTGGCCAATTTCGCGACGGCCCGGGCTCCCCATGCGGCCGATCTCCCCGACCGAGAAGGGCGGGAAGTTGTAGTGGTGCATGAAGCGCCGGCTTTCTTCGCTGGTGAGATTGTCGATGATCTGGGCTTCGCTGAGGGGCCCGAGGGTCGTGGTCCCGATGACCTGGGTCTGGCCACGGGTGAACATGGCGGAGCCATGGGCCCGGGGCAAGAGATCGATCTGGACATCGAGGGGACGAATCTCGTCGACCTTGCGGCCGTCGGGACGGATCTTTTCCTCGGTGATGAGGCGGCGGACTTCGTTGGCCACCATCTCTTCCAAAATGTCCCCGACCATCATCATGGTCTTGTTCTTGGCTTTGTCGTTTTCGTAGGACCGGCTTTCGTAATCGTCGGTGATTTCCTTCTTGAGGGCATCGATGGCGTCTTGCCTCTCGAGCTTATCGAAGATCGAGATGGCCTTGACCATCCGCTCGCCGATCCGACCATAGATGTCGTCCTTGATGGCGGGATCGGGGGTATAGAGGTCGATGTGCCTCTTTTCCTTGCCGACGGCGGCGATGATCTCTTCCTGGAAGGCGCAGAGTTCCTTGATGGCCTCATGCCCGAACATGATGGCGTCGAGCATTTCCTCTTCCGGGACTTCCTTGGCACTGCTTTCCACCATCATGATGGCGTCCTTGGTTCCGGCCACCGCCAGGTTGATATCGCTCTTGGCGGCTTCTTCTTCGGTCGGATCGATGATGAGCTTCCCGTCGACCCGTCCGACATAGACCCCGGCCACCGGGCCTTCGAAGGGGATGTCGGAAATGCAAAGGGCGAGGGAGGACCCGAGCATCCCGGTCATTTCCGGGGTGTTGTCGCGGTCGACCGACATGACGGTGTTGACGATCTGGACCTCATTGCGGAAGCCATCGGCGAAGAGGGGGCGGATCGGCCTATCGATCAGACGGGCCGAAAGGGTGGCGTGTTCGCCCGGGCGTCCCTCGCGACGGAGGAAGCTACCGGGGATCTTCCCGACCGAGTACTGTTTTTCCTCGTAGTTGACGGTGAGGGGGAAGAAGTCCCCTTCCTTGGGGGTGTCGGCGCAGCAGGCGGTCGAGAGGACGACCGTGTCGCCGAAGCGTACCAAAACCGACCCATCGGCCTGTTTGGCGATTTCCCCGGTCTCCACGCTCAGGTGGCGGCCGGCGAATTCCGTTTCGAATGTTCTTTTCATTCCTTTGTTTTTCCTTTTTCAATCCAAACGGGCCTATGTTACCACATAGGCGCCTTCCTAGCGGTCAAAAAGATGCTCCGAAGTGGCAAAAGCCGCCCCGATTGAAGTGCTAGCCTAAAAGTGGACAGGGCCAAAAAAGCCCTCTCCACTTTTTTGCTACCCTATTAGGGAAAAGGAGGCAAACCAATGGCAAGACCAATAGCGGGCAAATTCGTGATGCGGACCCCCGAGGAGAAGGAGCGCATCGTCCTGGAGGCCATCGAGCGCGGGGCCAGGCGCACCGCGGAAGCGCACGGCGTCGATCGAAGGCTCCTCCAGAGGTGGATCGCCAAATACCGCGCCGCCGGCGTCGACGGGCTCAAGAGCCGAACCGGCAAAGGCAAACACGGTGGCGGCAACCCCCTCGCCGGGCTGCGGAGCAAAAAGAACAAGACCAGGGAGGAGGAGCTCGAGCTGGAGGTCCTCAGGCTGAAGATCGAGGTCGAGCGGCTAAAAAAAGGGTACCGAGTGAAAGGGGGTGGTCGAGGAAAGGAATACGTTACTACCAAAGGCTCGAATACGAGATCCTAGAGGGGCTGTCGGGGCGTTACCCCGTCTCGCTGCTCTGCCGCGAGATGTCCGTGAACCGCAGCGGGTACTACAAATGGAAATGGCGGAGGTCCCACCCCTCCGGAAGGCACGTCCAAAGGATGGGGGACGTGGAGTACATCAAGGAGCAGTCCGCGAGGCATAAGGCCCACGGGTACCGGTGGCTGGCGGCCTACCTGAAGCGGAAACACGGGGTCTGCTATTCCCCCGGATACGTCTACCGATGCAGGAAATACGCGGGGATCCTGTGCGAGTCGAGGCATTACCGGTGGAACAAGCCCGGAAGCGAGGCCCTCGCCTTCGAGAACCTGATCGGCAACCGCTGGGGCGCGTCGAGGCCGGCGGAGATCCTGGTCTCGGACATGACGGCCTTCTACGCGAAGGGAACCTATTACGAGCTGACGCTGTACTTCGACGCGTTCGACAGGGGGATCGTGGGATTCGGGCTCACGGACAGAAGGGGCGACGCCAGGCCCTACTTCGACGGGCTGGCCCAGGCCATCGAGGCCACGAAAGGAAAAGAGCAGAGCGGCCCGACCATCTTGCACACGGACCGGGGTTCGGTCTATTCTTCCAGGGCGTTCAACGAGCTCCTCTCCAACCATGCCGTCGTCCATTCCATGTCGCGGGCGGGGACCCCGACGGACAACCCGATCGACGAATCCCTCAACGGCTGGATCAAGGACGAGCTCTTCATCGACTTCAACCTGAGGAAATGCGACGACGTCTTATCATTGATAAAGGCCTACGTCGATTACTACAACAACGAACGGCCCATGTGCTGCCTGGGATACAAAACCCCACGTCAGTACAGGACCGACATGGGGTATTGAGGCTTTTTATGGATTGTCTACTTTTTGTGGACTACTCCACCGGGGGCGGCTCCAAGGCATTCCTGTGTTTAGTAGGTAACGCTATGGATGGTGATGCTTCCGGCTAGGCCGCTGCTCTTGCAGAACCAGGTGCACTGCTTGAGCTTGCTGCGGTTTTCTTCCTTGATGGCCTCGCCGTAATCAAGGACGAAGGTGTCCTTTCCGCCGGTGGCGACGACGTCCTTTTCATAGGAGTAGCCGCCGCCTTCGATCTTGAAGAGGTAGACGTGGTCCTTGGTCCCGGTGAATTCGAAGGTGATGGTCGGATTCTTGGGATCGACTTCGTGGTCGAAGACGTATTGGGCGTTGACGCTCCACCAGTCAGTGGGGGTTTCGGCATAGTTGATGATGGTATCGGTTCCGGATTCGGAGATGTCGCAACCGAAGTCCCACCACCTGGTGTCGTAGCAGTCGGCCATGTCCTCGAACATCTCGTAGCCGTGGATGGTCAAGGTCCCGGATTGTTCGGGCTGGGTGCAGAAGGCCAGGATGGTGCAGAGTTCCTGCTTCTGGGTATCCCTCATGTTCCGCATGTCGATGATGGCGCTTTGCCTTTCCCCGGTGGCCACGATGTTGGTCGAAGCCTGGACCGAGGGGCTCATGCCCTCGAACTTGAACTGGTAGGCGTGGCCCTTGGTCCCGGTGAACTCGATCTTCAGGGCGTTGATGGTCTCATCGCAGGTGAAGTCGTAGATGCGGGCATTGGCCTCCGACCAGGAAGCGGGGATGTTTTCGTAGGTGATGACATTGTCGGTCCCGCTTTGGGTGACTTCCATGCCGTATCCTTCCCAAACCGGGTTTTCCGGCTGCGGGATGAGGGTGAGGGAGAGGTTGCGGATTTCGATTGTGCAGGGACCGATGTTCCCGGTTTCTTCCTTGCCCAGTTGGATGGAGGTCTTGTAGAAGCTGCCCTTGGTAAGGCGGACTTCCTTTTCGACGTGGTTGGTGCCGGCTTCGATTTCATAGCCGTGCTGGGTGTCGTTGTCAAGCTTGATGGTGCCGGCCTTGTCGCTGACGATGTCGTAGCTGAGCTTATAGAGGCCGAAGGTATCGACCTTGAGGCTCTTGAACCAGATCTGGGTGGCGTACCAGGGGACGTTTTCCTCTTGCTTTTGGTCGGTCGTGACCTTGAAGCCGTTTTTGTCGATGACTTCGGTCTTGACGTTGACACTGGCATCGTTCCAGACGATGACGCTGGAAGGATCGTCGAGCTGGCTTTCCTCGCCGTTAATGACCCGTTCGATGCAGAAGCCGTTACTACCGACCAGAGGTTCGCGGACGTTGTAGTAGGCGGTGAAGTCGCTCTTGTTGCCGGCCTTGTCGACAGCTTCCCAGACGGCGTAGTACTCCCCGGCCTGGGTAAGCGTCCCTTCCGAATCGGTGACCGGGAGGCTGCTCTTTTCCTCGTTGACCGAGAGGGTGGCGCCACCCCGGAAATCATTGACGTAGACGGTGGAATTGAGGTCGAACTTGTCGCCGACGAAGTAAGTCGGGATGGTATTCAGGCGGATGTTGGGCTTGATGGCGTCGGGCTTTTCCCCTTCTTCGCCATTGGCGTCGGTGATGACGTACTGGAAGTTGCTGAGCTTCACGGTGGCAGGACCGACGTTCACGCCCTTTTGGTAGACGCTGGGATGGGCCCCGAAGATGATGGCCATCTCGCCGTAGTTGTTGTTGAAGTAGTTGCTTTCGATGCCGATGGTGGTCTTGGTGTTGGGCAAGACGTGGTAGGCTTCGTTGCCATACCCGTAGTTGTAGCCGATCTGGAAGTAGCCCTCGACGCTGCTTTCGATGTCGACGGAAAGCTGCATCCGGTGGGTGGCTCCGCTTTGGACGCGCGGGCTACGGACGAACACCTGGGTAGCGCTCCAGGGATCGGTTTCGGCGTTTTGCTCCGTGGTGACGGTCAAAACCCCGTCCTTGAAGCCATAATCGGCCTCGTCGTTTTGGCTATAGACGTAACCGATGCTGGTATCATCGTAGCTAAGGTTGGAGGCATCTCCCCTACGGAATTCGGCCAAATTGAAGCCGTTGACGACCGGGATGTTCTTCTCGACGGTAAACTCATAGGTGTCCTTGGCCTCGTTGCCGGCCAAATCCTGGATGGAGTAGACGACCTTGAAGCTCTTCCCGGCGTTGCTTAGGGCAATGACCCCGTCCCCTTCCAAAACCGGGAGGGTCGATTCTTCCTCGATGACCGAGTAAGAGAGTTCCTCGCCCTTTTCGTCGATGCCCTTGACGTAATCAAGAGCGTCGAACTTGGCCCCGGTGAAGTGGTATTCCGGACGCTCGACCGAGGCCACCCGCGGGGCGGTCGTATCGGGGAGTAATTTGTCGACCGGACGCAGGCTCATGTTGTCGAAATAGACGGTCGTCACCTCGCTTTCCCCTCCGTTGGTCATGGCCCCGAATTCCATGGTCAGGGAAAGGTTGTTGAGGTTGGCCCCGGCCACCGCGGTCGAAGCCTCGAAGCGCCAGCTGTAGGTGGCCTTCTCGGTGGTAATGGGGAAGAAATAGGTTTCCCCGAAGGCGGCCTTGAACCACGGATCGGCGTCGATGATCTCCCCGATCTGGACGTGCATCGTCCGGGCCTTGAGGGCATAGGCGTCGAACTTGAATTCGTAGACCTGGCCGTTTATCAGCTGGAGGTCGTTGTAGGAAAGCCGGGGCGAGGCCTGGTTCCAACCGATGGCGGTCATGCTCAGTTCCATCAGGTGGTTGCCTTCTTGCTCCACCACCGCGAGTTCGGAACCCGAGCCCTCGAAGTCGTCCTTGACCCACTTCCCCACGGTCCCGTCTTCGAAGTCCCCGTTTTCGATGTACTCGGAGAGGGCCTTGGGGGCCACGACGAGGTTGGCGGTCTTTTCGATGGCCTCTTCCCCTTCGATGGCCAGGCGATAGGTAATCACGTAGTCGCCCGCGCTGGTCAGATGCTTTTCCTCGTCCATCGGGACGCTATGGATGACCTCGACGAGATCCGTGACGTCTTCGTTTTTGGTGCCGGTGGCCGAAACCTCTTCCATGAAGTCCACCGTATCGCCGACGGTGGCATTGATGGTGGCCCTACCGATTGTGAGGGTCGGGGTGTAATGCGGGGTGGTTTCGGAGGTTCCCGTGTCCGTTTCTGATGTGGATATCGGCGGTTCGGTGCTCGTTCCGGTGCTGGTCGCGGGGTCGCTAGGACCGCAGGACCCCAGAACGAGGACGGTGGCCGCCAGTGCAAGGCCTAAAGCTTTTTTCATAAGACTCCTTTCGCTGGCCGGGGGTTTCCCCGTAAATATGAGAAGCCACGAAACCGGTTTCGTCAAGTAGTTTTTGGAAGCGCTTACACTTCGTTTTGAGATACGCAAGGGTCAGCATTTGCCTATTGTTTGGCAATTTGCCATCACGTGAAATTGTAAAGTTGGGAAACCGGTATAGCGATAACGCGCGGGAGGACGCGGGAAGCACGCGGGAAAACAAAGGCCTCCGCACCAAAGCTTGGCCCATGGGAAATGAAGACCACGAAAAGCGATGGCTTCCCTAGCCCCGGGGGTTTTCCGATTCCGGTGACTGGGACGCTTCAAAACTTACTTGTGCGAATTTGCATCAGTAAGTCAAAGGCCCCTTTTCCTCTCCAGGGCCTGCGCCAACCGCGCGTTGGGGTCGAAGAAGTAGGAAGTGCGTCCGGTTTTTTCTAGAAGCCTTTCGACGACCCATTCCTCGCTTTGGGTATGGTATCCCGGATAAACGGCAATGAGGGATTTGGGCGGAAAGGCCTTGTATAGAAGAGAAGATGGCATTTCCCTGGTATAGGAAATGTACCGGGTGATGTATCCGAGCCAATATAGGGCCTCGGGATCGTATTTTTCCTTTCCGTAAGCGGACTTTCCAAACTGCCTATCGAGGGAAGAAAAGACTTCCCGCACATCGAGGGAAAATAGGGTGGAGGGCCCCTCGTCCATCTTCCTGGCGAACTCGCTTCTATAGTAGCGGCGCAGGAAAACCGGAGACGAGCATTCCTGCATCTTTACCGAAGAAAGGAATATTTCCCCTTGGTACTTGGCCAAAAGGAGGCCCTCGGCGTCGAAGTCCCTCATTTGAACACCTCGTCTATATATAGGCCTTGGCCGCGGAATTCCCTACTCGCCAAACGCAGTTTGGTATCGATGGCGTTTTTCCTCTCGCCGGTGTTCTTCAAGGAATCATCCCTCTCCGAAGCCGGGCAATAGAGGCGTTCCCTGAAAGTCAGTTTTTCCAAAGCCCGCCCCGTCTTGAAGACGTATTGGTTTCCTAGCCGCGAGGCCGAAAGGGCGTGGATGGCTTGCAAATCGGTGATGTTCCCTTCCCCGAAATCCCGCATGATCTGGAACATTCTATTGTCGGCGATGGGGGCGATGATGACGTCCTTCCCTTCGATGGAAGAGAGGCTTTTTTGAAGCAAGGGGTGAGCTTCGTAGCCACCTATCATCCCCCGGTGGTGGCAGACGATGAGCATCCACTCAAGGCCGGGCCCGATTTCGGCGATGTCTAGCCCCCGGAGGTCGGCCTCGTAGAGATAGACCGAGGAATGCTCGTAGGATTCGAGGAAGCAAAGGGCGGAAGCGTAACGCCTAGAACAATAGAAGCCGCGTCCAAAGTCGCAGTTGGCCCTCGAACCGTCCTCCCTTATTTGCTTTAGCCCGTCCTTGGATCCGTGGAAAAGAAGGATCGACCCATCCCTAAGGCTTTCTCCGTACATCTCCCCCTTCACCGCGTTGAGGCGCAGGCCACGCCGGTAGATGGCCCCGTAGATCTTTTCGAGGGTATCTTGGCTATATCGGCCCCGGAAGGAGGAAAGAAGGGTCCTAAGGGAAACTCCGGCCAGGGACGCGAAGGCTTCCTTCCCCATGCCGAGGGCCTCGCAGCAGGCCTCGACGTCTTCTTTTACCCGGAACTCATTTTCCATGGGCCCATTATATCCGCTTTTGCCCTTCCCTTGAACTTACTTATGCAATTTTGCACAGGTAAGTTTTGGAGAGGGCGGAAGAAGGGCCTTGTTTTTTTGGAAAAAAGGGAAAAAGAAAACCCGCCCACCGGGCGGGTAGATGGCCTTCGTCCTTACTTGCGGATGCCAAGGGCTTCGATGACCTTGGCGTATTCTTCGCGGTCTTTCGCGGCCAGATAGGCCAAGAGGCTATGGCGTTGGCCGACCAAAGCCAATAGGGCCCGGCGGGCGTTGGCGTCCTGGCCGTTTTTCTTCAGGTGTTCGGTCAAATCCTTGATGCGTTCGGTAAGGATGGCGATCTGGACGGCGCTGGAACCGGTGTCGGCGGCGCTTTTCCCGAACTTCTTGACGAGGGCGCTGGTCTTTTCCTTGCTAAGAGCCATGGTGGTTTTCTCCTTTCATTTTTGACTGGGCCCGACAAAGGAAGCTCCCGGAGATAGGGGCGGCCAATGCAGGGCTGCGGGACGTATATTAGAACAAAACACCCAAGGATGGAAGGAAAAGGTCACTTTGCCTAGGCATTGAAAATTTTTTTACGTTTGCGTAACTTTTGTTCAACGCAATTGTAAAAGCGAAGACCGATTCTAACAAGGCCGCCGAAAAACCTTCGGGCTTCTTAGAAACGGAAAAAGAGGGTATTTCCTTGCTATTTCCCGAAATATGAGGCGATTTCCTTCATGCGGGTGCTTTGGCTTACCTTGAAGGGGCATCGTCTATCGCAATGCCCGCAGGAAACGCATTCGGAGGCCTTGTGGGAAAGCTTTTCGTAATGGCCTACCGCCAAATTGTCGCCTAGCTCCGCCAAATCGTAATACTTGTTGATGAGGCCGATGTCGAGGCCCTTGGGACAAGGGAGGCAATGGTCGCAATAGACGCACTCCCCGGTGATTTTGGGGCGGATGCCGGTCAAGATCTTGGAATAGTCATTGTCGCCTTCCAGTTCGTCTATGAGGGCGTCGATGTCTTCCTGGCCCCGGACCCCGGGCAGGGCGGTCACCACCCCCGGGGTGTCGAGGGCGTACTTGAGACACTGGCCGCGGGTCAAGGCGACGTGGAAGGGGGAGGCGGAGGCATCTAGGAGCTTCCCGCCCAAAAATGGCTTCATGACCGAGATGGCGGCCCCCATTTCCCTGGCCTTCTGGTAAAGGGCGGCCCTCTCCCCGCTCGAACCCAGGGCAAACTCGTCCCCTTCCTCGAGGTCATAGGCGGCGTTTACGGAAAACATGAAAAGATCGAAGATCCCGAGGTCCAAAAGGCGGTTAGCGATTTTCGGGGTATGGGAAGAAAAGCCGAGGTGGCGGGCCTTCCCTTCCCTTTTCAAAGACAGGGCCAGGTCGTAGATGCCGCCTTTTAGGACCTTGTCCAGATCTTCCTCATCGTCGATGCAATGCAAAAACAGGAAGTCGGCGTAGTCGGTTTTCAGATCGAGGAATTCGCGTTTAAGCATGGCCTTGATGGCCTCTAGGTCGCGGCTCCAGCCGTACTCCCCTTCTTCCTCGTAGAGGGCCCCGAGGTGGAGCTGGATCTTGATGTCCTTCCGCCTTCCCTCCATGGCTTCGCCCAGGGGCTTGAAAACCTTGTATCCCCCGGCGGCCAAATCGACGTAGTTGATGCCCCTATCGAAGGCATGCTCGAAGGTGGCCCTGATGTCTTGGTAGGAGGCCCGGTAGAGGTAGGCGGTCCCTAGGCCGAGCGCGGATATTTCCTCTCCCCCGTGCGGGAGGCGTCTATAAATCATGGGAAAAGTGTAAGCGCACTGGCCTCCCTTTGATAGTGGCACCTCCAATGGCCATTAGGTAAGCGCTTCCTTCCCCTATGAGATTGAACCTTATGGTTCAAGGGTTTATCCTTCGACACGGAATTTTCATATGGATATCAGGAACATCGCCATCATCGCCCACGTCGACCACGGAAAGACCACCCTGGTCAACGCCCTCCTAAAAAGCAGCAATACCTTCCGCGAAGGCGAGGAGATCGCCGACCGGATCCTCGATAGCAACCCCCTCGAGCACGAACGGGGGATCACGATTTTGGCCAAGGCCACTTCCATCAACTGGAAGGGGACCAAGATCAACATCGTCGACACCCCGGGGCACGCCGACTTCGGAGGCGAGGTCGAACGGATCATGCACATGGTCGACGGGTGCCTCCTTTTGGTCGACGCCTTCGAAGGGGTCATGCCCCAGACCCGCTTCGTCCTCAAGAACGCCCTCGAGAACCACATCACCCCGATCGTCGTCGTCAACAAGGTCGACCGGCCCAACGCCGATCCCAAGAAGGCGGTCGATGAGGTCTTGAACCTTTTCATCGAACTCGGTGCCCCCGAGGAATTCCTCGACTTCCCGGTCGTCTATTGCTCGGCCCTAAATGACACCTGCGCCCCCAGTAGCGACTTCCTCGACCAAAGGCCGGGGATGGCCCCGCTTCTGGATATGATGGTGGAGAAGATCCCCTCCCCCGTCTGCGACCCTACTGCCCCCTTCCAGTGGCAACCTGCCCTTCTCGACTATAGCGATTTCGTCGGCCGGATCGGGATCGGGACCGTGAGGAAAGGCTCCGTCAAAGTCGGCGATGCCCTTTGGGACATCCGGAAGGACGGAACTAAGAAATCCTTCAAGGCCATGAAGCTCTATACCTTCCTCGGCATGAAGCGGATCGAGGTCCAGAAGGTCGAGTGCGGCGACATCTGCGCGGTGGCGGGTCTGGATGACCTTTCGGTCGGCGACACCGTCTGCAAGGAAGGGGTCGACGATCCCCTTCCGCGCCTCAGGATCGACGAGCCGACCCTCCAGATGGAATTCGGGACCAACTCCTCGCCTTTAAGGGGCAAGGAAGGGAAATTCGTGACCGCGCGTCTGATCGAGGAACGCCTCTACCGCGAGGTCCAACGCGATGTATCCCTCCGTTACCAAAGGATCCCCAATACCGAGACCTGGACGGTTTCGGGCAGGGGCGAACTCCACCTCGGGGTCTTGATCGAGACCATGAGGCGGGAAGGCTATGAGCTCGAGGTCAGCAAGCCCCGGGTCATCATCAAGGAAATCGACGGGGTCAAATGCGAACCCTATGAGGACCTCCAGATCGACGTCCCCTCCGAATACGTCGGGACCATCATGGAAATCCTCGGTAGCCGTGGGGCTTCCCTAAGCGACATGGACGACAATGGGGTCACCGCCCGTTTGGTCTACGTGGTTCCATCCAGGGGTCTACTCGGCTTTGTCTCGAACTTCATGACTTTGACCCGTGGTTATGGGATCATCAACCATACCTTCAAGGAATACCGCCCGATGGCCAAGACCGACATCGGAGAAAGGAACATCGGGGTTTTGGTCTCGACCGACAAGGGGGACGCCACGCCCTACGCCATCGAAAAGGTCGAGGAGCACGGGACCATGTTCATCGCCCCGGGCGAAACCTGCTACGAGGGGATGATCGTCGGGGAGCACCGCTACCCCAGCGACCTCGCCGTCAACTGCACGATGCTAAAGCCCCAGACCAACGTCAGGAGTGCCCACGCCGACATGACCGTCGTCCTCAAGGCGCCTAGACGGATGACCCTCGAACAGTGCCTTGACTACATCAACCCCGACGAATTGGTGGAAGTGACGCCGGGCGCCATCAGGATGCGGAAACGTATCCTCGACACTAGCGAACGGAAAAAGTACGACGCCAAACGGAAGAAGGAAAAGGAAGAGGCCCTCAGAGGCTAAGGAAACGCTCTCTCGTTTCTTCTTCGTCGAGTTTCAATTGTTTGGAAAGTTCCTCCAACGAGGGGAACTTTTTTTCATCGCGGAGGCGGAAGTAGAAGGCGGTATAGAGGGTCTCTTCGTAGATATCGTCATTTTGACCCAGGAGATGGCATTCGACCTTGGGGGCCGTGAGTTTCCCGACCGTCGGGTTCTTCCCGACGTTGACGATGGAGACATAGGGCTTGCCCCTGGAGTAGCAAAGGGCCCCATAGACCCCTTCCTTCGGGAGGAAGTAAGGGGCCCCTAATTCCATGTTCGCGGTCGGGTAGCCGATCTTATGGCCATTGCCAAAGCCCTTGGCCACTTTCCCGTTTATCTCATAATGCCTTCCTAGCAGTCGATTGGCCTCTTCGATTTTTCCTTCTGCCAAATCCGATCTGATTAGGGATGAGCTGACCTTTTGGCCTTCCATTTGGTAGAGGGGCAGGACGCTGGAAGGATATAGGTTGCGTAGTCTCTCTGCGTTCCCCAGCGCTTTATATCCATAGGTAAAGTCCTCCCCGTAGACCAGACGTTTGGCCTGGAGCTTGAAGAGGACTTCCCGTTCGTAGTCTTCGGCCTCCATCTTCAAGAAATTTTCATCAAAGGATAGGAGGTAGACGGCCGCGGACCCGTAACTCGATAGAAGGCGGATCTGGTCTTCCGTCGACGTCAAAACTTCCCTTCTTTTTTCGAGGAAATAATCGGGAAAGGGATCAAAGAGGAGAGCCCCGAACTCCCCTTCCTTTTGGGCTTCTAAAAAGATCCTCCTATGGCCTAGATGCATCCCGTCGAAGGAACCTAAACAGATCGAAATCGGAAAGGAAGGACGGGGGAAACTGGGATCATTGGCCTTGATTTTATAGATCTCCATCACCAAAGCCCCCTTTCGGCCTCGTAACGGTCTTCGACGCGATGGTAGACGGCGAGGGCTTCTCCCTCTAGACAAAGGAAGATCTTCTCCCCGTAGTCGGGGAGATAGAAGGGACGGCCGTCGATAACGGCCTTCCTCTCTTCTTTCCGTATTTCTATGTGTTTGAGGCCACGGATGAACAAAGTGGGATCGAGGAGATCTTCCATGGTAGCTTCCTCGGCTTTCTTTGCTTGGGCAATGAGGAAGGGACCGACGCTCAGCCTTCTGAGTTTGATGAGATGGCCGAGGGTTCCGAGTTTTTCGGCGATGTCCTCCCCGAGGGTCCTAACATAAGTCCCGCGGCTGACGGTAGAAGTGAAGGCGATGGTCTTTTCTTCCCTATCGTAACTAATGAGGTTGATGGAAGAGACTTCGATCTTCCTCTTCTTCAGTTCGTATTCCTCGCCCCGGGCGGCCCGTTTGTAGGAAGGGACCCCGTTGATCTTGAGGGCGCTGTACTTAGGAGGTACCTGAAAGGATTTTCCCAGGAAGGAAGAAAGGACGTCCGCGATCTTCTGGGGATCGAGATCGGGAACTTCCGCGGCCTTGAGGGTTTCCCCTAGGAGGTCCCCGGTCGCGGTCTTGGTCCCGAGCTTCAAAACGGCGAAGTAGGATTTATGGGCATCGTCGAGATAAGGCAGGAGCTTGGTGGCCTTGCCGAGGGCCAAGACCAAAAGGCCGGAGGCAAAGGGATCGAGGGTCCCGAGGTGGCCGCATTTTCTCTCGCCTAAAGTATGGGAAACGAGGTTATCGACCTTCCTCGAGGTCACGCCCTCGTCCTTGTCGATCAAAAGAATACCGTTGGGCATGGAGCAATTTTATAATGTCCCCATGCCAAAAAGTAAGCACATCCGCGCGGTCTTGGCCGCTTTGCGAAGGGCCGATGCCGATTTCTCTCTTATCGATGAAGGTGACCGTATCGCTTTGGGTCTAAGTGGAGGCAAGGATAGCCTTTGCCTTCTATACGCTTTGAGCTTATATGGGAGGTTCGCCGGGAAGAAGTTCAAGGTCTATCCGGTCTTCATGGATCTCGGTTTTGGAAACGTCGACATCATTGCCCTCAAGGAATATTGTGGAAGTCTCGGCTATGAGCTGACGGTCAATGATTCGGCCTTCGTCTACGATGTCCTAAAAGCCCATCAGGAAAAGGGGAAGCATCTCCCCTGTTCGATCTGCTCAAGGATGAAGAAGGCCGCCATCAATGCCGAGGCCAAGAGGCTAAGATGCAACAAGGTGGCCTTTGCCCACCACCAGGACGACGCGGTCGAGACCCTCTTCATGAACATGGTCCATGGAGGGAGGGTCGCCACCTTCTCCCCGAAGATGGTCCTAAAAAGAAGCGGTCTGACTTTCATTCGTCCCCTCATCTATTGCCATGAGAAGCAAATGATCGATCTAGCCAAGGAAATGGAACTCCCGGTCTTGAAGTCGGCCTGCCCGGCCGACGGCCATACCGACCGCGAGGAAGTGAAGCATTTGTTGCAAGACATCTATAGGAAATACCCGGAAGCCGAGAAGAACTTTGGGTATATGCTGAAGAACCACGAGGCCTTCGACCTCTATTTCGACGACATCGAATTGGAGGGGGAAGTCCCGACCGGCTATAGCGTCTCCCCCGTCGTCAGTGCCCGTCAAATGCGGGGCCTGAAGCTTTCCTCCAAGAAGGAAAGGGAGGGGGAACGCGACTTCGTCATCAGGAAAAACCACGAGGTGGTGGGGGAAGTGGCGTTGGTGAAGCTTTTGCCGCACCGTTACGGGCTCTACTACCTAGAAGGGGACGAGAAAACCCTCGCCAAGGGCTTATCGGTCCTCATCGAGCGCCTTTCCAAGGACGTCTTCCCCTTGACCCTAATCATGGAAAGGGGGCATCCGAAGGTGGCAAAAGCCCTAGGGTTTGCCTACCTCCCCGTCCCCGGAAGCGGGAAGAAGGGCTACTTCAGGAAGATCGGCTGAAGGCCGGCTTAGGGCCTCGGCCGCCTCAAGGTAGAAGGCGGCGAGGTCTTTTTTGAAGGACGCGGGCTCGAGTATTTCCATTTCCTTCCCGAAGCGCAGCAAGTAGTTGAAGAGCTTGAGGTAGGGCCCTTCGAGGAGGTAGACCCCCTCCCCCAATGGGGTTACTTCCGGGCGGTTGTGCCAAAAGGCCCGTAGCATCCGCTTCCCTTCCTTGCTTAATCTGACTTTGACGCGCCTAGGCACGTCGGAAAGGTAGTCGGGCCCTTGGGCCAAGGCCCGGGCAAGCCTTTCCTCCTCTTCCTCGTCGAAGTCGCAGCGAACCAGACTCGGATAGACTTCCCCGAGGCGGTTGAGGCGGATGGAGGTCACGCGGTCAGCGAGGAGGCCCACCGCGTAGACAAAGTATTCCTCGCGGCTAGGAAGGACGGCATAGAGGCGGAAGAGGGCCTTGCCCTCCTTCGAGGAAATCTTGACCGCCGTCTTCGAGGAAAGCGCCTCTTCCAAGATCAAGAGGGTATCGCGGAACATCCAGGCTTCCCGTTCGGCCTGGGGCAAGGAGACGTAGGAATCGAAGAGACTACGGAGGTAGTCGCTCATCGAGCGGTCGCTTAGGTACTCCGACTCGATGCGGTCGATGATCCGTAGGCACTCCTTGCTGGGGCGGAAAGAAAGGGAACAGTCGAACTTGGCCTTGAATAGACGCGGGGGCCGGCTTTCAAGCAGAGGCAGCAAGGCCGTGGTGAGCTTCCCGTACCTCGCCATCTTCTTGAGGGTGAAGGAGCGGACCTTTTCCTCGAGCCTCTTGGAAGCCACCTCGATGTGGGGGAAATAGTTGACGATGAGGGTGGAAAGGAAGCGGCTTTTGTTGACTTCGTTGCCGCGGTAGAAGCCGAAGCGCTCCATGTCGCTGGTGAGGACATAGTACGTAAGGTAGGTGAGGTTGACCTTGATCTTTTCTTCCATGGTTTTCCCCTTCGTTCCTTGATTCGGAACCATTTTACAACTTGAATTAAGGATATTCCTAATGTTTCTTGTCATAAACATGACCCTTTCATTTATGTTTTTTGCCCCTCTTTTATTTTCCCTAGCGGGATACAATACGCCTGCACCCCGGTGAAGTTGGTCTTACAGACCGCCGGGAGGTGCCCGACATGAGCGGCCCTCGGGGGATACCCCGCGGGAGAGCGAACGCCGCGGCCGATAGCCAAAGGCCGCGGGGAGAGGCGTGAGCCTCCCCGCCGGGCATTGTGCGGGCATGGTCGACACCTAGACTGCCCGAAGGCGCAGGGGAACAAGTTCCCGCAAGGGACGCCGTCTCCCAACAGTGTGAGAAACTGCGGAGCAAGGGACGGTATTCTCAAGACAATCCCTCGGAGTTGACGTCGGGGAAACCCGCCTATAATGCGCAATCGGGGCACGAGTAGGGGAAGCTCCAAAGTTTCCATGGAATGTCGAGATCCGACGTTCCCTGAAAGTCGGGCGAGGCAGATTCGCCCCCAGGCCATCGCAAGATGGTGTCTCATGGCCCTACTAGGGTTCGGGTCGCTCCCGGGCTCTCGGGGTAGGGTCGCCTGGTCAGTTAGCAAGGCCCAGACCACAACGCCCGTAAGGGGAAGCCCTGCAAGCCAAATGCCGCCCTCGGGCGGTTTTTGGCATGCTCTCCCCTGCCGCTACCGAGCTTGGACGCTCGTCATGGCGACGATATATCGCTTCCTCTCTCTACTGTTTTAAGGCATATGACCGCTGACAGAGGGGCGCGGCCTCAGTAGAATTGGCTCATGTTCCACGCCCTCGTCGATTTTTCCGAAGAACGCAACTGGTGTTACGTCCTCATCGTCTACCCTCTCGTCATTGCCGTCCTTTGCCTCTTCCCAGTCCTGGACTATTTCGGCCTCTACAACTTCGCCGAGGATTTCCTTGGGGTGTTCGCCGACATGGCCCTCATCGAGTCCCTCGTCAAGGGCATCTTCATGTGGGCCGTCGTCATCGCCGCCGGGGTCTTCCTGGCCGCCCTCGTCTACATCGGCACCTTCGCCCGGGACCGACGCCACTTTTCCTTCAGCGATTGTTAGAACGACATCTTCAACATCCTTTGCATGGGTTCCCTCATCGGGGGAACCGTCACGATGATATGTTTGGCCCGCCTCGAGGGGTATGAACCCATCGACGTCCGCATCTTCTATTTTTCCTGCATCTTCGAGGGGTGCTTCCTCCACTGCCTCGTCTATAGCCTCTACCGCATGTTTGCCTGCACCCCATTCCTCAAGACCCTCGTCCGTCCCTTGCTCATCCCCGTCGACCTCCTCTCCGGTTCCTTCGACAAGGCCTTCCGTTACTCTTCTTCCGGTACCCACAAGGAAATCCGCGACGAGGCCGGTTACGACCTGGAGAGTTACGAATACACGACCACGAGGACGGAAAGCAGACAGGTGACTTCCTACCACGACGCCTTCGTAAAGGACGAATACCAAAACGCCAGGCGCATCCGGGTCCAAGTGGATAGCCGTTACGAGGTACCGTTGACCGAAACCCATACGGGGGTCAAACGGAAGGACTACCGCCAGAAGAGGGAATACACGATAGAAGAAGGCCAAAAGACCTCGAACAGGACCGGGAAGACCTATTCCTATTCCCGGGTCGTGGGCCGCAAGAACGTCGGGAAGAAGCGTTACGACGATTAGACCATCGCCCAAAGCTTTGGGGATCCGTCCGAAGCGATGATAGCCCTATTCTTCCCCGTCTTCTTCTTTGTCTCCCTTCTTTGCCTCCTCATACCGTTCTTCGATATGGTTGCAAACGTCGTCACCTAGGGTGCCTCGGATCCTCGAAAGGAACTCGTCGAAGATCATGGGGGATTCGGGTTCATTTATTCTTGGCTGGCTCGATCATGGAAATCTCCTTCGGGCCCATAGTAGTGCCCGTTGCAAGGGCATCTTGCCTAGGGAAGGCTACGTGTCCAGGAATCGGACTTCGTTTTTCACTACCCCAAATCCTAAGCCCCACCTAGTATTCCTTCGCATTCTCCGGCTTTCAATCGAACCCGTGATTTGACTATGCGAAAACGTGAAAAACCTTGAGATCGTTCCCCTCTTGCCAAGCCTCCGAGCCGAATTTGGAATGAGGCCGCTCATGAACCCCTTTCGACAAGGAAATCGATGCCTTCGATAAGATGAATGGTTCTATGTTGGACTCACTCCCCCGACGATGGCTTGTCGAAACGAGCGAAAACCAGACGCTTCGGATCGTAGGTCTTGACCAATACGGTTTCTTGGTTGAACTCCCTACATAGGTCTTCGGCAATCGCAAGTAGGCCGGCGATGTTGATTCCCGTCATTTCGAACGCAAGGCTGTTCTCGTCGTAAACCCCTCCATCGTTTCCAACATATCTGCCGCGAAGGAATTTGCCATAGGTCCAACCTGTGGGGCCATCGGCGTTCCACATGGCTCCCTCCATATCCCCGTCATGGCCGTCCCCTTCCAGAAACGCATTGCGTTTCCCTTTGAGCCAACTTAGAAACCGCGCCTTGTTCGATTCCTCGGCACTGACGTCCGAAGGCAAGACGATTATCCCACCGCGTTCCTCGGATGGAATTTCGCCTTTTGTCTCCTTCAAGACGACCCTGCCATCATCGTTACGGACGTCGATCGCCTCATAGAGATGCCTTCTAACGGAATAGGCATTGCCGAGGCCTTCGGCGAAGCCCTTCTCGTTGACCGCTGCGTACTTCCCCAACATCCTTTCGAATTCCTCGTGCTTTACCATTCCCTAGATTAGCGGGATTTTCCGGCTAAAACGGAAAGGTGTCCTCGAAGTCCGCTTTCCTTCCCCTGTCCGCGAGTAAACGGAAGCTTTTTCCCGAGCTTTACATAAGGTATTCCCAAAACAAGCTTAGAAAAGATTGAGTTGACCAGCCGTCAATCAAAAAGGGCTGGCCACCTATGTCGGAGGCGGGTCAGATGAAGACGGCAGGCTTGATTTTTTGACGAGGCATTCAGCGGAATCGCTGGGATTGCAGAATCGGTCCCTTTTAATGTAGATGGATCCAAATCGGGCATCATGAAGAATCCGCCCAAGGGGTAATGATGGATTAGCAGAACCTTTTAGCAGGGGTCGGAATCAATCAAACTCTCATCACCTATGACGCTGTTGTAGATTAGCAGAACCTTTTAGCAGGGGTCGGAATCGCGAACTACGTCCGGACATCGGGGCACTAGGTAGATTAGCAGAACCTTTTAGCAGGGGTCGGAATCGAAGGGTGCGGAGACCCCGCGGGGGAAGCCGTAGATTAGCAGAACCTTTTAGCAGGGGTCGGAATCGCCTTTAAGGTTCTCTTGAAATCCAAAGATGTAGATTAGCAGAACCTTTTAGCAGGGGTCGGAATCTCAACGGGCCAAGCGGTCCGCCCGGCGCTAGTAGATTAGCAGAACCTTTTAGCAGGGGTCGGAATCGTCAGGTCCTTTCTTCCGTCCTTCACGCTCGTAGATTAGCAGAACCTTTTAGCAGGGGTCGGAATCGGATCAAGAAGGAATATCCGGAAATCGCGAGTAGATTAGCAGAACCTTTTAGCAGGGGTCGGAATCTCCTTCCTTTGGCCGTTCGCCCATGCCTGGAGTAGATTAGCAGAACCTTTTAGCAGGGGTCGGAATCTGTAGCTGATGTGTTCATTTGTTTGGTGTCGTAGATTAGCAGAACCTTTTAGCAGGGGTCGGAATCCCACCACGATGGCGACGAGATTAGTCATCGGTAGATTAGCAGAACCTTTTAGCAGGGGTCGGAATCCGGCATGCAAAAAAACGCCCAGGATTACAGTAGATTAGCAGAACCTTTTAGCAGGGGTCGGAATCGCGTTCGGTCGTCAACTGATAGGTCTCATAGTAGATTAGCAGAACCTTTTAGCAGGGGTCGGAATCGTTGCGCATTACCTGGTTTGTATCAAGCATGTAGATTAGCAGAACCTTTTAGCAGGGGTCGGAATCGGCTGCGGGAGAATACGGCGAACACACGCAGTAGATTAGCAGAACCTTTTAGCAGGGGTCGGAATCGCGTGGGTCATCAGCGCGGAACCCTATCCGGTAGATTAGCAGAACCTTTTAGCAGGGGTCGGAATCTGGTCAGGTTGTCGGCGTTGGTCAGTTTGAGTAGATTAGCAGAACCTTTTAGCAGGGGTCGGAATCAGATAACGCTTGCCGTCTCTTTCTATTAGGTAGATTAGCAGAACCTTTTAGCAGGGGTCGGAATCATGCACAATGAACACCGGGGACATCATTCCGGTAGATTAGCAGAACCTTTTAGCAGGGGTCGGAATCGTCCAAGCGTGTTAACATACGCGCAAAGGAGTAGATTAGCAGAACCTTTTAGCAGGGGTCGGAATCAAGCGCAAGTATGGCTCTATGCCCATCGCTGTAGATTAGCAGAACCTTTTAGCAGGGGTCGGAATCATGGTTCCGAACTGCACATCGTATCGCGCCGTAGATTAGCAGAACCTTTTAGCAGGGGTCGGAATCCCCTTTCCATCTCGCCATCGCAAATCAGGCGTAGATTAGCAGAACCTTTTAGCAGGGGTCGGAATCCGATGGAGGTGAAAATGCTTTGAATCATCTGTAGATTAGCAGAACCTTTTAGCAGGGGTCGGAATCCTCTCCCCATATGAAAACCTCATCGCTTCCAGTAGATTAGCAGAACCTTTTAGCAGGGGTCGGAATCAACGATCAGGTGCGGAAAATGCGAGGCATGGTAGATTAGCAGAACCTTTTAGCAGGGGTCGGAATCTCCCCAGATCAACAGATGGTAATGCGGTCTGTAGATTAGCAGAACCTTTTAGCAGGGGTCGGAATCCGATCTCGGCGATTACAATCAATTTGTTGCGTAGATTAGCAGAACCTTTTAGCAGGGGTCGGAATCATCAAAACGGATATACCCAAGGGTATACTGGTAGATTAGCAGAACCTTTTAGCAGGGGTCGGAATCCGAACATGGAGCAAGTTTGGTTTCCCCATTGTAGATTAGCAGAACCTTTTAGCAGGGGTCGGAATCGCTGGAGCCGAGGGATTAGGGAGACCGCGGGTAGATTAGCAGAACCTTTTAGCAGGGGTCGGAATCGGCGAGGGTCTTTTCCTCTTGCCCGGGGTGTAGATTAGCAGAACCTTTTAGCAGGGGTCGGAATCCCACACGGCCCGCGCACTCCTGAGGCGATGGTAGATTAGCAGAACCTTTTAGCAGGGGTCGGAATCCTACGAGCAAATTATAGGCCAAAAAGTGTGTCAAATAGAAGGTTTTATGGTATTTTGAGTCGTGGAAAATTCAGGAAAATTACTTTCAGTCATAACCGTTTTCAACAAAGAAGCCAAAAAATTTTACGAATTTTCGAGGCTTAATCTGATTTTTGGATACGCAGGATCTGGAAAATCAACCTTTTTATCGCTCCTCTCCTCCATTTTTACCGGCAAGGACAAACATCACTTGGTCAACGGTACACAGACGGTGGCTAAAGACTTCAACGTCATATATTTGGGAACCGACGATGGGATATCGAATCACCTGAAGCTTAGTTCCAAAAGCCTATTGAGAAGAATCATCGCGGAAAGCAAATATTCGGACTCGTTTGATCAATCGTGTGAACAAATGTTTAAGGGGATGAACCAAGCCCAAGAAGAAATTGAGGGCAGGATAAAGGAAATTCTTCCTGGAAGCACGGTCAAGATAACGGATTCTGGGCACCCCTTAGATTTTCTAATCGACAACATGACCATAGAAATAGAAGGGGATTCGTCAAGCGAAGAAAAGAAAAAGCTTTTCGGTTTGATTCGCTCCCTTTCCTCCAACACGGCCATCAAGACCATCGTTTTGATTGACGATTTCAACGATGACTTCGATGAGGAAACGACATTGAAATTCTTGGAGGAAATAGACAAAAGCAATGCATACTTCTTTTTGACGACAAAACGTTCCACTCCCCAAACATATCTCGAGGAAGGCGTAAAAATCTTCGCCATGAGGGAATTCGAAGCAATACCACTCCCCGATATCAAGACCTTGCTTCTGAATTCTTTGGTGGAAAACCAGGAATACAAAACGTTTGAGGAATACATAACCGGCAAGGGGTACGTCGAAAACTCCGGTTTGGCCGAAATGTTCCTGCATTACATACAGGGTGACGAAAAAACCAACCTGCTAAGAATCCTGACCGCCAAATCGCCGGTTCTGGCACACGAAAACATACCGGGGAAAGTTACGATTGTGCCAATCAGCACAGAGGAAGAAAGATTATACAAATCCGTCTTCGAAAGCCTCGGCATACCACTAGATCAAAATTAGCTGTTCTGCTGTTTCCTTTACTTCCTGCTCGGTTTTTTCTCCGGCGACAAGCACCATGCTTTCAAATTGGTTTTCCGTCACTTTCAAAATCCTAACGTTGCCGCTTTTCACCGAATAGGACTGAATCCTTCGCATGTGCTTGGCGGCATCGGTGTCGTTGTTGCAAAAACGGGTATAAACCGAGTATTGGAGCATCATGAAACCGGAATCCATGATGAACTTGCGGAATTTGGTGTATTCGCGCCTTTGGGCTGCCGTTTCCACCGGCATATCGAAGAGAACGAAGAGCCTCATGTTCCTGTAAGATGGTCCTTCAAAAGACATCGGCTTTATCGTTGGGGTAAAACTGGGGCGTTTTCACGACTTTAATATCCCCGGTTCGCATATATTCGACGTAATCGTTCACGAGCATGGATATGGCGTAAGAAATCTGAAATTTCTTTCCGTCTACCAAGACGTTGTAATTTAGGAGATTGACCATTCCCCTCCTCAATTCGCCGCTTAGGGGGATTTCTATTCCGGCCAGGTTATTGTAGACGTAGTAGTCTACGACCTGACGGAACGGCTCGACCAAATCGCATGAGAGATTGTTGGCGTTTTTCATGTTGGCGTGCCAGATGCCGAGGCAATCGTTAAGACCATTGAAGGCAACGCTGCGAATGACGGCACCCGTCAAAACCATGTAGCCGTAATTCAGCGCGGATGAAACCGGCGAGCTGCCGAAACGGATGAAATCGGGACCGAATAAGCATCGGAAATATTCCCTGGCCGCCTGACCTTCCATGTTTTTCTCGTCACCGAATTTGACTTCTCCCCGATAGGATTTCAAGCGATCATAAACGGTAGGATCGTTCACCGTGTTTTCTATTACCGCCATTTGGTTGGCGATTTTTTGACGGATGATGATTTCCCAAACCTTGTTTTTCTTGCTGGGGAGCATCTTGATTTGACGATCCAACATTTCCGATTGCAAATAATGGCCGTTTATCGGTGCCACGACGGAGGCAGGAACGTAGTCGGAACCGCAGAAGACGATGGAAGCTCCGTATTTTCTAAGTTCGCACAATAGACGTGCGGTGACAATGGAATTGGGATCCTCGACGAAAATCAAATCCAAGTCTTCCAGCGGAAAACTCAGTGGCCGTTCGGAGTCATCCTTCTTGATTATGACGTTGTTGTCGCAAAGAGAAAGTTTGGCAGCGGACTGGACATAAAGCTGTCGAAATCCCATCTCAACTTATCTTTCCGAGAACGGAAATAGATTTGACTTTAATTTTCTTGATTTGAGAAATTGTCAACAAAAATCTATCGCCATTGAATTCCAAGTCGTATCCATCGCCGAGGGGAGAATAGATTTCAAACAGTCCTTTGGACAACCCTCCGCTATAACAAATAAAATTAATCGGAGATTTCCCGCGAGGCAAGTAGTCAAGTTCCAAAAGTGAATACCTCGGTATTCTATAAAGCAATTTATAGCCATTTTCGAGCGAATCCGAGTTAATTTGGCAGTTTTGATCGTCTCTACCCCAAAACAAAGTATACAAAATTTCAGATTTGTTCTTCGATTGTCGGGACTGTTTATTCTTCAAAATCTGCCAGTAATAGATAGGCACAAAATAATAGATATCACCTCCATCGCGTTTTTGATAAACGTCAACCCGAATAACCTCGTCATTTTCGGCATATTTCCCATCCGACAAATCGACTTTGTCCTTTGCGATTCCCTCAACAATCCTAATATATTTTACGGGTGTCCCCATGTTTTTCCCGATAACGGGATATTCACCCCGATTACTCTCCTCTTTCTCTAGCCATTTTTTACAAGCTTCATAAATCGCTTTGCTGCCAGATTCGCGATGCTCGATCTTTTCAAGTTTATCAAAATTCAATTTTTTTACAGAAATTTTGTGAACCGTTTGACCGCAGTCGTTAACACCCAATATCGTTTCTTTTGAAATCGGCCCACTAACGTTGGTTTTTGGAGAACGCGCGGGGATCAAAACGTGCACCGTCTTGTCAGTGGCTGGCTCGTCCTTGTAATTAGAAAGGGCATTCAATTTTGAAATTAGGGTTTGTTTATCCCTTTCATATACACGAATCAGGACCTCTTCCCTAAAGTTGCGATATGGGAAACGAATTTCCCCGTTTTCATCGTATTCAGGTGAACACTCCTCGTGTTTCTGATAAGCCTTGGTTATACGTTGAATAAGGCGAGGATTGGAACAGGCTATGACAGCAGCATCGAGAGCGTGGTGCAAATGGTTAGAGCGATCCTTCTCGTTGCTATCTTTTTGAATTTTCCTCCTTAGACAGGAGAGAATATAAATGCCGCATTCGCGCCTTTCCGAATCGTTAGGGTTATTTGATTGCGCGGAAATGGCTTCTTGCAACTCATCGACACCGGTCGCAATGCCTTTCAAATCATTGAATTTTTCGTAGAAATAAGGATAAAACTCATCGCTAAGAAATAATTTAAGCATTTTATTGTGCAAAAATTTCTTTTCGTCGTCCTTTGATCCTTCCTTATTAATGGAATGGGGTTCAACTTTAAATGGTAATGGTTCCTTGGCGTTATCAAATTTATACTTGAATACGAGGCTTTTTTTGTTGTTCTCTTTTTCCATCCCTTGGTAAACATATTTGCTCATGGGCTTGGCTTTATAGTCATCGTATGCAAGATAGGAATGGGTATGGCCGCTCAGACCCCAAATGTCGCGGAGTTTTGCGGTTATGCCACCGGAAACGCTACGGCATTGGACGCCTTTCGGCAAAACGTAATAAGTAATGAGCTGACGAGCGAGACGGGCGATGTAAGCATTATCAGTACTGTCCTTGTTGAGGAAGTCATCGGATATTTTGGTGGCTAGCAACTTCCGTCTTTTGCCAGGTTCGATGGCGTGCGAATTAAGATAGGCATATAGAGGAGCGCTCTTTTCTTCGGTATTCAGCCATTCCAGAGGTGTACGATTTCGTTTTTCCTGGTTGCATCTCGCTTCCACAAGCACTTTGTTTGAAATCGAATCGTCGAAAGAACGAGAATATGGCAGAATATGGTCGATTTCATACCATCCGTCATCGAACAAATAGCTCGCTTTTATTGACTCATTGGTATAGGGGCTCACTCCCCGCTGTTCACAATACAGGCGATATTTCAGTAAACTGTTTTTCTGCCGTGAAATATTCCCATACGATTTAAACAAACCGGGGTATTTTTCAATCATTTCGTTACGATACCTATCGTTGTTCGAAAGATTGTCGAGCTGCTCCCCTTGAAGCTTCAATCTATCATTGGAGTTCTTTTTTATTTCTCTTCCGAGTTCGATTGCACAATCATCGAAAAACCCATACCGGTCGATAATGGCATTTATTATCCTTCTCATCCTAACAAGAGTGTTGCGAACCACGGGATTAGTGAGAGTTTGCTTTGTTTCTTGGAGACATACATCAAGTTCGGGCATCCGCATTTGATCATTGTTCTGACGAAGACTGGTATGGCTATAGCCAATGTTGGCCATCGCTTTGTCATAGGTAAATCCTTTTCTCATTTCTGGTATTAATTTCTTGCAAAGTCCCAGAGAAAGATCGATCGTTCCGCTAACATTTACGTCAAAATCCAAAACGTCGCTGATTTCTGTTTCGGAAAGATTAAGAGCCCTGAGTTTCGATTTGACTTCAATTTCAAGCGGCTGGTCTTTCTTATCCTTTTCTTCATCTTCCAAATGGAGACAATTACGTAATGTGTCATCAGTTTTGTAAAGCCCGAACGCACTTATCAATGCATCAATGCAATCGTCCCCGGCATTTTTAAATCGTTCTTTTTTTCCGATAAGCGACAATGCATCAGAACCTTTATAAAAATAGGATTTCCCTAAGGTTTTTCTTTTGTGAAATTTGTAAAAGTCGCCAAGTTTATCGCTCGGAATCTGCATCGTTTCAATGCCGTTCTCTTCACAAAAAGTCTTGAGGGACTCGTCAAATTTCTTTTTGCCTACGTGAAGGCCTTTAACATCCAAAATCTTATCGGGGTCGATACCTACTTTTTTCAGCAATTGTTCATATGTAATCGTCTTCGCGAATAGGCATCCTTTTTCGGCTTTTTCGATTTGCTCGGGAGTCAAACGGGAATATTCCTTTTGCTCTGGGCTAGTTTTGTAGGAAAAGTTGTTTAAGGCCGAAAGTAAGACAAACCTCTTTGCGGTTATCGTATCCTTAAAAGCCCTAGGTTTTTCGTCGAAAATACATTTTCCGATTTTGTCGACAGGCTTGACGTAATAAGGCGAGCCTTCAGCCGGACCATAAGAACAATCGCGCTGTCTAGACCAAAGATCCATAAAGTCAGCGATGAACTCATCACTGACAAGACCGAATTCCTTTTGTTTATCCAAAAGAGCGCGAATTTCCGGCTCGTACCACTCTCTCCTAACTGTGAGATAGAAATGATCAGGATCGTTATGAATTTTCGCACCGATTCCGTTTTTGGAGCGTTCGGCAAAATCTTTCAGCAAGCACACAGTAGGATAAAAAGGCTTTCCTTCCTGATAATGCTTATTTTTAAAGGCTTCCATAATGGGGAGCAACTTTTTATCGTCGTTATTCTTTGGTTTCTCGCTCTTTCGGTTGCTCTTAAAACCTCTGAACTTTAAATAATGGTAAAGAGCGATGCAAAGTTCTTCTTTGGTCAAAAGTTCTGTCAACCCCTTCACCTTCAATTGAAACGGGGTGGTAGGCGTACCATCTTCGTTAAAAGAAACGGGTAATTTGGCAATGACATCATTGAAGAAATCTAATCCGAAGTATTTTGCAAAGAGATTCCTCCCTTCTTCCAAGCGGGTTACTCTGCGCCTTCTTTGACGGCGCATGAGACGTTTCTGCCGTCTAACTATATTTTCAGTCTTCCCTTTGTTATCTTCGATTTGGTCGAAAACGTATGATCCCAAATCTATTATCTTTTTAGGATTGCCATCTTCGTCATCTTCGAACAAGCACCAGCCGATGCTCGCGATTCCAAGGTCCAAACCTAATGTCTTTTTGCCCATTGTCATTCCTCCTAGACAGTGCTATCTTAACATTGCTCTCAGTGAGAGCGATTAGCAGAACCGAGCTTAGCAGGACTCGGGATTAACCCCGTGAGGGGTAAGAAAGTGGGGCCTAGCCCCCTTTTTTTGTTGAGTCCCCATCCGGCAATGCTTCATATAAATAAGGATATAGGAGACAAGTTCCCTTTTAAACAGACATCAAGGGATATAAGGCCACTCAACAATCCTTGTCCCAAAAAGCGTACACCTTACCCTTAACCGTCAGTTTTTTGTTTCTCGCCGGATCGGGCGGTGATATCTTCTCTGATATGGACGCCAAAACGAAAGAAAGAATCCGCCGCTTCAGCATCGACCGGGACTATGACCAGTTCCACTGCCCCGCCAACCTCGCCAAGTCGATTGCCATCGAAGCGGCCGAACTTTTGGAATGCTTCCAGTGGGACGATGCCCACTACGACGTGGAAGCCGTGAAGGAAGAACTAGCGGACGTCTTGGTCTATGCCCAGAACCTCATCGAGAAGCTCGGCCTTGATGAGGACGAGATAATCAACGCCAAGATGGACAAGAACGAAGCCAAGTATCCGGTTGCGAAAGCCAAGGGGCGTTCGACCAAGTACGACAAGCTATGATCATCTATTCCGGTACCCTGGGGCAATTCGACAAGGAAGTGATGGAGGGTGGCATCGCCGACCTCATCGAACAGTGCCTCATTGCCCATGGGCTCGGGGGCAAGGGCGAAGCGGAATACCGTAGCTGGAACAACTCCTTGCGCTGCATCCGCGATGCCCTCACATACGAAAACAAAATAGACCGCCGCCTCAGGGTGGCCGTGGAATTCCAAATCCCCCAAACCTCCAAGAGGGTCGACTTCATCGTCTCGGGCCTCGGGAAGGACGTCAAGACGAAAAACGCCGTCATCGTCGAACTCAAGCAATGGGACCATGTCGAAGCTACCGACATGGAAAACGTCGTCGAAACCTTCGTCGGCGGGGCCAACCGCCACATGGCCCATCCCTCGTACCAAGCCTATTCCTATTGCCAAACCATCAAGGCCTTCAACCTCGATGCCGAGGACATCGAGCTTTCGCCGTGCGCCTATCTCCACAACCTCCAACCGCGGGAAGCCGCGGGCATTTGGAATCCGATGTACCGCCAAATCCTCGACCTTTCCCCCTCCTTCATCGCCAACCAGGCCATCGGCCTCCGCGATTTCATAAGGAGCAAGATATGGTTCCCCGACCAAGGGGAAACTATCAAGGCCATCGACTCCGGCCGCATCGGACCGACCAAGTCCTTGCAGGAGGCCATCGGGGAAATGATTGAAGGGAACTCGGCCTTTTGCTTGCTCGATGAACAGAAGGTCGCCTACGAGACGATCCTAGACTACGTCGAAAGAGCCAAAGGGAAGTCCACCATCATCGTCGAAGGAGGCCCGGGGACCGGGAAGTCGGTCATCGCCATCAACCTCTTGGCCCGCTTGACAAGGGAAGGGAAGACCACGGCCTATGTTTCCAAAAACGCCGCCCCGCGGAGCGTCTACGCCAAGGAACTTTCCAAAGGCCACTACACCAAGGGTTACGTCAATACCCTCTTCAAGGGTTCGGGCTCCTTCGTCGATTGCTATGAAAATGCCTATTCCGTTCTCTTGGTCGACGAGGCCCACCGCCTCGGCCTCAAAAGCGGCCTCTTCCAAAACAAAGGCGAGAACCAGATGCGGGAAATAATCCACGCTTCCCGGGTTTCCGTCTTCTTCATCGACGAAAGGCAACGCATCAGCAGTAAGGACTACGGCTCGATTGCCGCCATCGAAGAGGCGGCGGCCAAGGAAAATAGCCATATAGTCAAGGGCGATGACCTCAAGCTCCTAAGCCAGTTCCGCTGCAACGGTTCCGATGCCTACCTTTCCTTCGTCGATTCCTTCCTAGACGGCAAGAATGCCATACCCGAGGACCTCGACTTCGATTTCCGCCTTTATACGGATCCGTGCCGGATGCGGAAGGACCTCCGTCTCCTCAACGAGGCAGACAACCGTTCGCGGATGCTTTCGGGCTACACGTTCGACTGGATTAGCAAGGCGGGAGGGCGCAACGCTCCTTACGACATAGTGTTGTCCGGCGGCTTCAAGGCCCGCTGGAACCTCGGTTCCACCCAAACCTGGGCCATCGACCCCGATTCCTTCGAGGAAGTGGGGTGCATCCATACGAGCCAAGGGCTGGAATTTTCTTATGTCGGAGTCATCATCGGCCTCGACATGCATATGGACGAAGGAAAGCTGGTCTATGACCCGAAGAAGAGGGCTAAGACCGACCAATCGCTCAGGGGAATCGCCAGCCACGGAGGGGAAGCGGCCGCGATGGGCATCATCCGCAACACCTACCGCACCCTTTTGACTAGGGGGCAAAAAGGATGCTTCGTCTATATCCAAGACCCGGCGCTCCGGGAAAAATTAAAGTCCGCGCTCATCCGAAGCGGCCATACCGATAGGATATTCTAAGGAAGGATGTGCCGTCCATACACCGACTCATCAAAAAAGAAGGCCGTTACTACGTCGATGACGAAATGGACAGCGTCGACATAAGCAAGGAGGATTGGATTGCCTTGATCGATGACCCGGAGGTGTTCAACGGAAAATCATTGGAAGTGCTTGGCTATTTCTATGAAGAAGAGGACCATCAGGCGTCGACCAAGCAAATAACCGATAAATACGGCCTTGCCTCCAAGAACTTCAACGGCGTCATCATCGGCTTGGGCAAGAGAGCCCAGAAGGTTTTGGGACAACGGGCTACCGTGGTCCAGCAATCCAACCCTTCCGGCTTGTCCTACTGGTGTCTCTTCTTCCATGGCCATGAGGACAACGGCTTCGTTTGGAGGGTCCGCGAACCACTCGGGGAGGCCCTTCACGAAACCGGCATCCTGAGTGTCTTCCGGGAAGAAAACGAAAAGGAAGATCCCCTTTGTACGGAGATATTCAAAGAAGGGCAAATCACGAAGATTTACGGCCGAAAATACGAAAGAAACCCGCAAATCCGCCGCGCCTTCGTCAAAAACTTCAAAAAGAAACACGGACGGGTCTACTGCGAAGCCTGTGGATTTGATTTCGGGAAAACCTATGGGAAATTGGGAGAGGGTTTCATCGAAGTCCATCACAACAAACCGATTTCTTCCTTCAAGGACGAACACGAAGTCGATATCGAAAAAGACCTCAATTGCCTTTGTTCCAACTGCCACCGGATGATTCATGCCAACAAGAAACGCATCCTTTCGGTCGAAGAACTAAGGGCGAAATCGAAAAGGCCAAAAAGAACTAAACCAAGTTTCACATCAGTAGACAGTTATCTCTTCCTCATTATCAAAAACCCTCCCCATGCGGGGAGGGTCAAGGAAGGAAGGGGAACTTAAGCCTATGCTTTTTCCATCACGATGTCGGAATAAGAACTATAAGCGATTTTGCCCGATTCAATCATTAGGGTGCCGTTGGTGGCATCGTAGACCAGAACCAAATCGCGGGCTACCCATCCGTTTTCACCCGGGAAGACGAGCGTGTAGATGTCTCCTTCCACCGTCGAGGCCTCGCTATCGATTACGGAGACTTCTTCGCCTGACGACCAGTTAATATCGTATTCATCGTAGCAAGTAATTTCGGTTTCGGAATCGAAGTCAATATACATGCCATAACCGTCTCCAACCTCGTACGAATACCAAGTCGTTCCAATCAAAGCCTCCGGAATCGTGGCCCCGGTCGTGCCTTGGAAGGCATTGACGCTTACGTTAATTGTCTTGGTAATGCTTCCGCAGACAACGGTGATCGCGGCTTCGCCCCCGCCGTTTGCGAGCAATATCACCCTTTCCCCTTCGGCGTTATCGCTATTGCCGGTATAATCGAATCCGACGACGGAAGTGTCTTCGACGCTCCAAAGGATGTCTTCGGTGCAATTGTGGGGCTCGGCATCGGCTTCAAGTTGAATCTCGTCACCTTCGTCAAGGACGATGGTCTCTGTAACCTCTACCCCGTCTTTGGTAACCGTAAGATCGGTGGCATCGACGAACTTGTAGCCGCTGAAGTCGACCATGACGGCACCCGAGGCATCGGTGTAGGAAATGGCCAAAGCACTATACTGAGTCCCAATCGTCGCGGTTTCCGCGGGATTCGGATCGTTGTAGTCCTCGGCAAGATAGTAGGTCGAAGAGAATCCATCATTACCTACCGGATAGAGGACGAGGTCTTCGAGGACGATGTCCATGCTGCTGTCGGGACTGACGGTATGGAAGTTGACCTTGTCCTTTTCGACCACGACCGTCACATCAGGAATCACCTGCTCATAAGCGGAGGTATAGGCATAATCCGTGACGGTCAGACTCCCCTTGTAGGTCCCCTGGAGGCTATGGTCAATGGTTTCGGCGTAGTCCTCCCCGCAGTCGGCGCTGATGAAGGCGCCCCTGAGGACGACGTGGCCGGTGGCCTCGATCTTGAAGTAGTGGGGGGCATAGGTCCATTCGCCATAGGTGACGTTGTTTTCCATCTCCCCGACTTCGTACCAGCCCTTGCCGTCGCGGCTGACCGAGAGGGTGAGCTTCCCGGTGGTCCCGGTTCCATAGACGACCTTCAGGGCCGCCATCTCCCGGATGTAGGTGGTGTTGTAGATGATGCCTCCGCTTTCCATGGTGGTGAGGGTATCGGCGGCCTCATCGCCCGGTAAGACGGTGCCCATGGGCCCTGCGGCCTGCATCTCGAGGACAGCCCCGTCGGGAGCCACGTGGGTAATGGCCCCGAAGTTGCTAGCCGAAGGGTTGGTGACGATGGTGCAGTTTTCGTAGGCGAGGACAAAGGTCCTTTCGTACTCCTGGGCCGCCCCGACTAGTGGGGTCAGGGCATGGCCAGCGAAGTAGGCGGCCGAGCCGAGAACCGCCCCGCCGGCCACGAGGGCGGCGGCGAGGAGGACGGCTTTCTTGGTGTTTTTCATAGCTTGCTTCCTTTCTCCCCTAAGAAAGGGGAACGTTTAGTAGAGGGTGACGGCTTGGGTCGCGACCCAGACGCTCTTGCCGGTGAAGTTCCCGTCGATGCGGATCCGGGCGTAACGGTGGGCGCTGGCAAACTCCACTTCGTGGAGGCGGAGGTGGCTCCCGGAGGCATTGGCCCGGAATTCCTCGGTCCAATCTTCCTCTTCGACCCACTCAGTCCCGTCGTCGCTGACTTCGACGAAGGCTTCCCAGAAGGAGAGGTTCTCCTCATTGTGGGCAAAAAGGAGGCCGTATTCGAAGCCTAAGCCCTTGAGGGTCTGCCCTTCCCCGGCATCGAAGATGAGGTCGGCTTCCATCTCGTCCCAGTTGCCGCCGGGTTTGAACATGAAGGCCCTCTCCATCGGATCGAAGCCGAGGTTGTCGGTCGACATGATGTAGTCGACGTCGACGGTGTCGGGATCGCTGGTGGAGGTGGCGATGGTTAGACCGCCCGTCACCGCGTTTTCATTGGTGACGAGGCCGCTGGCCTGCTTTTCCTGGAAGGTCAGCTGGGCGACCGGATCAAGGGTGATCTCCGACTGATCGGGTATGACGGTGACATGGAGCTTGTTGGATATGATGCCGGTGATGTCATCGACGACGTAGACGTCGGCTTCCCCGACCCCGAGGCCGCTGACGGTCAAGGTCCCTTCGAAGTTATGTTCGATGGTGACCTTGGTCTCGTCGCTGCTCATGGGAGTGAAGAGGACGGTGTTGGCGTCTTCCGGGAGATAGGTGAAGTCGGCTTCGAAGGATGTCCCGACCCCGATGGTCAGGCTTTGCTCGGGAGCCACGGCCGCTAAGTTGATCGAGGTGACGTGGGTTTCGACCCAGGGTTCCTCGTCCTTGTAGTCGGCGTAGGTCCGAACGTTCTGCTCGTTGGGTTCGGGCGGCAAGGTGGCATCAAGCGGAACCTCGGTCAGGCCGTAGCTATCGTCGGTGAGGGAGGCACTGATGAAGTTGGGGTTTTCCTCCTCATAGCCATCAAAGGCCACGACCGAGTCGATGATCCCGAGTTCCGTATCGACGGTGAAGCCGTAGTAGATCGGGAGGAAGGAGTCCCAGGCCAGGAAAGCGAAGGCATCGAAGGTGAAGGCCTCGACGAGGTCCTCGGCCGTGATGTAGTAAATCGGTAGGCCCTGGGGGGCAAACTCGATGTCGCTATAGTCGATGGCCTTGAGGGCCTCGATCATGTACTGGTAGTCGAGGTAGGTGTTCTGCATCCTGAGGTCGGCCCCGTGGTAACCGTCCTTGAGCCAGGCCTCGCCGTTCCCCTCGTCTTCGAAGTAGAGGTAGCTATCGCCTTGGTAGTCATGGTAGTACATGTACTCGGTATAGCCGTAGGTGGCGTAGAAGCTATCGTCGCGGACGATCTTGTAACCCTGGGTGTAGAAGGTATAGACCGGGTAGTCCGAGAACGAGGTGGCGTAGTGGGTGGTGAGGTTGGAGTAGTCACCCTCGAGGGCCTTGTTCCAGTCTTCCTCGGGGTTCTCCACCACGACCGGGGGAAGCGAGGTCGAGGTTTCGTCGCCGCCATCCGGCGGGGTCGAGTCCTCGTCACCCTCCGAGGTCGAGGTCACAGTCGGATCCTCGCTGGTGGTGCTACTGGATGTGGGGTTGCCCGGTTCACAGGCGGCCAAGACCATGGCCGCCGGAAGGAGGGCTAAGAGAAGATGTTTGGACTTAAGCATATGCGTTTGCTTGTTTACCTCCTTTTAGCAAGAAGGAAGACGGCAAAAAGACCCCGAAGGGCTCAATGAAAAGAAACGGGGTCTAGTTCTAGCTTAGACCCCCCCGTCCGCGTGAGACGGGGCAACTTTCCATCCATTCTGTCCGTATTTCCCGAATGCATGGGGGTAAAGATAGGCCCATATCAATATATGTCAATGATTATTTTTCTGGGGGATGCCCCATCAACCAATATGGAGGAATGACGGATATATATCAGACCGAGGAATTACTATAAGTAAAAACTAGACCAATGGGTTTATGACGACCTCTACTCGAGGACCGTCATAAAATGATCAAAGATTTCAAATTCATTCGACCCTTGCGGGTATATTCCCACCAACGATTTTCCGAGACAACTTGACAAACGACCGGACAAAGGCCCAGAAACATGAGTGTTTTCTTCTCCGATCATCCTCCCTCAATTTGTCGACGAACATGGAAAAATCACCGAATTCCTTTCATGTATTTTCTTCGTTTCGAATCCCCAATTTTTGAACTAAATTGTGCCTTTCGCATCCATTTCCAAGGGATCCGTAACCCCCTCTCCCCTTTCACGCCTGACAAACCGAGATGGTTTGCCAACGTTTTGGACACTCCAAAGCCAAAAGAAAAGAGGCCGTTAGGCCTCCTTTCCTTATGTTGGCTTTAGGCCTGGAGATTCCTGAACTCCTCGAGGGTGACGTTGTAACGGACGTTGGTCTCGGAGTCACGGAGATAGCTCGAGACGTCACCGGGGGCAGAGGCCCCTTCGAAGCAGAGGATCGGTCCCTGGTCGGCGAAGTTGTAGAAGGAAGCGGTCCCGATCGAGGTGACGGAGGCCGGGATATAGACCTTCTCCAGGGCCCCGCAGTCGTAGAAGGAATAATCAGCGAGGGTCTCTAAACCCGAGGGCAGTTCCACAGACGTGAGCTTGGACAGTTCCCGGAAGGCTTGTTGACCAATGCCCTTCAAGGTGGCAGGCAGGACGAGGGAGGTGACGGCCTTGTCGTTGAGGAAGGCCGATTCCCCGATGCTTTCGACCTTGGTATTGGAAAGGTCGACCGTAGTAGTCAAGGACGAGCAGGTGTTGAAGGCCCTAGCCTCGATCTTGGTGACGGAAGAGGGCAGGTTCACGGAGGTCAGACCCGAGGAAGAGAAGGCGCTCTCGGGGATGACGTCGATGCCCTCGGGAAGGGCGATGTTGGTGAGGGCCCTGGTCCCGGCGAAGACCTCGTCCTCAAGGAAGGGGCGGAAGGCGACATCAAGACCTTGACCGCCACCATCGAGTGGTCGGACAAGGAGAAGGGCATCAAGGACCTCTATGCCAGGACCTTGACCGCGAATGACGGGACCAAGCTAGCGAGCTACGACCACTTCTACACCGTCTTCAGCACCTTCATCGAGTGGGACGGGGCCAGAGATGCCGCCAATGACGCCACCCTCGACATCAGCCTCACCTTCCCCTCCTACCAGAGCTTCCAGAACGAGGCCAAGGCCATCATCACCCATGGCGATACGACCTACTCCTTCGACTGGTACGGGAACCGATCCGGGGCCCTCGGATCCCAATCCAACCTCCGGGTCAATGACGGCTATGTCTCGAAGACCAGCGTCGCCCTGACCCTTTCGAAAGATGGGACGACTCTCACCGTCGACCTCACCTACGCCGAAAGCTGGAGCGATCCGGAAATCAACCTCCAGTTCAACTTCCAAAAAGCCCAATAAAGTAGGCCAATGGGCCCGGCTAGACGGCCGGGCCTTTTCTCTTGCCTTGTCTTGCAAATAGAAATCCTTTTGGTAAAACCAAAAGAAAAAGCCACCCGGGGGTGGCTATTGCCCCATCTTCTTGAGGTCTTCCTCTTCCCTCTTGAGGGCTTCCTCCAGCCTTTCCGCCTTCTTGAAGCGTTCGTCGAGGACGAAGTGGATCTCCGGAACCTTCCTCAGGTCCATCTTGCTCGAGAGCTTGCTACGGACCAGACCCTTCAGGGACTCGAGTTCCCTGAGGTTCCATTCCGGGTGCTTGGCAAGTAGGAAGGAGACATAGACCGTGACGTGGCTATGGTCCTTGCTGACCTCGACCTCGTTGACCGAGACCATCCCGATCCGGGGGTTCTTGATCTCGAAGGCGATGATGTCGGAGATGTTCTTGTGGAGGAGGGCCTTGAGGCGGCCAGAACGGTCGGCCATCTTAGACCTTCTCCACCAAGCGGTAGGCCTCGATGAGGTCCCCTTCCTTGATGTCGTTGAAGCCCTCGACCATGAGGCCGCATTCGTAGCCTTGCTTGACTTCCTTGACGTCGTCCTTGAAGCGCTTGAGGGAGGAAAGCTTCCCTTCGTAGACGATGACCCCGGCGCGAAGCAACCTGACCTTGCTCCCGGAGTAGACGGTGCCACTCGTGACGTAGCTACCGGCCACCGTCCCGACGTGGCTGATCTTGTAGATGTGGCGGACCTCGGCTTCCCCGGTCACCTCTTCCACCATCTCGGCCTTGTATAGGCCCTTGATGGCGGCCTTCATCTCATCGATCAACTCGTAGATGATGCGGTGGAGGTGGATTTCCACCCCTTCTTCCTCGGCCTTGGCCCGGACCCTGGAATCGGGACGGACGTTGAAGCCGTAGATGATGGCGTGGGAGGCATCGGCCAAAGAGACGTCGCTATCGGAGATGGCGCCGGCCGAGGCCATGAGGACCTTGATCCTGACCTTATCGTCGCTCAGCTTTTCGAGCGAAGCCTTGAGGGCTTCGGCACTGCCGTCGGTATCGGCCTTGATGATGACGTTGACGTCCTGGACCTGGCCGGCATTGACGAGGTTGTTGAGGTCGCTTAAAGACAAAGCGCTGGTCCCGGACTTTTCCTTGGCCCGCTTTTCGAGGGCCCGCTTCTCGGCGATGTCCCGGGCTTCCTTTTCGGTCGGGAAAGCCATGAAGCGGTCGCCGGCGCTAGGGACGGCTTCGAGACCCGTGACCGCGACCGGGGTGGCCGGTCCGGCGGTCTTGAGGACCTCGGCGTGTTCGTTGACCATGCGCCTGATCTTCCCGTAGATCTCGCCCACGACCACGTAGTCGCCGGCGTTGAGGGTCCCGTTTTGGACAAGAAGCGTGGCCTTGGGCCCTTCCCCGCGGTCGAGGTTGGCCTCGAGGACCGTCCCGATGGCGTAGCGGTCGGGGTTGGCCTTGAGTTCCATCATCTCGCTCTTGAGGATGATGGCGTCGAGTAGTTCGTCGATCCCCTGGCCCTTCTTGGCGCTGATTTCGACCATGATGACATCGCCCCCGTATTCCTCGGCCACGACGTTATGGGCCAAAAGTTCTTCCTTGACGCGACGCGGATCGGCCCCCGGGGCGTCCATCTTGTTGATGGCGACGATGATGGGGCAGCCGGCCGCTTCGGCGTGGCTGATGGCTTCTAGGGTCTGGGGCATGACGCCGTCATCGGCGGCCACGACCAAGACGACGAGGTCGGTGACACTGGCACCGCGGGCCCGCATGGCCGTGAAGGCGGCGTGCCCCGGGGTGTCGATGAAGGTGATGCGGTGGCCCTTGACGGATTTTTGATAGGCCCCGATGGCCTGGGAGATGCCCCCGGCCTCCCCTTCGGCGACGTGGGAATTACGGATGGCGTCGATAAGAGTGGTCTTCCCGTGGTCGACGTGGCCCATGACGGTCACCACCGGAGGACGGGCCTTCAAATCCTTGGGATCATCCTTGATCTCGAGGTCTTCGAAGTGTTCGGCGTCGACACTGGATTCCTTTTCGAAGTCGTAGCCGAATTCCAAACAGATGGTCCCGATCATCTCGTCATCGAGGACCTGGTTGATGGTCACGGCCTTGCCATTCAAAAACAAGAACTTGATGATGGCGGAAGTGGGAACGTTGATGGCTTTGCTTAGGTCACTGACGGAGATCGGCTTGTTGTAGACGAAAACCCCGCCATTGACCTTGGCGTATTCCTGCTTCTTCTGATGGGGGGTACTGTCGAAGTTGCTGACCCGGCGTTGGGTCGCCGTCTTCTTCGAGAAATACTTCTTCTTCTTCATCTAGTTTCTCCTTTCGTCTAGTTTGGCGAGGAAGGCCTTGGCCGCCTTCCCCTCCTTTATGGAGAGGTAGGCCACCTCGGCTTTCCCAAGGGCCGCCCCGAGCTCTTCCTTGCTAGAGACCTCGATCAGGGGGACGCCTAGTTTTCCCGCGACTTCACGGGCGCTTTTGTGGCTTCCCGTCTTGGCGTCCCTGGCCACCACGACCAAGGCCGCCTTCTTGCCCTTGGCCTCGTCTCCGAGGTAGAGGCCCCTCCCCCTCCTTAGCAATCCAAGGAAGGATAGGGCTTGCTTATAGGAGTCCATCGAGGAGCTCCTTCTTGAGGGCCGTCAATTCCACCTCGTCGATTCTGACGATCCGGACGAGGTGCCTAGGACTTAATCCCTCGATGGCCTTAGGGTCTTTTAGGACGTAGAGCCCGCGCCCGGGCATCTTCATGTCTTTATCGAAGACGAGCTTCCCTTCGGCTACCACGAGCCTCAGGAGTTGCTCCCTAGGATAGGACTTCTTGGTCACGACGTCCCGGCGCGGGTTATTTATCTTCATTACTTCTCGTCGTCGTAATAACGGTCGTAGTCGGCGATGTCGATGTCGTCATAGCCGGAGGAGTAATCCTCGTCCATCGAGTCTTCCTGCTCGATTTCCTCGAGTTCCTCGTCGCTATAGATCGGCATGGCGGTGGTGGAAGCGGCGGCCGCTTCGCTCGGTTTGACCCGTTCGACTTCTTCCTCGGTGATCTTCCGAGGCTTCTTGCGGGTGACCTGGCTGACCGTCTTCTTTTCTTTGGCGGCTTCGAGTTCCTTCTCGAGGCTTTCGAGGCTGGTCGTGGTCTTGACACTGACGTGGACCGCTTCCTCGGCCTCCTTCTTGGCCTTCTCACGGGCCCTTTCCTCGGCCAGGGCCTTCTCGGCTTCTTCCTGGCGCTTCTTCTCTTCGAGAGCCTTTTCCTCGGCGATCCGCTCCTCTTCCTTCTTGGCGGCCGCTTCCTGTTCGGCCTTCTTCAAGGCCTCGCGGCGGCTCTTTTCGAGGTAGAGGGCCTTGGCCTTCTCCTTGCGCTCGTTCTGGGCTTCCTCGCGGAGCTGTTCGATCGGGGTGTAGTCGATGCCGGCTTCCTTGGCCCGGGACTCTTCGACCACGTCGATGTGGTAACCGGTGAGCTTATTGGCCAGACGGATGTTGCTGCCCTTACGGCCGATCCCGACGTTGCTTTGGCCGTCCCGGATGACGGCGATGGCGTGCCTATTGACGTCTTCCCCATCGGGGAGGTCGTTGTAGGAGGCGTGCATCTCGACGCCCAGGACCTGGCAGGGACGCAGCGACTCGGCCACGAAGAGGGCGGCGTTCTCGCTATAGGGGATGACGTCGATCTTTTCCTTGTCGCTGCCGTTGCCGAGTTGGCCGACGACTTTTTGGATACGGGAACCGCCGGGCCCGATGCAGGAACCGGTCGGGTCGACGTCCTCGTTGTTGCTATAGACGGCGACCTTGCTACGGACCCCGGCCTCACGGGCGATGCCCTTGATGATGACGGTCCCGTCGTAGACCTCGTGGATTTCCTCTTCGAAAAGGCGGCGGAGGAAGCCTTCGCTCGAGCGCGTGACTTCGATCTGGGGCTTTTCTTCCTTGCCGTCCTCCCGTTCGACCTGGCGGACCTGCTGGATGTAGACCTTGATCGGTTCGCCGGGCTTGAAGAACTCGTCGCCGATCATTTCCCGGCGGCTCAATTCGATGGAGTTCCTGCCGAGCTCGATGACGGCGCCCCTATCGTCCCAGCTTTGGACGGTCCCGGTCACCATCTCCCCGATGTGGTCCTTATAGATCTCGTAGAGGGCGCTTCTTTCGGCTTCCGCCAACTTGCCACGGAAGGAGTTCTTGACCCCCATGGCCATGGCCTTCCCGCATTCTTCGAGCGAAGCCGGGATCTCATAGTAGTCCCCGACTTCGTACTTGGGTTTCTTGAGGCCTTCGTTGGCCTCTTCCGGCGAGATTTCCAAAAAGTCGTCGGTGATGTCTTCTTCCTTGGTCACCTTCTTGAGCTGGGCCAAAAAGATCTGCCCGGTCTCGCGGTCGATGTGGCAGCTGGCCAGGGCGCTGGGGCCATCCCCGCCCTTGAGTTGGTTGATGAAGGATTTCTTGATGGCCTCCTCGAGGGCCCAGTAGACGGCCTCGGTCGAGAGGCCTTTGCTTTCGGCCACTTCTGCGACGAAGGGGGCAATGACGTTTTTGCTTTCCATATGGTGACGCTCCTTAGAATTTGACGGCCCGGCGGGCTTTATCGACGGTGTTGACGGGGATGAGGGCTTTCTTCTTCCTCCCCTTTTCGAAGGTGATAAGGACGAGGTTCTCCCCTTCCATCTCGCCTAGCTCCCCCTCGAGGTCGTTCTTCCCTTCGTAGGGATGGCTGAGGTGGAGGTGGACGTAGCCCCTGGTCGCGGGGAGTTTATCGAGGGGGATCGGCTTCTCGGCCCCGAGGGAAGAAAGGTCCAAGAGGTAGCTCTCTTCGCTGGGATCGAGGCGGTCGAGGAGATCGGAGATCTTCCCCGAGAGGGCCTCGAGGTCATTGAGGGAGATCGGATCCTCGCGGTCGACGACGATTTCCAGTCGCTTCTCGGACTTGGTCTTGTACCAGTTCAAGCTCACGAGGTCATAACCGGAATTCTCCAGCAATGGTCGGATGTTTTCTTTCAATTCCTCTATTTCCATGTCCCCTCCAAGCAAAAGAGTGGCTAGAGCCACCCCTAAAGGCAACGCGTCCATCCCTTCCGGATCTACGCGCGATTAAGATAGATTATCGGGCCTAAAAAGGCAAGAAATACCGCCTAGGCCCCCTCCCTGACCCGCGGGAAGGCCTTGAGGCCGAAACAGACATTGGAAGCAATGAGGAAGATATCGGCCAAAGCCGGGAACAAAGCCAAGGAGGTCATGTAGTCGACGACCAGGAAGGGCATCGTGATCTCGACAAAGCCCATCGGGTCGCGGTACCGTGCCGCATAGAAGAAGACGAGGACGAAGACCGATAGTCCGAGATAGGAATAGAAGGAGATTTTCTTCGAATTGGCCTTGAAGCCATAGACGAGGTCGCATTCATAGAGAAACAATCCGGCCGTCAGGATGAGGCAAAGCAGATAGAAGGAAATGAGGATGGCGGGATTCTCGTCGGAGAAGCCAAAGCCGAAGGAGAAGAGGACGCCCCCGAAAGCGTAGAGAGCCAAGAGGGCCGCGCCCCCTAGGAGGGTCCCGTAGAGTCCCCTAAGACCCTTCGTAAGGGTCGGAAGGGGTTCGAAGAACTTCGGACGGCGCAGGGTCCAGACCCCGAGGAGATAAAGGGCCAGGAAGGCGAATTCCTCGAGGAGGAGATAGACGATGACGTCGATCGGGAAGAAGGCGGTCGGATAGTTGGTCCCGATCTCATAGGTCCCGTTGTAAAGGAGGACGAAGGCATAGATGAGGGCGAAGGCCGCGAGGACCACCCCGACGAGGCCGTTGGCGATGGCCCCATGGGCCGCTCCCTTGGGGGTCAGGGAATGCCGGTAGGCATGGAAGGCAAAGAGGAGGTAGACCGGGAGGCCGCTGCAAAGGACGAGAGGCAATAGATAGGGAAAGTGCTGGAACCAGTCGGCGTAGGAAGTGAGGGACCCGATCACGTTGCCGAGGAGATAGACGAAGTAGAAAACGCCGACCGCGGCGAAGACGTAGAGGACCGCTTCGACGATGAGAAGGGAGCCGCGTTTCTTCATAGGTGGACCTCCGTGTAGAGGGTCTTCATGTCACGGGAAAGGAAGTAATGGGTCAGGGAGATTTCCTCTTCGTCCCCGAGGGTCAATAAACTCGCCCCCATGAGGTCGAAGCCTTCGCCATAAGGCGAGTCTTCCTTCTCGACGTGGCCGTAGTAGAGTTCGGGCCCGGTCTTGACCCCGAAGCCGAGGGTCACCCCTTGGTAGGTGACGGTATAGGTATCGGCGTGATTATGTCCGCAGAACATGGCCAAACAGTTCCGTTTTTCCGCTTCTTCGAAAAGGCCTTGGTCGTCGGTGGAACCGGAAAGGCTTTCGAGGGCATAGCCGCCCTCGTAGGTCTTGAGGGGGCCTTCATAATCATGGGCTTCTTGGTAAGCCGGGATCGGAACGTGGAAGTAGAAAATCGAGGGGATGTAGTCCTCAGGGCCCTCGGGACCGCGGGAGAAGTCGCTCATCCGTTTATACCACTCGACCTGGCTCTCATCGAGGTTGGCATAGCCTAGATCGAAGAAGCCGTTCCCGGCCGCCATGGTGTCGAAGAGGTAGATCTGGTACTTGGTCGCCTCTCCTTCGACCAGATTGATGACGTAGTTGGAACGCCCTTCGACCCTGGCCGAGCTATCGTTTTTCACGAAAAGCGAATGGGGATAGGTCGCGGGGTCGGAAAGGACATTGCAAAGCCACGAGGGGGAATAGAGCCCCTGGAAATCGTGGTTACCGAAAGTGAAAGCGTAATCGACCTCCTTACTTTCGAGGTAATCGAGCAAGGAAAAGACCGCGGCCTTGTTGGCGGTCATGAAGAGGTCGCCGGTCAGGACCACGAGGTCGGGAGCGGTTTCCGCATAAAGGCGATCCATGTAGGACTCGAGGTAGTCGGTATCGGTCCCGAGGCAATAATGGAGGTCGGTCAGTTGGAGGATCTTGAAGTCGTCGTGGTAGCTGAGATCCCGGCTCACTCCCCCGTCGTAGTCCAAAGGGGTGCAGCCCTGGAGGCAAAGGCCCAAGAGGGCCAAGGACAAGAGAAGGCGGCGTTTCGGCTTAGTCATCGTGCGGACCGTCGGCGAAATAGAGGATGCCGAGGGTATGGGGGCCGCAGTGGGTACCGATGGTAGAACCGGCCTGGGCGGTCCTCACTTCCTTGAAGCCGGCCTTCTTGACCATCTCGCAGGCCATGTCGAGGACATCCTGGGGGGCGGTGCTATAGGTGACGTAGCAAAGGAAGGGGTCGATGTTGGGATTGTTCTTGAGGGTGTTTTCGATGTATTCCTTGACGATCTTCTTCATCGGACCGCGGTGCTTGGTGCCGCTTCCGAGCTTGCCGTCGGTCATGACGATTTCGGGCTTGATCCCGAACATGTTGGCGGCAAAGGCCGTGAGGGCGCTGCAACGTCCCCCTTTCCTCAGGTATTCGAGGGTCTCGATGACGAAACTCACTTGGGTATAGGGGATCCGGGCCTCGACCTTGGAGACGATTTCCTCGGGGGCTAGGCCCTTGTCGATGAGGTGGCGGGCATATTCCACCAAAAGGGATATCCCGGTCGAGAGGACCTTGGAGTCGATGACGTAGATCGGCTTCGAGAATTTCTTGGCCGCTTCCATGGCATGCTCGGTGCTGGAAGTGATGCCGCTGGAGAGCGAAAGGTGGATGATGGCGTCATTGTCCTTGAGGATGTTCTCGAAATAGTCGACGAATTCCGAGACGTTGATGGCGCTGGTCCTGGGCAGTTGCCCGGTCTCGTCGGCGAATTTATACAAATCTTCGATGGGACGGTCCCCGTCATGGACCGTCTCCTCCCCCATGATGATGGTATAGGGGACGCGGTGGACGCCTAAAGTCTTGAGTCTTTCCGGGGTCAAATCGGCCGCCGATTCAGTGGACAGGGCAATTTTCATGCTGCTAATACCTCGTTCGTTTTCATATTCTAACAAAGGAACCAACTATGTTGAGTATTGAATTTTCTAGGTTTTGACCCGGGGGTCCAATCCTTTAATTTAATGGCCGAAAAAGGCCTTGCATTCCTTGAGGAGGGAGATGACCTTGAGGCCTTGGGGGCAAATGCCCTCGCATTGGCCGCAGGCGATGCAGCTAGAGGCTCCATGGCCGGGCTTAGCCGCTTCTTCATAAGCCTTCTTGGCCGCTTCGAGGGCCCCGTTTCTCAAAGCGATGTTCCGGGCCTTGAAGATCCCGGGAATGTTGATGGACATCGGGCAACCCTTGGTGCAATAGGAGCAGGCCGTGCAGGGAATTTCCTTGGATTTGGCATACATCGATTGGACTTTTGCGAGGATTTCCCTTTCCTTCTCGTTTAGGGGGACGAAGTTACCGGCAATCCGGCAATTGTCGAGGGTCTGCCCATAATCCGACATCCCCGAGAGGACGGCGAGGACCCCGTCGAGGCCGAAGGCAAAGCGCAACGCCCAGGAGGCGAAGGAAGCCTTTGGGTCATAGGCCTTGAAGAGGTCCTGCCCTTCTTTGGGAGGATTGGCCAAGGCCCCGCCCTTGACCGGTTCCATGATGACGATCGGCTTATGGTGGCGTCGCGCCACTTCATAGCAGCGTCTGGATTCGATGCCATTTGCTTCCCAGTCGGCGTAGTTGATCTGGAGCTGGACGAATTCGACGTCGGGGTGTTTGGTCAAGAGTTCGTCGAGGAATTCGGGGGAATCATGGAAGGAAAAGCCGTAGTGGCGGATCAATCCCTCTTCCTTGGCCTTCTTGACGAAGCCCCAGATGTCCTGCTGGTCGAAGGCTTCGATGTTACGGTGGCTTAGGGCATGCAAGAGGTAGTAATCGATATAGCCGGCCTCGGTCCTTTTTAGGGAAACCGAAAGCTCTTCCCTCATCTTGCTTTGGTCATCGAGTTTGCAAAGCTTGGTGGCAATGGTGAAGGAATCGCGGGGGTGGCGTTTGATGAGGCAATCGCGGGCTGCCATCTCGGACTTTCCTTCCTCGTAGGCATAGGCGGTGTCGAAGTAGGTGAAGCCACTACTTAGGAAGAGATCGACCATCCGGCAGGTCTCGTCGTAGTCGATCTGCCCGTCCTTGTGGGGCAACCTCATGAGGCCGAAGCCGAGTTTCTTGTTCTCCATATCGCTAATTCCTTTCTTTGGTCCATCCCCTCACCTGATGAAATTGGTGCTGGTCCTTTCGATGTTTGGCAAAGGTTCCTTTTCGTCTTCGATGGCCTTCATGAGGAAGTACATGTTGCGGGCCAGGTTCCGCATGGTGGCGAGACCCTCTAGGTCTTCCTTGGCCTCCCCCGGCCTCAGCCCGAAGACGTCGTTCCAATAGGTCGAGGAGACGATCGGCATCTGGCAGATGGTGAAGAAGCGGTTGATCTCCTCGAAGGTCGAAACGGTCCCGGCCCTTCTGGCCACGGCAATCGAGGCTCCGACCTTCATCCGTTTCTCGAAGGAAGCGGAATAGAAAAGGCGTTGCAGGAAGGAAAGGAGGGTGCCGTTGGCGGACGCATAGTAGACCGGTGAAGAAACGATGAGGCCGGCGGCATCCTTGAAGTCGGCGGCCACGACGTTGACGGTGTCGTCTTTGACGCAGCGACCGTTCTTCTTGCAATATAAACAAGCCGAGCAACCGGTGATCGGGAGATTTCCGACCTGGTAGGTCTTAACCTCGACCCCCTTTTCCACGAGGATCTTGGTGACCTCGTCCAAAGCGATGCTGTCATTGCCCCCGATCCGGGGCGAACCGTTGATGGCGATTGCTTTCATATCCGGGTTTCCTTTAAGAAAATTATAGACGCAGAGGGGATGCTGGGTAAGGAGACTTGGAAAGGGTACCGGTAAGGCTAGCAACAAAGGGCGCCGCCAGCAAACGCTATCCATCCGTTCATCAACGCAAATCAAAGCATGGAGATATGCTTAAAACACCGCAAAACCGACATATCTTTCAAATATGTGAGAATCATTTACTGGGTTATGGTCCATTTCGGACACAAAAGAAGGTGTAGAGGGCACCCTCTTCTTGCCATCTTCTGAACCGAAGCGCTTACTCGAGGCCTTGATGATGTAGGAGGGCTTTAAAGCTTCCATATAGAAATCGAGTCTTTTTGATTTGACCTTGTCCGCTACCTTGACTTCGACGGGGATCGGCTCCTCCATCTTGCCGAATGTTTTAAAAACGATGTGATTTTGTTCGCCTCTAATCACATTGTCCCTATGATGCGGTTTGCCCTCAAATTTTTGAAACCCTACCGACTTCCCTAGGGGTAGTTTAAAATATTCCCACTTTATGGGGATCGGTGAAAAAGTCTATATCCTGAGAAGAGCCAAGCGTTTGACCCAGGAACAACTGGCCGAAATGCTTTCGATTTCCCGCCAATCGGTCAGCCAATGGGAATCGGGCCAGGTCAAAGATATCAAAAAGGAAAACATCGAGGCCTTGGCCAAGATCTTCGGGGTCACCACCAGTCTTCTTTACGACGACGCGATCAAGCTAAACGAAGATGGGACCCCGATTTATGAAAAGACCAAGGCCGCTGGACCTTATGGCAACTATGTCTATGACATTTATTGCCTGGTTAGGCGGAAACTATCGCTTTTTAACACCGCCTTGTTGTTTCTTGAGTTCTTTATCTTGGTCGGCACTTCCTCTTGCTTAACGGCCAAAGCCTTTCTGAACCCCGTGCCCCTCTACCTCGCCCTTGCCCCCATTGTTTGGCTTTTGTCCGCCGCTATGCTCTATTTAATTCTCAAAACTTTTCTTTCCTATCAAAAAGTGAAGATCGGCTTCATGACTCCGGACCAGTTTCATATGGCATGCTTCGACGGAAAGAGCTCATGGGATTTCGATCTCCCCTTCGATGACATTCTTGCCATCGAGATCTCCGGGCGAAGAAAGGACCGGGGCAGGATCGGCATCCGCCCCAAGGACGGGGGAAGACCATACGGGTTCAGTGCCCTCATCTACCGCCCGATGGATTTAAGGAAGGCCTTCGAGGATTTCAAGAGGATGAAGGAAGAACAATAAACTGGGAGTTTAGATTTTGCCCCCGCCCATTTTGCCCGATAAGAGGGCATTTTTTATTATGAATAAATCAACTTACGGTTGAGCCTTTTGTCCGGAAAAGCCCGATGGTTACTAATTTGCAAGCCTCGCTTGCGAAAGTTCCAAGCCCCGCTTGCTTGCCTCTAAGTTTACCCCCGCCTTACTTTTGGGTCGCCAGGAAGCGGGAACGGAGACGAGACTCCCATCTCCCGAACCGCGGACTGGCAGTCCATATAAAAAAGGAGGAATTACCCATGGACCAGCCACAAACGCTCGGGAATAGAATCAGAAAGATCCGAACCGAGGCCGGCCTCACCCAAAAAGAAGTGGCCGCAGCCGTCGGCGTGACCGAGCAAGCCATCAGCAAATGGGAAGCCGACCTCGGCCGCCCCTCACTGCTAAAAAGCCCCGCCCTCGCCAAGGCCCTCGGCGTGAGCCTCGACTGTCTTTTAACCGGAAAAAAGAAAGCGGGCCCCTGCCCGATGTCGACTTATGAGTACGCCTGCTACAGCAACGACGCTTCAGTCATCAAAAACATCTCCTTCTACAAAGAGGACGAGTTCGGGAAAACCCTTCTCGACTACATCATCGAATACGACGCCTTGGAAGTCTTCGAACATCTCTTATCGGCCTATACACCCTCATTCCCCTCATCAAGGCGGTATCAACCCTTGGACCAACGAATCCTGGAATTGCTTTTCAGGACCCAAACCATCAAGAAAGTCTATAAGTTCAATTGCCGCGACATGGGGACTTGGACCCTCTCGTCCTATCCCAAAGGTGACGAAGGCGGAGGGCGAAACGCGGTCTTGGAAAAGTTGATGCAACCGATGTACTTCCCGGCCAAAAACTTCACCTGGCTTTTGACGGCCCACGCCCGGGACTTCGTGGACTCCGAAGGGAAAACCGTGCCCTTCAACTACGAGTACGCCACCTACCAAACAATGTATCCCCTCTACGCCCAAGCCGCGATGTATGCCAGAAACGAGGAGATGGCCGAACTGATCATCAAAACCATCGAAGATGTAAACGCCCAAGCCAAGGAAGAAGCCAAACGGAGCGAAAACTTGCTTCTCACGACCGAGATCCGTTACAAGCATGACCGTTACATAAGTGGTGCGGGGTATCCGTATTATTCTTATATCAGATGCATCGGCATCCCAAAAAACGTCTACGAGGCCGCGATCGCCAATGGCTACCCAGCTTTCGCCAGACGCCTCGACGCCATCAACAAAGCGGTCGGCAAAGAAGGCTTTGACCTCCGGGAAGCCGAACTCCTCGAGATGAGAAAGGATGGGAAAAACAGTGAGGACGAGATCCTCCTAGCTTCTTACACCCGGGACGGGATCTTCGAGATCAAAAGGTTCATGGACGATAAGAAAGGTACCAAGGCCTTGCTCGAAAAAGCCCTGAAACTCCCCCTATTGAGGTTCGAGAAATTCTCCTCGTTATTGAAGAACCGGAACTACCGGAAGGCCTTCGAAATGACGGTCGATGATGAGTTCCCGACCCGGCACAATATGATCAAGGGAAAGACCGGGCCGTCCGTCCTCCTCTCCTTCATGGATTACGCAAAGGAAAAACCAAGTCCAGTCGAGAAGACGAACCTCGATTACATCAAATCCGTCCTCGGGAGGCAGCCTTACGCAAACGTAAAGGAAATGCTTTCCCTCTTCCGGACGGAAATCCTCAAGAAGGCGAAGATCGAAGAAGACACGAAGGAAGCCATCAAAGACTTCTCGAGCGAAGCCTTGACGCGGGAACTGGAAAAAGGCCGATACCGCCACTTGGCGGCCGACCTCATCACCAAGCTCGAATTCCTCCTGAGGGCCAAGGCCGAGATCGAAGGCCAGGAAGACGAAGAGTTCGACCTCGTGCAAGCCATCGACAAATACTGCGGCCCCGGGGAGCAAGAGCTACTGCACAAGATCAGGACCTACCGCAACCAAAAAGTCCATTTACTCCAAAAACCATCCATCAACATCAACGAAGACGATTTCAAGGAGGCCATCCGAATCGTCGCCAAACTGGCAAAGGAAAACTGAAATGAACAAGTACCAGAAGAGCCTATTCCACCTGAATGTTTATTGCGCCAAGGCCAAAAATCAACTGAACTACATCAATACCGAGGACGATTACGTGCAGCTAACACAAAACCCGGATCTCTCGATCGACGATTACCAAATCGACTTAATCACCGGTGTTGAGGGAACCACCGTCGCCAACCTCGAATGGGTCATCGACGGAAAGAAACTCCGGGCCGAACCAATCATGGAAACATTGTCCTATATGAGGGGAATCCGCGCCCACTGCCTCTCGCCCGTCTTTTCCTTCCGGGACGAAAAGAAACGACCGAGCGCCGTCATCCTCTACGCCATCAACGACCTGACCGAACCCCTTACCGTCTCCTTCAAATACGTCAACGGGAACGACGAAGCCTATGCTAAAAAAGTAGCGGAGGAAAAGAAACGGAGGGACAAAGAAGCCATCGGCCTCTTCGTCAAAACCGGACAGGACGTCATCAATGTCTTCTTCAAATTAGCTTCCGAGGAAGTCACGGAGTCCATCGTCAAGGTCGAAGCCGTCATCCAAATGGGCCATAACCTCTACCAGAACTTCCCGGTAGAAGAAAATAGGCTTAAAAGCGCGGTGACCTTTGCCTCTTACAAAGACCTGGCCTATGGGAATTACCTCATCACCGTCAAACAGCTTTCCAAGGACGGAAAGACCGTCGCCGAAACCAGCATAACTACTAAAATCGAGCCTGAGCACCACGGTCCGGTAAGACCTTGCAACATCATCGGCTGAGGAAAAGCCCGGCAAAAGGTCTTCATCATCCAAGATAGAGCCAAATAGCACTCCGAAGACAACGTTCAGACGGAGGCAGGGAGGGCCCTTGGGCCCTCCTTTTTGGTTTGCATCCTTCGAAGGGCGGTCATCTTTAATGGTGGTAACCCGGGGACGAAGAAGTCGCTTCTGAATGGGTAGATCGGATGGGCCGTACAGACAATCGGGCCTTTACGAAGTGAATATTGTGTCCTTCAGCTTTTCAAAGATCTTGACGTCGTCGAGGTCGTTTTCTTCCCCGGTCTTGCATTCAATAAGAGACAATCTAGGGTCGCATCAGATCACTAAATCTGTCTCTCTACCGTCTTGAAATCTTCGGTCTAATTACAAAATTGAGTTTAGGGAATTGAAATTCCTTTTTACGAAAGTACATATTCAAAATCCCTTAACTAAATCAATGCGTAAACTACCCCTACCTCTATTACTAGAGAGGTGCCTTTCTCCAGTTATGAGAATTCGAATCAAAATTCCGGGAATATACCCAATGAAAGAAAAATGTCTGCCCCCTATTCGGAGTAGCAGACATCAATGCCTTTGTGCCTCCCAACTACGCTTTTGATACAATGCACCCCCTAAGGATTTTACACAGCGTAAAAACAGGGCCTAAATAATCAGATTTTATCGATATTTTCCGAAGTATTTCTCTTCGCCAGCCTTTCTGGCATTGATGGCTTCCCTTTTTGTCTTAAACCTTCCCAGCAAGTGCATCTTTCGCTGGAACATCAGCTGGGCTACCCATAGTCCTCGCTGCCTATCGAAATAGACTCCTCTGACGCCCGACGTGTTGTTACTGTTGAGCTTCCTGTCGGCCTGAATTCCACACTTCATCGTACCATCAACCAGTCCCCTATCAAGGTTTTGGAGGTTTGCCCTATTCTCATCGTTCTTGCAGCCACAGAAATGGTCTCTCCAGTGGTAAGCTGTGAAGTAGAAACATAGCAGATATTTCCACACTCACATTGACACTTCCAATAGTTCTTTCTGTTCTTGGTATAGGCAAACTCAAGGACGTTCAACCTACCGATCTTCTGACCCGTGAGATCTCTTCTCCTAAATCTCCTGCAGCCACAGGATTTGACGTGTCCGGTATGGAGCTTGTTAATGTTTACCTCTACTATCTTTCCGAAAACGCAACGGCACTTGTAAATCTTGGTGGAATGGTATTTCCTTCAGGTGTCCTTGAAAAGGTCAATTATCCATATTTCTTTCCAATTTTATTGTTCATTAATGTATTGCATCCACCGGTTATAAACATTGCCGATGACTTCATTGAATAATTTGAAAGAGCACTTGGATTGTCTTCTCAGCATGCACGTTCGAACAGAAAAAAATATTCCGAAAAAGAGAGGCAAGACGTTTTGTGCTTAAAGTGCATCAAAAATGGTTTTGTCGTTTCTTTAAGTCAATTAGTTAAGACCGCCATAGATTCCCGTGCGCGTAAACCTCGAGGTTTCTCATGGACAGCTTTTCGTCCTCGCCATCGCTGCGCCTCTCGTAGACCTCGCCATCGACTGAGTAGTATTTGGTCGAATTATCGGATATCGAAATATAAAGGTTGCGCTTAGGGGCACAGCCCCGGTTTGCCTTGAGATCGTTGTTGTTGATGATTTCTAGATAGCCATAGTCAGAATCATAGTAAGGCAAGAACAGGTTGAAAACTTCCAAGTCAGCCTCGACATGGATATTGATGTTGAGCACGGTGCCCTCTTCGAAGTAGGAAGGGCATGCTATGGCGAAATTGATGTCGAAGCGGCGGCGCTCATGATATGACGATTCAACTTGAATAAAGGTTTAATCGAGCATGTTGCTTTTTATAGTAGTCGTTTTTCTTCATGATGCCTTTGATCATCGTGCAATCAACGCCATTGTCCTCAAACTGCTTCTGCAACGCGGAAATATCCTTTGGCAAACAATGTCCACCATAACCTCTATTGTCGGGATAGACGAAGGTATGGCTCTTGCCTATGCGAGGATCGGCCACCCAAATTTCCCTTGCTTGCTCATAATCAACTCCAAGCTTTTCGCAAAGGTCATATATCTCATTCACAAAGGTTACTTTTGCGGCGAAAAACGAGTTCTCCATGTATTTTGCCATCTCCGCTTCGGACTCCCCAACCTGATGGATTTCAACATTAGAAGTCATGACGGTTTGATAAGCCTGCACCGCTAAGGCAACGTCTTTGGCCGAGCCTCCAAAAGACAGCCATTGCCTTGTGGACAAATCCGCGAATGGGTGCGCTACAGTCTCGCCGTAATATTCCGGCTGGAAGACGATTCTTTTGTTATATTTATCCTTCATCGCCTTGGTGAAGCCGACCCATACTGTCGAACGGATGACCATCAGTCTGGCTTTGCACCAAGAGATGACCTCTTCCACGGCCGAGGCGTCGCATGAGCCATCCTCCGCCATCGGGGTTGGCACGCAAATGAAAGCCACATCGCACTGATTGATTTCCTCTTTCGTGCCTTCGTTCTTGTAAGGGTCATAAACACAGGCGGACTTGAATAGATTCTCCATCGCCCCACCGACGTGTCCGTCGCCGATAATTCCGATTTTCATAAATTGCCTCCTTGGATTTTGCCAATATCAATCTCTGATTCATAACTTGCCGTAATGCTTTTCTCAAATGAGAAATAAGGCATCGGGCGATTGTGATGGCGGTCGCTGCCAATCGTCTCAAATAGGCCATACTGCTTTGCCAATGCCCTCAATAGATCCACGCCTCCGGCCTCAAAATTGGATGAATGGAAGCACTCCAGGCCATCAAGACCATAAGCAACGAGTTTTGTGAGAATTGCTTTCACGTCATCTTCGTTGAATTTGTAATGATGCTCCCCGCGGAATGGATGAGCCCAAGTCGCGAAGCCGCCCGCTTTATGTATCAAATCGATTGTTTCCTTTGGGCCAAGGCAATGCAATGCGAAGCCATCACTGATCTCGGGGCTCCTGAAGAATTCCTTGGCAGCCCCGACATCGATGAAATGGCCTTTCTCAACCAAGCAAGCAATGAGCCTTTGCTTTGTAAGGCCGCTTAGTGAGAGGTCGTTGAAGCGCTTGGCGATATATTCGCCCCTCGCCCTTTTTATTTTGGCGTTCTCGGAGCCGTTTTTGACATCCTGCATAACGGATTCGATTAAGTCGCCATCTTTATATGCATGAGCCAGGATGTGGATCTTCGCGCCTTTGGGAAATCCAAGCCCCTCTTCCGCCAAACTCGCTCCAAGTTCAGCGCCTTTGATGTAAGCAAAGCCCATGGCCACCGCCTTTTTTTCGAAGAGGTCTTCGTCTTTTGTGGTGTCGTGATTCGTGATAGAGAGGGTTCTGATGCCGCCTTCTTTGGCTCTAAGCAGCAACTCGTCGATGGATTGGGTAGCGCAGGTCGAGTAAGGCGCGCAATGACAATGTAAATCGATGTTCATTTCTTTTTCCTCTTTATTCCTTGGTATTCCTTCGTGTAGCGTTCTCTGTATGCTTTGATAACCGCCAAGGCTTCGTCGACCGTCCTCGCGCCGAAGACCTTATCTTCCGGAATGTCTTTATAGCGTTTGCGGTCGTCGATTCTCGTATTGGCGACTTTACCGCTCCAGCCACTGACGCCTTCGAAGGCAATGATGAGCTTGTAGGTTTCCCAGGCAACGGCGATTTCCTCCAGCGTTCCGCTGCCACCGCCAATGGCGATGACGGCAGAGGCATCCACGACAAGCTCCGCTCGTTTATGGTCCATTCCCGTAGCGACTTTAAGATCGCCATAGATGTTCCCTTCGCTTTCATCGCTACCAGGAAGGATCGAGATGGTATCCCCAAACTCGTATTCTTTGGCGTCATGGGCGCCTCTTGAAGAGGCTTCCATCACGCCGTCCATCCCGCCGTTTTGGAGGCGATACCCGTTTTCGATCAGAGCTTTGCCCATCTCGCGGGCTATCTTGTATCTAGGATCGTCTTCCTTTATTCCGGCATCGCCGATGATGGCGACAATCGGTTTCTTTGACATTGCCTTCGCTTTTTCTAGGAGCATCGCTTTAACCTTTCCTTTCTTGTTGATTTCATATTGTTTAGTCCTCGTTTTGTTTTCCTCGGACGGATCAAAGAAATAGATGACCTCGTCAATGAATTTAGGGTGCCTGGCCGCCTCAACCATCGGCAGCATCATCGCATAGTCAGTAGCCACTTCAATGTAGCCGCCTTGCGGATCCTTTAGGTTGTTTCCGATATAGCCCGCAAGATATCTCCTAAAGCATTTGGGATGGCACCAGATGTTGTCTCCGCCCCTATCCCACGCCGAGCGGAACGATTCAAGCGCATATCTCCTCAAAGGCTTATCAAACCTCAGGCAATTGCCGACGGTGAGATCCGCCCCTTCGTCAAAACTATTCTTTATTGTGGGCAATGCGCTTTCCCCAATCAAAGCGTCATCCCCATCCACGTTCACGATGATTGCATTGGGGTTAATAGCCATCGAAAGCATTCTCTCGAAATTAGCCAAAGAAGACACCCTGCGCGCATTGGAAACGAGCGTAGACTTTCCTTTGAGCACTGGGTCGTAAGTCAATTTCATCCGAAGATATTCGGCGTTTTTGCTCGCTGAGAAATCATCAAAATAAATGAAATGGAAACCTTCGTTTTGGGCTGAAATCGAATCGAGAAGACGCTTGGACCTCTCCAGCTCAACGTTCCGGCCGCGAGAGAAAACAATCAGGCCGTCTTCGATCTGAGGAAGCCAATCCTTTTCTTCCCCCACGACATCCACAGAGCTATATTGCGCAGCCGGGATCTTCTTTGCGTTCAGCACCGCGGATATGAGGTTCGGGTTTTTCTTCGTGCCATTTGGGAAATGGACGAAGCCAAAGCCCTTGTGATGAAATCGAATGCTTTTATTGGTATCAATAGCGGCATCCAGAGTTCGATGCCATGGCAAGGCGAACTTCCCATCCTTGATTGGGTTTTGAATCGGGAGACGGCTTTCCAAAGTTTCGAGGTCTATGAAGCAAGAACGCACCTCAACCCGTTTTCCAAATTCCGTTTTGCCTTCATCCAGATGAAGAACGCTAGCCGTTCCGACGATCGCCTGGGATTTGCTAAAACGCGCAAACTCTTCGTAGAATTCATCGTGATCGTTTCCAAAATAGGCGATATCCACGTCGGTTTGGAAGACGTAGCGCGTCTTAATCGCGTCAAAGCCTTTAAGTGTAGTCAGCAATTGCTGCCCGTTCTCGGCATAGGCTTCCGTGCAGCTCTTTCCAAAGTATTTGCGGTAAGTCTCGAATCCCTCGGCGTTATCGCAAGATACAATCCGATCGATGAGCCCTTCCTTGCTCAATGACTCCAAACGGCTTTTAAGCGCAGCTTCGTCATCTTCTTGGTAAGCCCGGTTGCGATTCGTCCTCTTCCCGTCCACCACAACAATTCGCTCGGCGAAGCAGGCTCCGTTTTCGAGTTTGAGTATCATCGAACGTATAAAAGGATCAACGACCTCATGATCCATCGCACAGCATTTTATTAGGAGCGAGCAGTCCGAAAGCACGTGCGCTTCTTTCTTCTTCAAATCGAATATCAGGTGTTCACCAATTGAATTGAGGCTATCAACATCCACGCCATCGTCTTCTTGAACGGACACAATCTCAAAGCCATTTCGGCGGAAGAGGTTTTCGTAAAACCCGAAGCTCTTGTGATAATCCTTATGGATACCTAAAGGCGTTGCCTTGCCATAAAGGGCCTCGGACTCATATTGGCCAGAATAACCGCTTTGGCGCGTCTCGGTGCGCTGGACGTCATCGAAGAACATATCGCACACGCTGATGATGGCATGCCCATCTTCGTGCAGGAGACGGTGGATGTTTCTGACGATTTTTTCATCCCACGCAGAATCCGTCGCACAAAGGACGAGATTGCAGGTAATCAAATCGTAAGTAGCATGCTCCTCTTCGATGTTTTCTATGATTCTGACGTCATGATTCGCCCTAGATCTCACAATCGACGAGTCGATATCGAATGCCGCCTTTGTTTTGGCGTGGGCGACATTGATGATTTTGCATTTCCCCGCCCCGTAATCGAGGAGGCTGTCAGGATGGTATTCAGCAATCCGCTTAAGCACATAGCCATCATGAATGCTTTCCTTGGAACGGATCTCGATTAGTTTTTTGAAGTTTTCGATGCCAAAGCAAAGTGGGCCGTCTTCCCCAAGATGCGACATGGCCACCACTTTCTTGTATTCGGGGACGGTGAGGTTCGGGTAACGGATCATCTCATATGCCCGCTTGACCTCTGCTTCGTAGTTTGCATCCGTCAAAGGCACGATGTCCTTGCCATAATCTACAAATCGAAGCGCCCCATTGACGATAAGGAAGTTGTCGCGCTTGATGTTTTTTAGAACCAAGCCGCGCTTTCGTAGGAATCGTATCAGCCGAGCAATCTCGATCGCATGGCCGGATTCGTATGTCTCGACCGCCTCCGGACACTCATAGGCGATCGCCGTGTGGCCATATTCCTTGATGACCTTAATCGGGAACAGCTGGTCTGATTTGCCAAACTCCTGGCCATATTTTTCGAGGATTGAGGTATCGAAATCATCGTAGAAAACCTTGATGACTTCTTTCCCTTTTCGGAATACCGCACCCTCATTTCCCATTCCCAAAAGCGCAGGCAGCGACAATCCGTTGTCTTTGGCGAGTTTCAGGAACTTCCTTGATGCCAGATATTTGATTTCCATCGACCGGACGAACTCATACGAGGCGATGACCGTTGATTCGTCTAGAAATGCCAAAGCCTTCCTCACTAGGTTTTTGACGTCGCTTTCGCCAAAGGGTTGGGCGCGGCCAAGAATCTGAAACAAGCCTAAGTCGCGATAAAGCGAATCGATGAGCCTGACCAACCTCTTTTTGAATTCGGCCGTGAAGTTCTTAAGATACCCTTCTCTGCTCTTCGTCGTGGGGTTTTCCATTGCCTTGGTGAAGCTAGAGCCCAATAGGTCCTTTAGGGATTTCTCCGTCTCCCGTCTCATGTCAAACTCCTGGATGGGGCGATCGTGCAATGTGGCGAAGCTCGAGCCCAGCACTTTGTAGCCAAGGCTCTTGAGCATCTGCACCCAAAAATAATCGCTTCTCCTGGCTATGGTGTTGTTAAAAACGGCGGACAGGTTAGGGACATCCAAAGCATCGCGATTGAAAATCAGCGTATTGCCACCTCTAGAATAAGGCTCAAACACACTTTCTTCGCCTACAAAGAGTTTGCGGGAGACCCCCTTCCCGGAAAGGATTTCCTCTAAAGTTTCGCCTTTTCCGATTGGCAACGGGCATTCCAACGCCGTGTGGTCTTCGGAAAGGTCATAGTAATAGTCGCGTTTGCCATAGCAGGAAGTCTGATATAAGCCGGATTTGTTTAGCTTTTCGGCATATACGTAATCCACCAAGGAAGTCCGCAAAACAGATAGGGTTGGCAAAGGGGCATCGCCCGAATAGGAACCTACCACCACATCGGCTTTCCCAAAGAAATGAGAAGTAACCGCCTTTATATCCAGCGGAATGGTTTTGAAAGCCCCGTTTTCTCGGACGACGCTCATCAAGCGCATGTCGTCATCGAACACCCAAATGGCATCCCCGTCCTTTGAGTTTTCCTTCAAATAATAATGGAGGATCATCCGCGAACAGGCGATATCCTCGATATGGCTCCCGCGAATAAGGCTTGGCCGAATATAGTCGGCGTAAGGCATTTTGCCAAGATCTGATTTCGCTTCATTCAAGGAAAAGAGAAGGCCGAGCCGCTCAACCCGCTTCCGATATTCGGCGCCGGGATTTTCTCCGTTGAAGAACACAACTACTTTCAAATCTTCGATATTTTGGCTATCAATATCGTCCAGCAAACGGGAAGACAAGGCTTCATCGGAGGTTATGAACCCGATGACCAGGCGGCCGCCGAACGGTGAATCAGAATATGGTTTGTACGGTTCCCCTTGATATTGCGGGATTTGATTTGCAACTTCGTCTTTGCTGAGATCCGTGTAACGGAGAGCCCGCTTGAAGAAAGCTTCCTCGATGTTCTCATCCATGATGCCGGCGTACTTAGAATAGAAATATGCCAGGCTCTTTTTCTTTCCGGATGAGCTGTTGGTAAGCCTTGGGCGGTCATCGTGGGCATCAACGTCCAATAACGGGTGGGGAATGTAGGCGACCTTTGGATTGAGCATCATCACGCGGGTAAAGAAATCGCGGTCGGTCGTGCTGGATATCCCTTCATCGAAAGCGCCAGCCATCAAAAGGGTCTTCAAGCGGATGAAGGTGTTCGATCCTTGAACGTGTGGATTGACCGCCAAAAAGCTCTTCTGGTTGAGTTCCTCGGGCAGGTCTAGGATGAAGTCTTTGCCATCGGCTAGGTAGTGGATGAGCCCCACCACCATATCGACATCTGGCTTCAATTCGGCGACGCATCTTTCCAAGTAGTCCGCGTGCCAAGCATCGTCGTCATCAAGGAAGGCAAGATAGGTTTCTTCGTAGGAAAACGTTTTATCCCCGAGATGCTCCTCAAGAAGGTAGTCGATGGCGGTATTCAGGTTCCCACCATAGTTATGCGCATATTTGTTTCGAATCAGGGTAGCTTTCCCCTTTAGGAATGCCTTTTCCGATTCGAAGTTTTCTTCTATTGAATCGCTAGAGACGATGATTTCGCACGCCTTCACAGTCTGGCTCAATGCCGAAAGGACCGCGTTCTCCAATAGCTTAGGGCGATCCCTGGTAGCGATTATTGCGATGACTCTCTTCATATTTCTCTCCCAAGAGAAGAAAGGCGACCGACGGGTTCTTCCGCTGGTCGCCTGCTTTCGCAATCTAACCAGATGGAAGCAACCCTGAGGGCGCCTGGGCGATCTATTCAATCTACCTCAGGCGTTTCAGCTTTCATCTACTTTTTTGTTTTAATCCAATCCTGCCTCCGATTCCAAACTCAGATCCCAGTAGGAGGCATCCTCCTTGGCATACTCCAAAATCGAATCGATCTTCTCTTTGGCTTTCTTTAAGCGATAGGCAAGGATATCTCTTTTGGAATGTTTGATATGTTGATCGGAGATGGCGTCTTCTTTTTCGGCCCTCTCCATGATCTCTGGGCTAAGATCCTGCTCTTGCCTGCTCGAGCATTTGAGATAAGGATCCTCATTATTGATTTTTTGAAGGATCTGATATTCCTCAAAATCGATTTCACGGCATTCCAAAACGGCATCTTTCTTATGGTGTTTAACCCTTGGAAGCCAGCGGGCAGCTAAAGTAGCCTCATGGGCGTTCTCTGCCATGATTGGGAAATCGATGCGGATGAATCTGTCGAGGCCAACATGGCCACATTTGCAAGTAACTCTATAGAGTTTTGATTCCATCGGGATTTTCGATGAAATCGCGGAGACCAGCCCAGTATTGAAGCAGTTTCTCTGGCTGAACAATGTAGGGATAGCGGATTGGCTTTGCTCTGCCTAAGACAAAGATGCCAACTTCGTTTTCCTTCGCATCTGTAATTTCGACTTTTTCGATTTTATCAAGCGGAATATAAATCGTTCCGTCGCCAATATTGCCTGTGTTCAGTCTCAAAGCCCGGTCATCCAAAACGCCAACATAGACTCGTTCATGCCTATTGATAAAGGTTAGCATCAAGAACAATATGAAAAGGGATAGGCCCATCATAATTAAGACGATGCCTGCGACAAGCATGAAATCATTGTGTTTTTGTTCAACTGTTGCCCATAGTGCAAGGATAACAGCTCCTACTACACCGACGGCAATGGCAATCAATGATTTTATGATGGAGCGTTTTATCTCCTTCTTTTTAAGAAGTTTTTGATAAATGTGATATTTCGTTGTGGAAAATATGTTCTTGCGAACCGCAAAACCTTCTTTATTCAAGATCGCTGCCAAGGTCGCCGAGTCATTTAGGTCTAGGCCTTCGTCTAGCAGGGCGTCAAAGGATACATTGAAGATTTTCGCAAGCGTGCGAATGTTGTCTAACGTCGGTTCGGTGTCACCATTCTCCCATTTTGAGATTGATTGGCGGCTGATTCCGCTTTCAGACAAAGCATAGCCCAATTGTTCCTGTGACATCCCGCGCGCTTTACGGATAATCCGGATTTTCTCTGCGAGTTTCATCTACTTTCCTCCTTTCCGCCAATATTCTCGATTTCATGGGAGTTTTCGACTACCAACCGAGGATTGGTATTTTGTCAACTCGGAGTTTACATCCGAGGTTTACATGACACTTTTCACATTATATAGCCTTAATAGTTTTCTTCTAAAAAATATTGAGCCTGCCATGTCGGGATTAAGTCAAAAACCGCGGATCTTCTTACATAAACTGTTCACAGCACTTATAAAAAGCACGCCTCATTGCTTTTTAAATATTTAAGAGCAAGAGACTTAGGTTATGCCGATTATATAAGAAAAAGTCTGCTTGCTCTTTCAAGCAGCAGACATTCGTTTCGGGTTGGTGCCCCGCCGCAGAGTCGAACTACGGACTGGTCCTTACCATGGACCCGTTATACCGTTTAACTAGCGGGGCATCGCGCCTTCGCGCGAGACATATCATAGGAAAAGGAGAAGCGCTTATCAAGGAAAAACTTACGCGGATCCAAAGTCCTTAGATCCTGACCCCGATTAGGCGGTGGGGACCGGCCCTTTCGATCCTGACCTTCACCACTTCCCCTTCCTTCAAGGGGGTGTCGCTCGTAAAGAGGATATCTCCGTCGATGTCGTCGGGGGCATTGTAGGCAGCCCTCAGGAAATACTTCCCGTCTTCCTTCCCGACGACGATTCCTTCGAGGACCTTGTCGATCCGCGACCGATTGAGCTCGAGGGAGATCTCGCGGGCGATTTCCAAGTACAAAAGACGTCTTCTTTCCTTCTCTTCTTCCTCGACCTGGTCCTTCATGTAATAGGCCGCGGTTTTTTCCTCGCGGCTATAGCTGAAGACCCCGACGTGGTCGAAACGGGCTTCCTTGAGGAAGGCCACGGTATTCTCAACGTCTTCCTCGGTCTCCCCGGGGAAGCCGGCGATCAGGGTGGTCCGGAAATAACTCTCCGGGACCGCGGCTTTAAGGTCCTTGATGAGCTTGAGGTTACCTTCGACCGTGTCGGTCCTGTGCATCAGTTTCAGGACGTGGTCGCTTCCCGATTGGACCGGGATATCGAAGTAGGGGACGATGGACTTGCTTTTGGAAACGAAATCCACGAAGTCCGCTCCGAGTTCGGACGGATAGAGGTAGAGGAGACGGATGGAATAGAAGCCCATTTCGTCGAGGGCCTTGAGGAGGCCGAGGAAGGAGGGCTTCCCATCCTTGAAATCCTTGCCATAAGCGGCCGGATCTTGGGAGATGATGGCGATTTCCTTCTTTTCTTTTTCAAGCAAAAGACGGGCTTCTGCGAGGATTTCCTCATAGAGCCGGCTTTTGTAACGGCCTCTGATGAAAGGAATGGCGCAGTAGGAACAGAAATGGTCACAGCCTTCCGAGATCCTAAGATACGCGAAATACGGCGCGGTCGCGTAGACCCTTCTTAGGGGATCAAGCGGAGCCACTTCCCCTTCCGGGAACATCTCCTTGAGAAGGAGGTGGAGGGAAGGATATTCGTCGATCGAAAGGAAGTAGAGGTTCGGGAACTCCTCGACCAGTTCCTTCTTATAGCGTTGGGTCAGACAACCGGTGACCAGTAGCTTGGCCTTCTTGTAGGAGGCCAAGCGCCTGATCTCCCCTAAGGACTCCTTCTTGGCGGCTTCGATGAAGGCGCAGGTATTGAGAATGATGAGGTCGGCTTCCGATAGGTCGGGAGTCAGTTCAAAACCCTCACCGAAAACCGCCTCCATCATCTCGGAGTCGACGAGGTTTTTCGCACATCCTAAAGAAACAAGGGCGACTTTCTTCATAGGCGCCCGTGCTTATTTAGAAGCTCCTTGCTCTCCAAGAGAGCCTTGCGGATGACTTCCATGTCCTTCTCGCGGTAGGTCCAGTTGACGTCATCGATGACCCCGGGGACGTTGATCCTCGCTTCGTTGCCTTTTTCTAGGAGGTCGCTGAGGGAAATGATGGCCCACTTGGCCTTGAGGGAGAGGAGGAACTCGAGAAGCATATGGACGGTCGTGCCTTCGTAACCCTGTTCCTTCAAGGTAGCATCCCACCTTTCCTTTTCCTCGGGTTTCAGTTTCTCGACGAAGCCCTTCGCGGTGTCGTTGTCATGGGTCCCGACGTAGGCCACCATGTTTTCCTTGTCGGCCCATTCGCCGGACTTGTTGATGAAGGCCGGGAAGGTGAATTCCACGACGTTCATGCCCGGGAACCCATAATGGTCGCGGAGGACCAAGACCTCGGGCCGGAGGTCGCCGAGGTCCTCGGCGATGATGTTGATATTGTGGTACTTGGCTAGCAATTGATCAAAGAAGGCGTAGCCGGGAGCTAGAATCCACTCACCCTCGATGGCGGTCGGGCAGGAAGAGGGAATCTTCCAATAGGTATCGAAGGCCCGGAAATGGTCGAGGCGGATGATGTCGTAAAGCTCGGCATTGGAGACGAGGCGGCGGTTGAGGAAGTCAAAGCCGGTCTCCTCCAGCTTCTTCCAATCGTAGATCGGGTTCCCCCACCTTTGGCCGGTGGCCGAGAAATAATCGGGCGGAACCCCGGCGATGAAGGTCGGCTCTAAGGTTTCGGGGTTAAGTAAGAAGAGGGAAGGCTCGCTATAGACGTCGCAGGAGTCGTAACCAACATAGAAGGGGACGTCCCCGACGATCGATAGACCCTTGGAGCGGGCATATTCATGGAGCCTTTCGTATTGTTCATAGAGGCGCATCTGGAGCCAGACCTCGAAGTAGTAGCGTTTCCCATACTCTCCCTTGGGTTCGGGCATCTCAACCCCCATCTTCTTTTCTTCCTCGCTCCAATATTGCCAGCTCTCCATGTTGTGGAGGCGCTTGTTGGCCATGAAGTAGCCGTAATGCTTGGCAAAGGGATGGGCTTCCATGAAGGAGAGGAGTTTCTTCTTCCCCTTCTTGATATCCTTTTCATAGGCCTTTTGGAGATATGGGAACTTGTAGGCCCTGATGTCCTCGTAGGCGATCTTCTCGTCATCCTGGTGGAAGGGGGCCGGTTCCTCGATCAGGCCGTCTTTGGCGAGGGCCGCGAGGTCGATATAGAGCTCCTCGATGGCGTAGGAGGAAAAGGGCTGGTAAGGCGAATGCCCATAGCCCAAAGGATTGAGGGGCAAGATCTGCCAGATCTTGTAGCCGCTATCGGCGAGGGCGTCGACGAACTCGTAGGCGCTATGCCCGAAATCCCCGACCCCATATTTGCTAGGTAGCGAGGCAATGGGGAACAAAATCCCCGCACATCTAAGGTTTTTATCCATGATTTATCTATAGGCCGTAGAGGCCTTCCTTTCCTTGAGGAAAATATTAAACCGCGCCTTCATTTCCCGCAAACGGGCTTTGGTGTCGCGGTAATCGAAGATCGAACTAAAGCCAAGGCCGATGAAGGGCCCGAAGACAAGTAAGGGTACGGCGGCCCAGATGGCCGGCACAAAGTAGAGAACCCCATCGATGTAGAAATGGGGCAATAGGAAGTAGAGGGGCCTCAGGACATCGAGGGTCGAGCCCGGCCCGTTGGCAAGGGCCCCGTTACGGTAATCGCGACTCAAAATATCAAGCCACGTGGCCTCAGTCAGACCGGCCAGCTTCAGGCAGACCTCATTGAGGAAGACGGTTCCCATATGGGCCATGAAGAGGAAGGAGAAGGTCCAGGCATCCCGGACGTCGATCTTGACGATCTTCGCATCGAGCAGAAGGATCGGGACCGTCACCAAGGGGAAGTGGCAAAAATAGAAGCGTATGGCCTCCAGCAAGTTCTCCATCTCATAGAGGGGCTCCCCCAATATCGTCGAGGGATAGAGATAGACCAAGGTCCCGGAGATGATGGAAATGAGGGCGGTGTAGCCCTTCAAAAACCGCGGCCCGAAGAGATAGATGAAGGGGCTCAGCATGATGGTGACCGCGCAGAGGTTTTCGCCGGTCGAGGTCCGCCAAGAATAAGGGGCGTCGGCCAGGTAATAGGGATTGAGTTGCTTCAAGAAGTGGAGGGCGAAATTGACCCAAAGGAGGCTAAAGCAGAGGATGTAGGCAAAGCGCGGACCCTTCTTTCGGCAGAGGACCATCAAAAAGGCGGTGCCGAAAATCAGTAGCAAAACGAGAAGGACGTATGGGAGGTTGCCGATCTCGATCACTCTAGATCAATGACCTCGTGGCTCCCGAGTTTGGGAATGGCGACTTCGACCACGGACTTCGGCCCGTAGTGTTTCTCCATCACTCCCCTGAAGGCGGGAATCTCCTCTTCGTAGAGGAAGTTGAGGGTGGTGCCGGCAAAGCCCCCGCCCATGAGGCGGGAGGCTCCCCGCTTGAGTAGGGGAGCCGTCAGTTCGACGGCCTCGAGGGGGCTCTTCTCATAACGGCCCGGGACCATCGCATTTCTTAATAGATAAGCGGAAGATAGATGGCTGGCCCTGATGATTTCCAAGAAGGCCATTTCGTTTTTCTCCTTGATGGCCCTGACCGCCCGTTCGACCCTTCTATTTTCCTCATAGAAGTGGACGGACCTCAGGCGTTCGGCTTCACTCAAATTGCTCGAGCGCATGACCTCGTAGAACTTGCTTTCCTCGACCTCGGAGAGCTTTTCCTTCCCGAAGAGCGAAGCCACGTGCTTCATGTCCTCGGGGATCGAGGCGTAGTAGGAAGTCAGTTTCCCGTGGCTAAGCCCCGGGTTGACGAGGAAGAGACGGAGGTCATCGAAGGGCCAGGCCAGGTTTTCGAGTTCGGCCTCGGGCTTGGCAAACGAAATATGGCAAAGGCCCCCGAAGCTCGACCCGCATTGGTCAAGGAGGCCCGATGGCTTCCCGAAATAGACGTTTTCGCTATATTGGCCGATCATCGCCAGTTCCAGGCGCGAGATCTTTCCCTCATTGAAAAGGTCGTTGATGATTTCCCCGACCATCAGCTCATAGGCGGCCGAGGAAGAAACCCCGGCGCCCCGGAAGATGTCGCTATAGAAGACGGCCGAGAAACCGCCGATCTTCTTGCCGGCCTTGGCACAGCCAGCCAAGACCCCTTTGGCTAGGGCCTTCGGGGTCCCCTTCTCATCCTCGCTGCACTTCAGTTCGTCGAGGGTGAAGTAGTGGCGCCCGTAGCCGATCGAATCGATGTCGACCAGACGGTCGTCCCGCTTGATGACCGCGGCCTTGATGCCGAGGGTGGCGGGGGAAACGAGGACCTCGCCCCCGTTATGGTCGGTGTGGTTACCGAGGATCTCGAGGCGGCCCGGCGAGAAGAAGTAACGGACTTCCCCTTCAACCCCATTTCCGAGGAGTTTTTCCTTTAGTTGCTTGTAATCAAATTCCATAACCGGTTCCTTGCAGGAAGGCATGGAGGCCCTTCTTGCCTGCCTCGTCTTTCTTGAAGACGCTGACGTCATCGAGGATCAGGCGGCAGATGCCCCCGATGTATTTTTCGGCCGTGAGGCCGTGTTTGAGGGAGGATAGCATCCCTGCGAATCCCTGCAGATCGGGGTTCTTTTTCACCATTTCCTCATAGCTGAGGCCGCTGGCGGCCGCCTCTTCGACCAGTTTCGACTGGCGCTTCAGACGGCTGGGCAGGATGAAGAGGCCGGCCGCTTCGATAAGGCCGATCCCCTCCTTCTTGATATGGGCGAATTGTTCTCTCGCATGGAAGATGCCACCGGGATGCTCGGCATCGGTCCGATTGTTCCTAAGGATGAGATAGATGAGGTAGTTCCCTTCCTTCTTCCTGACGATGATGGTGGAGGTCGAGTGCCTCCCTTCCTCATCGTGGCTCACGATGTTGAGGGAAGGATTATCGTAATGGGCCCAAGCTTCGATGACCTTGAGGGCGGCTTCGTGGACCTTGGCCTTGTCCTTGCCCTCTAGGCAAAGGACGGTGTCGTAGAAATCGACCTCGTGGAGGACGACCCCATCGACCGGACCCTTAAGGGTGTTGAGGAAGGGAACCTTGAGGAGGGGCAATTCATGGCCCCCGCCCTGGAAGTGCTCGTGATTGAGGATGCTGCCCCCGACGATCGGGAGGTCGCTGTTGGAGCCGATGAAGTAATGGGGGAAGAGATCGGCGAAGTCCATCAAGGAGGCGAGGCTGAAGCCATCGACCTTCATCGGGACGTGGTCTTCAAGGAAGACGATGCAGTGTTCGCGGTAATAGACATAGGGGGAGAATTGGAGGTACCAGCGCTTCCCGCCTAGGGTCAAGGGAACGAAGCGGAGATTGCCGCGGCTAGGATGGCCGGGGCGTCCGATGTAGCCCTCGTTTTCCGGGCAAAGGAGGCAACGGGGATAGGAGACGTCGGCCTTCTTGGTGGCGGCGGCGATGTCCTTATTGCTCTTCTCTGGCTTCGACATGTTGATGGAAATCTCGAGCATCGGCCCCTTTTCGAACTTGGCGTCGAAGAGGATGTTCTTGTCGACCCGCGACTTCTTGATGTAGTCATTTTCGATCGAAAGGTTGTAGAGGTAGGTGGTCGATAGTTCCGGGTTCTTCTTGTAGAGCCCATCAAAAGTAGAAATCACTTCCGAGGGAAGCGGGGTCAGTAGACCTAAGGCCCGGTCGGTGATGCGGTCGATCTCGTCGACGCTGAGGCCTTCTTCGGCATAGCCTTCCCTAATCGGATCGAGGATGGCGTCCGGGGTCTTGAGGGCGGCGATGGCTTTTTCGTCGATCTCGCCCTTATAGGGTTCCTCGACCTTCAGTTCCTCCAGTAGGAGATTGCGGACGTAGATGACGTCCTCGTCCCTCAGATAGAGGTGGCTCCTAGCGTAACTCAGGAGCTCTTCGATGGCCTTGGCCAACTTTTCTTTCATCTATTTTCCTCCACTTCGATCGTGATTCTGCGGGAATAACGGCGGTTGGGTTCCACGACCATGGTGGCGTAGTCCAAAGGCGGATAGACCGGTTCGAGGGCGACCGAGCCATGGAGCTTTTCGGGCCAGACCGTCGTCTCGATCGGGGAATTCGAAAGGAAGTTGTCGGTATAGATCTGGATGGCCGGGGCGTCGCTATAAAGCTTGATGGTCAGCCTCTCCCCCTTGAGGGTAGCGAGAGGTTCATCGTAATCATGGTCGCCCCGGTAGAAGCAATGGTCATAGCCCTGGGTATTGGTCTCGTAGAGTTCGGGCGCCAGGATGTTCTGCCCGATCGGCTTGGCCGTATTGAAGTCGGTGGCCTCGTCGAGGGCCACGAAGCCGAGGGGAATGAGGTCCTTGCGGTAGCTCATGACACGGCTGGCCTTGATCTCGAGCCGCTGGTCCAAGACGTCGAGGTCGCCCCCGGCGTTGTAGAAGGCATGGTTGGTGAGGTTGACCAGGGTCTTCTTGTCGCTTTCGTATTCGTAAACGATGTGGAGCTTGCCCTTTTCGATCTTGTAGATGACGTCGAGACCGAGGTTCCCCGGGAAGCCGTTGTCCCCGTCTTTCGAATCGAGATGGAAGAGGACTCCGTCCTCGAGGAGTTTGACTGCGAATTCGCGGAAGGCGAAGTTGTGGGGTCCCCCGTGGAGGGCATTCTTCCCTTCATTGGGCGGGACTTCGAGGTGGATGCCCTCGTAGTCGAGGAGGCCGTTTTCGATCCGCCCGGCGAAGCGCCCGACCGTGCGGCCGTAGTAAGACCACGACTTCAGATAGTCTTCGAGGTTCTTTTCGGCCTTGACCAGGGTCTTGCCACCATATTCGAGGTGGCAGATTGAGGCGCCTTGCGCGCACAAAGTGGCCTTCAGCCCTTCCTCTTCCAAAACGACGAAGGGAGTGCCGGCCACAATCAGTCTTTCGATTTTCATATGATTCAATTAAGTGCCTTAGAAAGTATAGACAAAAGTTCTTCTTTCTTTAAGGGGTGAGGGACGTTGAGGCGCTTGGATTCCCCTTCCGCCTTCTTGGCCACCTCGGCCAGCCTTTCTTTAGTAAAAGAAACTTCCTCCTTCTCCCCTAGTAAACCCAGGCAAAGGGAACGCAGGGCCAGGGCCAGTTCATTGGCCTCGTTGACGGCCTTCCCTTCTTTTCTGAGCCCGGCCGCCGTATAGAGGCGGTTGATCTTTAGGGGCGAACGTTTCCCTTCTTCCTTGATGAATTCCGGGACCAGTCGCGAAAGGAGCCTCGCGTAGGAAGAAAGGTCATCCGCCAGAAAGGAGGACAAATAGGCGGCATAGCCCCCGCGCCCGAGGATTGAAGAGGAGCCCAATAGACACGAGGCCCGTTCCATGTTCTTCCCGGCCGTGAGGTCCGAAAAGTCGATGACGTAGGGTTTGACGGCCCGAAAGGCCAGCGAGACTGCCTCGAGGGCCTCCCGTTTGGTCTTCCCTCCGCCCAAACCGAGGGCCGTTTCGACCGTAAGGGCTAAAGTGGCGACAGAAAGAGCGGCCCGCTTCTCCCGCTCGTAGGGAGTGAGGGAAAACTCATGGGCCAAAGCCCTGGGGACGAGATTTGAAGAAGCCATGAAGGTGGACCTCCCGGCCACCTCGAGATAGGCGACCGGATCACATTCCCCGCCTAATAAGGGTGAAGAGGCGACGAAGGCCATGTAGGGAGGCCTCCTCTTGATCCGGTTATGGCCCAGCATCGCTAGAGGGGAAGCGGCCGGGTCGGCCAAAAGGGCCCCGCCGGCCTTCAGGAGATCGAGGCAAGGAAGGGAAAGGATCCCGACCAAGGAGTCGCAGTTGCCTTCCTCGTAGGCCCGTTTGAGGGAGATGGCCTTCGAGAAATCGGGAATGTCATCGGGTTCCAATAGAAATAAGACGTGGCCGAGACCCGCGCCCCGTAGGGACATGAGAAAGGGCTCTAAGAGCCCGGCCTCCTTGAGGCGGGCGGGAGCGACGATGAGGGGACGAAGGTACCCTTTGGCCAAGAGGTTGCTACTAAGCCACTCGAAGCCCTCCCCCGTTTCCGGCCCCTTCCCCTTGAAGAGGGAGGCAAGGACATAACGGGCCCGCGAACCGAGATAAGCGCCGAACTTGTTCATAGGAAGGGCGAGAACAATGAGAGGAGGCCGAGGGCGATTTTCTTGCCCCGGTGTTCCTTCTTCCACTCCTCGAGGCTCATCTCGTGGCTGAGGGCAAAGGTATCGAGGAAATCGCGCTTGATCGAGGATAGGGCGGGGCAGCCGACCATATAGACCCCGTTTTCGAAGTGGAGGTAGAGGGAACGGTAGTCGAGGTTGATGGTCCCGACGCTTCCCATCTTGTCGTCGACCAGGAAGGTCTTCTCATGGACGAAGCCATGGGTGTAGGTGTAGATCCTCACCCCGTGCTCGAGGAGGGGTCCGCAATTGTAGAGGGTCAATTGGTAGACCAGCTTCTTGTCGGGGATGCCGGGCAAGAGGATACGGACATCCTTCCCCTCGTCGGCGGCCTGGCAGAGGGCGTTGCGGAGCTCGCTATCGATGAGGAGGTAGGGGGTGGCGCAGTAGACATAGCTCCGGGATTTCTGGCAGAGGCTAACGTAAAGCCGTTCCCCGACCGGCTCGCCGCTACTGGGGTAATCGGCATAGGGGGCCACGAAGCCCCGGGTCGGGGGGAAGCCCCCGATCTCGTCGATGAAGGTGACGGGGCGGTAATAATCGAAGTCGATCTTCTTGTCGCGGCCGATGACGACCTGGTAGGCGGCTAGGAACATGAGGGTAAGGCCGTAGGTCCCCTGACCCTTGAGCATCACGCAGTTGTCCTTCCAGTGGCCGAACCTCTTCTTGCGGTTGATGTACTCGTCGGCCACGTTGATGCCCCCGGTGAAGGAGGTATGGCCGTCGATGACCAAAATCTTGCGGTGGTCGCGATTGTTCATCCTGACGTTGAGGGTCGGATGGAACTTATTGAAAGCGTAGCATTTGATGCCCTTTTTGCGGAGTTCTTCGTCGAAACCGACCGGAAGGGTCGAAAAGCACCCGAAGTCGTCGTAGAGGATCCGGACGTCGACCCCTTCCTTGACCTTCTGGTAAAGGATGTTCAAAACCGAATCGAGGAAGACCCCGGGGGCCAAGATGAAGTACTGCATGAAGATGTAGTGCTTGGCCTTCTTGAGTTCGCTCAGGATGACGGGGTAGGCACTATCGCCAAGGGGGAAATAGGTGACGTCGGTATTCTCGTAGATGCCGCTATGGGAGGAATTTTGGAGGTAACGGGCGATCCCGATGGCCTCCGGATGGTAGGCGGCCAAGCGGTTCTCGGTCTCCGGAAGCGAGAGGTCGTTATGGAAGACCTCGGTGAATTTCTTGAGCAGTTTCTGGGACTTCCTGGTCGGCTTCTTGTTGGCGAAGACGAAGTAGAAGACGCTCCCGAAGAAAGGGAGGGCCCCGACGATGAAAAGCCAGCTGATCTTATAGGCATCGGGGACCTTGGTATTGACGATGTAGGCCATGAGGACGAGGTCGTAGACGAAGACCAGCAAGAGGAAGGGAAGGGCCAAGGCCGAGGCCAAGGCCGAACTGGCGAAGAGCCAGATGACGAAGACCAGAAGGATGAATTCCAAAAGGAAAATCAGGCCCATCACGAGCCTCGGCCAAAAACCTCTCTTCAGGAAATTCTTGATCATGCCTTCACGACCTTCCCGACCTCGAGGTCATAGGTCCCCTCTAAGGGGGCCTCGGTCAAAAAAGCCACCTGGTCGATATAGGTATAGGAGAAGGGAAAGCGGTACATGTAACGCTCATCCTCGAGGGCCAAGGTCCCTCTTTGGACCACTTCCCCGTCGATGTAGCCAAGGACCTCGATTTGAGGCCTTTCCTCCCCTTCATAAAGGGCGACTTTGGCAATGACGTCTTCGATTTGCGGGGATATATAGGCAGTCTTGCCTTCGATCTCCCCCATTTCCCAGTCCCCGTCGGAATAGGAAGAAAGGGTCACGTAGGCCCCGGGATCGTATTCCTTGTCGCGGAGGCCGGGATCGGGATAGAGGCTCGGCCCCAAGGCGGCCGATAAACCATAAAAAACAAGATAGGCCAAAAGGAGCCCGGAAAAGGAAACGATGAGGGCCTTTTCCTTCTTCATCTCACTCGACCTTCCAAACCAGATCGAAATGGGTCTTGAGGGCCCCTTCCGAGGTCCCGTCGTGGTTGAGGCCCTTGGTCAGGCCTTTGAGCAAGGAGGTCACGTCCTCCCCCTCATAGGCCTTATCGATGGCCTCCTTGAAAGAAGCGTAGTCGAGTTCGGCTTCCTTCATCAGTTCGTAGAAGTCGGTATGGTGTTCTTCCCCACTCACCGGGTCGCGCCAGAGGCCGTGGCTTTCGTTGAGGAAGTCGATATGGGGGATCTTCTCGACCGAGGAAGGATAGGAAAGGGCGCTGGGCTCGCTGGCCGGGCCAAAGACCTTCGTGATTAAGGCTTTCTTGACACCGTGGCGGCTCAATAAAAACCTTTCCAAGGTCTTGTAGTCCTTGACCCCGCCCGAAAAGGCATCGAGGGGCAGATCACCGGCGATCTTGGCTTCCTCCTCCGTCTCCATGAAAAGACGCGAGATGGCCAGGGCCTTGTCTTCGCTTAGTTCGAGGCATTCGTCCGGATTCTTCTTGAGGTCATAGCGTCTCGCTACCAGGACATCGACAAAGGTCTCGTAGTACATGTGCGAGATGCTATAGAGATGGCTTTTGGAGGGATCGGTGCTTTGGCCAGACTTATAGAAGATGAAGGGATGGGCCCTCCGATCGAGGCAATAATGGAGGAAGAGACCTTCGAGATAGGGTTTGAGGATCGCGCAGTCTTCGCTTTTACTGGCCCGCATCAAAAGCTTGGCATAGAAGTCGGCCGGGTCGATGCGGTGCAACAAGGTCCCAAATGAGGGGACGGTCTTGGAGTCCTCCCTTTTCTTCCAAGGCAGACGTCCGTAGAAAAAGAAGGGATCGGGGCCCTGGGATCCGACGAAGGCCGCTTCGTCGGCGTCTTCCCCGAAGACCTCGAGAGCCAGGCAATAATGGGTCAAAAGGGCTGGCATTTTCCTACTTCTCCGTCACTTCTTCCTTTTGGGCTTCGATGGTCTTTTTCTTCGGCGAGGAGACGAAGAAGAAGACGGCGAGAGAGACGAACATCAAGACCGTTGAATAGATGGGCAGGGCCTGCCAGGCCTTGGTGGCCGAGAGGACGCCGCCGATGAGGATCGGGGTCAGGGATTGGGCGCACATCGAGGCGGCGTAGTAGTAGCCGGTGAACTTCCCGACGTGCTTCTTGGAGCAGAGTTCCACCACCATCGGGAAGGAGCAGGTGTTGATGAAGGCCCAGCCGATCCCGGCGATGGCGAAGATGAAGTAGAAGGCAATCGGGAAGGTGTAATAGCCATCGGCGGCTTCAACCCCGGTGGGTTGGATGAAGCAGGCACCGAGCAAGGCCCCGGCAATGAGGGCCAAGCCGATGACGATGGTCCATTTGCGGCCGATCTTCTCGGCGACCCATCCCCCGACCATGAAGGCCACGAAGCTAGAGAGGGAGAGGACCATGGTGGCGACCGAGACGGAGGAGGAATTGACGTTGAGGTAGAAGATGCCGTAGTTGGCGATGAAGGTTTCGATGGCGTTGAAACCCATGAACCAGAGGACTTCGGCGACGAGGATGAGAATCAGGGTCCGTTTGTTGGCCCTCGTCATCGGCTTGTCGTCACTGACCTCGTCGACGGTCTCGCTGAACTTCTCGCCCCGTTCCATTTCGGGGGCCATTTCCTTTTCGAGTTTGTTCTCGTCGATCTTGAAGAAGAGGAAGAGGCAGGTGGCGATCATTAAGACCGAGGCCACCAGGAAGGGGGTTTCAATGATCCAGATGTTCTGGGTGGTCCGGAAGTTGCTATAGGGAAGGAACATCCCAAGCCCCGTCCCGACGATGCCGCCGATGAAGCCGACGGAGTTGATGATGGCGTTGGCCCGACCCCTTAATGGCTTGGGGGTGACGTCCGGCATCAAGGCGACGGCCGGATTGCGGTACATCATCATGAAGAGGACGACGATCCCCATCATGGCGATCATGCCCCCGACCGAGGAGTAGTAATAAAGGACGGGGATGAAGGGGAAGGCGACGGCCGAGACCAAGGTCCCGACCAGAATGTAAGGCATCCGCTTCCCGATTTTGGTGTGGGTCTTGTCGCTCAGACGTCCGAAGATCGGTAACAGGATGAAGGCCGCGATGTTGTCGATGGCCATCACGATGCCGACGATGTACTGGACTTCGAGATAGACATCGGGGTTTTGCCTTGGATCGCTACCGATCTCCACCCCTTGGAGCTTGGCGAAGAGGTCGGTCAGCATCGGCGAGCAGTAGGTGTTGTAGACCTGCCACAAAAGGAGGATGCCGAAGAAGGCGAGGGCGATGACGAAAGTCCGCTTGTAGTTCAGCTTGAAGCCGGCAGCCGCGGGACCGCTACTTGTCTTTTGCATAGCAGGCCTATTCTAAACCAAGGTCCCGCCCCTAAAAAGGCCTAGGATTTCTCTTTGCTTCCCATAGGGAAAAAGAAGATGAAGGAGAGCATGAGGGAAATGACGCTCGAGGAGGAAAAGAGGAGACCCGAGAGATCGGAGAAGAAAAAGTCGGTCTCCAAAGCCGAGAGGGGGATGACGGCCCCCGCGTAATAAAGGACCTCGATGGCCCCGAGGAACAGGAATGCCCGGGAGAAGGCCTTCCCCTTTAAGAAAAACAAGAGGAAACCGATGAGGGCGAACCCTAGATAAGGGATCGTCAGATAGAGGGAAGTCCGGGTCGGGAAGAGACCGTGGGACGTCAACTCCCCTTCCCGTAGGAGTTCCGAGACCAGATAGGTCAAAAAGAGGGTAGCCTCGATCAAAAGAGCATAAAGGGGAAGCCGGCGGTTGGGCGAAGCGGGAAAGCGCGGCAAGAGGGGATAAAGGACCAAAAGGACCAGACTAAGGAAATGAATGGCCACGGGAATGATCAGATATCCCAAGAACGTCTTGGGCAATATCCCCGCAAAAGCGGCATCTCCTTGCAAGATATAAACAACGGAGAGAAGGACGAGATACGGAAGAAGGGAGACAAAAGAAAGGGACAATGAAAGGATGTAGGCGGGTTTTCCATTAGGCTTAACGAAGCGTTTTACAAGATAAGACAAAAGAAAAAGGAGGCCGCTAACCCCGAAGAAAAAGGCGTTGCCCGCGATGACGTCCCCAAAGGACATCGAAAGGAAGGAAGACAAAGCAAAAACGAGGCTCAGTAGAAAAACGAGGCCGGAGGCCAGGTAGGGGTAACGGGCGTGGTCTTCCATGCCGGCTATTCTACCCTACAATCTCCCCTCTAAAAAGATAACAACCCGGCTCGTGGGAATCGATGAGGCCGATGGCCTGGAGATAGGAATAGACGATCACCGGTCCCATGTAGGCAAAGCCCCTTTTCCTCATATCCTTGGACAAGGCGATGGCGATGTCATTGACGGTCAAGCCGTATTCGTAAAGCGGATAATGGTCGAAGAAAGATAGGAGGTAATTCGCAAAGGAGCCGAACTCCTTTTCCACTTGTAGGAACAAGCGGGCGTTCTTGACCGAGGCCCGGATCTTCCCTTTGTGCCGGATGATCCCCTTCTCCCCTAGTAAAGACTGGATTTTCTCTTCGTCAAAGAAGGCGACCCTTTCGGGAATGAAGCCTTCGTAGGCTTTTCGGAAAGCCTCGCGTTTATGGAGGATGGTGGCCCAGGAAAGGCCGGCTTGGAAACTTTCGAGGATCAGGAGTTCGAAGAGGGGACCCCTCTCGAGATTAAGTTGTCCCCATTCGCGGTCGTGGTATTCGACGTAGAGGGGATCTTCAATGGGAACGTAGGAACAACGCGGCAATTTATCCACCCCAAAATGTTCTCATTAACAGGAGGCCTTCTCAACGCCCCGTGTCCAAAGGCAAAGACCAGGGCTTATAATGCTTCGATGGACAAGTATGAAAAGGAAGTCCTGGCCCGGGTCAAGAAGATGGTCAAGGAAAAGGGCTATACCCAGGCCCGTTTGGCCAAGGCCCTCGGCAAGGAGCAATACACCATTTCCCGTTATCTATCCGGGACTCCCTTCCCTTCCCTCAATTTCCTTCGTCAGCTCGCCGAAACCCTCGATATTTCCCTTTTCTACCTCCTCGGCCTCCAGGAACGGAGCTACCGCGAGCTCTCATCCAAAAGCCTCAGTCTCCTCGAAGCCTACGAAGAGTCCTCCCCGGAAGTCAAAGGGGTCATCGACAAGATCCTTGATCTTTCCCAAGAAATCCAAAAATAGACCAAGGGAAATGTTTAAATCCAAGGACCAACTATCCAAGGATTATCCTAACTATATTTGGGAAATCACTAGGCCCAAGGGCCACCGCTTCGGGGGCCTTGGCTTTCCCAAAGCCATAAGAGGCATGGACGAAGGGTAAACCGGCCTTATGGGTTTCCTCTTCGTCATGGAGGGTATCGCCGATATAGAGGGCCTTCTCTAGTTTTTCTTCCTTGATAAGGATAGCGAGGTTTTCGGCCTTGTCCAAATTATCGTCCCCGAAGCAAAGGTGCCTCTTAATGCAGGGGGCAAAGGAAGCGTTGCTTAGCATGGCCTCGATGTAGCCGCTTTGGCAGTTGCTCAAAATATAGACCGGATAGCTTTGGGCGATTTCCGGTATCGCCTCGGAGATCCCTTCGAAAAAGCGGCCCGGATGTAAACGCAGGTAGGAATTTTCCCCTTCCATCAAACGGGCCATGATCTCCTCCCTCTTGAGGCCTCCTAGGGACGAGGGAACCAGACGCTTGGCAATCTCATCCATCGCTAGGCCCATGACCGAGGCCAACATCTGAGGCGTCATCTCATAGGGTCTCCCGGCGATTTGACTAAGGGTCAAAGCCCAGGATTCCGCGACTTCCTTCGAGCTATTCCAGATGGTGCCGTCGACATCGAAAATGACGGCCTTATAAGGGTTGTAATTCAAATTATCCATGCAAAAGGAAGATCTTTTATTGGTATTCCGGGAAGGTCTCGTCGTAGAGGCGGCGGCACTCGGCGATCACCTCCTGCGCTTCCTTTGGCCCCATATAGCCTTCGACCGAGGTCGACTTCCCGTGTTCGAGTTCCTTGTAGACCGAGAAGAAGTGGGTGATTTCCTCTTCGACGTGGTCCGGCAGTTCCTGGATCGAGGAGAACTGGCCATAGAAGGGATCGGAGAAGGGGACGGCCAGGATCTTGGCATCTCCCCTACCCCCATCGACCATCTTGATCATCCCGATCGGCCGGCAATAGACGAGGGCCAAGGGGACGATGGGGCCGCTGGAAATCACCAGGACATCGAGGGGGTCGCCGTCATCGGCGTAGGTCCTCGGGATGAACCCGTAGTTATGGGGATAATGGGTCGCGGTATAAAGGAAGCGATCGAGGATGAGGGCCCCGGATTCGTGGTCGATCTCGTACTTGGCCGAACTCCCGGCCGTGATCTCGATGGCCGCGTAGAAGGCCTCGGGGGTCTGCTTTTTCTTTTCGACGCTGTGGATCAGGTTCATGTTTGCTCTGCCATAGTCTAACCTTTGGGGGCCCTTTATGCATCTAGGGAAGGAAGATAGAATGGAGCCCGTGAAAAAACCTTACCGTCTCCCCTATGGGGTCCTCTGGGCCATCTCTATTCTTTTCGGCCTCGTCATGCTGGCCGGTTTCGCCGGCCTCTTCGTGGCCGCCTTCCTTCAAAGCGAACATGATGTCGGGGACCTCGACGACATCATCGGCTTTCTAAGCGTTGGCCTTATGGTCCTTGGCTGCTTCGGCCTTGGCATCTCCCTCAATTACCTCTACCCCCGTTACCTCGAACGGAAGGAAAGGAAACTGATGGCCCTCAAGGTCAAGAAGGTCCCCCTTCCTTCCATCGAACTCGAAAAGATGATCGCCTCTTGGACCCCGATTGAAGGGGAAGATGGGGTCTACCGCCTTAACCTCCCCAAAGGGAGCCTCGACATCGTGATAAAGGAAAACGGGGAAATCCCCAGCGACGAGGAAATCGACACCTACATCCTCATGAGCGAATATCGGAAAGGCCTGGAAGCCCCCAAGACCGTCCTCTTCCTGGTGAGAAGCGACCTCTTGGAAGGCCTAAACAAAGACCGCCTCAAGAAGGCGATGGGACGGGTCGCGGCCCTTTACGACGGATGCGATGCCCTCCCCCTCATCTTCTTCCATGCCGAGTTCGGCGGCCATCTTTATTACGCCTTGCCTAGTCTCAAAAAGAGTTCCTTCCCCCAAGCAGTCCTCAATTACTTCGAGCCAAAGAAAAAGGCCGCCGAAGCGGCCTAATGTTCTTGGCTTATCAGGCAGTGAGGTCGATGTAGCCTTCGCCCGGAACCCAGTCGTCCTGGGCTTCGGTCCCGCCTTCGAGGGCGAGTTTCATATCGAGATCGACATCGATGTCCATCGTGCCCTCAGTTCCGAAAAGCGCCGAAGTATCGATGGCGCCCTTGGCGGTAAGCCCGGCCACCTCGAGACCGAGGTAGGAGCCGTCTTCCTTATAGGAAAGGGCAATCTGGAAGTCGGCGATGGTGAGGTCCTCGAACATCGCTTCGATGCTGGCGATCACCTGTTCGAGCATGGCGGAATCGACGGGTTGTCCATCGGGCATCACGGTGAAGACCGTGTTGTAGGCGATTAGGTAAACCATGTCGTCCTTGAAGGCTTCCCCGTCGAAGGCCACTTCCATGGAGTAGAGGTCCTCGGCCAACTTGTTGTAGGCCACGGTCGCGGACTCGAGGTCCTCGAGGGCGGCCGGAAGTTCCTTCACGAGGGGCAAGAGAGTTTCGCCGTAATTGGTCGGGATGTGGACGGTGTAATCGACGGCGCCGGGGATCAACAACTGGGTCGGAAGTTCCTCGGGTAGTTGCTGGCCGCCGGTGAATTCCTCGAGGGCAGCCCGCATGAGGCCTTCGGTCAGATCAAGGTAAACGGTCCCTTCCTTGACGTGGATGGCCTCGTCGAGGGTCAAGGGCCCGATGGAGGTTTCGGTGGCCGCAGCGGTTATGTAGTGGATACCATAATCATCAGCGTAGCCGAATTCTTCGACTACCTCATCGGTATTGTGGTTGTAATGGTGGCTAACGACGTCGAGCTTGATCCCGCCCTTGATGGTGGCAGCCACATAAAGGGGATCGGAGACGGTCGTGCCGGTCGTGTCGCCCGGCAGGTGGTCGAGGTGGGCATCGACCTTCAGAGTATCGAACTCGAAGGCCATGTTGGAATAGGAATAGACGGGGAAGGTTTCGGCGGCCGGATCGGTCGGATCGAGAGAGCCGTTCTCCACGACGAGGGCATCTTGAAGGAGCTTCACGTGGCCATCGATCTCGAGGCCGGCGTCGAAGGAATCGAGGTCGAGCTTGCCAACCGCCCCTTCGAGGGCGGCCATCGCCTCTTCCTTGGTGATCTCGACGGCCGGGGGCGTCGAGGGTTCGGTCGGCCCGCAGGCCGCCAAAAGCATGGCAAGCGGCAGGACATACAGTAGTTTTTTGTTCATGTTTTTCTCCTAAATTGCTGGATGTTGTATACCCCCTTATATCGGATAAGGGGGCTGACGTAAAGCAAAATAATTTGCAAAGAGGACTCAGGGGAGGCTGACCGTGACCTTGGTCCCCTTCCCCAAAGAGCTTTGTATTTCGACCTTGCCCCCGTAACGGAGGACGATGTGCTTGACGATCGAGAGGCCGAGACCCGTGCTTTCCGATTCCCGGTTATGGGAGGCATCGACCCGGTAGAACCGTTCGAAGACCCGGGGCAAGGATTCCAAAGGAATCCCCTGCCCGTCGTCCTCGACGTAGAAGCCGTTTTTATTTAGGACCACCGCGACCTTGCCGCCATCCTTCCCGTACTTCAAAGAATTCTCGATGAGGTTCTTGAGCAGGAAGTAGGCATCCCTCTCTTCCATTAAATAAGAGAAGGTCCCTTCGATGGAGACCTTGGCACGTTTCTTTGCAATTGTCGGTTCCAAGGATAAAAGGCAATCGTTGTAGATCTGACGGAAATCGACCACGTTCTTGGGGCTCGGCTTCGTATTCTCGAGGCGGCTCAAGCGAAGCATGTCTTCCACCAGGACCGAGAGACGCCGGGCTTCCGACTCGATGTGACCGATGGCCTCATTCAAGGAAGGATCCTTGTTTTGGAGGGAGAGGATTTCCGAAAAGCCGCGGATGGTGGCAAGGGGCGTCTTCAGCTCATGGCCGAGTGAAGAAGAGAAGGAGGAACGGATGTCCTCCCCCTTGGCCTCGTAGGAGATGTCGGCGACCGCGATGATGAGGCCCTCGTGGTAAGGGGTCGAAGTCAGTAGATACGTCTTGCCGTTACGGTCGATCGTGGCCCGAAAGCCCTGGACCGCGGCAATCTTCCTCGAGATTTCCTCGGGCAGCATCAAATCGGTATAGGTCCTCTCGGGCCGTGGGACCAGTTCGAAGTAACGGAGCAAGGCCCCGTTCGCGTAGCCCATCTTCCCGTCTTTGTCGAAGTAGGCGATCCCCTCCCCGACGTTTTCGAGCATTTCCTCGAGGCTCCGGTTGTCTTCTTCGAGGCTATTTAGACGTTCCCTGGTCTTCCCTTCCTTTTCCTTTAATTCGGCCAATAACGAGGCGCTGGCCTCATCGAGATCCGAGGGCCTTTCGCCCTTTTCGAGATAGTCCTTGATCTTATTTACGTCCTTCCTTTGCCCCCTGAGGACCAAATATGGGATCAGATAGGAAACGACGACCAGGACCAAAAGCAAAAAGGCGGCCAGGACGTAGTAACCTACCTCGAGGCCAGGACCCGTCAAAGCCAAGGCCAAAATGATGGCGAGGCCTAGCAAAAACGACGCCAACGAAGAGAAAAAAGGTAGAAATTTCCGCTTCATTGGAGGACGAAGCCGACCCCCCGGACGGTCTTGAGGCTCCCCCCGTGGGAACCTAGCTTCCTCCTGAGGGAAGCGACGTGGACGTCGAGGGTCCGGGTTTCGATTTCCTCGTTGATGTCCCAAACCGCGGATAGCAAATAGCTCTTGCTAAGGACCTCGCCACGATGGGAATAAAGGTGCTTCAATAGGTCGTATTCCTTGAGGGTCAGCTTCAGGGCTTCCCCGTCGAGATAGAAGGCGTGTTCGGCTTCCTTTAATACCAAGCCGTCCTCCGTGGCTTCCTTTTGGCTCCTCCTTAGTAGGGCCTTGATCCTGGCGATCAACTCGAGGACCCCGAAGGGCTTGGGGAGATAGTCATCGGCCCCGCCTTCGAGGCCGGCAACCTTTTCGCTTTCCTCGCCCTTGGCCGAGACGATGATGACCGGGAGTTCTTTGTAGACTGTTTCCTGTCTCAGGCTCCTAAGGATGTCGAGGCCATCCTCCCCCGGCAGCATGAGGTCGAGGAGCAGAAGGTCGGGTTTTTGCTCTTGAAGGCCCCGGAACAAAGCCTTCCCGCTTTCATAGAGGCGGTATTCGAAACCACCGAGTTTGAGGGCGGCGGCGTAAAGTTCGAGGATCCCCTTGTCGTCGTCGAGGGCGTAAATCAAAGGCATCTTCATTTGAGATAACCGGCTCCCGTCACCGAATAATCGACCCATTCCCCGAGGTTGACGGCGTGGTCCGCCATCCTCTCGAGATACTTGGCGATGAGGGAAGAAACCAAGGCCAGTTCGGGATTTTCCCCGGCCTTGATGTCCTTGATGGCGTCTTCCCTGACCTTTAGGAAAAGGGCATCGATCTTGTCATCGTCCTTATCAAGGCCCCGGGCCTTTTCCAAATCGGAATTGATGAAGCAATAGACGGCCTGGTGGACGAGGTCGCGGACGTAGGTGGCAAGAAGTCTTAGGTCTTCGTCGAGATGGACATAGGGAGTCTTGAGGGCCGTGATTTCCTCGGCGATGTCGACGGCGTAGTCCCCGATCCTTTCAAGGTCGGTCGCCATCTTGAGGGCGCTGCTGACCTGGAGGAAGTCGCTGGCGTAAGGCGAATCGAGTAACAAGATCGAAAAGCACTTCTTTTCGAGTTCATTGGTCAGGCGGTCGATCTCGTCATCGCCCTTGATGACCTTCTCGGCGTCTTTGCTAAGGCCCTTTTCCAGGGACGCCAAAGCCCCGTCGATGGCCCCTTCGACCTTGAGGCTCAGGGCGTTGAGGAGGGAGCGGACTTCCCCGATTTGCTCATTGAAGCGTTTCATCATCCAAACCTCCCGGTGATGTAAGACAGGGTCCTTTCATCCTGTGGGTGCGAGAATATGGCGGTGGTGGGGGCCTCTTCCACCAGTTCGCCCATCAGGAAGAAGGCCGTGCGGTCGGCGATTCGAGCCGCCTGTTGCATGTTGTGGGTGACGATGACGATTCCGATTTCCTTCTTCAACTCCCCGATCAGTTCCTCTATTTTCGCGGTTGAGACCGGGTCGAGGGCGCTGGTGGGCTCGTCAAGGAGGAGGATCGAGGGCGAGGCACTTAAGGCTCTAGCGATGCAAAGGCGCTGCTGCTGGCCTCCCGATAGGGCGAGGGCGCTTTCCTTCAAGCGGTCCTTGACCTCGTCGTAGATCGAAGCCCTCTTGAGGGAAGATACCACAATCTCGTCCAGTTCGTCCTTCTTTTTTATCCCGAAGGTCCGGGGGGCATAGGCGATGTTGTCGTAGATGCTCATCGGGAAGGGATTGGGCTTTTGGAAGACCATCCCGACCTTGCGGCGGAGATAAGGGACGTCAAAGCCCTTCTGGTAGATGTCTTGGCCCCCGATCTCGACCTTGCCTTCGACCCGGCAGCCGTCGATCAGGTCGTTCATCCGGTTCAGGGTCCGTAGGAAGGTCGACTTCCCGCAACCACTGGGGCCGATGAAGGCCTCGACCTGTTTTTCCTCGATACTAATCGAGACGTTTTTGAGGGCCTGCTTTTCCCCGTAGTAGAGATTGAGCTCCTCGACTTTGATCTTGAATCCGTCGAAGACGGGTTCGTCGCTGATTCTAGGCTTTCCCATAGCCCTTCCCCCTTAGTAGACGTTCGGCCAATAGGGCCAAGAGGTTGATGAAGATGACGAGAAGCAAGAGGACGACCGAAGTGGCGGCCGCCTCTTCCGGCATTCCGAAGTTCGAGAAGTAATAGATGTCGAGGGCCAAACTGGTCCCGGCGCTTAGCATATCCCCCGGAACCTTGTTGACCACCATCCCGATGGTGAGGAGAAGGACGGCGGACTCGCTGATGACGCGGCCCGAGGCCAAGATGCAGCCGGTGACGATGCCAGAACTTGCCGAAGGCAAGACGACCTTGAAGACGGTCCGTGACTTCTGGGCCCCAAGGGCCAGGGAGGCTTCCCGAAGGGACTTCGGGACCGAAACCAAGGCCTCTTCGACAGAACGGACGATGAGGGGCAGGATCATGAGGAAGAGGGTCAAGCCCCCACCGAGCAAGGAATATCCCCAGCCAAAACCGACCACGAAGACGAGGTAACCAAAGAGTCCATAGACGATCGAGGGAATCCCCGAGAGGGTTTCGGTGGCCAGCCTGATGGCCTTGACGAGCTTCGATTCGGATTTGCTGTATTCGGAAAGAAAGATGGCGCTCCCGATTCCGATCGGTAGACCGAGGGCCAAGGCAATGAGCAAGAGTTCCAAAGTTCCCACGATGGCAGGCCAGATGGAAATCAGATCCGGGGCCCGGTAGGGACCAAAGAGGAAGTCCCAGGTCAGATACCCCATCCCATCGACGAGAATGTAGATGATGATACCAAGCAAAGCCACGTTCGAAAGGATGAGGGAGAGATAGGTCACTCCCTTGAGGCTCAGGCCCAGATAACGCGATAGCCCCTTCCTAGACATGTTTCATCTTGCTCCTGAAAAGAGCGAAGACCCCGTTGATGAGGAGGGTCAAAACAAAGAGGACGACCCCGCAGGCTACTAAGGCCGTGAGGTCATCGCCGGTCAATTCCATGGCCCCCATGGCGATGTTGGCAGTAAGGGTCCTTACCGAAACCGTGAGGCCGGTCGGATAATTGACGGAACCGCCGAGGACGAGGATGACCGCCATCGTTTCACCGAGAGCCCGGCCGCAACTGAGGACCAAGGCCGCGAAGATACCGCTTTTGGCGGCCGGGACCATGATCTTGAAGACGGCTTCTTCCTTGGTCGAACCTAGGGCCAAGGCCCCTTCGTAATACATGGGGTCGGTGGCGTTCAAAGCATCGAGGCTCATCGAGACCATGGTCGGAAGGACCATGATCATGAGGACGATCGAAGCCGACAGGATCCCATAGCCCGAGGCATTGAGACTGAGGTAGTCGGCGATGAAGGGAACGACCACCGATAGGCCGAAGAGGCCATAGATGACCGAGGGGATGCCGGACAACAAATTAATGCAAAACCCGACCGGTTTCTTCAAAAAACGGGGTAGGAACTTGTAGATGCAGATGGCGGTCAATAAGCCAAAGACCCCACCGCCCAGGGTCGCCATCGCCGTCAGAACCAGGGTCGTGACCAGCATGGCGGCGATCCCGTAGGAACCGGCATTGAGGTTCCAGACCGAGGAGAAAAGGAACTTGTCGATCCCGGTTTGGAAGATGAAGGGCAGGCCGTTGGCGAAAAGATAGACCGTGATGACGATGATGGCGAAGATGGCAAAAAGGGCGCAGAGGAAGAGCGCCCACTTGATAATCCCTTCTTTTGTTCTAGCGAGGGTTGCCGAGGTCATCCGATGACTTCCTCCCAACTCCTGATCGGATCTTCGGCCTCGGAGTCGTAGATGGTCTTGAGGTCACTTAGGGAAATGTCCTCGATCGGATTGCTGAGGTTGACGATGATGCCGATCCCGTCCTTGGCCACGGTGAAGGGAACACAGCTCGGGGCTTTATCTTGAGCAAACTCCTCGCTGATCATCCCAAAGACCGAGACCCCGTTTTCCCCGTTGCTGTAGCCAACCCCGGACCCCCCGCCGTTGACTTCGACGCTGACCTTGGGACAGATATCCTCGAATTCCTGGGCCAAGAGGACCATGAGGGGTTGGAGGGAAGTCGAGCCGGAGATCGAGATGGTGCCCTCGAGATTATCGGGAACGACGAACTCCTCCCCTTCCCGCATCGAGACGTAGCCGTTTTCGGCGATGATCTCCTGGGCTTGACTAGAGGCAAGGAAGTCGAGGTAGGCACTATAGAGGGGGTTTCCTTCGACCGTCGCTTCCTTGTAGACGACGTTGAGGGGGCGGGCGATCTTGTAGTCTCCGCTTTGGATGTTTTCGACCGTTCCTTCGACCCCGTCGACCGAGATCTGTTTGACCTCGTCGGTCAGGTAGCCAAGGCTATCGTAGGCGATGGCGTACATCGAGTTCTTGACCCCGGCCAAAACCGCCGCCGTCCCTTGCTGGATGATGGCGTTTTGGACATCGGGCTGGCCCTTGAGGCCGATGATTTCCATGAAGGCGGCCTTGGTCCCCGACCCGTCTTCCCGGGTGATGACCTGGATCGGTTTGCTGCTATCGAATTCCTTGGCTCCGCAGGAACTGAGGGTCAAGGAGGTGAGGAGGGTCAAGGCGGCGATGGCGGCGATGGATTTCATGTTTAATTTCCCCTATTTTTCTTCGCGGCCTTAGTTTGGTTCTTCCTAAAGTTCCTAACCACCACGCCTTTTTAAAAGCTTTGTAAAAGGAATGTAAAGTCAAACTCCAGCCAATAGGTGCTAAAATCCTATTTTATGAAGGGGAAAATCGGACGCGCCGTCCTGACCATCGCCATCGAGGTCATCTTGGCCTTGGCAATCGGCTACCTCGGGACCTATTTCTATTCCTATGCCCTCTCTCCCCTTTATAACGCCCCCAACGGCATCGGGACCGATGGGAACATCACCGCCGTCCTCGGCCACTTACTCGCTAACGGGGGCATCCCCTATGTCGATGCCTTGGATCACAAGGGACCCTATGTCTTCTACTTTGCCTACCTAGCCATCACCATCCATCCAGTTTGGGGCCTCTTCATCCTCCAGGGCCTCGGGAACGCGGTCATCGCCTTCTGCCTCATCGACATCGCCAGACGCCTGAAGATCAAGAGGGGCTGGCTCCTTCTATATTCCTGCATCGCCTTTCTCGGCGTCTTCCTCGTCAACGAAGGGGCCGCCACCGACAGTGCCTTCGCCCCCGTTAGCTACCTGGCAGTCTATCTCTTTTTCTTGGCCTATAGTTCCGGGAAACGCCTCCACCTGGCCCTTGCCGTCTTCTTCGACGGCCTCTTCCTAGGGATCGCCGCCTTCAGCCGCCTCAGCAACGTCATCCCCGAGGTCGCGGTCGCCATCGGCCTCGTCTGCGTAGCCGTTTGTAGCAAAAGACCGAAGGATCTTTTCCTTTATGTCCCCCTCGGTTTTGCGGGGATTTTGATAACTTGCCTCATCCCTATCCTCATTTCCTACTCGGGAGGCTACCTCGAGGAAATGCTCCTATGGACCTTCGAGAAGAACTTCGTCTACGCCGGAGAGGTCGAGGGCTTCAGCCTCGAAGGGGCGGTCGTTTTCCCCCTGGCCCTCTTCTTCGCCATCCTTTCGCTTTGTTTCATCATCCCGACCAGGAAGTGGCTCTCCTCCTTCAACAAGGGCCTCTTCCCCTTCCTTCTGATATCTCTCATCCTTCTAACCATCGACTTCGGGGTCTTCTCGAACTTTTACCACTACATGGCCCACGGCTATCCCTTCTATCTCCTGGTCTTTGCCTATTTCTGTTCCTATGCCTCGCTCCACTGGAAAAGAAAGTTCGTGGAACTGAGATGGTTCCTCACTTCCCTAGCCATGATCTCCGCGGTGGCCTATGTCGGCATCATGACCGGTTACTACTACGTCAACGACCACGTCTCCTCCTACAACTACGTCCTCAAGGAAAAGGAACTCACGGCCAAGGACTACATCGAAGAGCATTATTCGGGAGAAGGGGATCCCGAAGTCTACGCGATTGATTGCAATTGCTCGGTCTATCTCAATCTCGGTTACTACCCCGACTACCCCGTCTTCTCGACCCAGACCTGGTGGCTCAGCAATGGGGTTTTGGAGGAGAAGCGAGGAATCATCGACTACGTGGACTCGAAGGTCGATTACCTCTTCCTCGGGGTCCATTCCTCCTTCCTCAGGGACCTAGACTTCCAAAGCATCCTCGAAGATGGCTTCCAGAAGATCGAAGAACTGACCTGCCCCGACTCCTTCTACTTCTACGAACGGATATGAAAAGGCGGAACCATGAGGTCCCGCCTATTTATTGATGTGAAGGTTTATTCGCCTTGGGTCTCTTCGACCGGGGTTTCGGCCACTTCCTTCTTCCCTCCTTGGTAGCAGGTCAGGCGTTCGTTGCGACTGACGAGGACCAAGGTCGAGTCGATGTGGTCGGCCAGGTAGGAGAACCGGGAAGTCGGGACCGAGACCAGGAGTTGGATGTCGAGGGAACGGTAGAATTCCATCATGTCCTCGATGCGGTCGGAGTCCATGTTGTTGAAGGCCTCGTCGAGCATGACGATTTCGCAGGGCGAGGAACCGCTTCTCTTCTTGAGCTCGAAGGCCGAGTCGAAGCTGGCGGCGATGAGGACGTAGAACGGAGTCTGGGTCTCACCACCGGACCGGGCCCTGACGTTATCGCTGTAGCGCTTCTCCTGGCCGTCCGGGGTCGTCTCGACGATGTCGTAGCTTAGGTAGTTACGGTAATCGCAGAAGCGTTCGATCGTTTCGGCACTGGACTCGGAGGGGCTGTCACTCGAGAGGATCGAGAAGAGGTAATCCATGGTCGAGCGGTTCTCCCCCGAGAGCAAGGAGGAGAGGAGGCCGTTTTGGTAATAGTCCTCGCTCGTATTGACGGCGATGTCGTAGATCTTCCGGAGTTCCGGATCCCCGGTCGGCTTGACCACGAAGCGGTAGATGGAACGGGCCGAGCCGAAGGGGTGGCGCTTCAGGGTGGCATTGAGCTTCTTGATCTGGAGTTCGGCCTGTTCGATGTTGCTCCTTAGACCGACCAGGAAGCCGGACTTGAAGTTTTCGACCGCGACCATCGAGGCCTGTTCGGCTTTGCTCCGGACCGAGACCAAACTATCCTTGGTGATCTTCTGGTAACGTTCGAGGTAAAGCGGGAGGTTTTCGAGGACCGGTTCGATGTCGGAGGAATTGAACTTGTCATTGTAACTCGACATAAGCCGGACGATCTTCCGTTCGGACTCGGAAAGCAAGCGCTTGTTGGCTTCGTGCTCTTCCTTCATCCGGGAGTAAGCCGCTTTCCCATAGCCCTTGAGCTTATGCTCGGCCAGGTCTTTGACCAGCGGATCGGCGTGCTCGTAGACGTAGTAGTCATAGGACTTCTTGGCCTCTTCCTTGGCCTTCATGGCCTGCTCGAGAGCCAAATTGAAGCGGCCCCGTTCTTCGAAGAGCGCATCGCGCTTCCCGAAGAGGGCTTCCTGTTCTTCCCTTAGGACCTTTTCCTTTTCCTCGATGGTGGCGATGGCATTGGCGAACTTGGTGAGGTCCTCCTGCTCCATCGAATCCTCGTAGGCCTTGATACGGGAAAGGGTATCTTCCTTCTTGGCCTTGAGGTCGTCTTCTTCCTTCCATGAGGAGGCCAGGCCTCTGAGGGCCAAGGGGTCGAGGCGGAGGGACAATGAGTATTTTTCTTCGATTGGCGTCAGTTCGCCTTCGAGTTCGGCGATCCGCTTGCTGAGGTCGGCATAGCGGTCCTTGAGTTGTTGGAGCTGACGGGAGATCGACTCGGCCCCGATGACCGGCATGAAGTCCTTTTCACGCACGATGTAGCGGACCGAGGTCCCGTCGTAATAAAGGCCGTCCTTGGTCAGCCACTTGTACTCTCCTATTCCTTCCGGAGCCTCCACCGCCTTGATGTCGCCAAGGAGGTAGTCGATGTAGCCGCGGACCAAGGGCAATTCGTCATTGTCGCGGCCCATGACGGCGGAACGAAGAAGATCCGCCACGGAGTTTTCGACCTTGAAGGGGATGTCGCCTAGAGAAGAGGCATCGATGATGCCGGGGGCATCCTGGCCCCTAAGTTCCGGGTGGAGGGCGATGAGCCTGGCCGCTTCGGCGTAATAGCGTTGGGGCAAGAAGGCATCGTAACGCCTCCCTCCTAAGAAACACTCGATGGTCTCGTCCCAACTTTCGTCGGTGATCTCGAGGCAATCGCAAAGGGGCGTCAGGGCGAAATCGCCTTCGAGCTGGAATCGTTCCTTGAGGAGTCGATAGAGTTCTTTTACACCGGCCGGGAAGTCGCGTTCATGGTTTTGGAGGGTGGCGATCTTCGGAGCCAGGATCTTCAGTTCCTCGAGGAGGTTCTCGCGGTTTTCCTTGATGCCCGCGCCTTCGGTCCTCAGTTGATTGCGGGCCTGGGTAAGAGCGGCCTCGAAGCCTTCGATGGCCTTCCTTAAAGCGGCCGGATCGCGTTTTTCCAGAAGATTATGGAACTTGGCGCTTAGGCCCAAGGCCTTGGCCCCTTCATCGAGTTCGAGGGCCACTTCGCCTAGACGCGTTTCATCCGAGGCGATGGTCTCGAGGCGCGAATCGATGAGGGAGACGTCGCCACGGAGACGAGAGATCTCGTTTCTTTGGTCACGACTTTCAAGGGCGGCCCTTTCTTGCCGTAAGGAGGCGAGGTTTTCGTTGATCTCAAGACGCCGGGACTCTAGTTCCTTTTCCTTTTCACGAAGGGAAGAGAGGTCTTCCTCGGCCTTCTTCCGGCCTTTCTCGGCTTCTTCGACGCTTAACTGGAGGTCGAGGAGTTCGAGGGCTTCCTCTTCCTTGAGGGCGGCGTTTCTTTCTTCGCTGAGGCTAAGAAGGGGCAAGAGGGCCTGGGCCTTTTCCTCTTCGTGCTTGAGGAGGGTGGCGATATCTTGATAGGCCTTGGCCGCTTCCTTTACCTCGTCGAGGGAGACGTTCCGCTTCTGGAGCAGGAAGTCATTGGTGAATTCGAGGAGGTCGGCATTGGGGTCGAAGGCAATCGCCGACGAGAGCAAGGTCTCATATTCATCCGGCAAATCGAGGCTCCTTCTGACCTGGGCATAGGAGCTCGAAAGGGTCTGGGCCTCGAGGGGGATGAAGGGCAAGCCTTCCGCGGTCGCGACTTTTCTTAAGCCTTCGTAACCCAAAACGGCCTTGCTACCGTCGTCGCGGGTTTCGAAGAAGAGGGAATCCTTGATTTCCCCACGCAGTTCGTAGAATTTGGCGGGCAGCAAAACCCCGCCGGTGATCTGGAGGACGCAACCTAGAGTCACGGGGCTATTGCCATCGAGGAACTCGAGGGCGAGGTGGGTGATGATGTCCCCTTCGGGCCGGAGGTATTCCCGTCCCACTGCCCCGATACGGGCCCGCATGTAGGTCTCGACCGTTCTCCTGGAGCCCGATAAGCCATTGCGGGAGGCCATGTTGAACTTCCGTTGGGCCAAGCCCCCGGACAGGACGTAATGGATGGCGTCGACCAAGGTCGACTTCCCGGAACCGTTGTCCCCGGAAATGAGGAGGTTCCCGCGGATCTCGATCGTCTGGTTGGCAAAGAGGTGCCAGTTAATCAGCTTGACTCGGGTTAGCTTCTTCATCTTCATTTCCTCCGATGTATTTGCTTAGTCTTTCCTCGAGTTCGCTGAGGGAAGAACTGTCGACCAGGACCACGATGCTGTTGTAGATGGCGATCTGGGTATCGCCCTTGGCCGGATCGTCCTGGAAGTCGATGACCTTGTAGCGTTTGAGGGTCGATAAGGCCGACTTGAACTCGGTCATCGTCACCCCGTCGGGATAGATTTCCGTTTCGTTGAGTTTCTTCAGGACCTCGTCGACGGTGACGATCACCGCGTTGTAGGAAGCGACCTTCCTCTCGCCCCGGTAGGAAAGGGAGCGGAAGAGAAGCAAGAGGACCGTCTCGAGTTTCCTTAGACGGAGGCGGTTCCTTTCGTTGTCCCCCTTGATGTAGCAAAGGCGCTTTTCCTTGTCGACGATGAAGGAGACGTCGATGAAGCGGAAGTAGTCCTCGAGGACGGCTTTGTAGGAGCCGGTGGCCACGTAGTAATCGTCCTGGTCCTGCTTCTTGTCTTGGACCAGGAAGGTTTCGTTTAGTAGCCTCATGACGATTTTCGAGAACCGTTCGCATTTCGATTCGGAGGAGGCGAGGACCCCGAATTTTTCCTGGAAGTCGGAAAGGACATTGAGTTTTCCCATCTTCTAGTCTCCTTTCTTTTCAATGAGATAGTCGTCGAGGACATAGTCCCCGAGTTCGAATTTTTCGCCGGTCGGCTCCCCGATGCTATAGCCCTCGGGGGCATAGGCCGGGGCCAGGGACAGCTTGATGAAGCCGTCCAAACCTTCTTGGTGGAGCTCGGAGGCGTACTCGCTATTAGCGTCCATGCAGGAGGCTAAGAAGTCGATGATCGAGGTCTTGCCGTAACGCCTTTCTTCCCGGAGGAAGCGTTCGGCCCGTTCGATGGCCTCGGGATCTTCTTCCCCTTCCACGAAGGGAACTTCGCCCGGGGCCTTCTTTTGGAGGAACCGCGGCTTATAGATCGATTCGTTGGAGATGATGCTGACGTTATAGGGGGCGAAGGGGGTATCGATCTCCGCGTCCTTCTTGACTTTCTTGAGGAGCTTGAGGGAGCGGTTGAGGGCCCCTTCGATGTCGCGGAAGTTGTTGAGGCGGAATTCGAGGATGGCCCTGGTGGCCTGGACGTAGCTCGTATTCCGCATCGAGATTTCCTTGATCTGGGACGGCATCCCCTCGAAGAGATCGAGGACGTTGTCGAGGACTTCGGAGACAAAGGAAGCGGCTTCCTTCCGCCCGTCATCGGTATCGTCGACGTGTTTGGTGGTCAGGTAATCGGCGATGAGGCCGGCGTAGACCTCTTCTTCCTTGAGGTGCTCGACCGCCTTGATGATCTCGACGTGGCGGATCTCGGGATTGTGGGGACCTTGGAGGTTGTTGAGGGCCAAGAGGGCCGGATGCTTCTGGAATTCGACCAGAAGGGTATCGAGGATTTCCTTTTCGGTCTTCCCTTCTTCCTCGAGGGCCTTGGCCACGAAGCGCTTGATCTGGCTATTGACGGAAAGCAAATGGCGGTAGAGCTGGGCGCACTTGCTGCTGATTTGTTCAAGGGCCGCCGTCGACTTCTGGTAGTCGAAGTTGACGAGGGAGCGGTAGATATCCTCGGTAAGGCCGAAGTATTCGTTGCTTCTTTCTTCTTCCTCGGCGATCTCGAGAAGAACCGGGACCGTCTTCATGAAGGCGTCGCTACGGCTTAAGCGATCGCTGAAGCCCTCCCCTTCTTCCTTATCGAGCCAGCCGTATTCGACCAGCCTCCTAAGGAAGGACCTAGCTTTCTCTAGCGGGGTCTTGGCCTCGACTTCGAAGTCGTCGATGACGTCCTTCTTCATCTGTTCGGCCAAATAGGAGGCCAGTTCCTCCCTCCCGACGTCGTAACGGAGGGGCCCGAAATAGTCGTCGATGAGGGCGATGAGGCGATAGCTCTCCTCGACGTTGCCGAGGGCTAAGACGCGGAAAAACTCCTTGGGGAGATTTCGAAATAGCGGCGGGAAGCGTTTCATCGGCGTTAAGTATACCAAATACCCATTCTAATAGCGTTCTCCAAATGAGAAATTTTCATACAGCGCCTAAGGGAAAAAGAAGAGGGGACGAAAGAGGGCAATAGACCCTAAAAACATTAAGGCTCCAAAAAGGACGAAAATCCGAACAAATTCCGCCGTTGTTCCCGCGTAGACCCTATTTCTGCGGGGTTTTCGCCTCATCCTCGAAGGTATGGAAGTAACGGAGATAGGCCTTCCGGCAGTAAGGTGGTATGTCTTTGTCCTTTATGGCCTCGCCTTTGAATGAATAGGGGCCGTTGACCTTCCAGGCCTTGAAGAGGGAAGGCTGTATCGCCGCCCTAGGGCAAAGGAAGACGCAACCCATGCAGCCGATGCAGTGTTTGCCAAACTTCGGAAGGCCTTTTTCCAGAGTGATGTTACCGACCGGGCAGGAAGAGGCGCATAAGCCGCAGGAGACGCAGTCGCCGTTGGCCTTGAAGTGACGGCCGATCAGAGGCATCGCCACCTGTTCGATCCGTAGAACAAAGGAAACCGGACGGGACCAAAGGGGAATCTTCAGGAAGTGCGGTTCTCCTCCCAAGATGGTTTTGGTAACCTCGGGGATCCTTCTTTCCACCACTCCCCACATCCGCCTCGCCATTTCCTCCTTATGACGGAAGATGATGTTGTAAGGCATGACGAAGGAGAAGCCTCCCAAGACCTCATAGCCTTTCTTTTTAAGAAGGGCCAAGGGCCTACTTTGGGCCGCGAAATTGAGGTGGAGGGGTTCGCCGCTACTTTGGATGAGGTAGGTTTTGATCGGCTTCGAGGCTTTGGGCAGCCTCTTGATGAAATCGATGATGGGCCTTGGGGCGTTGAAGGCGTGAACAGGATAGCCTATCAGCAAAGTATCGGACTGACCGATGTTTTCCGCCTTGCTTTTGACATTGTAAAACGAGAACCCATGACCCAAGGAAGAGATGGCTTTTCCGATTTCCTCCATTACCTTCCGGGTATTGCCGGACCCGGTTAGGCAATAAGCGGCCACTCTCTTCCCCATTTGAGAGGGATTTTAGGAACACCAAAGGGTTGCAGGCAAGGAGGTATTTCCTAATCGACCTTCAAAAGGAAGCGAAAGGACAGGGGCTTGCTTCCGTCTAGTTCATATTGGGAATGGACCGGGGCTCCCCAGGAATCATCTCCCCCGACGCCCCTTTGGAAGCCGATGATCTCGATCTCGGTATGGGGCGGAGGCAGAAGGTGATGATGGGTGGCCTCCGTCAACTCAAAGGGACTATGCCGAAGGAACTTGGCCTCGAAGGGACGGTCGAGGGCCTTGAAGGTCAGACGCTTTTTGCTCAAGGAATCTTCGACGGAAAGCCAACGGACCCCGGTCAGATTGCCTTGGTCTTGGGGCCGCGGGTTGCTGGGCCCGACGTGGAAGGTGTCGCTTTCGAAAAGGCCCCAACAATCAGGCGAAACATCTTCTTTCGTATTCTCCAACGGTTTGACCAAGCCATCGTCATGGTAACGATGGATCTTGAAGACGCTTCCGACTTGGCGGTCGCAGTAGGTTTCGCCGGGTCCCCGGCCCAAGAACGTGGCTTCCTTGATGTCGGGTTCTAGGGGAAAGGAAAGGCCAAGGAGAGGCAAATGAGGACAAAGCTTCGAGCCCGTGGACTTGACTTCGAACAAGAAGGTCCTCTTGCCGTAAGGGGCATAACGGACCTCGATCCTAAGGTCGGGGACGGAGGGGAAGGCATAGACATCCTTGATGTGACCGTCTTCGTACTCCCCTTCCTCCACCAGGATGTATTGGAACTTGCTGGCGGCGTAGTAAGGCGAAGACCTCAGGGCAAAGCCATTGCCGATGTCATTGTCGGTCGGGGCCCGATAAAGGATCGGGGCGACCGGACCCCGGAGCCATTCGAGGCCCCGGTCGGAAATCGAGTACAAGCCTCCCCTGGCCTCATCGCGGTGGAGGAGCAAAAGCCCTTCTTGGAGGAGCCCCGTATTGGTGCTGCCCTTGATGGTTTTGATTTCGAAATCGGGATCGGGCTGATATTGGAGAAGGGGCGGGAGCGTCCCTTCGCCATAGGCCAGAAGATCCAAAATATTTACCTTTAAAGATTCCATCAACTGGGGAACAAAGACTTGGATATAAGTAGTCTCATCGGCCTTCTCCAACAAGGTGCGATCGATGGCAAAACTCTTGGTTTCGCCCGGTCCTACGCACGGTTTGAAGAAATAGGAGGCCACCTCCTTTCCTTCTTTGGCCAAGACGACCTTGAAGTTGTAGTCTGAGTAATCGAGGAAGGCGGATTTGTTTTCGATGGTAATGGTGTCTGACCCCACCTTGATCTTGAGGGGACTGTAGGCACCCTTAAGCGCCAGGGCCTTGGATGAAGAGGCATAGCTTTGGCGGTTGAACAAGATCCCGTTGGCGCAGAAGTTGGCGTCATGGGGCCGGTCATCGAAATCGCCCCCGTAGAGGTAATGTCCTTTCTCCTTGTCGTAGATACATTGGTCGAGGTAGTCCCAGATGAAGCCACCCTGGTACATCGGGTATTTTTCTTCCAAGGAAATATATTCCTCGATATTGCCCAAAGACTGGCCCATCGCGTGGGAGTACTCGCATTGGATATAGGGTTTATGGAGGCGACCGCTTTTTAGATATTCTTCGATTTCCCCCGGTTTTGCGTACATTCTGGAATAGACATCCGATTCATCGTAATGTCCGTCTTCCTTGTAGCACTGCTCATAATGGACCGGGCGATCGGGGTCGTTTTCCTTGAAATAGCGATAGGCGGCCGCGGAATTGATCCCGGTCCCCGATTCGTTCCCGACCGACCACATGATGACGGAAGGATGGTTGAAGTCCCGCCTCAGCATCCCTTCCATCCGGTCGAGGATGAGGGGCTGGTAGTCAGGCGAATCGATGGGGTTTTCCATGTCCTTGAGGCGTTTGATTCCCTTGGCCCGATAAGGTTCCTGATAGGTGCCATGGGTTTCTAAATCGGCCTCATCGAGGACGTAAAGCCCATAACGGTCGCAGAGCTGATAGAAGTAATAAGGGGCATTGGGATAATGGGAGGTCCTAACCGCATTGACATTGTGCCTTTTGAGGAAGAGGACGTCGAAGAGGATTTCTTCCTCGGTCAAAGTGGACCCTGATAGAAGGCTCCATTCATGACGGTTGACCCCATGGAGGACCAGCCTCCTCCCGTTGATCAAAAGGACCCCGTCTTGGATTCTTATGGAACGGAACCCGACCGATTGGAGATTTCGTTCGGGCATGTCCCACTTCTCGTCCTCCAAGCCGATGGCAAGGTCATAAAGGTTCGGGGTCTCGGCCGACCAAGGCTTCACCTCGTCAAAATCATAGGATACCTTGGCATGGCCACCGCAAAAGACAATGCGTTCTTTCTTTAATACTTCGTAATCGGGCTGACTTGTTAAAGTTAGCAACGCTACCCCGTCCTGCTTGCCTTCGAAGAACATCTCGACCTCGAGACGGCCGTGTTTTAGGTCATCCTCGATCGTCGCCTTGACCCTGAGATCGGCGAGGTGGGTCTCCCCCACTTCCCGGAGGTTGACGGGGCGATGGATCCCATGGAGACGGAACATGTCCTGGTCGCGGATCCAGGTGGCCGCGGAATAAAAGAAGAGAAGGACGTAGAGGCGGTTCTCCCCTTCGACCAAATACTTGGTGACATCAAAGGACGTGGTCGTGGAATAACGGGCAGAATAGCCAATAAACCTACCATTGAGATAGACGTAGAAAGAACCGAGGACTCCTTCGAATTCCAAGAGATAACGATGGCCATCCCTAAAAGGAGAGACGGTGAAATCCTTGACGTAGGTCGCACAGGGATTGGGATTAGGGACTTCTCCGGTTTTGAGGGGTTCCTTCCCATCCCAGGGATATTGGGAATTGACGTAATGGGGTTTGACCCCGAGATCCTGGAATTCAAGGCAAGATGGTACTTTTACGGCCTTCAAAGAGGAGGCGTCGGCATTTTTTTCCGCCAAAGAAAGGAGATCTTCCTTGAACTCCTCATCGACCCGGACGGACCAGGGTCCGTCTAAGGGAATACGACCGAAAAAGGGAAGATCGGGCAAAGCAGAAACATGGTCCGAGCGGTTCCCCAAGGCATTGACCGCGTAGACCTTGGGGTCTTTCAGATAAGCCAAATCGATGTTTGGGCGAACTTGCTTTTTGAGATCCATATCAAAGTTATTCCTTATGGCCCAGGTCCTTTTCGATCTTCTCACGGAGGACGTTGGGGAAATAGACGTCGGCCTTCTTGGTCCTGGCGATGGCCTGGAGTTTGCTCCCGATGAAATAGGGATCGGGAATGTCCTCCAAGACCTCCCTTTGGTTGCCCGCCACGATGTAGATATCGCCGACCTTGCACATCTTCTCGATGAGGCCGATCCGGATGTTGACCGAGATCAGGGCGTCGTAATAAAGGGAGACGACGGTGGCCCCGACGAAGCCTTTCTTGACGATGATCCGACGGTCGGTGAAGAGGTACTCTTCCTTTTCCTGCCTTTTGGCGGCGCTTAAGGCCCCGTAGATCCAAAACCAGAAAGGAAGGAGGTGGAAAAGGAAGAAGATCCCAAGCATCAGGTAGGCCCACCAGGGAACCCCGGGTATGACGAAGAGGAGGACGAAAAGGAAGGAAAGATCGAAGATAAGGAAGATGATGGCGAAGGGCAAAAATCTCAGAACCTGATTGAGAATGAAACTCTTGCGGTTGGGCTTCCCTTCCCAAAGGACCTCTTCCCCTTCCTCCAAATAGGAATGGGCGTCCTCTTCCTCGAAGGAAGGCTCCTTCACAAAGTAATTCTCATCGATCTTCTTCATAGGCCGCTCCCCCGTTTAAAAAGATGAAGGAGGAAGATGGGATTCGACCGAAAAGATTCGGACCGACCGAGGGGAATTCGGATCATCGCTTCCTTCATGGCTTTTCTCCTAGCACAAGGATAAACCAAGGAAGGATAGAGAAAAAGGAGGGGGTGACCCCTCCTTCCATCAAGAGGAAAAACTAGTCTTCTTTGCCGTCTTTGGGTTCTTCGGTCTCTTTGGCCTCTTCGGCTTCTTCGGTCTCTTGGACTTCCTTGGCCTCTTCGACGGCTTCCTTACCGTCCTTGGAAGCGGCCTTCTTCTTTATCTTCCGTTTGGGATAGGGACCGACCACGTAGGAGATAATCGGGACCGAAAGGTACAAGACGAGGGCAATCAATAGGAGATAGGCCCCGGCTCCGGGAACCCCGCCCCTCGGACCCGAGAGGTCGATGAGGAGATATAGCCCATAGGCCAAACTAGCGAGGATCAAGAGGGCCCCGAGGATGCTCCAATGGGGCCGGTGGAAGAAGGAAAGACCTAGGCCCACCAGTGGCAAGAGGATGAAGAGATAGACGTAATACTGCTCATTGGGGGCCAAGGCGTCCCCGAAACTCACCTCCGGAGTGACGGAACTGCCTTGGATGAAGGGCAGGAAAATGGCGATGAGCAGTAGCAAAGTGCCTACGAAGACGATGCCGAGGCAGATGTTATCCCAAAACTTAATCTTCTTTTCCATTGAGCAAGGACCTCCTGGCTTCGGCGTATTCTTCTTCGCTGATCTTTCCGTTGGCCTTGAGGTTCTCTAGTTCGCTCAGGCGTTCGTCGAGGCCCGACCCGTCCTTCTTATGGAAGAACTTGTACAAGGGCTCGAAAAGATAATTGGAAGTGAGATCGAGAAGGAGAATGAGGATGAGGAAGACCGCGTAGAGGATGAGGATCCACGAGGAATCGATGACCTTGCCACCGAAGCCATTCAAAAGGTCGGTCGCACTGGAAACCCCGGTCACGAGGTAGAAGGAGAAGGTGATCCCGATCATCTCGACGATGTATTCGATGGGTTTCGGAGCCTTCTTCAAATCGATGAAGCAGATGGTCGGGGCAAGGAACAAGACGAAGCAGACGAAGATCGCGGAGAAGAAGTTCACCGACTCGCCGCTCGCGCCCAAGAGGTCGAAGAGATAGACCTGGCCCGAAGAGACCGAGGTCCCGTTCCCGGTCACCGCTAGCATCGGGACCAAACAGGCGATCAAGAAAAGGATGATGGACAAAAGGGCTAAGACCTTTTTGATGATATTAAGGACTTTCTGAACCATAGGTTGTCCTCCTTACGGAAAGATATTATAGGAAGAGATCGCGATAATCAAAAAAATCGGGATCAAGTTTATTTGGATTTCTCGAGTGAGAAATAGTTCAACAATAACCCAGCAGAAGTGGCATGTCTCCGCAAATACGCCTATTCTTCGGGATTGATTTCAATCGCGTCAACCGTATCGATTTTGTCGATGCTCGCACTGGAAATGGCATCGAACTGTTTGGTGATTTTATCGGAGGTCGTGTTGAGATCGTTCTTGGCTCTTTCGAGTGAATCGATGCGGGTAGCCAAGGTCGTCCACCTCTCCTTGAAGCGTCTGAACTCATCCCCGAGGGCGGCCAAAGCCTTCTCGATCTCCCCGAGGTTTTCGGCCCGCTTGACCTGCTTGTTGAAGAAGTTGACGGTGGCCAATAAGGGATGGAGGGTCGAAGGCGAGGCCAGGATGACGTTCTTCGACCGGGCGTTTTCCACCACATCGCTCAAATTGGTATTGATGAACCACATGATGCCGTCACTGGGGACGAAGAGAATGGCAAAAGGAGCCGTCACATTGGGAACCACGTAACCGGCGACCTTGCCGATATGGACGAGGACTTCCTTCTTGAACTGCTTGAGAGCCGCCTCCTTCTCCCCTTCCTTGGCGGTCCCGTCCAGCAGGGTCTCGTAGTTGCTGAAGGGGAACTTCGAGTCGATGCAGATCAGGTGGTTGGGTTCAGGCAAGAAGACGACCGCGTCGGGTCTAATCGTCTCGCCGCTGAGGTTCTTGAAGGTATATTGCTCGCTGTAGCCGTCGGGATAATCGCCGAAGACGCTATTGAGGAGATTCGAGAGGGTCAATTCCCCAAAACGTCCCCGGCTTTGGTTGCCCCTAAGGATCTTGGTGAGGTCGAGGACGTTGTCCTCCAAGGATCCGAGGTTCTTCTGGGCCTCGTCGATCTTCCCGAGCTTCTCTGAGAAATCCTTGAAGAAGTCATTGGAGGTCTTGAGGGAGTTGGTCAGTTGTTCGTTGACGCCTTTGGAAAGGACGTTGATCTTCTCCTGGAGTTCGGAATCGAGCTTATGCATCTTCTCCCCGAACTCGTTGTTCTGCTTGACGATCTTCTCATTGAGCTCCGCAAAACTCTTGACCATCGCGACATTGAGGTCCTGCGAGAGTTTGGCGATGCTTTGCTGCAGTTCCTTGGTATCGTCCGTCGGAACCATCGGAGGATTCACTAATGGCATTCCTTCCTTGTTCTTTCTAAGCTCACGGAAGGCAAGGAAGCCAAGAAGACCAAAGACCAAGACGGCGAGGATAATGAGAAGGGCGATTTCCAAAGGTGTCATAACAGTAACCTCAACTTCGTTGGACTAGATTATGTCCCAAGACGAAAGTGGTATCTATAAAGACTCGAAATCATAATCCAACACGTACATGAAATTCCCCCTTTTTAACAAACCATTTGGGAAATCATCGTGATTTGGATCTTCGTTTTCTTAACACATTGAAGGCCAATATCCTCGCAATAACCGGACATACAAAGAAAAAGAGCCAGGATTTACGGTCCTGGCCCTTCCTTCGATAATGTGGCCCTTATCTACAAGACCAAGCCCAGGAGGGACTTGATCTGACTGAAGACCAGACGGTCGGTGACGGTTAGTTTCGAGGTCAGGCAGGAGAAGGCCACGACGGCGATCCCCTTCCGGGTCTTGATCGGAAGGTAGATGGCCCGCGCGTCCCTCAGGGTATCGGTCCCCTTCCCGGCCGGGAGATTGTTCATCTTGACCCACTCTATGACCCCCTGTTCATGGGGGGTATCCCAGAAGGAGCAGTCTTCCTTGTTGTAGATCGACACCGCACTGCGTTCCCCATAGACCGCACAGGACCTCAGGAACGAACGCGCCAAGATGTCGGCGATCGTCTGTTCGGGCTGGGTCGATTCGAAGAGCTCGGTCTCGATGACGTTATGGATATCCAATATCCGATTCGCCGTCCGGTACTTACGAAGCAGCTTCTTTGGCTGGAAGACGTCGGAAAGGAACTTCAGGATCCCATTGCTCTTGTAGCCGGTGTGGTTGCCATCGGGGACGATGAGCAACTGGAGATTGGGCATCCGGGCAATGAACTTTTCCTCGAGCCCGCCCTTGCGGCCAGCCGATTGCCAGGTTTTTCCGAGGACCAAGTCGGTGATCCCGGCTACCCGGACGTAATCCGCCACGGTCTCGACGATGTCATCGCCATATTTGACAACCAACTCCCCGCCCAAATCCTTGACCACCTTCATGTGGTTCTTGAGGTAATGGGCGGCCGAGTCGTTGAGTTCCCCATGGGTCTCGACGTAGAGGGCGCTGAACTTGCAGTGGTAGGCCGAGGCCATCCGGGCCGCGATATGGATATTGCGTTCCGAGGATGGTGATGGAGAAATAAGAACCAGGATCTTGGTCCGACGGAGGCTTCTGTCGCTCAGTTTTTCGATGCGGTCGGCGTTACGCCGGAGGTACATTTCCCGAAGCGAGGAAAGCTGGTCGGTCTTGAAGAAGTTCTCGAGGGCCACGGCCGCCCGCGACTTCTTGTAGATCTTCCCTTCCTTCATCCGTTCAATGAGGGCCGAGGGTTCGATGTCGACCAAGACGACCTCGTCGGCATAGTCGAAGATGTTGTCGGGGACCCGTTCGTTGACGTTGACGTTGGTGGCCCCGTCGACCAGGTCATGGAGGCCTTCGATATGCTGGACGTTGATGGTGGTCCAGACCTCGAGGCCGTTGTTGACCAGTTCCTGGACGTCGATCCAGCGCTTCTGGTTCTTGCTCCCTTCGGCGTTGGTGTGGGCCAATTCGTCTACCAAAAGGATGTCGGGCCGCCTTTTGAGGGCGGCGTCGACATCGAATTCATGGAGGGTGATGTTTTTGTATTTGATGGTTTTGAGAGGCAAGACTTCGAGGCCTTCCGCCATCTTCATGGTCTCGGGCCGATCGTGGGGTTCGATGTAGCCGATGACGACATCCTTCCCCTCTTTCTTCGCTTCCTGGGCTGCCCGCAGCATGGTGTAGGTCTTCCCGACACCGGCTGCGTAGCCGAAGTAAATCCTAAGTTTTCCTCTACTCATGGTCATAGGAGCCCGTCGAGGGCCAAATTGACGAGCAGGACATTGACGGTCGGATCGCCGAAGATCCAGAGCCAACGCCCTTCCGTATACTTGCTGATGACGTCTCGGACATAGCCTTCATAGACCTCCTCATCGTAATCGTTGAGGATAGTATAGCCCGTCTCGACCTCTCCTTCACCGATTATATCTTTCTTTAAAATTAAATGCTTATATAATATTTATCCATCGTAAAGAGTTGAAGGGAATTTATGGATGAACGTTTAAACAAAATTTATAAAGGAACATCAAGACAAATATATCTAGAATTAGAAACGAGTGCACATGGGTTATCAAA
>CALVUI010000002.1 GCA_944363565.1 uncultured Bacilli bacterium
GGCCGACATCGAGGTGCCAAACCGCGTCGTCGATGTGAACTCTTGGACGCGATCAGCCTGTTATCCCCAGGGTAGCTCTTATCCGTTGAGTTACGGCCCTTCCATACGGGACCGCAAGATCACTATATCCGACTTTCGTCCCTGCTCGACTTGTAGGTCTCGCAGTCAATCACCCTTATGCCATTGCGCTCGATGCATGATTTCCAACCATGCTGAGGGTAACTTGGAGCGCCTCCGTTACTTTTTGGGAGGCGACCGCCCCAGTCAAACTGCCCGCCTACCACTGTCCGCCGGCTCGTAACACCGCGCGTTAGAACAACCAAGTGTCAATAGTGGTGTCTCATTGTTGCCTCCCCCGAGGCCAAGGCCCCGGCTTCAAAGGCTCCCACCTACACTGCGAATGAAACTCAATTGCTCAATAGTAAGTTACAGTAAAGCTCCATGGGGTCTTTCCGTCTAGTCGCGGGTAACCTGCATCTTCACAGGTAATAAGATTTCACCGAGTCTGCTGTCGAGACAGCGCCCAAATTATTATACCATTCATGCGCGTCGGAACTTACCCGACAAGGAATTTCGCTACCTTAGGACCGTTATAGTTACGGCCGCCGTTCACAGGGGCTTCAATTCAAAGCTTCGCTTGCGCTAACCTCTCCTTTTAACCTTCCTGCACTGGGCAGGCATCACCCCATATACATCGCCTTACGGCTTAGCATAGAGCTATGTTTTTGATAAACAGTTACTTGGGCCTCTTCACTGCGACCTGCTTTCACAGGCACTTCTTCTTGCGAACTTACGAAGTAATTTTGCAGAGTTCCTTAACAACAGTTCACTCGCTCACCTTAGGATACTCTCCTTGACCACGTGTGTCCGTTCTCGGTACGGGCGATGTGCACTTAAGCTAGAAGCTTTTCTCGAGACCGGGCATCGCGGACTTCGCTACTAGGGTTGCCCCGTTCGCCCGCACTCGCAGTTTCACCTTAGCCGGCGGATTTGCCTACCGGCCAGCCACGCTGCTTGGCCCCCAATCCAATAAGGGGGATCCGCTATCCCAATCTGTCACTCCGTCGCATGCACACCGGTGCCGGAATATCAACCGGCTGTCCATCGGCTACGCCATTCGGCCTCGTCTTAGGACCCGACTAACCCTGGGAGGACGACCCTTCCCCAGGAAACCTTAGTCTAATGGTGTGGGGGATTCTCACCCCCAATCGTTACTCACGCCTGCATACTCGCTCCCATAAGGTCCACCGCTCCTTACGATGCGGCTTCGCCCCCGATGGGACGCTCCTCTACCACTCTGCCATAGGCAGAATCCGTGAATTCGGCATGACGCTTAAGCCCCGGTAAATCTTCGGTGCAGAGGCTCTCGACTAGTGAGCTGTTACGCACTCTTTGAATGATGGCTGCTTCTGAGTCAACATCCTAGTTGTTTAAGAATCTCCACTTCCTTTCACACTTAGCGTCAATTTAGGGGCCTTATTCGACGGTCTGGGCTGTTTCCCTTTTGTCCATGGAACTTATCTCTCACAGACTGACTGCCTGGATAAACGGGGCGGAATTCGGAGTTTGATTGCATTCAGTAACGCCCAAAGCGCCCATCATGCATTCAGTGCTCTACCTCCGCCGCGCAAAACCAGACGCTAGCCCTAAAGCTATTTCGAGGAGAACCAGCTATCCCCCAACTCGATTGGAATTTCTCCCCTATCCACAAGTCATCCGCGGTCATTTCAACGAACGTCGGTTCGGTCCTCCGGAGGGTGTTACCCCTCTTTCAACCTGCTCATGGATAGATCGTCGGGCTTCGGGTCTACGCGTGCTGACTAAACGCCCTGTTAAGGCTCGCTTTCACTATGGCTCCGTCTCTTCGACTTAACCTCGCCGGCACACGTAACTCGCAGGCTCATTCTTCAATAGGCACGTCATCAGGCTTTAACGCCCTCTGACTTGTTGTAGGCATACGGTTTCAGATTCTTTTCACTCCCCTCCCGGGGTTCTTTTCACCTTTCCCTCACGGTACTGGTTCACTATCGGTCACTAGTTAGTATTTAGCCTTACGCAATGGTCTGCGCATCTTCCGACAGGATTTCACGTGCCCCGTCGTACTTGGGATACCGCTAGGATGTCTTGCCCGTATCCCTACGGGGCTCTCACCCTCTTTGGCGGGCCTTCCCAGACCCTTCAAGTGAGGCAAAACATTCCACATCGCGGTCCACACCCCGGCAAAGCCGGTTTGGGCTCTTCCGCTTTCGCTCGCCGCTACTGACGGAATCGAATTCTCTTTCTTTTCCTCCAGGTACTAAGATGTTTCAATTCCCTGGGTATCTCCCCATGCGGCGAACACCGCATGGTGACACGGTATTACCCGTGCCGGGTTCCCCCATTCGGACATCGACGGATCAAAGCTCACATCCAGCTCCCCGCCGCTTTTCGCAGGTAGTCGCGTCCTTCGTCGCCTTCTAGTGCCAAGGCATTCACTGTACGCCCTTTGTAACTTAACTTCATAAGTTATTTCGGTTTTTTGCAATTGCTTGACAGGTCTAACGGTGTAAATGTCTTACCCCGCTAGACAGAAAGAACATGTTTGAATATCCGGTTTTCAAAGAACAAAGTTTGAGAGAACCTAATCTCTCAAAACTAAGCAGACTTCCTAGCACCCAACGGTCAAACGTACTAGTTTAGGTTGAATAATGTACTGTCCGAGCGCGCTATGCGTCGGACAACTTTCTCCTTAGAAAGGAGGTGATCCATCCCCACGTTCCCGTAGGGATACCTTGTTACGACTTAACCCCAATCACCGATCCTGCCCTAGACGCCTCCCTCCCAAAAATTGGGTTAGGACAGCGGCTTCAAGCATTACCAGCTCTCATGGTTTGACGGGCGGTGTGTACAATCCCCGGGAACGTATTCACCGCGGCATGCTGATCCGCGATTACTAGCAATTCCGCCTTCGTGGAGTCGAATTGCAGACTCCAGTCTGAACTGAGACCGCCTTTATGGGATTTGCTCCCCCTCGCGGGTTCGCTTCTCTTTGTAACGGCCATTGTAGCACGTGTGTTGCCCAGGACATAAGGGGCATGCTGATTTGACGTCATCCCCACCTTCCTCCGATTTACATCGGCAGTCTCCTTAGAGTACCCAACTGAATGCTGGCAACTAAGAACGAGGGTTGCGCTCGTTAGGGGACTTAACCCAACATCTCACGACACGAGCTGACGACAACCATGCACCACCTGTGTCCCCCTATTATCTCCGTATTTCTACGGCCTTAGGAGGCATGTCAAGTTCTGGTAAGGTTTTTCGCGTAGCGTCGAATTAAACCACATGCTCCACTGCTTGTGCGGGGACCCGTCAATTCCTTTAAGTTTCAGTCTTGCGACCGTACTTCCCAGGCGGATGGCTTAATGCGTTAGCTTCACCACTGCCTCACGGCAATAGTTAGCCATCATCGTTTACGGCGTGGACTACTAGGGTATCTAATCCTATTTGCTCCCCACGCTTTCGTGACTGAGCGTCAGTATCGTGCTGGTCAACCGCCTTCGCCACTGGTGTTCCTCCATATATCTACGCATTTCACCGCTACACATGGAATTCCGTTGACCTCTCACGTACTCAAGCGCGGCAGTATTCGAAGCTATATGGGGTTAAGCCCCACGCTTTCACCTCAAACTTACCGCACCGCCTGCTCACTCTTTACGCCCAATAATTCCGGATAACGCTTGTGACCTACGTATTACCGCGGCTGCTGGCACGTAGTTAGCCGTCACTTTCTGGCCGGGTACCGTCAAGCCGCCCCCATTTCCTGAGGCGGTAATTCGTCCCCGACAACAGAGCTTTACAATCCGAAGACCTTCATCACTCACGCGGCGTTGCTCGGTCAGGGTTTCCCCCATTGCCGAAAACTCCCTACTGCTGCCTCCCGTAGGAGTATGGGCCGTGTCTCAGTCCCATTGTGGCCGGTCATCCTCTCAGATCGGCTACACATATGCCTTGGTGGGCCGTTACCCCGCCAACTAGCCAATGTGCCGCAGGTCCATCCTGAAGCGACGCCGTAAAGCGCCTTTCAAGCCTCTAAGATGCCTCAGAGGCTCGTATCCGGTATTAGCCAAGCTTTCGCCTGGGTATCCCAAACTTCGGGGCAGGTTACCTACGTGTTACTCACCCGTTCGCCACTGACGTATTGCTACGCCCGTTCGACTTGCATGTATTAGGCACGCCGCCAGCGTTCATCCTGAGCCAGGATCAAACTCTCAATTAATTTGTATTCTAGTTCAAAATTATCTGACTTAAATGTTCTACTTAAAGAACCGACGTTAAGTGTTAGTTATCTGCTTAGTTTTCAAAGATCAGGGCCCACGAAGGCCGATCGCTCGACCGGGGTTCTACCCCCTAAGTTCGTGTGCTTGCATAGGATATTCTCATTGCTTTTCCCTGTCAATCATTTTTTTAAGATTTTTTCAGGGGGCCTTGAGACCTATGTCACGACCTTTCGGCCGTGAGCGTTATTCTACCTAGATGGAAATAAGGGTCAAGGGGGAAAAATGAACTTTTTTTCATCTTTACAATCTCGCGCATAATGCGCGTGCATGTGCGCGTGTGCGCGTAAATATTAGGTAAAGAAAAGAGGGGCGTACTGCCCCTCCTTATATATATGGATGTTAGATCTTGGCCTTCCAAAGACCGTGGATGTTGCAGTGGGCGTAGACCGCCAGCACCACTTCGTTTTCCCCGATGTGGAAGGTCGCTTCCGGGGCGCTCCCCGGATGGAGGACCTTGCGTTGGGCTCCCTGGTCGGTGAGGAGATAGACCCAGTCGATGTAGTGGTTTTCCATCATCGGATGTTCCACTTCCCCGACCTTGACCTTGACGAGGCCCCCTTCTTCGGTGACGACGGGGACGTGCTTGGCCTCCCCCTCCCCGCTTTCCTTGGGGCCGAGTTCGACCATCGGGTGGCCGCAGCAGATGGTTTCGGGGGCCCCTTCCTTGACGAGGCCGACGATCTTGCCGCAGGTTTCGCAGACGTAGAATTTTGCCATTAGTTTCTGCTCCTTGTTAGCATGAGGAAGTAGATGATCCTCAGGAAGATGTTGACGAAGTCCCCATAGAGGGCATAGGCGCAGGCCATCACGAGGTTGAAGTTCGGATGTCCGGCCATCGCCAGTTGCTTCATGCGCCGCGCGTCGACGGCGGTGAATAGAAGAACGGCGAAGAGGATGAGGCCCTGGGCCAAGAGGTTCATCCAACTGAAGGTCCCCATCCAGAAGGTGATGAGGGAGATTACCAGGAGCCCGAAGGCCCCGGCCAATAAGCCAAAGCCCAGCATCGAGAGGATCCCGCTATTGATCTTGGTGAAGTAACCGATGAGGAACATCGATAGGAAGGCGAAGGCAGAGATGAGGAGCCCCTCCCCCGCGATCTCGAAGCTTAGGCCCGTGAGAAGGAGGGCGGAGAGGATGATCCCGACCCAGAGGGAGAAGACGGTGAGGTGGACGACGTAGAAGCGTGTCATCCTGGAAGTCACCAGCATGTAGATGAACATGAAGATGGCCGAACCCACCAGGGTCCAGGTCAGGTTCGTGTAGCCCTCTAGAGTCAAACCGTTCCCGGCCCCGTAAAGGGCGATGAAGAGGTAGCTGACACCAATGGACGTCAAGGCCGAGACCAGGAGGGCGGCCGCCATCGAAAGGAAGACGGCCCCCAAAAACTTACCGGCAACCTTACCGGAGGCATCGACGACCGGGGTGGCGGTATAGGAAGCCATCAGACGCTTTCCTCAATCAGTTCCATGAAGCTTTCAGGAGCTAGAGAAGCCCCTCCGACCAAGGCCCCGTCGATATCGGGGCAGGCCAGATAAGCCTTGATGTTGTTGGGTTTGACCGAACCCCCATAGAGAATCCGGATCTCCTCGGCGGTTTCGCCGAAGAATTCTTTGAGGACGCCGCGGATGGCGGAAATCGTCTTTTCGGCGTCTTCCTTGGAAGCGCTTTTCCCGGTCCCGATGGCCCAGATCGGCTCATAGGCCACCACGACCTTCTTGGCTTCCTCCTTGGTCAAATCGGCGAAGCCCTCTTCGATCTGGGTCTTCACGAAGTCGACGGTCTCCCCGGCTTCGTAGGTGGCAAGGCTCTCCCCGCAGCAATAAACCGGGGTCAAACCTTCGGCCAGCAAAGCCTTGATCTTGAGATTGCAGGCCTTCGAGGTCTCGCCGTTGTATTCCCGGCGTTCGCTATGGCCGATGATGGCGTGATCGATGCCAATGGCCCTGAGCATGAGGGGCGAGACTTCCCCGGTATAGGCACCGGAGGAATGCTCGTTGACGTTTTGGGCACTAACGACAAAGCCCTTGGGGGCCTTGGCCTTCACGGCCTCGAGGCAAAGGAAGGTCGGGGCGACCCCGATCTCGATTCCCTTTTTGGAAGCAAGGGCCGCCATTTCCGGGGCCTTCTCCATGAAGGAGAGGGCCTCGGAGGGGACCTTGTTCATCTTCCAGTTGCCTAAAAGAAACTTCTTGCGGCTCACTTGAGGATGTCCACCCCGGGCAGGTGCCCGTCATTTTCGATCATCTCGAGGGAAGCGCCGCCCCCGGTCGAGACGTGGCTGAAGTCGTCCTTGTAGCCGAACTGCTTGACGGCCGAAGCCGAGTCGCCGCCGCCGATGACGGTGAAGGCCTTGCCCTTGAGGGCGGCCGCGGCCGCGCAGACGGCCTTGGTCCCTTCCTGGAAGTCCTTCTGTTCGAAGACCCCCATCGGGCCGTTCCAGAAGACCATCTTGGCCTTGGCGATTTCTTCGGCGTAGAGCTTCTGGGTCTTGGGACCGATGTCGCAGCCCTCGAAGCCCTCGGGGATCCCTTCCTCGGCCGAGACGACCTTGATGGTCCTCTCTCCTTCTTCGAACTTGTCGGTGATGACCGAGTCGACGGGTAGGAGGATCCGACCCTTGGCATCGGCCAAGCACTTGCGGGCATAGTCGAGCTGGTCTTCCTCACAGGGGGAATTGCCGATGGCCTTGCCCTGGGCCTTGGCGAAGGTATAGGCCATGGCCCCGCCGATCAGGATCTTGTCGCACTTGGCTAGAAGCGTATCGATGACCTTGATCTTGTCGCTGACCTTGAAGCCGCCGAGAATGGCGATATAAGGACGATCCTCGGGCGAAACCTCGACGCAGCGGCTGAGGTTCTTGACTTCCTTGATCATGAGGTAACCGAGGGCCACGGACTTCCCTTCTTCCTTCATGAAGGTCGGGACCCCGACGGTCGAGGCGTGGGCCCGGTGGGCACTGCCGAAGGCATCCATGACGAAGCCGTCGCAAAGATCGGCCCATTCCTTGGCAAGAGCCGGATCGTTCTTCTCCTCGCCCTTTTCGTAACGGGTGTTCTGGCAAAGGAGGATTTCCCCGTCCTTGAGGGCCTCGACGGCCTTCTTCAGTTCCTCCCCACGGGTGGCGGGGCAGAAATGGACCTTGGTCTCCGGCAGGAGTTCCTGGAGGGCCTTGGCGACCGGCGCCATGTCGTTGGCCTTCTTCATGGCCTCGATCTTGGCGGGATCGGGTTCCTTCCACTTGATCTTGCCGAGGTGGCTCATGAGGACCACGCGGGCCCCCTTCTTGGTCAGTTCCTCAATGGTCGGAAGGGCGGCCTTGATCCGGTTGTTGTCGCGGATGACGCCGTCTTTCTGCGGGACGTTGAAATCGACGCGGACGTAGATTTTATTTCCCTTGATGTTGGTTAGTTCATTGACTACGAGCATTATTCGTATATCTCCTTTGGGGAAATTTTACCCTCAAAACAAAAACAAGAAAAGGGCACCCCGTAAGGGTGCCCTCCACTAGGCTAATTTAGCAGCCGAGGACTTTGGCGTATTCGCCAGCCAGACGGACGTACTGGCAGGTGAAGCTGTATTCGTTGTCGTACCAGCTCACGACCTTGACGTGCTGGAGTCCGGTCGCGTCGTCATAGATGACGGTCTGGGTGGCATCGAAGATCGAACCATAGGTCGAACCGATGATGTCGCTAGAGACGATTTCGTCTTCGGTGTAGCCGAGGACGCCCTTGAGAGCGCCTTCGGAGGCTTCCTTCATGGCCTTGTTGATCTCGTCTTTGGTGACGGGCTTCTCAAGGATGAGGGAGAGGTCGACGAGGGAGCCGTCATTGACGGGGACGCGGAGGGCGCCGCCCATAAGCTTGCCCTTGAGGGAAGGAATGACGAGGTTGATGGCCTTGGCCGCCCCGGTGGTGGTCGGGACGATGTTGCTGGCGGCCGCGCGGCCCCGGCGGAGGTTACCCTTGGCCAGGTCGAGGATGGTCTGGTCGTTGGTGTAGGCGTGGACGGTGGTCATGAAGCCGCCGCGGACGCCGTACTTCTCTTCGATCACCTTCATGACGGGGGCCAAGCAGTTGGTGGTGCAGGAGCCGCCGCTGATGATCTTCATGTCCTTGGTCAAGGTGTTGGTGTTGACGCCATAGACGAAGGTCGGAATGTCCTTGTCGCTGCTCGGGGCGCTGATGATGACGCCCTTGGCGCCGTTGTCGAGGTGGACTTGCCCGTCGGCCTTGCTCTTGAGACGGCCGGTGCATTCCAAGACGATGTCGACATCGTATTCGCCCCACTTGAGGTCATGGGGATCTTTCTTGCCGAGAACCGGGATCCTCTTGCCCTTGAAGATGAGGTCGTTCTTCACGAAGTTGCCGTTTTCGTCCTTTTCGACGTCGGCGCTGATCTCATCGAGGTGCCAGCTCTTGTGGGTGGTGTCGTATTTCAACAAATAGGCCAGGGTCTTGGCATCGACCAGGTCGTTGATGGCGACGACTTCGAAGCCGCCGACTTCATACGCCCGGCGGAAGGCCAGACGGCCGATTCTGCCGAATCCGTTGATTGCGAGTTTGACTGTTGACATTCTTGTCCTCCTTAGAAACTCTTGCGGCATGATTATAACGCGCCCGAAAACCTTGTGAAACGTTTCAACGTGCGACTTGCTTTTATTCAAAGAATAAAAAGGTTCCTAAAGGGGTCCGATGCCCCTTAGGAGCTCCTCGAGGCTGACATCGAGGGCCTCGGAGAGTCTGACCAGGGTCTTGAGCGAGGGATTCCTCTTTCCCTTTTCGACCTCGGAAACAAAAGAAGGGGCCAAGCCCGCGGCCAAGGCCAAATCGAGTTGGCTAAGGCCTTTGAGGCTCCGAAGATAGGCCACCCGCTTCCCCAGTTGATAATAGATGGAAAGATCGTCGAAATTCAGCCCCGGCATGTCTTCTTGTAGATCTCCTCGAGTTTCCGGAAAAGATGGTTGACGTTGCTTTTGGTGACTTCGGAAGCCAGTTCGTCGGATAGGAGTTCCGCCAGCTCCGACAAGGAGGCGTCCTCATGTTCGAGGCGGAGCTTGCAAAGGGCCTCGAGCTTGGGGGAAGCCAGACGGGTCAAACCCCCGTGTTCTTTAAGATAAAGTATCTGTTCCTTCTGCTTCTCCGAGGCTTTCAAGGTCTTCCCCATGTTGGCCCCGTCCAGATTGTTCCAACGGTTCGAGACATTGTGCATGTCTCTCTCCATCCGGGCGTTTTCGAATTCAAGGGTGGCTTCGGATGCCCCCATGCAGGCCATAAAGTCGGCGATATCCTGGCTCTTCTTTAGATAGATGACGGATTGTTGCCTTCTTTCCGTCAGTTTGAAGGAAAAAGGCCGCAAAAGGTTCTTGTTCAATAGTTTTTGCAAATTCCGCGCAAAAGCCCCATCGACGAGGGCGATTTCCAAATGGTAATGGGTCGAAGTGGGCGAAGTGACATAGCCGCTTGAGAGGAAACACCCGGTCGCGTAGGAGACCGATTCTTCCTTGCTGGAGAAGGCATAGGGCGGAATGGTTTCGTCTAAAGGCGAGACCATGAGGTCATGCATGAAGGGCTCGAGGCCGATCGAGAGATTGACGTGGTAACGGACCCGATGGGCGAACCCCGATTCCCGGGTATAGGAAAAATAGGGCTCTGCCGGATAGAGGTCCTTGATGGCCTTGAAGAGGGCGGTCGCCACCTTGCTCGATTCGCTGGAAAGAGTCAGGCGTGGTTCCCCGGAAACAAAACGGAGACTGCCACCGGCCTTGACGTAGCCCGAAAGCAAGGCCCTTAGGGCGGCCGGCGAGCGGTTCAAGGAAGCCAGTTCTTCCTTGAGGGCGAAGGAAAAAGTCGGGGCGGAATTCATTTGAGGTAACGGGGCAATTCCCGGTGGTGGAGGGAGCAACGGTAGGTGGCTTCGTAACGTTCGTAGATCTTCCTGGCGATATAGACCGAACGGTGCTGGCCCCCGGAGCAGCCGACGGCGACGCTTAGGTAGATGCGGCCGTCTTTTTCCGAAAGGGGCAGGAAGACGTCGAGATAATCAAAGATGGCTTTCAGGAACTTCTCGGTCTTGGGATCCTTTTCGATGAAGGCCTTGACCTCCTCGTCGAGGCCGGTCAAGGGAGCCAGTTCCTTGACCCAATAGGGATTGTCGAGGATCCTAGCGTCGATGACGGTATCGGCATCGAGGGGCAGGCCGTATTTGAAACCAAATGAAGAAATGAAGATGTTGAGGTTGCTGCGCCCATCTTTCCTAAGGACCTCGAAGATCATCGACCTCAGTTCCTTCTCCCCTAGGGAGGAGGTATCGATGTAGACGTCCAAGTCGTCGCGGACCCTGGCCAAGGCCTGGCGGTCGTTTTCGAGGGCCTCCTCGAGGCTATAGCCGCTGGTCATGAGGGGATGGATGTGGCGCGTCAACTTGTAACGGGACAAAAGGACCGCTTCCTGGCAATCGAGGCCGATGGAGATGAGGGAAAAGGCCGGGTCGCGGCGGATGAGGCGCGTCACTTCCCCGACGTCTTTGAGGGGCAAGATGAGGGCCACCCTTTGGTAGCGTTCCGCTTCGTTTTTGAAAAGGGCCAAAAGGCCCGGGACCATCTTCAAAGGGAGGTCGTCGACCACATAGTAGCCGGAGGCCTCGAAGGCAAAGGAAGCCGTGGTTTTCCCAGCCCCGGCCAGACCGCTTAATATGACGATGTTGATCGGCGTCTTTTCCACGCCTAGATTGTAAACCAAAAAGATAGGTCGGTGGCCTATTTTCCGGCGGCCGCCCTGCGGATGATGGCGCTGCCGGCCTTGGCCCCGTCGCTAGCGGCGGTCACGACCTGCTTGAGCAGGCTCTGCTTGGCATCGCCGGCCACATATAGGCCCTTGAGGGAAGTCTCCCCGGTTTCGGGATCCCCGATCAGGAAGTTGCCCTTGTATTCGACGTTGAGGGAAGAAAGGAGAGCCAGGGGGCCGTTTTCCTTGGAATAGACGAAGTAGCCGTCGGCCTTGATCAACGTGATTTTCCCATCGATTTCGTATTCTAAACCCTCGATTTGCGTCCTTTTTTCATCAGCGACGAACCTCAGTGGCTTGATAGACGTAATGATTTCGACCTTCGGATTCTCCTTGAGCGCCTTGATCGAATCTTCGCTTCCCTTGAGGTCAGATTCTTCGAACAAGAGGGTGACCTTCGAGCATTGGAGGGCGAGGTGGAGGGCCTCAGAAAGCGGCTTCTCCCCGTTGCCCAAGACCACGGTTTCCTTATTGACGTAGAAGGCGGCGTCGCAGGTGGCGCAGTGGCTGATGCCGCGTCCCATGAATTCCTTTTCCCCTTCGAGGCCCTTGCTGAGGCTGCTAAGCCCGGTGGCGATGATGACGTTCTTGGTCAGATAGCTCCCGTCTTCGACGCTGACCTTGAAGAGGTCCCCCTCCTTATCGACCGCGGTCGCCCGTTTGTAGACGATCTCGGCCCCGAGGGAAGTGGCCTCCCCTAGTAAAGCCAAAGCCAAATCGGTGCCCGAGGTATTGGGGACGCCGGGATAATTGTCGATTCGGTTGATGTCGACCAGCTTGCCCCCGGGAGTTGAGCCCTCGAGGACGATTCCCTTAAGGGGACTTCTGGCCAAATAGATGGCAGCGCTGAGCCCGGCCGGACCCCCGCCGATCACCACGTAATCATAGATTTCCATAAAGTTTCTCCTTCAGTTCATCGTAGGATGTGAATTCAATGGTCGGCCGATATCCTTCAAGCAATTTCCGAGGAGCGAATTTGGCGAGGGCCATATCAAGCCCCAAGGCCTTGGCGGCCTGCTCGTCATAGGCCGAATCCCCGACGTAGAGGACCTTATCCAGCGGTCCCTTGTAACCCATGAGGTCCAAGGCCTTGAGCAAGGGTTCGGGATCGGGCTTGTTGTGTTTGACCTCGTCTCCGGCCACGGTGGCATCGAAGATCCCCTCTAAATGAACGAGGTTTAGGGAGAGATCGGTCGGTCCCCGAAACTTGCTGGTCGCGAGTCCCAGGAGGATTCCCTTTTCCTTCAAAGAGGTGAGGAATTGATAGGCCCCGGGATAAAGAACCGCCGTATTGAGATAGTATTTGCGGCTTTTTTCGACAAATAGGTCCCTCATCTTCTCTTTGGGCCGATCCGGGAATTCCTTCTCCATCGTCTCCAAAAGGGGAGGCCCGGAAAAGAGGAACATGTCGCGTAGATGGGGACGGTAATCGGGACGGAACTCGCGGTAGAGCTCGTACATCGTGAGGGCGATCATGAAATCGCTGTCGAGCAAGGTCCCGTCGAAGTCGAAGAGGAGGACCTGATATTTCATGCCTATTCTTTGTCTACGGTCTTAGGTGTTTCTTTTTCGGGCTCGGCCTTCTTGGTTTCCTCAATGAAGTTCCCGTTTTCGTCGACCGGGGTCCTTTGCCAACCGTTGTCGGCCTTCCCGAATTCGATGTAGTTGATGGGGGCTCCGGCCACCTGGACGGCCTTGCGGTAACGGAGGTACTTCCAGACTTCGAAGGCGGCGATCAAGGCCAAACCGATGAAGATGTAGGCCAAACTCCCCCAGACCGAGAAGTTGTTGTCGTTGCCCATGTTGTAGTTTTCGTCACGAAGGGGTTCCATGATGAAACGGACGATCCCGTAGTAGATGAAGTAAAAGCCGGCGGCATCGCCCTTGGCCAAGTAGTTCTTGAGGGGCGTGCAAATCCCATAACGGATGATGAAATAACCGGCGATGTTGAAGACCGACTCGATGAGGAAGAGGGGGACGTAGATCATGGTGGTCCCGGTCAGGGAATTGGAGACGCTGCTATATTGCATGTTCCTGGCGATCCAAGTCGGGAGCCACTGCCAGCCGGAACTAAGTTCCACCGCCACCCCGTGGACCTCGGCGTTGAAGAAGTTGCCCCAACGGCCGATCCCTTGGGCCAACAGAATCGTCGGGACGATGACCCCCATGGCCCAGGGGATGTCGATGAACTTGTATTTCTTGTTGAGGGCGATGAAGAGGACCCCGCCGACGATCCCCAGGGCCGCGCCCCCGATGATGGTGAGACCCCCGTCCCAGATGGCGAAGACGCTCCAGAAGTCCTTGTCGAAGCCGTCGCGGGTCCAGTTCCCGACCACGTACCAAAGCCTCGCCCCGATGATTCCGCAGAGGAAGGCTACGACGACCAAAACCTCCAAGATCCCATGCCGTCCGTACTTCTTGTAGAACTCATGGTCGGAGACGAAGTAGCAGACTGCCACCCCGGTCAAGATGAAGACGGCGTACCACATGATGTGGACCCCACCGCTATGGCCGCTTAAAGGCGTCGAGAAATAGAAACCGGCATCGCCTCCGAAGACGACCCCGTTGATGAGCGGGTAAGCGAGATAGGGGGCCACCCCTTCCCCGAACAAAAGGAAGAAGGCGAGGGCCAAGGGGATGGCAGCAAAGGTCAAGATCCTAGAGATCTTCTTTTGTTTCTTGTCGAAGGCCGGCTTGTAGTAATAGAAGGCGAAGGCCGTCCAGAGGACCAAAAAGCTGACCGCGAACAAGCCAGCACCCAAGATCGACATGGTGGCGTGGCCATTGTCCATCTTCCAAACATCGCCCCAGGTATTGACGGCGGCGGCTAGAAATCCGGCCCCGACCCCGAAGCCGGCGATGGTTCCGATGATCTTATAGAATTCCGGGGCCTTGATGGTCGGCGTCCCGTTCCTGATGGCCTGGCGGCTGAAGACGATTTCGGCGGAGAGTGATCCGATGGCCATAAGGATCCCAATGACAAGAAACGCGATTGACATACCGTGTAATCTTAACCTTTCTATTTCCTCATTTCATTTCCAAAAGCGGCCGAAGGTACTTCCCGGTGTAGGATCCCTCGGTCTTGGCCACCTCTTCCGGGGTGCCGGCGGCCACGATTTTCCCGCCCTTGTCCCCGCCGTCGGGGCCGATGTCGATGACGTAGTCGGCGACCTTGATGACGTCGAGGTTGTGTTCGATGACGATGACCGTCTCCCCGCCTTCGACCAGGCTTTGGAGGATCCTGATCAGACGCTTGACGTCGGCCGTATGGAGGCCGGTCGTCGGTTCGTCGAGGATGTAGACCGTCTTCCCGGTCGGACGGCGCTGGAGCTCATAGGCCAGCTTGACCCGTTGGGCTTCCCCGCCCGAGAGGGTGGTCGCGCTTTGGCCGAGCTTGATGTAGCCTAGGCCCACGTCGTAAAGGGTCTTGATCCGCCGGTAGATCGAAGGCCGGGCCTCGAAGAAGGAGAGGGCCTCCTCGACCCGCATCTCCAAGACGTCGTGGATGTTCTTGCCCTTGTAGGTGCACTCCAAGGTCTCGGCGTTGTAACGGAGGCCGTCGCACTCGTCGCACTTGACGTAGATGTCGGGCAGGAAGTTCATCGGAACCCGGACCACGCCCCCGCCCTGGCACTTCTCGCAACGCCCACCAGGAACGTTGAAGGAGAAGCGGCCCTTGTCGTAGCCGCGCTCCCGGGCCACCGGGGTTTCGGCGTAAAGCTCGCGTATTTCGTCGAATAATTTGATGTAAGTGGCGGGGTTGCTTCTCGGCGTCCGCCCGATCGGTTCCTGCGAAACATTGACGGCCTTATCGACGTAGTTGAGGCCCTGGATCGAGGAATATTGGCCCGGGACGATGTCGGGATCCTTCCCGAGCTTCTTGGCCAGGGCCTTGTAGAGGGTTTCGTTGATGAGACTGCTCTTCCCCGAGCCCGAAACCCCGGTCACGGCGATGAAGGTCCCGAGGGGGAAGGAAACGTCGATCCCCTTGAGGTTATGGCATTTGCAGCCCTTCAAAACCAACTTATGGCCGTTGCCCTTCCTTCGCTTAGTGGGCACTTCGATCTTCTCGCGGCCCGAAAGATAGGCTCCGGTGACGGAACGCGGGCAGGACATGACGTCGTCCAAGGAGCCGGCCACGACGATTTCGCCGCCCCGGTCCCCGGCCGCAGGGCCGATGTCGACGATGTAGTCGGCGTTCCTGATCGTCTCCTCGTCGTGTTCGACGACGATCAAGGTATTGCCGAGGTCGCGCATTTCCTTGAGGGTCTCGATCAGCTTCTGGTTGTCCTTTTGATGGAGGCCGATCGAGGGTTCGTCCAAGACATAGAGGACGCCCGAGAGGCGGCTCCCGATCTGGGTGGCCAAACGGATCCGTTGGGCCTCCCCGCCCGAGAGGGTCATGGCCATGCGGCTGAGGGTCAGGTATTCAAGGCCGACGTCGGCGAGGAAGAGAGCCCGGTTTTCGATTTCCTTTAAGACCAAGGAAACGATTTCTAATTGCATCGGGGTCAAAGAGGCCCGGGTCGACTTGATGTAATCCAGAAGTTCGGAGATCGGAAGACAGGTCACCTCGTAGATGTTGAGGCCGTTGACCTTGACCGAAAGGGCGGCTTCGTTGAGGCGCGCCCCATGGCAGGCCGTGCATTCGGAATCGCGCATGAAGGACTCGTAGTACTGGCGCATCCATTCGGAATTGGTATCGCGGTAGAGCCTCTCCAAACGGGTCTTTATCCCTTCGAATCTCCCCCTTTTGCGGAGGGAATTGCCGGACTGGGTCTTGATGACGTAATCGAATTCGGTGTCGCTCCCAAGCATGATGAGCTTCTTTTGGGAAGCGGTGAGATCCTTCCAAGGCACGTCGTATGGGATGCCGTAATGGTCCATCATGTGGCAGAACTCCTGCCACTCGATGGCGGCGGTCCCGATGATGCCCTTGTAGTAACGGATGGCCCCTTCGTTGATGGCGAGGCTCGGATCGGGGACCAGTAAATCTTCGGCGACTTCCCGGGTGATCCCTAGGCCCTTGCAACGTTCGCAGTAGCCTAGAGGGGCGTTGAAGGAAAAGAGCCGCGGTTCCAAATTAGGGACCGAAAAACCGCATTCCGGGCAGGTGTGGTGGCGGCTATAGAGCTTCTCGGTGCCATCATGGACGACGATCATGTAGCCCCGACCGTAATCAAGGGCGGTCTCGATCGACTCGTTGAGGCGGCTCCGCGATTCTTCCTTAAGGGAAAGGCGGTCCACCACCAGTTCGACGTCGTGGCGTTTGTTCTTCTCCAGTTCCGGGGTCTCCCCTAGCAAATAGAACTCCCCGTCGATCCGCACCCTCGAGAAGCCCTTGAGGGAGAGTTTGGAAAGGACCTCGGCCTGGGTTCCCTTTTCGTGACGGACGATTGGGGCCAAGATCTGGACCTTGGTCCCCTCCCCGAGGTCCATGATGTCATTGGCCATCGCCACCGGGCTATAGGAAAGGATCGGGAGATGGTGCTTGGGGCAATAAGGGACCCCGACCCTAGCGAAAAGCAAACGCAGGTAGTCGTAGATCTCGGTCACGGTCCCGACCGTCGAACGGGGGTTGTGGGAGGTTGTCTTCTGATCGATGGAGATGGCCGGGGAAAGGCCCTCGATCGAATCGACGTCGGGCTTGTCGACCCCGCCGAGGAACTGGCGGGCATAGGGCGACAAAGATTCGACGTAGCGCCTCTGTCCTTCGGCGTAGATGGTGTCGAAGGCCAGGGTGCTCTTCCCGCAGCCCGAAACCCCGGAAAAGACCGTCAGGGTGTTCTTGGGAATGGTGAGGGAGAGGTTCTTGAGGTTATTTTCCCGCGCCCCCTCCACCACGATGTAATTGCGATAGTCCGTCATAAGCCCCGCTATTATAGCGGAACCCATCCCCTCCACTCACCATAACGCTTAATTTTCCTATGGCAAACGGCGCCGTTTGCCCTATAATATCGAGGCACTCGGGACGTAGCACAGCTTGGTAGTGCACTACCTTGGGGTGGTAGGGGTCGTGAGTTCAAATCTCATCGTTCCGACCAGTGGAAAATAGAGCCGGCCTCCCGCCGGCCTTTTTTCTTGCCTAGAGACGAAAAAAGAGGGCCGTTTGGCCCTCTATTTTTGGATGTTGAGGTTAGTCCGCCAGGGTCACGGTGATGGTGGCCTTGACGCCGTACTCGGGATCTTCCTCGATCGAGTTGACGCGGAAGGAGAAGTTGCAGTCCATCTCTTCGTCGACCGTGAAGGTCTGCTGCATGGTCGAAGCCCCGGCCGTGATAGTCTTGGCCTTGTTCCAGAGGTTCGATTTGCTCGGGAAGAAGGCCTTGGTCCAAAGGGAGTTCTCGCCGCCCACGAAGCGGGCCCCGCGGGTGAAGAGGGAGGCGGTGGTGGCCTGGTAGGAAGCGGTGTTCATCCAGTTCCGGTCGGTGATCGTCGATTCGACCAAAGAGGCCTCGGTGAAGTAGCTGTATTCGCTGTACTTGTTGGCCCCGGTCCCGGTTCCGTGTCCCCAGTAGTCGCCGTCGATGCCGATCCCAGCCCGGCCGCCGTAGGTATTGCCGACGCGGAGTTCCGTGGCTTCCTGTCCGACGAGGTCGGGATCATCGATGTAGGTGCTCCAGTTGTTGGCGTAGGCCCTGGCGTCGACGTGGATGACCCGGATGCCCGGCTCCTTGAAGCCCGAGCTCATGTCGTAGCCGTTCTTGTAGTCGGTCTCGCAGAGGCCATGGGGACCCATCAGCTCGAGGATCAGGTATTCGTCGAAGGCGGTGCCGTTATAGCCCGGGGAGGCCAGAACCAAGGCGTCGCCGGAGGAAGAACCGTGGCGGAGGGTGATGGTGGCACTGGTGACCCCTTCGCCCTTCCCATCTTCGTCGGCTACACCGTCGATATCTTCCTCATGGAGGATATAGGGGTTGATCCAACCGAGGGCGAACTTCGAGTAGGCATTGTGATCCCCGAGGTTACCGTCCATGTAGTCGACGCGGCCTAACGGCTTCCAGGTGTTGTTGTAGTCGTAGTAATCGCTGAGACCGAGGGTATGCCCGGTTTCATGGATGAAGGTATGGCTATCGTAGCCATTGTACTGGGTCATGAAGTTGGTGGAAGCAAAGGCCAAGGTCTTGACGGTCGGGTCGGCGACGTTGGGGCTGGTCTGCATGTTGTAGGTGACGTAGGCCCACCAGAAGTCGTTGTTCTTGTCCGGATTGTCGCCCGATCCGTATTGGGGATAGGCATAGACGTTCCAGATGAGGTCGAGGTAGCCGTCCTTGTCACTGTCGAAGTAGGTCCAGGGATGGGCATCCTCGCCCAGTTGCCCATGGCCGTCCTTGGCATATTCGCCGCGGTACCAGTTGCGGACATAATTCGAGGCATAGAGGCCGCCGCCACCGACGGCGTTGGCCGCGGTCCGGAATTCATCGGGGCTCCCCGGGTAGTCGATCCAGCAAGGGAGGACCACGACGTCGAAGGCACCCTTCCCATAGGAGGACTTCTCGTAGAAGGAGGAGACGGAGATGTAGCCCCCGACCGCTGCCGTTTCCTCGTCGGTCCCGTCGAAGGCGATCCGGATCTTCTCTAGCAAGGCGTCGTCGGCCACGATGGCGTCGTAGTCTTCGAAGCGCATCGGGGCGACCAGTAGCTTCTGCTTTTCGGGCATCCCTTCGGAATACGAAGCGACGTGGGGCGAGCCGGCGTTGCGGTAGATGGTATCGCGGTTGAGGGGTTTGACCTCACCGTCGGTGTCGGTGTAGGCCGTGATGCCTCTTTCGAGATCCTGTTCGGTGATGGTGGTGCCACCGGTCGTATCGGGGCTCGTCGACGAGCCCCCGTCTCCGACGCTCGAGGTGGTGGTAGCGGGCCCGCAGCCGGCGAGGGCCAGTAAGCCGACCAGCAGTCCCATGGAAACGAGTTTCTTCTTCATGGTGTTTCCTTCCTTTCTATGAAATTGGCGGTAAAGTCGCGTGATAGCCGATGAGGAAGCCCAAACCGGCGAAGATAAATATCACGGATATCAGGAGTATTGCAAGCAAAGGTTTTCGCTCGCTGGCGTCCTTCTTCTTCTTGTAGGAGTAGTAATCGCGCTCCGGGTCTTCCTTCCACTTCTTGTAGGCGAAGACCGAGTAGAAGAGGGTGTAGACCGAGTAATAGAGGATGTCGAAGGTCCCCTTGGCCGAGATCCAGCTCAGGACATAGAACATGGCCAATAGGAGGCCGGTGAGGCCGAACCCGTCGGCCAGATATCCTAACAAGGTCTCGAGGGTGATGGGCTCCGGATGCTTCTGGCCGTAGTAGAGGGCCAGGAAGATGAGGCCGGCGATCAGACACCCGACGGCGAAGCAGACGAGGAGCGAGATGACGAAGCCCTTGGTCAGGACCTTCTTCTTCCCCTCCTTCATTTCTTCAGTTCTTCGAGGTAGCGGGCCGCTTCCTCGTCGTTGCAGGAGACGAAGTGGCCGGGAACCAGTTCCCGCCAGGTCGGCTTCTGCTTCGAGTAATCATGGTCCCGTTCCGGGACGTAGGTGATTCTCTTCCGGCTTTCCTCGACGATGGGGTCGGGGTAAGGGACGGCCGAGAGAAGGGACTTGGTGTAGGGATGGAGGGGGTGGCTGAAGAGTTCGTCGCTGGTCGTTAATTCCACGAGGTTCCCGTAATACATGACGGCGATCCGATCGCAGAAGTATTTGACGACCGAGAGGTTGTGGGCGATGAAGATGAGGGTCAGGCTCAGCCTTTCCCTCAGATCGTTCAGGAGGTTGATGACCTGGGCCTGGACCGAGACGTCGAGGGCGCTGACCGGTTCGTCGGCGACGATGAGCTCGGGGTTCATGATGATGGCCCGGGCGATCCCGATCCGTTGACGTTGGCCCCCCGAGAACTCGTGGGGGTAGCGGTTGGCGTGTTCCGGGACCAGGCCCACCATGGTCAGGACCTTGGCGACCTGCTCGTCGATGTAGGCATTGTCGTGGACCCCTTGGATGATGAGGCCCTCGGCGATGATGTTACGGACCGTCATCCGGGGATTGAGGGAGGCGATCGGGTCCTGGAAGATCATCTGGACCTTGTTGGCGAGGCTCGTCTTCTTGGCGGCCTTGAGCTCCGCCTCATAGGCGGCATGGATCTTCTCATCTTCCGGGGTCTTCGCCGCCTTCCCCTCGTAATCCTTGAGGAAGGAGGCGTATTTCTCCTCGACCTTCTTGACGGCGGCGGCGGCCAGGTTCTTGTTGTAGTTCTTGTCGTCCCGCTTGGCGGCCTTGATTTTTTCGGTCTGCTCCTTGGTGACGGCTTTGGCGTGTTCGAGGACGGAAGCGATTTCCTTTTCCTTTTCCTCGATCTTCGCATTGCACTTCTGGAGCAAGGCGTCGATGGCGGGATCCCCTTCCGCCATGGCGGCGGCTTTCCGGAAAGAGATCTTCTCGGTGAAGACCTTCTCGGCGACGCTGGAGGTGAATTCCTTGCGGATCTCCTCCTCTTCGTCTCTGAGCTTGGCGACCGCGGCCTTGGCCCGGATGTTGGTGAACTTGATTTCCTTCTCGTTCCACCGGGTCCCGGCGGCGATCCGCGTCCCCTCGAGCCAGATGTCGCCCGAGGTGATCTTGTAGAGCTTGAGGATGTCGCGCCCGGTCGTCGTTTTCCCGCAGCCCGACTCCCCGACGAGGCCGAAGACCTCGCCGCGGTAGACCTTGAAGGAGACGTCGTGGACGCCCTTGAGATACTTGGTGAGGCCGCCCTTGAAACGGAAGTACTGCTTGAGGTGCTTGAGCTCGAGGAGGACTTCCCCGTGCTCGTAGTCAAAGCCCTTCTTGGCTTCCTTTTCGGGCGCGGCCTTGACCGCTTCCTTTTCGGCCTTCGGGGCCTTGGGCTTCACGGCCTTGGTCGCCGGCTTTTTGGCGGCCGGCTTTTTGTTAGTCGATGCCTTTTTGGTCACCGTCTTCGAGGTCGTTTTCTTAGAAGAGGCGGTTTTTGCGTCGGTTTCCTTGGTTTTGGCTTTCACTTTTGCTTGGCCTCCTTTTCTAGGTGTTCGAGGACGGAGTTCTTGTAATTGGTGGGTTTGGGCATGCTATCCGGATGGTCCTTGAGGGCCTTGGCGATCCTTTCCCTCACGATCGAAGGGACTTCGACCTCGGGGGCGTTTTCGTGGAGCATCCAGGTGGCGGCGAAGTGGGTCGGCGAGACTTCGAAGAAGGGCGGCTCCTTGAGCTCGTCGATCTTGAGGGCAAACTCATTTCTCGCCGCGAAGGCATCGCCCTTGGGCGGAAGGAGCATGTTGGGCGGAGTGCCGGGGATGGCGTGGAGCCTTTCCTTGGTCTCGAGGTCCGGCATCGAACCCAAGAGGGCCCAGGTATAGGGGTGGCGGGGATCGTAGAAGATCTCCTCGGCCGTCCCGTACTCGACGATCTTCCCGGCGTACATGACGGCGATGTCGTCCGCCATATTGGCCACGACCCCGAGGTCGTGGGTGATGAAGACGATCGAGAGGTGGCGTTCGGCCTTGAGCTTGTTGATGAGCTCGAGGATCTGGGCTTGGATGGTGACGTCGAGAGCCGTGGTCGGCTCATCGCAGATCAAGACTTCCGGAGAGGAAGAAAGGGCGATGGCGATGACGATACGCTGCCGCATCCCGCCCGAGAGTTCGAAGGGATATTGCTTGTAGCGCCTTTCGGGTTCGTCGATCCCGACTTCCCTTAGAAGCGAGATCGCCTTTTCCTTGGCCTCGGCCTTGCTCAGTTCCTTCTTGGCGTCCTTGGCGTATTCCAAGAAGGCCTTTTCGATATATTGGGCGTAGGTCTCCCCGAGATCGTCGATCTTCCCCGCCACCTCCTCGAGGTGGGCGATGAGGAAGGAGACGGCCTCGCGGTATTCCCCGCGGGTCTCCTCGGAGCTGGGGATGATCTCGCTTTCCTTGGCCCGCGCTTCCGGCGGGAGGTCGAAGATGTTGTCGACCCCGTACTTCTCGAAGTCCTTTCCTTGCTTGGCCCTCAGGACCACGGCCCGGGCTTCCTTGCTGACCGCATTGTAAAGGACGGTCTTGAAGGTCGAAATGACGTCGTCGGGGTCGTCGGTCAAAGCCAATTGGCAACCATCGACCGCCTTGAAGACGGCCTTTCCGGCCTTGTAGGCCTCCTTGAGGTCGAACTCCCCTTGGAGGACGGCGTTTTGGTAGGCCTCGAGGGCCTCCAAAGCGGCGGCGATGGCGACCTTCTGGTCGCTTAGGGCCCGCTTGGCGGCCTCAAGGAAGAGGTCTTCATACCCTTCGACATAGGTCTTGAGGGCGGCTTCGTCGTCCCCGAGGGCCAGCTTGGAAAGTTCCTTGGCCTTGTCTTTGTCGAAGGCGGAGATGGCCTTAGCGATGGAAGCGACGTAACGCTTCCCATAACGACGGGAGGCCTTGTTCTTGAGAAGCATGGCTTCGGTCAGTTGCTTCCCGACGATCATGATGGGGTTGAGGGAAGAGAGGGGGTCTTGGAAGATCATCGAGATCTTGACGCCCCTGATCTTCGAGAAGGCTTCTTCCGAAACCTGGAGGAGGTCCTTCCCGTCGTAGATGATCTGGCCCCATTCGACGATCTTGTTGTTGGCCAAAATCCCAAGGATGGCCTTGGAAGTCACCGACTTCCCGGAGCCCGATTCCCCGACGATGGCCAGGGTCCTGCCCTTAAAAAGGGAGAAGGAAATGCCGCGGACCGCCTTGACGGTCCCCCCATTGGTCTTGAAGGAGATGCGGAGGTCCTTGACTTCGAGGACCTTCTGTCCGTTGTTCTGGTCCATATCAGTCCTCCGCTCCCTTGAGGGTGGTGTTGAAGGCATCGCGCAAACCGTTGCCGAAGAGGTTGAAGCAGATCATCAATAGAGAGATGACAATGCAGGGGAATAAGAGCATGTGGGGGTAATTCGCCAAACCCGCCGTCTGGCCTTCGTTGAGCAAGCTACCGATCGAGCAAAGGCCCGAGGTCGTGAAGTTGATGAGGCCGAGGTAGGAAAGCGAGGTTTCCGAGAAGATGACGCCGGGGACAAGTAACACCGAAGAGGTGACCAAGGTCCCGGCGGCATTGGGCAAAATGTGACGGAAGATGAGACGTCTATCCTTGGCCCCCAAGGTCCTGGAAGCCAAGACGTATTCCTGGCCCTTGTAGCGGTAGAACTGCATACGGGTCGTGGAAGCGGTTCCGATCCAGCCCGAATAGACGAAGGCCAAGAGGATCGAGACGATCAGGACCCCGGCACTGCCGAGTTTTCCCATCATGGCCCCGTTCGAGGTAAAGGACACCGAACATATCGTAAGGACGACGATCGAAGGCACGTTCCCGATGATGTCGGTTACCCGTTCCATCACGAGGTCGGCGGTACCCCCATAGTAACCGGAGACCGCCCCCCAAATAAGACCGATGATGAAGTTGATGAGGGAGATACAGACACCGAGGATCAGCGAGAAGCGGGCACCTTCGGCTAGACGCAAGAAGATGTCCCGTCCTTCGGCGTTGGCCCCGAAGAAGAGATAGGGCTCGAAGCCGTTGAAGTAGGTCGAGTAATCGAAATAGTCGACCCGGAGGGTATAACGGCCCTGGCCGTAGGTCCCATAGACCAGGTCCCCGGCATCGTCGCGGATATAGAGGTCCTTGACGTTCCCGTTTTCGTCGTAGATCGGCGAGAACATGTTCGATTTGTCGCTGGGTTGCTGGGTCTCGTCGTTGTCGGGATAGGCCGAAAGGGCGTAATAGATGCCCGGATTGTTTTCGTAGTAGGTCCGCATCTCGTTGATGATGGTGGTGACCAGGGTATCGATGACCCCGTTGCCCCTAAGATGGTCGGCATAGTCGGTCAGATAGGTTTCGTAGTCGACGGACGGCTTGATGATCGAGTCCGCCGTCCCGACGATCCCATTCTCCTCTTCGTAGTCGACGAGGTTCTGGTAGGCCGAGGGCGAAAGGTCGATCCGCTTGACGCCGACGGCGTAGGTGTCGACCCGGCAGTTGTAGACCACGGTATCGCTGATAACTATGTCCCCGGCCATGACCCGGTCATGGGTCTTTTCGAGGGTTTCCACGATATAGGGCCGGTTGGCGTCGGTCAGGGTCTGGATGGCGTAGCTCCGCTCGTTGAGGGACTCGATCTTGGTCCCGTCCCAGAAGCCGGTCCCGGCGAACATCGGGTTGTAGGGCAAGACGTACTTGAAGTAGTTGTCGAGGTAGCCGTTCGGATAAGCGGTCGGGGAAACGTGGGCCCGCGGGGAGGCGATGGGGACGATGATGGCGTAAAGGATGATCAGCAAAATGATGATGCCGGCCACCACCGAACCCTTGTTCTTCCTAAACCTCCTGAAGCAGTCCTTGAGATAGGAAACAGGTTTGGTTTCGAAAGCCTGGTCGTGGATGTTTTCCCGATCGATGCGCTCGAAAAGGGACTTGTCCAGGGTTTCGCCGGAGTTTTGCAGGGTTTTCGTGTTTTCGCTCATGCTTTCTTACCTCCCATGCGGATGCGGGGATCGACGATCCCGTAGGAAACGTCGACGACCAAGGTCCCGACCAGGCCGATGGCCACGTAGAACATGGCCACGAACTGGAAGACGTCGTAGTCGCGTTTGGTGATGGATTCCAGATAGAGGGCCCCGACGCCGCTGACCGAGAAGATGTTCTCGATGACGAGGGAACCGGAGAGGACGGAGATGATCTCCCCGAGGATCATCGGGAAGATCGGGACCATCGAGTTCCTTAAGGCGTGGCGGACGGTGGCCTGGGCCCGGGTCAGGCCCTTGGTCCTAGCTAGCAACATGAAGTCGCTGGTCAGGACTTCGGTCAATTCGGCCCTCGTATAACGGGCGAAGCCGGCGATCGAGCCGACGCACATCGACATGACCGGGAGGATCAAGGACAAAGTCATCTGGGGCGAGAACCAACCGAACTCCCCGGAGGCCCGCATCGGGGGCAAGACCTTCCAGACATAGCCGAAGAGGTATTGGAAGACGAAGGCATAGACGAAGCTCGGGACCGAGATGACGAGCATGATGAGGACCGAGAGGACCTGGTCCTGCCACTTGTTCTTCTTGAGGGCCATGTAGATCCCGAGACCGATCCCGACCGGGATGGCGATGATCATCGAATAGACGTTGATGAGGATGGTCGGCGGCATCTTCGAGAAGAGGATGTTTTGGGGTTCCATCCACTTGTCGACCGCATAGCTGAGGCCGAACTTCCATTGGCTCCCCGGTTTGAAAAGGTTGACGATGAAGTTCCAGAGCTGTTCGAGGACCGGGACCATCGAGTACCCGGTTTCGCTACTGGGATCGACCCGCATCCGGCCTTGGGCCACCATCCGGAGGTAGAAGGTATCGACGTCACCGGGGGTCAGGTTCGGGGTCAAAGGCAAAAGCCGGATGAGAATGAAACAGATGACGAAGATGGCCAAAAAGGTGACGACCATCAAAGCCAAGCGCTTCAGGATGTATATGAGGGTTTGCTTGGTTTCGCGCATGAGACCTCCTAAGTTGTCGTTATATTACAAACATAAACGGCCAGGCGGGTTGCCCCGCCTAGCCGATGAGGTAGAAGAAGCTATCTTTAGCGGACGTAGAGGTTGGAGAGATTGCCGCCCTGCTGGGCCACGAAGTTGGCCCATTCGACGTCGTCCATGTTGGCTTCCATGTAGCGGACGCCGCCATAGCCGATGAGGTTGACGTAGGTCTCGGACCCGTTTTCCCACTTGTAGCTCATGAGGCTCGAAGTGCCGCGGGCCACGATGGGGACCGCTTCGAAGCGGTTGAGGATCCCGATTTCGAGGCCGGCGAGGATGTTGAGCCTTTGCTCATGGGCGGCCTGCCACTGCTGGTAGGTGGTCTCGTCCATCTCGGCCGGATCGTCGCCATACTGGGCTTCGTTGATCCCTTCGGTCATCAGGTGGTACCACTCGTCGAAGGTCTTGGTTTCGGCAGCGCCGTCCCCGTCGCTATCGATGTCGAGGGTGGCCAGGTTCTGACGGCCCTTGAAACCGTATTCGCAGTTATTGGGGAAGTCGGCCGCGCAATAGACTTCCATGAGGCCGTAAGGATCGATGGTCGCCCCGCCCCAGATCGAGAAGATGAGGTCGTAGCGGCCGCTGGTGGCCGAGGTGTAGTAGTCCTGGTCGGTGACGGTGTGGAAGTTGAGACTGGCTTGGACGCCGGCCTTGGCCGCCGCTTCCCGGAGGACTTCGGTCCAGGCTTTGTTCAGGAAGTTGAACATCCCGATGGTGGTTTCCGACTCGTTGTCGTAGACCCGGAATTCGATGTCGATGGTGTCGCCGCTCCTGAAGTGCCCTTCGGCACTCGAAGCGACTTCATCCCTCAAGGCCTTGGCCACGTATTCGACGGCCAGGGCGTTGTTGTAGCCGTAGGCGCTTTCGGCCAGGGCTTCTCCCGAGCCGATCGTCTCACCGCCGAGGTCACCGTAGACGGCGGCATAGACGGACTTCCCTTGCGTGGTGCTACGATAGGAGGTACCGTCGGCGTTGTTGGCGATGTAGAGGTCGTTCAGAAGTCCGGTGAAGGCCCTCGAACCACCGGTGGTCTGGGCCGCGAAGCTGGTGCGGTTGATGGCAAGGCTGAGGCCGCGGCGGAAGTCGGTGTTGGCGAGGATCGTCTTGTTGATGTTGCTCCCGCTCCCGGAATCGTTTTGCCGCCTGAGCAAGGTCGGACGGTCGCTATTGAAGCTGATCTTCTGGGTGTAGGACTCGTAGGTCGTGGTCCGGCGGGAAGAACTCCCGTACTTGGCCATGTCCTGCGAGGTGAGGTCAATGTCGTCGAGGTTCCCGGCCAAGAATTCCTGAAGGGCCGTATTGTGGTCCGGGATGATGCGGGTGACGATGGCGTCCATCTCGTACATCCCCTCGTGGCGGCCGTCGGTATAGCCATACCACTTGTCGTTGCGGGAGATGTTGATCTGGTTGCCCGATTCGTAGTGGGTCAGCTTGTAGGGCCCGTAGGAACGGTAGTTGTCGACCGAGTTGCTCCCGTAGGTCGTGAACTTGGTGTTGTTGGCCCCGGTCTGGGTCAGACGGTCGTAGAGAGCGACGTCGACGATCCAGTTGCTGGTAAGGGCAAACCGGAGGTTAAGCGAAGTGATCGGCTTGGTGAGGTAAAGGCGGATGGTGTAGTCATCGACGGCCTTGATGCCGAGGTCTTCCTGGGTCAGGCCCGAAAGATCGTGGCTGATCTGGGTGAAGAGGGGCAATTCCCAGTTCCAGGCCGAATTGCGGTAGGACGGGGTGACCCCGCCGATGAAGGTCGAAAGGTCCCTCTTGAGGTCGGCTTGGGTGTAGCGGACGGTGTTTTCATCGTTCCAGCTGGTGTTGCCCTTGTTGACAGTGGTGTAAACCTCTTTGTTGTCGAATTCCATGAGGTCGATGTAGGTCTTGTCGTTTTCGAACATCGTCGAGCTGACCTGGTCGGGACGGAAGCCGTCTTCGTAGAAGGCTTCCCAGTCGGCCTTGTCGGGGCTATTGGCGAGTTCGCTCGACCCCGGGGTATAGACGAACTGATAGAGGTAATAGGCGACGCCGTAGGTGATCCGTTCGGCCGCCAGTTCGACGGCGTCGGTCGAATCCTGGGCTCGGTTGTTGAGGACCGAATAGAAGTTCCCGGCCCCCTGCTCGCCGGTGAAGAGGGCGTTGAAGTAGGGGGTCGCCTGGCCGAGGTTGATGTACCAGATGCCGTTGCCGCTTTCGACGGCCCCGGTCGTCTTGTTGACGTGGTCGAAGGCCGCTTCGATGGTCTCACGGCCGGACTTGTAATAGTCTTCGGCGTTGAGGAGGACCAATTCGCCCGAGTAATAGGAATCGGCGCGGTAGTTGGCGTATTGGGGGTTGAGGAGCCGCTCCATCGAGTCGACGTAGGTCTTGGCATTGATGGCAGTCCCGTCTTCGAAGCAGGCCGCCTCGTTGAGGGCGATGTCCCAGATCATGCCGCGGGTCGGGTTGCCGATGTCGGCCTCGAGGAAGAGGTCGAATTCTTCGTCGCTGAGGGTGGTCGGATCGATGCTGACCGGTTCGGCCGCGGCCATTTCCGGCATGAAGGCGTAACCGTCACGGTTCTCGTTGAAGACAAGGTCATAAAGCCCCATTTCGGTGAAAGAGGTAATGTAGGCTTCGTCGTTGGTTTCCCAGGTGTGGGTGTTCCAAAGGGTGGGGTTGGTCGAGAGGAAGGTCCGATAGGTATGGACCCCGCTTTGCGGACCCGAGGGGTCACAACCGGCCAAGAGGGCCACGGCCGTGAAGGCCCCGGTCAGAAGCAAGAGGTTCTTCTTCATTAGTGCTTATCCTTTCTTTAGAGCGCGTCAAGAGGGGCCTAGCGGCCCCCCGTGACGTTGAGGTTATAGAGGTGATTAGGCCACCACGCTCGGGGTGTAGCCCGAGAAGTCGGCGGTCGTGGTCCCGATGTTGCTGATGGTGTAGGTCAGGTAGACGTAGCCGTCTTCGAGGCCGACCGGGATGTAGCAGAGGACGTCGATGCTGATCTCGTTGGTCTTGGTATTGACGGTGAGACCGAGGTAATCGCTATAGAGGGTCAAGGCATGGTAATCGCCGGCATTGAATTGCTGGGATTCGGTCCAGGATTCCCCGATCGTGTAGAGGGAGAACTGGTTGAAGAGGGTCCGGAAGAGGTTGTTGGCCTTCACGGTTCCGGTGTCGTCGCCGACGGTGCTGACGACGGTGACGAGGTCGCCCTTGGTCGTCTTCTCAGTGATGTTGAGCTCATTGAAGCCCGTCACTTCGCTGACGGTCTGGGCCTTGGCGTCCGGATATTCGAAGACGTCGGTGACGCCGTCGAGGGCCTTCACTTCGTTGAAGGTCTGGGGCTCGAATTCATCGGTGGCGATACCCGGTTGGGTCCCGACCAGGAATTGATAGCCCTGGCCATCGCGGTTGAAGTAGCCGACATCGATGATGGCATCTTCGCGGACTTCGGCGTCTTCGGTACCGCCGATGTAGCCGACTTCGCCGAGGACACCTTCGCTGGTGACCTTGTTGGTTTGGTAAAGGGGCTTGTCGGAGCCGAGCATCACGTAGAAGACGCCACCTTCGGCCGCGGTGTAGAGCTTATCGCCTTTGGCGTTGGACGGATAGGCGGCGATGTCGACGGTGTAGTTGCCGAGCTCGGCGACGTTTTCGAAGCCGGCTTGGAGTTCGGTGGCTTCGATCACTTCCGGAACGAAGGAAGAATCGGCCTGGGCTTCTTCGATGGCTTCGACGCTGGAGCTGCCGATGCTACGGACCCCGACGATGACGTTGGAATAGAAGATGGTCTGGACGGTTTGCTCCCCGGTCAAGGGGTCATCCTGGACCAGGTTGACGGTAGGAATGAGCAAGAGGGTTTCGGCCTCCCCGTCACCTTCCTGGTCGACGAAGCCGAGGACCTGGGTGTCCCCGTAGCTGACGAAGGTCAATTCGGTCTGGTCGATCGGCATCGAGGCGGCCCAGAAGAGGGCTTCGGAAACCGAGGCATCGCCGGCGAGGTAGGTTTCCCCGCTTTCCTCGTCAACCACGGTGTTGAAGGCGAGGGGGTTGATGGAACTCGGCATCATGATGAAATAGTTGGTGGGGTTGCTCAGATACCCGGGTTGGAAGGTCGGCTTCCCTTGATTGTCGAAGCTGCCTTGATAGAACCTTCCATCGGCGAGTTGGGCAATGACGAAATCTTCGGGTCCGGGGTTGTTCTTGTTGTAGCTGGCCCCGTAGGTCTCCCGGTGGACGACGCTGTTCCAATAGGAGAAGCGCGTCATGTCCTTGGTCTCGAAGAGGTCGATGGTGAAGTTCTGGGTGTGGGTGGTAATGGGCATCAGGAAGTCGATGACCTCCATGACTTCCTTGGTCCTGAAGTCGAGAGGGACACGCATGGTCCGGGCGTTGTCGCCGCTCCTGACTTCGACGGTGTAGGTCCCGGCAACGGCAGTGGTAACCACATGTCCATCGATCGTGAGATCACTGGCGTTGGCAGAAATGCACTGGACGGTGAAGTTCTTGTCTTCCTTGTTGTCGGTGTAGACCACGGTGATGTATTCATCGAGGTCGACCTGGGTCCCGATAGCGAACGGGGTGGTGCCCAAGGTATTGTTGATCCTCGAGGCGGTCGCGACCGGGCTTTGCGAAGTCCCGCTTTCGCCCGGGGTCCCCGGCTCGCAGGCCACGAGGCCCAGGCCGCCGAGGGCGGCTACCGATACGAGAAGGAACTTTTTGAAATTGTTCATAATTCTCTCCTTATAAATGAGCGTGTGTAATATAAGGGCGTTCCGGCTTTTGTCAATGATTGTTTTTCGGAAGGGGTCCCGGCCTCCCGCCTTTTCCCCTCCCCTTATAAGGGAAAATACCAAAAGAAAGCCCGATTGCTCGTGATTTTCCTCTTTTTGGACACCCGGTTTCGTGGTCAGGATCAACCCTCCCTTATGAAAGCGCTTTCAGAAATTTTCAAACCTAGGTCGGGGATCTACCACTCACATACCCAATCCAAGGCAAACAAACAAGGGATCGACCAACCCCTCTACCTTCAAAAGCCCGCAAAAGGGGGCTATCCGTTTTGATTTAGGCCTATACCCCTCCCCTGCGGGCTTTTTGGATAAACGGGCATGAAAAAAGGCGGCCCCTTGCGGGAACCGCCTTCCTAGGCGCCTTAGAGTCCGAACTTCTTGATGGCTTCGAAGCGCTCCTCGGCGTGCTTTTGGCACTCGTCGAGGAGTTCGGCCGCGTGCTCGGGGTTGACGACCGGCAGCTGGCTATAACGGGTTTCGTGCATGACGAAGTCCTTGAGCTTGCTGAAGTCGGGCTTGTCGAAGTCGAGTTCGACTTTGCCCTTCCTCGGGTCGTAACGGAAGATCTGGAAGTAACCGCAGTTGACGGCATCCCTTTCTTCCTGGATCGAGTTGACGAGCCCGCCCTTGACCCCGTGGTTGGCGCAGGGGCAGTAGCAGAAGATGATGGACGGTCCATCGTAGCTCTCGGCTTCCCTGAGGGCCTGGATGGCCTTCATCGGGTTGGCCCCGAGGCTGATGCAGGCGACATAGACGTGGCCATAGGCCATGGCCATGAGCGGGAAGGGCTTCTTGGCTTCCTTCTTGCCGGAGGCCGTGAACTTGTTGATGGAGCCGGTCTGACTGGCTTTCGAGGCCTGGCCGCCGGTATTGGAATAGAGCTCGGTATCGAGGACCAGGACGTTGACGTCGGCTTTGTTGGCCAAGACGTGGTCAAGGCCGCCGTAGCCGATGTCGTAGCTCCAGCCGTCGCCGCCGACGATCCAGACCGACTTATCGAGGAAGTCGCGGTAGTAGGGCTTGAGGGCCGCGCTCTTCTCGGTCCCGTGCTTTTCGAGGGCTTCGATGAGGTCGGGGATGATCTTCCGGGCCTTTTCCTTGTCCTTGATGGAGGCGAGGTAGGAATCGATGAGGGCGTTGAGGGCCTCGTCCTTTTCTTCCTTGACCTCGAGGAGGAGGCGGCTGATGGTGGCCAGCTTGTAGTCGGTGGCCATCCGCATCCCGAAGCCGTATTCGGCGTTGTCCTCGAAGAGGGAGTTGGCCCAGGCCGGACCTTCGCCCTTTTCGTTGGTGACGAAGGGGGTCAAGGGGGTCGAACCGCAGTAGATCGAGGAGCAGCCGGTGGCGTTGGCGACCAGCATGTCCTTCCCGAAGAGCTGGCTCACGAGACGGTAGTAGGGGGTTTCGCCGCAGCCGGCGCAGGCCCCGGACACTTCCATGTAGGGCATCAGGAACCCGACGCCCTTGACGGTGTTGAGCGGGAACTTGTCGGACTTGTAGGGAACGTGCTTGTAGAGGTAGTCGGCCCCTTCTTCCTCGGCGAACTGGCTCTTGGCCTCAACGAGTTTGAGGGCGAACTTGTCAGTGCCGGTGCGCTGGGCGGCCTTGTTGGCAAGGCACTCCTTGACGCAGAGACCGCAGCCGACGCAGTTCTTGGTCGAAATCTGGATCCTGAAGGCCAGATCCTTGACGGTGGGCCCGAGGGCCGGCTTGGTCCCGTTCTTGACGATTTCCGGCGCCTTCTCCAACTCTTCCTTGTTCAGAAGGAAGGGACGGATGGTGGCGTGGGGGCAGACGAAGGCGCAGGTGTTGCACTGGATGCAGTTGTCCTTGTTCCATAAGGGCACCCGGTCGGCGATGGCCCGCTTCTCCTTGAAGGTGACGTTGGGTTCCATGGTCCCGTCGAGGAGTTCGAACTTCAGGAATTCGGAAGTCGGGATTTCGTCCCCGTCGAGGGCCCCGATGACGTCCATGTATTCGTCGAGGTAGGCGTCCCCGGTCATGGCCGTTTCCTTCTTGATCGGAAGCTTGGCCCATTCCGGATCGATCTTGAATTCACGGATCCCTTCGGCCCCGGCGTCGATGGCCTTGTAGTTCAGTTCGACGACGTCCATTCCCTTCTTGGCGTAGGACTTGAGGGCGAATTTCTTCATCCATTCCTGGGCCTCGGCATAGGGCATGATCGACTCGTTGAGCTTGAAGAAGGAAGCCTGGAGGGTGGTGTTGGTGTGACGGCCCATCCCGATTTCGGCGGCGATCTTGTTGGCGTCGATGACGTACATCTTGGCGTGCTTCTTGGCTAACAGGGCCTTCATGCGGTTAGGCATCGATTTGGCCAAGGTGGCGTCATCCATGTCGGTGTTGAGCAAGAAAGTCCCACCTTCCTTGAGGTTGGCGATGATGTCGAAACGGAAGATATAGGTATCGAGGGAGCAGGAGATGAAGTCGGCATCCTTGACGTAGTATTCGCTGTGGATGGGCTCCTTCCCGAAGCGGAGGTGGCTCCGGGTGACACCGCCGGCCTTCCTGGAGTCGTATTGGAAGTAGGCCTGGGCATATTGGTGGGTGGCGTCGCCGATGATCTTGATCGAGGACTTGTTGGCGCTCACGGTGCCATCGCTCCCGAGCCCGTAGAAGAGGCAGCTGGTGTAGTTATGGGCGATCCGGTAGTCTTCGTCGACCGGGATGCTCAAATGGGTGACGTCATCGACGATCCCGACCGTGAAGCCGTTCCAGGTCTTCTCGGCATCGAGGAAGTCATAGACGCTCTTGACGTGCTTGGGCTGGGTGTCCTTGCTGCTGAGGCCATAACGTCCGCCGAGGATGAGGTCGACCTTGCGGCCTTCCTGGGCCAAAGCGGCCACGACGTCGAGATAAAGCGGTTCGCCGATCGAGCCGGGTTCCTTGGTCCGATCCAAAACGGCGATCTTCTTGACGGAAGAGGGGATTACGGAAACGAGGTGCTTGGCGGAGAAAGGACGGTAGAGGTGGACCTTGACGAGGCCGACCTTCTCCCCTTTCTTCAAGAGGTCTTCGACCACTTCGTGGGCGGTTTCGGTGACCGAGCCCATGGCGATGATGACCTTTTCGGCATCGGGGGCCCCTTCATAGACGAAGGGCGCATAGTGACGCCCGGTCAGACGGGAAGCCTCGGCGAAGTACTTTTCGGCGATTTCCACGATCTTGGTAATGTGGGCGTTCTGGGCTTCACGGCCTTGGAAGTAGATGTCGTCGTTTTCGGCCCCGCCCCTGGTCACCGCGTGGGTGTGGGGGTTGAGGGCCCGGCGCCGGAATTCCTCGACCTTGTCCATCGGAAGGAGCTTCTTCCATTCGTTCTCGTCGACGAACTCGACGTTTTGGACCTCGTGGCTGGTCCTGAAGCCATCGAAGAAATGGAGGACCGGGCACATCGAATCGATGGCCAAGAGGTGGGCCACCGGGGTGAGGTCGGCGATTTCCTGGACGCTATGGGAGCAAAGCATGGTGACGCCGGTCTGACGGCAGGCGTAGATGTCGGCCTGGTCCCCGAAGATCGAAAGCGATCTGGCGGCCAAGCTTCTGGCCGAAACGTGGAGGACGGCCGGGAGCAACTCCCCGACCCACTTGTAGAGGTTCGGGAGCATGAGCAAGAGGCCTTGCGAAGCGGTGTAGGTGGTGGCCAAAGCCCCGCCTTGGAGGGCGCCGTGGACGGTGCCGGAAGCGCCGCCTTCGGATTCCATTTCCACGACCTTGACCGGGGAACCGAAGAAGTTCTTGTCGCCCCTGGAGGACATGACGTCGACCAATTCGGCCATCGGGGAGGAGGGGGTAATGGGATAAATAGCGGCCACTTCGGTGAAGTAGTAGCTTTCCATGGCCGCCGCGGTATTGCCGTCGACGGAATGGAACGTCTTCTTGATGTCTGACATATTTTCTCCTTAGACGGACAAAGTATAGTAACTAGTTACTATTTTCGCATTAGGGAAAAGAAAAAATCGTTCAGAAGGCTTGGCGAAATAACTCCTTTGGCGAAATAAAATCCCCGTGGCGAAATAAAAAAAGGCCGATGGGGCCTTTGGGTATCGGAGGCGAAATAAAAGAGGGCCCTTAGGACTTGCCTTTGCCTCCTTGACCGAAGAGCTCCGCCGCCTTCTTCTTGATGGCCTCGATGGCCTCCTTCTCATCCTCTATCCCCGCCAAGGCGGCCTCGAAGGGGCAAAGCCCGTCCTTCTTCCGGTTTTCGATGTAGGGGGTGAGGATCTTGTAGGCCACCGGGATGTCATTGGCCTTGAGATAGGCCCTGGCAGGCTCGGCAAGAAGATGGGCGTAGACTCCTTTGGCCCCGAGGGCCTTCATCAGATAGGCGGCGGCCCGCCCCACCACCTTGTCGGCGATGTAGAAGTCCTCGATCCTCCCGTTGGCGAGATATAAATTCAATAACGGCCCGATCCCCGAACCCCTTAGGGGGTAGATATGGCCGTCCTTGGTATAAAGCAAAGAGATCGAAAGATCGCCCTCCAGCATCTCCGCCAAAACCCGCGTCTTATCGTCCATTCTTCTTCTCCTTTTTCCTAGATTTGATTTCCTCGTTCAAGAGCTTCCTAAGGATCGCTAGGTCCTTGTCGCTGAGCCTCACGTCCTTATCGAAGAGGCCCCCGACTCCGGTCATCTTCTTATAGATGAAGTCATTGAGGCCCTGGTACTCCCCGACCGCCTTCTTGGAGGCCACGACCCGACGGGTCGTTTCCTTCTTCTCGGCCTTCTCGAGGAACTCGCGGAGGGGAGTTTCGATGCTTTTGACGTCAAAGGAGGGATCAAGGAGGGCAAGTGGATCGAAGTCGCTTAGCATCTCCCCCAAGACTTCGGGATAGATCCCGATCTTGCTAGAGAGGAACTCCAGGGAAATCCACTTCTTCGAGCGGTTCTTTTCGATGACGCGCAAGATGTTTTTCCCTTCGGTCTTCGTCAGTTTCTTCATGGCTCAATTATGGGGCCTAGGAGGCCAAGGAAAAAGGGGGCCAAGCGGCCCCCTCTTGGGTTTAAGTGGTTCAACGGGCCCCGGACTTCCCGTAGAGCTTGGCCACCAGCTCGATCTCGTGGTTGGCCCGTTTGATGGCCTGATGGGCCACGATGACCTTGTAGAGGCCATAGGCGAAGGCCGCGAGGCCGGCGGCTAGGAAGAGGGCCGCCACCACGAACTGGAAGGAAGCGAAGTTGATCCCGACGATCTGATTGCGGACCTTCTGCATCGAAAGGACCATGAAGAGGGCCCCGATGATGAGACCGATCGAGCCAAGGACCACGAAGCACATGGCGGAATTCCATTTTTCCGTCCACTTGGTCCGGTCGTCATGGACCTTGACCGAAAACTTCTTGGCTTCTTCCTGGCTCGGCTTGGCCTTCAGCTCGTTATGGCAAACCGGGCAGGCCGAAGTCCCTTCTTCCACGTACTCGACGTGGCCGCAGGTCAGGCAATAGACGCCGACGAGTTTTTTCCCTTCCTTTTTCTTAGGCATGGCTCCTCCTAGTTTTGGGCCGGCAGGGTTCCGGTGAAGGAAACGTCGCCCGGAGAGACGATGTTGACGGTCCAGGCCTCGGTCTTGCCGGAGGCCGAGGTGTAGAACTGGCTGATCCCGACGAGGTGGAATTGCTTCCTGGTGTAGACCTCGGGGGTCAAAGTGTCCTTGACGGCTTCCCACTGGTCCTTGAAGGCTTCGAAGACGTTGGCGTCAGAGCCATAGTCATAGTAGCCGGCCGCGTAGGCCACCGATTCGGGGTTCCCGGGGTTGTAGTAGGTTTCCCCGCCGGTGAAGAACTTGTAGGAATAGGAAACCTCGGTCCCGTAGACCAGGAGGATTTCCTGGGCCATGGTGATCCGCATCTGGGAGCCGGAGTCGCTGCCGACCTTGCCCCGGAAGATGATCTTGTTCGAGGTGTTGTAGAAAGGATAGGTCTCGTTGTACTTGTTGAGGGTATGGGTCCCGCCTTCGGCGTAGTCGTTTTGGGCCTTGCCGCTCAAGGTCGAGCTCTTTTCGTCCTGGGCATAGATGTCATCGACGAACTCGACCAGGACGTGGTTGTAGGAATAGGAAGCGGAAGTCCAATCCGCAGCCGTGACCTTGATGGGGACGATGTCGTAGATCTTCCCGTCATCGAGGATCATGGTGTCGCGCTTGGGATCGGGGTTGATGTCCTTCCAGCTGATCCCCATCATCTGGAGGTTCCCGCCGTACTCGCTGAGGACCCCGATGACCCGGACGTGTTGGCCCGGCTGGATCGCGGTCTGGGCGTAGGTGAAGACGTACATGCCGTAGGCTTCGACGGGCTCGGTCCCGACTTGCCCGTAATCGGGCTTGTCCTGGAAGTAGAAGGCCCCTTCGACCTTGCGGCTGACATAGCCTTCGACCGAGTAGAGGGTGTATTCGTCATTGAAGTCCGAATCGGTGCCGCCCTTGGTGGTCCCGGCGTAGATTTCCTCGAGGGTGGTCTCGACCGGATCGTCGTACCAGTAGTTGGCGTCCATTTCCCCGGAGAACATGCCACGCTTGTTGGCTTCGGCACTGCGCCTGGCCTTTTCGAAGACCTTGTAGTATTCAAGGCCCGAGTCGGCGATGGAGCCGGTCCCGTAGCTATAGCCGTTGTAGACCATTTCGAGGTTCAGGCAGCGGAAGTCGTTGATCCTGGGGTTCGCCTCGTCGGTGTACCAGACGTAGGCAAGGTTACGGCCGTTGCTGTCGGTCGTCGATTCCCAGGTCTTCTCGTCCTGGCCTTCGCCCAAAGTCGGATACATGGCCCGGCCTTGGCTTTGGAGGATGACGTGCTTGGCGCTCGAGAGCTTCGATTGGTTGAAGAGCGAAGCCGACTTCCCCCATTCCTCGAGTTCCGAGGTCGATTCGGGGGTGTCGATGGAAAGATAACGGATCTTGACGGTGTAGCCGTAATGGAGGGTCTCCATATGGGTGGTATCGCCGTCGACGTAGTTGATGAAGGCGTCTTGGTCGACGAAGGTCGTCTTCATCTGTTCGACCCCGTCCTTCCTAAAGTCCATCGTATTGGTCCGATTCATGAGATCGTAGAAGGTCCGGTCATCGACGTTGAGTTTGAACTTCCTGGCGATGTCGACGGTTGGGTCGATGTCGAAGGTGGCGGTCAGGCGGTTGACCCCTTCCTTGAGGGTGACGGTGTAGTGGCCGGAGTTTTCCCCTTCGCCCTTGCCGTCCGCGGTCAAAACCGTCCCGTTGACGGTCACATTCCCGATGAAGTAGTCCTCGTCGGGAGTGACGGTGAAGCCGACGGTGTCGCCGCTTTTGAGGTTACTGGTATCGACGCCCTCGTCGTAGACCAAGGTCCCGTAGATCGAGCCGGCCAGCTGGTTGTTGATGGTGGCGCTGGCCGCGGTCGGACCGCAGCCGGAAAGCAAGGTCCCGCCTAATAGGAGGGCCAGGAGTCCGAAGGATAGATGTTTGGCTTTCATGTTCTGCTATTCCTTATAGGACAGCCGCGCGGCAGGCGTTGTAGGCGTTTTGGAGGGCCTCCTTGGGGCTGTAATTGGAGTTGACTACCTGGGCGATGATTTCGTCCATCTGGTCGCGGGCCACGTCGGAGCCGATGAAGACGTCGCTGGTGATGTACTTGTCGCGGAGGTCCTTGGTGGCGTTGGGTATGGCGTACTTGAGGTCGAGGTCGGCCTTGGCGATCCAGTCGATATAGGTCTGGGTTTCGAAGCAGCTTTCCCGGACCGGGTCATAGGAAGACTCGAGGGCCATGGTGACGTTGTTCTCGGTTTCGGCCATGGCCTTGTAGAAGAGCCAGGCACCCTTTTGGACGTAGGGATCGTTCTGGATGAAGAAGCAGATCGAGGGGCCCTGCATGATGTAGAGCTGTTGCCCGTTGGCATAGGGCACCGGGGCCAAAGAGACCCGGAAGTTGCTCGAGACGTTGTAGGAGGAGCCGCCGGTCGAACCGATGGTCATGGCGGTCCTGAGGTCCGTGAAGAGGGTGTTGGTGTAGTTGACGCCCGAGGTGTTCCCGGTGACAAGGACCTTTTCCCTGATGAGGCCGGTGAGTTCGGTCAAGAAGGTTTCGGTCTGCTCATTGTTGAAGAGGAATTGGTTGGCCAAATCCCCGCCTTCCGGCTGGTTGGTGGTATAGGGGATGTCACGTTGGGCCAGCTGGCTGATCATGAGGTTGGCGTCGCTGTCGTAGCCGACCGGATAGAACTCGCCGGTGACGTTTTCGGCCTGGCGGTCGGCGATCATCTGGCGGCCGAGGGCCACCATTTCGTCCCAGGTGGTCGGGACGTCGTAGGTGTAGCCGTCATGATCCTCGACCCATTTCCGGAGGTCGCCTAGCTGTTTGTCCGTGGCCTTGGCCCCGGCCGCGCTCACCACGGCCCGCTTGGCCTCGAATTCGCCATTGCCCTTGAACTTGGCGCTATTCTGGAGGTTGTCCCCGCTGAAGTAGTTCTCGTTGTAGTACATGATTTCCGTCGACTTGTAGAAGGGCATCGACCAGGTTCCTTCGAACTGGTAGTTCCTGCCTTCGTCGAGAAATTCGTCGACGAAATCGTCGAGTTCGTCTTGGCTATAGCCGAATTCGGGGTCGGCGATGTAGTTGTCGACCTGGTAGACCGAGGACATGTAACGGTCGCTCGTGATGTACTGGGAGATGGAGTCGGGGTAGGCCATGGTCAGGGCCGGGACTTCGCCGCCGGCCAGACGGGTTCTGACGGCATCGTCGAGGTCATCGTAGGTGCCGGCCACCTGGTCGAGAACGACCTTGTACTTGCCCTTGTATTGCTCGTTGAATTCCTCGACGATCCGTTCGACCTGCGTGGTCCGGTTATGGCCCATCGAGTGCCAGAAGGAAACGGTCACTTCGCTGGTCGGATCCCCTTCGGGAAGAATGGGGTTGATGTCGGCGTCGCTGAGGACGGCGGTCGGACCGCAGGACGAGAGGGTGAGGGCGCTTGCGCCTATGAAGGCGGAAACGGCGACTAGACTTAGGACTTTCAGCTTTTTCATGGATACCTCCTACTTTTTAGCCTTTGATGCCGGCACGAGAAACGCCGCGCATGATGTATTTCCTAAAGAAGATGAAGACGAGGAGTAGCGGCACGGTGACGATGACGGTGGCGGCCATCTGGGCCCCGGCATCGTTCGGGTTGGTAAGGGAGTCGAAGGTGCTCCGGAGGGCGTTGGTGACCAGATACAGTTCCCGGTGGCCAGAGGTAATGAGGTTAGGCCACACGTAGGAGTTCCAGGCCCCCATGAGCTTGAGGATGAAGATGGTGATGAGGGTCGGCATGGCCAGAGGGACCATGACCTTCCAAAGGAACTGCCAATCGGACTTCCCGTCGACCTTGGCCGCCAGGTAGAGTTCGTTGGGAATCTGCTTGAAGTTCTGCCTAAGCAGGTAGATGTAGAAGATCGAGACCATGAAGGGGAGGATCATGGCGGCGTAGGCCCCGAGGGCGTTTTGGCCGCCGGTCATCCCGAAGAGGGAGACGGTGATGTAGTTGGTGATGACCATCATTTCCCCCGGGATCATCATGGTGGAGAGGAGAATCATGAAGCAGGCATCGCGGCCCTTGAATTCGAGACGGGCGAAGGCGAAGGCGGCGAAGATGGTGGTAACCAAGGTCCCAAGGGTCGAGACGACCCCGACGATCAGGGTGTTGGTGATGACGGTCCCGAAGTCCATCCTGGAGACGGCCTGCGAGTAGTTTTCCCAAAAGATGACGGTCGGCCAGTAGGTCTGCTCCATCTGCTGGATTTCGGCCCCGGTCTTGAGGGAGGTGATGATCATCCAGTAGAAGGGGAAGAGCATCAACAGGGCCATGAAGACGAGGAAGAGATAGGTGATGACGAGGCCGACGATCCTAAGGGTCAAGGAAAGGACCCGTTGCTGATCGACGTTGAGCCGGTCGTTTTTAAGCACCAAAACCAAATCGTTATTCATATCAGTAATGGACCCTCTTCTTGGAGACCATGAACTGGATCCCCGTGAATATCAGAATGATGATGAAGAGTATGACGGCAGCGGCCGAGGCGTATTGGACCCGGTTTTGGGCAATCTGCTGGTAGATGAAGTAGACGACCGTCTTCATGGTGTCGGGCCCGGTCGTCGAATCGAAGAAGCCGCCGGAGTCGCCGAAGAGACCGATGACGGAGTCGTATTCTTTGAAGGCCCCGATGAAGGAAGTGATCATGACGTAGAGGATCTGCGGCGATAATAGGGGCACGGTGATGCGCCAGGTCGTCTTGATGCGCCCGGCCGCGTCGATCTTGGCGGCGTCATAATACTGCTGGTCGATGTTTTGAAGGCCCCCTAGGAAGATGAGGATCTTATAGGGAAGCGAGTGCCAGACGATGTAGAAGGAAAGGGCGAAGAGGGCAGCCCAATAGTTGACCGATTGGCCGGTATCGGGGTTGTAGGTCAGCCAGCTGATCTGGGTGTGAAGGATCGAGTTGAAGACGCCGAAACGGGAGTCGAAGATGACGGCGAAGACCATGCCGATGGCGATCGAATTCGTGACGTAGGGCAAAAAGAAGATGGTTTGGAGCAACTTCTTGACCGCCGGGATCGAATTGAGGCCGATGGCGATCAGCAAAGCCACGATGATGGAAATCGGAACGGTGATGAAGGTGATGAGGAGGGTATTGGGCAAGGCCGTCTGCATGACGTCCTTGAAGTAGACCCCGTTCGGAGAAAGGATCTGGACGTAGTTTTCGAAGGTGAAACCCTGGGACGTACCGTTCGTGTAGTTATAGCCCTTCAAGAAGGAAACGACGAAGGTATTGATGATCGGGTAGAACGTGAAAACCGCCAGCAGAATGATGACCGGAGCAAGATAGAGCCAGGCTTTCCAGTTGTTTTTGGTTTCCATACTACTCCAGGTAGATTCTCTCTTCCGTTTCTCCGTCGAAAACAAAGAGCTTGTTGGGACGGATGGCGAACTTCATGACCCCAATCGTGGCCTTGATGTCGCTATCGACGATGATCTTGATCTCGTCCCCGAGCAGCTTGTCGTGATCGGCCACGAGGCTCATGTCGCGCCCCATGGTCACGATCTGCTTGACCTTGAGGGAGAAGACCTTGTCCTCTTCCTTGGTGTGTTCGTCGGCTAGGAACCCTTCGGGACGGATCCCGACATAGACCTTCTTGTTTTGGACGAAGGCGGGATTGGTCATGATCTTTTCCTTCCCGATGTAGAGGGCCCCGTCCTTGATCTCGCCGTTGAAGACGTTGATCGGCGGGGTACCGAGGAACTTGGCGACGAAGAGGCTATGCGGGTCGTTGTAGACGTTCTGAGGGGCATCCTCCTGCATCTTGACCCCGAGCTTCATGACGACGATGCGGTCGGAGATGCTCATGGCCTCTTCCTGGTCGTGGGTCACGAAGACGGTGGTGATGCCGGTTTCCTTTTGGATGCGGCGGATTTCCTCGCGGGTCTGGAGCCGCAGACGGGCGTCGAGGTTGGACAAAGGTTCGTCGAGCAAAAGCACGCGGGGCTTCTTGACCAAGGCCCGGGCGATGGCGACGCGTTGCTGCTGGCCGCCGCTAAGCTCGGAGGGCTTGCGGGTCAGATAGTCCTGGATTTGGACCAGGCGGCTCGTCTCTTGAACCAATTCGTCGATTTCGTCATTGGTGAGGCGGCGGACCACTTCGATCGTGTCCCCGTCCTCATCGAGGTATTCGAAGGCTTCATTGAGCTTGATGCCCTTGGCATTAAGCTTCGCGATGGTGGCCTTTTCGGCTTCCTCGAAGCCCTTGAGGATTTCGTTGACCTTGGCTTCCCTGGCCCCCTCATCCAATAGATGGAGGCCGTAGCCGTAGATCTTCTTGGCCATCGAAGTCACGATGTGGTACTTGAAGACCAGGCGCCGGGCGGCGGCTTGCTTGCTGATCTTGCCGCTATATTCGCTAGCTAAGATTTCCCCGACGATCCCTTCGAGGTCCTTGGTCAACAAGGCCTTGATCTTCCGGTTGTACAAGATGCCGGTGGCCTTCTTTGTGGTCTTGGCCCGGAGATTGGTCAGGGGGAACTTGACGTTATCGTAAATCGTCATGTGGGGGTAGAGGGCGTAGTTTTGGAAGACTAGGCCGATGCCCCGCTTCTCCGGAGGGAGATTGGTGACGTCCTCGTCACCGAACCAGATCTCGCCTTCGGTCGGCTTCTTGAGGCCGGCGATCATGTAGAGGGTGGTGGACTTCCCGCATCCGGAAGGGCCGAGCAGGCCGAGCAATTCCCCATCCTTGATGTCGAGGTTAAAATTATCGACGGCGGTCGTGTCGGGGATGTTCTTCTTCGGATTTCCCGGGAAAACCTTGGTCAGGTTCTTGATCGTGATTTCCATATGTCTTACGACGAATTATAACAAGGCCCCTTCGGGCCGTAAATCGCCACTAGGAAAGAAAAAACTTCAAAATGAAGTTCATTTCTCCTTGATGTTGGGATTGAAGAGGCTGGCCCTCCCCTTCCGGTCCTTGTAGACGAGGTAGTCCCCGTAGTCGAGGTAGATGTCCCTTCCCCTGGCGTCCACCGAATACTGGTTGAGGACGTATTCGGCCAGGTCCTGCTGGCGTTTTCCAAACATCTGCATGGCCACCGAGACGATCTCCGGAAGCAGGAAGGAAAATAAGCCAAGCCAGAGATAGACGAAATAGATGAAGAGGAAGCGGAGGAGGTATTGTCCCACCGAGGGGGTAAGGGCGTTCCTATAAAGTAGGGCCACCCCCATCATCTTGCGCCCGATCGTCATCCTTCCCCGCTTCCAGGCGGTCAGCGGGAGGACGAGCCAAAAGACCGTCACCGAAAGGGTCATGGAGACGGATATTTGGATGAAGGAAGACCAGAAATAGAAACGGGTCGTCTCGGCATAGACCGGATTCGAAGCCAGGTACCCGAGGGCGTGGAAATCGAGCTCGTCGCAATAAAAGTCGAAGAGATACTGGGGATTTACGTCGTTTTCAACCAAATTGCCATTTTCGTCCTCGACAAAGAGGAAGGTGACACCCTCCACGGCCCCTTCTTTGCGGTCGTCATACCCCTCCAAGGCCTCCTGATCGCAGAAATCGGGGTTCAGGTAGAACTCCCCGAGGGCCTCGGCCAGGAGGTCCTTCTTCTCACGGGTCGAGAGGGCCCCATCGGCCCGGTAGTACTCGGATAGTGATTTCCCGTCGATATATAGACCGGATTCTTCTTGGATCGCGCTTCTTTGGGCCGCCACCCCCTTGAACCACTCGGTCTCGTTGAGGGCCATGTTCGATAAACCGAAGACGAGGAAGCCGACCAAAACGATGAAGAAAAGGTCGATCAGCATGGCGACGAAGCGCCGCCAAATGGGGGCGACCCGGTATTCGAGCTCGGTCTTCCCTTCCTGCTTATTGTCTTCCACCTGACACTCCCCTTTCTTCCAACGGGGTACCCGCTTCGCTCACTTCCGTGTCCTTGACCAAAAGGCCGGCCACGGCCTCGGCCAAGCCCTGGTGTTCTTTCCTAGCCAGGCTCAGGATCGTCGATCCGAGGCCTAGTAGCAAGGAAGCAAAGACCAAATAAGCCAGGGAAAAGCCGCCTCCTAGATCGAGGAACAAGAGGCCGAGGGCGCCACTGGAAAGAAAATACATAGACAAACCGATCGAGGAAAAGTGAATCGGTAGGCGGACCAGGCTCTTGATGAGGAACCGCCACCACTCGGGCTCGGTTTCGTCGACCGCGGAATAGCCCAAACGGAAGGCCTTGATCCCGATCGTCTTCCCGTTTTTAAAGAAAATCGGGGGCAGGCCTTCCAATAAACCAAAGCCCAAGACCAAGCAGAGGGAAAAGACGAGGATCATCGTCGAGTAATAGTTTCTGGTTGCGTTCACCAAGGAAGCATTGGCCTCCAGATAGGGGGCGTATTTCGTCTGGACTTCGGAAACGAAGACGTCGGAAGCCCTGACGTAAGCGTTCCGGTAATAATAGTAGGTCCCTAAAACATTGTCCGACTGATCCCCATAGACGAAATAATCGGCCAAAAGCCGGGCCTCTTCGAGTTTGATCGACTGGTAGATGGGAAGCCTTCCATCGATCTCCTCGAAGTGGCCGAGGTCTTCATAGCCCATCGCCACCTCATAGAGGTAGCCTTCCTTGTCTGAGGAATAGTCCACTCCGTTATAGACGAACTCCCCGATCCCCTGGCCCGCTTCTTCTTTGAAGAAGAGGAAGTAATAGGAAAGGGGGTCGTTGGGATAGGGTTCTTCCTCGGCGCCAAAGTTCAAGAAGGTATCCTTTTCCTCGACCTTAACCGCCCCGTCCTTGGAGGGGTAGCTTTCGTCATGGAGGCAATACGAGGTCTTGGCCAGGGTTTGGAGATAGAGGTCCCCCATCTTGAAGGCGTCCATGATCTCGAGATCGTCCCCATAGAATTGGAGGTGGGTCGCGGAAATGATGGAGGTCGCCTCCTTTCGGGAAGCCTCCATCGCCTTTCCGTTTTCGATCGTGGAAGGCAAGGCCGAAAAGATCGGGATCCCCACCACCCACATCAGCAAGAAGGAAAGGACGAAGATGAGGCCGTAGTCGAGGAGGCCGGCCCAAAAGCATTTGCCCGCGGCGGCCACCGCGTTGTTCTTGTAACGGCTATATTCCTTCATCACCGGGATTTTACGCAAAAAAGAGGACAAGTAAAGAAAAGCCCCGGGTTACCCCGGGGCCTTGGGCGCAGATGAAGATTACTTGGTGCCGACGGTGATGTTCACCAAGCCGACGCGGCGGTTCTCGTCCTCATCGGTATTGACGCAGAGCCTCAGCATCGTGGCTTCGAAATCGGTCCCGGCCGAAGTGTAATGCTGGTCTTCGGCATAGTCGACGCCGGAGGGCATATTGGTCGGAGCCATCAAATCGGTCCAAACGCTGCCATCGTTGCTGTATTGGATGGCGAAGGTGGTGCTGCTCTTAGCCCACCAACGGTAGGTCACTTCGATCGAGGTGAAGGTCTTGCCGGTGATGGTGAGGGTCCCGCCTTCGGGAGCGGTGACCTTGCTGCTTCTATCGGCAAGGACGAGGAGTTCTTCGGTCCAGTTGGTCTGCTTGGAGACGTTCATGTAGGTCCCTTCGAAAGTCAGTTCCTGGATCTCGGCGGTAGCCGAGGTGTAGCCGGTAGAGAGGCCAAAGGCCGCCAGGTTGCCGGAACTCGCGGTGAGGTCGACGGAAATGGCGCCTTGGACGGGCTTGAAGAAGGTGGCCTTGACGACGTTCTTGCAGGTGGCTTTGAAAGTGAAGGTGGTCTCGCCGGTCTTCTCGGCGCTGATTTGGCCATAGGCGGTCTCGACGACGACGTTGTTGGCGACATAGCCTTCGGCCGGAGCGACGGTGACGGTCACGGTTTCGCCATAGGCGAGATCGGTGGACTTGTCGAGGGTCGCGGTCCCGTTTTCGATTTCGGTGGAAACGGAAGCGGTGTACTTGGTGTCATCGGCTTCGTGGGTGAGGAAGATGGCGGAGAGGTTGCTGAAGTTGGCGGTCCAAAGGCCGTAGCCGGTCACCAGTTCGCCGTTTTCGTAATCAGCCAGAGTGGTCTTGGCGTCCTTGGGGTTCTTGTAGTCATAGGCCCCGGATTCATCCTTGGTGAGGGCGCTCTCGGTGGTGGTGGACCCATAGATCTGGAGGGTGGCCCCGGTCACCGGATCGGTGATGAAGGCGTTCCCGTACTCATCGTTGTGGTCGAGGTCTTCGAGGATGCCGCTGAAGGCATAGATCTGGCCATCTTCGGCCGCGGTCGCGAAGTCGGCGATGTCGAGGTAGGTGTATTCGCTGACGTTGACGGTGATGGAATCGCTGACGGTCGTCCCTTCTTCGGCCCCGACGGCGGTGGCGGTCAGGGTGACGGTCCCGGCCTTGAGGGCCTCAACGGAACCGTAGTCGATCTCGGTCAAATCGAGGATCCCTTCTTCGGAGACGCTCCAAGTGACATCCTTGACGTCGGCGTTGGTCGGAGTCAAGACGACATCCACGTCCCCGCCATTGGTCAGAGAAATGTTGAGGACATCAATGGGGGCCTTGGTGTCGTAGTCGACGATTTCGATGCCGGTGACGTAGACGCTGGTGTCTTCGGTCCCGGTCGAATCGGACGTTGAGGGGGTGGGTTCCGTGGGTTCGCAGGCCGCCAAAACCATGGTGGCTGCCAGCCCTAGGACAAGCAACAGAGACTTCTTCATTCCTATATTCCTTTCCAAGTTGCAGGACCATTTTAGGGGGGGTGACAAGGTATTTCAACCGCCCGAACCTGAAAGCGGTTTATAAGTGAAATCGAAATCAACCGTGCTTATAATCTAAGGTCACGAAGAAAAAAGGCAGGCCGGAGCCTGCCTCATAAAGCCGATATTCGGCTTTGTCATTCCCTCTTTCCGAGTTCTTTGTCGAGGAGGTAGAGGCCTTGGCCTTCCTTTCCCAGGAGTTCGAACTTCTCGATGAGGGCGAGGGCGTTTTCCTCTTCCTCGGCCTGTTCGTCGATGAACCAGTCGAGGAACCTTTCGGTCCGATAGTCCCCTTCCTCGCGGGCGGCCTTGTAGATGACGTTGATGAGGGCGGTCACCTTCTTTTCGTGGGCCAGCTGGAGAAGCAAGGGCTCCTTCGGCTCCTTGAAGTCGCCTTCGGGAGCGGCAATCGGAGCCAGCGGAAGGACGGAATTCTCCTGATGGAGGTAATCACGGATCTTGAGGCCGTGTTCCACTTCCTCCTCGGCCTGCTTCTTGAACCACGAGGCAAAGCCCATGAGGCCCTTTTCGGCGTAGAAGTCCGCCATATGGAGATAGAGGTAACCCGAATAGAGTTCGGCGTTGACCTGGTCGACGAGTAGTTTTTCGATCTTTTTGGAAAGCATATTGGTTATTCTCCTTTCGCCTAATGCTAAGCGCCATGGACTACCGATTCAAATCACTTGCTTACGATTTCGAGGTCGTAGGGCTTGATCTTGACCCGGCTATGGGGCGGGACCGAAGACAATATGAAGGCATTGCTCCCGATCGTGGAGCCCTCCCCGATCACCGTCTCGCCCCCGAAGATCGAGGCCCCGCTATAAATCGTGACCTTGTCCTCGATGGTGGGGTGCCTCTTCTTCCCCGATAGGGCGCGTCCTTCCCGTAGGGAAAGAGCGCCCAAGGTCACCCCCTGGTAGAGCTTGACGTGCTTCCCGATGACCGTCGTCTCCCCGATGACGATCCCGGTCCCGTGGTCGATGAAGAAGCTCTCGCCGATTGAAGCCCCCGGGTGGATGTCGACCCCGGTCCGGCTATGGGCGTACTCGGAGATGACTCTCGCCACGAAGCCATAGCCCATCTTTAGTAACAAATGGGCGATCCGATAGGCCGAGATGGCGATGAAGCCGGGATAGGCCAAGACCACTTCGAGGGGGGAAGCGCAGGCCGGATCCCCCTCGTAGATGGCCTCGACGTCGCTATCTAGGAGGCGCTTGACCTCGGTTAATCCGTCGAGGAAGTCGGCGAAGAGGCCGCAACGGCCGTCCTTCGAGGTACAGGCAAAATCGCGGTAATGGGCCTCGGCTTTTTCTAGAAGCCTCGCCATTTCCTCCTTGTCTACCACCTCGTGGTAGCAATCGAAATAGAGGAGTTCCCGGATTTCCTCGTAGAACTCCTTGGCTCCTTTTCTGGATAGGAGCTTCATCGCATTATCCTCCCTGAAGCTATGGAGGGAGGTGATGAAGCGGCAGTAGTCAGTTTTTCCCATAGAGACCCGGGACCGAGAGATAACGGTCCCCTCCGTCTGGCAAAATCACGACCACGTTCCCGCCCTTGTGGTAACGTTCTTCGAGTTTGAGGGCCCCCATGAGGGCGGCCCCGCTGCTGATGCCGGAAAGGATCCCCTCTTCGGTGGCCAGTAACCGCGCCCCTTCGAAGGCATCCTCGTCGCTGACGTCGATGACCGCGTGAAGTAATGAAGAAGCCAAAATCGAAGGCTTGAAGTTGGGACCGAGGCCCTCGATCTTATGGGGTCCGACCTCGTCTTTGGTAAGCAAAGGCGAGGAAGCCGGTTCGACCCCGACGATCGAGGTCGTCCGTCCGAGTTCCTTGTAGAGCTTGGCGATCCCGGTGATGGTGCCCCCGGTCCCGATCCCGGCCACCACGCAGGAGACGTTGCCGTCCAAATCCTCGAGGATCTCGTTCGCGGTCATGAAATGGCCGGCCGGGTTGGCGGGATTGTCGAACTGGGAGGGGCAGAAGGAATCCTTGACCGCCTTCCTTTCCTCCTCGGCCCTTTTGACCGCCCCTTCCATCCCTTCGGAGGCCGGGGTCAAGATGACCTTGGCCCCGTAGGCCGAGATGAGGGCGACCCTTTCCTTGGAGGCGCTTTCGGGCATGTAGATGTGGCATGGAAGACCGAAATAGGCCGAGATCATGGCTAAGCTTATCCCCATGTTCCCCGATGTCGGCTCGATGATGAGGGTCTTGTCCTTGATGAGTCCCTTCTTCTTCCCATCTCTGATCATCGAGATGGCGGCCCGATCCTTGATCGAGCCGCTGGGATTGGTCCTTTCGACCTTCCCGTAGAGGGAAAAGGGTAGGTAGAAGCGTTCCTCGATCTTCTTGAGGCGCACCAAAGGCGTATGGCCGGCGGTTTCTAATATCGAACGGTAGTAATGCATGGTCGGATTAATGATAAAGAAAGAAGGGGTATAAAGTAACCTCAAACGCTTTAGGCAGAGGGCTAAACGGGCAAAAAAATAACCTATGGTACCTAGGCACCATAGGTCTAAGTCGGAAGTGGTGAACCGTGAGGGACTCGAACCCGCGACCCGCTGATTAAGAGTCAGCTGCTCTACCAACTGAGCTAACGGTCCAGCCCGTGTATTATGCCCTCTAAAGAAAGAGGAAACAAGGGGGAAATTAGGGAGAAAAAGCAGGAAATAGGACGTTGGTCGTTCCTCTTGACCGCGCTCATTCCCTAGGCCCATCAAATCCCCAATCGGGATATCGCTTCCTCCTCTCCGACTTTGCGGGCATTTCGTGGGATGACCCCACAAAACAAAAGCGGCCAGGCTTTTGCCTGACCGCGATTATCATGTCGGATCTTATTCCTTCTTCTCCCCTTCGTCTTTCTTGAGATCGACGTTGGAGATGTCGACACCGTTCTTTTCGAACTCGTCGAAGGAAGTAATGGCCGCCGCTTCCTTGCGGTGCCGGTCGATGGTCGAGAGGTCGAGGATCGAGTCTTCCATCGCCACCCTCACCTGCTCGGCCTTCTCCTGCTCCGAGAAGAAGGAGGACTTCGGCCTCAAAGTCGAGTGGCTCTTTTCATATTCCTCCTCGGTCTCTTTGTTGGCGAACCAGAGGGAACTTTTGGCATCGATGACCATGGTCCCGGAGATCTTGTCGGTCAGGGTCATGTTCCGCGACTTGCTCAGGAAGGCCACCATGTAGTCGAGGACGGCGAGGACGAAGAACATGAGTATGGAGATGTATTGGTTGAGGATGTTGAAGGGGATGGCGCAGGCCGAGGCCACGATGAGGAAGATGAGGAAGGGATGGAGCAAATGCCCGTCCCATCTTAAGGCGTACCCGTCCTTCATGACCAAAGCCAAACCCATGATCTTCTTACCCAGGGTCTGGCCATCGGGGAAGCAAAGGGGAATGACGAAGAACCAGATGAAGGCCAGCGGCAGATAGAAGATGGCGAGGGCGGCCCAGGAATTGAAGAGCCAGCCCGAATAACGGGAGGCGTAGTAGGTCTGGCCCAAGGCCAAGTTGCAAAGATCGACGTAGATGCCGCTGGAGGAGTCGCTATTGATGAAGAGGGAGCGGAGGTTACCCAAAATCTCGACCTTGTCGTTGTTGTTGGTCCCATCGATGATGGCTTGGGCACTCGAGGTCAAAACCGGCATGGCGTTGGGGTCGACATAGCCTTCCTCGTTGAGGGCATAACGGAAGTAATGGGACTCATCGTCGATCTCGTCCTCGGCGGGGTTGGCGGTCACCGGATATTCTTCCGGCAGCTCCAGATAATCGACGGCGAAGCGGGCCCCGGTGTAGAACTCGGCCTGGGTATAGGTCTTTTCGCCGACGGTGATTTCGGCATCGGCCAAAGGCGAAGTCGCAAAGAAGGTGGTGTAGCTATCGTAGCAATGCTCCAGGTAGAGCTGGTAGCCATAACCCCCCTGGTCATGGCCGTCGGAATCGGAGGAGCCGGCCACGAAGCTATAGACCTGCATGGCGGTCGGATTGCCGTCCTCGTCCTTCTTGACCTCGAAGAGCTTGGTCTCCTCGGCGTAGTCGTAGAGCTCGGAGATGATCTCTTTGTTCCCGAAAGCCTCCATCAAGGGACCGGAACCAACCGTGTTCCAAAGGATCATCGAAGCGATGAAGACGATCCCGATGTCGATGAGGAAGGCCACCGTCCTTTTGCCGAAGCCGGCGGTGACGATCCGATTGTTGTCTGCTAGTTTTTCCATGTAATGGAAAATATAGCAACTAGGCACCTAAACTTCTAGACATTACGGCATCAAAAAAGGCCCGGGGGTTACCCCAGGCCTAGGGAACTAAGAGACGAAACCCTTACTTGAGGATTTCGGCGACGGTCCCGGCGCCGACGGTCTTGCCGCCTTCGCGGATCGAGAACTTGGTGCCCTTTTCGAGAGCGACCGGGTGGATCAGCTCGACGGTGAGGGTGACGTGGTCACCGGGCATGACCATGTCGGTCCCGGCCGGGAGCGAGATGGTGCCGGTGATGTCGGTGGTCCGGAAGAAGAACTGCGGACGATAGCCGTTGAGGAAGGCAGTGTGACGGCCGCCTTCTTCCTTGGTCAAGACGTAGACGGTGGCGGTGAACTTGTCGTGCGGGACGATGGATCCCGGCTTGGCAAGGACCTGGCCTCGTTCGACCTGGTCGCGGTTGATGCCGCGGAGAAGGACGCCGGCGTTGTCCCCGCCTTCGACGAAGTCGAGGGTCTTGCGGAACATTTCAAGGCCGGTGATGACGGACTTCTGGGTGGGCTTGATGCCGACGATTTCGACTTCGTCGTTGAGCTTGGCCATACCACGTTCGACACGGCCGGTGACGACGGTGCCACGGCCGGAGATGGTCATGACGTCTTCGATCGGCATGAGGAAGGGCTTGTCGTTCTCACGGGCCGGATCGGGGATGTAGGTGTCAAGGGCGTCGAGGAGCTCGAGGATCGGCTTGCAGGCCGGATCGTCGATGCTCTTGGCTTCCCCGGCCAACTTGGCGGAACCGCGGATGACGGGCACTTCGTCCCCCGGGAAGTTGTACTTCGTGAGGAGGTCGCGGACGTCCATCTCGACGATGTCGATGAGTTCGGGGTCGTCGACCATGTCGGTCTTGTTGAGGAAGACGATGATGTAGGGAACGCCGACCTGACGGGCGAGCAGGACGTGCTCACGGGTCTGCGGCATGACGCCGTCGGCGGCGCTGACGACGAGGATGGCGCCGTCCATCTGGGCGGCCCCGGTGATCATGTTCTTGACGTAGTCAGCGTGCCCCGGGCAGTCGACGTGGGCATAGTGCCGCTTGTCGGTTTCGTATTCGACGTGGGCGGTGTTGATCGTGATGCCACGGGCCTTTTCTTCCGGGTTGGCGTCGATCTGGTCGTACGCCATGTCCTTGGCCAAGCCCTTCATGGCCAACACGTGGGTGATGGCGGCGGTGAGGGTGGTCTTGCCGTGGTCGACGTGGCCGATGGTCCCGACGTTGACGTGGACCCGGTCACGGTTGAACTTTTCTTTTGCCATTTTCTTCTAATTTCCTCCGAATATGGTCTTTTTTCCTATTGCAAGGCTAGATGATTTTAGAGCAACGGTTCTGTTTAATCAATCTCTTACAAAGTAAGGATTACTTGCCGCTGTTCTTCTTGATGACGGCCTCGGCCACGAACCTGGGGCACTCCCCGTAGTGGTCGAAGCTCATCGTGAAGTTGCCGCGCCCTTGGGTCAAGGAGCGGAGGTCGGTGACGTAGCCGAACATCTCGGCCAGCGGGACCTCGCAGTCGACCTGCTTGGCGTTGCCGCGTTGGGTTTCCCCGGTCAGCTGGCCTCTCCGGCGGCTGATGTCGCCGATGACGTCGCCGTAGTACTGTTCCGGGACCGTGATCTCGACCTTCATGATCGGTTCGAGCAGGACCGGGTCGCACTTCGAAGCGGCGTTTTTGAGGGCCAAGGAGGCCGCCACCTTGTAGGCGGCTTCCGAGGAGTCGACATCGTGGTAGCTACCGTCGAAGAGGGTGGCTTTGACGTCGATCACCGGGTAACCGGCGAGGAGACCGCGCTGCAGGGCTTCTTCAAGACCCTGCTGGGTCGGCTTGATGAATTCCTTCGGGATGGCGCCGCCGACGATGGCATCGACGAACTCGAAGCCCTTGCCCGGGTTGGGTTCGAAGCGGATCCAAACGTCGCCGTATTGGCCGTGGCCGCCGGTCTGCTTGACGTAACGGCCCTGGGCTTCCCCGGCCTTCTTGATGGTTTCGCGGTAGTTGACCTGGGGGGCGCCGACGTTGACGTCGACCCCGAATTCCCGGCGCATCCGCTCGACCAAGACGTCGAGTTGGAGTTCGCCGACCCCGGCGATGATGGTCTGGCCGGTTTCGGCATTGGTGTGGACCCGGAAGGTCGGGTCTTCTTCGGCTAGCTTCGAGAGGGCAGTCGACATCTTTTCCTGGTCGGCCTTGGTCTTGGGCTCGACGGCCTCTTCCAGAACCGGTTCCGGGAAGACGAGGTTTTCGAGGATGACGGGGCAACTGGGATCGGTGAGGGTATCGCCGGTGGTCGTGGTCTTGAGACCGACGACGGCCCCGATTTCCCCGGCCTTGAGGCTTTCGACTTCCTGCCGCCTGTTGGCGTGCATGAGGACCAAACGGGCGATCCGTTCCTGGTTCCCGTTCGAGGAATTGAGGACGTAGGAGCCGGACTTCAGGACCCCTTGGTAGACCCGGACATAGGCCAGACGCCCGATGAAGGGGTCGGTGGCGATCTTGAAGGCCAGGCCGACGAAGGGCTTCTTGTCGTCCGGGGTGGTGGTGTATTCCTCGTCGTCGAGGACACCATTCTGACCCGGGATGTCAAGCGGCGAGGGCAGGTAATCGATGACCCCGTCGAGCAAGGGCTGGATGCCCTTGTTCTTGTAGGCGGTCCCGCAGAAGACCGGGAAGAAGGTCCCGGTCAGGACGGCCTTGCGGATGGTCTTCTTGATGAGGTCGACGGGGACGTCTTGTCCGTCGAGGACCAGCATCATGATCTCGTCGTCGAAGTCGGCGAGTTTCTCGAGGAGGATGGTCCGGTAGTTCTCGACCTTGTCCTTGAGTTCGGCCGGGATTTCGCTAGCGGCCGGCATCTCCGACTTGTCGTCGGTGTAGATGTAGGCCTTGCGTTCGATGATGTCGACCACGCCCTTGAAGCCATTTTCACGGCCGATCGGGCATTGGACGGCGGGGGCGTTGGCGGCCAGCTTGTCCTTGAGGGACTCGAGACACATGTCGAAGTCGGCCCCGATGGCGTCCATCTTGTTGCAGAAGACGATACGGGGGACGTTGTACTTGGTGCCCTGGCGCCAGACGGTTTCGGTCTGGGGCTCGACCCCGTTCTTGGAGTCGAGGACGGTGACGGCCCCGTCGAGGACCCGGAGGGAGCGCTCGACTTCAACCGTGAAGTCGACGTGCCCCGGGGTGTCGATGATGTTGATCCGGTTCCCCTTCCAGAAGCAGGTGGTGGCCGACGAGGTGATGGTGATACCGCGTTCCTGTTCCTCTTCCATCCAGTCCATGACGGCGGTCCCTTCGTGGACTTCGCCGATCTTGTGGGTCCGTCCGGTGTAATAGAGGATCCGTTCGGTCGTCGTGGTCTTGCCCGCGTCGATGTGGGCCATGATTCCGATGTTCCGGGTATGGTTAAGGTCGTAGATTTCGATATCTTTGGTGTTCAGCTTTTCCTCAGCCATAAAATCCTCCTACCAGCGATAGTGGGCGTAGGCTTTGTTGGCTTCCGCCATCTTGTGGACGTCTTCCTTCTTCTTGATCGAGGCCCCGGTGCCGTTGGCGGCATCGATGATCTCGGCGGCCAGCTTCTCTTCCATCGTCTTCTCGTTGCGGAGACGGCTGTAGGTCACGAGCCAGCGAAGGCCCAGGGTCTGCTTCCTTTCGGGCGAGACTTCGACCGGGACCTGGTAGTTGGCGGCCCCGATCCGGCGGACCTTCAGTTCGACCTCAGGCATGATGTTGTTGATGGCGGTCGCGAAGACGTCGATGGCCGGCTTTTCGGTCTTGGCTTCGATCTTCTTGAAGGCCTTGTAGATGATGGTCTGGGCCGTCCCCCTCTTCCCGTCGTACATGACGCGGTTGATGAGGCGGGTGACGAGCTTGCTATTGTAAACGGGGTCGGGCAAGACATCCCGCTTGATGGTTTTTCCCTTGCGTGACATGGTTTCTCCCTCCCTTACTTGGCGGCCTTCGGCTTCTTGGTGCCGTAGAGGCTGCGGCCTTGGCGCCTGGCTTCGATGCCGGCGCAGTCAAGGGTCCCGCGGATGATGTGGTAACGGACGCCCGGGAGGTCCTTGACGCGGCCTCCGCGGATCATGACCGTCGAGTGGTCCTGGAGGTTGTGCCCCTCCCCGCCGATGTAGGCGGTCACTTCGTAGCCGTTGCTAAGACGGACACGGGCGTATTTCCTTAGAGCCGAGTTCGGCTTCTTCGGGGTCATGACGCCGACACGGGTGCAGACCCCGCGCTTCTGGGCGCTGGGCTGGGCCGTCTCGTGCTTGGTGAGGCTATTGAAGCGCTTCCCAAGGGCCGGCGATTTGCTCTTGGTCTTGGCGGTCTTCCGCCCCGACCGCACTAACTGGTTGATCGTTGGCATTTTCTTTCTCTTTCTGCTCCTTTTCCTAAGCCCACGGTTCCGGGCGTATCAAGGGATACCCCATTAAAAGGCCGTAGGCTCACGGCAACGGCCAAACTATACGCGCGGAAAAAGGGACTGGCAAGGGGGAAAACAACGCTTTTCGATACGCCCGGAAACGTGGCCTTAGGATCCATCGCTTTTTCTCGCCCGTCTTTCCTCGCGGGTAAAAAGAATATATATTCTTGAGGGGTCTACTCCCCTAACCGAATATGAAACGCATTTTGGCCCTTACGGCCTTCCTTCTTCCCCTAAGCCTGAGCCTCACTTCCTGCGGGCCGGTGTCTTTGGGTTACGATGAAGGAATCGAAACCTTGGAGGGCTACGCCTCCGCCTATCAGGACGAGGGCTTCGTGAGGCCGAGCCGCTATACCTACGAAGAGGAGACGGAAAGCATCAAGAAGACGATCCGCCTCTCCTTCCAGGAGGGCTACCGTTACCAAAGGATCGAGGACCAAGGCCGTATCAGCGAGGAATACCATTACCTCAAGCGCGAGGACGAAAAGCTTTATATCTATGCCGCCTCGGTCGGCGAAGACGGGAGCAAACGCTGCCACCGGGAAGAAGTCTTCGATGAGGGCCAAGGTTTCCTCAATGCCCTCGAAATGGAATTCTCTACTAACGTCCTCGACTTCCCCTCCGACCTCATCGAGACCTTGAAGAAGGACGACACCGCCTTTTCCATCCGCGGCCTCAATTCCTTCACCGTCACTTGCCCGCGGGGGACCTATGAATTCGAAAACGGCCTCCTCTCGAACTACGAAGAAGAAGCCAAGAAAGGCCGCTTCTACTACGGAGTCGCGGAAGTTGCCTATCCGGTCTACGACCTGACCTGGAGCCAAGAATGAAGAATAGGACAATTGCCTTACTTATAAGCCTCCTGCCCCTAGTTTCGGCCTGCTCGGAGGGACGCAACCTCTTCCCTGCCGACGCCGTCGAGTTACTGGGGGAGATCGTGGCCAAGACCCAAAGCCCCGACTTCCTCTTGCCCGCCACCTTCAGCCTCAAGGCCGAGGGGCCGAGAAGCCAAAGGGAAATCCAATATGACGGAGGGACCCACCGCCTCTATATAAAAGAGGAAAGGGAGGGGGCCATGTCCGAACGCTTCCTCTATGTCCTCGATGGGGTCCTCTACGAATACCGCCTCGTCGATGGGGAATATGTAACCATCCCCTACCCCTATGGGGTCCCGGAAGCCAGCTTCCGCGATTTGACCGCACCTTACGTCATCCCCTGCCTCGAGCTCAACCGGATGGTACCCGAGGGAGCCATGCAAGCCATCTCCAAGCTTCAGAAAAACGACTCCGACCTTTCCTGGCAGGTCCTCTCTTCCGGCCCTAGCTCCGCCGACATCGCCTATGCGGGAACCCGAAACGACAAGCCCTTTGCCTTCAAGGCCTCGATCGAAAAGACTTATCTGAAGTCTTTGTCCCTGAGCCTCGATGAGGAAACCTGGTCCTACCGCTTCTCCTATGCCCTCCCCTCCTTCCCGGAGTTCCCGGTCGAAGTAACGGACGATTTCCAAGAGATAAGCAAAGGGGAAGCGACCCCAATCCTTGAGGCCCTCGGGCTCAAGGAAGGGACGGGACGTTACGAGTCGGGCACCCTCTTGAATAGGCGCCTCAAGGAAAGCGCCCTCCTCATAGAAGAGGAAGAAAGCCTGTCCTTGGCCGGACACAAGATGAGCCTCGACCCAAAACCCTTCATCCTCACCTTCCTCGGCTTTAAGAACGGTGAAGAACCCTTCTACCAAATGGACAATGAGGACGAAAACGGTCTCTACACCGATCTTGGGGATCCCGCGGAAGGGAACCTCCTAGAGGCCAAGGCCCTCTATTCTTCCTACCAGGAAGGGGCCATCGACAAGGCCAAGGCCCTCCTATCAAACGATGAGGCAGAGATCAAACAAAGCGGCGATATCCTCATCATCCGTTCCCACCTCGACCACGCCATCATCCACGAGAAGACCCTCCTTCATTACTACGCCCAAAAAGAAGGGGAAATCTCCTACTACGACTACTCCTATCCGCCCATCCTGGAAGTGGCCTGATCGTCCCCCGATTCCCAACATAAGCCCCTCGGGGCTTTTCTTTTTGATGTAGAAAAACTCCGCAGAACATAGATGAATCATGTCGGTATTTGTTTTGGGAAAGAAAAAGCCCCACGCGTCAAACGTGGGGCTTAGAAGACTGATTTTCGTCAACGGACGTCCTTGATCCGGATGCCCTTGAGCTTGTTGAGGCGGTGGTTCAAGAGGACGTAGATCGAAGCCCCGAAGGCGGCACCCAGGAAGGGAGCCAGGACATAGATCCAGGTTTCGGACCAGCTGAGGTCTGCAGACCCGCCATTGGGGAGGAAGCTGGCCACGATGTTGGTGGCTAGGGCCAGGAAGGGCTGACCGACATAGGGAATCCCATGGACGACTAGGAGGGACAAGGCCCCGAAGAGGGCGTAGCCCAAGGCCAGGATGAGGCCGGAGGCGGCATTGTATTCCTTCCGGCTTTTGACCTGGAGGTAGAAGAAGGAGAAGACCGCGGTCATGATGGCAAAGAAGAAGAAGACCCACATGAGGGAGAGACCGGAGATCCCGTCGCGCAAACTATAGACGGGATAGGAAGGGCCTTCAAAGGCCCTACTATTCCCCACAAGGAGATAAAGGCCCCCGGTCGTAAGAGCGGCCAAGAACATCCCCACGAACTGCCCGATTCCATTGAAGACGAATTCGAGGATCCCCTCTTTCTTGGTCAGAAGGAGGGAGAAGCCGAGGGAGGGATCGAAATGGCCGCGCCCGAAGGGCATGTAGGAATAATAGGCCACCATGAAGGAGAGGCCGAAGAATAGAGGCGTCAAATAGGTGATCCCCCAGGCCTCGGTAAAGAGACAGGAGCTGAGGGACAAAAAGCCGAAGGCCAGGGTTCCGAGGAGTTCGGCAAGGGCATTGCGAAGGAAATTCATGCAATGGGATTATAGATAAGAAAAGGCTTTTCTAATAGCCTTCAGGAAATTTGGACCTTGGAGAGATCGAGCCCGAAGGCCATCTTCTTGTGGGCGAAGCAGGTATCGTCCTTGTTGCCCTTCAAAACCAAGTAGTCCTCGAACCCTTCGGCGTTGACGTAAAGCAAGGTGAATTCCCCTTGGTCGCTTTCGTTGACGGGCCGTAGGCGCACCACCGCCTCCTTCATGGCCTTCTTGTCAGTGATGTGGGTCCAGGCGTCATAGGGGATTTCGACCTGATGGGGTCCGTCCCCGAGGCCCTCGACCCTTAGCTTCAAGGGTCCGACCCTGAGGATCCCGTTTTTGGCCTCGCCCTTTCCGTGACCGGAAGTGAAGGGGTGGCTCGCGAAGAGGGAAAGGGTTCCTTCTTCGTTCTTCAAAGAAGCGGTAGCGACATCGAAGGAAACCCCGACGGTCTCCCCGACTTTCAGCTCTTTTTCCTCCACGAAGGCCGGAAGCAAGGAAGGCAGGCCCTCGACGTCGAGGAAGAGGAGGCTGCCCTTGCGCCCGACCCGGGCGTAGGTAATCTTGCCCCGTAGTCCCTTCTCGTCGAGCTTGAAGGCGGAAGAGGGGATGACCAATAGGGCCTTGACCATTCCGGTCCTCACTTCGGGGAGTAAACGCGCTTGGTCTTCTTCACTCAAATCGTGTTCACGTTTGGCGTAGGTCAGCTTTTTCCCGTCTTTCAAAAGGGCGGGGATGTAGGCGTGGCTGGCCACGTCCAGGAGGCGCGTTCCTTCTTCGGTGAAGAGATGGGCCCTCTTAGGATCGATTTCCACGAAGCGGACGCTGCCGGGAAGAAGTGTCGGGTCGTAGGGGCTTTTCACCACGCAGGAAGAGCCGTCTTCCAATAAGCCGTGGCACAAGGCCTCGGACCCGAGTTGTTCCACCACTTCCACCGCAAAACGGAGGCCTTTTTGAGAAAAACGGACGTCGTCGGGCCTAATGCCGAGCTTGGCCTTCCCGCCTATGAAGCCGTGGTAGAGGCGCTTCTCGCTTCCTAGGTTCAGGCTTTGGCCCGCCGCTTCCGCGAGAACCTTTCCCTTTTCCCGCTTGACCTCGGCTTCCAAAAGGTTCATCGGAGGCATCCCGAGGAAGGTGGCGACGAAGGTATCGGAGGGATGGTCATAGACTTCCTGGGGAATGTCGTCTTGCTCGACGAGGCCGTTTTTGATGACGATGATACGCTCGGCCATCGACATGGCTTCGCTTTGGTCGTGGGTGACGTAGACGAAGGTGGTCTTCAGCCGGTCGTGGAGTTTGCTGAGCTGGCTCCGCATCTCGGCCCGTAGCTTCGCATCGAGGTTGCTGAGGGGCTCGTCGAAGAGGAAGACCCCCGGTTCCTTGACGATGGCCCGCCCTAAGGCCACCCGTTGCTTCTGGCCGCCCGATAGGGCCCTAGGCTTCCGAGTCAAGTATTCCCTTAGTCCCAAAATGTCGCTGGCTTCGTAAACCCTTCTTTCCACTTCCTTTTTCTCGAGCTTGGCCATCTTGAGACCGAAGGCCATGTTCTCATAGACAGTCTTGTGGGGATAAAGGGCGTAGTTTTGGAAGACCATGGCCACTCCCCGATCCCGGGGAGCCAGTTCGTTGGCCTTCTTGCCCCCGATATAGAGGTCACCGGAAGTTATTTCTTCAAGTCCGGCAATCATCCTTAGAAGGGTGGATTTCCCGCAGCCGCTGGGACCAATGAGGACGGCGAATTCCCCGTCGGGGATGTAGAGGCTGATCCCTTTGATGGCCTTGGTCCCCCCTTCGTAGACCTTGATGACGTTATGAAGCGCGATGTCGGACATGGTTACTTCCTCCTGTCGAGACCCCGGTCGACCTCCTCCGGGGCATGGATTTTATTGATGTAGCGGTCGAAGACGTAATCGCCGTAAAGGCAATAGACGAGGTTGAGGTGGGCAAAGCCGTAGAAGAGGCAAAGGAGGGCGAAGAGGCCCTGCAAGAGCCAGATGTTGGTAAGAAAGACGGGGATGGCGAAGGCAAAGGCCAAAAGGAAGACCAGAACACCCGGGAAATAACTAACGAGGGAAAGATAGGCCGAATTCTTGAGCGAGGCCTTGAAGGAGAAGGCGTAGACGGCCCCGGAAGTCAGTAGGACCATGGCCAAGTGGAAAAAATAGAGGGTCACGAAAAGGGAAACGACGAGGAGGGCGATGGATAAAAACAAAGGGAAGCCCTCGAGGGAAGAATAGACGTAGATCCCACTATAGATGAGGAAGAAGCCGAGGCCAAAGGCGAAACCGCCTAAGAGCGAGGACTTGTAGTTGCGCCTTAATCCGTCCCCGAAGGCCGAAAAGGCGGTAACGGTCGGGTCTTGGTAGACGAGTTTCTGGGTGGCCTCGGCCGAGGCTCCGAGTCCATAGAAGAAAAGCATGAGGAAGGGGATGGAAAGAAGGGCGTACGCCACGGCGATGGTGGCTTCCCGATAAGCCAAGACGTCATTAGGGACGTCGGCAGGCAAGCTCATGGCGTAGACGTCCTTGAGGACCGTAAGGGCCAAAAAGGGCAAGAAGAAGAGGAAGGAGAGAAAGGAAAGGGCCAGCATTTTCGGATAGCGCCCGAACATGACGTCGAAGTAGGCCCTGAAGCGGTTCTTCGGCAGCCTCTCGTCGCCGGGACGATACGGTTTTTTGAACAAATCAAAGAAGGCCATCGGCTTTTGCGCTTATTTCCTCAAGGCTCGGGGTCACCCCGACCCCGCCGCGGCGCAAGGTGGAAAGGGCGCCGCAGACGTTAGCGTGCTTCAACGTGTCGGCTAGAATCGGCCCGGACAAAGGCTCCTTGAGCCCGTCGAGGGCAAAAAGGACGTAGGCCCAGAAGTTGTCCCCGGCCCCAGTGGCGTCGAGGGGCTGAAGCGGGGTCACGGGCACGGCCTTGATTTCGCCTTGGTAAACGTAGAGCGAACCCTTGTGGCCAAGGGAAACGATGAGCAGTTGCCCTTCGCGGCAAAGCCGTACGGAGGAACGGTACAAGGAAGAAGACCCGGCCAGCCACAAGACTTCCTCTTCCGACATCTTGACGTAATCGAAATGGGGAAGAATGTCCAGATAACGTTCCCTGGCCTCCTCTTCGTTTCTAAATAGGGAAGCCCGGTAGTTCACGTCAAAGGAAAGACGGGTACCGAGGCTTTTGGCCAGGTGGAGGCCCTCATTTAGACGGGCGTAGCCTTCGTCTAGGGAAAGGAGCAAGGACCCGAAATGGACGATGTCTTTTTCCTTCACCCTTTCCACCATCCGGCCGAGAGGAATGAGGCCGTCGACCCCTTGCCGAACGAAGGAAAAGGTCCTCTCCCCGTCGACGTTGGTGACGTAGGCCGCGGTCGAGGAAAGGCCGTCATGGACGTCGATATCGACGTAGGACAACCCCCTTTTGCGGGAATCTTCCAAAAGAAAGCGGCCGATTTCATCGTCTCCGAGGGCTCCCGAGAAACCGGCTTTCCCGCCGAGGGAAGCGACGGCGCAGGCGACGTTGTAGGCCGCCCCGCCCGGATAAAAGACCTGACGGCCGCCTTCGGTATAGACGTCGGACAATATTTCTCCGTAAAGGTGGATCATGCGGTATCACCCTTTCTGAACAAAGTGGGGACCACGCTTTTGCCGGTTCTCTTCTCTCCGCCTAGCAAAGCCAGTATCGTCTCCAGGGCCTTTGAGGCCATTTGGTCGATGTCTTGGACCAATGAAGTGAAGCGCGGGGTTTGGATCCAGTCGTCCATGCAGCCGTCGTAGGCGATAATCGGTAGGGGCTTATCCCGTAATAAAGAACACCGGTACAAAGCAAACGCGAAGGAGTCGGAGGTGGCAAGGACGGCATCGAGGTCAGGGTGGCTTGACAAATATTCGTCGGCCCTGCGGCACTCCTCCCCGTGCATGAAGTCCTGGTACCAGGAAAGGTCCTCGAGGCTATGGGAAGCCACGAAGTCCAAATAGGCGTCGTGGCGCCTCGTCACCTCGGAAGGCACCTTCGGGCAGCCCCCGATGAAGCCGATGCGGCGGTAGCCCTTTCCGTAAAGGTACTCGAGGGCCTTGGCCGAGGCTTCGTAGTTGTCGGAGGTGATGCAGGGAACCTTCCCCACCACCCGGTCGATGGTGACCATGGGGATGGAAAGGGTCGATTCTTCGAGGGGTTTATGAGTGACGATGATGAGGCCGTCGATTTGCTTGCGGGAGACCAGCTGTTCCAACTGGCCTTCCCGTTCGCTTAGTATGACGAGCTTGCTAAGGTCCTCGCCCCCGGCCTCGTAGAGGGCTTTTTCGAGGGCCTCGGCGAACTTGGAGAAGAAGGGGTGGCTCAGCATCGGCACGCAGAGGGCAAGGGTGTAGCTTTTATTGAGCTTAAGCATCCTCCCAAGGCTATTGGGTTCGTAGTTCAGTTCCTTGATGGCCTCGCCGATCTTCTCGGCGTTGGCCTTCGAAACATAACCCGACCCGTTGAGGTAACGGGAAACCGTGGACTTCCCGACCCCGGCCTTCTTTGCGACGTCAACGATGCTTGCCATACCACTTCTCCTACTTTGTTTTACTTATTATGCCTCAATTGGCCTTCTTCTTTTTGCAAAGAACGATGCCGCCGGCTAAGAGTCCGAGGACCGCGAGGGCGCCGCAGGAGAGGATGGCGATGAGGGTATTGTCATCGGCCATGGCCCCTTGGAAAAGGGCGTTCCCCGAAGCGTCGGTTTGCCGTATGCGGGCATAATTGGCGAGGGATTCCCCGACCGTGCAGTCGGTGGTGATTTCCGAGGTGATGGCGGCCCCGACGTAGTTGAAGTCCTTCGTGGCGTCGACGATTGCCTTGGCCTCGGAACCGAGGGTCAGGTATTCCTGATACAGCGTTTCCAAAGTGGCGTCATAGACGTTTTGGGCATCGCAGTAGGTGAAGTTCTTGCCAAGGGCCCGGAAGGTATCGAAGTACTTCTCGAGGAAGGTGTAGGCGGTATTTACCAAGGTATTGGCGCCCGGCTCGAATTCATTTGGAATGGCCGCGTGCTCAATGGTACCGAGTTTATTTTGGGTGAGAACATCCACCCCGAAAGCCGGGACTTCTTCGTAGTAAGTCACGACTTCGTCAAAGAAGGCCACGGCCCAGTCATTAGGCATCGAGCCATCGTCTTCCAACTCGACGTAGAGATTTTTCCCGAGGTGTTCGGAAAGGTCGATGAGGTATTTGACCATCGTCCCTTGACGGTTGCCACTAGCGACCGACGGGAACGAATCTCCGGAATAGGCGGTATTGGTTACCGTTTTGATGAGCTGGTTTTCACCAACAGTGTAGACGTTGACTTTGGCCGCCCGTCCACCCATGCGGACGCTGATGAAGCCGGACCCGCCGAGAGTGAAATTGCTGCTCTTGATGGCATAACCCTCAGCCTCGACGGTGTTAGCCTTCCAACCATCGAAGTGGAAGGAACCATGCTGGTTGTAAGGAACCTGCTCGACCCAGTAATAGGAATCACTGATTACGGCCGCGGAAACATCGACTTTCCCCTTGGAAACGGTCCAGCCGTCCATGTTGCCGGTTTCGAAGTCACCGTTGACGATTTCGTTGTCATAGTTGACATCCGATGAAACGCAAAAGCGGATCTTGGTCGTGGATTTTTGTCCGGCGGCGTCGGCATAACCCACGGTGAACTCATAAGTACCGTCTTCAAGGACGAGAGCGGATAAATCGAGTCCTTCCAAGGAATAAGGAGAACCGTCTTTGGTCGCGCCTTCAATGGTCTCCACCAATTCGTTGCGCGAAGTGCCGTCGTCGATGACCTCGATCTGCGCGAGATAGTCGTGCAGGTTGATGGTCTGTGGAGTCAATTGGATATCGAGGGCATAGCCATCGACATCGGCAATGACCGGGGCATCCCCGCCTAAGCTCGGGAACCGCATTTGGTTGTAGTACAGGTTCTGATAAGCTGGTTGGGCTATCGGGTCGGCCGAAGCGGTCGTATCGGCGAATTCCCGCAATTCCGCAATCTTTGCGAGGATATCGTCTTCTTCGAGGTTGATTTCGAAATCATCTACGATAACGGCTTTAAATGCATCGGAAGAAGGGTTGTCGACGATGGTGAAATAAAGATTTTGGCCGATGTAATCGCTGACTTCGACAATGTAAGTGATAAGAGATTGGGCAAGCGCGGGATCGGAGAAGTAGACGTTGCTTTGTTTGATCAACTCACTGCCCGTTTCGGCATCGTTGATGGCGACATAAAAGTTGTTCTGGTCTTTGCCGCCCGCCAACATGAACGAAACGAAGCTGCGGCCGTCCCCATCTTCGTCAATGACGCTGAAGGTCTCACTCCTTAGGGTGCCAGTGAGATCTTCGATGTAAAAGGTACTAATGGCGTATTCCCCATCCATGAAAACATGGCGGCCTGTCCAATAAGTACCACCGGTGGCGGCGGATATGACCGAGCGAGTATCGCTCCAAACATCACCGGAGATTATTTCCCACCCGGTGAGATCGCCGGTTTCGAAACCGCCGTTGGTGAGGGTTGTCACCGGCGTGGTGCCGGTGGCGTTTCCGTCAGATGCCCTAACCCCTTCGGGGGCCTTGACTCCCACCGCGAGGAGGGAGCCGAAGGCCAACACCGGAAGAGAGGAGAGCATCAATATGGTCTTTTTCTTGTTCATTGATTTTCCCCTTTCAATTGGTTTCCTACATTTCGCTGGCCCAGCGATAAGGAATGTCGACGTTGACGCCGTTTTGGCTAACGGTGTCGCGCATCGAGCCGATATCAACCGCCGAAGCGTAGTAGGTCTTGATGTCGTCGAAGAAGCCCACGCCCCAATCGGCGGTGCCATTGTCGACGAGTTCGATGTAGAGGTTTTGCCCCATGTATTCCCGGACATCGGCCACGTAGGGAACCATGGTCCCGGTGAAGGAACCGTCGGCGATGTAGGGGAAGGGCGGGGTGGCGCTATTGAAGGCCGAGTTGTAGTAGGTGGCTAGGAGGTCGCCGGATTCGGTCCTGAGGTTCACGTAAGCCGTGCGTCCCCCGATCTTGAAGCTGATGTAACCGGAGCCTCCGAGGGTAAAGACGGTGCTGCGGATGGTGTAGGTATCGGCTTCGGCCGCCGCGGTCCAGCCGTTCCAGAACCAGGTCCCCTGCTTGTTGAAGGGGATTTCCTCGGCCCAGAAGACGGTTTCGCTACTTATCGCGGTCGCGAGGTTCGCGGTCCCGGCCACGAGTTCCCAGCCGCTGGCATCGCCGGTTTCGAAGTCTCCGTTTTCGATGGTGTTGGAGTAACTGAGGTCTTCGATGGTGGTGATGCGGATACGGGTGGTCGTCGACTGCCCATAGGCATCGCTGATCTTCACCTCATAGACGTACTCCCCGGCCGTCGACATGTCGACGGAAGCGGGGTTGCTGACGTCGACCGTACTCCCGTCGCAAGACCCGGAAACGATTTCCCGCTTCAGGTCATCGGAGGAAGTGTAGTCGTCGGTGGCTTCTATCCTCGAAAGATAGGTAAGGAGGCTATAGGTGCCGGGAGACATCTTTAGGTCGAGGGCGTAACCGCCGCTTTCCTTGACCGCCGGGGCACTACCGGCAAGCGGGAAGCTCATCCCGCCGTTATAGAGGGCCTGGAGGGCCTTGTTTGTGTCGTCGTGGGCGGAAGGATTGCCGCTGGCCCAGGCTTTCTTTTCGGCGATGCTTGATTCGAGTTCGGCAAGGCTCAGGTTGATGCGGAAGTCGTCGACCTCGATGCCGGCGAAGCCGCCGCCGCTAGCCCCGTCGACGACCGAGAAGTAGAGGACGTCACCTATGTAGTCGGATACGTCGAGGTAGTAGGTGACGAGCCCTTGGGCCAAGGTCGGATCTTTGAAGGCGATGTTGGCTTGCCGCATCAGTTCGATGCCGGTGCTGCCGTCGACCACGGCCACGTAGTTGGAGGCATCGCGTCCGCCACCGATCATGAAGGAGACGTAACTATGCCCGTCCCCGTCTTCGTCGGTGACGGTGAACTTCTCGCTCCTGATGGCCCCGGTCAGTTCTTCGCTCACGAAGCTGGAGAGGAAGTAACTACCTTCCCCGAAGTATTCGCGGGCTTCTTCCCAGTAGGTGCCTTTGCTATCCATCAAAAGGCCGGCTTGCTTGAAGACGGTGCCGCTCGTGGAAAGCCAATAGGAGGTATCGCCGGTTTCGAAGTTCCCGTTGCGAAGCTTCGTCACCGGGGGATCCTGGTCGATGGGCTCCTGTTTGTTCGCGTACAAGGCGTCCTCGCGCTCCACCATCGCGTCGTTGAACTCGGTGAGGCTATTAAGGACCTTGAAGTCGTCGAGGTTGCAGAAGGAATAGTCTTCGTAACTCGAGCCGATGTCGTTGTCCGTGACCTTGATGTAGATGAACTTATCGAGGTAGGCCGAGAGATCGACGACGTTGCGGATGAGGTGGCTGGTGATGCCCTCTCCGTCGAAATCGGCATTGGTAAGCTTGGTCAGGCTTTCCTCTCCCCCGTTCGCGGTAAAGCTCAAGGGGGTGTCGTTCCCGACCTCGTAGAACTCAATGTAGCAAAGGTCGGCGTTTTTCATGGCCCCCATCTTCAGGGCGATTTGTCCGATGCCCCCGAGGATGAAGGGGTCGCTTTGCATGGTCCCGGTGAAGGAGGCCAAGGAGTAGGTACCCCCGGCATAGACGTAGGTTCCCTCCTTGTCGGCCAACACCCCGTCGCTAAAGGCGGTCAGATCGCTGACGTCGTCTTCGACGAAGGCGCCGGAGCCTCCGGCCGTCCAGCCTTCGAGGCCGTTTTCGAAACTGCCGTTGACGATGCTGGTCGGAAGATTGCCCGTATCAACGGAAGTACCGGTCGACCCGGGGTCGGATCCCGCGGGTGCGGTTTCGCAGGCCGCCAAAACGAGCAGGGCCGGCAAGAGGGGTATGAGGATTTTCTTGGACATCAATCGGTCCCTCCTTTTACTAGGGCGCGGCATGAGGAGTCCTTGATCATCATCGGCCCGGCGGCAAGTAACCGCGGTGGAAGATAGGTGAAATAGGTCATGGAGAAGGTGTATTCCCCTTCCCCGAGCACCATTTCGATAACCGAGTTGTCGATCACGATGTCGAGACGAAAGTCGGCGAGGTTGCCCTTGAGGGGGGCGTAACGAACCCGGCTCAAGCTCCCGTCCGACTCGTGGACGCTTTTCTCCATCCTTTCGCGCTTGACCTCCAGGATCCTTTCCTCGGGGAGGAAGCGGAGGCTTAGGCCGTCGTGGATGTACAAAACCCCGCCCCTTGAGACATCAAGGGTCAGGCGCAACCGGCAGGAAGAAGGGAGGCTATCCCCGGGCAAGAAGTCGAAGTCCTCTTCGTAACGCTCGAGGGCGTCGACGAATTTCTGGCGGATTTCGTCGCCATGGAGGCTTATTTCCCTGGTCAAGACCAAACCCCCGGCATAGCCTTCCTCGGAGGAGGGGTAGTCGCGGTCCCACATGTTGTTCCAGGCGCTTAGATACACGTGCCCGTCATGGCTCAGGGTCTGGGCGGCGTAGAAGTCGAAGCCCTTGTCGAATTCCCTCTCCTCGCTACTGGCGATGAACTTCCCGGAGGTGAAGTCGACCTTGCCGAGGACATAGACCGAACTATGGACGTTTTGGAAAGAGCACTTCCCGTCCCGGGGCCGGAACTGAGGGCTATAAAGAAGGAGGGCCGTCTCCCCGAAGAAGACGAGGTCGGGACATTCCATCATCCCTTCCCCGGCATCGGGGCGGGCGTAGAATTCGCTGTAGAAGGAAAGGGTTTGCGGGGTTAATCCCCGAAATAGCAGCAAAGTGGCCCCGTCGAGGACGTGCCGTCCCCCGATGAGGGCGTAGTAATACCCCTCGTGGTAGAAGAGCTTGGGATCGCGGAAGTCCCGAAGGCTATATTTTTCCGGCAGTTCGTCGCGCCCGATGATGGGGTTGGCAGGATAGTCGCCGTAAGTCACCCCGTCCTTGCTTAAGGCCAAGGCCTGGCGCTGGCTATCCTCGTCGGAAACCGTGTACATCAGGAGGTGGCCCCCTTCGTACTCGATGGCGGAACCGGAGAAGCAGCCGTTGGGCTTCTTGTAGGGTTCGTCGGGATATAAGGCGATACCCGCGTCCGAGAAAAGCACGAGGTCCTCGGAGACGTAGTGGGCCCAGTGCATGGGACCCCAACAGGTATCGTAGGGATTATGCTGGGCGAAAAGATGGTAACGACCCCCGAAATAGGAAAAGCCATTGGGGTCGTTCATCCAGCCCCTATCCGGGGTTATGTGGAAAAGGGGCCTATAGCTCATGTCCGACCTCGATGTCATGGGCGACTCCGCTTAAAGAAGAAGAACCGCCTTCGCGGTAGAAGGAAATGCCGCTTCCTTCCTCGTCGGGGTAATAAAGGCCGCTCATCGTGTAGTAGCCGCCGTTAACGAACACTTCGCAGCAAGAAACGTCGAGGAAGATCTCGAGGGTGATCTTCCCGTCCACCGGTTCGACCCGGGCGTAGCGCCGGTGCTTCTCCCCATCCCCCGTATTCGCCACAATCGGGAAGGGCGAATCCTCGCGGTCGAGGACCAAAAGCCCCTCGGCTCCGTCGTAATAAAGACGGAGGGCGTGCTCCTGGGAAGCGAAGAGCTCGAAGCCGGCCTTGCCGTATCCCAAGGAAGAAACGTCGATTTCCGCGTAGATGTGCTTCGTGTTGCCGGAAATCGGGAGTTGCGTGGTCGAAGTGCCGCTAGGGACGGAAATTTCCGTTTCGTTTCGGTAATAATCCCGCAGTTCCCTGATCGGTTCTTGGTAAACGTGCCCGTCCCTCAGGGTTATTTCCCTCGGCAAGGTCACTTCCCCGGTCCAGCCATAGGCACTGGAGGCGTTGGAGCGGTCCCACATGTTCATCCAGCCTAAAAGCAAGGTCCTCTCCTCTTCTTGGTAAACCTGGGTGGCGTAGAAGTCGAAGCCCTTGTCGAGCTCCTGCATGTAACCCGGTCCTCCGTCATTGACGAAATTCCCGGTCGCGTGGTCCAAGTCCCCGACCATGTAGGTGACCGAATGGGTGTTTTGGTAGGAAGCCTTGTCGGCGTCCCTGACATTTTGGGGGGAAGAGAAAACCACGGCCTTTTCGCCCATGAGGGCCAAGCCCGGGCATTCGAAGATGCCGCCTCCGGTTTCCGTCCCTTCGTAAATGGGGCCGACCGAGCGCCAGCTCAATAAGTCGCTCGAGGAATAAAGCCCGAGCAATCCCCCGCCCCGCGGGCTCTTGGAGCCGATGACCGCGTAGTAACGGCCCTCGTGTTCATAGACGAAGGGATCGCGGAAGTCGTTGATGCCGCTTCCGAGGTTCAGGGAAGAAGGAATGACGGGATTGAGGCTCCTTTTGCTGAAGTTGAGGCCATCGTAGGAAGTGGCGAGGGACTGGGTTTGGGCACCGCTAGGGGAAACGGAGGTATAAAGAAGTTCGAGGGAGCCGTTTTTCACCACCGCCCCGCCGGAGAAGCAGCCGCCGCGGTCATAGTCCTCGTCGGGGGCCAGGGCCACCGGGAGGTGTTCCCATTTCACCAGGTCCTTGCTACGGGCATGGCCCCAATGCATGGTGTCCCAATTCGGGGAATAGGGATTGTGCTGATAGAACAGGTGGTAGTAACCGTCGTAATAAGTGAAGCCGTTGGGATCGTTCATCCAGCCGGTCGGAGGCATGAGGTGGTAGGCGTGGCGGTAGGTGTCGGAGATTAGAGGCGCTGCCTTCTCGACGTAGTCCTGGGCATCGTCCAGCAAGGTCCCGAGGTCATCTTCGAGGGTCGAATCGAGTTCGAGTCCGTCGAAGAGCAAGTAGTTGTAGCCGTCGTTCCCATAGTCTTGGTCCACGAGGCGTAGACGCAATGTTTCTCCCACATACTGCTTGGCCTCGAGGTGCTGGCGGTACATCTTCTTGGACGGAAAGTCTTCATCGAAGAGGATGTTTCCTTGGCTAAGCAGGACCTCCCCTTCTTCGTCAATAAGTTCCACCCGGCAAAGGTTTTCGTCCTTGCCTCCGCCTAGCAAATAGGAAACGCGGCCGTTTCCCTTGAGGACGAAGGGTTCCGAGGTCAAGGTGCCGGTGGCCCCCTCTCCCCCTAGTTCCCCGTCGTAGTAGAAGGTTCCTTCCACCCTTAAGCGCAGGGCATCGCTCCCGGCCAACGAGATGGTGGCGAAGGAAAAGGCCGCCCCTTCCGCTACCCATCCTTCGTAGGAGCCAAGCTCGAATCCGGGGTTGCTCAAAACGCTTCCTCCAGTAGAGGAGGAAGCCCCCGGGGCACAGGAAGGGAGGCAGAGAAAGAGTGAGAAAAGAAGGGGAAGCTTTTTATTCATAAATCGATTTCAAGGTCGTGATCTTGATGTGGGTGATGGTGCCGCTGCCGGCAAAGGAAAGACGCGAGGCGTCATAGTCGATGGGGTAGCTGCGGGCCGAGATCGAGCGCTCATTCCCGAATATGGCCTCGATTTCGCTATGGTCGACCAGAAGGTCGAGCTTATGGCTTCCGGCTTGGCTCAAGGGGGCATTGAAGGTCCCGCGGGAACCGGGGGCATTGTTCTTGTTGAGTTCGGTGGAAACCTGCCCGTTTCCGTTTTGGAGGATGACGGTGGTGTATTCGCTGCCGTCCTCGCTCATGCGGGCCCTTACCTCGACGTCGCCGTTAGTTTCCATCTCGATGCGGTACATGTCGCTTCTGAAGGATGAGAGGTCGAACGAAGCCTCGGCAGTCGATTTCCCGTATTCCTCGTACACCGTTTCTACGGCGAGGTTGGCGACTCCGGAAACAAAGGTATTCCCAAGGTCGTTGGTAGCGGTGTCGAAGTAAAGCCTCCTGGCCATCCCGACGTTGTGGGCCCAGCCGGAAATGCTGAGGTCGCGGCTTTCCCTTTGGGACTGGCTGATGGTGGTCATGACCACGTCGCCGCTAAGGGGGTCGATGAAGCCATTGGGACCGGTGAAGACGTTGGGGCCGTAGTCGAGGCGCCGCGGGTCTGGATGATCTGGCAAGAAACGGCAGCTGTTGCGGTCAAATCTTCCAATCCAATAGATGATGTTGTTGTCGGCGGTCGAAGCCGGGGCCGGGGACATGGCGAAGATGAACTTTTCGGTCTGGTTCCCGTTTTGGTCTTGCAAAGGCAAGAGGACCGGCAGTTCCCAGGAGCTACCGAAACGGGCTTCGTTGGAGCCGTAGTCGAAGACGTGGCCCTTGTACTCCCAGTTGTGGAAGTAATCTGCCTTGTTCGCGTTGGTGTGGTAGATGAGGCAGGTGCCGCGGCCACTGCTTTCGTCGCCGCTGCAAATGGTCAAATAGTAGTCGTCACCTTCCTTGTAGATGGCCGGGTCGCGGAATTCCCCGCCTCTCCCCTGACCCCCTTGCTGGACGATGGCCAGACGGCTATCCATTTCCCATTCTAGGAGCAAGGGGTCGTTAAGGTCCTTGGGATAGGCGATGCCGACGTTTTGGTTGGAAACCATGCCGGTATGGGCGTAGTCCCCAGCCGTGAAGAAGATGACCGGATTGCCGTCTTTGTCATAGGTCGAGGCCCCCGACCAAAGGCCGTCGGGTGCCACGCTTCCCTCGGTCGGCTGGAGTATTTCCGGACGCGGAGTCCAGGTTACCATGTCGGGGGAAGTAAGGTGTCCCCAGTTGATACCGGCCGCCCCGTTGAAGTAGGGGCCGTTGGGATTGCTTTGGTAAAAGAGATGGTAGGTGCCGTTATAGTAGATGGGCGCGTGGGGCTCGTTCATCCAGTGCTCGTAGGGTCCCCCGTGGAACTGGGGCCGGTAGGCGTCGTCGGCAAGCGAATTCTGGAGCCAGACGTCCCCGATGGGGGCTTCCTTGATCGCCCCGTCCACCAAGGTCGAACGGTAGTAATCTTGGTATTCGCCGGTTTCTAGGGCCCGGTTATAGACGATGACCTCGTCCAAGAGGCCGGAGGTCAGCCCCTTGAGGCAATCGGCCTCGCTGGAAGTCACGGAATTGCGGCCGATGTAGAAAGGAAGGTCGCAGTATTCGACCTGGGTCCCAGCCGGAATCGAAAGGGAATTGATGAGGGAACCGTTCAAAAATAAGCGCATAACCCCGTTGTTCCCGTCGAAAACCGCGCAGACCGAATTCCATTCGTATTGGTTTAGGCGCTTGGTGCCGTCATAGACGGAATACCAATGGTCGCCGGCCCCGACCCCGAAGTAGAGCTTCCCACCCCGCTTGTAGCCCAGGGTAAAGCCCATGGAAAAGGAGCCGTCGTTGTAGTACTGGCTGACGATACCTTGGACGGTCGAGTCCCCGCTATCGTTGACGTCGGTATAGTTGTAGGTCCGAGGGGCCACGTAGGCCAAGATGGAAAATGAAGACCCCCCCATCATAAGTTCGCTGCTGGGAACTTCGGCATAGGTTGAGTAGCCATCCATTGATAGGGACCTTCCGATGACCCCGTCCCGGTAGATGGGCCGCCCTCCTTCCAAAGTCGGAGACTGCAGGAGGTGGCTATTGATGGAAGGCTTTTTCACGTGGCCCGTTTCCTCGCTCACGACGTTGGCATTGTTTTCCTCGAAGGAAAAGTATACGGTCGGGTTCTCGGGCATCCCGATGGCCGGGGCTGCGCTGGTGGAGGAATTCCCTTGAGAGGAGGAAGAGGGAATGCCGGCGCAGCCCGCAAGGGCCAAGAGGAGGGGGAGGAAAATGATCTTGCGCTTGTTCTTCATATACTTACTTGAGTCCGGTAAAGGACACTCCTTCAACGATGTATTTCTGGGCGAAGATGTAGACGATGGCGATGGGGATGGTGGAAATGGTAAGGGAAGCCATGACCATCCCGATGTCCTTGGGGGTCGAGGTATTGACGAGTTGCAAGAACACCTGGAGGGGCTGATAGGAGGGGTTGGGGAACATGAGTTGGGCGAAGATGTATTCGTTCCAGCTTCCCATGAAGGTAAAGATGGCCACGGTGGCGAAGATGGGCTTGGAAAGGGGGAGAATCATCCGGAAGAACACCCCGATGCGACTGCAGCCGTCTAGGCGCGCCGCCTCTTCGATTTCCGGCGGCATCGAAAGGAAGTACTGCCGGAACATGTAGGTGTAAAACAAGGAGGCGAAGCCGGGGATGAGGTAGCCGATGACGGCCGTCCCCTCCCCGATGAGGCCGAGGTAATAAAGGATGATATAGGTCGGGACGACCGAGGTTTCGACCGGCACCATCATGAGGAGGAGGATGATGGTGGTCATGACTTTGCTACCCGGGAACTTGAAGCGGGCCAAGGCGTAGCCGGCCAGGGAATTGATGAGCAGCACCATGACGATGGTGACCGAGCAATAGAGGATGGAATTGAGGATGGACTGCCCGAAGTCCCCGAAGTCGGTGAAGAGCTTGGTGTAGCTCACCCACCAAGTCGTGATGTCCCAACTAGGCGGGAAGAAGGTTTGCCAACTGGCCATCTGGGCGTAGACCTGGTCGTTGGTCTTGAAGGAGTTGGATACCATCCAGACGACCGGGAAGAGGAAGATGAAACAAAGGAAGGCACACAGTATGACGAGGGCGATCTTGACGGCGATCTTGACGGCCAGGCGCTTGGCGTGCCCGGCCTTGATGTCGTTGTTCCAGCTTTTCTTGCCACTAGACACGGTTTTCATTTCTGGTTGTCCCCTCCCAGGAGTTTGCGGAGCCCGAGGCTCACGGTGGCGATGAGGAAGGTGTAAAGGAGGGCGATCGCGCTGCTATAGCCGACGTCCCGGTAGTCGATGCCGGTCTTGTAGATGTAGTAGCTCATGGTCATGGTCGAACCCAAAGGCCCCCCGCCTGTCATGACCATCGGCTGGATGCAAATCCTAAAAGCCCCGATGAGCATGGTGATGAGAACGAAGACCATGGTCGGCTTGATGGAAGGCAAGGTGATGTGGATGAACTGCTGCCACTTGCTGGCCTGGTCGATGGAAGCGGCCTCATAGAGATCCTTGGGGATGTTCTGGAGGGCGCTAAGGAAGATGAGCATCTGGTAGCCGGCCCCTTGCCAGGCGCTGATGAAGACGATGCAGTACAGGGCTTGGGTGGGGTCTTCGAGGAAGCCCTGGCGTTCCCCGCCCAGGATCTCGATGAAAGTGTTGATGAGGCCTTCTTGGACGTTCAGGAGGTTCATCCAGAGCATCGAGGTGACCGCTAACGAGAGCATGACCGGGATGAAGAAGGCCCATCTTAAGAAGGTGTTGCAGTGCCTGACGCGGTTGAGCAAGACGGCCAGGCCAAGGGAGGCCCCGAACTGGAGAGGGGTAACGCAAGCCACGAAAATCGCGGTGTTCCTGAGGGCGTTGACGATGTCGGGGTCCTCGAAGGCCCGGGCGAAGTTTTCAAGTCCGACGAAGGTTACGCGGTCTAGACGCAACATGTTCGCGTCGGTGAAGGCGTACATCAGGGAGATGAAGATGGGGAGGAAGACGAAGATGATCGAAAGCACGATGCAGGGTAAGGCAAAGAGAATCCCCGAGACGCTTTCCTTGGTGTTGTACTCCGTCCTTCCAATTTTGAAACGGGCGAAGCTACGAGCCGGCAAGATGCTTTCGATCTGCATGGGATTAGGCCCTCGCGTTATCGACGTCCCTCATTTCCTCGCGGACCTTGGCCTCGAGGTCGTAGTTGGAGACGATGTTCATGTTCCGCATGTAGGAAAGAACTTCGCCATAGGCGTCCTTGAGACGCGGGTACTTGGCTTGGCGGGGTCTGGTGTAGTCGTTGGCGACCAGATAGTCCTTGAGGTCCTTCATGACCCCGTTTTGGAAGTCGGCCATGGAATCGAGCTTGGCCTGGTTGGTCGGGAAAGTGCCGATCGCGTTGTACATAAGCTCCCCGGCTTCCCCGCCCGTCAGATAGGCCAAGGCCTGGCAGGCGGCGGCCACGTCGCTGGAGTCCTTGGTGACGGCAAAGCCGAAGGAACCGCAGGGGGAAGAAAACTCATCGCTCCCCTCGTGGGCTGGATAGGGCATGATGCCGTAGTTGCCCTTGATGGCGCTGCTCCCCTTTTCGATGACCCGGGCATCCCAAGGACCGTGGATCTGGAAGGGGATGGTCCCGGCCGTGAAGGCGTTGGAGGCCGTGCCGTTGTAGAACCAGGTCTCGTTGGAGGCGAGGCCGTCGGTTTCATAGAACTGTTCAAGGTCGCGCATGCCCGCGAGGGCCTCGGGGGAAGTAAGGGCTTCTTCCACGTGGTCATCGCTTCCGAAGTCACCCCCGGCGTTGTAGACGAGCGAACTATATAAGTACATGTAACCGTCGCTACCGAAGCCTTCGTTGAGGGCAATCTGATAAGGTTGGCCGGCGGCCTTGAGCCGGACTTGGGCCTCATGGACGTCATCCCAGGTCCAACGGTTTTCGAGGGTCCCGAAGTCGGCGTCCGTATAGCCGGCGGCCCTTAGCATCGTCTTGTTGTAATATAAGCCTCCCGGGGCTTCCATGCCCGAAAGCCAATAGAGGTGCCCGTCGATGGTTCCGGCTTCGGTGACCGAGGTGACGTAACTATCGGCCACTCCTTCTTCCAAGGCGTCCTCGATGGGGACGATGATTTCGCTATAGACCTTGGAGGCCACGTCGCTGGAGTCGACGGCGATGATGTCTGGAAGACCCCCAGTCATGAGGGAGCCGGAAATCTTGGTTTCCAAAGTCGAGCCGTAGAAGCTCATCGACATGCGGAGGGTAGCCCCGGAAGCAGTTTTGAGGCCGAGGGCATTGAAGTTGTTTTGGATTTGCTTGTAGACCTTGCCCTCGTCTTCGTTTTCGTTTTTGTGAACCCAGACGGTGATGATTTTGTTGCCGCCAGGGCCCGGCTCGGAAGTCGAAGCGCCGCCGCCTCCCACGCCGGAAGTCGGGCCGCAGGAAGCGAGGGACATTAGTCCCCCGAGTAAGAAGAGGAGGGCGCTTTTTGATTTGTTTGCCATGTTTATCTCCTTTGTGGGAACGTTTCCACACTCTAAAAAATAGACGTTTGGGAGAAGAAAGGCAACAAAAAATGTAAGCCCTTACATTTGAAGGGGACCCGGAAGGGGAAATTGAAGGATGTTAGCCGAGGGAGCGCCGCTATGAAAATAGCCAAGAAATCCCCGCAAAAGGACGGCGAACGAAAAAAAAGACCGCCACAAATCCGACTCTCGGAAGAGCGAGAAATAAGGAAATGACGAAAATGAAAAAGGCCCCGCCGAAACGGGGCCCAACTGGGATGATATCAGATGTTGCTGTTGCGGTCGTGGGCTTCGATGTATTGGTTCTTGACCTGACGCATCTTGCCCTGGACGCTCCAATCGGCGAGGGAGGCGTTTTCCTCCTCCTCGCTCCTTAGACCGGTCCCGGCCGGGATCAGCTTCCCGGTGATGACGTTCTCCTTGAGGCCGTGGAGGGGATCCTTCTTGGCCTTGATGGCGGCATCCGTCAACACCCGCGTGGTCTCCTGGAAGGAGGCGGCGGAGAGGAAGGAGTTGGTGGCAAGGGCGGCCTTGGTGATCCCAAGGACCAAGGGCGAGGCGATGGCCGGCCGCTTGCCTTCGAGCAAGACGGTCGTATTGGCCTCCGTGAACTCGTCGCGGTCGACGCACTGGCCCGGGAGGAGCTCGGTGTCCCCGCCATCGATGATGGCCACCTTGCGGAGCATTTGCCGCAAAATGACTTCGATGTGCTTGTCGGAGATCCCGATGCCCTGGGCGGCGTAGACCTTTTGGATTTCCTTGATGACGTAGACTTCGACCTTCTCGATGTCGCTGACTTCAAGGAGCTTCTTGGGCGAGATGGCCCCTTCGGTGATCTTGCCACCGGCTTCGACGTGGTCCCCGACCCTGACCCGGAGACGGGCCCCGTAGGGGGTGCTATAGACCATCTCTTCGGGTCCTTGCTCGCTATTACCTTCGACGGTGGTCGTCGAGGTCGAGACGACCCGAACGTCCTTCTTGCCGGAGCCGTTGTCGATGATCTCGGCCACGGTCCCGTCGAATTCGGCGATGACGGCTTCGCCCTTCGGGCTCCTGGCTTCGACCAGTTCCTGGACACGGGGCAAACCTTGGGTGATGTCGCTGCCGGCGACGCCACCGGTGTGGAAGACCCGCATCGTCAGCTGCGTACCGGGTTCGCCGATACTCTGGGCCGCCATGATGCCGACGGCTTCGCCCAGTTCGACCAACTGCCCGGTCGCCATGTTGCGGCCGTAGCAGCGGCGGCAGACCCCGTCATGGGTCTGGCAGGTGAAGATCGAGCGGATTTCGACCTCGGTGATGCCGGCGGCCACGATGGCCTTGGCGGCCTCGTCGCTGATCATGGTATCGGCCGGCACGATGACCTCGCCGGTCTTGGGATTGACGACATCATGCATGGTGAAGCGGCCGGAGAGACGGTCCTCGAGCTTGACGATGACGGTGTCGCGGCTGGTGTCGACGATCTGGCGGACCACGAAGCCGCGGTCGCAGTGGCAATCTTCCTCGCGGACGATGACGTCCTGGGAGACGTCGACCAGACGGCGGGTCAGATAACCCGAGTCGGCGGTCTTGAGGGCCGTGTCGGCCCCGCCCTTACGGGCCCCGTGGGTGGCGATGAAGAATTCGGCCACCTTCATCCCTTCGCGGAAACAGGAGGTGATCGGAAGTTCGATGACTTCGTTCTTGGGGTTCGACATCAGACCCCGCATCCCGATGAGCTGACGGAAGTTGTCGATCGAGCCACGGGCCCCGGAGTCGGACATGATGACCAAGGGGTTCATCTTGTCTTCGTTGAGGCGCTTGGCCACTTCGTCGCGGACGGCGTTGGAGACCTTGGTCCAGGTGTCGACGACCCGCTTATGGCGTTCGTCGTCGCTCAGCATCCCCTTGTGGTAGAGGGCGGTGATGCGGTCGACCTGTTTCTGGCCTTCGTCGATCTTGGCTTGTTTGTCCCCGATCGGATTGATGTCGGAGATGGCGACCGTGACCGAGGAGGAAGTCGAGTACTTGAAGCCCTGGTCCTTGATCTTGTCGAGGACGGCCGAGGTCTTCGAAGTCCCGTACTTGTGGAAGATCATGTCGATGATGGCCCCGAGCTGCTTCTTCTTGACCGGTTCCCGGAGCGGGGTGACGGCCAAGTGGTAACGGAGGAGGTCGTCGGGTTCGACGGTGATACTGAAGTCACTCCCCTTCTCCTTATAGACGATGGGGCTCTTGCCCTCGGCTTCCTTGGCGAGATCTTTCGGGGTGACGAACCACGAGGCGATGACCTTGAAGTCCCAGGTCGGCTTGTCGCCGTTGATGTAGACGAAGTCATCGGGGAAGATGTCGTTGAAGATGATCTTCCCGACCGTGGTCACGAGGTAGGCATCCTGGACGGACTCGGGGAGGCCGGCGGCCTTTTCCCCGGATCCGAAGGTCTTGTGGAGGTTCTTGGCCCGGATGGCGATCCTATTGTGGAGCGAGACCGAGCCGGTTTCGTAGGCCGAGACCACTTCTTCGCAGGAGGCGAAGACCTTGCCTTCGGCTAGAGCGAAACGCTCGAACTTCTCGGCTTCTTCGTTGTCGCCGAGGCGCCGGGACTTGCTGGCCCTTTCGAGGAAATCGGCGATCCCCTCTTCTTCGGTCAGGTAGTAGTTGCCGAGGACCATGTCCTGGGAAGGAACGACGATCGGCTTCCCGTCCTTGGGACCGAGGATGTTGTTGGAGGCCAGCATCAGCTCGAGGGCTTCCTGCTGGGCCGCCTTGCTTAGAGGCACATGGACCGCCATCTGGTCGCCGTCGAAGTCGGCGTTGAAGCCGGTGCAGACGAGCGGATGGAGACGGATGGCCCGTCCGTCGACGAGCTTGGGCTGGAAGGCCTGGATACCGAGACGGTGGAGGGTCGGGGCGCGGTTGAGAAGGACCGGATGGTCACCGATGATCGATTCGACGATGTCGTAGACCTTGGGGTCGTAACGGTCGATGATCTTGTCGGCCTGCTTATGGGCGTTGACGTAGCCGTCCCTGATCAAAATGGCGGCGATGAAGGGACGTAGGAGCTGGATCGCCATTTCCCTCGGGATCCCGCATTCGTACATCTTGAGGTCGGGTCCGACGGCGATGACGCTACGGCCCGAGTAGTCGACGCGCTTGCCAAGGAGGTTCTGCCTGAAGCGCCCCTGCTTGCCCTTGAGGCTGCTGGAAAGCGACTTCAAGGCCCGGCCGGAAGGTCCTAAGACCGGCTTGCTCCGGCGGCCATTGTCGATCAAAGCATCGACGGCTTCCTGAAGCATCCGCTTCTCGTTCATCAAGATGACGTAGGGAGCGTTCATGTCGATCAACTTCTTGAGACGGGTGTTACGGCTGATGACCCGGCGATAGAGGTCGTTGAGGTCACTGGCGGCAAAGCGCCCGCCGTCGAGGGCTAACATCGGACGGAGGTCGGGCGGGATGACGGGGATGACGTCGAGGATCATCCATTCCGGCTTCTGGCCGGACTTGGTGAAGGCCTCGATGGCTTCGAGACGCTTGGCCAACTTGGCCCGCTTGGTCTCGCCCCCGGCTTCCTTCATTTCCTCCATGATGGTCTTCTGTTCCTCTTGGAGGTTGGCTTCCTGGAGCAAACGCTTGATGGCGGCCGCCCCTTCGCCGAATTCGGCGCCGGTGTACTTGGAGATGAAGGAGGCGTTGGTCGAAAAGTCGAAAGTCTCGCTTTCGTTTTGCATCCTTTCGATCAGTTCGTCGGCCTTGAGGGCGTCGGCGCTCCCTTCTTCGATTTGGTCTTTGAATTCCTCAATGACTTCGGGGAAGACGACCCTGGCCGTCTTTTCGTCGAGGAACTCCTTGTAGAGGAGCTTCTTGCTGTCCCCGGGATTGAGGCAGATGTGGGCCGCGAAGTAGATGACTTCCTCGAGTTGCTTCGGGGGGATGTCAAGGACGAGGCCCATGCGGGAGGGGATCCCCTTGAGGTACCAGATGTGGGAGCAGGGCGAGACCAGTTCGATGTGGCCCATCCTCTCACGCCGGAATTCCTTGGAGATGACCTCGACCCCGCACTTTTCGCAGGTGATGCCTTGGTATCTGATCTTCTTGTATTTGCCGCAGTGGCATTCGTAGTCCTTGCTGGGACCGAAGATCTTTTCGCAGAAGAGGCCATCCATTTCCGGCTTCTGGCTCCGGTAGTTGATGGTTTCGGCCCGGGTCACTTCCCCGTGGCTCCAGCCGCGGATGTCCTCGGGCGAGGCCAATCCGACTTGGATTGAAGCTAAGTCTTCGATGTTGAACATTGTTCGGCCTCCTTATTCGTCGTCCCCGACCGGCATGCCCTTGGCCATCGAAAGGCCTTCTTCTAAGGCGATGTCGGCTTCGGTTTCGGCATTGATCTCCTCGGTTTCCGATTTCTCTTCTTCCTTGGGGGCGGTCAAATGCCGGATCGCGCTATTGACCTTGCGTTCCTCGATGAGGGCCTGCTTGGCCAGGTCGTCCATGTCGATCTGCTCCCCGTCTCTATCGAAGAGCTTGACGTTCATGGCGAGCCCCCTCAGTTCCTTCGTAAAGACCTTGAAGGCTTCGGGCATGCCAGGCTTTGGCAAGGGTTCGCGCTTGATGATGGCCTCGTAGGTCTTGCGGCGGCCGACCCGGTCGTCGCTCTTGACGGTCATCATTTCCTGGAGGGTGTGGGCGGCCCCGTAGGCCTCGAGGGCCCAGACTTCCATTTCCCCGAAGCGTTGGCCGCCGTTTTGGGCCTTGCCGCCGAGGGGCTGCTGGGTGACGAGGGTGTAGGGTCCGGTGGCCCTGGCATGGAGCTTGTCGTCGACCATGTGGACCAACTTGATCATGTACATGACCCCGACGGAGATGCGGCCGTCGAAGCGTTCGCCGGTCCGTCCGTCGTAAAGGACGGTCTTCCCGTCTTCGCTGAGACCGGCTTCCTTCATGAGATCGAAGATCTCCTCGTTGGAGACGCCGTCGAAGACCGGGGTCGCGACCTTGATGCCGAGTTTCCGGCAGGCCAGACCGAGGTGAATCTCGAGGATCTGCCCGATGTTCATACGGCTCGGGACGCCCATGGGGCTGAGCATGACGTCGATCGGGGTGCCGTCGGGCAAGAAGGGCATGTCCTCGACCGGGAGGATCTTGGAAATGACGCCTTTGTTGCCGTGGCGGCCAGACATCTTATCGCCTTCACTGATCTTCCGCTTCTGGACGATGTAGACCGAGACCGACATGATGACACCGGGCGGGAGCGGATCCTTGTTCTTGCGGCTATAGACGTGGACGCTGTGGACGATGCCGGCCCCGCCGTGGGGGACGCGGAGGGAAGAATCCTTCCCATCCCTCGTCTTCTCGGCGAAGATCTGCATCAGAAGACGCTCTTCCGGAGTCGGCTCGCTTTGTCCCTTCGGGGTGATCTTCCCGACTAATATGTCGCCTTCCTTGACCTCGGCGCCCTGGATGATGATCCCGCGCTCGTCGAGGAAGGTCTTGGCATCTTCGCTGACATTGGGGACGTCGCGGGTGATCTCTTCGTTCCCGAGTTTGGTCTCGCGGCATTCGATGTCGTAGCGTTCGATGTGGATCGAAGTATAGGTGTCGTTCTTCACCATGTTCTCGGACATGATGACGGCGTCTTCGTAGTTGTAGCCGTTCCAGGTCGTGAAGGCGACCAAAACGTTTTGGCCAAGGGCCAACTCGCCCTGCCTCATGGCCGGGCCGTCGGCGATGACTTGACCGGCCTTGACCTGGTCCCCGACCTTGACGATCGGGCACTGGTTGATGCAGGTGCCCTGGTTGCTACGGGCGAACTTCTGGAGCTGGTAGGTTTTCGTGGCCTTCCCTTCCTTGACCCGGATGGTCGAGGAGTCGGTATAGACCACTTCCCCGTCGTTCTTGGCGATGACCGCCATGCCGGAGTCCTTGGCGATGGCCCTTTCCATCCCGGTCCCGACATAGGGGAGGCTGGGACGGAGGAGCGGCAAGGCCTGACGTTGCATGTTGGCACCCATGAGGGCCCGGGTCGAGTCGTCGTTTTCGAGGAAGGGAATACAGGCGGCAGCGATCGAAACGATCTGTTTGGGTGAGACGTCGACATAGTCGACGAGCTCGGCGTTGGCGACGACGTTATCGCTATCGTGGCGGGTGACGACCTCGGGGTCGAGGATTTCCTTGACCGTCAGGTCTTCTCCCCCGACCTTGATGGCGGTCGGCTCGCCGAGCCTGATGTTGGCTTCGGCGATGTAGTGGCCCCGTTCGTCGTCGGCGCTCAAATACTCGGTCTGCTCGCTCACGTAGTTATGGCCATCGAGGTGGATGACGTGGCGGTAGGGCGTGCAGATGAAACCGAGGTCATTGACTTTGGCGTAGGTCGAAAGGTTGTTGATAAGGCCGATGTTCTGGCCTTCGGGGGTTTCGATCGGGCAGATCCGGCCGTAGTGGGTATAGTGGACGTCGCGGACTTCCATCGAGGCCCGGTCGCGGGTGATGCCGCCGGGGCCAAGAGCCGAGATACGGCGCTTGTTGGTCAGACCGGAAAGGGGGTTGGTCTGGTCCATGAAGGACGAAAGCTGGTTTCCCGAGAAGAATTCGCGGATCGAAGAAGTAAGCGGACGGATGTTGACCAGTTCCTTGGGTTTGGCGGTCTCGAGATCGGTGATCGACATCTTCTGCTGGACGATCTTCTCCATCTTGCTAAGGCCGATCCGGACTTGGTTTTGGAGGAGCTCGCCGACGCAGCGGACCCGGCGGTTGCCGAGGTGGTCGATGTCATCGGTGCTCCCGATGCCATACTGGAGGCCGGCGAAGTAGTTGAAGCAGGCCACCATGTCGGAGATGGCGACCCGCTGGAGTCCTTCGAGGTTGAGGTCGGTCCCGATGATGGGATAGACGACGTCCCCTTCCTTGTCGTTGGCGTAGACCTTGACGATGTTGACGACGGCGTGGTCGTCGATCTTCTTGGAGACCTTGTTGGCGAGGTCCTTCTCGTGGGCGCCTTTTTCGAAGACTTCGTTGTCGAGCAAAGAAGCGACGTCTTCCTTGGTTAGTTTATGGCCCTTTTCGAAGAGGATCTCCCCGTCGGCCGAGACGAGGTTTTCGGCTAAAACCCGCCCCGGGAGACGTTCGTAGATCCCGAGTTTCCGGCGGTACTTGAAACGGCCGGCCTTCCCGAGGTCGTAACGCTTTTCGTCGAAGAATTTCTGCTTGAGGAAATTGATGAGCCCGTCGGCGGTGATGGGTTCGCCCGGCTTCAGTTTCCGGAAGATGTCGGTCAAGGCATCGCCAGGGGTCTTGTTGTCCTGGTCCTTGGCCAAGGTCGCCTGGATCGAATCCCCGGAACCGAAATATTCCTGGATTTCCTTTTCGCTCATCCCAAACGCCTTGAAGAGGACGACGACCGGCATTTTCCGTTGCCGGTCGATCCGGACCCAGAAAACGCCCTTGGCGTCGCTTTCGAATTGGAGCCAAGTCCCGCGGGTCGGGATGATCTCGCCGTTATAGATATAGACGTTGCTCTTGTCGAGGCTCTTTTGGAAATAGGCACCCGGCGAGCGGACGATCTGGCTGACGATGACCCTTTCGGCCCCGTTGACGATGAAGGTGCCGGAATCCGTCATCATCGGAATGTCGCCCATGAAGACCTCGCTGCTTTCCTTGATTTCCCCGGTGGCTTTGAAACGGAGCCTGAGATTGACCTTCAGCTTGCTGGCGTAATCGAGGCCGTTTTCCTTGCACTCGAGGGGTCCGTAGATCGGATCCTCGAACTTGCTCGAAACATAGTCGATGAAGACCGTTTCAGCGTAGTTGGAAATCGGAAAGACTTCCTTCATGGCTTCGTCGAGCCCCTTTTCCTTGAACCATTCGAAGCTCTTGGTCTGGATCGCTACCAAATCGGGTAACGGGAAGCTTCCGGAGATCTTGGAAAAGTCAATCCGACCGTTTTCCCCGGCGTTGTAGACATGGCCGGTCTTCGGATTGATGTAGCTGTAGACGCCGTCTTTTGTTCTCTTGATTGGCATGTGCACTCCTTAGTTGGCCGCGGTTATGACCCTATATCCCTTATGCGAGGCGATGACCCTCGCGTCCTTATATATAGTAGATAGATAGGCGAGGGCGCTGTCGGCGCCTTGCTTCTTCCTGATCACGATATATAGGCGACCGCCTTCCTTGAGGTGCGCCTTCGCACCCTCATAGAGGGCATAAGTGACTCTCTTCCCCGCGCGGATGGGAGGGTTGCTCACGATAGAGTCATAGGTGGAGGTTATGTTGTGGTAAAGGTCGCTAGTGACCGTCTCGACGCGGTCGGAGAGCCCAAGGCGCTTGGCATTGGACTTCGTCAGTTCGAGGGCCCTGAGGTTCACGTCGGAACAGGTGACGTGGCGCTTAGGGTCAAGCGCGGCAAGAATTAGTCCGATTGGTCCTATACCGCACCCTAGGTCGAGGATCTGTTCCCCGAGATCCATCTTTCCGATGGTCTTTAAGAGGAACAAGGTCCCTTCGTCGGGTCGACTCTTCGAGAAGACGCCGGCATCGCTACTTAGGACAAACGGCTGTCCCAGGACTTCGAATCTGACCTCGCGGTCTTCGTGGCGAAGACCCTCGACGTTATCGAAGTACCCTGGCATTGTTCCTATCCTAATTAGCAATATAACCCCCTACCCCGAGCGACCGGCTCGGGATAGGGGGCAAGCAAGGCGAAGTTACTTGATTTCGACTTCGGCCCCAGCGGCCACGAGGGTGGCCTTGTGGGCTTCGGCTTCCACCGGCGAGATCTTCTCCTTGATGGTGCTCGGGATGGCGTCGACCAATTTCTTGGCATCCATGAGTCCGAGACCGGTGATGGATTGGACGGCCTTGATGACGGCGACCTTGCCGCCGGTGCCAAGGCCCTTGAGGATGAGCGAGACTTCGCTCGGCCCGGCATTGACCGGTCCTTCTTCCTCGGCCGGGGCGGCCGCGGCGGTGGCGACGGCAGCGGTGACGCCGAAGGCTTCTTCGACGGCCTTGACGAGCTCGTTGAGCTCGACGATGGTCATGCCCTTGAGGGCTTCGATGATTTGTTCGTTGGTGATCTTTTCAGCCATTGTGGTTTCCTCCTATGGAACTTAGGCGGCGGCGCCTTGCTTGTCGGCCAAGGCTTTGATGGTAGCCGCGAATTTGCTGATGGGGGCGTTGAGACAGCTTAGCAGCATGGAGATCATGCCGTTCTTGTCCGGAAGTTTGCTGAGCTCAAGCAACGTCTTTTCGTCCACGGGGGTTCCGTCGACGACGCCGCCGCGGAGCTTGAGGGCTTCGTGGAGACGGCTGTACTTCCTAAGAAGCGCGAGGGCGCCGGTTTCGCTCTTGGAGAAGACCAAGGCATTGGGTCCTTCGAGCAAGTGGTCGATTCCTTCGACCCCGACTTCCTTGAGGGCGCGGGCGACGAGGGTGTTCTTGTAGACCGCCAGCTTGCTGTCCTTCTCGGCGAGTTGACGACGGAGTTCGCTGAGTTCCTTCACCGTGAATCCCTGGTAAGAGACCACGACGGTGGTGGCGTTTTCCTTGAGCCCGTCGACGATTTCCCGGACGGTCGCTTTCTTGGTAGCGAGTACGTTCTGGTTCATGTCCTTCCTCCTTTCCTGATTTTCTATGTGATGCCCCATATATAGAGTGGGTTATACCTCCGCAACGTGAATTATTAAGGCCCTTGCCCGTTGCTCTCTCAGGTATACGAAGCGATTCACCTAGTTGAGTTTTGGCCGCTCTTAGTTACGGCCGTCGTAAGTAATGGCAAGGCCCGGGCCCATGGTGGTATGGACGGTGCAGCCCTTGCAGTAGGTGCCCTTCACGGTCGAAGGACGCTGCTTCTGGATGTGGTCGGTGACGGCCTTGAGGTTGTCGACGAGGAAGGAATCCTCGAAGGAGACCCGGCCGATCGAGAGATGGAGGTTCCCATCCTTGTCGACGCGGTAGGAGATCTTCCCGGCCTTGATTTCGGTGACGGCCTGGGCGATGTTGGGCGAGACGGTCCCGGTCTTGGGGTTCGGCATCAAGCCCTTGGGGCCGAGCAGACGGCCCATCTTCCCGAGTTCCCCCATCATGTCCGGGGTGGCGACGATGACGTCGAAGTCGAACCAGTTTTCGTTCTTGATCTTCTCGAGGATTTCCTTGCCGCCGACGTAATCGGCGCCGGCCGCCTTGGCTTCCTCGGTCTTGGTCGTGACCGCGAGGACCTTCTTGGTCTTCCCGTTGCCGTGCGGAAGGGCGATGGTTCCGCGGATCAACTGATCGGCATGGGTCGGGTTGACGTTGAGGGAGAAGGAGATGTCGACGGAGCTATCGAATTTGGTGCAGCTCGTCTTCTTGAGGAGGGGGACGGCCTCTTCGATCGTGTAGATCTTGTTGGCCTCGAGGAGCTTAGTCGCTTCGTTGTATTTCTTTCCGTGCTTTTTCATGGTTGCTCCTCGTTATTCGATGGCGATGCCCATCTGACGGGCGCTGCCTTCCACGATCTTCATGGCGGCTTCGACGTCATTGGCGTTGAGGTCGGGCATCTTGTACTCGGCGATTTCCTTGAGCTTGTCCTTGGAAATCTTGCCGACGATGTTCTTGGGGTTGCCGCTTCCCTTGGCGATCCCGGCGGCCTTGAGCAATAGCTCGGCGGTCGGCGAGGTCTTGATTTCGAAGTCGTAGGTCTTGTCTTCGTAGGCGGTGATGAGGACGGGGACGGTCTGTCCCTTGCGGTCGGCGGTCTTGGCGTTGAAGTCCGTGCAGAACTTGTTCATGACCACGCCGGCCGAGGCCAGCTTCGGGCCCGGTTTGGCTTCGCCGCCAGGAAGTTCCATCTTGACGACTTTGGTGATTTTCTTTCTCATGTAGACTCCTTTCGGTACATGCAGTGGTTGTCGGGTCTATCGCCTTGACCCTCCCACGCTCGCGCGTCTAGGCGACACGCTCGCATATGATACGCGGGAGATCGGGTGGTGTCCAAACAAAAATTACAAATAATTGACGGAAAGTTTCGAAGAATGGTGGGAAAACCAGGGTTATTGAGAGTATCCCAAGTTAAATTAACTTTTGATGATTAACTTATAACCCTGCAAATTCGAGAATAGAAAAACGCCGCAATTCTTGATTGTATACCGCAGAAGCCACGTGGATGGAGGGGATATTTGGTATTATCCCCTCCCCTATGGCTAGATGCGATATTCGGATCGTTGTTGCAGCGTTTGGATTAAATATGACTGTCGGTCTAAGATTTGTAAATTCTTAGCGCTGGTTTACCCGATTTGGGCCTCGATGGCCTTTTCGCTCTCAACCTTCTTGGCCTTCTTGCCGCTCCTAAGCAGAAGCAAGGCATTGAGGATCAAGATGGCGGTCAGGCCGGTGTCGGCCAGGACGGCGATGTAGAGCGGGAAGGACGGAATGGCCAGGCTCATGATGAGGAAGGCAGCCTTGACCACGATGGCGGCGGCGATGTTCGTGATGGCCTTCCTCCTGGTCTTCTTGGCCACGTCGACGGCCTCGATGAACTCCAGGGGGTTGTCCTGCATGATGATGGCGTCGGCGTTTTCAATGGCGAGGTCGCTGCCGATCCCACCCATGGCGAAGCCGATGTCGGCGGCCACGATGGTCGGGGCGTCGTTGATGCCGTCCCCGAGGTAGGCGACCTTGTCATTGCCCTTGAGGGAGAGCATGGCCTGGGTCTTCCCTTCGGGGGTGAGGCCGGCTTTGTAGCCGTCCAGCCCGAGCTTCTTGGCCAACTTGGAGGCGGCCTTTTCGTTGTCCCCGGTCAGCAGGTAGATCTTCATGTTCCGGGCATGGAGCTCGTCGACCAGGGTCTTGGAGTCCTGGCGGATGGTGTCATCCAAGAGGGCGTAGCCGAGGTATTTCCCATCGACGGCGAGGTGGATGGAAGTCCCGGTATCTTCGGAAGAAGCGATTTCAATGCCGGATTCCTTGAGGAAGTTGGCGTTGCCGGAGAGGATTTCGTGGCCCTGGTAAACGGCCTTGATGCCTTTGCCGGCGATCTCTTCGTAGGAGGTGACGTCCTTGCTATAGGTTCCCGGATCTTCCTTGCCCATGACGGCGAGGGCCAACGGGTGGCTGCTCCTGGATTCGGCGGCCTTGAGGTACTTCAGGAAGTCTTCTTCGTTGTCACTGGTGACGACCTTTTCGAGGTGGAACTTCCCTTCGGTCAGGGTCCCGGTCTTGTCGACGAAGAGGGTCTTGGTTTCGTTGAGGGTATCGAAGTTGTCGCTCCCCTTGATGACGATGCCAAGCTTGCTAGCAAGGCCTAGGCCGGCGAAGTAGCTGAGGGGCACCGAGATGACGATGGCGCAGGGGCAGGAGATGACGAGGGCGGAAAGGGCGGTGTAGATCCAACGCTCCCAGACGGCGGGATCACTGGGCCCGATCACGAGGGGCGGGAACACCGCGAGGACCAAGCCGATGAGAATGACGACAGGGGTATAGACCCTCGAGAATTTGGAGGTGAAACGGTCGACTTTGCTCTTCTTGGCATTGCCGGATTCGACGAGATCGAGGATCTTGGCCACCGAGCTGGCCTCGTAACGGGCGCTGGCCTTAAGGATGAGGGAACCGCTGACCAGAAGGGTCCCGGCCTTGGCGGCCTCCCCTTCCTTGATGGCCCGGGGCAGGAACTCCCCGGTCAGGCTCGATTCGTCGAGGGTCCCTTCGCCCTTGACCACGACGGCGTCGACCGGTAGTAAGTCGCCGACCCTAATTTCCAGGGTATCGCCGACGTTGATGGCTTCGGGTTTGACCAAGGTGACGGTCCCGTCTTCCCCGACCAAACGGGCTTCCTTGGCTTTGAGGCCGACGGCGTCGATGATGGCCTTGTGGGACTTCCCGGTCGCGAAGGTCTCGAAGAGCTCACCGATCTGGTAGAGGACCACGACCATGACCGCTTCGAAGAATTCGTTGTGGGCATCCCCGAAGAAACGCATGGCGAAGGCCCCGAGGGTGGCGATGACCATGAGGACGTTCTCGTCGAAGAAGTTCTTGTGCTTGAAGATGTCGATGAAGGCCTTGTAGAAGATGTCATAGGCCGAGATGATGTAGGCCGCGCCCATGACGGCGAGGTTCCAATAGAGGCCGACCGAGGCCTCGCTTAGGACCGTGAGGCCCAGGATGGCGAGGACCAAAGAAACCGCGGCCCTGATCCCGGTCGAGATCAGCTTGACTTTGAAACGCCTTCCTTCTTCGTCTTCCTTCTTTTCCTTTTCGACCCGGCAGCCGTCCTCGCAGGAGTCGACGAGCTTTTGGATCTCTTCGGCCGAGAGGTCTGACTTCGATGAGAGTTCGAGCCTCTTGGAAGCGAAGTCCAGGGATGCGGTGTTGACGCGGGAATCTTCCGCGATCGTCTTTTCGATCCGATCGGCGCAGGCGGCGCAATCGATGCCGTAGACGTAGTAACAGGATGTTTTCACAAGTCCTCCTCGATGTGTTCTTGCACTAGCTTGATCAGACTTTCGACATGTTCGTCGGCCAAGGTGTAGTAGACCTTGTGCCCCTCTTTCCTGGTCGAGACCAAGTGGGCCTTCCTTAGGACCGCGAGTTGGTGCGAGACCAGGGATTGGTTGGCACCGACCTCTCCGACGATTTCGGTGACGTTTTTCTCTTCCCCCAGTATCGAGTACATGATCTTGAGACGGGTGAAGTCGCTGGCGACGTTGAGGAGCGATTCCATCTTGTCGATCTTGCGGTCTTCGGGAATGCGGGCCATAAATATGAATCTCCTTTCATGTTTCGACGTCCACATTATATGAACGGATTTTCATATTACAATAGGGAAAATGAAAACCCCTTGGGAAATTTCCAAGGGGTCCTTTTCTTTATATACGGATCAGATCCGTTCGATTTCCGAGAAGTCGACGTCGACCGGGGTCGAACGGCCGAAGAAGACGGTTTCGACCCGGCAGGCACCGGTGTCCTTGTCGATCGAGATGATCTTCCCTTCCGTCCCTTCGAGGGGCCCGTGGATGACCTTGACGGCATCCCCGACGTTGTAACGGTCGTACATCGAGGAATCGATGAGGCCCATCCGCTTGAGGACCGGTTCGATTTCCTCGCGGCTGACCGGGGTCGGCTTTTGGCCACCGCCGGAGCTCCCGGCGATGCCGGTGACCCCCGGGGTATTACGGACGATGTACCAAGAATCGTCGGTCATGATCATTTCCACGAAGATGTAGCCGGGATAGAGGTTCTTCATCTTCGTCTTCCCGGTCGGGAGGCCGTCCTTGAGGACGGGGACTTCCTGTTCGGCGACCAGGACCCGGAAGATCTTGTCTTCCATGTTCATGGTCTTGATACGTTTGATCAAATTCGAGGCGGTCTTCGATTCATGCATCGAATAGGTGGTGACGATGTACCACTGCTTTTCACTGAGATTGTTGGCCATAACTATCCTCCGAAGGCTTCCTTGAGCAGATTGATGATGGCGTTGGCCGTCAAATCTTCCAAAACGAGGAATATGGCAGCGAAGGCCGTAATGCAAATCACGACCGCGATGGTCGGGAAGAGGGTCTCGCGCTTGGGCCAGCGGACGCGCTTGGCTTCCCTCGAGACTTCCCTGATGTATTTGCTTGCTTTGGTCATAAGCCTCTCCTACTTGCTTTCCTTGTGGACGGTGTGGCGGTTGCAATGAGGGCAATACTTCCTCATCTCGATGCGTCTGGGATCGTCTTTCCGCTTCGTTACCTGGTAATTGCGGTTCAGACATTCCGAGCAAATCAAAACAACCTTTTCCCTACCCATTTTCAACTCTAGAAAGCATGCAAACTATAAACCACTCTTTCCCCCTGTCAAGGGGGAAGGTTTGGGGGTCCCTAGGCCCTAGGGTCCCCATGGATGGAAAACGAAGGCCGTTATGATTTCAAAATCCCTGCAATTTGAAGGGGAAATCCCCACAAATGGATGAAGGGATTATTCGAAAACCACGCAGAAGGTGAATATTTTGATGAAAATCAAATAGCGGTCCCCAAACGTTCCTTGATGAAGTCGGAGAAGACCTTGTAACGGCTCTTGACCATCTTCAAGGTCATGTTGGTCAGGCGCATGATTTCCTTGATGGTCTTGCCTTCGAAACGGAGGGAGGCGATGAGGAGGACCTTCTTGTCGAGCTCTTCCGGGGCGTCCCCGAGGGCCATCGCTTCTTCGGCGTAGTTGAGGTAGACCCTGGGGTCATCGTAATTGGAAGCGGGTATGACGTCATTGAAGGTCAGTTCGCTTTGGTCATCGTTCTTCAAGGGCTCATCTAGATGAAAGACGTTGCTACGGTCGGCCACGGCCTTGGAGATGTTGCGGTACATGTCGTGGGTCAAGGCCTTCTCTAGGTAGTTCTTGAAGAGGCATTGGCCGAAGCGGAAGGAGGAGAGGGCATTGAGGAAGGTGGAGAAGAACTCGGTCCCGAGGTCGAAGGAAGAATAGGAGGAATAGGCTCCGGGAGCGGCCCTGCGGGCATGGAAGTCGCGGGTCGCGTAATAACGCTTGGTCAGTAGCTCCCGGCATCCCTCGTGGCCGAAACGCGAGAGTAGCAAAAGCTCCTCATCGCCAAGATCATCAAAATAATCCATAAGCACCTCCTGCTTGGAGGTCTATTATCGCCGATGGGTTTTCCTTTTCAAAGAGGCAACCGCCATGAAGAGGGCCCCGGCCACCGCCGCGTTGAGGCTATTGACGTGCCCTTTCATCGGAATTTTCACAAGATAATCGCAGTTTTCCTTTACTAGACGCGAGATCCCGAAACCTTCGGATCCGATGACGATGGCCATCTTCCCGGAATAGTCGATCTCGTCGTATTCGAGCTTGGCCTTGCCGTCGGTGGCGACCAGCCAATACCCGTTCTCCTTCAGTTCCTTGATGGCCATAGAAAGATTGCTGACTAGGCAAAGGGGAACGTAGTTGAAGGCCCCGGTCGAGACCTTGGCCACCGTCTTGGTGAGGGGCGACTGGCCCCTCTCCTTCAAAATGAAGCCGTCGATCCCGAGGGCGTCGGCGCTTCTTAATAGCGAGCCGAGATTGACCGGGTCCTCGATCCCGTCGAGGAGGAAGAGGAGGGGATCCTTCTTCTCCCCGATCTTCCTAAGTAGTCCCTCCAGGGAATAGGTCGGGATGGCATTGACGACGCAGACCAAGCCTTGGTGGGAACCGGTTTCCGCCAGGTCGCCTAGCTTGGCTTCGTCAAGATAGCCGTAGTCGACCCCGTGTTCCTCGGCCAGCTTGATGATGGGGTCGCCCTTCCTTTTGGGAGAAAGGAAAAGGTGGCGGGCATTGCCGGCCTCGATGGAGGCTAGGACGGCATTGCGGCCAGAAACGATGAGGGAACCGGCGAAGGGCCGTTCTTTGGGTCTATGTTTATGCATCGGCGGACAGTTGGACTTCGAGGGGCCTGAGGATGAGGCGCAGTTCATCGATGAAGGCGGTGGAGGAAGACTTCGAGGCAAAGGAGCAACGCATGGTGATTCGTAAGGCCTGCATCCCCTGGTAGAGGACGATTTCGCTCCTGGTTTCCCTGACGGTCACGGAGTAACGGGAGGCCACCAGAAGCACGTCCTTGAGGACGGCCTTGTCGGTCGGGACCACGATCATGAGGACCGGGTTCTTCCTCGAGGCGAATCTTTCGACCTTCCGCATGGCCACGAGGATGAAGAAAGAAAGAACGGTGGCGAAGATGGCAATCACGAAGTTGCCGCTACCGGCCGCTAAGCCGATGGCCATCACAAGCCAGAGGGTCGAGGCGGTGGTCAGACCCTTGACGTCGATCCCGGTCTGGACGATGGTCCCGGCGCCCAGGAAGCCGATCCCGGAAATGACCTGGGCAGCCAGACGGGCCGGGTCGCGGGTCGGGAACAAATCCGACGAAAAGCCATAGACCGAGATGACCATGATGAGGGCGGAGCCTAGACCCACCAAAAGATGGGTCCTAAGGCCGGCCGCATGGCCGTGGTATTCGCGTTCGAAACCGATGATGAAGGTGAGGCCGGCGGCTAATAGAAGGCTCAGGGCCACGAGGCAAAGGTTCCCGAGCACCAGCAAATCGGAGTTCCCGGTTGCGAAACCGCTGTTGAACCATTCGATGATGAGGGAGTCGATGCTCGTCACTAGAGGAGTCCTTTCTTCATTAGATCGTCCCGCAAGAGATCGCTTTTGGCGTAGTCCCTATTGGCCTTGGCTTCATTATAAGCCAAGAGGCTTTCCTTGTCTTCCTGGCTTAGGACCACCTTCTCGGGAAGAAGGCCGAGGATCGAAAGCTCCTTGTGGCAGACCCCGAAGGCCTTGAGGAGGTCGGCGGGTACGGCTTTGGAATTCCTAAGCAGAATATTGAGTTTCTTGAAGTCCTCGTAAAGGACGCTCAAGGCGTTGGGGGTATTCAAATCGTCGCAAATCCCGTCCAAAAATGCCGATATATCGACTTCTTGTTCAATGTAGGGATCGATATCCAAGAGGCTGAGACGGACGGCCGCCTTCTTGTAGGAAGCAAATATGGCACTTAATTTGGCCTTGCTTTCCGTAAGCAGTTCCTCGCTGAAGGAAACCGGGGCCCGGTAATGGGTAGATAGAAGGGTGAGGCGGAAGGGCAAACCCCCATAGGCCGAAACGACGTCCTTGGCCAGCATGACGTTATGCTTGCTCTTGCTCATCTTCTCGTTGCCCATGTTGATGAAGCCGTTATGCATCCAGTAACGGGCCAAGCCGTTGCCATTATGGGCCAGGCTTTGGGCCCGCTCGTTTTCATGATGCGGGAACTTGAGGTCGAAGCCGCCGCCATGGATGTCGATGAGACCGTTTTGCTCCCTAAAGAGGGAATCGATCATGACACAGCATTCACTATGCCAGCCGGGACGGCCCTCTCCCCAGGGGGAAGGCCATTTGATCCCGACCTCGGTCTTCTTCCACAAAGCAAAATCAAGGGGGTCTTCCTTCTTGCTACTAACCTCGATCCGGGCCCCTTGTTCGAGGTCGGCGACGCTATTGCCGGAGAGTTCCCCGTAGCCCTTGACCTTCTTGACCCGGAAGTAGACGTCGCCGTCCACTTCGTAGGCGTAGCCCTTCTTCACAAGGTCATCGATATAGGCGATGATCTTCCCCATGTAGGCGGTGGGGGTGGGAGTGAAATCAGGCGTCATGATGGCCATCTGCGAGGATAATTGACGATATTCCTCGATCACGCGGTCCGTTAATTCCTTCTCGGTGATCCCCAAACGCTGGGCCTCGGCGATGATCTTGTCATCGACGTCGGTGTAGTTGGAGACATAGGTCACCTTGTAACCCAAAGCCAAAAGTAGACGCCTCAAGGTGTCGAAGACGACGGGAGGCCGGAAGTTCCCGATGTGGGGGGAAGCGTAGACCGTGGGGCCGCAGACGTAGATCGAGACCTCGTTCTCCTTAAGGGGAACGAAGACTTCCTTGCGGCCGCTCAGGGAATTGAAGATTTTCAGTTCTTTCATTGGGGCAATTCTACCATACTCACCCGGCTTTGACGGCCTTGATGAGGTCGAGGGGCTTATCGATGACATAGTCCGCCCTTTTTAAGAGTTCCGGGGTGTATTTCCCATAACCCCATAGGCAGAGGACGTCTTGGCAACCCAAAGCCTCCGATAGTTCGATGTCGGGCAAGGAATCCCCGACATAGAGGATGTCTTCTTTGGTAAGACCATGCCGGATCAGCATCTCGATCAACAAGGTGGGATCGGGCTTCTTCGGACGGTTGTCCAAGGCCCCTTGGACTTCCTCGAAAGTCGAGCCGTAGAAGTTATCGACGATGGCCTTGGCCAAGGGATCGGGCTTGTTGGAAAAGACATAGAGGGAAAGACCCATGTCCTTCAAAGTGACGAGGGTTTTGGGCATCTCGGGGTAAGGCTCGCTATGGAGGAGCTGGTATTGGCCGTATAGAGGCATGTAAAGCTCCTTGAGGCGATGGAAATTGGCCTCGTCATCGTAGTGTCCAAGGGCCTTATGGCAAAGGATGTCGGTGCCCCGCCCGATGAAGGAACGGACCTCCTCCCGGCTATAACGCATCGGTAGACCCATCTTTGCCAAGGCATCGTTGAGGGCCTCCCCGATGTCCTTGAGGGTATCGAGCAAGGTCCCATCCAAATCGAAGAAGACGGCTTTCATGGGGAAATTAAAGACCTAAAGGTAATAAAGGGAAAGGAAATAGTTCGCCGAGAAGGTCCCCTCCCCTTCTTCGACGTAACTTCCGTCCCGTAGAAGCCCGACTTGGCACTGGATCCGCGTCCCCTCGGTTTGGCGGTCGAAATAGCCACGGAAGACCCGGACCCCGGGCTGTTGGCTTTCAAGGATCTCCGTCACTTCGAGGTATTCGGTTCCTTCGAAGATCTCGCAGTAGGAAGTCACCAAGGAATAATCCGCCTCGTCGACCCTGACGGAGATGACTTCTTTGCCGCTTGAAGAAAGGAAGGTCTCCAGATGGTAATCAAGACCGCCGAAGTCGTAATAGGGAATGTAATCCCCCTTGGCAAGAGAGGAAATCAAAGAGGCTTCCGAGGAATTCCAGGTCCCCACGGCCCCACAGGAAGAAAGCAGGAATGGGAGACAAATCAAAGACAAAATGACGGAGCGTTTTTTCACGCGGTGATTTTACCATCCCCTTGGGGAAATAAAAAAAGCATCCCCGGAGGGATGCTTATGGAAGAAAGAAGGCTTTAGAGAACGACGATCTCCGTGCAGTTGTTGGCCACGTCTTCCGTGATCTGGAGGGAGTAGACCTTGGAGCTGGTCGCGAAGCTATAGCTGGCGGTCGTCCCTTCGACCGGGGTCTCGTCCTTGACGTAGCCGGCCGCTAGGAGGGCGGTTTCGTATTCGGCGATGAAGCCGGTTGCGAAGACATAACCGACGAACCATTCCTCGATGCCGGTCGTGAAGTAGACCGGGGTCTTCGCGTCGACCGGGAAGTGCGGAACGGTCACCCCAAGGAGGAGGCTCAGGAACATGGTGGCATTGTCGAGCTTGGTATCGGTGTAGCCCCAGATTTCCCCGTTTTGGACCAGAACCCCGATGGTTCCGGATTCGTCATCGAAGACGACCTGGATGGTGAGCGAGAGCTCGGCATCCCAGTAGAGGGTCCCGAAGTCCGGATGATAGCCGTGGAGGTAGCCTTCTCCCTCGAGGGCGGCCACATAGGCATCGTAATCGGCTTGATCGACGCCATAGGCGAGGAACTGCAAGGCCGAATCGCCGGAGAGGTCTTCATAGTAGGCAGCCCCGTCAAGAGCCGGGATGGTCTTGGTGATGCCAAGGCCCGCTAGGGTCTCATCGACCCCGAGTTCGGCATAGGTATCGACGTAGGGAACGCTTTCCATGTAGATGGAAGTGCCGTAATCCGGATCATCGAAGACCGTGACCATAACCTTGCCGGTGGCATCGAACCAGGCTTCCTTGGTGGCATCGTAGGTCCAGCCGGAATCCGCGGCATTGAGCTGGGCGGCATATTCATCGGCGTGGGGGACGAAGGTCCCGTCATCGGCCAGATCGATGAGGTCGATGTTGAAGCTACCGTCCTCAACGAAGACGTAGATGGTCCCAAACTGCCAGTCGAAGGTCGGCTCCGGCAGGACCGCGGTCGACTCCGGAGAGTAGACCTTGAGCTGATCGGCGATGGTATCGGCCGGCCATTCGGTGACGTAATTGTCTTCCCAAGCGCTTAGATAGATGTCGGTGGTCCCAAAATCGGGGTCATAGGCGACGTTGACGAGGTAATCGCCCTTCGGATCCCCGTAATAGAATTCGCCGTCGATGTAGGCGGCGGCCGTGAAGCCGGCGTCTAGGAGGACTTGGACATAGGCATCGACCTGATCTTCGCCATAGGCGTAGATGTAATAGATGCCGTAGCTGGCCATGTAGTCATCGACTTGGTAGAAGTTGACGGGATTGGGAAGGGCCGGGAGCGGGGTCGCCTCCCCATCGGCGGCCAAGGTATCGAGGAATTCGCCAACTCTGGCGGCCGGCCACTGGGTCAAAATGGTGTTGACCCCGATCTGGAGGGTGGTGAAGCCGGTATTGAAGTCGTAGTCGATGAGGAAGAGGGAGATGGTATCGTCGGGCGAAGCGTAGTATCTCCCGAAGTCGATGGCTCCTTCGACCTCTTTCCAACCGGCGGCCTCGAGGTCTTCGCTGTAGGCGGCGGCGTTGCCCGAGATGTCGACCATGGCGTACGGGGTGTAGAGGCTATCGTAGCCCATATAGGTCGCGTAGCTCCTTTCGCCATCGAGGGTCGGAACCGGGAGGACGACGCCCGGGACTCCGGTCGCGGTCTCGATGAGGGCGGTGATTTCTTCAGCCGGCCATTCGGCAACGGTGATCCTGCCCGGGAAGTAAACGGCCTGGAAGATCCCTTCGGTGGCGGTGGCCGGTAAGGTTAACCCGTCGGCGTTGACGAGGGAAATCTGAAGTTGGACTTCGCTCCCGTCATCGTAGGTCCCGTCGAGGACGGTGAGGCCGTCGGCCGGATCCAAGCCGTAGAGCAGGGTATTGTCGACGTAGATTTCGCTTTCGATGTGGGCGGCCTTGAAGCCGGCGAGGACTTCCTGGTTGGCCGCCGGGGCGGTGATGACGATGACGTCTCCCCCGTCGGCATCGCTGCCGAGGCTGAATTCATGTTCGACTCCGGCAGCGGCGAAGTCGTAATAAGGGATGGGGTGGTTCTCGCCGAGGACCTCTTCGATGAGGGCGAGCTCATCCTCGGTCCAGTTCGGGGCCGGGGCCGGCGGGGTCGTCTCGCTGGTCGAGGTCTCGTCTGGGGTGGTTTCGCTGGTGGTAACACTCGACTCACCATCGGTCGGACCGCAGGCCGTAAGACCCAAGGCTGCCAGGGCTATGAACAAAGGCAGGGTTTTGGCTTTCATGATGTATCTCCTTTCTATGAGGACCCGGTAGAGGGTCACCTAGTTCCCCTAGGATGGGCGGTATTTTGGGGTAATTTTGTCTAACGTCAAGCAGAATTTGCATTGTTCCCGCCCGAAGTTTCCAATCAAAACTAATCTTCAGGGACAAAAGAAAAGGCCCCCGGAGGGGCCTCTTATTGGGGATGGCCTTTAGGCCATCATCACGATGTCGATCATCGTGCAGTTGTTGGCGGTGTCTTCGGTGATGAAGGCGTTCCAATATCCGCCCTGAGTGGTAAGACTGAGGACGTAGGTATAGGAAGTGCCGGTACTATCGAGGGTGACCCAACCGATTTCCATCAGATCTTCGGCAAGGGCGGAGGCAAAGCCGGTCGCGAAGACATAGTAGCTAAGGGCGGCATAACCCTGCTCCAACAAAGAGGTATCGACGAACCAAAGGGTGTCTTCGGAAACCGGTAAGACCGGGGCGAAGCCGAAGTAGGGATCGACGAGGAGGTTTAAGAGGAGCTTGCTGGTATTGTAGGCTTCCTGGTCATAGGTCCAGAGGTCATAGTCCTGGACGATGAAGGCCGCCATGCCAAGACCCCCTTCGCCCATCTGGTAGATGGTCTGCAGGACAATGGTCTTCTCGGGATTCCAGAAGATGGTCCCGAAGTACTGGTTGGAGCCATAGCCCCAGCCGGCCGCGATCAAGGAATTGAGATAGGCCGTATGGGCTTCTTCGGTGACGTTAGGTCCGGCCACCGTGAAGGAGACGTGGTCGAAGTCGGCTTCGAGGACGTAGTAGGCCCCGCCCTCGAAGGCCGGGAGACTCCCGGTGAGGCCGGCGACGTCGAAGGCGCTTTCCATCTCCCCGGCATCCCAACTAGTGGTGACCGGGAAGTTGGCGGAGAGCCCGACCAAGGTCCCGATGGTCGCATCGTAAGAGAGGTCGACCCGGACGCTCGAGGTGGCGCTATCTAGGTAGTAGACGGCCCCGCTTTGGGTATCGGTTTGCTTGCTCCAGCCCGAGCCTTCCTTTTCCAGGAGGGCCGCATAGGAAGCCCTAAGGTCATTGAGGGCCCCGGTGTTAGCGATGTCCTTGATGGCGAAGGTATAGGGGGCCGAGGTCGCGTAAACCTGAACCAAGTCGTAGTCGAAGTCGGGGGCCGGTAGGACCGCGGTCACCTCCTTGGTCCCGGCCAGACGGCTCACGTAAGAAGCGACCGTCTCGGTCGGCCAGGTGGCCTGGTAATCGCTAGAGTAGGCCTGGATGTAGATCATCCCATAGCCGTTCCCGGAAGCGACCCCGACCATGTAGCCGAGCTTGGGATCGGCGTAGAAGCGGATCCCCTCTTCGTAGCCATAGAGCTTGAAGCCGGCCTTCATGAGGTCTTGCGGATAGCCACTCAGGTCATCGCCGTAGGCCATGATCCCGAAGAGGCTCCCCTGGTTTTCGAATTGATAGCCTTCGGCCTTCGTAGAAGGCACCGGCAAGGCGGTGGCCTCCTCACCGGCGATGGTGTCGATGTAGGCCTGGGCCTCGGTCAAGGGGAATTCGGAGACCAGGAGGTTACGGTCGAACTGGAGGGTCGAAAGACCGCCGACCATGTCGTAGCTGATGTTGACCCCGACCTTGTCACTGGGATCGATGTAGTAGGTCCCGTCCCGATAGACCCCGTGGACCTCGGTCCAACCGACGGAAATGAGGTCTTGGCCATAGGCGGTGAAGCCGCCCTTGACGTCCATCATGACGTATTCGTTGCCATTAGTGTCACTGGCCTCGTAAAGCCGGTAGTAAGAGGCGGCTTTGCTAGGCTCGGGCAAATCGATATCGGCATTGAGGGTCCTGAAGAGGGCCTCTTCGGCCGCTTCCTTCGGGAAGATGTCGACGGAGACGCTGGGGAAGACCTTGATGTCGATGGTCCCGGACGCGACCTCGTCGGTCAGGTAGTTGCCCATCGAGTCGACGACGGCGGCTTGGATTTCCACCACCGTGATGTCTTCGAAGGTCTTGGTGTAGACGTAGAGGCCCTCGGGGATGACGTAGCTCCCGTTCATGAGCTTATAGCCGTCGCCGGTGTAGGCCTTGGTCACTTCTTCCAGGTCCTTCGGGGTTCCCCCGACCGCCGAGATCCTGAGGCCCTGACCCCCGGAAAGTTCCTTGAGCTGGTAATCCAGCCCCAGGGAAGAAAAGTCGAAATACGGGAGTTCGTGCCCCTCTCCCATGAGGCGGGTCAAAAGGGCCTTCTCCTCCTCGCTCCAATCCTTGGTCGGGATGGGGGTTTCGGAGGTCGAGGTTTCCTTGTTTCCCGAGGAAGTGCTCCCGCTTTCGGTCGGCCCGCAGCCGGCTAGCAAGAGGGCCCCGGAAAGAAGGAGGGCAAATAAAGGTGTCTTTTTCATGCTTGATCTTTGAAGGTTTCCCGGTTCTTGCGGTAGCTGGTATGGAGGAGGCGTTCGGCCTCTTCGCTCCCGTAATGACCGAGGTAGTCGGCGTAAAGCCTGATGATGTCGGGGTTATTGTGACTCTGACGAATGGTCTTGACCTCGTCGATGCCGTAGAGGATGGCGGCCCGCTTGGCCCGATAGGTCTCGAGGATGTCGTCGTCTTCCTTGTCCATGAGGCTGGGTTTGACGAAGGGTTGTCCGCCCCCGTTGATGCAGCCGCCGGGGCAGCCCATGATCTCGATGAAGGCATAGGGCGATTTCCCGGCCTTGATTTCCTCGAGGATCGGCTTGGCGTTCTTCATGCCGGAGGTGACGGCCAGCTTGAGCTTTTGCCCGGCCACCTCGACCTCGGCTTCCTTGACGGCCTCGAGGCCTCTGACCGGCTTGAAGACGATCGGATCCATCTCCTGCCCGGTCAGGGTGTGGTAGGCGGTCCTGATGGCCGCTTCCATGACCCCGCCGGTGACCCCGAAGAGGGCCGCGGCCCCGGTGTATTCGCCGATCAAGTCGTCGTCGAATTTCTCATTGGGCAGTTCGTCGTAGACGATGCCGGCCCTTTTGATCATGGCCGCCAGTTCCCTGGTGGTCAAAACGGCATCGACGTCGGGAAGGCCGTCGACGAATTCCTCTTTCCTCCTTGACTCCCCTTTCTTGGCGGTGCAGGGCATGACCGAGACCACGAAGATGTCCTTGGGATCGAAGCCGTGTTTTTTCGCGTAGTAGCTCTTGATTATGGCCCCTTCCATTTCGTGGGGCGACTTGCAAGTCGAGACGTAGGGGATAAGGTCGCTATAGAAGAACTCCATGTAGTTGATCCAACCCGGCGAGCAGGAAGTGATCTGGGGCAAAGGAGCCTTCTTATGGAGGATCCTCTCGATCAGCTCCTGGCTTTCCTCAGTGATGGTGAGGTCGGCCCCGAAGTTGGTGTCGAAGACCCGGTAGAAACCGAGGCGGTGGAGGGCGGCCACCATCTTCCCTTCCCCGTTTTCCTCCCCGACCTTGTGGCCGAATTCCTCGCTGATGGCGGCCCTCACGGCCGGGGCGGTCTGGACGATGACCTTCTTGCCGGCGGCCATGGCCTCGTCGACGAGGTCGATTTCCCGCTTCTCGGCCAAGGCCCCGGTCGGGCAGACTTCGATGCACTGCCCGCACTGGAGGCAGGGGACGTCGGCAAAGGACTTGTTGAAGGCCGGGCCGACCACGGTGTTGAAGCCTCTTTGCTGGAAGCCGAGGATACCGATCCCCTGGGCTTCCTTGCAGCGTTCGATGCAGCGGCCGCAGAGGATGCACTTCCCGGTGTCGCGCACGAGGCCGGGGGCCACTTCGTCGACGGTCCTCTTGCTCATGGTCCCGAGGAACTGGTTGGGCTTGGCCCCGACCGTCTCGGCTACCTTGAGGAGTTCGCACTGGCCGTTTTTGACGCAGCCAAGGCATTCCTTGACGTGGTTGGAAAGCAAAAGTTCGACGCTATGGCGGCGGGCCCTCACGGCCATCGGGCTCGAGATCCAGATCTCAAAGCCCTTCTCGGCCGGGATCTCGGCCACCGGATAGACGCAGGAGGCGAAGAGCTTGCCACCGCGGCTGGTCCTGATTTCCACCAGACACACCCGGCAGGAAGCTAGGGAGTTATGGCCCTTGTTCCAGTAACAAAGGGTCGGGATCTTGTAGCCGCACTCCCTGGCCGCTTCCAAAACGGTAAGCGACTTATCGACGCTATAGATCCGACCTTCGATGTTGATGTTGATCTTTTCCATTTTCGCTTACCTCTTTTCAATGGCGTGGAAGGGGCACTTGATGATGCAGGTACCGCACTTGATGCACTTGCTTTGGTCGATGACGAAGGGTTCCTTGCCCGGGACCCCGTGGATGCAGTTGACGGGGCAGTTGCGGGCGCAAAGGGAGCACTTCTTGCATTTGGCCGGATCGATGACATAGCTCATGAGCTTCTTGCAGACATGACTCGGGCATTTCTTGTCCTTGACGTGGGCCTCGTACTCCTCCGGGAAGTTGTTCATGGTCGAAAGGATGGGGTTGGCGGCCGTCTGCCCGAGGGCGCAGAGACTGCCGAGCTTGATGGTCTCGGCCAGGGACTTCAGGTCCTCGAGGGTCTTCTCGGTCGCGGTCCCGTTGGTGATGGTGGTCAAAAGTTCCAAAAGGCGCTTGGTCCCGACCCGGCAGGGGGTGCACTTCCCGCAGCTTTCGTCGCAGATGAATTCCATGTAGAACTTGGCGACGTCGACCATGCAGTTGTCCTCGTCCATGACGATGGCCCCGCCCGAGCCCATCATCGAGCCCTTGGCGACCAAATTGTCGTAATCGATCGGGGTATCGAGGTCCTTGGCCGTCAGACAGCCGCCCGAAGGACCGCCGGTCTGGATGGCCTTGAATTTCTTGCCACCCGGGATCCCGCCGCCGATATCGTAGATCAGTTCCCTGAGGGTCGTCCCCATCGGAACCTCGACAAGGCCGACATTGTTGATCTTGCCGCCGAGGGCGAAGACCTTGGTCCCCTTGCTCTTCTCGGTCCCGATCTTGGCGAATTCCTCAGCCCCGACCCGGATGATATAGGGGACGATGGCCAAAGTTTCGACATTGTTGACGCAGGTCGGCTTGCCCCAAAGGCCCTTGATGGCCGGGAAGGGCGGACGGGGACGGGGCATGCCCCGCTTCCCCTCGATGGAATTGAGAAGGGCGGTTTCTTCGCCGCAGACGAAGGCCCCGGCCCCGAGCCTTAGGTGGGCCCTAAAGCTAAAGCCGGTCCCGAGGATGTTGTCGCCCAGGAGCCCGACCGCTTCCATGTCCTTGATGGCCCGTTGGACCCTTTCGACGGCGACCGGATATTCGGCCCGGATGTAGAAATAGCCGTCCTTGGCCCCGAAGGCGTAGCCGGCGATCATCATCCCTTCGATGACCTCGAAGGGGTTGCCCTCGAGGATGCTGCGGTCCATGAAGGCGCCGGGGTCACCCTCGTCGCCGTTGCAGACGATGTATTTCTGTTCGCTGACCTGGTTGGCGGCAAACTGCCACTTCCGCCCGGTCGGGAAGCCGGCTCCGCCCCGGCCCCTGAGGCCGGAGGCCAAGACCTCGTCGATGACCTGCTGGGGGGTCATTTCGGTCAAGACCTTCTTGAGGGCCTTGAAGCCGTCGTAACCCAGGGACTCCTCGAGGTAGTCGGGGTTGATGAGGGAGCAGCCGTGGAGGGCGATCCGCCGCTGGCGCTTGTAGAAATTGATGTCGTCTTGGCGCGCCACCTTCTCGTGGGTGGTCGGGTCGACGTAAAGGAGGTCTTCGACGACCTTGCCGCCGATGAGGTCTTCCTCGACGATCCGCTTGATGTCGTCCTTCTTGACCATCCGGTAGAGGGTGTCTTCCGGGAAGATCTTGACGAAGGGACCCTGGGAGCAGAAGCCGAAGCAACCGACGTGGTTGACGCTGACTTTCTCGCTTAGGCCCCGTTCTTCGATCAGTTTCTTGAGTTCGGCGATGAGGTCGTTGGAACCGTTGGCCAAACAGCCGGTCCCGCCGCAGACGACGATGGCGCGCCTGCCGCCCTTGCCGGCTATCTTGTCCTCGAAGGCCTTGGTGCAGGCTTCGATGTTTTGTTGAAGCTTCTTGGGAGAATCGATGCGTTCCATTAGTTGCTAGCCTCCAATGCCCGGTACTCGTTGATGATGCCTTCGACCTTGTCGGGGCTCACCATCGGATAGACCTTGCCGTTGATGTTGACGGCGGGGGCGAGGGCACAGGCCCCGATGCAACGGACGGCCTCGATGGTGAAGAGCCCGTCTTCCGTGGTCTGGCCCGGGGCGATCTTCAGGAGCTGGCAGAACTTGTCGATGACGCTCTGCGAGTTCTTGACGTAGCAAGCGGTCCCGAGGCACACCCCGATGACGTACTTGCCCTTGGGGGTGACGGAGAAGAAGGCGTAGAACGTGACGACGCCGTAGATCTCGGCCACCGGGATCCCGGTCTCCTCCGAGACCACTTCCTGGACTTCCAAGGGGATGTACCCGTATTTGTTTTGGATGTCGCTTAGGATCATCATAAGGGGCGAGGGTTCGCCCTTATGGGAAGCGCAGATCTCGCGCACCCCTTTGATTACTTCTTTGCGGATCTTCATTTTTCCTCCCACATCAAAAATAATGCTTATTGAATTGTAATTTCAGCCGGCCCTTTGGGCAACAGGGCAACGATGAAACACCAATGTACATTGGTGGGCCCTTAAAGGCAATGGATGCGCCCATAATCCCCCATCCACCAAAAAAGCCCGCCGAAGCGGGCCCATTGGAAGAACAAGATAAAGGGATGGCGATGAGGCCAATGATCCAAAAGATATTGAAGTCGTAGAGACTGAGGATGACGGCCAATATGAGGCCCAGGAGGCCGGAAAAGAGAAAGGCCATCCCCTCAAAGATTGCAAGCCTTGATTTATCGGCCGTCCAGAAGCCGAAAATCAGGGAAATGCTGATAAATCCTCGCTGAATTAACTCGTAATTTAATCTTTCTTGACCTTTGGTCAAAAAAGAGCCCCTTTTGGGGCTCTCCAAGATGCGTTTTTCCCTATTGGGGCGTCACCATGGTCCCGGCATTGGGCTGGAACTTCGGTCCCTCGAGGCCCAATTCATCGACCACGAGGCTCGGGAAGGCCAAGACCCTGAGCAGCCTTTCGCCGGCCGCCTTGTCGAAGCTCTTGAAGAGGGAGACCTCGAAGGATTCCCCGGCGTCGTTGACGGCGACATAGAGGCTGTTCCCGTTCATGAAGGCGAGGTCCATCTCCCCCTTGAGGAAGGATTCGAAGCCGAGGATCTTCTCCTGAATCTGCGGAGTCAGGATATAGAAGACGAATTGGCGGTCGTCGCTGTAGGTGTTGAACTTCTTGTTGAAGGCGATGTACTCGGTTTCGACCTTCTCCCCGCCCCCGCTGTAGAGGCCCCCGCCGAAGAGGCCGCTTTTTTCGATGACCCGCAGTTCGTTTTCGAAGCGGCGTCCGAAGTCGAAGCGGTACAAGGTCCCGGCGGCGTAGGTGACATAGGTGACCCTGGTGTTCTTCCCGTCCTGATGGACTTCCCGCCTTTGGAGTTCGTAGGAAGCCTGGCAGAAGGGAAGGCCGTTGTAGGTGGCCCGCTTGTAGTTACGGGCAAAATAACGGTCCGGGGACACGAAGAAGCCGGTCGAGAGGAGCTCGTTGAGGGCAAAGCCGCTCCGGGGTTCGATCGCGCTGACCTTGAAGAGGGCACTGTTGACGAGTTCCTCCATCTTGGTCCGGGCCTTCTTCTGGAAGGAGCTGTTGATGCCGAGGGCCACCACGACGAAGACGAAGGCCAAGACCAAACCGACCCCCATGAGGATCAGCATCGTGACATCGTCGGGGGTGGTCAGGAAGAAGACGATCCCGAAGATGATGCCTAGAAGAAGGAGGACGATGCCGGCGATCAGAAAGCCAAGGAACTTGGCCTTGATGTCGGCTCGATCCTTTTCGATTTCCCCAACGGTCTTGGAGAAGGCGGCGTCATTGGCCTGCAGCATAGTTCAAAGTCAAAGGCTTAGAATTCGATCTTGACGTCTTGGCGCTTGGCCTCTTCGGCCTCGAAGAATTCCCGGGGCTCGCAACGGAGGTGGTTGGCGACGATCGAAGAGGGGAAGATCTTGATGTCTTGGTTGTACTGGCTGACGTTGCTGTTGTAGACGCGGCGGGAAGCCTGGAGATGTTCTTCCACTTCGGTGATCTGGTTCTGGAGGGCCATGAAGTTGGCGTTGGCCTTGAGGTCCGGATATTGTTCGGCCACGACGTTGATGGAGTCGAAGGCCTTGGTCACCTGGTTGGAGAAGTCGGCCTTTTCCTTCATCGAGGCGTTGCTGGCCGGCTGGCGCATCGAGATGACCCCGACCAGGGTCTTCTCTTCGTGCTTGGCATAGCCCTTGACGGTGGCCACGGCCTTGGTCAGAAGGTCGAAGCGTTTGGTGAGGGCAACGTCGATGCCGGAAGCCGATTCATCGATCTTGATCTGTTCCCTCTTGAGGCGGTTGCTGGTCGAAATCCACCAGGCCACGACAGAGATGACGACGATGAGGACGAGGACGACCGGGATGGCGATGGCTAGTATCGTCCCCACATCCATTAAGAGACGAACAAGCCCACTAGGCGAAAGCATTTCCATATTTTTGTTCTCCTGTCGCCATAGTATAGGCAAAGGGCAAATGAACGAAAAGGGGGCTTGGGCCCCCTGTTCTCTACTCAAATAGCCTGATTAGGCCTTTTTGCGGCGCTTGGCAAGATAGAGAGCACCACCGCCTAGACCGACGACCGCCAGACCCGAGAGGGCCACGACCGCGCCCTCGAAGTTCCCACCGGTCATGCCAAGGAAGGCACTCGAGGGAGTGGCCATCTCTTCGTAGTTGGCAAGCATCGTCGAATATTTGTCCCAAACGTTCGTTTTGACGGTTTTATTGCCGGCAAGATAATCATCCGGCGAGGCATAATCGTCAAGTTGAATCGACCCGAGCTCTTTCGGCCCATGCCAGAGTTCCCCATCGACGATCCAGGTCTTGGCAACTTGTCCGAAATTCCCATACCCATTGTCCTTGTTTTCGGAGCAGCTGTAATAGGCAGCGAAAACATTCCAGAGAATTTTAGTGCTAAGGCAATTTGGGGCATTTTTTTGATTCGCGTTGCCTTGGGTCAACATCCAAGGACTGACCCCTGCTTCGGCCTCATGATCATAACCGACGTAATAAACCTGGGCATTGTCGCCTGAATTGTAGGTGAAATCGAAGTGGACCCCGTCGGCGTACTCGGTGGTGTCCCAAACGCCGTCGACCCATTTATACGGAGCCAGCGTAATGGTTTTTCCAACCACCGACATCGGCAAATCAAAGGCCGCGAGATAGGTATTGTTTTCGCCATCGGCGACGGTCTCGTACAGTTCGAAGTAGCCCACTGGCTTCGCGGGGCTTTCGATGGCACCGTCGACGGTGATGGCCCATTCGGCTTCCCACTCATAATGGCCTCCCCTATTGACCCAAATCCGGAAGGTCTCTTCTTCCCCGGCATAATAGGCGGCCGCCGGCGCTGCCGCCTTGCTGGCCATGGCCCCTCCGGCCAAGGCGGTCACCGCCCCAAGTAGCAGGACGGAGGAGAACAGCAATTTCTTTTTCATAATCCAAAAATCCTCTCTCAAAGATGGGTATATTCTAAGGAATTCCCCCGTAAATGAAAGCGCTTTCAAATCCGATATGAGATTTTTATATAGTCTCATTACCAAGAACCACGCTTTTTCCTAGACAATCACGAGGATTGTTTATTCAACAGCCTTATTTTCATTAGGTGAGGCAAGGGCTTCGATCGAACTCTTGTTTACCCCAATCCCGATCATCTAAATCGATTCCTGTCCGGGAACCGTATCCAAACGCTTCTTCCTTCTAATTCCCTCCTTTGTATTTGCCATATTCTACCCTTAGTTTTCCAATAGAGAACAGGGTAAAGGAAAAGGGAGGGGTCCTCCCCTCCCTCTATTGAATCAAGTCTCCTATTCGGCGAAGCGGACGAGGACGACTTCGGCGTTGTCGCCCTTGCGGGCTCCGAGCTTGAAGGTCTTGGTGTAACCGCCATTGCGGTCCTTGAATTTCGGCCCGATCTCGGCGAAGAGCTTCTGGAGGGCGGTCTGCCCTTCCTTGACCTCGACGTCTCTCAGGATGGCGGCGGCCAGTCTCCTATCGGCCAAGGTGGCGCCCTTGGCGTAGGTGATGAGTTTGGCCGCGAGGGCGGTCAATTCATCGACGACGCCGCTGGTGACCTTGACTTCGTCGTGGACGATGAGCTCGGTCACGACGTTCCTGAGCATCGCCTTATTTTTGGAGGCCGTGTATCCGGCCTTGAAACGGACCCCGGCCTTGCCGTGGACGTTCTTTCTACCCTGTGCTGGCATATTGTTATTCTCCTACGTAATCGCGGAAGTGCAGGCCGAGGGCCTGGAGCTTTTCCTTGACTTCCTTCAAGGACTTCTTGCCGAGGTTCCTGACCTTCATCATCTCGTCTTCGCTCTTTTGGATGAGCTCCATGACGGTCGAGATCCCGGCCCGCTTGAGGCAGTTGTTGGCCCGGACGCTCAGATCGAGTTCCTCGATCATCATGTCCTGGAGCTTGTTGTCCTCGTGGGAGGTCTCTTCCCGCGTCATGTTGAACTTCTTGACCTCTTCGTCGAGGTCGGTGAACTTCTTGAAGTGGACGATGAGCATTTCGGCGGCCAGGGCCAAGGCATCGGTCGGCGAGATCGAGCCGTCGGTCGTGATTTCCATCTTGAGCTTGTCGAGCTTGGAATCGTTGCCGACCCGGGTCGGTTCGACGCTATAGGCGACCTTGACGACCGGGCTGTAGTTGGAGTCGGTCGAGATGACGCCGATGGCGGCGATGTTGCGGTCGGCCTTGTTGGCTTCGCTGGTGACGTAGCCGCGGCCGTTGGCGCAGTAGATGCTCATCTTGAGATGGCCGTTTTCGCTTAGATGGGCGATCTCGAGTTCGGGATTGACCACTTCGACGAAGGGCGGAAGGATGAGATCCTTGGCTTTGAGGACGCCCGGGCCCTTGAAGTCGGCCTCGAGGCGCTTGCTCTCACCGGTCGAATCGTTGATCTTCAGGACCAGGTCCTTGAGGTTGAGGATGATGCCGGTGACATCTTCCTCGACCCCGGGGATGGCCGTGAATTCATGGCGGACCCCTTCGATTTCCACGGCGTAGACCGAAGCCCCGGGCAAGGCGCTGAGAAGCACCCGGCGGAGGGCGTTGCCGATCGTGGTCCCGAAGCCCCTTTCAAGCGGGGTGACCTCGAAGGCGGCATAGTGCTCGCTTTCGTCGCTGGCCGTGATTTCGAACTTGATGGGCTGGAAGGGATTGGGGAAGCGACTTTCGTCGCTGAGGCGTTCATTGATAAGGCTGGCCATGGTTTCCTCCTCTTAGCCGCGCGGCCGTTTCGGCGGGCGGCATCCGTTGTGCGGAACCGGGGTGGTGTCGGTGATCGAGAGGACCTGGAGGCCGCTGACGGCGAGGGCCCTGACGGCGGACTCGCGGCCCGGACCCGGCCCCTTGACGTCGACGTCGACCTGACGGAGGCCCTGGTCATAGGCGCTCTTGGCGGCGGCTTCGGAGGCTAGTTGGGCGGCAAAGGGGGTCGCCTTCTTGGCCCCGCGGTAGCCGAGGGCCCCGGCACTGCTCCAGGCAATGACGTTGCCGGTCGTGTCGGTGATGGTGACGATGGTGTTGTTGAACGAGGAGTGGATGTGGGCCACGCCCCGGGTAAAGTTCCGTTTGACCTTCTTCTTGCGGCTGGTCGTGGACTTTTTCTTCTTGGTGTCTGCCATGTTGCTCCTCCTTCCTTACTTGGTGGCTTCCTTCTTGTTGGCGATGGTCTTCCGCTTGCCCTTGCGGGTCCTGGCGTTGGTCCTCGTCCTTTGGCCCCTGACGGGGAGGCCGCGCTTGTGGCGGATGCCGCGGTAGCAGCCGATTTCCCCAAGGCGCTTGATGTTGAGGGCGGTTTCGCGACGGAGATCGCCTTCGGTCTTGTAGTGGGCCACTTCGGTGCGGAGGGCACTGAGCTGGTCATCGGTCAGGTTCTTGACCCGGATGTCTTCGCTGACCTTGGCGGCCGCGCAGATCTTCTTGGCGGTCGAGTCGCCGATGCCGTAGATGTAGGTAAGGGAGATGACGACCCTTTTCTCGTTTGGGATATCGATCCCGGCAATACGTGCCATATTCTAGATTTTTCCTTTCTTAGCCCTGCCGCTGCTTGTGCTTGGGGTTGGGGCAAATGACCATGACCTTGCCATGGCGTCTGATGACCTTGCACTTGTCACAGATGGGTTTGACCGACGGTCTGACTTTCATTTTGATACTCCTTTAGTTCTTGTACCTGAATGTGATACGCCCGCGTGTTAGATCGTAAGGCGAGAACTGGACGGTCACCCTATCGCCGGGGAGAATGCGGATGTAGTGCATCCGGATTTTGCCCGAAACGCAGGCTTGGATGACGGCGCCATTGCTCAGTTTCACCTTGAATTCGGCGTTGGGAAGGGTTTCCAACACCGTGGCTTCGACTTCGATGCAATCGTCTTTGCTCAATTTGCTTCCTCCTTTCCTTCTTCTACTAGCGTGAGGATCCGGTAGCCGTTAGAGGTGACGGCCACCGTGTTTTCGTAATGGGCGGTCAGCCCCTTGTCCTTGGCCACCACGCCCCAGCCGTCCCCGAGGACCCTGGTGGCTGCTGAATGCTCGAGGAGCATCGGCTCGATGGCGAGGGTCATCCCCTCTTTGAGGATGGGGCCGGTCCCGGCCTTCCCGTAATTGGGGATGTAGGGGTCTTCGTGCATGTTGGTCCCGATGCCGTGGCCCGTGTAGTCACGGGGCACCGAGTAGCCATAGGCCTTGACCGTCTTTTCGATCGCCTCTTCGACGTCGCCGAGGTGCTTCCCGGGGGCGATTTGACTAACCCCGTTGTAGAAGGCTTCTTCGGCCGCCTTAATCAGGCGATGGACCCGTTCGGGGCAGATCCCGACCGCGTAGCTCCTGGCCGCATCGGCCATGTAGCCATCTAGGCTCACGACGATGTCGAGCTTCAGGAGGTCGCCGTCTTTGAGGATGGCTTTGCTACTAGGGATCCCATGGATGAGGCAGCTATTGAGGGAGGCGCAGACGGCCTCCGGATAGCCGTAGTAGCCCTTTTCCTCCATCTTCCCGCCTCTCTCGGTCACGAACTTCTCGGCCTTTTGGCTCAGCTCCAGGGTCGAGACCCCGGGGACGATAAGGGGACGGAGATAGTCGTAGAGAGAGGCAAGAAGGGCCCCGGATTTCGCCATGAGGGCGATTTCCCGGGGCGATTTGATGATGATCATCAGAGGGTATCGAGGAAGGCGAAGAGCTCCTTTTGGAGCCTCGTCTTGTCGCCTTGGCCGTCGTAGCGGCGCAGCAACTTCCTGGCCTCGTAGAAGTCGGAGACGGGGGCGGTCTGCTTGTAGTAGTTCTCGAGCCTCACCTTGAAGGACTCCGGATTGTCGTCCTTCCGTTGGATGAGGTCGGAGCCGCAGTGGTCGCACTTCCCTTCGACCTTCGGCTTCATGTTGCGGACGTGGTAGCTGGCCCCGCACTTGGGGCAGACCCTCCGCCCGCCGATGCGGTCGATGAGGACTTCTTCCGGCACCGAGATGTCGATGACGGCGTTGACCGGACGGCCGATTTCCTTCCCGATCTCCTCCAAGGCCTCGGCCTGGGGGATGGTGCGGGGGAAGCCGTCGAGGAGGTAGCCATTCGCGCAATCGTCTTGCGAGAGGCGTTCCTTGACGAGGCCGACCGTGATGTCATCGGGAACGAGGTCCCCGCGGGCGATGATGGCTTCGGCCTTCTGCCCTAACGGGGTCTTGTTCTTAATGGCTTCCCGGAACATGTCGCCGGTCGAGATGTGGGGGATGTGGTAACGCTCCACGAGATCGGTGGCCTGGGTGCCTTTGCCGGCGCCCGGGGGACCCATGAGGATGATGTTTTTCATGATCTGGCTCCTTTGACTTCTTCGAACGACTTGCCGGCCAAGAGACCGTCGATTTGGTTGCTGACCTCGATGGCCACCCCGACGATGATGATCAGACCGGTCCCGCCGATGGCAAGGGACGTATCCCCGTCGAAGGCATCGGCCAAGGTCAGGACGATCGGGAGGGCGGCGATGAAGGCGAGGGCCAAGGCCCCAAGGCAGGTCACCCTGTTCAGGACTTTGGCGACGTAGCGTTCGGTCTCCTTGCCCGGACGGATGCCCGGGATGTAGGAACCGTTCTTCTGGAAGTTGTCGGCCAACTGCTCCGGATCGATTTGCATCGAGGCGTAGAAGAAGGTGAAGGCCACGACCAGAACGAGATAGATAAGCAGGCCCCAAGGCATGTACCAGTGGGTCCCGTTGAAGCCTTCGTAACGGAAGGCGACGTTGTAGTTGAAGATGTCGAGCCACCGGGCCCCGGCCGCATCGCTCGAGACAAACGAGGCGATGACGCTGGGGGCGGCTAGTAAAGCCGAAGCGAAGATGACGGGGATGACGCCGGCGGAGTTGAGCTTGATGGGAAGGAAAGAGGCCTTGGCCATCGAAGGATTCTGCCCGCCCTTGCCGGCATGCTGGACCGGGATCTTCCGGCGGCTTAACTCGATGAAGACGACGAAGCCGATGATGAAGACCATGGCTAGCACGTAGAGGGCGAATTGGAAGCCGCCCCGGATCATGTCGCTCGAGCCGTGGGAGGCGTTGCCGACGATCCACTTGCCCCAGGCTCCGGTGAGCTGGGAGGGCAGCGACTGGATGCAGCCGGCGAAGATGATCATCGAGATCCCGTTTCCAAGACCCTTGTCGGTGATCTGGTCGCCGAGCCACATCGTGAGCATGGCACCGGCCAGCAAGACGGTGACGAGGTAAGCATAATTCCAGAAGTCGCCGTTTCCGCTTAAGGTGATGTAGTCGCTATTTTCCATGGTCCTGATGATGCCGTAGGCCTGGACGGCCCCTAATAAAAGGGTCAGGTAACGGGTCGCCATTTCCGTCTTCTTCCGTCCGTACTCCCCTTGCTTACTGAGTTCGGTAAGGGCCGGGAGGACGTTTTTGGAGAGAAGCGAGATGATGATCTGGGCCGTGATGTAAGGCGAGACGCCGAGGGCGAAGATCGAGAAGTTGCTCAGGGCTCCGCCCCCCATCAGGTTCATGATGGCAAGGGAATTGCCGGAGTTCATGATGTTCGCTAGATCACTAGAAACAGTCACGCCCGGCACCGTCACGGCCGCCCCGATCCGGACCACGAAAAGGATGATGATCGTAAAGAAGATACGATTGACGATTTCCTTGTTCTTGAAGATCGAGACGAATTTTTTCATGGACTATTCCCGGATGAGGGCCTGGCCGCCGGCTTTTTCGATGGCGGCCTTGGCCGAAGCACTGTAGGCGTCGACCTTGACCGTCAGTTTCTTGGTCAGCTCGCCGCCGGAAAGGATTTTAACGCCGGAGAGCTCCTTTTTCACCAACCCTTTTTCGATGAGGGCGGTGACGGTAACCTCGGCCCCTTCTTCGAAGGCGTTGAGGTCAGAGAGCTTGACGATGGCGTATTCCTTGCGGGAAATGTTCTTGAAGCCGAACTTCGGTAGACGACGGGCGAGTGGGAGCTGGCCGCCTTCGAAGCCGTTTTTCTTGGTGTGGTTATGGGCGCCCTGGCCTTTGGTGCCCTTGCCGGCCGTCTTGCCGTTGCCGGTTCCGCGGCCCTGGCCCTTGCGGAATTTCTCCGTCTTGGAACCCGGGACGCACTTGAGGGTCGATAGATTAGTCATGGTCTTTCTTCTCCTTGCTGGCCGGGGCCTTCTTGGCCTTCACTTCCTCGGGGGTCTTGAGACCGCGTAAGACCATGGTCGAAGCATAGTCCTTGAGGGAATCCAGCCCCGCGGAAGTGGCGCGGATGACGTTGATGGGAGCCCGGGATCCGTAGACCTTGCTGACGACGTTCTTGACGCCGGCAAGCTCTAAGATGGCCCGGACCGGTCCCCCGGCGATGATCCCGGTGCCGGCCGGAGCCGGTTTGAGGACGACCTTGGTCGAAGCATAGACCCCGATCACTTCGTGGGCGATGGTGCCACCGCGGACGATGTGGATCTTGTGCATGTGCTTCTTGGCCTTGGTCAGGGACTTCTTGATGGCGTCGGGGACTTCGCCCGACTTGCACTGGCTATAGCCGTAGCGGCCATTGCCGTCGCCGACCACGACGAGGGCGTCGAAGCGGACGTGCTTGCCACCGGAGACGGTCTTGGAAACGCGGTTGATCTCGACGACGCGATCCTTGAATTCGTCATCGTCGCGGCGATAGCCTCCGCGCCCCCCGCGGCGTTCGCCGGGGCGGCCCTTGTGGTCGCCGTACTTCCGGTCGCCCGGACGTCCGGCCGAGTAGGAGCCGTGGGGCTCGTAGGAACGGCCGCTGCGGGCGGCGGGTTTGTTTTCGGAAGGATTGACTTCCGGAGTCTTCTTGGTTTCTTCCATAACTGCTCCTTAGAACTTCAGGCCACCTTCGCGGGCGGCATCGGCAAGGGCCGCGACCCGGCCGTGGTAGCTATAGCCACCGCGGTCGAAGACGACCTTTTCGATGCCCTTCTCAAGGGCCTTCTTGGCGATGTCGGCCCCGACTTTCTTGGCGGCTTCGATGTTGCCGCCGTTAGAGAGTTTGAGCTGGGTGGAGCCGGAAGAGCAAAGGGTGATGCCCTTGCTATCGTCGATGACCTGGCATTCGATGTTCTTGTTGCTGCGGAAGACGCAGAGGCGCGGGGCGGACTCGGTGCCCACGACGCTCTTGCGGACGCGCTCGTGGCGGCGGAGCCGGAGGTAGTTGCGCGAATCTTTGGTAATCATGGCTTCTTACTCCTTCTTCTTTACTTCTTGCCGCTGGTGGCGCGCTTGCCGACCTTGCGGATGATGACCTCTTCCTTGTACTTGACGCCCTTGCCCCCGTAGGGTTCCGGACGCCGGGTATCATGGATGAGGGCCGCGGTTTGGCCGACTTCCTGCTTGTTGATGCCTTCGACGATGATGTGGGTTTCGTCTTTGAGACTGATCTTCGCCGTCCCCACCGGGGAAACGAGCACTTCGTGGCTAAAGCCGACCGAGAGGGCGATGTCCTTGCCCTTCATGACGGCGCGGTAGCCGATGCCGTTGATCTCCAGTTCCTTCTTCCAGAGGGCGCTGACCCCGACGATGGCGTTGTGGATGTTGGCCATGGCGGTGCCGTGGAGGCAACCGGCTTCCGGGGTGTGGTCCTTGGGAGTGGAGGTGAGGACACCGTCTTCCACCTTGACGCTGACGCCGTCGGCGATGACGACGCTTAATTCGCCTTTGGGGCCCTTGACGGTGACGACGTTCCCGTTTTGGCTAACGGTGACGCCTTCGGGAAGAGTGACGGGTTTCAATCCGACGCGTGACATATTCTCTTCTCCTTAAGATTAATAGACGTAGCAGAGCACTTCCCCGCCGACCCCGAGTTTCCGGGCTTCTTTGTCGGTGAGGATGCCTTTGCTGGTGCTGACGATGGCGATGCCTAGGCCCCCGAGGACCTTCGGCATCTTGTCGGCCGTGACGTTGATACGCAGGCCGGGCTTGGAAATTCTCTTGAGCCCCGAGATGACCCGCTCCCCGCGGGCCCCGTACTTGAGGGTCAGTTCGAGGGTCTTCTTGACCCCTTCCCCTTCGACGGTGACGGCTTCGAGATAGCCTTCCCTTTTGAGGATTTCGGCAATTTGGGACTTCATCTTGCTATAGGGAAGGGAGACGCTTTCGTAGCGGAGCGCGTTGGCGTTCCGGATACGGGTCAGCATATCGGCGATTGGATCGGCATTCATGTTGATTCTCTCCTTTCCTTATTACCAACTGGCCTTCTTGAGGCCGGGGATTTCGCCCTTGTAGGCGAGTTCGCGCAGGCAGATGCGGCAAAGGCCGAACTTCCTGATGACCCCGTGCGGACGGCCGCAACGGGCGCAGCGGTTGTATTCGCGGACCTTGAACTTAGACTCGCGACCGCATTTGACTTTCAGACTTGTCTTGGCCATTTCTTATCTCCTGAAGGGCATGCCCAGGAGGGCGAGGAGCTCATAGGCTTCTTCGTCGCTCTTGGCGGTGGTGACGATGACGATGTCCATCCCCCGGATCTTGTTGACCTTGTCGTAGTCGATTTCGGGGAAGATGAGCTGTTCCTTGACGCCGAGGGTGTAGTTGCCATGGCCGTCGAAGGCGGTCTTGCTGACCCCGCGGAAGTCGCGGACCCGGGGCAAGGAGATGGAGACGAGTTTATCGAAGAAGTCGTACATCCTGATCCCCCTGAGGGTGACCTTGCAACCGATGGCCTGGCCTTCGCGGAGCTTGAAGCTGGCGATGGATTTCTTGGCCTTGGTCACGACCGGGGCCTGCCCGGAGATGATCTTCAGTTCGTTGACCGAGTCTTCGAGGGCCTTCTCGTTCTGGGTGGCATCCCCGACCCCGATGTTGATGACGATCTTCTCGAGCTTGGGGGCCTCGGAGACCGAGGTGTAGTTGAACTTCTTGACGAGGGCCGGGATCACGTCGCTCAGGTATTTTTCCTTCAGACGCGAGACGATCTTGGCCTTCGGGGCGCCCTGACTGGCCTTTTTGGCCTTGGGGGCGGCTTTGGTTTCGGCCTTGGGGGCCGCTTCCTTCTTGGGGGCGGCTTTCTTGGCCGGGGCCTTCTTGGGGGCCGCGGCGCCTTCCGCCTTCTTGGCGGTTTTCTTTTCTTCGCTCATAGGGCCTCCTTTACTTGTCGAGGCTTTCGCCGCTTTTGGCGAGCCTGATCTTGTTGCCGGCCTTGTCGACGCCCATGTGGACGCGGGTCGGCTTCTTGGTCTTGGGGTCGATGAGGGCGACCTTGGAAGCATCGATCGGGACGTAGATCTCGAGGATGCTGCCTTCAGGGGTCGCCTGGGTCGGCTTCTGGTGCTTCTTGTGGACGTTGATACCTTCGACCACCACCTTGTTCAGTTTCGGGAAGACCTTCTGGACGCTTCCCTTCTTGCCCTTGTCGGAGCCGGATAGGACGATGACTTCGTCGCCTTTTTTGATATTCATTCCCTTACCTCCTACAAGACTTCCGGGGCCAGGGAGACGATCTTCATGTATCCCTTGTCGCGGAGTTCGCGGGCCACGGGCCCGAAGACGCGGGTGCCCAGGGGCGCCCCGTCTTTATCGATGAGGACGACGGCATTGTCGTCGAAGGCGATGGTCGAGCCGTCCTTGCGGAGCAAGGCGTGCTTCTGGCGGACGATGACGCCCTTGACGACCTGGCCCTTCTTGACCTTGCCGGTCGGCTGGGCTTCCTTGACGGCGCAGGTGACGACGTCCCCGATCTTCGAGAACTTCTTGCGGGCGCCGTTGTACTGGCGGAAGACGCGGACGATCTTGGCGCCGGAATTGTCGGCCACCACGAGGTTTGTTTCGTTATGGATCATTGCTTCTCCTCCGGCGTTTCAGGGGCCGCTTCTTCTTTGGCCTCATCGGCGGTGCCGACGGCTTCCTTGACCCCTTCTTCGGCTTCGAGGGCCTTCTCGGCTTCCTCGGCCTTGACGATGTCGACCGCCTTCTTGTCGATCGAGACCAAACGGAAGCGCTTGGTCTTCGAGAGGGGCCGGCAGCCCATGACGGTCACGACGTCGCCGAGCTTGGCTTCGTTGTTCTCATCGTGGACGTAGAGCTTGCTGGAATAACCGACCCGCTTCTGGTAGAGGGGGTCGTTCCGCTTGGTCGAGACGGTGACGACGATGGTCTTGTCCATCTTCGTCGAGGTAACGGTGCCCTGGAAGAGGGCTCTTCTATTTCTTTCCATGTCTACTACCTCTTGATTTGGAGCTGGTGCTCGCGGCGGATGGTCTCGAGCTTGGCGATTTCCTTGCGGGTGGCCCTCACTTCCTCGCCATGTTCCAATTGTCCGACCGCCTTCTTGCGGCGGAGTTCGAAGAGCTTCTGCCTTTGGAGGTTCAGCTCCTGTTCGAGCTCGGGGATGGAGAGCTCACGCATTTCCTTGATTTCCATTTCGTTTACTCTCCTTCCTTGGCAGTGGTGTCATCCTCGGCCGGTTTCGGTTCGAGGGTGATGTGGTCTTCCTTCTCGATGGCCTCGAGGGAAGATTCGTGGGCGGCCGCCATGAGGGCATGCTCGGCCGCGGTGATCTTGTGCTCGCTCTTGATGACCCGGCACTTGATCGGGAGCTTGTAGGCCGCTAGCCTCAGGGCTTCGCGGGCCGTGGCTTCGGGGATGCCGCCGATCTCGAAGAGAACGCGGCCTTCCTTGACGACGGCGACCCAGCCTTCGGGCGAGCCTTTGCCGGAACCCATACGGACTTCGGCCGGTTTCTTGGTTTTCGCGAGGTGCGGGAAGATCTTGATCCAGATCTTGCCGGCCCGGTCGGTGTACCGGGAGAGGACGATACGGGCGCTTTCGATCTGATGGTCGGTGATGTAGGCGCCTTCCATGGCCTGGAGGCCGTATTCCCCGAAGTCGACGTGGGTGCCACCCTTGCTATGGCCTTCGTAGCTGAGGCCGTGGGGGCGACGGTACTTAACGCGCTTTGGTTGGAGCATTCTTGCTTCCTCCTTCGCTCTTTTCTTCTTTGTCGCCGTCCTTTTCGGTGGAACGGCAGATCCACACCTTCACGCCGATGCGGCCATAGGCGGTCGCGGCTTCGACGTGGGCGAAGTCGATGTCGGCCCTGATGGTGTGGAGGGGGATGACCCCGTCCTTATAGCCTTCGGCTCTGGCGATTTCGGCCCCACCGAGACGCCCGCCGCAGATGGTACGGACGCCCTTGGCCCCGGCCTTGCGGGCCCTTTGGAGGGCCTTCTTCTGGGTGGAGCGGAAACTCTGACGGTTTTCGATTTCCCCGGCGATCCACTTGCCTAGCAAGGTGGCATCGAGGTCGGGATTCTTGACGTCGAGGATCTTGAGGTCGGCATTGCCGGACTTGACGAGGGACTGGAGGGTCTTCTTCAGTTCGTTGATCTTGGTCGAATCCTGGCCGAGGACGACGCCCGGACGGGCGACGTAGGCATTGACCAACACGTTGTAGCCCTTGTCGGTCTTGGTGCGGTTGATGGTGATGTGGCTGACGACCGCGTCCTTGAGGCGGGGTTCGAGCCACTTCCGGATCTTGATGTCCTCGTGGAGCAAGGAGGCGTAGTTCTTCTTAGTGGCGAACCAGTTGGATTCCCAGCCGCGGTTGATGCCGATACGCATCCCGACGGCGTTGACTTTGTGTCCCATCTTTATCTCCTTTCCTTCACGATGACGCGGATGTTGCTGTTGCGCTTGATGATCGAGCTGGCGCTGCCCTTGGCCCGCGGGATGAACCGCTTAATGCGGAAGGCATCGCTGACTTGAATTTCGGCGACGTAGAGGGCGTCGTAGTCCAGACCGAAGTTGTTGGTGGCGTTGGCGGCGGCGCTCTTGATGACCTTGTAGACGGCGCTCGAGGCCGACTTGTTGATGACCTTCAGGAGCTTGAGGGCATCGTCGACGTCGCGGCCTCTCACCACGTCGAGGACGAGGCGGATCTTCCGCGGGGTGACGCGGACGCCCTTGGCCACGGCGATGGCCTGGTGGACTTCCTTCTTGGGTTCGGCCGGTTTTTCCTCGGCCTTCTTCTCGACCTTCTTCTCGGCCGGCTTTTCCTCGGCCTTCTTGGTCGCCTTCTTGGCCTTGGGGGCGGCTTTCTTTTCGGCCGTCTCCTTCTTGGCCTTGGGAGCCTTCTTGGTTTCTTCGGCCGCTTCTTCTTTCTTCACGGCCTTCTTCTTAGTTTCTGCCATAGAGTCTCCTTGTTACTTCTTGCCTTGGCTGGCCTGGTCGCCGGCGTTGTTGCCGTGGTGGCCCGGGAAGTTCCGGGTCGGGGCGAATTCCCCGAGCTTATGGCCGACCATGTCTTCGGTGACGTAGACGGTGATGTGCTCCTTGCCGTTATAGACGGCGAAGGTGTGCTCGACGAAGGCCGGGTAGATGGTGCTCCGCCTGGACCACGTCTTGATGATTTCGTGCTTGCCGGCCTTGTCGAGGGCTTCGACCTTCTTCAGGAGGTAGCTGTCGACGAAGGGGCTTTTCTTGCTTGAACGTGCCATGATCTACTCCTTACCTATCGTTCTTGCGCCTGATGATGAGGCGGCTGGAATTCTTCTTCCGGTGACGGGTCTTGACCCCGAGGGCCCGCTTGCCCCAGGGGGTACGCGGGGCGTCTTTGCCGACCGGGCACTTCCCTTCGCCACCGCCGTGGGGGTGGTCATTGGGGTTCATGGCCGTGCCACGGACCGTCGGACGGACGCCCATGTGGCGGGTCTTGCCGGCCTTGCCGACGTTGATGAGGTTGTAGTCCTCGTTGCCGACGATGCCGATGGTGGCACGGCAGTTGTTGAGGAGCTTCCTGACTTCGCTCGAGGCCAGACGGACGGTGACGTAGCGGCCTTCGCTGCCGAGGACCTGGGCACTGGTGCCGGCGGCCCGGCAGAGCTGCCCGCCCTTCCCGGGCTGGAGCTCGAGGTTGTGGACGAAGGTCCCGTCGGGGATGTTCTTGAGTTCGAGGGCGTTGCCGGTCTTGATGTCGGTGGCCGGCCCGGAGATGATCTCGTCTCCGACCTTCAGGCCCTTGGGGGCCAAAATGTAGCGCTTTTCGCCGTCGGCGTAGACGGCGAGGGCGATGAAGGCATTGCGGTTGGGATCGTATTCGATGGCCTTGATGGTGGCCTTGATCCCGTCCTTGTTCCGCTTGAAGTCGATGATGCGGTAACGGTTTTTGTTCCCTCCGCCGATGTGGCGGCAGGTGATGACACCCTGATTGTTGCGCCCGCCGGACTTCTTCTTGGGGGCGAGCAATGATTTCTCAGGAGTGGCTTTGGTGATTTCCGCATACGCCGAGGTCGTCATGTGGCGGCGGCTCTTGGTATACGGGCGATAAGTCTTGATTGCCATTTGTTTCTCCTATAACGGATTCTTTGTAGCTTGCGCTAGGGGTGGTTCCTTACTCCTTGAAGAGGTCGATGGCTTCACCGCTAGCGATGGAGACGACCGCTTTCTTGTAGCCCGGGACGTGGCCTTGGTAACGGCCGCCGCGGGTCTTGCTCTTCCGCGAGACGATCGAGACGTTGACGTCTTCGACCTTGGCCTGGAAGATGCGCTGGAAGGCTTCCTTGATCTCGGTCTTGTTGGCGCTAGCGGCCACCTTGACCGTGATCTTGTTCTGATTTTGGATGAGGGCCATGCTCTTCTCGGTGATGACCGGGGTCAAGATGACGGCATAGTCACTCGGGGTCGCAGGGGCGAACTTCTTGGCCTCTGCCTTTTCGGCCTTCTTGGCCTTTTCCTTTTCTGCCATTATTCGAGGCCCTCCTGAATGGTTTTGATATCGGCCTTGCTGACGACGACGGTGTCGGCATCGAGCAGGTCGTAGACGCTGACGTTATCGACGAAGCGGATGCAAAGGGTCGGAAGGTTACGCGCGCTGTATATAAGGTTCGTATCTTCCTTCTTGCAGACCAGTAGGACGCGCTTGCCGGCCTTGAGGCTTTCGAGGCTCTTGGCGAAGGCCTTGGTCGAGACTTCCTTGATGGTCAGATCGTCGATGACGGTGAGGCCGTTCTTGGTCTTCTCGCTCCAAGCGCACCTCATGGCGAGGGCGTGGGCCTTCTTGTTCTGGCTCCGCTTGTAGTTCTGGTTGCCGTCCGGACCGAAGACGGTGCCGCCGCCGACCCAGATCGGGCTCCGGGTGCTGCCGGCGCGAGCCCGGCCGGTCCCCTTCTGGCGCCACGGCTTCTTGCCGCCGCCGGAGACTTCGTGCCGCTTCTTGGTCTTGGCCGTGGCCTGACGGCGGTTGGCTAGATACGTGGTAACGGCATCGTGCAGGGCCTGGGGATGCTCTTCTTCGAGGGCGAAGACGGCCTTGCTAAGGGAGACGGTCCCGGTCTTTTCGCCGGCTAGATCGTAAACCGGCACGCTGATGGTATTGGCCATGGATTATTCTCCTTTCTTGGCTTCTTCTTCCTTCACTTCGGGGGCCTTCGGGGTCCGGTCGATGAGGGGTGAGACGCTGGGCTTCTTGAACTGGGTCAAGACGGCCGAGCGGATGGTGAGGAGGCTCTTGCGGGGTCCGGGGAGGGCACCCTTGATGAGGATGTAGCCCTTCTCGGCATTGCTTTCGACCACCGTGAGGTTGAGGACGGTGGCGGACTGATGTCCGAAGTGGCCGGACATCGTCTTGCCAGGGATCACGCGGTTGTTGCAGCGGCCGTTGTTGGCAAGGGAACCGATTTGCCGGTGGTAACCGGAGCCATGGCCCTTGGGGCCGATGTGGTGGTGGTAACGCTTGATGGTGCCGCTGTAGCCGTGGCCCTTGCTGGTCCCGATGACGTCGACGACGTCCCCGGCCTTGAAGAGCTCGGCCCCGAAGGTGTCACCGACGTTCTTGCCGTAGATTTCGTCGCCCTTGAGCTCGATGATGTGCTTCTTGGCGGCGAGGCCGGCTTTGGCGTAGAAACCCTTCTCGCACTTGTTGAGGCTCTTGGCCTTGGCGTCTTCGTAACCGACTTGCAAGGCTTCGTAGCCGTTTTTCTCGACCGTCCTCTTTCCAAGGACGACGTTGGGCTGAACTTCGACGACCGTGACCGGATACATGATCCCGTCAGCGGCGAAGACTTCGGTCATGCCCATTTTTCTTCCGATGAGTTGTTTCATGACTTGGCCTCCTATTAGAGCTTGATGTCGATGTCCACGCCGCTAGGAAGGTTGAGCTTCCTGAGCACTTCGACCGTTTCCTTGGTGGGATTGATGAGGTCGATGAGCCGCTTGTGGGTGCGGATTTCGAACTGTTCGCGGCTATCCTTGTATTTGAAGGTAGCCCTTAGCAGGGTGTAGACCTGCTTGTCGGTGGGAAGGGGAATCGGGCCCCTGACACCGGCTCCGGTTTTCTTGGCCGCGTCGAGGATCTTCTCGACCGAGAGGTCTAGGATCTTGTGATCATAGGCCTGCAACCTTACCCGGATGATCTTGTCTTTTGCCATGAGTTTATTTCCTCCGTATCAGGCTTCTAGGCACTTGGCTCGCTGCGAATTCCCCGAAGACCTGTCATGACAACGCCTGTCGGTGTATCGGCAACCTCGCAGTTCAACGCTAGCGCCAGCGTGGCAAATCATACCGCAACGCCCATGCGCACGCAAAGGAAAAATTACGGGAAAATCTAGGCGATTTCTAACGAATCGGGATTCTGTCGATAATGCGTGGGTTTTCGGGAGGCGCCACTTCCCCGCTTAATGAAAACTTTGTGCATGGTGCACAATTTTCTATTGGGAAATTTGAACAAAAATAGGGGGTTTCAATCCCCTTTTCCGTCTTCTTTGGAGTAGATCGAGTACTCGCAGCCGCAGTAGTTTTGGCGGTATAAGCCATAGCTGGCCGCCAGGCGGTTCCCGATGGCGTTCCCGTCGTCCTTCTTGAAGTCGCTGAAGAAGTATTTGGTCTTCGGATAAGCCTTGGAGAGTTCTTCCCCGAGGCGGTTGAGGACCTGGGAATCCTTTTGGCGCGAGACCGTCATCAGGGTCGCGAAGTACTCAAAGCCATGGTCGGAGGCATAGGCATAGGCCTCCTCCATCCTCTTCTTATAACAAAGGTGGCAGCGCTCCCCGCCTTCCCGGCAGTCGGCCAAGGGCCTTAAGTCTTCCATATAGGTCTCGTGGTCATAAGGCGGGACCACGAGGGAGACGTGGTAGCCGAAGTCCCTTTCGAAATAGCTTAGGAACTTCTTCTGCTCCTCCAAACGATGGAGGTACTCCTCTTCTGGAAAGATATTGGAGTTCCCGTAGTAGAGGGTGATGTCAAAATGAGGCGCCAGATAGCAAAGGGGATAGGTTGAACAGGGGCCGCAGCAGGAATGTAGCAACAAGGTCGGACGCCGGCCCTTGAAGGTCAAAATCTCCTCGAGGGCCTTCTTGGAGTAATCAATCTTGGGTTGATCCATAGTCCTTGAAAGCCCCGTGGATGAACATCGCATCCCCGAACGAGAAGAAGCGGTAGCCTTCCTTCACGGCGTGCTCGTAGCACTCCAAGGTGAAGCTTCTTCCCATGAAGGCCGAGACCAACATGACCAGGGTCGATTTTGGCAAATGGAAGTTGGTGATGAGGGCGTCGATGGCCTTATATTCATAGCCCGGTTGGATGAAGATATTGGTCGGTTCCTTGGTGGCTTTAAAAATCCCGTATTTTTGGAGGTTAGCTTCCAAAGAACGGACCGAAGTCGTCCCTACGGCGATGATCCTCCGGCCTTCTTTTTTGGCGAGGTTAAGACACTCTGCGGCTTCTTCCTTGATCTCGTAGAGCTCGCTATGCATATGGTGGTCCTTAGTGTCTTCGACCTTGACCGGCCTAAAGGTTCCAAGACCAATATTGAGGGTGATATCAATGATTTCAATGCCTTTTTGCGTTATTTTCTCTAGCAAATCATCGGTAAAATGGAAACCAGCGGTCGGAGCGGCCGCGCTCCCAGGCACTTTGGCGTAGACGGTTTGGTAGTCACTATTGTCGCTGACCTGACGATGGATATAGGGCGGTAAGGGCATGTGGCCGATGCTTTCTAGGACCTCAAGGAAGATCCCTTGGTAAAGGAATTTGAAGTGGCGGATTCCCTCATCCAAGACCTTGGTGCAAACGGCCTTTAATTTTCCATCGCCGAAGGTACACTCGGTCCCGAGGTGAACGCTTTTGGCGTGCCCCACCAGACACTCGTATTCATCGTTCCCGAGGTCCTTCAAAAGGAGGACTTCGACCACTCCGTGGGTCTTGGTTTTATAGCCAAGAAGGCGGGCCGGAATGACCTTGGTGTTGTTCCTGACCAAGACGTCCCCGGGCTTTAGGTAATCGATGATGTCGCTGAAGAGATGGTCCTCGTAGGTCCTCTTTTCGCGGTCGATGACCAGCATCCGGCAGGCATCGCGCTGCTCAGAAGGGCTTTGGGCGATCTGTCCTTCGGGCAGGACGAAGTCAAAGAGATTGATATCCATCAAAAGCCCCTTTCGTCGCCATAGAGGCGCAATACCTCATCCTTGTATTCATTGAAGCGGTCTTCCTGAATCGCTTTCCTGGCCCCTTCCATCGTCTTGATGAGGAAGCGGATGTTGTGGATGGAGTTGAGGCGCTTCCCGAATTCTTCCTTGGCCAAATGGAGGTGTCTGAGATAAGCCTTGGTGTAGTGACGGCAGGTATAGCAGTCGCAATTGGGATCAAGAGGCGTGAAGTCCTCCTTGTATTTGGCGTCTTGGATGTTGACCCTTCCCAAAGAGGTCATGGGGGTCCCGTGGCGGGCCAGACGAGTCGGGAGGACGCAATCGAACATGTCGATGCCCCTAGCTGCCCCTTCCAAAAGGTAATCGAGGGAACCGACGCCCATCAGGTATCGCGGTTTTTCAAAAGGCAGGTAACGGACCCCGTTTTCGATCATCCTGAAGCAGACGTCCTTGGGCTCCCCGATCGAAGTGCCCCCGATGGCGTAGCCCGGGAAATCCATGGCCGCCAATTCTTTGGCGCACATTTCCCTGAGGTCTTGGAAATCCCCGCCCTGGACGATCCCAAAGAGGGCCTGGTCTTCCCGCTTATGGGCCAGAAGTCCCCGCTTGGCCCAACGCAAAGTCCTCTCGGTCGAGGCTTTCACATATTCGTATTCGGCGGGATAGGGAATGCATTCATCGAGGCTCATGATGATGTCGGCCCCGAGCTTTTCCTCGATCTCGATGGCCTTCTCGGGACTCAAAAGTTCCTCGTCCCCGTTGAAGTCGTTCCTAAAGTGAACCCCCTCTTCCTTGAGTTGCCGTTTCTTAGCCAAGGAAAAGACCTGGAAGCCACCCGAATCGGTCAGCATCGGCCCATCGTAGTTCATGAAAGCATGCAAGCCCCCGGCCTTGGCCACGATGTCCTCCCCGGGCCGGTAATGGAGATGGTAGGTATTGGCCAAAATGACCCCGGCCCCGGCTTCCTTGATTTCTTCCGGCGAGAGGGTTTTGACAGTAGCCAAGGTCCCGACCGGCATGAACATCGGGGTTTCGACGTCCCCATGGGGGGTATGGAGGATCCCATAACGGGCTCCCGAATTCTTATCGACGTGTAGGATTTCTAAGTAAAAAGACATCGCCAAATTCTAGACCGAAAGGGCCCTTTCCTCTACCACTTGACGTCGACATGGCGGCTGAAGGCAAGGGCTTCGCTGAAGCCCTTCCTCCTAATTAGCAATAACAAGAGGACATAACCGACGGCAATGACCGCCAGTTCCCCTCCCCCGACGGTCAGGAAATTGAGCCAAAAGGGGGTCTCGGTGATGATCCAAAGTTCGAGTCCGATGACCACCGCGTTGACCAACACCGGCCAAACGGCGGCCGCCAAAAGACGGGGCGATAGATAGGCGGCCCCAACCGCCGCGATGAGGGTGGCCAGGGTCCCGAAGATCATGTCCCAAGGGCCAAGCAAGGAAAGGGACATGATGTTGGCGAGGAAGGTCCCGATCGTCACCCCGTAGATGAAATCGGGACGGAAGAAGCAGAGCAATACCAGCATTTCCGAAAGCCGGAATTGGATGGGCCCATAGGCAAATTCCCCGCAAAGAAGGCATAAAACAAAATAAATCGCAGCCAACAGGGCGTTGACGACGATTTTCTTGGTGAGATTCTGATCGCGCATATTGCGACCTCCTTGTTTTTTAGACGTGGTTCAGAGGAAGAACACGTTTGGCCGTTTGCCGGCCGCTATTCTAAAACAAAATCAATAAAATGCCATCCAGGAATCGGGGATGTCGCCTCCGTCTTCGCTCACTTCGATGAGGCGGGCGATCATCGGGGCGATGGAGATGGTGTGGACCCCGGGAATTTCGCTTTCGATGGAATTGGTGACCACGAGGTCGGAAATCCGGCTTTCCAGTAGCTCAATGCTACTTTGCTTGCTGAAGATCCCATGGGTCCCGCCGACCAAGACGGCCTTGGCCCCATGTTCGTAAAGGGCAGCCACCGAAGCCAAAACCGTACCCCCGGTATCGATGATGTCATCGATCATGACACAGGTCTTGCCCTTGACTTCGCCAACGACGTTGACGACCTCGGCCGTATTGGGGGCCGGGCGCCTTTTGTCGATAATACCGAGTTGGCTATCGGGGATTTCGCTGGCCAGGTCCCGGGCCCTATGGATCGATCCGTGATCGGGCGAAACCACAACGACATCCTTGGTTTTTACGTGGATTTCTTTTAATTTCTGACGATAGTACTGTCCGAACAAAGGGATCGGAGAAAGGTCATCGACCGGGACCGAGAAGAAGCCGGTGATCTGGGGCGTATGGAGGTCCATGGTCATGATCCGTGAAACCCCGACGGTCTCCAAAATTGTCGCCACCAACTTGGCGGTGATGGGCTCGCCGCGCTTAGCGATCCGGTCCTGACGGCAGAAGCCGTAATAGGGAATGACAAGGTTGATTTCCTTGGCCTTGGCCTTCTTGAGGGCGTCGATGAAGACTAGTAACTCCATCAGGCGTTCGGCGACCGGGGTAGCCGTCGACTGGATGATGTAGATCTTTTTGTTCCGGACGTTGTTGGAAGTGCGGGCCATGACCTCGCCGTCGGCAAAGTGGCTGACCTGGGCTTGCTGAAGGGGCAGGCCGAGGATGTCGGCCACTTCTTTGGAAAGACCCGGGTTGGCGGTCAGGCTATAAAGAAGAACGTTGTTGCTATCCATTTGGGGTATTTTATCACTGATAATCCTTGACCACCCTAAGGACGATGGCCTTTTTGGCTTCGAGTTCGGTATAGGGGACGAGGTGACTCACGTCATAACCGAGGTCTTTGAGATGTTTGATTCCCTCTTTGGTCCGCATCCAAAGGGCGATGTCGCCCCTTTCGAAACGTTCCTCTTCCTTGAGGGGCTTGAACGAGGTCCCAAAATAAAACATCCCCTTACGGCCGTAGAAATAGTTCTCGGGCCTAAAGTCGATCGTGAATTTGCTAAGCCTTGCGAACTTGGCCAGACGGAAGATTTCCTCGTAAATCCCCTCTTCTATTTCTTCTTTTAGCAAAAGTCCGGGAACGGGAGCGACCTCGACGTATTTCATGAGGATAACTCTGTTATCTCCATCGGCCTTTTTGATCTTCGGCCCATCGACCCCGATCTTCTTGAGGAATTTCTTGGCCTTCAAAACCTCCTCGTAACGTCCTTCCTGGGGGATGGCCAGGAAGTATGGCTTTCCCTTCTTGTCCTTGCAGATATAGACATCATGATCATAGCCCTTGAAGAAGAGGTCGCCTTCTTCATAAAAATAGGTTTTCGATCCGACTTTCTTTTCCATAGCGCCATTTAAGGGCACCTTCTTGCTAAAAGCAAGATAGGTGTTTCCCCCATTCCCTTGAAGGTGATATATTGCAGGCGATGCGGACTCTAATCCTCCTAAGCGCGATTCCCGGATCGGGGAAATCGACCTACGCCAAGCACTATGCGGCCACCCACCCCAATACCTACATCGTCTCCAGCGACGAAGTGAGAAAAAGGATCGCCGGGTCCTTAGCCAAGTTCGACAAGGAACCCGAAGTCTGGGAAACCTTCCTAAGTGACATCAATTCGTACGCAAAGAAGTTCGAAGACGTCACCGTCATTGCCGACGCCACCAATCTCCAGAACAAGTACCGTCGTTATTACTGCGAGGCCACGCCGGCCTTCGACCGCCACGTCCTGGTTTACTTCGACATCCCCTTCGAGGTCTGCCTGGTCCAAAACAAAATGCGGGAAGGTGACCGGGTTGTCCCCGAAAAGGCGATGCTCAAATTAAAGGAAGAATTCGAACCCGTCAGCGAGGAGGTCAAAGCCCTCTATGACGAATACATCGTTTTGGGTCCCGATTACGTCTCTCCCCTCATCAAGAAGATCAGGGGTGAGAACTAGCCTTTGATCTTTTTGCGCATATAGACCGCTAAGGAAACGTAGATGAGGTCGCTATCTTCGACCAGATAGGCCAGACGCTCTCCCGCTTCCAGACCTTTTAGATAAATGAGGGCGGTTTTGCCTAGTTTTTTGAGATTCACTACCTGGTAGGCCTTTTCATGGTTATGAAGTTCGGCCTCTTTGAGGAAGCAACCCTTGGGACGGAAATCGAGGGTGGCCTTATGGACATCCCCCATGGAGATGGGCTCGAAGGAGGTGAGGATCTCCCCACTTTCATCGACCAAATCGACGGCCTTCCAATCGACCACTACCTTGATCTTATCACCCTTGCTTAGCTTCTTTTCCCTCGAAAGGGGGAAGACATTCTCCGTCACTGCTTCTTTGAAGAAATAAATCGGTACTCGCGCGGGCGCAAGAAAAATCCCCCTTGAGGGGGATTGATCGTTGCAGTTACTTTCCTTAGGCTTTCTTGCCTTCGGTTTGCCAGGGCTTGTAGAGGATACAGAGGCAGGCGATGCCGGCCACGGCGACGGCGGCCCCGATGATGAGGGCGGCGATGCCATAGCTATTGGCCCCTTCGGCCAGATTCATGGAAGTCTGCCAGCTCGAGAAGTGGAAGCGGCCGTAGTTGCCCCAGCCGATTTCAAGGCCACCGATGGTGGCGAAGGAGGCCCCGGCGGTCAGAACCGCGAGGGATCCGAGCAACCCGGACAGTTGCCCTTTCTTTTCGATCAGCTTGCCGCAGAAGAGGCAAAGGAGGGCGACCGCGAGGGAGAAGGCGACATAGACGACCAACATGATGACGTTGTTGGCGGTGATGGAATTGGGACTGGCGAGGAGGGTGATGAGGCTGATGGCGCTGAAGAGGGTGATGGCGAAGGCATTGACGGAAACGCCATAGGCGATGCCCCTATACATGGAAGCGGAGTTCTTGTTATCAAAGAGGCGGACCATCGGGACGTTGGCGGCGATCAATAAGCCGATGGCGACGATGATGGCAACCACGATGATGAAGGCCGGGTTCTCTTCGCCGGCGGTGAGGCCGAAGAAAACGGTGCCGTTGAGGAAGAAGAAGATGGCGCCGAGATACCCCATGACGATGAAGGCGGCAAAGCTCTTGAGGACCGGAGCGTCGTCGCTGGGATTGGCGAGGGCCTTCATGGCCTGATAGAAGCCATAGCCGGAGACCAGGGCCCCGGTGAGGCCGAAGACCGCCAACTCAAGCTTGAGGTTGAGGGGCAGGTAGGTCTGGACGAAGGCCGTGGCATTGATGAAGTGGGTCGGTAAGACGAAGAAACCAAAATAAGCGGCCAAAACGATGCCCCCAAGGGCGAGGATCCCATGGAAAAGGGCGCATAGGGTCCGTGATGTGCTTCCGTATTTCATAAATAAGTACCTCTGGCGTCGGCTTCGAGGCGAATGCCAAAACGCGCTTTCCTATTTAAAGTCAAACATAGTTTGGTGTCAACGTGAAAAGTAGGGCCAAACCATAGGTTTGTCCTACCTAGAGGGAGGAGGCCAAAAGGTAGGAAGAAAGAAGGCACCAGGAAAGGTTGAAGCCGCCGCAGAGGCCGTCGACGTCGAGGACTTCCCCGATGAAGGCGACGCCGGACTCCCTCGTACTCCTCATCTTTTCGTCTATTTCCGAGAGATCGACCCCACCCAGGGTGACCTGGCTATGGGCGAAGCCGCTAGAGCCTTGGTAGGCGAAGGACATGTCCTTGAGATAAGAAGGGACATCCTGGGGAGCGAGGCTTTCGACGAACCTGCAAAGCGAAGGATCGAGGAAGGCCAAAAGGGCCTTGGGGCCGTGACTTTTGAGAGCTTTCTCATACATGGCCCTTAAATCTTCGAGCGACAAATCGGGGAAAAGATCTAGGACGACGCGATAGTCCTTTCCCTTTTGGTAATGCCTCTCAATCGAGGATTCGGCATTCATGACGCAGATACCGGATAAGCCGTCGTTACGGAAAAGGACTTCCCCGGTTTCCTCATAAAGGAGGTTCTCCCCTTCGTAGGCCTTCAAGTGGCAAGGGTGACGGGAACCGTCCGCCAAGACGGGACGGGGATTGGTCTTGATGGAAGTAAGTCCCGGTCGGGGCCGGACGATTTGATAACCGTGCTTCCTAAGAACCCCGAAGAAGGATCCGTCGCTCCCGAGGTTCGGGCTCGAGGCCCCGCCGCAGGCGATGACCAAGAGATCGCATTCGTATGTTCCGTTATTGGTCTCTACCCTAACCCTCTGACCATTGGAGACATAGTCTTCGACCTTGGTATCGAGGACCACATCGACCCCGTTGGACCTAAGCCCATTCTCCAGCAAGGCCAAAAGCGAAGAGGCGGAAAAAGAGAGGGGATAGAGGAGTTCGCCGCGGTTTTGCGTCAATATTCCCATCGCCGATAGCATTTCGTCCAACCAGCGATTATCGGCCAAAGCAAGGCACTTCTGCAGGTATTCCGGATGATTGTAGGCCTTGGGTTCGATATGGAGCCGGGAGATGTTGCAGTGCCCGTTCCCGGTGGCAAGCAACTTCTTCCCGAGCTTCTTTTCCTTCTCCAAAACCGTTACTTTGGCCGGCGGCAAAAAGTGCTTGAGGACGGTGGCAAAGAAGAGGCCGGCGGAAGATCCCCCGATCACGACGACTTCTAATGGTTTAGATACTTTTTGATTTCCCATTCCGTAACCAGGCCACGGTAATTGTCCCACTCAATCTGCTTGGCCGTCACGTATTTCTCGAAACAATGGTCCCCGAGGGTCTCCCGCATGAGGGGATCGGCCTTGAGGGCCTTGACCGCGTCCTTGAGGTTTTCGGGAAGGTTCTCGATACCCCTTTCTTCCCTTTCGAGGCGGCTTAAAGCGAAGATGTCGTCATAGACCGGGGGTACGAGGTCTTTTTCGGCGGTATTGGCAATCCCATCGAGGCCACTGGCAAGAATGGCGGCCAAGGCCAGATAGGGATTGGCGGTCGGATCGACGTTCCTGATCTCAGTCCGGGTCGCCGCCCCTTTGGCGGCCGGGATCCTGATCATGGCCGAACGGTTGCAGTCGCTCCAGCAGACATAACAGGGGGCTTCGTAACCGGGAATCAGTCTCTTGTAGGAATTGACGGTCGGATTGGTGAGGGCCGAGAAGCCGCGGGCGTGGCGGATGATGCCGCTGATCCACTGGCGGCAGAGGAGACTCAGTCCCATCTTATCCTTGGGGTCATAGAAGACGTTTTCCCCTTTCGGTCCCCCGATCGAACAGTTGGTGTGCATCCCTGAGCCGTTGATGCCGGCAATCGGCTTGGGCATGAAGGTGGCGAGGTAGCCCCTCTTGCGGGCCACGAACTTCACGACCTGCTTGAAGGTCTGGACGTTGTCGCAGGCCATGACGACGTCGGAGAAGCGGAAATTGATCTCGTTTTGGCCGGGAGCCACCTCGTGATGGGCGGTCTGGATGACAAAGCCGAGCTTTTCGAGTTCCATCGCGATGTCGCGCCGGACGTACTCGCCCCCGTCCATCGGGGAAAGGTCGAAATAAGAGGCATGGTCGATGGTGTCGATGATCGGTTCCCCATGACTGTCGAGTTTGAAGAGAAAGAATTCCGGCTCGAAGCCGACGTTGAGGCTCTCTAGGCCCATCGAGCGCATCTTCTTGACCGCCCTTTTGAGGATGTAACGGGGATCGCCCTCGAAGGGCTCGCCCTTCGCGGTGTAGACGTCGCAGATGAGGCGGGCGACCTTGCCATAGGTCTCGTCCTCGAAGCCGAGGATCATCCAGGTATCGAGGTCGGGATGGAGGAACATGTCGGCTTCTTTGATGCGGACGAAGCCCTCGATCGAGGAGCCGTCGAACATGATCTTGTTATCGAGGGCCTCCTCCAATTGGCCGACCGAAATCTCAACCGCCTTGATGGTCCCCAAGATGTCGGTGAATTGGAGACGGACGTAACGGACGCCCTCCTTGGCCGCGTTTTCCAATATGGCTTTCTTGTCCATTGCCTGTCCCCCTCAAATTTACGAAATATGATTAACCCGGCTTTTACCTCGTTCAAGAGAAAAATTCCTCGTGGAAGAAATGGCTTATTGGCCCTATCATTGCCACGTGAAGAAACTCCTACTGATCTGTGGGCCGGCCGGGATCGGAAAATCAACCTTCGCCCGCAAATACGTCGAAGAGCATCCCCTCGAAAACTGCCTCATCATCGCTGCCGACGAAGTGCGGAAGGAGATGTGCGGCTCCTACAAGGATTTTCCGCCGGGGAAAAACATGATGCCGATCTACGACAAGATGATCGAACTGGCCAAGAAGGCCTATGAGGAATCCCCTTCCTTGACCCTCATCTTTGATACGACGATGCTCTATGACGAGAGGCGTCTATATTTCATCGACAACCTCCCCCACTTCGACGAGATCGATCTCTATTTGCTGAAGATGCACGACTACTCGGGCTGTCTGACCAGGAACAAGCAAAGGATCGAGGAAAAGCAGGTCCCGGATGAAGTCATCGAATCGATGGCCCAAAACTACGAGGACCCCGGTGAGGAAGTCCACGACAAAGTCACCCGCATCATCACCCTTTATCGGGATTAAATGTTTTCTTTGGGCTTACGGAAGATGAAGAGCTTCCGGCTCACGTAGTTGTAGACCATCGTGACCGCGGTTTTGATCACGAAGACGACGAGGAAGGCGAGAATCGTCATGTACTCCCCGCTTTGGAGGATACTGAGGGCCCCGGTCGTCAGGTTCCCAAGATCGATCCCGAAGGAAACGTCGACGACGTAATTGCCAAGGAGCTGAAGGCCGATACCTAAGCCAAGGCCGATGGCCGAGAGCAAAGTAAAGACCGTCAGGGCCTTGAACGAGCGCTTGGTCTTTTTCCTATCGACGTTTTGGAAAACCCAAATAAAGGAAAGGAAGTAGTTGGCCAGATTCGAAACCAGGAAGCCAACCGCGACGGCGATGGCCCAGATGATGTAGGAACCGGTCTCCGCCATATCGACCAGGGGGGTGTAACCAAGGACGTAGACGACCACCAGCTCCACCACCAAATCGATGAGGGTGGCCACGACCCCGACTACCACGAAACGCAGCAATTCCCCCCAGATGTTTTTGTTCTTCGGCTTGGTTTCTGCGGGGATATCGTCCTTGACGGTTTCCTTTACGTCTTCGACGGGCTTCTCTTTTAAAGCCTTGGAAGGCCGCAAAATGACGACGGCCTTGTCCTTGGCTTTGACGGGCCTACCCTCTTCCGCTTCCTTCTTGGCGGCTTCTTTTTTGATCTGGCTCAATTTCATAGGGGGAAATATACCAACTTGAAGACAAATGTCACCTAAAGGGTGTCGATTTCCTGTAGATACAGGGCCGCACTGGCGTCGCTTGGCATCCGCCAATCACCGCGCGGGGAAATGGCGACGGTCCCGACCTTGGCCCCATCGGGGAGGCAACTCCGTTTGAACTGGTTGGCGAAGAAGCGCCGGAAGAATTCCCTTAACCATTTCTTGATGAAGGGCGGTTCATAGATTCCCTTAAAGGTTAGGCAGGCCAGCTTGTAGAGCTTCCGCGGACGATAGAGATAACGGAGATAATGGTAGATGAAGAAGTCGTGGAGTTCGTAGGGCCCGATCTTGTCCTCCGTCTTCTGGGCGATGTTCCCTTCCTTGTCCGGTGGGAGGAGTTCCGGGGAAATGGGGGTCTCGGCGATGTCACTGAGGGCGGTGGCCGCTTCCGGATGCATGAGGGCATAGCCCATCACCAGATACCTGACCAAGGTCTTGGGGATCGAGGCGTTGACCCCATAGGAGGACATGTGGTCACCGTTGTAGGTGGTCCAACCCAGGCAAAGTTCCGATAGATCACCGGTCCCGATCATGAGGGCGCCCCGCGAATTGGCGATATCCAAGAGGACCTGGGTCCTCTCCCTAGCCTGGGCATTTTCGTAGGCGATGTCCCCAAGGTCCTGGTCATGTCCGATATCCTTGAGGTGGAGGGAGACCGACTCCTTGATGTTGATCTCCTCGAAGGACACTCCGAGGGAAGAGGCCAAGAGTTCGGCGTTGTCATGGGTCCGTTTGCTGGTCCCAAAGCACGGCATCGTGATCGCGGAGATGTCAGAAAGGGGGAAGCCTTCCAATTTGAAGGCCTCGACCGCGACCAAGAGGGCCAAGGTTGAATCGAGGCCTCCGCTGAGGCCGACCACGGCCCTATGGGAATGGACTGCCCTGAGTCTTTGGGCCAATCCTTCGGCTTGCATCCTCAGGATGGTCCTAACCCGTTCCAAATCGATCTTCCCCTCCGGGACGAAGGGGTTCCTTTGGTATCTCCTTAATAGATGATCAGGCTCCTTGATGGGCAAGGGGAAATAGACCTGGTCATAGGTCGAAGAATCTTTCCAAACCGAAGTCAGACGCCTTCTTTCGGCAAGCAAAAGCTCGAGATCGATGTCCGCGGTCGCTTTTTCCATTTCGAAGACCGGGGTGGAAGAGAGTTTCTTCCCGTTTTCGTAAATGAGACAATGGCCACCGTAGACGGTGTCGGTCGAGGACTCCCCTCGTCCGGCCGAAGAGTAGGCGTAGGCCGCTAGGAGGCGGGCCGAGGTACTTCCCACCAGTTCCTCCCGGTAGGCGGCCTTCCCGACCGTTTCGTTGCTGGCCGAGAGATTGAGGATCAAGGTGGCACCTTCCTGGGCCAACTTGGTGGAGGGCGGATCATTGACCCAGAGGTCCTCGCAGATTTCGATCCCGATCTTGAGGGAGGGATAATTGGCGTCCACGAGGATGGTCTTGTTGCCAAAAGGCACGAGGTCTTCCGCGAACCTTAGGTTCACGTTACTTTCGGGAGCCACCGCGAAATAACGGCCCTCGTAGAATTCCTTGTAACTGGGCATGTTGGCCTTAGGAACAAGGGCCAAGAGGTGGCCGCCCTTGACCGCGGCCGCAACGTTATATAGACGTCCCCCAAAGAGGAAAGGCAGGCCGATAACCGTCAATAATGATTCATAATCCTTGGATTTTGCGATGATTTTCCGCAAATGATCCTCCGCGGAAGATAGCAACGTCTGGTCATAGAAAAGGTCGCCGCAGGTATAGGCGGTCAGACAAAGTTCGGGCAGGACCAAGACATGGACTTCGTCCTTATGGGCCTCCTCCATCGCTTCGAGGATCTTCTCATAGTTATGCTTCACATCCCCGACCTTGATCTCGATGGGGGCCGCCCTGACCCTTACGAAGCCCAAGGGGTCGCTTGGTTCCCCAACCCTGTCCCCGTAGATATGAGCCTTTGAATCGGCACTTGTGTCTTTATCTGGAAGGCTGATTACCATGGCTTCTTCCCCGTTTTTGGTAATGATCAGGGGCTCGCCGTCTTCGATGAGACGGGAGATTTCCTTGGGATCCCTGAGTAAGGTAATGGGTTTGATTTTCATAATGACAATATAATGTCATAAGTCTGCCTAATCTTCCACCTTAACGGTGCCTATCCTTTTGTGGATAATAGGCCCGTGAATTTTCAGGGTCTTTGCATCATCAACGCTTTCTCCCCTTCTCCCTCCATCCCTCATTTCTATGAAAGGATGAAGGAGGAACTGGGGCAACTTTCCATTTCCCTTGAGCTCAAGACCAGCGACGAGGTGATGGCCCTCATCAACCATGATGGGTCTTTGGAGACCCGTCTTCCCAAATACGATTTCGTTCTTTATCTCGACAAGGACCTCTATCTTTCGACGATGCTCGAAAGAGCCTGTTACCGCTTGTTCAATAGGGCGGGCGCCATCGCTTTATGCGACGACAAGATGCTGACCCACATCACCTTAAGCGGCCATGGCATCAAGATGCCGAGGACCGTTTCCGCTCCCCTCAATTACACCGGGATCTCCACCGCCTCCTTCCTCGACAACTTAGAAAGGGAAATCGACTACCCGATGGTGGCCAAAAGCAACTTCGGGAGCCTTGGCAAGCAAGTCCACCTTTTGAAAAACCGGGAGGAACTCGAAGACTTCGAAAGGCGGATGGTCTTATCCCCGCGCCTCTACCAGGAATTCATCAAGGAGAGCTTCGGGTTCGATTATCGGATCATCGTGATTGGCGGGAAAGTTGTCGCGGCCATGGAAAGACTCAACCGAACCGGCGACTTCCGTAGCAACATCGCGATGGGTGGTAAGGGCAAGAAGGTCACCCTGACCAAAGAACAAAAAGAAACCGCCGTCAAGGCGGCGGGGATCCTCGGCTTGGACTATGCCGGGATCGATCTTTTGATGGGCAAGGATGGGGAAACCATCCTCTGCGAGGTCAATTCCAATGCCTTCCTAAGCGAAATCGAACGGGTCTCGGAAGTAAACGTGGCCAGGGCCTACGCCCTCCACATCGCTACTTCTTTAGCCTAAATAGGAAGCGATGGGCTGCTTCTAGGACCGTCCGGTCGCTATTGTGGGACAAACACCGATAGGCGTCCTTTGGCACTAGCCAATAGGCATCGGCCACTTCTTCCTTTTGGGTAGTCAAAGGACTCTTGTCCTTGACCTTCCCCAAATAGAAATGGACGTCCTTCCTGATTCCTTCGTAAGGGCTATAACGGATGATCTTCTCAAAGCCAGGGATCACTTCAAATTCTAGATTGAGTTCTTCTTTGACCTCCCGCCTGGCCGTGTCGAATAAATCCTTGTCTTCATTTTCGACGTGGCCCTTGGGCAAGGAATAATGGCCTAGGGCCATGTGCTCGATGAGATAACGGCCCTCCTCGTCGACGAGGACGGCCCCGGCTGAGGTCTCGGGACGGCCAAGGTAATTGGCAAGGGTACGGAATTCATCGTCTTCGATCCCAATGTTTTCCAAATACTCCTCGAGGGAGCCATGGTGCTTCAGGATGTCGTCCTCATAGGCCTTGATCTCTTCTTCCTTTAACCCTAGGCGTTCGGCGATATCCTTGATGTCGCATCCTTGAAGAAGCAAGAGGAAGGAAAGAAGGCCTTTGGCTTCTTTTTCTCCCTCAATCAAACAGGGGGCTTTTGCCTCAAGTAGAAGCATCAAAGCCTTCCTTATCCCCGCAAAATCGCCAAATAATTCTAGAAAGTCGTTATTGTTGGAAAATGAAACCTCTTGGCCGGCAATAGAAAAAGGGGACCGTTCTTCGTATTGAAGAAGGCCGGCTTCCGTTTGACCGTACCGGCACTTCAGACCCCCGAGATCAATCACTTCTTTTCCCTTTGGAGTTGTTCTTGCGCAGTTCGTCGCGGATTTGGATCAACAAATCGGTTTCGCTGAGAACCGGGGCGTTGGGCTTGGGTTCCTCGGGCCGCTCTTCAGGATGCCTCTGGTAGTAGGCTTCGATTTGGGCCTTCTTGACCATTTCGGTCTTATCACGGACAAGGTTGATGACCTTGACGATGAGGAAGAGGACGACGGCGATGAGGAGGAAGGTGATGACGGCGTTGAGGAAGGCGCCCCAGTCGATGAGGTTGGCCCCATTGTAGTAATAGGTGCCACCGTGGTTGGTGTAGTTGGAGAGAAGAGCGTTTTGGAAGTCCATGAAGTTGGAACTATCGGCGGTGATTTCGCTGCCACGGCTGGCGGCGAAAGCGATGGTGGCTTCTTCTAGACCGGAAGCGGCAAAGCTTTGGCCAATGCCATCGACCCCGGCTTGGGCCGAATTGGCGGCCGGGAGGCAAGTCACGAGGCCGCTGAGGCCACCGGGGATGCCCCAGGTGCAGATGCTGAGGAAGATGTTGGTCACGGAAGTGACGATGGTGGAGAAGGCACCGCCGATGATGACACCGACGGCCAGGTCGACGACGTTCCCGCGGCTGATGAATTTCTTGAATTCGTTGATGACGCCCTTGCCTTGTTCGCGGCGGTGACGCCTTTTTTCTTCTTTTGTCATTTTGATTCCTTTCCCTAGGGGAGATTACTTGGCCCCGGCCACTATACACGCCCGGCAAAAAAGTGGATAGTGAAATGGCAAGGGATAAGCATTGAAATTCCCTATACAGTGTCCAAGGGTCGATATTTTAATGTTCGGTATCGTACGAGTAGACGGATTTTCCGCATCGGGCATAACCTTTTTCTACTAGTCAATGAATGTAAAGGTATTTGTTATGAAAAAAGCGTTGCAATTCCTTTTGAAAATAATTTTCGGTGCCATAAGATAAGCGGGCACGGAAGGTTATATTTCCACCGTAAGAGGCATTTGCGGTTTTTATGGCCCCCGTCATACAAGGAGTCATCATCTATGGTACAAATCAAGAAAAGAGATGGATCTGTCGTCGCCTTCGACATCAAGAAGATCGAAGCGGCCATGAAGAAGGCCTTCATCGCCGAACACAAGGAAATCAACGACGACATCATCGAACTTTTGGCCCTCAGGGTCGTCGCCAAAACCAATAGCAAGGTCAAAGACGGCCTCCTCGAAGTCGAGGACATCCAGGACGGAGTCGAATTCGTCTTGGTCGAAAGCGGTTATAGCGACGTTGCCAAGTCCTACATGGACTACCGCAAGAAGCACCAGACCCTCAGGGAAATCAAGGCCACCAACCTCGACTACAAGTCGGTGGTCGACAACTACCTGAAGATCAATGACTGGCGGGTCAAGGAAAACTCGACCGTCACCTATTCGGTCGGCGGCCTCATCCTTTCCAACTCCGGTGCCGTCACCGCCAACTATTGGCTGAGCGAGATCTACGACAAGGAAATCGCCGACGCCCACCGCAACGCCGACATGCACATCCATGACCTCTCGATGCTGACCGGTTACTGCGCCGGCTGGTCTTTGAAGCAGCTCATCCGCGATGGCCTCGGCGGCGTCCCGGGCAAGATCACCTCTTCCCCGGCCAAACACCTCATGACCCTCTGCAACCAGATGGTCAACTTCCTCGGCATCATGCAGAACGAATGGGCCGGGGCCCAGGCCTTCTCGTCCTTCGATACGTATCTGGCTCCTTTCGTGAAGGCCGACAACCTCTCCTACCGTGACGTCAAGCAAGCCATCCAAAGCTTCATCTATGGGGTCAACACCCCGAGCCGTTGGGGGACCCAGGCGCCCTTTACCAACGTCACCCTCGACTGGACCGTGCCCAATGACATGGCCAACCTCAATTGCATCGTCGGCGGGAAGGAAATGGACTTCAAGTACCGCGACTGCGTCAAAGAAATGGCGATGGTCAACAAGGCCTTCATCGAAGTCATGATCGAAGGGGACGCCAACGGACGCGGCTTCCAATACCCGATCCCGACCTACTCCATCACCAAGGACTTCGACTGGTCGGATACCGAGAACAACCGCCTCCTCTTCACCATGACCGCCAAGTACGGGACTCCTTATTTCTCCAACTACATCAATAGCGACATGGAACCCAGCGACGTCCGTTCGATGTGCTGCCGTCTCCGCCTCGACCTCAGGGAACTCCGCAAGAAATCCGGCGGTTACTTCGGGTCCGGCGAATCGACCGGCTCGATCGGGGTCGTGACCCTAAATATCCCGCGTATCGCTTATCTGGCCACCGACAAGGAAGACTTCTACAAGCGCCTCGACCACCTGATGGACGTCGCGGCCAGGAGCCTCGACATCAAGCGCAAGGCCGTCACTTCCTTCCTCGAAGCCGGGCTTTATCCCTACACCAAGCATTACCTCGGCACCTTCAACAACCACTTCTCGACCATCGGTTTGGTCGGCATGAACGAAGCCTGCCTCAATGCCCGTTGGATCAAGGCCGACCTCTCCCACAAGGAAGCCCAGGACTTCACCGTCGAGGTCCTCAACCACATGCGCAACCGTTTGAGCGACTACCAGGAACGCTTCGGTGACCTCTATAACCTCGAAGCCACCCCGGCCGAATCGACCGCCTATCGTCTGGCCAAGCATGACAAGGAACGCTACCCCGGCATCATCACCGCCGGCGGACCCGGTGCCACCCCCTATTACACCAACTCCAGCCACCTCCCGGTCGGCTACACCGAGGACATCTTCCAGGCCCTCGACATCGAAGACCGCTTCCAGACCCTCTACACCTCCGGGACCGTCTTCCACGCCTTCCTTGGACAGCGTCTACCCTCTTGGCAGTCCTGCATGTCTTTGGTCAGGAAGATCGCCGAGAACTACAAGCTCCCCTACTATACGATGTCCCCGACCTACTCGGTCTGCGAAGACCACGGTTACATCTCCGGGGAAGTCTACAGCTGCCCGCACTGCCATAAGGAAACCGAGGTCTACAGCCGCATCACCGGCTACTACCGTCCGGTCAAGAACTGGAACGACGGCAAGCGTCAGGAATTCGCCGACCGCAAGACCTACGCCATCAACGATGCCGAGGCTCCCAAGATCGAAGAGGGCGATGCCTGCAACCTCAAGACCGACGTCAAAAAGCATGAGCGGCCCTGCCTCACGGAACCCCTCCTCTTCACCTCGCCCACTTGCCCCAACTGCAAGATGGCCAAGATGATGCTCGACAAGGAAGGCTTTGCCTACCGCAACGTCGACGCCATGGAAAACAAGGAGCTGGCCAACGCCTTCGGCATCATGAAGGCCCCGACCCTCGTGGTTCCCAACGGCGAAAGCTTCGACATCTACGAAAACGCCTCCCTCATCAAAGGTTACATCGAGACCCACAAAGGACATGCTGCCTAAGAAAGTCGTCATAATCGGTGGCGGACCCGCCGCCCTCACCGCCGCCATCTATCTAAGGCGCGGTGGGGCGAGTGCCACCATCCTTGAAAAAGAGGCCCTCGGCGGTCAGATCGCCGACTGCCCGAAGGTCGACAACTACCCGGCTTGCCCTAGTATCAGCGGACTCGAACTCGCCGACAAGATGGCCAACCAGGCCATGGAACTCGGCGCCGAGATCGAGCTTGACGAAGCCCTTTCCCTCCAAAAGGAGGGCGGGCTTTTTTCCGTGAAAGGCAACTACGGGACCTATACGGCCGACGCCGTCATCATCGCCAACGGGGCCAAGCACGCCCACCTTGGCGTTCCGGGGGAAGACCGCCTCAGCGGACGGGGCGTTTCCTACTGCGCCGTCTGCGACGGGGCCTTCTTCAAGAACCAGGAGACGGTGGTGATCGGGGACGGCAATAGTGCCCTCCAATACGCTATCCTCCTCTCGAGCCTTTGCAAGAAGGTCACGGTCCTCACCCTCTTCGACCGCTTCTTCGGTGAAGAAAGCCTCGCAAAAACCCTCTCTTCTTTGCAAAACGTGGAAGTCATCCACAATGCCTCCACCACCGAATTCCTCGGTGAAAATAAGCTCGAGAAGGTTCTCTATCTCGATAAGGTCGGCAGTGAAACCAAGGAAGCCCCTTGCCAAGGGGCCTTCATCGCCATCGGGCAAAAACCCGACAACGATCGTTTCCGCCCCCTGGTCGAACTGGACAAGGGCTACATCGTCACCGACGAAACGATGGCGACCCTGACTCCGGGGTTATACGCCGCCGGCGACACCAGGGTCAAAAAAATCCGCCAGGTCGTGACGGCGGATTCGGATGGGGCCATCGCGGCCCTCAGTGCCCTCTCTTATCTCAAGAATCAATCGTAACCCCTGAGGGACGCCTTGATTCCCGCTTCTTCCAAAATGGCCCTGAACCGCAGGGCCTTTTCTTTTTCGACCATATGGAAGCCATGCTCGATGCATCCTTCCCGGTCCTTGTAGCCTTGGATGAAGTAACGCTTGGCCCCTTTGACCCAAGCGGCGATGTCCTTGAAGGACTCCTCGTCATGGAACTCCTCCATGACCGTGGTCCTCAGCTCATAGTCGACATGGTCACCTAGGAGATAATCGAGACTTTCCTGAATCGGAGTTAGATCAAAGGATTTGAGGCCGATGGTTTCGGCATAACGGGCCCTCGAATTCTTGATGTCCATGGCCACATAGTCGACGAGGCCGCTTTCAACCAGGTGCTTCATGAAGGCAGGGAAAGACCCATTGGTGTCCAGTTTGATCATGTAGCCGAGCTTCTTGATGGCGGCGATCTTCTCTTCGACGTCGGGATGGATGAGGGGCTCGCCACCGCTGATGGTGACGGCGTCCAGCATCTTCCTCCTTCTTTCCAAATAGGAATAGACCTCGTCCCAATTCAGTTTCGGGGAAAGCTCGGGATGGAGGACCAATTCCCCGTTATGGCAAAAGGGGCAACGGAAGTTGCACCCGGCCGTAAAGAGGGTGCAGGTGATCTTGTCGTCGAAGTCGACGAGGGAAAGTTTTTCTAAGCCAGAGAAGTCCATGTTTGCTCCAAATAAGGTAGTAAGGCATAAATGGCGTAGGCCGCGGCCGCAAGGGAAACGAGGGCCACGAGGAAGGCCAGGAAATTGGTCAGGTGGTTCTTGGGGACGAAGATCCCGATGAAGCCAGTCACGAGGACGATGATTTGGGAGACGACCCCTTGGATCACAAAGTAGATGGCGAGGAAAATGGCCACGGCGATCCCGACGATGATCCCAATCCCATAGAGGAGGTTTTGGGTCATGTAGGCCGCGAAGTTTTGGATTCCCCAATAGATGAAGAGGACGAGGCCGACCGCGATGGCCACGAGAAGGATGTGGAGAAAGGAATAAGCCAGACGCTTCTTGCCATTAGCGACCGTTACTTTTCCGACGTGGGCGAAGAGGCGGAGAATCGAGGAAATCATAGGCCCAGATTATACCTTAATCCTCTTAGGCCGAACCCGCTTTTCCTCACTTGGAATAAAAAAAGAACCTATGGCGTCGCCACCATAGGTGTCCGTCTTCTTGGTGGAGCCGACGAGGATCGAACTCGCGACCTCCTCGATGCGAACGAGGCGCACTCCCAGCTGTGCTACGGCCCCAAAAGCGGGCCTTATTATAGGGGTGAAAAGGGACGACAACAAGGCCGGAGGGTCCTTTTCCCCTACCACACGAAGCAAGAAACCGAAAGCGGAAAAATATTGTGGGCCTAAATGGGGACTTTGCCAAATGCAAGACTGGAGTGCGATTTTCCCTTACCTAAAATGGCCCCATGGAGAAAACGGTCGCCGTCATCGATCTCAAGAGCTTCTATGCTTCGGCCGAATGCGCGGTCCGGCACCTCGATCCCTTCAAGACGCCCTTAGCCTGCGTCGACCCCAACCGCGGCCCCAACACGGTCGTGATGTCGGTCACCCCCTACCTCAAGGAGGTCTATGGCCTTAGCAACGTCTGTCGGAAGAAGGACCTCCCCAAGATCAAGGGTTTGATCTACGCCGTCCCCCGCATGGAAATGTACCTTCGCCTTTCGGCCAAGGTCGTCTCGATCTTTTTGGATTACGTGGCCGAGGAAGACCTCCACGTCTACTCGGTCGACGAATCCTTCTTGGACCTTACCCCCTATGGGTGGCTCTATGACGAGGGCCCCATCAGACTGGTAAAGGAAATCCAAAGCAAGATCTACGAGAAGACGGGGCTCATCGCCACCGCCGGCTTGGCTCCCAATCCTTTTCTAGCCAAGGTCGCCCTCGACGTCGAGGGCAAGAAGAAGGCCCCTTACATCGCCAAATGGACCTACGATGACGTCAAGACGAAGCTATGGAGGATCGAGCCGATCGAAAAGATCTGGGGCATCAGCCACGGCATCAAGTCCCACCTCTCGCGGATCGGGATCAAAAGCCTCTACGAACTGGCCCAGGCCGACGATGGCCTCTTGGCCAAGGAATTCGGGATCATCGGGGAACAACTCAAGAGACTGGCCAACGGCTTGGACGATTCGAAGATTTCCGAAAAATACGTCCCGGAAAACCCGAGCTTCAACTATGGCCAAACCCTCTACCGCCCTTATTCGAAAAAGGAAGGAGAACTGGTTCTTAGGGAAATCGTCGACGAACTCGGCTACCGCCTGAGGAGGAATGCCAAGGAGTGCAAGAAGATCGCCCTCTTCGTCCTCTTCGCCGGAGGCGGGGCCTACCAAAAGCAAAGAGCCCTGCCCTTCAAGACCAGCGATGTCGATTTGCTTTACGAACACGCCTTGGACTTATATCGCCAAGCCGAGGATTCAGACATCATCGGACTCTCCGTTTCCCTCGGGAATTTGTCGGAATATTGTCCTTTTGCGCAGTTTTCGTTCCTAAGCGATGCCGAAAAATACCAGAAGGACGAACGTCTTAGCTACGCGATGGACGCCGTCAACGAAACGTTTGGGAAGAGCACCTTGCTCAGGGCTACGTCTTTATTGCCCCACTCAATGATCAAGGAAAGGCATGAGCAGATCGGAGGCCACAGAAGATGAGCGACCGCGGGATGATGAAGTGGCTCCCCTACAAGTCCCTCAACGAACAGGGGGACTTCCTTTCGAAGATGCTCAAAGACAAGGCCAAGAAGCCCAAGCCCCTGATCTCCAACGACCTAGCGGAGGACATCAACCGGGCCCTCCTGGCCTATAAGGGCGGACCTTCGGAGCTGACCTACTACGAGGAAGGGGAAATCAAAAAAGATGACTCCGGCCTCAAGCGGGTCGACCTCCTCTACAAGAAGGTCTACCTCAATGACGGCCTCGTCATCGATTTGACGGACGTCCTCGACTTCAGAATCGAGGAAGACCTATTTGGTGAGGGGGACGAAGCTCTTCCCGCCGATTGAGGCATTGGCCTCCTCGATGGCCCTGAGGATCTCATCGCGATCGAACCCATCATGGGTGAAGATGATGCGGATCGGCTCCTCGGTGTGGATGAACCACTGGTACTCCCCCTCATCCCTGAAGAGATCCTTGTGGCGTTTGAAGTAATCGCTGACGTAGCAGAAGGCGGCAGCCGGGCTATCGATCGTGAACTTGTATTCGTAATCGTAATGCCGCCTCTCGAGTTTTTCCGGAGCCGGCATGGCCTTGGCTTTTTTGCCCCTAAGTTCCAACTTGGCTTCAAGGGGCAGGATCGAAACCGAGGGTCCGGCGGAAATGGTATAAGTCCCTTCCTCGATGAAGCCCGGTTCGCCCTTCCCTTCGTAGACCATGAACATCTTCTTCGAGAGTTTGACGCCGACGAGGACTTCTTCCCCGGCCTTGACGAAGGCCTTGGCGAAGCCGACGAGAGCGTGTTTTTCACGGTAGAGGGCACTCTTCTCCTTGGAGGCGAAGACGAGGGCCAGGGCCTCCCCGTCGACATCGGAGGTATTGCGGATCTTGATCCTGGCTTCGTAACCACCCTTGGTGGGCACGACCTTCATTTCCTCATAGGAGAAGGTCGAATAGGAAAGCCCGTGTCCAAAGCAATAGGCGACCGGGATATCGTAGGTATCGTAATAACGGTAGCCGACATAGATGTCTTCGTCGTAATAGCTATGATAGGGATCCTCGTGCCAGGTGGCATAGAGGGGATTGTCCTTCAAAGAGAAGGGCCAGGTTTCCGCCAAATGGCCCGAGGGATTGGAAAGGCCGAAGATCAGGTTATAGAGGGCTTCGCACATCCCTTCGCCACCGGGATAAGCCAAGAACATCCCCTTCACGTGGTCCTTGAACAAGGAGACGTCGAGGGGGGAGCCGCTTTCCACCACCACCCCGACCCGGGGGTTGACGGAAAGGCAGGCGGCCAAGGCCAAAAGCTGTTCGCGGTGGATCGAAATGTCCTTGCGGTCATAGCCTTCCGATTCATCGCCGAAGTAAGAGCCAAGGAAGAAGAGGATCTTGCGGTGGCTCTTGGCTAATTCCTTCAGGGATTTCTCGTCCAAGGTCTCGTTGGGCCGGTAGCCGTCGATGTAGACGTAGCGGTGCCCCTTGGCATTGAGGATGTCGAGGAAGTTCTTCTTGATGGCGGCCTCGGTGGCGCCCGAACCCCCGCCGACGTAGAAGGGCTGTTCGGCTAAATACCCGACCACCAAGACATCGTCGTCTTTGCTTAAGGGGAAGAAGCCTTCGTTTTTGGCTAGGACCGCGCACTTTTCATATAAGCGGACCGCGGTCGCATAGTCCCCTTTAAGATCATCGGCCTCTGCCATCTGGCGGTGGCGTTTGACAAAAGAGAAGAAGCGTCCGATCTCGGTCAGGCGGTTCTTGAGGTCATTCTCGCTGAAGGTCTTCCCATAACCAGCGGTGTAATCCTCAAGGGCCGAGGCCCGATAGGGCATTTCGACATCGAGGCCGGCGGCGAAGAAGGAGCCGTCGTTGTTGGTAGCGGCATTCCAGTCCGACATCAAAAGGGAGTCGAAGCCGAATTCCTTCCTCAAGAGGTCATTGACCAAATAGGAAGAGGCGTTGACGTATTCCCCGTTGACCCGGTTATAGGAACTCATGATGGCCGCGGGTTTCGAATTGTCGAGGGCGATCTCAAAACTCTTGGCGTAGATCTGCCTGAGGGCCCGGTAGGAAAGGACCGACTCGTTGACGTGACGGTAGTATTCCTGGTTGTTGCAGAGGTAGTGCTTGAGGCAAGCCCCGACCCCCGCTTGTTGGAGGCCGTTGACGGCCGAAGCCGCCATCATCCCCGAGAGATAGGGGTCTTCGCTATAGTATTCCCAGTTCCGCCCGCAGAGGCAGCTCCGTTTGATATTGCAGGCCGGGGCCAAGGCCACATCGACCTTGGCATTGGAAAAGTTATGGCCTATGGCGGCACCGGCCTCGAGGGCGACCCCGAGGTCGAAGGAGCAGGCCAAAGCCGAAGCGCTGGGATAAGACGAAGAGGGGACGTTATGCCAGGCCCTGGCCGTATCGTCGATCCTGAGGCCCGTAGGACCGTCATGGAGAATGGCCTTTTCATTGAAGGGGGAAATGATTTCCCACCCGGAAATGCCATTGAGGCACTTCAAATAAGATAGACCGTCGAAATGTTCCTTGGATTTTCTGCCCATGGGGAAAGTATAAGACAAGTGCCTATTTCCCTAAAGGGAAATCGGAAGGAAAGTGCGAAAATCACCGCGCAAGAACGTAAAGAAAAACCCCGCTTTGCGGGGTTATCGTTATTTTAGATGGCCCAGTTCCCGTTGACGAAGATCGGGATTTCCTTGCCGTCTTTGTCGATCCCGGTGATCGAGAGGTCGCGGCTCCCGATCATGAAGTCGACGTGGCTGGTCGAGGTGTTCATGCCCCGTTTATGGACCTCGTCGTCCCCGAGTTCGTCATAACCCGGATAGAGGGTTTCGAAGCCCCTGCCGAGGGCCAAGTGGCAGGCGGCATTCTCATCGTAAAGGGTATTGAAGAAGAGGATGCCCGACTGGTTGATCGGGGAATCGAAGGGGACGAGGGCACATTCCCCAAGGTAAGAGGAGCCTTCGTCGATATGGAGGATCGACTCGAGGGCTTCCTGGCCCTTCTTGGCCTTGACCTCGACGGCTTGGCCCTTGTGGAACCTAACCGAGAAATCTTCGATCAGGGTCCCGTTGTAACTGAGTGGCTTGGTGCTATAGACGATGCCTTCGGCCTCGCCCTTCATCGGGGAGGTGAAGCATTCTTCGCTGGGAATGTTGGGTTCGAACATCGTCTTCCCGCCGCGGGTATATTCACCGCCGGCTTCGAAGATGACGCCCGGGATGAGGCCGACTTCGAAGTCGGTACCGTTGCTGCTTTTATAGACCAGTTTCCTAAGATTCAGGGCATTGAGCTTGGCCTTCTTTTCCTTAAGGTTGGCCTCGTGCTTTTTCCAGTTTTCGACCGGATCGCCTTCGTAGGCCCTGGCCACCTTGAGGATGGCGGTCCAGAGGGCTTCGACGGCCTCTTCTTCCTTGAGGTCGGGGAAGACCTTGCGGGCCCAGGCCTTGCCCGGGACCCCGGCGATGCACCACTGGTAACGGTTTTCCCTTTGGGCCCGATACGGCTTGATGGCGAGCTTCCTGGCTTTGAGGACACGGGAGAGCTTCCCGCCGTCGACGCCGGAGAGGCCATCGGGATCATCGCTTTCGAGGTAGATCATGACCGGGAGGCGGGCATTGAGGTAGTTCTGCATCCCGATGTCGGCTTCGTTGAGGCTCGAGAGCTTCTCCTCGTCGGCATATTGGTAGCCGAGCTTCTGGAGCTCTTCGTTTTCCCATTCGACGATGACGCGGCTGGCCCCGCATTCGTAGCAATGCTTGGCCACCAAAGCGGCGAAATCGGCGATTTCGGTCGAGGCCTGGATGTGGACTTCCTGGCCTTTTTGGACCGCCCCGCCGCTGACGGCGATGAGGCGGGCATAGTTATCAATCAATTTCTTGTCCATGGATACTCCTATTCTGGGCTAATATATACCTACTTTAAGAAAGGCTCTAGCATCATGGACAAGACAACCATCAAAATGACCAAGAAACTCCCGACTTACATCGCGATTTGGAACTACATCGAAGCCGTCATTCTCTTGGCGGCCGGCATCTGTTTCCTGGCCTTCTGCAACAACGAAACGATGAAGGACATCTTCCTCATCGTGGTGGGAGCCCTCTTGCTAGCCGATGGGGCCCTCCGCATCATCGGGGACTTCCTCCCCCTCTTCTACAAGAAGGACAAGAAAGACTTCCATTTCGGGAACATCATCCCCGGGGCCTTTGAATTAGCCCTCGGCATTACCTTCGTCTCCACCGACATCATCGCCGTCGTCGGGATCTTCGCCACCTTCATCGGGGTCCTGATGGTGGTGGGCGGGGCCTTCTTCATCGTCTTCGGCATCGCCTTCATCGTCCGTAAACTCTACAAGATCTACATGCCGGTTTCCGAGATCGTCCTCGGGGTCGTCCTCGCCGTCCTCGGTTCCTTGGTTTTGGCCTTCGTCAATGGCGACATGATGCTCACCATCTTCCTCGTGGTCCTCGGCCTCCTCTTCGTCGTGGCCGCCGTCGCCCTCACCGTCTACACGACCACCACCCTCAAGGCCATGCGGGCCCTCTCCAAGGCCTTCCGTGAAGAAGCCAAGAAGGCTGAAGAAGCGGAAGAAATGGCGGAAACCAAAACCGTCCCCGATGCCGAGTTCGACATGACTAAAGAGGAAAATAAAGAAGAAGAACCCAAGGCCATCGAAGAAGAAAAGCCGGCCCTTGAAAACAAGGAAGACAAAGAAGAAACCCCGCAGAACTAAGACCTATTAGAGGAAAGACCGGCCGAAGCCGGTCTTTTTTCATTGTCCGCCGAGGCGGCTCAGGTGATCGAGGGCGGTCTTTTCGTCCATCGTCTCGATCCCTAGTTCCTGGGCCTTCTTCAGCTTGCTTCCAGCCCCTGGACCGTAGATGACGATGTCGGTCTTCTTGGAAACCGAACCCGAACACTTGGCCCCGATCCCTTCCAAGATCTCCGTCATCTCTTCCCTGCTATGGGACTCGAGGGTCCCGGTCAGGACGATGGTCTTGCCGTAGAAGTAGGAATTGACGTCCAGGGTATCGGCCCCGAGGTAGAGGAAGTTGACCCCGGCCGCCTTGAGGGCGTCGAGCTCGGCCCGTTTCTTCTCGTCATGGAAGAAGTCATAGATCGACTTGGCGGCGACGGGGCCGATGTCATCGACGTCCATCAGTTGCTCGAGGCTTAAGTCATAGAAGGCCTCAAGGTTCTTGAAGCGCTTAGCCAAAATCTTCGAGAGTTTGGTCCCGACTTCCTTGATCCCAAGGCCGTTGAGGAGGCGTTCAAGGGACTGGTTCTTGCTATTGTCGATGGCGGTCAGGAGGTTTTCTACCGACTTGTCGCTCCAACCGTCGATGTCCTTGATGTCCTGGGCATGGGTATGGAGGCTATAGATATCGGGGATGTCCTTGATGAAGCCTTCGTTGAAGAACTCTTCGGTCACCGAGGGACCCATCCCGTCGATGTCCATGGCGTCGCGGCTGACGAAGTGGATGATCGATTCGATCTTCCGGGCCCCGCAGTGGGGGTTGAGGCAGTAATGGAGGCCCCCGACCCTCGCCAAAGGCTCACCGCAGACCGGGCAGGTCGAAGGCATGACGAAGGGTTCTTCGATCCCGATCCGCCTCTCCTTGAGGGGTCCGGTCACCTCGGGGATGACATCCGCGGCCTTGTGGAGGCCGACGATGTCCCCGATCCTGACATCCTTCTCTTTGATGAAGTCTTCGTTGTTGAGGGTCGCCCTTTGGACCAAGGACCCATCGACTCTAACCGGTTCCAAGATGGCGTTGGGGGTGATGCGGCCGGTCCGCCCGACCGTCAAGACGATGTCCAATAATTTGGTATAGACCTCTTTGGGCGGGAACTTGTAGGCGATGGCCCACTTCGGGGTCTTGGCGGTATAGCCGATTTCCTCATAGGCATCGATGTCGTCGACCTTGAAGACGAGGCCATCGATGTCGTAATCGAGGGAGTCGCGTTTTTCCGTGTATTCCTGAACGTAGGCCAAAAGTTCCTCGATCCCCTTGAGACGCCTTCTTTCCTTGTTGGTCTTGAAGGAGAGGGAGTCGAGATAATCAAGGGAAACGCTATGGACGTGGATCCCCAGTTCCCGGGCATTGACCAGATAGTACCAATAGGCATCGAGTTTCCTAGAGGCCGCGACATTGGGATCGAGCTGGCGGATCGAGCCGGCCGCCGCGTTGCGGCAATTAGCAAATAGGCTTTCCCCGGCCTCCTCCCGTTCCCTATTGAGGGCCTCGAGGGACTTCTTGGGCATGAAGACCTCGCCCCGGACCTCGAAGGGCCGCATTTCCTTGACCCTCAGAGGGACGGACCGGATGGTCTTGACGTTTTCGGTCACGTCTTCCCCGGTCACCCCGTCGCCTCTGGTCAACGCATATTGGAGTTCCCCCTTATCGTAAAGGAGGGACATCCCAAGCCCGTCGATCTTTACTTCCCCCATGTAGGAGACGGTGTCGGTATGGAGGGCTTCCCGCATCCTCCGGTCGAAGTCGCGGAGGTCTTCCTCGTTGTAGGCATTCCCGAGACTCAGCATCAGCCGGCGATGGGGAACCTTCTTGAACTGACTTTGGACGGCCCCGCCGACCCGCCTGGTCGGGGAATTAGGGGACGCCAGTTCGGGATATTCCTTTTCGATGAGTTGGAGCTCGTTCATCAGGCGGTCGTATTCCTGGTCGCTGACCGAGCTTTGGTTTAGGACATAGTACTCGTAGTTATAACGGTCCAGCAGTTCCGTCAGTTCTTTGACGCGGACCTTGGCTTCGTCGAGATTCATGCGTCTCCCCCTTTGCTTTTGAGGCGGCTCAGCCGCGGATGGTTGGCCATCAGGGTCTTGCGGCCCCCGTTGTCGAAATCGATGACGATGATGTCTTTGGAGATCAGTTCCACCACCTTCCCATCCCCGAAGGTCTCGTGATGGGCGATGTCCCCGACGTGCCAGGCTTCGATGCCGTTGGTCTTCGGTGCTTCCTTTTTCTCTTCCACCGGTTGGCTCTTCTCGGTAAAGGGGTCGATGTGGCCCCCGTCGGAGAAGAAGGAACGGCCGGTGCCCCCATAGGTCTTGTTGAAGCCATAGAGCCCCCGGAAGGCCCCTTCTTCTTCGACCTTGAGGCCGGCTTCCTTGAAGTAGGGCGAGGGGACGGCGTGGCTATCGGTGGCGTAGCTATAGGAACGGTTGCAGGAGAGATAGAGGCGCTTCTTGGCCCTCGTAAAGGCAACATAGGCCAGACGCCTCTCTTCCTCGGCCCCGTCCCGTTCGGTTTCCTCGAGGGCCCGTTTGGAGGGGAAGGAGCCGTCGTTGAGGCAGACGACAAAGACGTTGTCGAACTCCAGCCCCTTGGCCACGTGGACCGTCATGAGGGAGACGTAGTTCCCGTTGTTCATGTCGTCTTGGCTCGTCAAAAGGGTGACGTTTTGGAGATACTCATCGAAGGTCGACTCCGGATTCTTCTTGAGATAATCCATGATGTCGTCGAGGAGGGCATTGACGTTCCCGACCCGGTCCTCGTCTTCTTCCTCGTCGTCCTTGAGGTAGTCCATGTAGTCTAGGGAAGTCACGAAATCCCTGAGGATCGAGGGGTAGGCTTCTTCCTTCTTTTCGAGGCGTTCCTTGGTCGCTTCGACCTTGGCCACCATCGCCATCAAGGCGGCGACCGCTTTGCTGGGGATCTTCGAATCCCCCGCAAATTCGGCATATCTCTCCAAATACTCGTATTCGGAAAGCCCATGGGCGCCGGACTCTTCCCGGATTTTGGCCAAGGTGGTGTCACCGATTCCGCGCCGCGGGACGTTGACGATCCTTTCGAAGGCGATGTTGTTCTTGGGATTGACCAGAAGGGAGAAGTAGGCCAAAAGGTCTTTGACTTCCATCCGTTCGTAGAAACGGAGGCCTCCGAAGATCCGATAGGGGATGCCGCTTCTGGCCATCGCCTGTTCGAAGGGCCTGGTCAGATAAGAGGAACGATACAGAATGGCAATGTCGGAATAATCCGGTTCCCCGTTTTCCCTTTGGCTTTTGGCCACCAGGGTTTTGATTTCCCGACACACCCATTCGGCTTCGCGCTCGCTATTGGGGGCATTGTAGGTCTTGACCACTTCCCCGGTCGCCCCGTTGGTAAAGAGGTCCTTGGGGACCCGCTTCTGGTTGTGTTTGATCAACTGATTGGCGGCCTGGAGGATGTTCTTGGTGGAACGATAGTTCTCGTTGAGAATGACGGTCTCGACGTCCCCGAAGCTCTTTTCGAAATCGAGGATCAGCTTCTGGTTGGCGCCCCGCCAGGTATAGATGGTCTGGTCGGGGTCCCCGACCACGTAGACCGAGGTCAAAGGGGTGAGGAGCAACTTCAACAAACGGAACTGGACGTCGTTGGTGTCTTGGAACTCGTCGACCAGGATGTGGTCGAAACGGGAGGCCCATCTTTCCCGGATCTCGGGATCGTTTTCCAAGATATAGAGGCACTGGAGCAAAAGATCGTCGAAGTCCAAGGCGAACATATCACCCTTCTTCTTCTCGTAGGCCTCATAGAAGGAAAGCAGGAGCTTCTGCCTTTCGTAGAGGTCCTTGCTCCCCTTGATGTCCTGGGGATAGAGCCCTTGGCCCTTCTTCCGACGGATGTAGGAGAGGGCTTCTTTGACGATCGAGTCCCCTTTGCGGTAGCCCTTTTCCTCGGCGATGACCTTGACGAGGCGGCTTTGGTCGTCCTCGTCGTAGATGGTAAAGCCACGGGGATAGCCGATGGCGGCCGCTTCGATCCTGAGGAAGCGGGCGGCAAGGGAGTGGAAGGTCATGATCTTCAGGGAATTGGTCATTTCCCCGAGGTCTTCGACCAGCTTCTTGGCCCGCCCCAACATTTCCTGGGCCACCTTGTTCGTAAAGGCAATGGCCAAGATCCGGCCCGGATCGACGTGGCGCTGTTCGATCAAATAGGCGATGCGGTAGGTCAAAACCCTGGTCTTGCCGGAACCGGCTCCGGCGATGATGCGGACATATTGGGCTGGGCTTTCGACGGCCTCCAGCTGACGGTCGTTGAGGAGGGCAGAATAATTCACCGCCATAGTTTAATTCCCTCTCCGCTTTCTAGAAAGCGGTTAGCGGTCCTTTGTCAGAAAATAAGGTCCTTTACCGTTTCCTTTTCCTTCCTTAGGGCCCATATTTAGGCATGGCCTTTTGGGAAGAGAAGAAAACACCGGTCCAAAACATCGCCTTCATCTCCGTCTTTGCCGCCGTCAGCGTCGTCTTTTCCCTCATCGCCGCCTTCTTGCCCTTAGGAAGCCTCATCCTCATGGTCTTCCTTCCGACCACCGGGGCCTTGGTGGCCCTCCTAGCCAAGGGTCGCTACGTCATCGTCTACGCCTTTGCCGCCCTCGGCCTCTCCTTCGCCGTCACGGCCTGGAACATCCAAAACACCCTTTTCTATACCTTTCCATCCCTCCTGGTCGGCCTCTTCATCGGCTTCTTTTCAAAGAAGGGTCTCCCCGCTTCCCTCTTGACCTTACTCTCGGCTTTCTTCTACATGGGGATCGTCTACGCCCTATCACCCCTCAGCCGTTTCCTTTATGGCCTGACCCCCTTGTCACTTCTCTATGAACTGACGGGCCTTGCCCAAAACCCTCTGAAGGACGCCCTCTCGCCCACCATCATCTTGGCCTATTCCTTCTTGGCCAGCGCCACTGCCAGCTTCATCATCCAAGAGGAATTTGAGAAAATCGGTGCCATTTTTGCGGACGAAACGAAGACGGAATTGGTTTTTCCCATTTTGACTTTCGTCTTTGGAATCACGGCCTTGGTCTCCGCCTTCTACCTTCCATCCCTAAGCTACATCTCGATCCTCATTGCCCTCTATGCCGGAGTCCTATCCTTCCTTCCGATCCTCATGGCGGGAAGGAAGTGGCTTTATCTCCTTCTCGGGGCTTTGCTACTCGCCTCCCTCTTCCTCATGGCCTTTTTCTACACCAGTTTCCCTTATGAGACGGCTCTATCGACCCTTTGCTTTTACTTCTTCTCATTGGGAATCGGGGGCCTAATCGGTGGTATCATCTTGAGGCTAGGGGAAAAGACATGCTGAAATTCATCAAGTCATTCGGGCTCGGGCTTCTCTACATGCTCCTTTCGCCCTTTTTGCTTTTGATTCTTTTGGCCTTCGCCCTCTATGGGATCTTCAACTTCTTCCTCGTCCTCGGCCAGGGCCTCGTCCGTTTCTTCAAGGGTCAGCCCTTCTTCCCGCCTTTCGAGGAAGATGAAAAGGCCGAGAGGATGCTCAACCGCGGCCTCGAGGAAAAAGCGGAAACCGCCCCGGTGGCCGGTACAAGCGCCGGGACCACCAACGTCTACGTCCAACAAAACATCTACCAAGGAACCGCTCCGACGAATAGCCAGGTCCCACCTTTGCCTTCGGCCCGGATCCCCGACATCCCCGGGGTCGACCCCAAGGTCATCGAGGACGTGTCAAGCAAGATTCCCCCCTTGCCCCAAGAGGCCCAATACCAACAAATCGAAGATGCCAAGCCCCTGCTTTCCGAGAACAATGAAGAGGAGGCCATCGACCTAAGGGAGGACGCCAGCGATGGACAATAACGACCGGAAGCTACTCATCGCCCTCCTTGTCATCTTCGTCGTCCTTTTCGTCGTCCTCGGCCTCATCGGAATGGCGGTCCGCAAGCTCATGGAAATCCAAGGCAACCGCCTCGATCGCGAAATGGGGAAACCGGCCCGGGCCGGGGTCGTCTACGATGCCGCCTCCTTCAAGAAGTTGGCGGGCGAGAAGAACAGAAGGATCTATTTCAAGGAATCGCTCATCCCCTTCGGCTTGGCCTTCCTGGGTCTCTTGGTCTTCCTCATCGGCAACGCCATCACGAAGGAATGGGATGCCAATCTACTAGGGAGATTCGGGACCTTGTTCTACCGCTTCGACTGGAACAATCCCGACAACTTCCACGAGTTCTTCGGAATCAACATCATCTGTCGTTTCCCGCCTTTGGTGGAGGACGCCCATGGGGGCCTCCCCTATGTCGATCCCTCCTATTGGCTGGCCTATACGGTGGTCCCGATTTGGGGCATCGCCCTCGTCTATTACCTGGTCGTCTCCCTCGGTTTCCTTTCCCGTCTACTGAGGATGAACAAAAGGGCCTCGACCATCTACGACCACAAGCTCGAGGACTTCAATTACTACGATGCCTTTGCCTTGAAGGGCAATCCCGCAAAGAAAAAGGAAGCCGATGAGGCTTCCCCTTCAAAGGAATAATTCGACGATCTCCCAGACGATCAGGGCGGCGATAACCACGCAGAGCCCGACTATCAGGAAGAATATCCGCTTTCTGGAAAGCTTTTCTTCCGCCAGTTTCTTCGGGCTTTTGGCCTCCTGGGCCTCGTCCTGGATCAGGGGGTTTCTTTCGTCCGCCATCAGTACTTGAGGTTCCCGTAGTTCCGCGGATAGGGTTCGGTATCGCGGATGTTGCCCACGCCGGTGATGTAGGAAAGGAAGCGGTCAAAGCCGAGGCCGAAACCGCTGTGGGGGCAGCCCCCGTAACGCCTGAGGTCGAGGTACCATGATAAGCCTTCGATATTCCCGGCCTTTTCCATCTTGGCCTTGAGGACTTCGTAGATGTCTTCCCTTTGGGAACCGCCGACGATCTCCCCTTCTTCCGGGACCAAGAGGTCGCAGGCCGCCACCGTCTTGCCGTCGGGGTTTTCCTTCATGTAGAAGGCCTTGATCTCCTTGGGGTAGTCGATGAGGAAGACCGGTCCCCCGACCACGACTTCGGTAAGATAGCGTTCGTGCTCGCTTTGGAGGTCCATCCCCCATTCGATCTTCGAGTAGTCGAAGTGGCGTCCTTCCTTCACGGCCTTTTCCAAAATGACGATGGCCTCACTATAGGTCATGACCTTGAACTCGCTATGGAGGACCTTGTGGAGTTTCTCCTTGAGGCCCTTGGCCACAAACTTGTCGAAGAAATCCATCTCATCGGGGCAATGCTCCTCGACGTAGGCGATGCAGTGCTTGACCAGGGCTTCGATGATGGCCATGTCACCACTAAGGTCACAGAAGGCCATCTCCGGTTCGATCATCCAGAATTCGGAGGCGTGGCGCGGGGTATTGCTCCTCTCAGCCCTGAAAGTGGGACCGAAGGTATAGACGTTGCGGTAGGCTAGGGCAAAAGGCTCGACGTGGAGTTGGCCCGAGACGGTCAAGGACGCCGGGACCCCATAGAAATCGGTATATGGGTTCTTCGACCTGGTGACGACCTCAAAGGACTGTCCGGCCCCTTCGGCATCGTTGGTGGTGATCTCCGGGGTATGGACGTAGACGAAGCCTCTCTCGAAGAAGAAGGAATGGATGGCATAGGCCAAGACCGAACGGACCCGGTAGAGGGCGTTGAAGGTATTGGTCCGGGGACGGAGATGGGCGATTTCCCTTAAGAACTCGAAACTATGGCGTTTCTTCTGGAGGGGATAATCGTCGGCGACATCGCCGATCAGTTCGAAGCCCGTGACCTTCAGTTCGAACGGTTGAGGGGCATTGGGAGTGACGACCAGTTTCCCAGTCAGGGAGACAGCCGCCCCGGTCCGGGCTTTCTTCATCTCCTCATAGAGGGGGTTATCCCCGCCATAGACGGCTTGGAGGTTGAGGAAAGAAGTCCCGTCGTTGAGGGAGAGGAAGCCGATCTTCCCGGAATCGCGGTTGGTTTTGACCCAACCCTCGACTTTGATATCCCCTTCGGCGAGCGTTCCCTCGTGGAGGGAGGCAAAAAGGTCTTTGATCAAGGTTGCTTGCATGGTTGGAATTATAGCAGTCTCCTAGGAAAGTTTCCGATAGTCTTCGATCTTCCAATTGGGATCGGGCGAGATATCGAGGGGGGCGAAGAAATTCATGTCGTAGAGATGGGAGGCGACCTTGGCGATCATGGCCGCGTTGTCGGTCGTGCACCAAAGGGGCGGAAGCAAGACCTCGATCCCCGAATTCAAAAGCCTTCTTTCCATTTCCTGACGGAGATAGGAGTTGGCGCTGACGCCACCCGAAAGGACGATCTCCTTGACGCCTTTGTCCCCAGCCGCCTTCAAGGCATGGCCGACGATCATCTCGATGGCCCGGTCCTGGAAGCTCCGGCACATGTCGGGAACCCGGATCTCCTCGCCCCGGCTTTTCAAAGTATGGACGAGGTTGATGACCGCGGTCTTGAGACCCGAATAGGAGAAGTCATAGGTCCCTTCCTTACGCAGAGGCAAGGGAAGGTCATAGGTCGGCTTTCCGATCTTGGCGTTTTGGTCGATCGGTAGGCCGCCCGGATAAGGAAGGCCCAGTACCCTCGCCACCTTGTCGTAGCACTCCCCGACCGCATCGTCGCGGGTCTGGCCGATGACTTCGAATTCCATGTGGCGCGGCATGTAGACCAGTTCGGTATTGCCACCCGAAACGACGACCGCCAGAAGGGGGAACTTCAATTCCCCGATGTACTCGTTGGCGTAGATATGGCCCGCCAAATGGTGGACGGCGATGAGGGGCTTGTCGTAAAGAAGAGCCAGGGTCTTAGCGGCCTGGAGGCCGACGTGGAGGCAGCCCACAAGACCCGGACCCCGGGTCACTGCGAAGGCATCGAAGTCCTTGAGATCCATTTTGGATTTTTTCAAAGCTTCCTGAAGGCAGACCCCGATGTTTTCGACGTGGAGCCGCGAGGCGATCTCCGGCATCACGCCCCCGTATTTCCGGTGGACGTCGATCTGGGAAGAAATGACGTTGGCCAAAAGTTCGTCGCCCTTCAAGACGGCGACCGCGGTTTCGTCACAGCTGCTTTCGATTGCGAGAATGTTGCTCATAAACCCTTCACCATGTAGAGGGCGTCCTTCTTCCCTCCGTAATATCCTTTCTTTCTGGTCGCTAGGACATAGCCCCGGCTTTCGTATAAGGCGATGGCGGCCTTGTTCCCCTCTTCGACTTCGAGGGTCGAGGTCGAGACCCGTTCCGGATAGTCCTTGAAACTCTTCTCCATTTCGTCGAGGAGGGCTTTCGCGTAGCCTTTGCGCCTACTCTCTGGCTTGACCCCGAGGCGGTAGATGGTCGAGGAGTCGAAGGTCACCGCATATTGGAGGTAAGCTTGAATGCCTTCCTCGTCATCGAGCCGCAAAAAGACCGCAAAAGGGTTGTCCTTCAATTCTTTTTTCAAATATCCGGCATCCCAAGGGGCTTCGGGGAAGCAGGCGGCTTCCACCTCCGCAACCTCCTCCATGTCCTTTTCTTTGCACCTAGAGATGCGGTACATCGTAGGTCTCCTTGAGGTAGCTGGGCTTCGCGGACAAGGGATCGGTCAGATAGATCTTCTTCACCCCGTCTATGAGGTTATGAAAAACGCCATCTTCGGGATTCTCGAGGCCCAGATATCCGACTTCCCCACCGACCCGGTAACCGGGGTGGTCCTTGAGGATCTTCAGGGCTTCCGCGTTTTCCATCGCCTGGTCGGGAAGGAGGCAATTGTCCCCTTGATAGACGGCTACGTAACTCCTCGAGTTCCGTGCATCCATGAAGACCATCGTCGGTACTTCTCCTTTCTTGAGGAGATAAAGGGAAGAAACACAGTAGAGGGGACACTTCAGGGCCAGGGCCACCGTCTTGGCGACCGTCAGACCGACCCGGACCCCGGTGTAGGAACCAGGACCCTTGCCGACCACGACATAGGCTATGTCGAGAGGGGCAAAGCCGCCTTCTTCAAGGAGGGCCTTGATGGAGGGAACCAAGAGTTCGCTTTGCTTTTTGAGGACGTCTTTCTCTTCGACGTAATGCAGAATCCCATCCTTATAAAGACCGACCGCCAGGTTCTTCGAAGAAGTGTCGAGCAAGAGGCCAAGCCCCTCCTTCAGACACGGATCGCTAGAGGCCGGGAAATACCCGACTTCCTTTCTTTTGACTTCGATCATAGGAAAGCCTCCAATTTCTTCAAAACTTCGACGTACTTCTCGCCCTTGGCCGCCAAGGTGAACTCCCTGGTGTTTTCGCCAGTCGGTTCGATGGAAATCTCGAGATGGTTATCGGGGATATAGGAAGCGATGAACTCCGGCCACTCGATGGCCGAGACCCCGTCCCCGAAGAGATAGTCCTCGAGGCCGATGTCGGCGGACCCTTGGTTCAGGCGGTAGGCATCGATGTGGTAGAAGGGCAGCCTCCCTTCCTCGTAGACCTTGAGGATGTTGAAGGTCGGGGAGGTGATGGCTTCCTCGATCCCAAGGCCCTTGGCTAGGCCTCCGCAAAAGAGGGTCTTGCCGGCCCCGAGATCCCCGTTTAGGAGGACGATGGCACCCGGGAACAAAAGGTGGCCGAGCTTCTCTCCGAGCGCCAAGGTCTCCTGAGGCCCCTTGGAGAGGCATTTGATTTCAAAAAAGGAACTGTTACTCATTCTTGCCAAGTATACCACTAGTGGTATAAAAATCTTCCATGCGTGAATTCATCATCGTCGGTGGGGGACCGATCGGACTATATATGGCCGGGGTTTTGGAAAGCCATGGAAGGGACTACCTCCTTTTGGAAGCCAATAGGAGCGGAGGCCAGATCCACCTCTACCCCGAAAAGCTGGTGACCGACGTCCCGGCCTTTGGTTCCCTAAAGGCCAAGGAAATCCTCAGAAAACTCCTAAAGGACATCGATTCTGCAAGGATAATCGAGGGCTGCACCGTTAATTCCATCAGGAAAAACACCGTCGAAACTTCCCTCGGGACCTATGGGGCCAAGACCATCATCATCACTACCGGACGGGGCCATTATGAGCCCCGGAAGCTGGGACTTGAGGGCGAAGAAAAAGCCTCCAACATCCTCTATGCCCTCCTGAGGCCCGAAGAGCTTAGGGGAAAGAAGGTCCTCATCTTCGGAGGCGGTGATTCCGCCCTCGACTGGGCCAAGGAGCTAAGCGATATTTCCGAGGTTCACCTGATCCACCGGAGAAGGGAATTCCGGGGCAATCCCAAAACCATCGAGGGGGCAAGGGTCAACCTCCATCTCCCCTATATTCCCTATGAACTCGAGGTTAAGGGTTCTTTGGTCAAGGCGGTCATCATCGAAAATGTCGAGACCAAGGAACATCTGTCTTTGCCTTGCGACGTCGTCTTGGTCAACTTCGGGGCCGTTCCGAAAATCGAAACCTTCGGCCTTCCCTCCAGGGAGGACCATCTCGGTTTCTCGGTCGATGATCATTTCAAAGTCGAGGAAGGGATCTACGCCTGCGGCGACTGCGTGCAGGTCGAGGGCTACGCCAAAAGGATGGCGCCCGGCTTTAAGGAAGCAGACGCTATTTTGCAGGAGGTACTTTCGGCTTGATCACGGGCTTGGTTTCCCGTTCGAATTTCGAAAATAGGCGCAAAACCTCCTTCTCGTCAAAGGGAAAGGCCCTTTTCTCGAGAAGCTTCTCGGTCTTCCGGAAGCTACGCTTGATGGCCCGCATCAGGTCCTCGTCATAGCCATAGCTCTTGGCGTTTTGGGCATATTCCTCGACGTCGAGGACCTTCTCCTTCCCATCGGGTAGGAGCTTGAGGTCGAGGTCATAGTCGATGTACTTGATGATGCCTTTGTCCAAGATGGCCGGGGAGGCTATGTTGGCGTAGAAGCAGATCCCCGATTCCTTGAACATCGAGATGACATTCATCCATTCGTGCTTGAAGAGATAGAAGACCGCGTGTTCCTTGGTGATCCATTCCCGCCCGTCGGCTTCCCTAACCAAAGAGGCCCGACTGGCCAAGGCCCAGTATTCGGGGGTTTCCTCGACCACATAGGCCGGAGACCAAAGACGGTGGATTTCCCCATCGTGTTTGTAGGCCATGACGGTCAGCCATTTTTTCAAAAAATACGGTTTGGGAGCGTTCTGCACGTTAGGGATTATATCCGTTGGGGGGCGTTTACAAAATCTCTTTGTCATATAGGCCATGGCCTCCTTGGCGATAAGGATAGAGGCGATGAAGGCTCTTTGACCGAGGAATTAAAAACAGTGGGAATCACCGCTTGATATAAAAAGAGGATGGGCTCGGCCCACCCTCAGGTAACCGGACCGATTGTTGGTCCCGATCACGGTGTAGTAGCCGTTCTCGCTGAACGCCTCGGTGTAGTTCTTGGTGAAGGTAATGTCTTCATCGAGGATCTCGATGACCCAGGGATCCGCTCAGTAGTAGCTTTTTCCTATTCATGGTTATCTCCTAAACGCCACTTTCAAGACCCCCCGTTTTTTCAAGGCCCAGATGGCTAGGGCATTCACCCTCCTTCCCTTCCTTCCTATAATCAAGCCATGGCAAGCAAGTTCACTTACGGGACCCCCTACGAACCCGAACCCCTCCTCGGCGAGTTTTCCGGCGACGTGGAAAACCCCTTCGTTCTCAAGGAAGAAGGGAAGGCCAAGACCTTCCTTTATCGCCTTGACGAAAATGACGTCGTCTATGGCCTCGGGGAGAGCATGCGGGGCATAAACAAAAGGCCCGGCCTCTACATTTCCTACAACTGCGACAACGGCCATCAGGAAGACGACACCAAGTCCCTTTATTCCTCCCACAATTTCATCATCGTCTTCGGCAAGAAGACCTTCGGGGCCTTCTTCTCGACCGGGGGAAGAGTGACCTTCGACATCGATTCGAAGGGCAACTCAATCCTAAGGATCACCGCCGAAAGCGACCTAAACCTCTACCTCTATGAGGGGAAGGATCCCCTGAGCATCGACCGTCAGTTCCTCTCTTCCTTCAAGAGAAGCTTCATCCCGCCCCTTTGGGCTTTTGGCTATGGGCAAAGCCGCTGGTCCTACAAAAACAAGACGGAAGTGAGGAAGATGGTGGAGAAACACAAGAAACACGGCTTCCCCCTCGACTACGTTTGCCTCGACATCCATTACATGAAGGGCCTAAGTGACTTCACCTTCTCCCCCAAACGCTTCCCTCACCCCAAGAAACTAATCGGGGAACTAAAAGAACAAAACATCTACGTCGTCCCGGTCGTCGACGCCGGGGTCAAGATCGCCAAGGACGAAAAACCCTACCAAGAAGGAATCCATGAAGGGGCCTTCTGCCTCAACCACGAAGGAAAGCCCTTCATCGGTTACGTCTGGCCCGGCCAGACCCACTTCCCCGACGTCCTCAACAAAAAGGGAAGGGAATACTTCGGGCGCCAATATGCCTACTACCTCGATCTAGGGATCGAGGGCTTCTGGAACGACATGAACGAACCTTCGATCTTCCTCAGCGAATACACCAAAGGGAAGAGAAGGAACGAAAAAAACACCAAGGGGGACAATCCCAATTGGGAAGGGGTCGGCTTCAACGAAGACTACCACCACTTCTACCAGGTCGATGACGAAGGGAACAGGTACCTCCACCACGAGGTCCACAACTACTACGGGGGCCTCCAGATCCAAGGGGTCCACGAATACCTCGAGGAAGTGACCAAACGTCGCTACCTCCTCTTTTCCCGTAGCTCCTATATCGGTAGCCATGTCTACGGGGGCCTCTGGACCGGGGACAATAGAAGCGACTTCGAACACTTGGCCCAAAACCTCCGGGAACTGCCCTCCATTTCCATGGTCGGCTTCCTCTACACCGGGGCTGATACCGGGGGCTTTGCCGGCAATTGCGACAAGGAATTGATGCAGCGCTGGCTCGAACTTTCCCTCTGGGCCCCTCTATACCGGAACCATTCCTGCATCTTCACCAAACGCCAGGAACTCTACCGTTACCGCCATCCCGAGGATTTCCTCGCACCCCTAAGGGCCCGTTATGCCCTCTTGCCCTACATCTATAGCGAGTTCATGAAGGCGGCTTTGAGGAAGGAGCCCCTCATCCGGCCCCTGGCCTTTGACTATCCGGAGGACAAGGAGGCGAGAAACATCGAAGACCAGATCCTCTTCGGGGAGGGAGTCATGGTGGCCCCGATCATCAAGCGGGGCGCCACTTCCAGAACCGTCTACCTCCCGGAAGACATGACCAAGGTCACCTACGACGGGGAGAACTTCCTTGAAGAAGAGCTCGAAAAGGGAAATCAAGAAATCGAGATGCCCCTCGGGAAGATCATCTTCTTCATCAAAAAGGATAAGGCCGTCATTTATGGGAAACCGGCCTCCAACACCGCCGAACTCAGACTCGAAGAGGTCTCCTTCCTAGGCCAAGGGAAAACCTACGACCAATACCTCGACGACGGCTTCACCAAAGAGGTCGACGAGAAGAAGATCAGACGCCTCAAGAAATGAAAAAAGCTGCGCAAATCAGGCGCGGCTTTCTTTGATAATCGAATTATTAGGCTTTGGGAAGTTCGGGTTTTTCTTCGGGCTTTTTCCCGGGTTTTGCCTCGGGTTCTTCTTTGGATTCTTCCATGATTTCGGCCTCGGCCTCCTCGAGGGTCTTGCGCGGACCCTTGAGACCGTCGATGGCGTCCACCAGGGCGAAGACCTTCTTCATGTCGGCCCGGTAATGCTCGGTCGGATAGGGATTGAAGGGCTTTTCCATCGGAAGGACCATCAAGGTATCCTCATAGCCAAGTAAGACAAAGGTCCGGCCTTCTTCGATCTTGATGGTGACATCGACCAGGGTGTCATCGGTCCTGATGGCCTTGACCGCATCGCGGAGGCGCTTGGTGAAATACTTCTTGGCCAAGTTGGAACCACGGACCACCATTTCCTTGTCCTCGTGGATGATGGGAAGGCCGTCGATGTTGGTGGGAGGCAAGGCCCGGTCGTTGCCCTTGAGGTAGATGACGAGGGGGTCGCCCTTGTAGGCATTGGGGGCCCGGAAGAACTTCCCGACGAAGACGGTGAGGGCGGCTTTCTGCCCCCGGATCTGGGCGGCGGCATCGGCGATTCCGCATTTCTTGCCCCCGTACTTGAAGACGAGGGAGGCCCTTGAGCCGACGCTGAAGACGTCCTTGTAGAGGTCGCATTCGTCGAATTCTTCTTTGCTTAGTTTGCTATCGATGTTCCCTTCGAGGTTGGTAACCCCGGTCCCATGGAAGACGTACTCGTCAGTGTAGGTATAGAACTTCCCGAAGTAGTCCTTCATCATCGCGTTGGTCTTCTTCCTCTTGAGGAAGGAAAGGACCAACATGACGATGAGCAAGACCCCGACGATCCCTAGGGACAAGCCAAGGGCGAGGCCCGAGGTGTCATTGGGCATGATGACCCCGGGGATGAGCCAGGCCAAGACGATGCCGGCGATGAGCAGCAAAGTCGGGATGAAGGTCCACTTCCCCATTCCCTTGTAGGATTTGAGGAAGGCGGCCCGGGCCGCTTCGATGTTGGCGAGGTTGGGATCGTCGTAGGTATAGACGACCGGTTCCTCCTTCTTCTTTTCTTCCTTGGGGGCCGGGGCTTCTTTCTCCTTCGGCTCTTCCTTTTCTTCTACTGCTTCTTCCGGTTTTTCTTCCGGTTCCTCGATCTTGAGGGCATCGGAAAATTCGCTTTCTTCTTCCGGCACGGAAGGGGCCGGGGCCGTTTTCTTTTCTTCGTTATCCATGTTGCAACGAAAAATATAACTTAGGTTTTGTCTAGTGACAAAAGTATTTCAATGGAGGCTACTTCTTTTGAGGGCGTAAAACCGATTCAAACGGGATAGGGGTTTGTAGAGGGCGACCATGACGACGAAGCCGAGGGCCATGGTCGGGAGGCAATAGGTGGCGTTGTAGGCCATCCCTTCATAGAAGGTAAAGCCATAGAAGACGATGGAGCTGACGGTTCCGCCGATCATCCTGATCAAGGTCGAAAGCAAAAGGGCCAAGGAGAGCATGAGGAGGGACAGCGGGTTGTAACGGTCGCTTTCCTCATCAAAGATGAATTTCCTAAAGAAGCCGATGATGCCGATGCTCCCCCAGCCGATCAGATAGTCAAAGGGGTAGTAGTAAAGGCCATAGCCGTCGGTCAGACAGGTGATGAAGCCAAAGACGATGCCCCCGGCGACGAAACCCTTGGCCGGACCCGACCTTAGGGCGATGACATAGAGGGGGATGATGCAGAAGTTGAAGGAACCCCCGGTCGGCCCGATGTCGATCGAGACATAGATGTCGAGGACGACGGCCAGGGCCACGAGGACCGCCATTTCCCCGATCTCCCCGATCGATAGGGGATCGAGGCGGTTGACGGAGATGAGGTCGCCAAAGGCGGCCAGGAAGATGAACACGGCCGAGACGATGAGGGACCAGCCGTAGGCCGAGACCGCCACCCCGTCGGCGTTGAGCCCGTTTTGGAGAAGGACGTAGTCATAAAAGGATGGGGAAGCGATGAGGAAGCAGGCGCCCACGAAATAAAGGATCATCCCGATGGTCGAAAATTCCTTCTTCTTGAAGCCGAGGGAGGAGAAGAAGAGGCCAAGAAGCAGGAGGATGAGGGTAAAGAGGAAGCCGAGGGAGAAATAGGCTCCTCCCCCAAGGAGGGAAATGAGGGAAATATCCATCATCGCCCCGTTAGATCCATAGGATTGGAACAAAGGCCCGAAGAGGAAAGCCAGGGCCACGAGGCCAAAGGCCGTCCCGAGCCAGGGCAAGGCCGGGGCCAGCTTCTTGCTTAGATCCTTATTCATGAAAAAACCTCCGCGACCCGGAGGGAAAAGGCTCTTTTGCCTCCGCCGGAATTATCCGGATCAGGTCATTCCGTCGAACCCGAAGCAGGGTTCCTCTCAGCCGCCTAATGGGCAGCTCCGGCAGCCAAGATGATACCTTAGCTGTTGACCCAGTCAATAGGGGCCACCCCATGATCGGCCAAATAGGCATTGGCTCGCGAAAACTGATGGAGGCCAAACCACCCCCCACGGTTGGCACTTAGGGGCGAAGGATGGACGCTTTCGAGGACCAAACGGTTGGAATTCGTGATTTTGGTGGCGTATTTGCGGGCAAAAGAGCCCCATAAGAAGAAAACGATGGGCTGGTTCAAGGTGTCGATGTAGGAAAGGGTGAGGTCGAGGAAGGCCTCGTATTCCTTCCTTTTGTGGCTGAGGGGTTTATGGGCTTCGACCGTCAGATAGGCATTGAGGAGGAGGACGCCTTGGGTAGCCAAATACGTTAGATCACCGGACTCGAAGTCCATCTTGACCTTGAGGTCGTTTTCGATCTCCTTGTAGATGTTGATGAGGGAAGGGGGAACGTCGAGACCCCGGGGGACCGAAAAGCTCATCCCCATGGCTTCCCCGGGATTGTGGTATGGGTCCTGGCCGATGATGACGGCCTTAAGGGTTTTGGGATTCGTGAAGCGGAAGGCCTGGAAGATCATGTCCTTGGGCGGATAGATGGTTTTGGAGGCATATTCCTCATTCAAAAATGAGGAAAGGGCCTTGGCCTCGGAGGTCTTTTTAAAGGCCTGGAAGAGGGGCGACCAGTCTTTGAGCATAAAGGGAGTATCGCCCTTTCTTTCTCTTTTTGGAAGATGGTTTATTGCCTATACTTCTAGCGATGAAAATCCTTTGGGTCTTCAACCACCCGGCCCCGTATAAAGTCGATTTCTTCAATGAACTCGGAAAGCACGCCCAACTGCGGGTCCTCTTCGAACGGGGACGGGAGACCGACCGCGAAAAGGCCTTCTATTCCTCTAGGCCCCTCAACTTCGAGGCCGTCTTTCTCAAATCCCTGTCCCTTGGGCCCCACAATTCCTATAGTTTCGGTTTGTTGCCCTACCTTAAAGAACCCTATGACGTCATTGTCATCAACGGGTGGTCGACCTTCGGGGAAATGAAGGCCATATCCTACTTGAGGAAAAAGGGGATCCCCTATGTCTTCGCCATCAATGGGGGGATCATCAAGAAACATGGCTGCCTTCCCCTGGAGAAACTCAAGGAACATTACATCAAGGGGGCCGACCTCTATCTCTGTCCCGACCAAAACTCCGCCCGTTACCTGACCCATTACGGGGCAGAGGAAAACCGCATCCGGTTCTTCCCCTATTCCACCGTCTTCCAAAAAGACGTAAGAAAGGCCTCCCTGACGAAAGAAGAAAGAAGGGCATTCTATGAACAAAGGGGGATCAAGGCCCGGAATGTCTATGTCTCGGTCGGCCAATTCATCAAGAGAAAAGATCCCTTGACCCTCATTGAATACTTCAAGGACGCCCCCAAGGAAGACGCCTTGGTTTTGCTCGGCTCCGGACCCTTGAAAGGCAAGATGGAAAAGGAGATCAAAAAACTTGGTCTCCATAACGTCTACCTGCCCGGCTATAAGGACCGGGAGGAAACCTTGGCTTACCTCGCCCACACCGAGGCCTCGATCTTCCTGACAAAAGAAGACATCTACGGCCACGTTGTCAATGAATCCCTGAGCCAGGGTACCCCGGTCATCGCCTCCCCCTTCAGCAACGCTGCCCTTAAACTCATCAAAGACGGGTCCACGGGCTATATCATCAAAAACAAAGATGAATTTTTAATGGCGTTGCAAAATAGCCTAAACGAAGACATCCGTGAAAACTGTCTAGTACAAAGCCAAGAAGAAACCATCGAAAAGATGGTTGAAAGTCATCTGGCCATCTTTGAGGAATACCTGCATGAAGATCATCTATCTCGGTAATTTCTACTCGCCGAAAGCCTATGAAGAACTCTTGGCCCTCAGCCAAAGCCAGCTCAACCCTTCCGGGCAGAACTTCCACGCCCTCTTAGCCAAGGCCCTGGCCCTCAATTTCGAGACCTCGGTCATCTCCTTTAGCCCTCCGCCTTCGGTGGAAGAGAAAACACAGAATCCGACTTACCATTATCTGGGAGAAGAAAAGAATGGGTTTTCTTTGATAAAGAAATCCTTGCAAAAAATCTTGGGAATCAAAGATAACGATGGGATTTGCGTCTTTTTTGACGCCCTCAGCATCAAGGCTGCGAAAGTGGCCAAGATCCTAAGGACCAAATATATCGTCAGGACCGTCGGTGTTATAACCGACAAGGCCGATAACATTTCCAAGACCTTCCCCTTTTATCCTTCCTTGGTCCGTTCCTACCTTTATTACCCGGATGCCTATATCTGCGTGACCAAAGGGCTCAACGACCACTACAACACGAAACGGAAACCCTGCCTCATCCTTCCTGGTATCATCGACCACCGCCCGATTAGGAAGGTCCCTTACGAAGAAGGCAGCTACATCTTCTTCGGAGGGGCTTTAAGCGACAAATTCGGGGCCCTCAATTTAATCAGGGCTTTCAAGAAACTCCAAAGCTCCTATCACCTTGTTGTCGCCGGCCACCGGCCTGACAAACAACTTCTCAGTGAAATGGAGGGCATCGAGAAGATCCATTTCCTCAGCCTCATCAGTCCGAGGCTTTTCCATGACTATGCTTCCCAAAGCGCCCTCAACGTCAATCCCCGGCCCTATGACCGGAAACTCGATCCTTACTGCGTCCCCTCCAAGCTAGTCGAATTCCTGTCCGTTCCGGTCCCGGTCCTTTCGGGGGAATGCGGTCCCCTAAGGAAAACTTTCGAAGAGGACGTCAATTGGTTGAGCGACGTTTCGGAAGAGGGTTTGAGGCGCTATCTGCAAAAACACATCGGCAAAAAAGGAACCTTCGTCCGTCTCATCCAAAACGAAGGCATGGCCAAAATAAAAAGGGCTACCGCCCTCGTCAATGTCGCCAAAAACCTTCAGTCCTTCCTCGAAGACTTGAGCAAGACGTTCTCCAACTGATCCATGATGTGCCGGAAATCAAAATACCGGTCGTAGTAAGCCCGGTTGGCTTCTCCCATCTTTTTCAGTTCTTCTTTCGGCTTATGAGCCAAGGACAATACGGCTTCAGCGATATCCTTGGGATCTTCGCTTTTAGACAAAACGGCCCCGCCGGCTTCCATGAGGGTATCACGCCCATCCCCTCCGATGATGCCAAGGATGGGGCGCCCGTGATATAGGGAGGTCAGAAGTTTATTGGGCAAGGTCCGGGAAACGCTGGACCCGTCATCGTGGAGGGAGACGATTAGGCCATCGGCCTCATCGAGGTAACCCGCCACTTCCTCGGCATCCAAACGGCCATAAAGGGACACGGAATTCTGAAGACCGAGTTTCTCGATTTTGGATACGACTTCATTGAGGCAGCTCCCGCCTCCGATGACGTGGAGACGGACGGGGAAACCCTCCGGCAAGAGGGCCATGGATTCAAGGATGTTTTCCAAAAGTTGGAGCTTTCCGACATTCCCCGAGTAAACAAGGTTGAAGACTTCATGGGAAAGATTCGGCCGATGGTCGGAAGCGATGGCCAAGGCCGGTTGGGGAACGTAGATGATTTCCTTGTCCTTGATCTCCAAAACATCGTGGAAATAATCCCGGAAGGAAGGGGAAGAAATCAAAATCGTATGGGCCTTCTTGTAGATGCTCCGGCTCCAAAGGTAGAGGAAATGGTAAAAGAGGGAGCCTTCTTTGACTGCCCCGACGGCAACCGGGGAGGCCGGCCATAGGTCCAGGACATGGAGGACGTTTTGGACCTTGTTCTTCTTGGCATAGACGTTGGCGGCCACGACCCCGATGAGGGGCGAAAAAGACATCGAATAGACAACGTCGAAAGAAGGGGGAAGAGACCGCACCCTCTTCTTGGAATTCCGCCAGAAGATCAGGTAGTTGAGAAGAAGGTCCTTGAGAGAGCCGTTGCCCCGGGGATGGGTCTTGACCCGGTGGATCTTGAGGCCGTTCCATTCCTCTTCGAAGACATTTTCATAACCCTCTTTGATTTTCCCGAAACCATAGTTTGGTTGGCCGGTCAAAACTTCGACTTCATGACCCCTCCTCATGAGCTCGAGGGCCATTTGGTTGATGGCGAAGTTCTCGGGATAGAAGTATTGGGACACCAAGAGGATCCGCATGCGGTGATTATCCCATAAGTTCACGATAGGGGCGAGGTTAAAGATAGAAAAAATAAGGAAAGAAGACATCAAAAACGGTAAATACTTAATTTAAAATATCCGCAAAACCTAGATATTTATCTCAAAAGAGGTTCGTATAACTACTATCGGTATCGTCAAAGGGATAGTAAGCGAAATGATGGTCGAAATAAATCGTGAGGGCATCACAATATAACTTTTGAGACTCGCTGGTGGGATCACCTGAGGTACCAACCGCGAGGGAAAACTCCATGACCCCAGGCAAGACATAACGATGCCAGGAGAAGGTATAGGCCACTCCTTCTATTTCCTTATCGTAACTAGGTTCCTCGCTGGTCTCTTTCTTGAAAGAAGCATCCCTCATTTCTGCGGTTAACAAATATCATCCACCGAAGAGGCAGAAGACATATCGACAGATTGCCCGGGGACAATCCGAAGTTGTCGCATTCAACGGTTCTCAAATCGGTCTTGAAATAATAGGGCTTCCCGTCCCCGAAACGATCAATGCCGACCTCTAGAAACAATGAAGGAGCCTTTTCGTTGTAACTACTCATCGTCTCCAAACGGTAGATCTGCATTCCGTCCTCTCTAACCCAGGCTTTTTTCAGGCCGGGATTATCAACTAAATAAGCGTGGTCTGTATGACTGAATTCAGTATCAAAAGAAATCGGAAACTCGTCCCAACTCGCACAATAGGAATCGATGACGGTGCGGGCGTTTTAAAGGTTTGCCGCCTCCGGATCCCCGCATCCCGATAAAGAAAGGAGGGCGGCAATCGCCCAGGGGGCTATTAATTTTCTGACCTTGACAAGTCCTGGATTAGAAAACATTGTCTCCTCCTTCTCCACCTCAGGTGGTTCCTTATGAAAGCAATTTAAAATACAAAAAGAGGATATTTTTCAATGATTAATTTCCCCTTCGAACTTCCCTTTTCTTTGCAAGAAAAGAGCGATGTCTTATACTTCCTTTATGCTAGCGAAAAGACTGCACGAAAACAAAATTAAACGCTTCTTTCTCGCGCCTCTTAGGCCTCTTGTAAAAGCCATTTCCCCGGTCGCTTACGTCAAGGCGGAATATCATTACATCACCCACCACCGCCTTAACCTCAAAAACCCGGTCCGCTACACCGAAAAGCTCCAATGGCTCCGCCTCTATGGCTATCCCAAGGACCCACGGGTCATCCGCTGTGCCGGTCGGGCCACGGTCAGGGACTATGTCGAAGAACTGGGTCTAGAGGACATCCTCATCCCCGTCTACGGGGTCTATGACCGCTTCGAGGACATCGACTTTGCCACCCTTCCCAAAAGCTTCGTCATCAAATGCACCCACGCCTCGGGCTATAACGTAATCGTCCTGGATAAGGACAAGCTAGATCTTGAGACAACGAAACAGAAATTCCATAAGTGGCTAACGACTGACTACGGAAGGAAAACCGTCGAGCCCCATTATTCGAAGATCAAACCCCAAATCATCATCGAAGAATACATCGGGGGAAAGACCCTTCCGACCGAATACAAGATCCATGTCTTCAACGGGATGGCCAAAAGCCTCTATGTCGTGACGGGCCGCGGGAGCGACATCCGTTACAACAACTACTACATCGACTGGACCCCCTTCGACGGAAGCCAGTTCAATGGTTGGCTGAAGACCGAAAAACCATTGGAAAAGCCTTCAAATTTCGAAGATATGGTGAAAATCGCCGAAACCTTGGCGGCCCCCTTCCCCTTCGTCCGGGTCGACCTCTATGACATCGATGGCAGGATCTATTTCTCCGAAATGACCTTCACGCCGGCCAAAGGGACCCTGATCTTCGACGACGACCGTGCCGACTTCGAAATGGGCAAATGGCTGACCCTTCCTACTTCCAGGAAGAGTCGATGAACATCACTTCGTAGACCGAGAAGCCGAAGAAGGGTCCTTCCTCGGCATAGGAGAAACGATAGTTTTCATAGCCTTCGAAATAGCCTTCTTCCGGCATCTCGAAGGAAATCGCATATCCGACGATCCCTTTCTCGAAGAAGGACTCCCCGAAGGCATCGAGGAGGCTACTGCCGACCAAAGAGACGGCGCTGCCCCCGGAATTGATCGGAAACATGGCCTTTTCGTAAACCAGTTCGTAGTAGTCGTAGACCCCTTCGTGGTCGACATAGAAACGTAAGACCACGTCGGCGGTCACGAAACGGGCCTCCGTATTTTCGGAAGTATTGCCCCTAAGGCTCAAGGCGAAGACGTCCCCATCGACCAGGGTCTTGGGCAAAAGGGTCTTGAAGCCTTCTTCTTCCATTTGGACTCTGGCATTCGCGTACCAACTATGGCACTCGAGTTGGCCATTGTAGAGCTTGCTGAGGACCCCTTGCTTGAAGCCCTCATCGACATGGGCCAAGGCATGGTCCTTCCCGAAGGAGCGTTCCCCCTCGTCATCCAAACGCGAAGCGATGGAGTCGAGGCGCTCGTAGGGAACCACCTTCCCATCCGCATCGGTGTAGGTGAAGAGTTCGGGATAACGGTCTTTCATCCCAAAGGAAGGGAAGGAATCGCTTTGGCTTTCCTGATCCCCGTCGAAGAAATAAGCTTCCCCGTCTTCGTAGGCCTCGGTCGCCCTTTGAAAAACGACACGCTCGCCGATCAAAGAACATTCCTTGTCCCCGATTTCGTCATAATTCCGGAGATAGTTCTCCTCGAACAACGACCCATCGTAGGCCGGCGGGGCATAAAGGGGGTTGGTGGAACAGGAGCAAAGGAAGAAAGAGAGAAGAAGCAAAGGCAGACGTTTGGTTTTCATTAGGCTTTGACCTCCTCTTCCATGACCTTCTTTTCTTCTTGGCCCGGGGTATAGGTATAACCGAGGATCAAGAGGAGGACCAATGGCCAGAAAGAATTAAACAATGGCGAAAAATAAGAAGAAGCGGTAAAGCGGTTGACCGCGAAGGGCAGGGCGTCGTAACCGAAGGTATAAAAGAAGAAGATGCCAAGGACTAGGGCCACGAGGCCGGCTTTGCCGGCATCGTCCTTCCCCCTAATTAGGTAACGCCTCAGGGAGCCGGTGCTATATAGAATAAGGATGATCATGGCGACAAAGGGGACGAAGCCACCCTCGAGGAGGATCTCGAATTCAAAGGAGAAGTTGGAGAGCTCGGTGATCGGAAGGGGCGAGCCCCCGCCGAAGACGGTATAGGAGTCATGGTAGACCCCGAAGAGGATGCTGAGGATGACATCACCGGTCGAAGCCCCGGCGTAGGAGCCCCCGTGGAAGAGGGCTGAGACCGTCTTGTTGATGGAAGAGAAGCGACCCGAATTGAAGATGGCATCGAGGAGGGGGCTTGAAGAGATGAACGAGAATTCGAAAGCCCCGTTGAGGATAACGAGGAAGAGGAACAAAAGTCCGAGTCCGATGACGGTCCAAAAGGCGATGGTCGGGACCTTACCCGGCTCTTCCTTGACCTTGAGGTAACGGTAGAGAACCAAGATGAGGATGGCTAGAAGCGAGAGGCAGATCCCTTTGACATCCACCATTGAGAGAAGGAAGAGCCAGCCGATGGCAGACGTAAGAGCGTTCACCGCGATTTCCGCCTTGTTTTCCTTCTTCCAATAAAAGAGGGAAGCGGCGCCGGAGGCCAAGACGGCGGCCGGCCCGACCGCCACATCGGGTTTCACCAAAGTAAGGGTGAAGTTATAAAGGTAATTGGATTCATTGCCGATGCGATGTGGGATCCCTTCGTAAAAGTAGACGTAGGACGAATGGGTAAGGGGATAGAACAAGGGATAAGAAGCGAGGTTGGCGATGAGGTTGACGCTGACAAGCAAAGCCAAACCAAGAAGAATGGCAAAAAAGAGGCATTTCGGTTTAAAGACCTCCGAATTGCGGAGAAAATAGCCAACTAAGAAGCTCGAAAACAGACCGACGAAGAGAAGGAGGCAGCTGGCGAAGGCCCCGAAGGAATCGACATAGAAACGGTTGATCGAGGCAAAGAGGAGGAAGACCAAAAGGGGAATGAAATAGGAGAGCCTTAAGCCCCTTTCGGCCTTGGGCCCGAAGAGGGGACCGTTGGAGAAAATCGCGAGGCCCGCCGCCAAGACGAAGAAGAGGATCCAATAGACCAAGAGGCCGTTGCCCCGGTCCCCGGCCCCGAAAGAAAGAAGGAACAAGAGGGCCAAGACCACAAACGGCACTCCATACCGCTTGAGGCTTTCCATGTTCAGAAATTTCTTCACCAGTAGCATCCCCCTTCGATCTTCTGATAGCCGGCCGGCTTTTTGCTGGGCCTTATCCAATATTCATTGACGTATTTGGCGACGTGCTCGCGGTTTTCCCACCTCTTGCCCATGATCCCGAAGAGGGTCTGGGTGGCCCCGCCGGTTTGTAAGGCCATCTTGCCGAGACTTTTGATATAGAAGCAAAGGAGGGCGCCGTAGGCCCCGGCCCCGATGAGGGCGATGTCGAAGTCGATGAGGCGGATCCTCTCTTCCATCTCCTCGAGGTAACGCATGAAAGAAGGGAAACGTTCGTCGACCACGTCCCCGCAGGTCAAAGGGGCTTCGAGGACCTTGAGGTCAAATTCCGGGAGGATGTTCGAAGAAGGGGGAAAGAGTTTCTCGCGTTTCGTATATTGCTTTTGGATGTCGTCGGCAAAGCCGGAGACAACCAGGACTTTCTTGCCCGCGAGCAAGGGAGTCCAACCCCCGAGCAGGGGTTCAAGGGCCCAGTTCTGGATGGCCTTCGCCTTCTTCATGTATTTGGCGGCAAAATAGTCCTCCATGTGGATGCCGGTGATCCCCAAGAGATCGCAGTTGGCACACTTCTCAAAGAAGTAGTGGCTATATTCGCTTAGATGCCGGTCCCCGGTCGGGTAATAACCGGCCCTCTCCTTCATGGCGATCCTCACCGCCTCCTTATAGGTTTTCTTGAAGCCGAGGTCGATCTTTTCGGTAGCATTGAGGCACCCTAGTTCCGAGGCTCCGAAACGAACCGCGCAGAAAGGCTCTCCCCTTTCGATGTATTCCTTGATCAGGGCTTTGGAATACTCGAGGGTGATGCCTTTTTGGCCATTGAAGGAGGTGAGGTCCCTCCCCTTATGGAAAAAACGGACCCCCACCGCGGTCGGGACGTTTTCTAGGAACGAGGCGATGTAGGAGAGACGACCGCTACTCACGGGAGTATTTTACTCTCTATTGAACTTAAATTCGCTCTACTTTCTTCGCGGGCCTTTTGACCCTATAATTTATCCGGCTTACAAAGCAAGGAAAGCCATGTAAGGAGAAATACTAGATGCCATTCATCGATTCCATCCACGCCCGCCAAATCATCGACTCGCGCGGAAATCCCACCATCGAAGTGGAAGTCACCACCGAATCCGGTGGCTTCGGCCGGGCCGCTGCCCCCAGCGGAGCCTCGACCGGGGAACGCGAAGCCCTTGAACTCAGGGACGGCGACAAGAAGGTCTTCGGAGGCAAAGGTGTTTTGACCGCCGTCAAGAACGTCAACGAAATCATCGCCCCCAAACTCATCGGCCTCTCGGTTTTCGACCAAGTCGGAATCGATCGGACCATGATTACCCTCGACGGGACCCCGACCAAGAGCAAGCTCGGGGCCAACGCCATGCTCGGCGTTTCCTTGGCCGTCGCCAAGGCCGCGGCCGACCTCCTCGGGATGCCGCTTTACCGCTATCTCGGCGGACCCAATGCCAAGCAGCTCCCGGTCCCGATGATGAACGTCGTCAACGGTGGCAAGCACGCCGATAGCAGCGTCGACTTCCAGGAATACATGATCATGCCGGTCGGCGCCAAGAGCTACAGCGAAGCCGTCCGCATGGGTGCCGAAACCTTCCACGCCCTCCACGACATCATCAAGAAGAGGGGTGACGTCACCGCCGTCGGCGACGAAGGCGGCTTTGCCCCCAACGGCCTCAAGAACAACGAAGAACCGCTCGAACTCCTCGTCGAAGCCATCAAGGCCGCCGGCTATGTCCCGGGCAAGGACATCTGTCTCGGGATGGACCTCGCCGCCAGCGAGTTCTACAACCCCGACACCAAGAAGTACGAACTCAAGCGCTCCGGGACCGGCAACCTCACCAGCGAGGAAATGGTCAAGATGATGGAAGACTTCTGCGAGAAGTACCCCCTCATCACCATCGAAGACGCCCTCAGCGAAAATGACTGGGAAGGCTGGAAGCTTCTCACCGACAAGCTCGGCAAGAAGGTCCAACTCGTCGGGGACGACCTCTTCGTCACCAATAAGATCTACGTCGAAAAGGGCATTGAGATGGGCGTGGCCAACTCCGTCCTCATCAAGCTCAACCAGATCGGGACCCTGACCGAGACCCTCGATACCTGCCAGCTGGCCATGCGCCATGGCTACACCTGCGTCGTCAGCCACCGTTCCGGCGAGACCGAAGACACCACCATCGCCGACCTCGTCGTCGCCCTCAACGCCGGCCAGATCAAGACCGGTTCCATGAGCCGGACCGACCGGGTCTGCAAGTACAACCAGCTTCTCCGCATCGAAGAAGAACTGGGCGAAAACGCCGAATACCCCGGCATCAAGGCCTTCTACAACCTCAACAAGTAAGGTCTTACTCCAAGGGAAGAGCCCCGCTTCGGCGGGGCTTTTTTCTTGGTCAAAGAAAAAGGCCGCCTCTAGGGGCGGCCCCTACATCTCAATCAAAGAATCCTTAGGCCGGTCGCAACATCGAAGAGATGGTGTTTCCCTTTCTTGAAGCTGAGTCCGACAGTCGGCTTCCCGCTATGGAAGTCGCTGGCCGATATCTTGGCCACGATCTTCTGGCCGGCGAAGGCCACGTGGACGTAGTACTCGGCCCCGAGGAGTTCGGCGACGTCGATGGTTCCTTTGTGGGTCCCTTTGGGTCCTAGGACGATGTCTTCGGGACGGATCCCGAAGTAGATGTCCCCACCCTTCTTTTCAAGGAAGGCCTCCGCGCTGGCGATTTCCTTCTTGAGTTGGCTTTCCTCCTCATCGTAATGGGGAGGCAGGGTTCCGAGGATCTTCTTTTCCTCCGCCATCTGTTCCCGGGTTTTCCGATCGGCTCTCAAGGCCTCCAGGCGTTCCTTGAGTCTACTGACCTCGTTTTCGTAATAGGCAAGGATCTTCTTCCCTTCCTCTTTGAGATCGAGCGCGCTTCCGTCGGCAAAGCGGATTTGTCCTTCCTCATAGACGGCCTTCACGATGTTCATGGTCGGGGAACCAATGAAGGTGGCGACGAAGACATTGCGGGGATGGTCGTAGATCTCCCTCGGGGTTCCGACCTGTTGGATGTAGCCGTTTTTCATAACCACGATCCGGTCCGCCATCGTCATGGCCTCGGTCTGGTCATGGGTGACGTAGATCATCGTGTTCTTGAGGCGGTCATGGAGCTTGATGAGCTCGCTCCGCATCTGGACCCGGAGTTTGGCGTCGAGGTTGCTGAGAGGCTCATCGAGCAGGAAGATCTTGGCATTGCGGACAATGGCACGGCCCAAAGCCACCCGTTGGCACTGGCCACCCGAAAGGGCGGTCGGCTTCCGGTCGAGGTAGGGGGTGATTTCCAATAACTCCGAGGCCTCCTTGATCCGGCGGTCGATCTCTTCTTTCTCGAGGCCGCTTAAGCCGAAGGCCATGTTGTCATAGACGCTCATATGGGGATAGAGGGCGTAGCTTTGGAAGACCATCGAGACCCCTCTTTCCTTTGGCAGGAGCTCGTTGCTATAACGGCCCCCGATGTAGAGGGATCCGTAGGTGATGTCCTCGAGGCCGGCGATCATCCTTAGGGTCGTCGACTTCCCGCAGCCCGAGGGCCCGACCAAGACGATGAACTCCCCGTCCTTGATGTCGAGGTTGAAGTCATGGACGGCCTCGACCCGGTTGGCATAGATCTTGGTGACGTTTTCGCACCTCAAAAGGACATCGTCGCCCTTTTGGACGGCCGAGGCTTCCTTCTTGAGGGAGGCGGCGGCCTTGTCGACCGCTTTGGCGTAGGCGCTGTTGCGGTTGAGGATCCGGGTTTCTTCCTCGAATTCCTTCTGCTCTTCCTTGGCCTTGGCCTTATGCCTTTCGAAGAAGGCCTTGATCTTTTCCTTGTCTAATGCCATCTTGCCTCCCCTCCTCAAAGATAATCATTCCACTGATAGACGCGGACGTAATCGATTTTGAACTCGGCCGATTCGAAGTCACGGGGCGGCATGGTGCCATTATCGAAGTTGCCCCCGACCGCGAGGTTCAAAAGGATGTGAAAGTCACGGTCGAAAGGGGCTCCGTCATCATCGGGATAGACCCGTCCGCCGTCGGGATGCCAGGTCCTTAAAGGCACCGTGAAGAAGTTTTCGTCATCGACGAACCAGTTGATCTCCTCCTCGTCCCATTCAATCGCGTAGACGTGGAAGTCGGTATTGCTCTCCCCGTTCCTTCTCGAGAAGGACTTGGTCCCGGTTTGGTAGGTATGGCCCGAGAGGGTCGCGTAATGGAGGGCCCCGGAGGTGGCGAGGTCGCTAGACCCACGGGCTTCCATGATGTCGATCTCACCGCTATCGGGCCAGCCGCGGCCATTGTAGGGTTCTTCCGGAAGCATCCAGAAAGCCGGCCACATCCCATCGACCTTCGGTAGAGCCATCCGGGCCTCGAAACGACCGTAGGTCCAGGCCACCTTCTGGTAGGTCCTGATCCGGGCGGAAGTGTATTCAAAGGTCTTCCCTTCCCCTTGGACCGCTTCTTTCTTGGCGGTGATGACCATGTTCTCCCCGTCGAAGGAAATGTTGTCTTCCTGGTACCACTGGGCTTCGCTGTTGCCCCAGCCGGGGTTGCCGAAAGCCGCCCCGTTCCCGGTCATGACATCCCAATAGTCCTTGTTGAGGGTACCCTCATTGAATTCATCGCTCCAAACCAGGGTGAAATCACCGTTGGTTTGGGTCGGATTGTCCCCGCAGGAAGAAAGGCTTATAAGCGGCAACAAGGCCAAAATCCATGCAAAATAGGCGTATCTTTTAGTTTTCATAAACCCTCACATAATCAACTTGCATCTGGCAGGGGAGGTTGGCGTCGTTAGGCAACTGGCCACCGATGAAGTTCCCGCCGATGGCGAGATTGAACAAGATGAAGAAGTCCTGGTTGAAGGGGGCGGCGCTCCCTCCGTAGGCACTCCAGGTTTGCCACTGGTAACTATAGACGGTGTGGAAGGTCACCCCGTCGACATAGAAGGAGATGTGGTCTTCTTGCCAGTCGACCCCATAGACGTGCCAATCGGTGACCGAGCTAGATAAGCGGTGGTCACCGGAAGTGAACTGGCAGGACCACCAGTCGCTTTGGTTCTCGTTTCCGGTATGGAGGGTCGAGAGGTATTCATAGGGTTGGTTACCCCGGTTTTCCATGATGTCGATCTCCCCGTTCCAGGGCCAACCGCGGCCCTGGTAGAGGTTTTCCGGCAGCATCCAGAAGGCCGGCCAACTGCCGGTGATGCCGGGTAGACGCATCCGGGCTTCGATCCGCCCATAGGTGAAGAAGGCCTTGCCTTGGGTCTTGATGCGGGCCGAGGTATACCTCATACCCCCATAGTCCTCGCGCTTGGCGGTGATGGTCAGATAGCCACCCCCGACCGTCGCGTTTTCGGCCCGGTAGTACTGCTGTTCGTTGTTACCCCAGCCATCGCCCCTAGTCCCCGTCTCGCAGGTCCAGTAGGCTGGATTGAGGGCATTCCCGTCGAATTCGTCCTGCCAGATGATCTTGTCCCCCTCACTGGTGGAGGAACTGGTCTGGGTCTCTCCTCCGGTCGAGGTGGAACTCGAACTCGTCTCCTTCTCCCCGTCCTCGCTCGAAGTCGTATCTTCTTCGGGCTCCGAAGAAGTCGAAGATTCGGAGGGAATGGGTTCCTCGCTGGTCGAGGTCTTCTGGGGTCCAAAGGTAAAGGTGCAGGAACTGAGGCTTAAGACAAAGAGTCCAAGCAAAGAAGCCAAATATGATTTCTTCATCGAGAGATCCTCACCACGAGTTTCTTGATCTCGCCGTTTCTTAAGCGAAGGGCATCCTCGCCCTTTAGATCGGAGCTTTCCTTCCCATCATAGACGTAGGTCAGGTGATAGTCCTCAAGCAAGGTATCGATCTTCTCGGGATTGCTATAGGTCACCAGGGTCTGGCCGAGGAAGGTGAAGCTGGCCTCTCCTTTCTCATCGTAAAGGGAGAGGGGGAGACGGGGCTTGAGATTCAAGGAGAGTTCGCCGTCCCTCAATTCAAAGGCCTTTTCCCCGGCGAAGAGGATGACGTACATGTTGAGCATCTCGGCGTTGGCCCCACTCAAACGGGCGAAGAAGCCACGCCCGTGTTTGCTCGGATCGGGGTTGCAGGTCGGGACGATGAAGGAGGAGGCCTCGGTCGGATTGCGGCCATAGACCTTGGGATCGAGGTTCATGGTCAAATTGGTGGCCGCTTCTTCTTCCCATTCCTTGTAGTACCCGGCCTTCAGTAGACCCAGGAGGTACTTGTAGGACATATGGAGGAAGTCACATTCCCTCTCGAGCCAGCCCTTGGTAAAGGCGTGGACCCTTCCGATCTCGAAGGGGACCTCGTCGATGGCGGCGCAGGTCTTGTAGATCTTGAGCTTTTGGTCATAGAGGCCGCTTTCCTTGATGACCTGGAGATCCTTCTTTTCGATGAACTCGGGACCCAGTTTCAGGGCTCTCGCACTGGCTTCGAGGAAGGGCGGGGTGGTTTCGAGTTCGAAGGAGGTAGCCTTGACGGTCTGATAGCCAAGGTGGTTAACGTGCTTCAAGGGTTCGTAGGTCTTGACCCGGTAGATGAGGTAGGAAGGAAGGATCCCGTTCCCGGCTTCCTTGGCCCGCTTGATTCCGGAGGTCAAAACCTTGTCAATCGAGGAAAGCAAAGAGAGGATGGAGGAAACATCGAGGGCTTCCTTCTTCCCGTCGACGTGGTAGCGGCATTTTTCCCTTAGGGTTTCCCGCGCCGAAGTAACCGCGTCCCAGTAATCGAAACGCGAGACCTTGTCGTGGAGGAGGTAACGAAGGTTCTTTTCCAGTTCCTGATAGAGTTCGTACTGTTCTTCCAAAAGTTCGACTTTCTTGTCTCCGGGAACCTTCTCGAGGGCGCTTGCCAAGAAGCGGACCGAACGCAGGAGTTCGACCGTTTCGCTGAGGCCCGAGGCAAAGAGGCCCGGGAGGCCGTTCATGGCGTCGTTCCAGCCCGGCTTCTCGCACTCCATCTCGACCCCCATCTGGAGGGAGTCCAAAGTTGAGAACTTGACGAGAATGAGGGAGAGGAGTTTCTCCGCCAAAGAGGCGTCGACACGGTGGCCTTCCTTATCGGTCAGCCAAGCGGTTTTCGTCAAATCGATGTTCTCTTTGCGGCAATATTCATGTAAACCCTTGAGGTCGATGGCCCCGTATTGCCTGATCCGCCCGTCGGACAAGAGGCAATACTTCTCGGACCGCGGTTCGACATAGACCGGGCTATAGAAGTAGTGATAGCCCTTCTCAAACAGGAGGTCGCTCAGCTTATCGGGATAGATGGAGGCGTAGTTCTCCAAGAGATCGACGTTGTAGGTCCAGTGGTCGATCCAATAGCCTTCCGCGAAGTTGGCTTCGATTTCCTGATGGCATTCCGGAAGGAGTTCTTCCAGCATATCGGAGGCCTTCCACTTTTCCAGCTTGGCCTCGTCGATGAGGTAGGTCAGAACTTCCCGCGGTTCGAAAGGACGGGAAAGGATCTTATTGAGGCCTTCCTGGGACTTACTGGGAACCTTCTTGAGGAACTTCTTGGCTCCGTCTTTCTTAGACAAAACAAAGGTCTCCGGTTTGACGTTGAGGGGATTCTGCCCATCGATCTGGATGAGGCTATAGAAGAGGCGGATGTTGTAATCGCCGACGAAGGGGGCGAAGAAGAGATCGTTCCGTCGGTTCTGGTTGACGTCCCGGAAGTTCCCAGGGCCGGAGGAATAATAGGAAGCCGGGATCACGAAGTCGTTGTAGTCCCGTTCCATATCCCCGTGCTTACGGCCATAAAGGTAATAAGGAACCCCTGGGGCGATGAGGCTCGGAAAACCACCACGCAGGTTGTTGTCGAGATAGCTTTGGGCCACGAAAAGATCGAAGGTCTCGTTGCCGCTATGGCAATAGGCCGGGCCGACCAAGGAAGTGACGAGTTCCTCGTTTTGTTCCCTGAGGGTTTCGATGTAACGAACCCCGAGGCGGCTTTCGGCTTCCCGGAAGGAGGCTTCGTCGACGAAGCTCCCGAAGACCTCGTAGGCGGTGTAGGTCTCCCCCGGCTTCAAGGTGGTGGCGAAGGCGAAGAAGGCCGAGGGCAGTTTGTTTTCCCTCTGTTGGGGGGTCTTGGTGAAGGAGGAATAGTTCTTCTCGAAGAAGGGCTTCGCGGTCAATAAAGAGAGGTCATCCCCGAAGACCATCGCCGGATCGGCGATCGGTAATAACAACCGCCCATCCTGGTCCTTGGCGAAGTAGCCATTGCCTTTCTCATTGAGGGCCACGACGGAATTGTCCCCGGTCGAGGTCTTGAACTTGGCGAAAACCAGACGGTCCCCGAGGCCATTGACCTCGCAATAGGCCTCCATCAGGGAGACCAGTTGCTTGTAGTCCCCATTGGAAAGACCGAGGGGGAAGAAGATCGGAAGGCCATCGACCCCGGAGACCGAAACGGTCTGATCAGAGTTATTGGTCAATTCCATCTTCCGGATGAGACCCGGGAAGCTTTCGTGGGGGATGCCGGAGTAGGTGAAGGCGATGGTATAGCCTTCCCCGATTTCCTCGATCTTGAGGTCATAGAGGGAAGTCTCCATGTTCCGCTTGGCGCTCGATTCCCCGAAGAAGGGAGTGAGGTGGAGATCGCCGAACTTCAGGAAGGTCCTAAAGCCCCTGATTCCGATGTTTTCATAGGCCAGATGGGCCGAATCGAAGGGGACGATCGGGGTTTGCTTGCTGGTGGCACCGAAGCCCCCCATGGCCTGCCCCACCGAGGCATAGAAGGCCCAAATGGGCTTGCCTTCCTTCCCGGCCACCGCCGGAAGGAAGGAACAAAAGGGCGTTGCCCTTTGGAAGTCCTCGATGATGAACTTCCGCTTGTCAAAACGATAATTGGCCATGGGGTTGCTCCAGAATTGAGATTGATTGATGGGGTTTTTGCGCTTATTCCGCGTCTTCGAAGCTGACTTCGTTGTAGATCCGCTTGAGGGTCGGGACCTTGCCGTCTTCGATGTTCCAGATCTCGGAATCGAAGGCGCCATAGGTGGCGGCCTCCTTCATTTCCGAGGCGCTGTAGACGTCGGAATTCTCAATGGTCCCGAGGTCGGTCTCGCCGCTGGTCGGCTTGTTGGCCCCGACGTGGGTCTGACCGAAGTAGGCTTCCCGCGGCATCCCGTTCATCGGGGTGATGTTGAAGGAGAGGGCGACGCAGTTTTCGATGCTCCCCCAGACCTTGCCGGCGAAGGCATATTGGCCGTTGGTGGGGGCACCGTTGCTATCGGTGATGGCACTGCCATTCTCCGCGGTCTTGTCGACCCCGGCAAAACGCCACCAGGGATCGCTTAGATCGCCGACGTCGGACCCATCGGCCGCCGGGTGGTCCCAGCCGTTGCCGGCCTGGCCGACATAATCCTCGCCGAAGTCGAGGTAGACCCCGGGTTCGACAGATAGGCTATGGCCATTGTAGGTATAGGTGCTATTGGAAGGGGCCCCGAGTTGGAGGTGGTCGACTTCGCTGATGACGTTGCGGACCTGGCCCGAACCGGCCACGATCCCGACGACCCCGCCCATGTTGCAGTCATCGTCGTAGAAGTGGGTCGACATTTCGACGTCGCAGTCCCCGACGTAGACGTCATGGACGTTGCCCATGATGTTGCCGGCCAAGGCCCCGACGATGGTCCTACCGCGGACGTGGATGTCATCGAGGCCGAGGTGCATGACCTCGCCCGAAGAACCGATGACCTGGAAGAGGCCGATGTTGTCCCCGGCCACGTGGCAGTCTTCCTCGAAGCGGGTGGAACCGGTGTTGGCATAGACGTTGTAGTTGCTGGCCACCGAGTCGCTATAGAGGACCTTGGCCCCGGAGACGGTGTAGCCATTGCCGTCCAAAACCCCATGGAAGTATTCGTTGCGGGTATCGGTCTCGCTATAGAGGCGCCCGAGGGGCTCGAAGTTATCGATGTCGCTTAGGTCGATGTCGTTGCCGAGGATGTAGTAGCCGTCCAAACGGTCGTTGATGTTCTGGAAGTCCTCGGCCGTCTTGATGACCTTGTTGACCAAATAGGCATCGACGGTGACGGTGCCCTCGCTGGTCTCGACCTTGAGGGTCTTGACCCCGGCGGTCAAAGAGGAAATAAATTCGCCGGAGATGGTGAGGATCCCATCGCGGTTGATGAACTGGCCGGCTTCGGCCTTGTTGCGGCCACTGCTTAGGGACGTAACTGTGGCCTTGGTCCCGATTTCGACCGAGACGTTATAAGGGGTTTCGACCGAGGTGTCGTAATAGAACTTCCCGTTTTCGAAGTAGGTCGTGCCTTGTTCCGGCCCGGCCGGGGAACAGGAGGCGAGGGAGAGTAAGAGGAGGGAGGCGGCCCCGTAGAAGGCCGGTTTCTTGTAAAGTTTCTTGGTCATAATGACTCCTTTGCTATAAAAGGCGCGAGGCCCATTAGCCTTTGAGACCGCCGACGGCGGTGTTTTCCATGATGGTTTTGCTGAAGAAGCAGAAGACCAAAAGGATCGGGATGAGGGTGACGATGACGACGGCGAAGAAGAGGGGGTATTCGCTCGAGGTCTCGAGCATCGTCTGGCGGATGGCGTTGATGCCGTAGGCGATGGTCGGTTGGTCCTTCAAGAAGATCGAAGGATTGAAGTAGTCGTTCCAGAGACCGATGAGGGACAAAATCCCGACCGCGATGATCGGGCCCTTGGCCATCGGGACGATGATCTGGAAGAAGATGCGGACGTCGCTGGCCCCGTCGATTTTCGCGGCTTCGACATAGGTCCAGGAGAGGTTCTTGAAGAAGCTATAGAGGAGTAGGAAGTTGCTCCCGAAGCCCCCGGAGTAAAGGAAGATGAGGCCGATGACCGTTTGGTCGAGACCCATCCCCTGCATCAACTGGATCTGGCTAGGCAAGGAGCCGACGATCGGGACCGTCATCGAGAAAATAACGACGGCGAAGATGAAGGAACGGCCCGGGAACTTGTACTTGGCCACGACGTAGGAGGCGCAGCTCGAAGTCATGACGGTGGCGAGGGTCCCGAAGCCGGCCACGATAAGCGACATCCCCATCATCTGGAAGACGTTGAAGTTCCTGGTCGTGATGTTGCTGAAGGTGGCGGCCGCCACGAAGTTGTCGAAGTTGAAGGAAGTGGGCCAGCTCATGAAGTCGCGGGCGAACTCGGCCTTGGTCTTGAAGGAGTTCATGAGCATCCAAAGGAAGGGGAAGATGAAGGTGATGGCGAAGACGGCGAAGATGATGAAGACGAGGACGAAGGCCGCTTCGGTCCCGCCTTTGCGCTTGAAGAGCAAGTCGTGCTTGCGCTCGTAGCTTTCCTGGCGCGAAGCCGCCTGCTTGCTTCTGATCTTCCGTCTCAAGGCAACGATGACATTCATAAATCAGAACCCCACGTTTTTGTAGCAACGGTTCATCAGCGACCTCACCCCCATGATGATGGGAGCCACGACGATCGAGCAGAATAGGCCGAGGGTGGCCGGGGTCTGGAGGGCGCCGCTACCGGATTGCGACTGGTTGTAGATGTGGAGGCCGATCGTCTCCGTCCCCTTGTTGCCCGGGGTCAAGAAGAGGGGCTGGAAGGTGGTCGAGAAGATGGCCATCATCCCGAAGACGAAGAGGGTGGTGATGGTGGGCCAGACCAGAGGAATGATGATGCGGAAGAATTCCTTGAAGGAACCGACCCCGTCCATCTTCACCGATTCGAGGATGTCGCGGGGGATCCGGCTCATGGCGGCCGTCAACAGAATGACGTCGTAGCCGATCCCGCTCCAAATGCAGAAGATCCAGACCATCCAGGAGGAGGATTGGCCAAAGCGGTTGCCGATAAACAAACTGGCAAAGAAATTCCCCGTATCGATTCCCAGTCCTTGGAAGATACCGGGCAAGATGCCCCCTTCGGCGTTGAAGCTCAGCGAATAGGCTTGGCACAAAATGAAGAGAGGCAAAATCGAAGGCAGGAAGAAGATGACCTTGAAGAAGGCCGCTCCCCTGATCTTCTTGAAGACGAAGTAGGAGAAGACGAGGGCGATGGGGAGGGTGACGAAGCAAGCCAGGCCGAAGTAGACGACCGAGGAGGCGAACATGTCCTGGATGTCGGTCTGGCCGAAGGTCTTGAAGAGTTCCCCGTAGTTGTAGAAGAGGGTCTCGAAGAAGTTGCCGTTGTTGGCGGCGCTATCGAAGACCCAAACCAGTTGGAAGCGTTCGTAGACCTTGAAGGTCAAGAGGATGGAATTGATGTTGACCCCGAACCACATGATGCAGAACTGGGCTACCGGGTATAGGAGCATCAGGATGATAAAAAGGTAAACCCGCCAGTGGGAAGCGGCCTTCGAGCCGCTCCCCTTCTGGCGTTTGATTGAACGAGGCTTCTCCTTTTTGGGAGCTTCTATCACCGGAGCGAGGGCTTCGGTCATGGTCGCTTAGTCCCTGAGACCGGCCGAACCCAGCCACGAATCCCAGTGGCTCTTGGCGTATTGGTAGACGGCATCACCGACGATTTCCGGGGTGTTGGCCGAAGGATTCTCGCAGGCGCCTTGGTAATAATAGACGTTGCCGGGCCAGGGCATGACCTGGTCGACGGTGGCGTAGGTGATGGGGTTTTTGGAAACGCTGCTGAAGTTCTGGGCTCCAAGTTTCTCGTGGACGCTCTTGACGTAGGTGTCGGTGGCTTCGAGAGCGGAAAGATCGACGTCTTCGTAGTCGAAGGCCAAGAAGGCCCCGTGGCTCTTCTCGACGAAGGTGGCGCAGCTTTCCTCGGTGGCCATGAAGTTAATGAACTGCTTGGCGGTTTCGATGTTCGGGCTATTGGCCGGGACGATCATCGAATCGCCGAAACCGACCATGTAGTTGACGTCGATGGCGTCGGCCGTGGCCTTGGGGGTCGACATCATGGCGACGTTGAAGTCGAGCTTCCCTTCATCGGTCACTTCCTCGAGTTCGTACTTGGCCCATTGGGCATAGGGCATCATGGCCGCCTTTTCATTGACGAAGTTGGCCTTGGCCTGGGCCAAGGTGGCGGCGTAGGAATTCTCCAAGGAATTCCCGGAGTTCGCGGCCACGAGGTCGTACCACATCTCATAGGCCTTGATGAATTCCTTGTAATAGGTATCGGGGTTGTACATCTCGTAACCGTTCTTGTAGGTTCCGTCCGGTCCCATGTATTCGAAGACCTGGTTGACCTTGTCGAGTCCTGCCATCTGGGCCCACCACTCGAAGACCGGGTAGTCCCAGTAGTACTGACGTTCGGCCCCGGACCAGGCAAAGGGACGGACTTCCTCGTCGTCAAAAGCCACGAGGCCGGCATCGTTGATGGTCTTACAGAGTTTCACGAGGTCATCGTAGGTTTCCGGCACTTCCCAACCGTTTTCCTCGAACATATCCATGTTGTAGAGGATGCCGCCGGCCCCTTGGGTCCAGCAGACCTTGTAGTAATGTTCTTCGCCGTTGCCTTTGACATCGAGCTTGCTATTTTCGGCGGCCGTATCGACGAGACGATCGATGAACTTGCCTTCGTAACCTTCGACTGAGGATTCATAGAGGTCGTCGAGTTCGGCCAAATAGCCCTTCATGGCGTATTCCTGCCAGTTGATGCCGTGGCTCATGTAGATGTCGTAGTCCCCGCCGTCCTTGAGGGTCGATTCGAGGCGGCTGAGGATCGAGGTGTCGGCTTCGACGTGGACCGGGATCCCGGTCTTCTCTTCGAAGGCGGCCCCGATGGTATTGGCCCAGTCGATGCCATAACCGCCGTCATAGACGCAGATCCACAGTTCGGTCGCGTCGGTCCTCTGGCTGGTCGGCCCGCAGGAGGTCAGGACCCCGCCGGCGGTCCCGAGCAAGGCAACCGCGGCAATTAGGAATTTTGCTTTTTTCATTTTTCTCCTCCCGTTCCCGTTAGGAAATCGGTTTCTTAGACGGCTTCATTATAGGGAGGGGCGCGCGCCCATTCAACGAAAACTAGTAAGCGCTTTCAGAAATGAGATTAGAAATATTGAAAATCATTAGGCGGTAGGCTATATTCTCCTTTAGGAAATCGGTTTCGGAAACCGAGGGAGAATAGATATGAATAAGAGAAAATCCGCGGCCCTGGTCCTCACCCTGGGGCTTTTGGCTTCCTGCCAGCCGGGAACCGGCGCCGCCCCCTATGACGACGATACGACCTTCAACGGGACCAAATACTACGAAACGGTGGAAACGCGGGCCAAGTTCGACCGCCAGTTCGAAAGGAACATCGACGAACACCTCGAAGGCGGCCACCTCAACGACGCCTACTGGAATACCCTCGAGGGGGTTTGGCAAAACGACTCCTCGACCAGGCCCCACAACGGGATGAACAACCGCAACCTCTTCTATGTCGAGGACGGCGATGAAACCTACCTTGGTTTCCGGGGCCGGGGCCTTTACTCCAGGGATGCGGATCTAAGGAGGACCGAGGATGGGCAAGCCTATCCCGAAGGGGCCGGCATCATCTCCAAGGAGAAGCTGGTCCCGGGCCGTTATGAGATCGAAATGGCGGCCTTCCCGCGTTACGGGGGCATCTCGGCCTGCTGGACTTATCTCACGGAAACCGGGAACGAAGCCACCGACCAAAACGAGATCGACATCGAGATCGGGGGCCATACCGACGGGGAAACCTTCAAGTACTTCTGGGCCACCAGCTGGACCACCCATAGCAACAAGCAGACGGTCGACGTCGACGTCAGCAAGATCCTCTATCTCAACGACGGGAACTTCCACAAGTACACCTTCGACTGGTATACCGATTACCTCGATACGGATCTCGGACGCGTCGACTGGTTCATCGACGGGATTTTGGTGGCCTCGGTCCGCGGGTCCCTGGTCACCGACAAGGAAATGCCCCTATGGATCGGCCTTTGGTTCCCGGCCTGGACCAACAACGCCGTCTTCGATACCGACTACATGCTGATGAAGTCCTTCACCTTCACGGCCTTCGACGAAACCCAGTACTACAACGAAACCCGGACCAATGCCGGCTACACCCAGACCACCCCGAGCGAGGCTAATATCAAGACCCTCCCCTATAGCGAGGTCCTTAACCTCAATAAACTTTCCAACGGCGACTTCGAGACCTGGGACGAGGTGCCCTTGGATGGGACCCATTACGGTTGGGAAGTCCCCTCGTCCAACAAGGGCGAGGTCAAGACCGTTGGCCTTAATGGCAACCAGGCCCTGGCCCTCACTTCCGGCGAAGGACGGGCCTACACCAGGCAAAAACTCGAGGAAACCTACGAGGGTTTCAAATACGACTATTCCTTCGATGCCCGCTTGAGCGATGCCACCAGCAAAGGCAAGGTCGAAATCCATTACGTCAGCAAGCTCGGCAAGGACATCACCGATCCCTTGGTCATCGATATCGAAGGGACGGAGATGAAAAACTACAAGGGTTCGATTGTGATTCCGGAAAAGACCCGGAACCTCGAATTCAGGATCTATGGCGAAAGCGGGACGACCTACGTCGACAACGCTTCCATGGTCTACGTCAGATAATCGATTTGACGGGTCCGGTCGAAGAACCGGGCAGGAATGTGGCGCGCACCTCGCAGAGCTCGGGGTGCGCGTTTTCTTTGTCGTCCATGTTCTCGATCAGCTTTTGAGCCAGTAGACGCCCAATGGCATCGGTGTCCTGTTTGACGGTGGTGAGGGCCGGGCTGAAGGTCTGGCCGATCGGAAGGCCGTCGAAGCCGGTGACGGAGATGTCGTCGGGGCACCGGAGCCCGGCTTCCCGGATCGTGCTGATGCCAGCCATCGCCGAATAGTCGTCGGGGTACATGATGGCGGTCGGCGGATTGGCCCGCCTAAGCAAATTCATGGTGATGTTCTTGACCGAATCGGCGTCGGTGTAGAGGGTCTCGAGGAGCATGCGGTCGCTGAAGGGGATACCGGCTTCGGCGATGGCGTCCTTGAAGCCCTGGACCCGGTACTTGGTGATGTCGCTATCTTCGCCGTGGATGAAGACGATCTTGCGGTGTCCCAGATCAAGGAGGTGCTTGGTCATCTTCTTCATCTTTTGGTAGTTGTCGCTATAGACGCCGGTCATCTTGTCGCCCATGTAGTCGAAGGCGACCTTCGGGATGTTGGAGTCAATGACTTCCTTCATCTCCTCGTCTTCGAAGTCGCCGAAAAGCAAGGCTCCCGCCACCGAACGGCTGACGCAGTTTTGGTAGAAGGTCCCATCCCGTCCGGTCAGGTTCTTGGAAACGAAGAGGAGGTCATAGTTACGGGAATTCACTTCCTGTTGGAAGGAATCGAGGATCTCGGTGAAGAGGGCGTGGCGGAAGGTCGAGATGTTGGTGCCGAAATAGGCTAGGACGCCGATGTTGTAGCTACTCCCTTTGCTTAAGGCCTTGGCCCCGGCATCGGGAATGTAGTTCATCTGCTTCATGACCCGGTTCACCTTGGCCTTCGTTTCCTCGGGAATCGACGGGTAGTCGTTTATGACCTTCGAGACCGTCGAAGGGGAAACCTTGGCCTTGACGGCAATATCGTAAATCGTAACCATAAGCGCACTTCCTCTTGTTGGTTATGTGGTTCTAATATTTTACCTCTTTTACATTTTTTTACTATCGATTTTTCTTAGGCCTTTCCTAACCAAATCGGGGTAATAACGGGGGTTTATCGATATGTCGAAGAGGTAGGTGCAATAAAGGGCGTTGGCGAGGCTCGCAAAGCCATTGTAGGCGAGGGCGAAAATCAGGATGATGATCCATTCCCCGATGACGTTTCCGATTAATTCATAAAGGAAAAACGGCAGGAAATATAGGAGGGTGATTCCGAGGCTCTTAAGGAAAGAACCGACGTAAAACCTAACCGAATTCATCAATAACCGCCCCATACCCCCTTCGTAAAGGACGTATTGGGGCTGGTAGAAAAGAAAGAGGGAAGCCAGGACGTAAAACAAGACGTAACTGAGGCCCAAGAGGATCGGGGTCCAGGTGTCCCCCAGGCCCATGGCCCCGAGGGAGCCGATATCGAGTTTGAGCAAGAGATAGAGGACCCCGATCAGGAAGTGGGAAAGGAGGCCCTCCTTGTAGTTCTTCCTGATCCCGGTAAAGAAGTCGGCCTGGAAGGAAGAACCCTCCCCGTAGATGGTCTTCCGGTAGAAGTAATAGGTCCCCGCGCTTCCGAGACCCATGAGGGAAAAGAGGATGGCCAGGACCCCATAGACCAAGAGGATCGAATACATGTTCGTAGGATCGACGAAGCCACTTAAAGAACAAAACAAAAGCCAAAGGATGCTGGGGATCAGGAAAAGGGCGCTGCAGATCGAACAAAGGAAGATATCGATGAAGCGGAAACGGACCAGATCGAAGAACTGATTGAAACGGCTAAGGGGTAGAAGCAGTCCCGTCTCTTGTCCCTTCTTACTTTCCATCCTCGTCGTACCTCTCTAGCAAAAACCGGACCGTCCGTAGACCGTTCTCCGTCTTCCCCTCATCCGAGTAGGACCCGAAATTCGGGGAAGCGGACCGTAGGAGCATGTAGACGTCCTCCCCCAGTCCTTCTTTTTCGAAGGAGCCAAAGGGTGAGAAATCGATGGGGTAGGCCTCATCGAAGGCGTCGAAGACCTTGAGGGCGTAGGCCTGCTCCCCGACCTCGAAATACTCCGCTCCCACGGGAATCCCCAGTTCCCCGATGAGTTCATCATCAAAGGGAATCCAGTCTTTGAGGATTTCCGGAACGTCGTGAAGATTGTTTTCCACGGTGGAGGAGGTCAAAAGAAGGATGTCGGCTTCAACCCCGAAGGCCGTGTAGTAGCTATTGATGTTCTCGTCGTCCGGGCTATAGGGATTGAGGGAAACGTTTTCCACCCCATAAGACCCAAAGGCCTCATAGAGATTATCAACCAACTCCTCGTCTTTGAACTTGTAACACTCGGCGAAGATGTTGATCGTTTCCTCGGGCTTGAAGGCGTTGACGCTGGTGATGGGCCAATACCAAGCCACCAGGGAAACGAGGAAAAATATCGGCAAAAGCCAGCCGTATGTCGTGAAATAGTCGTGGAGCCGGAGTTTTTTAGCCATCTTTCTCCGCCTTCAAAACAACATCGTCATAGGTCGTGAGAAAATAGTCCCCTCCTTCTTCCGGAATGAAATCACCAACTAGGGGATAACGGACCCGGAAGAGACGGTTTTCGTCCACTTCGATGACATCCATGGCCCTGGTTTCCAAACCCAGATACGTTTCCGTTTCCTTATGGATCCCAACCACCTTGACCCGATTCCGATACATCGTCTTCGAAAGGGCCTTGGTGGCAAAGGCCACATAGGCCCTAAGGGGCACGATCTCATAGAAGACGATGTAGGTTTCCGCCACCAAAAAGAGGACCGAAATCAGAACACCGAGGGCAATGAAATAATACTGGGTAGCCCTAGTCTGGAGGAAACCCAAGGTAAGAGCCAGGCCGACGAACAAAAGCAAAATGGCTCCCATGAGGGTCACCCTTAGCCAAATGGCCCGATGGGCCTTTTGGAGTTTGGAAACGCTTATGAAATCGGTTTCTGACATCTGACTAATGATAAGACAAAGGGCCCCCGAACGGAGGCCCTTTTGCCTAGAAAGGATATGGACTATTAGGCCCGGTTCTTCCGATGGCGGTAGATGGCGATCCCACCGACTAAGACGATGGTCCCGAGGCCGGCGAAGAGGGCCAGGATCATGAGAGAGGAATTGCCATTGCCATCGAATCCGAAGAAGGAAATGGCGTTGTTGGCAGCCACGTAGGTTCCTTCCGGATTGAGGTTGGAATGATCCCTCAGGTATTGGATGGTGTTCCCATAGGTCGTCTTGTTGGCACCGTCCCCGTCGACGATTCCATCGACCAGGGCCTTGATGGCCGGGTCGGTCACGCCGTCGTAGGCGGTCAGGACTTCGTTGAGACGGGCATCATGTTCCCCGTCGATGAGGTAGCAGATGCTGCCATTCTCATCACGCCAGGCATCACCATGGGTGCTCGCGGCGGCATGGGCCTTGGCGGCCAAGAAGTCGTCATTGTCGTAGGTATCAACTTTGGTTGGCAGATCCGGACCATTCTTCCCGGCCACGATGGTGAGGTCGGTGAAGGCCCCGTCAACGAGGTTGAGCAACTGGACACCAGCGCCCCAACGACCCTCCTGATTCATACTGATTTGGAAGAAGGTGGTCGCAGCCGTGATATTGTGGGCGGTCGCGCTGATGAAGCTACTGTAGACCCAGCATTCGACCACTCCGTCGTCCCCACCCACGTCGTAAGTGAGGTTGAAGGGCTTGCCATTGACATATTGACGGGCAAGAGGAGTCGGAACTTCGTCGGCCCCATCCCCATAGGCGAAGAAGTAGGCAGTGTCGCCCCAACCGGCATTCATGACCGGATCGATCTGAGGAATTAGCAAATTGACATTGAAGCCGAAGGCTTCGGTAACGGTTACCGCGACCATGTCGCTGGCCAAGACCTTTTCCGCTTCCCCGTAAACCGTCACGGTGACGTTGACCGGTTCGGCGGTGACTTCAAGGGCCTTGATGGTGGCTTCGAGTCCGTTCCCGGTGACTTCAACAGTTTCGGGATCAGCCGAAGCCCAAACGATCGACTGATATTCGGTACCGGTCAGAGTTGCGGTGACTTCGGTCTCCATGAATTGTTCGATCTCAAGGGTTTCTGCGCCGATTTCGATACCACTGACCTCAGCGGCGGCCATGACGGTGACCGGATAGAGACCGCTGGTTTTTCCAGAAGCGGTCGTATATTCGACTTTGATGGTGGTGCTCCCCGCCCCAACGCCGGTAACGACGCCTTCTTGAGTAACGGAGGCTACTTTGTCATTTTCGCTCGACCAAGCCACGGCCGTGTATTCGGTCCCGGCCGTCACGGGCTTCAAGGTTTCAGAAGCCCCGATCGTGAGCTCGTGTTCCCCGTCGGTCTTGACGTAGGTAACGTCTTCGGTCTTGGTGGCACCATTAGATTGGAAATTAAGAGTATCGCCAACGGCGAGTCCATTTAGGCCGGTCACGGTATAAATGCAATCGGTCATATGGCCTTCCATGATGATCCCATCCCTATTAATGACACAGAGCCATTCCACATCGGTGGTATTGAACAAGAAATGGGCTTCGAGATTCTTATAGTACCCAGAGCCGGCAAGATAGGAGAAAGCCGCCAGGTTATCGACATGGGCATTGATGGTCATGACGACCTTGCAGTTCTCGATGGTCCCGTTGTTTTGATAGGCAAGGGGGCGAACCATGCTGATACGGCTTTCCGGCGAATAGGTCTCAACGGTAAGGTTCTTGACCGTCCCGTTGGCATTGATGATATTGAAGAGCGAGTTTTCTCTCTTCATCTCGACGTTATAGATCTTGTGGCCATTCCCATCGAAGGTGCCGGCATACTCCCCGGGCATTTGCGGTAGGGTGATATCCGAGACATCGATGTCGTTTTCAAGACGGATATTGGAGTTGAGATAGGTCGGTCCCTTGAAGATATCGATCAAGTCCTGAGCCGTCTTAACCAAAACCGTTCCATCTTCCGCCGTATCGACGGCAATGGCCTGTTCAGGCGAATGCAATGCCGAGGCCACCCCGCCCGCGGCAAGGGCGATGCCTCCCATGGCAAGTAGGGCTACGGCTATTAGTTTTCTTTTCATATTTTTCTCCCCATAACCTAAAGAGCCCAAACGGGTCTCTTGCTGGCCATAGGTTAAAAATGGGAAAGCGGTTTCGCAATTAGCGATTTTTCGCCTATTTTTACTAGCAACCATCGCAATGTAAGCGTTTTCTTCGATGATTGCTAGATATAGGTTAGAAAGCGCTTACAGGAAAACCGCTTTCCTTTTTACATTTTCCGACGTTGAAACTAAAGGGCGTGGGCCTTTAGGCTCCTAGGAGCAACAGTCACTTCAAGGCTTTCCCCGCCGAGATGGACGGTGAGCTTCTCTTCCTTGTCGGAGGGATTGTAGGTCAGGAGGGTCCTCTTCCCGTCTTTGAGATAGACGCTCCCGGTGGCCTTTGAATAAATCTCCACGTAGGAGGAAGAGTCCTTATGGCCATAGGAATCGAGGGCGTTGACCATGTAGTAGGAACCGGCGAGCTCGTTGGGATAGTCGTCGCCCCGGATCTTTGAAGGATCGAAGTTGGACAAGGCGGACTCGCTATCGAAGATGGCCTCCATGGCCCACATGTTGCTTTGCCATGTCAGGGGCTCTCCCCCGCACTTGGCGACCATCTCGTCATAGATCTTCTCGAGGATCGAGAGCTCATAGTCATCCATCGCGTAACCGCTCAAGTATTCCCCGGTCGGGAGCCAGTGGATCCCGTAGATGAATTCCGGGGAGTCCCCGAACCAAGTGGTATAGGAATTCTTGCTACCCCAGATCATCCCGACCGCGTGGGTAGCCGCCATCAGACCTTCGTTCCAGTTGTCCTCGTCGTAGTTGAACCAGTACTGCTTGACCGACTCCAGTTCGGTGACGTAGCCATAGATGGCCGCGTCCACGAGCTCCGCGTTCCCGGTGGCTAGGCCCATCAGATAACCGGCGGTCCAGCCATGGAGGGCTTCACCCGAGCTTTCCTGGTTGTTGCCGTCCCCGGCATCGCCCCGTCCGTCGGCCCAGCTATGGCCGGCGTAGACGTCGAAGGCCCTGAGATACGGGAAGGAAGTATCTTCCCGGTCGTAGTTCATGTAATCCCTCAGTTCCAACATGGCCATCTCCCCGTAGGAATCGAGGAAGGTCTCGTCATAGAAGGAGAGGACCGCGGAGGCGTAGGTGAAATAGGAGGCCGTGAAGTGGTGGTCGCTGAGACGCGATGCGGTCGAGAAGTCGTCGTTGCTCCAAATTAGGGTTCCCGAGACCTCGTCATAATAACGATAACGGGCATCGGTAGAACCACTATAGGTGTACCAATCGACCAGGTCGGCCTTTAGGACTTCCTTGAAGGAGGACACCAGTTCCTCTTCTTGGAGCTGACCGGCGATTTGTAAACCGATGGCCAAAGGATAGACGGCTTTGGCGTTCCAATAAGGACCCTTGGAATCAATGAAACCATCGCTACCGGGCTTGTTGTTGGCCAAGAGTTCTTCTAGATAGGAAACCATGGTCGAACGATTGAAGGAAGAATTATTGGGCAAGGCAAAGGTCGGTAGAAGCCCATGGAAGGATAGGTGGGTCGAGAAGGAACTCCCTTCCATCAACTTCATCTGCCCACGGATGGTCGTATAAGAGAGGTCGGTGGTTGGGGTCTCGCTGTTCTTCCATTGATGGGGCAAGAGACCGATGTAGGGTTCGAGGTAATCTTCCCCGCCCATCGTTTGGACTTGATAGGAGATTTCCGTTTCCACCGTTGCGGTCGCATGGTCGACGGTATAGGCCGAACCGCCCCCACGGACGAAGGCCAGGCCTTTGTTTGCCAATTTCGCCGCATCATCCCGCTCAGAAAGAGCGGCCACCGCGAAGAAATTGTGGCCATTGAGATCGACATTGATGGAGGTGCCGTTGATGTTGAAGGCGGAACCTTCGGGAACGCTCAACAAATAGGCTTTGTCATCGTAGACCGGACTTCCGAGGGAAGACGGGTTGTAGGTGCCCCCATAACCGATGTGGGCATCCTTGAGAACGACGACCAAAGAGGAAGAGACATAAGGGGCCTCGGTGTTGATGGGATTGAGATTGCCATCGAGGAACTCATAACCCTTGGTGACCGCGGCCGTCCTTAGATTGAAGATGGCTTCGTCCCCATCGATGTCGAAATAGGCAAAGGGCGAACCCTGGACCATGGTGAGGACCAGTTCGTCGTGGAGCGAGGCCCCGTCACGGAGAGACAAGGTGGCGGAAACGTCGTCATAATCGATGAGCGATGAAGTCTCGTTTCCGTTGATTGAGGTGGTTTTGACGAGGATATCGTTCATTATGAGGGGATGGTTCTCTATTTTGACCTGACTCCTCCCCTTGGTATCGCGGGTCGCAATGTATTCGTTGTAGCCATCCTCGGGGTGGTTGATGGAAACCCCATCCGCCCCCTTCAAAGAGATGGCCAATGGGTTGGTATAAGCGGTGGTCACTCCCCCGTTATTCGCGTACATGAAACCCGAATACCACTTGCTGGAGGGAATCGCTCCCCGGTTATAGGCCTCATTTCCAAGGAAGGCCGGATCCCCGGGACGGACCAAGGCTCCGGTTTGTCCCTGGAGATAGGATCCCTCCCCGAGGCTCACCGTCTTGCCGGCCGTATAGCCACGACTCCGGTTTTCTCTTTTGATCGAAGATCCGTCAATGGTAATGGTCCTCGTCGCCGAAGCTTCGTAGCCTTCGTATTCGACGAAATACTCAACCGTATATTTCCCTTCCTTCGAATAATCGACCGTTCCTTTGGCCTTTAATAGACGGGTCAGGTCGAGGCCGCTGTCGGTCAGGGCTTGGACCCCATCGAAGACATCAAAATACTGGCCTTTGGGGTGATTGACGTCATTGACGCCGCTCAGGGTAATAGGCCCGGGTTTTTCGGGTTCCTCAGACGAACTCGAAGAAGAACTATCTTCACCATCCCCACCGGCCGAGGTAGTGCTGGAAGACGTGTCTACATTCCCACCCGTCGAGGTCGATTCTGAGGAACTAACCTCGCCGATCGAAGTGGATTCGTCGGGCTTGGAAGTATCGCTGGAACTGGAAGAGGACGCGGGATTACAAGACGCCAATACAAGGGCGATAGGCAATAAAATCCCCGCAAAAATTGATTTTCGTTTGAGATTCATAGGTTTAAGCATTGAAAGAGGCCCCATCCCGGGAGAGGAGGGGTCCGGGATGGGGCCAAGAAAGGAGAAATGCTATTAGATAGCAGGGGTGAGGGCGATGTTGCGGAGCGAGAATTCGTTGGTCGCGCCTTCGTTGAAGGTCCCGAACTCGAAGCTCAGCTTGGTGTTGTTCCCGAAGGTCCCGCCTTGGTAGGTAAGGCTGGCCTTGACCCAATCGTTGGTCACGGTGCAGTTGGTCAAGGCGATCTGACGGGAAGCTCCATCATCGAAAATATGGACCGGGAAGGCGGCATTGGCCTTGTATTCGAAGCTGATGGTGTAGGTGGTTCCGGCAGTGCCGACCGGGACGGGACGGAAGTTGATCTGCTTGTTCCAAGTAGCAGCCCAGCCCCCTTGGTCGCCACTGTAGATGAGTTCACCATCGGCGCCGTGGCTCAAGGTCGATTCGAGCCACTGCCCTTCGAGCTGGTAGATGTCGCTATATTCGACCCAGGTCTTGGCATAGAGGCTGATCGATTCGCTGACCTTGTCGACGGCGAAGGACCACTTGTCGGTCAAACCGGCATCGGTGTACCAGCCTTCGGCCCCGTAGCCAAAGCCGAGTTCTTCATAGCCATAATCGGGTTCGACAAGGGTTTGGCCGGAAATGGCCGGAACGGTTTCGATGAGCTTGTCACCGACGTAGTAGGAAACATTGAGGTCCGGGGTGGCATAGGAAGCCTTGAGGACGGTGTCCTTGGTCGGAACGTAGGTCGCGAGATCGACAAGATTGTTGTCGACATCGACCCAGCCAACGAACATTTCACCCGCATCGGCAGCCGGAGCGGCCGGCGAGGTCCAAAGGGTGTTGCCTTTGAGGGCATAGACGGAGTCAAGGGCTCCTCCTTCGGCATCCTGGAAATCAACCTTGTAGTAGGTGTTCTTGGTATCGATGACCTGGAGGCCTTTGATGTTGAGGGTCGCGGCCCCGAGGACGCTCTTGTTGTTGACACCCATTTGGATGCTGAGGGTCGACTTGCCGAAGAGGCCGGTGGTGATGTCGAGGTTGTTGTCCCCAGCAATGAGGGTGAATTCCTGTCCGTTGACGGTGATGGCCCCGGCCACGCTGGAATTGATGGTGGCCTTGATGTTCCATTCCATTCCGGAAACGTTGAGATAAGGAGCCTTGTAGAAGAGTTGGACGCTATAGAATTGGCTGGTAGCCCCGCTGGTGGTGAAGCTCATGGAGATGGTGTCGCTGGCGACATCATAGACCGCCCCGCTCACGCTGCCGCCATCGCCGGCCCAGTAGGCTAGCTTGCCTTCGCCGACTTGATCTTCACCGAGGTTTTGAAGGGTTCCGCCTTCAATATCGAAAACGTCGACATTGGCATGTCCTTTATCCTCGTCGCCATCGGGTTCGGTGTCGGTTTCGCTGGTGTCGGTATCGACGGGAGTTTCGCTGGTGCCGGTATCGACGGGAGTTTCGCTGGTGCCGGTATCGACGGGAGTTTCGCTGGTGCCGGTATCGACCGGACCGGTGGACGAGGTGGTCTCCGTGGGGTTGCAGGCCGCTAGGATCAAAACGCTCGAGGCCAGAACCGCAAGGAAACCGAATTTCTTGTTAAGCATGGAATCAAGTTCCTCCGTTTTTGGGAAGGCGGGGTATCGATACGATCACGAAACCGCTTTCCTAAAAGGATTATGGATTTGGGCTAAGCAGAATGCAAGCCTTTTAAGAAAGCGCTTTCACCCCATCTGGACAAAATATATGCAATGTTTCGATAGTTGCTTTTAAATTGGCTTCCGAAACCGATTTCCCAAACAGTCCTTCTTATTCCTCTTGGTTCCTAGGACATTCTTATAACTTATCGAAGAAAGTTCGAGGACCCGCTGAAGATCGACGGTCCCGTCGAGGAGGACGCTGACCCAACGTTTCTTATTCATATGGTAAGCGGGGAGGACTCCCGGTTCCTTTAGGGCAGCCTCTACTTCATCATCTAACTTCAGGTTCACGATTTCGCAATTTCCGGTTTTACCCTTGATCAAGCGGTCATAAGGAACCGGCATGATGAGGGCAAACCATTTGCCGTTCTCCTTTGTCCTGAAGACGACGTGGTCCGTGTAATCCCTGGTCCCGGGGAGATCGGGCTGGGCGCCGAACACGTCTTCATAAGCCTCGACCAAAGAATTAGCGACTGTTCCTTGGAACAGATTCGTAGTGAAACATTCTTCCTTTAATTTCTGAAGAAATGCTTCAATTCTGGTACGAAGTCCACTGGCAAAAGGTCCTTGGACTCCCTCGATTCGATATCCATCGTAAACGTCGTTGATCGAGGGATCGTAGACGGTACATCTGACCTTGCCGTTAGCGGAAACGCGTATTTGAACCTCCAGGGAAGTGGGTTCATCTATATAAGAATAAAGTAACCAATCGCCTTCTTGTGCAAAGCCGAATTTCACTAGCCTTTCATAGTCGGCGAAGGATTTAAGGAAGATCTGATCCTCGAAATTCATAAACCAATTGTATAACGTCCTAAAAACCATGTCCGCGGTTTTGGTATCGCATGTTTTACCAATGGGGAATCGGTTTAATGCAATGAATTCTTTTATCCAAATTGTCACATGACCAGGATTCCAAAGTCGTCGATAGGGCGAATCAAGAAACCGTTGGTCCTTTGGGCATTGACTTCTGAAGATAAATCCGAGAGAACTCCTCTTGGAATGTCACGAATCTATAGAACTAGTTAAATTTATAAACTCGTCCTTCTTTACGAGGAGCGGGCGCGGGGTCCTTGACTCCCCCATAGCCAAGGGCTAGATGCCCGACTCCGCGATAAAGATCGGGTTCGAGCCCAATCCGTTCCAATAGGACTTTGCCATATTCGCCTTCGAATTCTTCCTTGGCTCGGTGGATCCAGCAACTAGATAGACCAAAATCATGGGCAGCCAGCATCATGTTTCCAAGGACCAGCGATCCATCTTCCACCCCGGTGGAAGCGTCTTTCCGGCAAAGGACAACGAGAATTACGGGCGCTCCATAGAAGGGATCGTGTCCCTTGGGCCATCCACCGATATCGTTATTCAAAGCCGCTATCTCATCCCTGATTTTCTTGTCAATAACCTCAATGATAATGGGATTTTGCGTCCCTTTTCCGCTTGCAGCGTACAGTCCTGCCTCAATTATCTTGTCAATTTTGTCTTGTTCAACTGGCTTGGAGGAATATTTCCTGACGCTTCTACGGGTCAACAGACATTCAAGTGCTTCCATATTTATCTCCTTGCCTAATTATAGTTGCTTTTCAAAAGACGACAGGAACCGACGTCTAATAACAAAGAATCGGGAGAGCATTTCAAACTCATTAAGATTTATATTGGTTACAAGAAAGACTTTTCCCCATTGAAGGTCATAATCTCGAAGCTTATTTCCTTCTTGAATCTGTAGACGCTCGCTTGCCAATCATGGAGGTTTCCTATTTCACAAATTAGATAAAGGAAGAGGATTGTGATTCCAACAAACTAAACAATCCAGAAACAGGAGAGGACTTAATGTCTTCCTGGGATATCATTCCATTATAGAAATTTTCCCCAATTTGGAGAAAGCTAAGTATCTTGGGACTAAAAATAAAGTAGAAAAATTGTCCTAGCTCTAAGAGGTATGAGAGGGTGAAAGACCTAACGAACTTGTCCACATTTCCTATTTATATCTTCCTTTTGTTAAAAACAGAAAAGACATTAGGAACATCAGATATAGATGGTTAACTTTATTTTGAATGACTCATTACCTCAATCGAACTAGAATTCGATCGAACAACGAAATGGTGACAATAAGAAAAACGTCCCTGGTCAGGACGTTCTCTAAACGTTCCGCAAGTTAGTTCTTCCGAAACGCCAATTCGCAAGTGGTGGAGCCGAGGGGAATCGAACCCCTGTCCGAAGGAAGCCCTACCAAGACATCTACAGTTTAGGCCGCATCAGATTTAACCTCCCAGCTTGATCCGGCCGAGAACCGGAAGGCGAGATCCATTGATTGTCGGCTTCGGGTGTGGATCAGCACCGTCGGCTTATTGCCTTTGTTTTCCGCCCCTCTCCCCATAAGGCGCAAAAGGGGGAGGAACGCGCTGCCCTTCCTCTTTGGGAAGGAACCCGTAGGTTACCTGTTAGGCGCGAGCGTAGGACACCTTGGAAGGCATCCCGTACATGTAACTGTTGTCAGTTATTTTTGTTTGGCGTTAAGGACCGCCACTCCACTGCCATCTTGGCCAAGCCGTCCCCCGTCAAAACCGTGGACGACCCCAGAACACGCCCCAAAGGGGCGATAGCAATTATACTGGAAATTCCTAGGTTGTCCAATTTGCACGAAATCCCCGCAAAACGGCCATTTATAGGAATATTGTAATCTCAAGGGAAGCCGATGTTCTCCTTTTACTTTGTAAAAGGGGCCCGATTAGTATAGAGTTTCCCTTGCTGAATATGAAACCAAGAACCAAAGAAACTCTCAGATACCTAGGCGCGAGCCTCATCAACAACGATGCTTGCATCGCGGGAGCCCGCGAACGTCCCTGGTACTTCGCCGTCCCGATGGCCATCCTCTCCGTCCTCTTGGCCCTCATCCCGATCACCGTCACCTATTTCCAACAAAGCGGATCTTTGATCGTGACCGGCGATACCCACGGCCTCGACACCGCCCTCATCGGCTTCCAGGAAGCCCTCTATGACGACGGAGTCGAAATGGTGGTCAACGAAAGGGAAGACGGGAAGCACTACCTCGTCACCAACTTCGCCGAGGTCTATGCCCAGACCACCGGCGATCCCCGCTTCGACCTCCAAAGAGTTTACGAAGACGGAACCAAGGCCACGGTCTTCCGGGCCTATTACTATGGCGACATCACGACCTCGGAGCTCTCCGAAAAACGGACCAATGTCCTAAACGGCATCAGCCCCAACGCCGGTGAAGAGGGTGATACTCCCTATAACGTCACCACTATGTTCATGAGCTCGACCGAGTTCTATATCACCGTCGCTCCCAACTACAACGGCCAAGGAGCCAGCGGTTCTTCGATCTATGGCGATTACCAAGGCATCGCCGTCGGGACCGACCTCGGCAAGATGGCGGTCACCGACATCAAGGGCAACGCCCTGGCCGTCACCTATCCCGACCGGGGAACCGACTGGGATGGCTACCATGCCGCTTCAATCGAATCCTGGAAGACTTTCTTCGATGTCACCCACTATAACTCGGCCATGAACACGGCCTGGATCCAAACCGGAACGGCGGCCGCCGTCTTCGTGGCCATGTGCTTCTTCATGGGCCTCATGGTCTTCCTGATGACCCGCGGCAAAAACAATCCCTTCAGGATCTATACCTTCTGGGATTCCCAGAAGATCTCTTACTGGGCTTCCTTTACCCCGGGTCTATTGACCCTCATTCTTGGGTTCTTGGTCCCTAGCTACGCCCTATTGATCTACGTGGCTTGCCACGGCATGCGGATCGTCTGGCTCACGATGAAGAGTCTGAGACCCGCTCCGGCCAATTAACAAAAACAAAAAGACCGCCGGCCACGTGCCGGCGGTTTTCTTTAGCAATTGTGGATGATTTCGACTTTTTTGAAGTCTTCTTTCTTTAGGGCGTTTCGGCCATCCAGGACAACCTTGATCCCATGGCGAAGCAGGGTTTCCTCCTCGATCTCCTTAAAGAGGGGATTGTCATTGAGGATCATGAGGCCTTCGACGTTGGCCAAGAGATCTTCAACGTCCTCGAAAGTCGGAATGTCGGGGAAGAGGTTCTTGAACTGGGCCCTGGCGGATGGCAAGGCATCGTAGGCGAAGAAGGAGATGAAAGGTTCATCCTTCATAAGATCTCTGACTATCGCCACCGTCAAAGAGGAACGGACATCGGGAGTAAAGGCTTTGAAGGATAGGCCGAGGACACCGACCTTGTGGATTTTATGTTCCTTGAAAGCCTTCAAGGCCTTCAAGACAAAACGCTTCCGCGTAAGGTTATTCACCGAGTCGGTAGCTTGAAGCAATGAATAGTCGGAGCCGATCTCCTCGGCGAAGCGAATCAAGGCAGGAATATCCTTGCTGAAACAAGAACCGCCATAGCCGATGCCAGCCCCCAGATTGGCACCCCCGATTCTAGAGTCGCTGGCCATTATCTTAGCCACATCTTCGGTTTTTGCGCCGATTTTGTCCGCGATGGCGGCGATTTCATTGATAAAGGAGATCTTGGTAGCCAAGAAGGAATTGGCGGCGTATTTCCCTAATTCCGCCCCTTCGTTCGTGGTCTCGATAAAGGGAATGCCTTCCTTGATGAGAGAGGCATAAAGCTCCTTCATGAAGCTAGACTGGGTTTCTTCATAACCCTTCCCATAACCGACCACCACCCGTTCGGGATGGTGTTCGTCTTCGTAGCTTTTCCCTTGTCTTAGGAACTCGGGATTGGAGATGACCCGGCCTTCAAGATGATAGTCCGCGGCAATCTTCCTTCCGGTGAGGGGAGGAACGGTCGAACGTATGATGAGATAAGAGAAGGTCAGGCCTTCGGTCTTTAGGAGACACTCAACCGACTCATGGATTTCCGAGAGGTCGCAGGATCCGTCCTTTTGGGCCGGGGTCCCGACGCAGAGGAGAACGGCATCATAATGGCCTTTGGCGGTTTCATAACCATCGTGGTAAGAAACCTTGAATTCCTTGGCCGCTTGGCTCAGGCCTTCTTCTTCAAGCGGTGACACGCCCTCTTTTAAAAGGGCGATCTTCTTCTCATCCAAATCAAGGCCGTGGACCTCATGGCCGAGGCAGGCAAAAGATAGGGCATTGGCGAGCCCGACGTATCCTAGACCGACGACTAAGAGTTTCATCAGTCCCCGTAGTCGCTGGGACGGTTGTCGTCCCTGAGCAAGATCTTCAAGGAGTTGGCGACGTCGTCGATGTCGACGTAGGTGTAACCGTCGAGGAAGACTTCGATGCCTTCGAAATTCCCGGTCAGGAAGACCGGCTTTTCCTCGATGATTTCGTAGATCCTTTGAAGGAGGCGGTCATAGTCTTCCTTCCTTTTGATGGAGTAGTTTTCCAAAGCGGCGTGGAAGGAAGCGTCCGCATAAAAGAGGTGGCCGTTGTGGCTCAGATAGCAATTGACGAGGCCTTTGTAGGCTCCTTGTTCACTGCGATATTGATTAAATTCGGGGTAAAGCATATATTACGCGAAACAAATCATACAATAAGGGCAGGCAAAGGACATGGATTTTACCAAAGGAAAACGCATCAAAGTCGTCTTCACCGATATCGATGGAACCCTTTATAGCCACAAGACGAACCGCGTTCCGCCTTCGGCCATCGAGGCCTTCAAACGCCTTCAGGCAAAAGGCATCAAAGTCTTCATCTGCTCCGGAAGGAACTACTACCTGGTCCGGAAGTCCGGCATTTTGAACTACGTCAACCCCGACGGCATCATCATGATGAATGGGGCAGCCGCCATGATAGATGGCAAGATCATCTACCGTTATCCGATCCCCAAAAACGTCGTCGACGCCATGATCAAGTTCTCCTATCGCTTGAAGTTCGGCCTCACTCTCATCGAAGAAAGCGAAGGCCACATCAACATGATCGACGACCGGGTCATCGACGCCCACGCCAAATACGGGACCAGGTTCCCCCAACCCCGAAAGTTCCCGATCCCCTATGACCGTACCATCTACCAGATGATCGCCTTCTGCGACGAGTTCGACGAATCCCTCTTCCTGCCCCACCTCCAAAACTGCAAGGCCGCCAGGTGGGATGAGTATGCGGTCGACATCATGCCCAAGGACAGCGACAAGGCCAAAGGCATCCTCGCCGTCCTCGAACACTACGGCTATGAACCGACCGAAGCCCTTTCGATCGGGGATGGGAACAACGATATCGAAATGGTCCTCTTCACCGGAATCGGGATCGCCATGAGGAACGCGGTTCCCGATTTGAAAAACGTCGCCGATTTCGTGACCGACGACATCGATGAGGACGGTTGGGCCAAGGCCATGGCCAAATACGGCCTCCTCGACTGATTACTTGTGATAGGGTTCGTGCCTGAGGATCCTAAAGGACCGGTATAGCTGTTCCAAGAGAATGACCCGGCTCATCTGATGGGTGAAGGTCAACCTAGACAAAGAAATAGAAACATTGGCCCTCTTTTTTACTTCCTCGCTGAGGCCAAGCGACCCACCAATCAGGAAGTAAAGACGGCTCGAAGAAGCGACCATCCATTTTTCTATAAGGGAGGCTAGGCCAGGGGAATCCGGTTCTTCCTTCCCAAGGTCGAGGGCGACAGCGAAATCGGTGGGTTTGAGCAAAGAGAGAAGCCGGGCCCCTTCCTTGTTCTTGACCTCTTCTTCCTCGGCTTTCGAGAGGTCATTCGAGGCCATTTCTTCCTTTACTTCCTTGATGATGATTTCGGCGTAACTTCCTAGTCTTTTTATATATTCCGCCGCCATTTTGCGGAGATAATCCTCTTTCAAGGATCCGACGCAGAGGATGGTGATCTTCATATTTCAAAGTACGTTTCTTCCCATTGCTTGAGGCAAGCCAGATGGGTAGAAGAGAGGTCCAACCCTTCATTTAGAAAGCTATCCCTAAGACAAGCCAAAGCCAAATCCTCTTTGTTGCATTCTTCGCTCAAATGGGCGAGGAAGATGGCCTTGGTATGGGAACCGACCATCTTCAGCAAATAGTCGGCGGACTTCTGATTGCTTAAGTGCCCCTTGGTGGAGCCAATACGTTTAATGAGCATCATCGGACGCCCGGAGTTTTTGAGCATCTCGGGATCGTGGTTGCTCTCGAACATATAGACGTCGGCGTCGACACACTTCTTGACCACGTCCTTCTTGATCCTACCCGTATCGGTCATGTAGACGATCTTCTTGCCCTCGGCCTCGATGAGGTAGTCGGTAGGATCCGGAGCGTCATGGCTGGTCGGAAGGACGGTGATAACAAATGGATCGATATTGTAGGTCTCAAAAGGCGCCAAGGAGACGTGTGGCAAATCGATGGTAGCTTCCCGCGATAACAGGGTAACGCCCTCAGGCAGGTATTTGAGGCCCTTGATGTGATCGCTGTGATTGTGTGTCAGGAAAACATGATGGAGATCATCAAAACCAAAGCCCAGGCGTTTAAGACCCGAACCCAAAAGATGTTTTCCGACCCCATCATCGAGGAGGAATACGGTATCGTCGCAAGCAAAAAGGGTGGCGTTCCCCTTGCTTCCGGAAGCGAGATTGAGGATTTTGATCATCAGTCGATGGAAAGCGAATCGGCGGAATGGCCCTGTTTGACCTTCTCGATGTTTTCCTGGAAGTTCATCGAAGGATTGTCGAAGCGACTGTGGTCCTTGTCGAACATGAGGGCGAAGTTCCCGATGGCCCCGTTCCGGTTCTTGGCCACCGAGATTTCGACCACGGAGATGGAATTCCTCGTGTCCTTGACCTTCTCGGCCTTGACCTGCTCCTGGAGCATCCGGGTGGAGGTTCCTTCCTTGGCCATCCCCTTGTCGGCATCCTTCTTATGGCCGGTTTCGGCATAGTAGTCGCTCCGATACATGAGGAGAACCATGTCGGCGTCCTGCTCGATGTTCCCAGACCCCTTGAGGTTGGAAAGCTTCGGACGGTTGTCGTCATTGCCTTCGACGTCGCGGTTGAGCTGGGCCAAGCACAAGACCGGGATCTTCAGATTCCTGGCCAGGCTCTTGAGGGCCATCGTGATTTCCCCGATGTCCTCAGCGGTGCTGTTGCCCTTGGTCTCGAGGTTGATGAGGGTCAGGTAGTCGATGACGACGAGGGCCAAGTCCGGATGCTCGCTTTGGAGCTTCCGGGTCTTGCTGATGATGTCGCCGAGCTTGGCGCTCGGGGAGTCGTCGAAATAAAGGGGGCAATCCGATAGTTGCTTTAGACCGTCCCGGATCTTGATCTTGTCCTCTTTCCTAAGGTCACCGGTCGCTATCTTGTCGCCGCTTACCAAGGAGACGGAGGAAAGTAGACGGGTCAGGACCTGCTCGTTGCTCATTTCGAGGCTGAACAAGGCCACCGGATGGCCGGTGAGAGCCGCTCCGTTATAGGCCAGGTTGACGGCGAAGGCCGTCTTACCGACCGAAGTACGGGCCGCCAATATGATGAGGTCGCCCCTTTGCCAACCGTGGGTAATGCGGTTCAAAGCGATGTAGCCGGTATCGACCCCAGTCAGGTGCTTGTCGTTACTTCTAGCCGAGATGTAATCGATCCGCCTTTGGACTTGCTTGGCCACTTCGGCCGCCGATTCGAAATCCCCGACCGAGCGTTCTTCGCTGATAGCCCTGAGGTCGGAGGTCGCCTTCTCCATGAAATCACCGGGGGAGGGGGCCCCGCCCCGGGTATAATCCTCTTGGATTTCGCTTAGTTTTTGCAAAAAGTCCCGCAAAGCGGCCGTATCTTTGACGATCGTGATGTAATGGTCGGCATTGCCCGGGGTGATCTGGGCATTGAGGATCTCGAAGATGTATTCCGCTCCGCCGGCCTGATCGTAGAGATGGAGGTTCTGGAGCGAGGCGATGACGGTCGTGGCGTCGATGGCGCTTTTGGCATTGGCGCAGTTGACCATGGCCCTAAAGATCAGGGGGTTCCTGGGATCGACGCCGGAAAAAGAGCGCTCCTGGAGGCGGGCCAAGCCGGTGGCGGCCGCGTTTTCGTCCATCAGCATGGCACACAAAACGCAGCGTTCGGCTTCTTCGTTGTGGGGCAAGACGATCTGGGCCACTACTTTTCCTCGGAGATATGGACGTTGACGATGCCGTCGACTTCGCCCTGGCTTCCCTTGTAGAGTTCGATCTTCAGACGGGTATAGCCAAGGGCGTTGGCCGGATACTTGTCGATGAACTTCCGCTTGTCGATCTTGATCCCCCATTGCTTGAGCATCTCTTCTTCGATCTGCTTGGGAGAGATGGAACCGAACATCCGCCCGTCGCTTCCGACCTTGGCCGTGAATTCGACGTTGATGGATTTGAGCCTCTCGGCCACTTCTTCGGCTTCCTTATAAAGGACCTTCTGCCGTTCTTCTTCGATGGCGTTGCTCCGGGCTAGTTCCTTTTGGCTTCCTTCGGTCGAACGGAGGGCGAGCTTCCGGGGAATGAGGTAGTTGGTCGCATAGCCATCGCTGACGGAAATGGTGTCGCCCTTCTTTCCGAGCTTCTTGACGTCTTCTAACAAAATGACCTTCATTGTTTGTCTCCTTCCTTGGTAATGTCGATGCGGGCCGAATCGAGGTATTCCTCGAGGGTCTCGAGCAAGGTTTTCTCGGCCTGCTCGACGGTTTGGCCGTTGAACGAGGCGGCCGCCGAGGTGAAATGGCCCCCGCCGCCCATTTTCTCACAAAGCAGTTGGACGTTGACCGAGCCATCGCTCCGCGCCGATATTCTAACCATTTTTTCATCGGTCTTGCCGATGACGAAGCAGGCATTGATGCCCTTGAGTTGCATCAATTGGTTGGCAACCTTGGCCAGGGTCGAACGCTCAACCAAATACTTCCCATCGGTCTTGCAGTAGACGATCCCATAGTAGGGGGTCGTCATGGTGGAAATGATCTTGGTGATGAGGGTATATTCCTCGAACTCGTCCTTCAGATAGTAATCGGCGACCGCGTTGTCGGCCCCGAAGGACTTGAGGATCTCCGCCGCTTCGAAGGAGCGGGAACCAGTCGACTGGTTCTTGAAGAAATTGGTATCGAGGAAGATGCCCGAGAGCATGATGGTGGCGTAGGCCGGCTTGATCTCGATGGCCGGGTTGGCGGTCGCGTAATGGATCATCTCGGCGATCATTTCCGAGGCTGAGGAAGCCGAGGGGTCGACGTAGTTCAAGACCGGCTTGCTGACATATTCCTCGCCCCGGCGGTGGTGGTCGATGATGACGACCTTGCCGGCTTTTTCCAGCAAAGCGGGACACATGGTGAGGGAGGGGCGGGAAACGTCCACCACGAAGACCAGGGTCGAATCCTTGATCGAAGACAAGGCTTCGGACGGAGAGATGACCAGGGAATCGTAGACATCCTTGGGGAAGGCTTCCTGGAAGGCAATCCGGGCCTTCTTTTCCGCCTGCTTGGGGGAATAGACGATCTTGCAGGCCTTGCTGCAGTATTCGCAGAGGGCCTTGATGCCGAGACAACTGCCGAGGGCATCCATGTCCATTTCGTCATGGCCCATGACCATGACCGAGGAAGCCGAACGGATGAGGGCTAAGGTCGAGTCGGCGACCGAGCGGACCTTGACCTTGTTGGTGGCCTCGAAGGCCGCCGTCTTGCCGCCGTAGAAGCGGAGGTCGGAGCCGTACTTGGATACGACGGCCTGGTCACCGCCGCGACTGAGGGCGATGTCGATGGCGTTGGAAACCATTTCGTTGAGGCGGATGGCATCCGGGAAGTCATGGGCAAAGCCGATGGACAAAGTAAGGGGAGCGGAGGGCCCGCTTTGGCAGGAACGGACCTTCTCGAGGACGGCAAAGCCATCGAGCTGCATCTTCTCAAGAGAGGTCCAGTTGCAGACCGCGAAGTAGGTATCGGCGCTCACCCTTCTAAGCAAGGCGCCCTTCTCCCGGAAGTAATCGCCGATCTCGCTTCTGACCTTGGCCAAGGTATCGTTGGTGTCTTCTTCCTCACCGGCCCTTTCGGCGTAGTTGTCGATCATGACGACCCCAAGGGCCAAGGCCTGGCCCCGGGAATAGGAAAGGAGGTTTTCGTATTCGGTGACGTCATGGAAGATGAAGAGGTGCGACTCAGCCACGTACTTGACCGAATAGGTCCGGCCCTTGAGTCCTACTTCGATGGTCTTGCTGGCCGGCCCGTCCATCAATTTCAGCAAGGCCGGGTCGACTGAAGAAAGGGGCTGGTCAATAAAATCGATCTGCCGTTCCTTGAAGAGGGAGTTGGTCCACATGACCGATTTCTCGTCATCGATGACGATGAGGCCGATCTTGGCAAAGGAATAGGCTTCCTGGATGTCGCTTCCGACCAAGGTCGCGGTTTCCAAATCGGACTTGTTCCTGACCCGGCTCAAGGAGGCGACCGAAAGCCAGTAGAGGAGGAAGTTAAGGAGCAAGAGGACAAGGGCCATCACCACGACGTAGGAAACGGGGATGACCTCGGAAATGGAGGCGAAGTCAAAATAGTAGGCCACCAGGGTCAAGGCCAGCAAAATGAATTCGATTCCCGCGATCAGCGTCGCGTAGATCCGGATGCGGCGGATGGCTTTCCTCATAGGTGCCTATTATAAACCCTAATCCCAAGGGATTAGATAGGGCTTGCACCCAAAAGGAATTCCTAGAAAGGCCGGTATCCAATCAAACCGAAAACCGATATATCGAAAACCCCGCAAAAGTGAATCATTTGGAATGTTATCCCCATTTTAGGACTCCTTGGGTTATAAAAAGGACAAATAAGGTTTTCATGGGTCTTAATGATGCCATTACCCCCGAAATCAGAGCCTTTTCCACCCTTTAAGCAACAAAAAAAGACCTGCCTTAACGGACGGGTCCTTCGACTCGTTTTTGCCTAATGTCGCCATACGACACCATCCGTCTCCGAAACTACGATCTTCTCCCTTCTGGTGCGATCATGCCGCGTTTCCCTCCTTCCGCGAACGACTTTTTCAAAATATCCCTTGCCCATTATGTTGAATGGGTAGGTAGAGATTCCGTTAAAGCGGTGATTGGCGCCGTTCATGATGAACCTAACGCCCTTGGCGATTGCGCAGAACTTCCCGATGATCAGTTTGTCCCCGATGAATGGGTAATGGTGGCTTACGTGGCTTTCGAAATCCACACCGCCGGTTTCGCTATCGTCATAATAGGTGTAGTCGCCAATGACGATATTGGGGTTTTTGACGACGTTTTTTATAAAGCAGACGCTTGGGACCTTTGGATTGGGATGGATGTCGTTCTTATTGGGGCCTTCCATAACGTGCCTCCTTTTTTAGCGACATTAAAGGCATGCCCTAAGGGATTTGGCAATAGAGGGATTATGGGCAATTCGCCCAAAAGGCGAGCGGATTAAACCAATAGGCGTTAAACTTGCCTTATGCGTCATTGTCCATAGGCGGCCATCACCACACAATGTAGCCACGAAAGGACATGTATATGACAAACATCCAACAAAGACTCCTCGACCTAAGCTAAGGAAGGAAAAGGGGCTGACCCAGGAGGAGGTGGGCGCCAAGCTCGGCGTCTCCCCCAAAGCGTCTCAAAATGGGAAAACGGCCTCACCTACCCCGACATCGACCTCCTCCCGGAGATCGGGGACTCTATCGAGGTAAGCTATTATGACGGCCTTCTTGGCGAGCCATATTACATATACGCAGGCTACGTCTTTTGAATAGGATCCCACGGCCTTCTCGCAAAACGCCGTCAGGAGGCTCCTCCAGTAGCATCCGTTCCTAGGCGAGGCGCGCCCGTCTTCGCATTCCCCTGTGGAATCCAGGAGGACGCCCTCCACAGCCTCGCTGAAATCCTTCTCCATCCCGCATCTTAGCATCTCGCCAGCGGGAATGGGGCTTCCTCAAGGGAGCCCTTCGCGTCGTCTTTTGCCATGCGGCTTTCTCTTTCCTAGGCAAATGCAAGGATAGAAGTCTACTTCTTGGGAATCTAGCCCTTCCGCGGTAGCCCAGTGGACGTTCGCGGACGGGTTTTTAGCTTACACAACATTTATCCGCGGTCCCGAAGATTAGGCCAACGCTTCCCCCGCGTGTGAATCCCTCTCCCAATGTCAAATGGCTTCCTTCCCAAGGAATAAATCGATTGCATTTATGTGGCGAACCCCTTCTTGCTGATCTCTAAGCAGATCAAGGGAAATGATATATCGGGGATAGCCATCTCTTATTTCCCTAAATGGCCTATATTCCCTTTCCTTGGTTTCCTCGTTTCCCGTCATCGTATATGCGACTTGGATATAGGCATAATCGCCATTTTGCTTTCTTACGATAAAATCGCATTCGAAATTGCCGATTTTCCCCACGCTTACTTGGTATCCGTTGCTAACCAAATAAAGATAAACAATGTTTTCCAATGAGTGGCCATAGTTCAATTTGTTATTGACGTTAGTTGAAAAATACAACGCCAAATCTGCTAGGTAATACTTTTGTTCTCTCAACAAGGACCTTTTGGATTTCAAATCGAATCTATCGCATTCATATATGATTTTGGCTTTCTTTAAAACCTCAATGTAGTTCTTAATCGTTGCGATCTTTGCTTTAATGCCGGCTTTAGTTAACGAATAGTGAAAGCTTTTTAGGGAAAAGGGCGAAGCGTAATTGTTGATGATGTATGACTGAACCCTCTCAAAAAGGGCTAGATTGGAAATCCTGTTTCTGGTTTTGACGTCTTTATTGAATATTTCGGCGATTATCTGGCTTGTATATAGTTGTTTGGCGCTAAAATCGTCAAACTCCAAAGCCTTTGGAAAACCGCCTTCCATGATATAGGAGTTAAATTCTTCGTAAACATTATTCTTGATTGTCTTGCTGAAGAATTTTTTCATTTCAAGATATTCGCGAAAATCCAATGGATATGTTTCGAAAGCAACATATCTTCCGGTCAATTTAGTCGAAATTTCATCGCTTAAAAGATATGAATTTGAACCGGTTAAAAAAACCGAGTAGCCTTCTTCTTCGTATTGAAGCACCACTTTTTCAAAACCTCTGACATTTTGGACCTCATCGATAAATAGATAATATCTGCCTGAGTCATGAATCCGTTCTTCTATTTTGCTTTCCAGTTGCTTTGGGGTGACGATATTCTTGTATCCCCTTTTATCCAAGGGCAAATAAATGATTCTGTCAGACAGGTTCCTTGACTCCAATTCGCTGATAATGGATTTCAAAATCGATGTTTTGCCAGACCTTCTAATGCCCGTAATAACCTTTACGACATCGCTATCGTAAAATGGCCTGATTTTCGACAAGTACTTTTCCCTTGGATAAATCATATTCTCCATAAGTTTGTTTCCGTCCAATGGTTTATATCATTAAATCGGGTTTAAGGGTAGTGTTTTTGAGAAAAGTTAAAAAAACAGTCCCCTTAAACGGCCATTTACTTGCAAAACGGAAGTCCTTGGCTTATTGGCTTTTTAGTGGAAATAAAATCTAACCCCCTATGGTTTGACGGAAATGGCCATCAGGGTAATGCCCTGATCAAATAGTAGAAAAGGGCCTCGCCGAGGAGGCCCTTGGAGAACGGTTCTTGTTGTGATTTCCGGGGCAATCGAGCCCGGGAAACTACAATTAATGTCGCCGCACGGGCCCATCCGTCCCCGAAACTACGATCTTCTCCCTTCTGGTGCGATCATGCCGCGTTTCCCTCCTTCCGCGAACGGCTTTTCCAAAGGATCCCTTGCCCACGCCCAGGCAGCCTCGCATAAGGACAATGCAGGCGCCGTCTTGATTATCCGGCCTTGCCACGAAGCGATCCGGGCTTGCCTGGAAAGCGTTTCTGGCAGTCTAAGGAATTCGCCAAGGCATAAGTAAAAGGCCGCGCCGAGCAGGCCCATGGAGAACGGTTGCCGCATCTGGCCTATCCGGGCTGCCACAGAGAAAACTAGACTGTTTTAAAAGCGTAGCTGGCTAGCTAGATGCTTTACCTAAACGCAAGAAAAGTCCTCTTGGAGAGAGCCCTTTAAAAACGGTTTTTCTGTCGCTTCGGGCGGATCGAACTGCCTGACCGTATAGCCCGCCGGCTTTAAAAAGAGCGAATGGTCAGAGTATTTCCCAATACCCGCTTTTACGTGACCCGATGCGTTTCAGAATTTTGCCATCGCGTAGGGACTTAAGATGACGGTAAACGGTTATTTCGGCTTTGCCAGTTGCCTTGGCCAAATCATCAATCCGGCTAAATTTGTTCTTGCGCAAGGCATCAAGTATCGCCTCGTCGACGTCGTCTTTCGCATTATCGATTCCATCATTCAAGAATCGCTTGTTCCTTATGAAGAGAAAAGTGAAGCCGAACTCATCGTTTCGGTACTCGTAGCCAATGCTATTGCGGTCGCAAAGAGTAAATGTTCTCTCGAAGCCGGTTCCGAAAGCATCGATATACCCGCATTTGTAAAGCACAGACGCAATGAGCACGTTCCGTATTTTGCTGCCTACCTCCGCGGTGGCGAATTTCATTGGGTCGATGTTTTTGTAAATCGATCCCGGGTTATAAATCCGTATCGATGACTTGAATATCGTTATTTGGTTGAAATCCCCTTTGACCCCGTACTTGCTATGCACAAAGCTGTTCACCACGATTTCGCGAATGGCTTCAATCGGTATTTCGGGCGTTTCGACCCTTTGAATTCCTTGAATTTCCGATTTGTAGCTTATGTGGTTCTGAATATAGGAAACCGCTTCGCGGATGCACTCAAAGATGTTTCCCTTGAACTGTTTGATTTCGCCGAATTCGGTGCGGCTGTCGGTTGGATACGAGGCTTCTTTGACCATTACCGGCTTCCCTTTACCGAAAAGATAGTATCCAGCGGTTTTTATCCTCCCGTCCTTATCTACAAGGTCTAATTTTGTCATCGCTTCCTTGAGACCTTTGTATACGTAATTGAGGCGTCCTTTTTCATTTGCCGTCCTTATGACGTCCAGAACGAGGTCCTCGTCGATATCCTCATAACCGCAATCGGCCGGCTTTTCCTCCCACCCCGAATACGTATCGTCCTTGGCTTCGAAGTATTTCTGAAGCTGATTATTCGTCATCGGGATGTCACCGTCGTCGAGCCGACAGAAATAGCGGCCATAAGCGGAATAGGGAGTGTCTTCTCCTTCCGCATAAACGCGGATTACTTTGCTTCCGTCAACTTCGACCACATTGATATCGAGCGTAGTTGGCATCGGCTTCAGGCTTGTCCGTATTTCGTTCGAAAGATCAGGTAGCGTCTTAGGGCCAATGGTGAGCGGATGGGGCTTTTTGTCGGGACCAATGCCGAAAAAGACTTCTCCGCGATGGCTTTTGTTCAGCATAGCGCTTAGCGAAATGACACCTTCCCTTTCTTGGCTGAGAGACTTTTTATATTCAGTGACGACATCCTCGTTTTTCATGTCTTTCGCTCCTTTGAACTAACTGCTGCTTTATCTTATCATTTATCTTATCATTGATGAAATAAAATGATGATATAAAAACCGGGCAGCAGTCTGCTTATCTTGGCGATTGGTAAACAATCACGGGCTTTGTTATTCGTCTTGATCATAAAACCCATCTACTTATCGACCCCGTAGGCAACCGGTCGAGGGGAACACTCAGGTCAAACTAATCTATTCTAGGCTCGCCATGAAGCCGTGCGGGCCCGTCTGGGAAGCGTTTCTGGCAGGCCAAGCAATTCGCCAAGGCATAAGAAAAAGGCCTCACCGAGGAGGCCCGTGGAGAACGGTTCTTGTTGTGATTTCCGGGGCAATCGAGCCCGGGAAACTACATTAACTGTCGCCATACGACGCCATCCGTCCCCGAAACTACGATCTTCTCCCTTCTGGTGCGATCATGCCGCGTTTCCATAAATCCGCGAACGGCTTTTCCAAAGGATCCCTTGCCCATGCCCAGGCAACCGGGCGACGGGAAAACGCAGGCGCCGTCTGGCTTATCCGGGCTAGCCACGAAGCGATCCGGGCTTGCCTGGGAAGCTTTGTCGGTTGATTAGTCTATTTATCTATAGGCATAGAAAAAGACCTCCCGGAGGAGGCCCTTGGAGAACGGTTCTTGTTGTGATTTCCGGGAAAATCGAGCCCGGGAAACTACATTTACGCCGCTTATTGTCCGGCGTAGGGAAGAAGGCCCATGAAGCGGGCATTCTTGATGGCCCGGGCCAATTGGCGCTGATACTTGGCGCAAGTACCGGTCGCGCTCCTCGGGGCGATCTTGCCTTCCGGGGTGATGAAGCGCTGAAGCAACTCGACATCCTTGTAGTCGATGTGCTTGATGTGGTTCTTGGTAAAGTAGCAGACCTTCTTCCGGGGTCTCATTTTCTTGTACATTTCTGTCTCTCCTTACTGGTCAATCAAAAGGGAATGGGATGTCGTCCTCGAGGACGTCGAAGTCGTCGCTTTGGGCCGCGTTGTTATTGTTGGAAGCGGGGGCCACGTCGGGGGTAAAGCCGACGTTGGTCGCTCCGGCGGAAGCCGAGGCGTTCTTCGGGTCGAGGAATTCGACACTGTTGGCAACGATTTCGGTCGAAGTGACTTCGACGTTGTCTTTGTTGCGGACGTATTTGCGCTGGACCAGACGTCCATCGACGGCCACCAAGGAGCCCTTGTGGGTGAACTTGGCGACGGTATCGGCCCGATTGCCGAAGACGGTAACCGGCATGAAGATGGTTGATTTCTCCCCGTTGGCGTTCTTGTAGCTATCGTCAACGGCCACCGTGAAGGAAACGATGGAGGTTCCGCTGGCCGAACGGGCCAACCGGGGATCGCGGGTGAGTCTACCGATCAGGACGACGTGGTTAAGCATGAATGTTCCTCCTGGACTAATTAGTCCTCATCGACTGTGATGAGATGGCGGAGAACATTCTGATCAAGCCCGGCGACGCGTTGGAACTCGGCGAGGGGTTTCTCGGCGTTCACCTTGAGGATGACGTAATAGCCCTTGGCCTGTTCCTTGATGGGATAGGCGAAGTCCCTTACGCCCCATTCCTTGGTGTCGGTCACCTTGCCCTTTTCGGACTCGATGATCTTTTGGAGCTTGGCGATTTCATCCTTGCGGGCCGCCTCTTCGAGGTCGGCGCGGAGGATGTACATGATCTCGTACTTCTTCATTATCAGCACCTCCAATTCGGTTGCTAGACCAGGTCGATTGCCTGGCCATAGAAGTGTGGATGCCTTAATTCCTTCCTTTAAGGCCGAATAATGATATTATCCCGGGCCAAGAAAGGCAATGAAGAAATGCCATCGCGGGGCCAGTCGCCACCCCGCACCCCAAGATAGGAAAGAAAAAGGGCCACGGGCCCTAATTCGGAAAAGAACGAAAATCTTTTATCCGCCCGCCATCAGGAGGGGGGCGATGTAGATGAAGACCCCGAGGCAGACAATGATGACGAAGACCACGCCCCAGACGCCCCTTTGGAAGGGGGTGACCGGTTTGAGGAAGACGACGAGGCCCGGGATCAGGGTCAGGAGGGCCAGGATCCCGATGGCGATGGAACAGCCGAGGACGACGTCAGGATAAAGGGCGGCCGCCGTCTCCGGGAAGACCGGGTAGAGGTAGTAGCAGATGATCCCGGTCATGACGAGGAGGATGGAAGCCACGCTCCCGATCAAAAAGCAATAACGGAAAAACCTATCGCGTTTCTGCGGGTTTATTTGGAGCATCAAAGCCCCTCCTTGCTCGGCTTGAGGGTCGGGAAGAGGAGGACTTCGCGAATCGAATCGACCTCGGCGAAGAACATGGCGAGGCGGTCGATGCCGACCCCGATCCCACCGGCCGGCGGCATGCCGTAACTGAGGGCGTCGAGGAAGCTGAGATCCATGTCGTTGGCCTCTTCGTCCCCGCGTTCGCGGGCCGCGAGTTGGGCAAGGAAGCGTTCCTTCTGGTCGAAGGGGTTGTTGAGCTCGCTATAGGCATTCCCGAATTCGGTCCCGCCGATGAAGAGTTCGAAACGGTCGACGAAACGCGGATCCTTGGTTTTCTTGGTGAGCGGCGAGAGTTCGATCGGATAGGTATGGACGAAGGTCGGCTGGATCAAGGTATCCTCGACGAAGGTATCGAAGAAGGCCTGCATGATGTAGCCGGTCGAGTTCCAGGACTTCTCTAGGGTGACCTTCCTTTCCTTGGCTAGTTCCACCGCTTTTTCGAAGGGGATGTCCTCCGTGAAGTCGATGCCGGTCTGCTCCTTGATGAGCTCGGCCATCGAGGCGCGGCGGAAGGGCTTGGAGAGATCAATGTCATGGTCGTCCCAATGGATGACTTCTTTCTTGACGACGTCCTTGGCTAGCTTCCGGAATAGGCCCTCGGCCCACTCCATCATGTCGCCCAAATCGCCATAGGCCTGGTAGAGTTCGATGGTCGTAAATTCGGGATTGTGCTTGGTATCGATGCCTTCGTTACGGAAGATGCGACCGATTTCATAGACCCGGTCGATGCCGCCGACCATGCACTTCTTGAGGTTGAGCTCGGTGGCGATCCTCAGGTAGAAGTCCTTGTCGAGGGCGTTATGGTGGGTGACGAAGGGACGGGCGCTTGCCCCGCCCAATATCGGCGAGAGGACGCTGGTCTCGACTTCGACGAAGCCGAGATTGTCGCAATAGTCGCGGATGGCCTTGACCAGGGCCGGACGAAGAAGAGCGATCCTCCTCGACTCATCGTTGACCAGAAGATCGAGGTAGCGTTTCCGATACCTTTCCTCGCGGTCGGTAAGCCCATGCCACTTCTCGGGCAGGGGTTTCAGACACTTGGTGATGTGGGTGTATTTCTCGCACTTGATGGTCAGCTCGCCGGTCCTGGTCAGCATCAAGGTCCCTTCGATCCCGACGATGTCGCCGAGGTCGGCCAATTTGAAGACGGCATAGGCTTCTTCCCCGATGACGTTTTTCCCGATCCAGACCTGGATGGTCCCGTATTCGTCCTTGACGTTGACGAAGGCGGCCTTCCCCATCATCCGGATGGCGGAAAGGCGGCCGGCCACGTTGACTTTGATGGCCTCGGCTTCTAGTTGCTCGGCGCTTTTGCCGGCATGGCTGGCCCTGATGTCTTTGATCTGGTCCTTCCAGTCGTAACGCGACCCGAAGGGGTCGACGCCTAGTTCTTCGTACTTGGGAAGCTTGGCCAAGCGGGCCGCTTCCTGATCGCTGATCTTCTCGTTAGTTTCCATCTCGCCGCATTATAGCAAGAAAAGGCCGGCATTATATGCCGGAATACACCTCGATTTCAAAATCCCCGCAAAAGTTCGATATCTCAAAAAGAGACAAAAGAAAAAGGAAGCCCCTTTTGGACGCTTCCCTTTTGTAACGAGTTACTTTTGGTACTTGGCGGCGTTCCCGGTGTAGAGCTGGTAGTACTTCCCTTGGAGGGCCAAGAGCTGCTCGTGGGTCCCGCGTTCGATGATGCGACCCTGGTCGAGGACCATGATGGCGTCGCTGTTCTGGATGGTGGAAAGGCGGTGGGCGATGACGAAGACCGTCCGGCCCTTCATGATCCGATCCATCCCTTCCTGGACCAAGGCTTCGGTCCTCGAGTCGATGGAAGAAGTGGCTTCATCAAGGATCATGACCGGGGGATCGGCGACGGCGGCCCTAGCGATCGAGAGGAGCTGCCTCTGGCCTTGGGAGAGACCGATACCGGCGTTGGTCAGAACCGTGTCGTAGCCATTGGGCAAGAGCCGGATGAAGGAGTCGGCATTGGCGAGACGCGCGGCGGCGTAGATTTCCTCGTCGGTGGCGTCCAATCTCCCGAACCTGATGTTCTCCTTCACGGTCCCGGTGAAGAGCTTGACGTCTTGCAAAACGATGCCAAGCGACCTTCTTAGATCGGCCTTCTTGATCTTGTTGATGTTGATGTCGTCATAACGGATCTTCCCGTCTTCGATGTCGTAGAAGCGGTTGATGAGGTTGGTGATGGTCGTCTTCCCGGCCCCGGTCGGACCGACGAAGGCGATCTTCTGACCCGGCTTGGCGTAGAGGCTGATGTCGTGGAGGATGGTCTTCCCCGGGACATAGCTGAAGTCGACGTCGTAGAAGTCGATCTTCCCCTTCATCCACTTGTAGTCGGTATGGCCGTCGTGGTGGGGGTGCTTCCAAGCCCAGCGGCCGGTCCTTTCTGTCGTTTCGATGATCTCGCCGTTTTCGCCTTCCTTGGCGTTGACGAGCTGGACGTAGCCGTCGTCGACCTCGGGTTTGGCGTCGATGATCTCGAAGACCCGGACCGAACCGGCGAGGGCCAGGGCGATGATGTTCATCTGCTGGCTGATCTGGCCGATCGGCTGGGTGAAGGACTTGCTATAAAGGAGGAAGGAGACGATGGTCCCGAAGGTAATGCCCGGGACCCCGTTGATGGCGAAGATGCCGCCTAACAAGGAAATGAGGGCGTACTGGACGTTGCCGAGTTGGTTGACGGCCGGCATCAGGATCGAGGAGAAGCTAGAGGCCCTCCGCGCCGCCTGATAAAGGGTGTTGTTGAGTTGGTCGAAGCCCTTCTTGGCCCTATCTTCGTAGTTGAAGACCTTGATGACCCTTTGGCCCGAGGTCATTTCCTCGATGTAGCCGTCGGTGGCCCCGAGGGCCCCCTGCTGGCGGATGAAGTACTTCGAAGCGGTTCTCGCAAAGTAGACGGTCAGGAAGAAGATGATGAGGGCGAAGACCACGACGATGATCGAAAGGATCCACGAGGTCGCGAGCATCACCACGAAGACCGCGACCATGGTGACGAAGCTTTGGATGACCATCGGAAGGACCCGGCTCAGCATTTCGTTGAGGGCGTCGACGTCGTTGGTGTAGACCGACATGATGTCGCCGTGGGTCCTGGTGTCGAAGTAGGCGACCGGGAGGTCGAGCATGTGCTCGAAGAGCTGGTCACGGATCCGCTTCTGGATCCCCTGGCCGATGACGGCCATGGTCCGGTTGTAGAAATAGGTTCCGATGATCCCAAGGACGTAGATCCCGATCATGATCCCGATCGTCACGTAGAAGGTATCCCACTGGAAGACCCCATCGATGTAGTTGGCGGTCTCGCTGAGCGGATTGATCATGTCGGTGACACGGCCTAGGAAGTAAGAGCCGATGACCCCGGCCGAAGCCGAGAAGAGAATGCAGACCAAGACCACCGCGAAGGGGATCTTGTAATATTTGAAGACGTAACCGAGGAGGCGCTTGATGGAAGCCAGCTTCTGTTTGTTGGAAATGCTTTCGAGTTTCTTGGCGTTTTCCATATGGACGTTCTCACTCATCGAAGTCACCTCCTCCTAGTTGCGAATCATAGAGTTCCTTGTAGATCGAGCAGTTCTTCATCAGCTCGTCGTTGTTGCCCGAGGCGATGATCTTCCCCTCGTCCATGACGTAGATCTCGTCGCAGTCGCGGATCGAAAGGATGCGCTGGGCGATGATGATGCGGGTGAGGCCCGGCATCTTGTGTTGAAGCTCGTCCCTGATCAAAGCGTCGGTATGGGTATCGACGGCGTTGGTGGAGTCATCGAGGATCAGGATCTTCGGCTTCTTGAGCAAGGCCCTGGCGATACAAAGCCTCTGCTTTTGGCCGCCGGAGACGTTGGTCCCGCCTTCGACCAGCATGGTGTTGTACTTGTCGGGGAAGGAAGAGATGAAGCCATCGGCCTGGGCCAAACGGCAGGCCTCGACGATCTCGTCCTCGGTGGCGTTTTCGTTGCCCCACTTGAGGTTGTCGCGGATGGTCCCGGTAAAGAGGGTGTTCTTCTGGAGGACGACGGCCACCGATTCCCTGAGGGAATAGAGGTCGTAGTCCCGGACGTCATGGCCGGCGACCTTGACCTCGCCGCTGCTTACGTCGTAAAGACGCGCGATGAGGGAAATGAGGGTGGTCTTGCCCGAACCGATGCCCCCGATGATCCCGATCGACTGGCCGGACTTGATGTGGAGGTCGATGTCATGGAGGACCTTCTTGCCGCCGGAAGCCAAGTAGCCAAAGTCGACGTGGTCGAAGTCGATGGAGCCGTTTTCCACTTCTTTGAGGCCGTTTTGCGGGGAAACGAGGTTCGGCTCCTCATTGAGGAGCTCGGCGATGCGTTCCGCGGAGTTACGGGCGATGATGATCATGGTGTAGACCATCGAGATCAGCATCAGGGAGAGGAAGATGAGCTGGACGTACATGAAGAAGGTGGTGAGGACGCCCGGGTCATAGACACCGGAGACGATGAGGTTCCCGCCGACGACGGCGAGGGCCACCATGGTGGCGTAGACCGCGAACTGCATCGAGGGGGCGTTGAAGGCCAAAATCTTTTCGGCTTTGGAGAAGCACTTGAAGATGAAGAGGCTGACCCCGGAGAACTTCTCCTTGGCCTTGTCCTGGAGGTTGAAGCTCTTGACGACCCGAATGCCGTCGAGGTTTTCCTGGACGTCTTCGTTCAGATCGTCATAGGTATCGAAGACCTTGACGAAGAGGGGGTGGACGACGGTGGCCAAAACGATGAGGACCACGAGGAGGATCGGAACCACGATCAAGAAGACCCAGGCGATCTCGGGGGCCGTGATGAAGGCCATGGTGATGGAGATGATCAAGAGGAAGGGCGAACGCATGACGGCCCTGATGATCTGCATGAAGGCGTTTTGGACGTTGGTGACGTCGGTGGTCAGACGGGTGACGATCGAAGAAGTCGAGAACTTGTCGATGTTGTCGAAGCTGAAGGACTGGATCTTGTAATACTCGCCCTGACGGAGGTTGCGGCCAAAGCCGGTGGCCGCCCTAGCGGCCGTAAAGCCGGCGATGATGCCGGTCACGGCCCCCATGATGGCGAGGCCGAAGATGATGCCGGAATAGAGGTAGACCTCTTCCATCGCCGTTTCCGCCAAGCCGTTGGCGGCGTCGTTGACGGCCCCGGAGAGGAATTGGAGCGTGAAGGCGATCCCGACTTCGCAGACCGATTCGAGAAGAACCAGGACCCAAGTCAAAACCGTGACGCCCCAGACGCCCTTGAGGTAACGGGCCAAAGTCTTGACCGTATTCATTCGTCTTTGCCCTCTTCGTTATAGGTTTCTAGGCCCTTGATGGCGTTGGCCCTCAGTTGGTTGCAGACCCGGACGTAGGTCTCAAGGTCTTCCTTGCTGATCCCCTGGGTCAAAAACTCATGGGCTTCATAGAGGACCCGGTGGTTGGTCTTGATGGCCTCGACGCCCTTAGGCAAAATCCCGAAGCTTTTGCGACGGCGATCGGTCGGATCGACGAAGCATTCGATCATCTTCTTGCGGCCCAGGGAGGAAAGACACTCGGAAATGGTTCCCTTCGAGGCCTTGGCCTTGCTCTGCAAGAAGGAGAACGGGATCCCGTTTTCGCGTTCGTTCTCGTAGATGAAACGAAGGAGATAGGATTCGGGGGGAGTCAAATCGCAATCATTTCTCCGCATCGCCGCGTCAAGATAGCTTTTGACGCCGTAATGGGTTTTGGCCACGTAGAAGGCCAAGACCGTTTCCTTTGGCATTTGTGTTTCCATGACGTTCACTCTTTCTATGTTTGTGCCCGAACATTTTAGGAATATAGCCCCGCCATCACAAGGGCATGAAAACGCTTTCCTCCTTAATTCTTCTTATATGGGGCTTAAGCCCCAAGGCGTTTACGCAAGCCAGAAAGGAGAAGATAGATGTCCTCCATGGAGGAGGTTCCGGTCGCGATGTCGTTACGGATCTTCTTGTAGCCTTTGAAGCCCTTGAAGAAGTGGGGGAGGATGTTCCTAAGCTTCAAAGAAGCGACCTTGGACCCGGCTTCTTCTTCCAAGAGATGGCAGTACTTTTCGGCGTATTCCAGCTGTTCCAACAAACCCGGTTCCGGGAGGGGTTCTTCTCTATTGATCGCCCGGTTGATGTCGCGGATCAAAGTGGGGCGCCCGACCGCCCCGCGGGCCACCATGACAAAAGAGGCCCCAGAGATCTCCATGGCCTTTAGGGCCGCTTCGGGGGAGAAGATGTCCCCGGAGACGATGAGGGGGATGGAGAGGCTTTTGCCTAAATCCCTAATGGCCTCATAATCGGCCTCCCCGGCGTAGAACTGGACCTTGGTCCGGGCGTGGACGGCGAGGGCCTTCACCCCGGCTTTTTCCAAAAGGGAAGAGACCTCGAAGACATTGATGCTTTTCTCATCGATTCCGAGGCGGATCTTCGCGGTCACCGGTTTATGGGAAACGGAGACGATACCCCTTACGTATTCATAAAGTTCCTGGGGGTGGGCCAACCAGGCCGAACCGGCCCCGGTCTTGGTGACTTTGTGGACCGGGCAACCGAAATTGAGATCCAAAATCTCGTAGTCCCCCTTTTCCTCCATGATGGCGATGGCCTTCTTGGAGGTTTCCAAATCGCTTCCGAAGAGCTGGAGGGCCAGGGGATGGTCGTCCTTGGCGGTCGAGAGGTAATCAATGGTCCGAGCATTCCCATAGGCCAGACCGCAGTCGCTGATCATTTCCGAGACGGCCAAGCCAACCCCGAAGGGGCGGTAGAAGCGGCGGTAGGCCAAATCGGTGATCCCGGCCATCGGGCCGAGGACCACCGGGGTTGGGATTTCGATACCGCCGATCCTTAGGGACATAGGAAAAGGACGGGTTTTATTCCCCGTCCTCCTTTTTCGAAGAATCAGCGTCCTTTGGCTCGTCTTTGGCGGGCTTGGGTTCGCTGGCCGGTCGTTCGTCCACGCTGGCGGGAGGGACTTGTTCATGGACCTTCCCTTCCTCGGCCTTCGGGAGCTTGCCGGTCTTGATGAGGGATTCGATTTCCTCGCTGGTGATGGTTTCCTTCTCGAGCAGGGTATCGGCGATGAGCTTCACCTCGTTGCGGTGCTCGATCAGGATCCTCTTGGCCTCGAGGTGGGCGGTGTCGATGATCTGACGGACCGCCGTATCGATTTCATAGGCGACCTGGGTCGAGAAGTTCTTCTGGACGTTGTTGTAGTCGCGGCCCAGGAAGACCGAACTCGAGTCGCGTTCGTATTGGACGGGCCCGAGGCTGGACATCCCGTATTCGGTGACCATGAGGCGGGCCAAGCGGGTGGCTTCCTCGATGTCGTTTTGGGCCCCGGTGGAAATGTCGTCGAAGAAGATTTCCTCGCTGCTACGGCCGCCCAGATACCCGGTGATGCGGGCCAAGAGTTGCTTCTTGGTAAGCAGGAAGCGGTCGCTATCGGGGGTCATGAGGACATGGCCGCCGGTCCGTCCGCGCGGGATGATGGTGATCTTCTGGACCTTGTCACTATAGGGGAGGGTGAGGCCGATGACGGCGTGCCCGGCCTCGTGGTAGGCCACTTGCTTCCGTTCTTCCTCGCTCATGCCCTTGCCGGACTTGGCGGGACCGGCGATCCGCCTGTCGATGGCTTCGTCGATGTCGTCGAGGCCGATGCAGGGCTTGTTGCCCCTGACGGCCAAGATGGCAGCGTCATTTAAAATGGATTCGATATCGGCACCGGAGAAACCGACGGTCCTCTTGGCCAAGGCCCCGAAGTCAACGCTCGGGTCGATGGTCTTGCCCCGGGCATGGACCTTGAAGATGGCCTCGCGGCCGGCCTTGTCGGGGAGGTTGACGGTGATGGTGCGGTCGAAACGCCCGGCCCGCATGAGGGCGGGGTCGAGGACGTCTTCCCGGTTGGTGGCGGCGATGACGAGGATCCCTTTGTTGGACTCGAAGCCGTCCATTTCCACCAGGAGTTGGTTGAGGGTCTGTTCGCGTTCGTCGTTGCCACCGCCCAGACCAGCGCCACGCTGACGGCCGACGGCGTCGATTTCGTCGATGAAGATGAGGCAGGGGGCGGTCTGTTTGGCCTTGCGGAAAAGGTCACGGACCCGGCCGGCGCCGACGCCGACGAACATTTCCACGAAGTCGGAACCGGAGATCGAATAGAAGGGGACCCCGGCTTCCCCGGCCACGGCCTTGGCCAGCAAGGTCTTACCGGTACCCGGGGGACCGATCAAGAGGACGCCCTTGGGCAGACGGGCTCCGAATTTCGAGAATTTCTGGGGATCCTTGAGGTATTCGACGAGTTCGACCATCTCGGCCTTTTCCTCGTCGCAGCCGGCGACGTCGTCGAAACGGACCTTGGACTTATCCTCACGGCGGGCCGGGGACTTGTTGAAATCCATGGCCTGGCGGTTGGCCCCGCCGGCCGAATTGAAGGCCCGGAAGAGGAAGAAGATCATGAGGCCCATGATGGCGATCCAAAGGATGGTCGGACCCCAGGCTTCCCACCAGGAGGTTTCGTAGGCACTTCTGACGGTGAAGGCGCCGTTGTCGGCAAGCTTGGGGAAGGCCTCCTTCCATTCGGCGATCTTTCCTTCGAAGAGGGTGGAGTAGCTGTAATGGTAGAGGACGTTATCGCTTACGTAATAAAGGTTGGGGTCGGGATTGAGGCCATCCACGGCTTCGCCGACCGCCCATTCCTCGTTCCAGCGGTTGGTCGGGATGGTGACGGTGAAGGTGGTGACGGCGAATTCCTTGTTCTCTTCCGCGGCGTTGGGATTGCGGTCATCGGCGAAGTTCCCGGTGACGTTGACCACTTCACCGCCGATCGAGGCCTCGGCCTTGTAGACATAGTGGAGACCGGTATGGGGCGCTTGGGAATTCGCGGCAAAGAAGGCCGCGTCCAATTGGTCGACCCGGAAGGTGGTCCCGCCGCCAAGGCTCGAAGAAACGACCCAGGCGATGATGAGAATCACGACCACTCCCATCAAGAGGTAAGGCAGGATATAGGAGAAGGTACTTCTTTTTGGATTATTGTTGTTCATCTAGGCTAACTTTCTGCTCAGGATATTAAGGCATACCGGGAGCACGCGCAATTTATATCACGCCGTGAATTAATTCAATGATTATTTTTTGATGAGGGGATCGAGGTGGAGTTTGAGGACCGAGGTGTGGTATTCGACGAAGTCGTGGCGGAAGGTCGGGACATAGACGATCTTCCCGTTGCGGTCGACGAAGACCGGCCAGCGGCTGATGAATTCGGGCGGCATCTTCCAGTCGTGGAAGAGGGCCCTGACGAAGTAGAGGTAATCCCCGATCACGTATTGGTCGGCCGGTAGGACCGTTCTGATGGTCAGGGGATAGCTATCTTCCTTGATCCCCCGGTCCTCGGCCCCCATCGAGAAGTCGAGGGTGAATTCCTTGGTTTCCAGTTTCCCGGGTTTTTCCAAGGTGTAGGAATAGGGCAGGGCCTCGGGATTGGTCCCGATGGTCAAGATGTCATATTCCTTGATCAAATAGGTCTGGCCCTTGAGGTGCATCGAGTCGAAGAGCTTGCCGTTGAGGCACATGGCCCGGATCTGTTCGATCTTCTTGGCGCTTAAGGTCGGCTCATCGGGGGAGCGGGAAACGAAGTTGATTAGGGTTTGGGCGAATTCGTCCTCGTCGAGGGCGATGATTTCCCTGATGTTCAGTTCCTGGGCTTCGCCCGCGGTCTTGTCCATGTTGAGGAAGTAGGTGTAGCGCTCGCTATTGGCGGCCGTGATCTCATCGACCATCCTTTCGCGTTCGGAGGCGTTCATCTTGTCGACGGTTTCGCGGCGGATGGCGCTATGGGTGTGCTCCCTTTCGAAGATGGTCATGGCTTCGCTGAAGCGGACGGCGTGTTCCTTCACGTAGTCCATGACGTCGTCGAAGCTATAGGGCAAAAGGGGTCTAACGACGATCATTCCCTGATAGGTGTTGATCTCGTTGAGGCCATAGTGTTCGTCCTTGCCCTTGGATTTCTTTTGCAAGAGGTAGGCTTCGATCATGTCGTCCTGGGTATGGGGGACGAAGAGGGCGGCGGCGGCGTACTTCTCGTACATTTCGTGGAAGAAGTCATAGCGGACCTGTCTGGCCCATTCCTGATAGGTTTCCCCTTCTTTTGCGGGGATTTTGGTGGCATCGCACACTTCGATGACGAGACCGTTTTCGGCGCAGTACTGCTTGACCCCGACCAGGTCTTCGGCACTGGAGGGGGCTTCCTTGTAGTCGACGAAGAGGACGATCGGATGGCAATTGCGTCTCAAAAGCCAATCAAGCAAGGCCATCGATTCGGCACTGAAAGAACAAGCGAGCAAATAATTGCGTCCCTTGATGATTTTATATTCCATCTTGCTCCTCCTTCAGGGACCGATCTTCGAGGATTTCGTACATGGTCCCGGCTTCTTCTTTATTCGCGAACGGGCGGACGGATAGGACCTTGGCCCGGACGTAGCGCCGTCCCATCGTCAAGCCGATGATCTGACCTTCGGTCAGTTCGGCGCTGGGCTTAACGGCCTTTCCGTCGATGGTGACCAAAGAGGCTTCGCAAAGGGCCCTCGCGGTTTCCCGCCTTTTGGTCAGACGGCTGACCTTGAGATACTTGTCGATCCGCACGCCGTAATGGTAACACAAAGGGGAATGTTTCTAGTGCCCTTTGCTCAAGGTTCTTTCCGTTTTATACGGAAACCCTATTTCATTTTGGTCAGGCGGCGGTACTCCTCGGGAGAAAAGCCGGTGGCCTTCTTGAACATGTGGTAGAGGGAACGATACTCACTGAGACCGACCTTGTCGGCGATTTCCTTGAGCGACATGTCGGTGGAAATGAGCAACTCTTCGCTTCTTAGTAGGCGCAGGTAGAAGAGATAATCCTGGATCGTCATGTTCATCTGGGCTTTGAAGAGGCGTTCGAGGTGGTTTTTGCTATAGGTCGTCTTCGAAAGGACGTCCTTCAAAGTCAAAGGCTTATCGAAGTTGTCCTTGATGAAGGCCACGACGTCGTCGACCGCCGGATTGAAGGACTGACGGGCTCTGTTGTCCGCCTCCTCGGCAATCCCGATCATCATCGAATAAAGGATTTGGGAGATCGAATAGTCATCGCCTTCCCTTTGGTCCTCGAGCTTGGCCAAGACGGCATCGAGGGGCGGGACGATCTTCTGACGGGCGATGCCGCGCATGATGAAGCCCTGCTTGGCGACAATCGATTGGTAGAGCTTGCTGACGATGTCGTTGTCGAAGATGTGGATGCAGTAGAATTCCCAGGGTTCGCCCGGGGAGGGTCTGAGGATGTGGTGGAGGTAGTTATGGATCAAGATGAAATCCCCGGGGAAGACGGTTTGGTCGTTGTTGCCGACCTTGAAGACCCCGGAACCCGAGATGGTGTAATTCAGCATGTAGGTGTTGCCGAACTCGACCTCGTTGAAATACTTGGGCCCGACGATCTGGTGCCCGACCAGTTGGGGATAGATCAAAAAGGGCTTGGAATGGCTCGGGTTGTAGTTATAAAGGGTGTAACTGCCCTTTAAAAAGTCGTCGTTGAACTTTGCTTTTACTCCCATGGTGCTAACTTGCATATATTGCCACGCTCTATGGGGACGGGAAACTATTTAGTCCGTTTAAAATTAAGCTGTCTATGGAAAACATCCGCCACGTGGAGGGTTTTGACCCCCGATATCCCCGTCCTTCCTTTGCCCGCAAGGATTACCGTCTCCTCGATGGGATTTGGGGCTTCGCCTACGATGACGAAGACCAGGGCCTCAGGAAGAAGTGGTACCGCAACGCCCCGGAGAACAAACTCCAAATCCGGGTCCCCTACGTCTACCAATCCGAGAAATCCGGGATCGGTAACCCCGAGCACCACCGGGTGGTCTGGTATTTCCTCAAAACCGAGATCAAGAAAAAGGCCCAAAGGAACGTCCTTTTGAACTTCGGGGCCGTCGACGATAGCTGCATGGTCTTCATCAACGGCCATCTGGTCGGGACCCACGAGGGGGGCTATAACGCCTTCGCCTTCGACATAACCGATGCCCTCAAGAACAGCGGGATGACGGAGATCGCCATCCGGGTCGAGGACGACCTATCGACCGACAAGCCGCGGGGCAAGCAGTCCTGGCGCGACAAGCCCTGGGGCTGCTGGTACGTCCCCTATACCGGGATCTACCGTTCGGTTTACCTCGAATACGCCCCCGCCACCCGCTTGAAAAGCGTCCGCTTCAAGGCCGCCGAAGGGAAAGATTACGCCGAGATGGCCTACGAAATCGAGAATCCCTGCCCCGAGATGGAACTCGAGGCCATCGTGACTTTCAAAGGCCAATACATCAGCCGCTTGACCATCGAAAACCCCCGCAAATCCGGGGTGGCCGCCATCGATATCAGGACCGAGATCGGCAGCGATTTCGGGCGCGGCCTCTGGTCCCCGGATTCGCCCGACCTCTATGAGGTGAAGCTTTTGCTCTCTTCCAAAAACGGGATCGATGAGGTGACTTCCTACTTCGGCCTCCGTTTCTTCAGGGCGGTCAAGGACTCCTTTGTTTTGAACCGCAACCCCATCTATCTGAAGATGGTCATGGACCAGGGCTTCTTCAAGGAAAGCGGGCCGACCTATCAGAGCTTCGAAGACATCATGCGCGAGGTCAAGCTCATCAAGCAGATGGGCTTCAACGGGGTCAGGATGCACCAGAAGATCGAAGACGACCGCTTCTATTATTGCTGCGACATCGTCGGCCTCCTCTGCACCTTGGAAATGCCTTCCCCCTATAGCTATTCCCAAAATACCGTGAAACGGGTGACCAAAGAATGGACCGAGGCCTTGCTTAGCAACTACAACCATCCTTCGATCGTCATGTACATGCCCCTCAACGAATCCTGGGGCGTCCCCGACATCACCCATGACGCCGGGCAGCAAAGCTTTGCCTGCTCCCTCTACCACGTGAGCAAAGCCCTCGACGATAGTCGCCTATGCATCAGCAACGACGGCTGGGAGCACGTCCTAACCGACGTCATCACCCTCCATAACTACGACCAGGAACCCAGTAGCCTCAAGGACTTCTACGCCGACATGGACCGGGTCTTGGACAATCTCGGGCAACCCAAATACACGCAAAGCCGCCTTGTCTTCTCCAACGGTTACCATTATGAAGGCCAACCCATCTTCATCGACGAGTTCGGGGGCATCGGCTTCAATGCCTCGAAGCAGGGTTGGGGCTATGGCCTCGTGAGCGACGGGAATACCTTCGAAGAACGGTTCAAGGGTCTGATTGATGCCATTAGGAGCAACAAACGGATCGCCGGTTATTGCTGGACCCAATTGACCGATACCTACAGCGAGCAAAACGGTCTGCTCGACGAAAACAGAAAACCGAAGATTCCCCTCGAAGACATATCTAAAATAATTAACGGTGAAGATCACTAAAGCCAAGGAACTAGGCCTCCCGATTTCTAGAAGGGGCGTTTTGGCCTTGGCTTTGACCTACCACAAACTACCCCTCTTCAAATTGTCACTTCTGGCCTTCCTCTTTTTCTCGCCGGTCCTGGCCTATTTTGCCTACCACCTGATCGCCGAAGGAGCCATCATGCTCCAGTATCAAGGGGAGGCGACGGCCCAATGGACGGAACTGCTTTCCTTCCGCCGCTGGTCGTATCTTGCCATCATTCCCACTTATCTCTTGGCCGCGGTTTACCTTTCGGGGGCCATCCGGGTCTACCGCCGCTTCGCCTTCGGGGAAGGCTACATCCTCAAGGACGACTTCCTCGAGGGGATCAAAGACAACTGGAAGGGGAACCTCCTAAGCGGCCTCTTCTTCGGGGTTCTTTCATATCTCTCCTATTTCCTCATTTCCCTCTTCTCGAGCCCCGAGGCCCTTTTCCTCCATTACGGCCTCCTCATCGTCTACTTCGTCCTCCTGATGTTCTTCTCGGTGGCCTTCTTCCTTACCGTTTGCCTGAGGGATATCTACACCAATACCTTCTTCGGCTACATCAAAGGGGCGGTTTCTTTATTCATTGCCTATCTTCCTTCATCCGCCCTCATCTATTTGATGTTGGTTTTGCCTCTCGCTCTCTTTATTTTCCTAAGCGGCGTCATCCCGACCGGCTTCTGTCTAATTGCCTACTTTATTCTCGTCCTCCTCTATGCCTTCTTCGGCTATTCATTGGCCTATCTATCCGCTTTCCTCCTCTACGCTAGAGCGGCCGACGAAGCCATCAACAAGACCCAATTCCCTTCCGAATACCGCAAGGGCCTATACAAAGGTGACAACCCGTGAGTGACTACGTCTTAAAGGATCTATCCTTCTCCTATCCGCCCAAGAAGAAGGGCGAAACCCCAACCAAGGTTTTCGAAAACCTATCCCTAACCTTCGACCAAGGGGAATTCATCTTCCTCGAGGGGAGTTCGGGCTCCGGGAAAACAACTCTTCTCCGTCTTCTGGCCGGACTCTTGGATCCCGATAATGGGACCTTCATGAACAAAGGCGAAAACCTCTTCGAATTCAAAACCCAATCCCGGGACCTCGGTTATTGCTTCCAAGAAGCCTTCCTTTATCCCTTCGCCACGGTCTACGGGAACATCTACATGGCCCTCAATGGTTTCGGATTATCTCGTCTCGAGAAGGACAAACTCATAAAGGAGATCATCAAGGACACCGATCTCTTGCCCCTCCTCAACTACAAGCCCAAACAACTAAGCGGCGGCCAAGCCAAGACCGTGGCCCTCTGCCGGGCCCTCATCAGAAAGCCCTCCTTGCTCCTGGCCGACGAGCCTTTCGCCGGGACCGACGAACGGCTGAAAGATCGGTTACGGCAAAAGATGTTCAGGATCTGCAAGGATAACCACACTTCCGTCATCTACGTCAGCCACGACATCAAGGAGAGCTTGGGTTTTGATTCCCGTTACCGCCTCGAAGACGGAAACCTCATCAAAATCATCTAATAAGACCAAGAGAAAACGGGACCGCGATGGTCCCGTTTTCCGTAGGAGGATGATGGGCGCTAGGCAATCTTGAATCCGGTGTAGGTAGTCGGTTCCCCTTGGCAATAAAGGCCTAGATGGGTCGGGGCAGTGCTGATACCGCTCACGGTCCTCGAGCCGATCTTGCTGTAGGCTCCCGCCCTCAAGGTAGCCTCGAATGTGGCCGAATCTCCGGCCATCGTGACCTTCACTTCGAGATCGAAGCCATCGGCCGGATGGACGGCGCTTCCGTCGGCCCAGATATCGTGCCAGCCGAGGTCGGCGCCGCCGATGGTCCCGGTGATTTGGATGCAACGGATCTCGTGGGGCCGATCGGAGTCCGCGTATTGGGCGTAGACGATGACGAAGTCATTGGGTCCGGCGTAATAGGCGAGGTAGCCGAACATCAATTCCTTGGTGGCGTTCCCGGTCGTGGTCCCTTTGATGTGGCCACTTAGGGTATAGGAATTACCGACTTCCACGGGCTTACCGACGAAACCGGCCTTCCAGTTGGAGTTCTCGACGACAATGGAATCCCCGCTTTCCTCGAAGGTCGTGGGATTTCCGCCCGGGGCCAGAACCTGCCAGTCGGTCTTGATTTCTTCCTTTTCGAAGACGATGTTGCTGAAGGTCGCAACATCGCCGTTGCTATAGACGCCGGCATAGGCCGAGGGGCCGAAGCTACCGGTCATCGAGGTCGAACCGACCTTGACGGTCGACCCGGCAGTGACGTTGGCGGTCGCGGTGACACCGCTATTGGTGATTTGGACGCTGACGGAGAGACTGAGGCCATCGGCCGGGGCGACATGACAGCCATCCATCCAGATGGGACTGGGATAAGTGACCGCTCCGTTGACGGAGACGGCCGGTTGGATGGAGGTCAGGTCGCTAGGACGACCGGCACCGTTGGCCTTCCATTCGGCATAGTAGGCGATCCAGTTCTCGGCATCCTGGTAATAGGCGACGATCCCCACGGCGACGTCGTGGTCGATCGGGAGGGCGTCAATCGTCCCCTTGATGTCGGCCTTGACGGTATAGGCGTTGCCTAGCTCATTCGCGGGCTTGACCACGAAGTTCTTGAGGTGGTCGTTGTTGCTGATCTTGACGGAGTCACTAGAGGGTTGCCCATAGGCAAACTCGGCCCCGGCATTGACGACCTCGAAGCCCTTTTCGAAACCATCATAGGCGATTTCATCCCCTAGGGTCTTGGTAGCCTTGCTGCCGCTAAGGTAATCCATGTGGAAGGGGGTGCTTTCCACGTCCTTGATCGAGAGGACGAAGGCCCCATAGGGATCGACCTTGGTCATCTTCCCTTCATAGGTGAGGATGTCGTCGGCGTTGGCCTTAAGGACGACCGAAGAATCGCCTTGGGTCAGGCGGACTTCTTCGTCGGCCTTCAGATAACCCGGCAGCTTGATCGAGACATCGAGGTCAACATAGACCGGATTGGGGTCGCAGCTATAGGTGATGACCAAACTACTGATCGTCGTCTCCTCGAAGGCCTCCAAGTTGAAGTAACTCGGGGAGCCGATGACCTCGGTCGGGACTTCGTTGACCGGAAGCTTGACGGGGACAAGGGCCCCGGCCTCACTCCCGAAGGAGAGGGCCAAACTTCCCTCATAGGAAATGGTGATCCCCTTGATCCCGGTGATGGGATCGCTGTTGGAAAGGCTCCCGCCCCGATTGAGGAGGGCGTGTCCGGCCTCCGGCTTTTCCCCGAGGCCTTCATAGACGAACTTGACCTTCCCTTGCTTGGTGTTGCTGAGCAAGACCTGTTCCTTGGTCCCGGCTTCCGGGGCGTTGTCGGCACTGAGGGTGAAGGTATAGCCCTCGTCGGCTCCCGCCACGACGGGGTCATTCCCATAGGCCGAAGCGCAGGCGATCGCGGCCACCATCCCGGTCGCTAGTAAGCCCACGCCCATGATTTTGGCAAAACTACTCTTTTTCATGGTTCTCCTTTTTGTAAGCGCTTCCAACGCCTTCCGCCCCAAAGACTGACGACGGGGGAACGTTTTCTGACGCAAGTCCATTCTAAGGGGGCCATATAAGGGCCTTAATGCCACAAGCCTAGGCTCTTATACAATTTGGCACCATGAATGAAAAACGCCGCCCGGCTTGGCCGGGTCGGCGCTTTTTGGTGTTTAGGCTATTAGTTACTTGGCCTTTTTGTTGCGTTGACGCATATAGAGGTAGACGCCAAGACCAACGAGGAGAAGGACGCCGATCCCCCCGAAGACGAGGCCGAGGATGAGGCCGAGGTTTTCGTTTTCGGGTTCGGTCGGAGTGACGTCGGTACCGCCAGTCGAGGTGCTGCTTTCGCCCTCTCCGGTCGCCGGCTTTTCGGCAACCGTGATGTCGTATTCGATCGGGTCGGCTTCGTTGCCCCAGTCATCGATGCAGGTAACGCTGACATGGTAGGCCCCGAGCTTTTCGGCCGTGAAGGCATTGGAGACCAGGGTCACGGGATTATCAGTCGGATCGGTGACGTTGACGATGGCGTTCAAAGGATCGTAGTTGCTATTGGAGGCGGTGTAGATCGGAAGACGGACACTATCCCCTAAGTAGGCCTCGGTGACCCGGGTCCCGACTTCGGCGATGACCGGCTTTTCGTTATAGGAGTAGACCCGTTCGTCGACCCCGAGGGCGAAGTCCTTGAAGGTCGCGGAGACGTTGGAGATGTTGAAGCCGCTCTTGGCTCCGCTTAGCCGTCTAGCCGATAGACCCGGGTATTCGCCCTGGTAGACCGGGGCGAAGGTCCCGCCGACATAGACGGAGATGGTATCGCCTTCGATATGGGCTTCGAGCTTGTTGTCGGCCCCTTCGAACTGGATCCCGACTTCCCTCTCGCCCCATTCGGGCGGGATGATCTGGCCATTGATGCGGACCGTGGTGTTGACGTTGGTGGTCGAACCGGCCCAACGGCTGAACCAGACGAAGACGTAGTTGTTGCTGTCGACGTAGTAGGGGACAAGACCGACCTTGTGCTCGCTGGCGGTCACTTCGGAAACATTGACCGTGGCCCCGCACCAGAAGTCGGTCTTTTCGTTGCTGATGAGGGCATTGGTCTGCTGCCAGACGGTCCCGCCATCGAGCTTCCCGGTGACGGTCCCGTTTTCCTCATCGATGGTCCAGGTATCGGGACGGGGGCCGTTCAGGCTCCAATCCCCTTCCTGGACGGTGCTGTTGGGAAGGAAGCCGGTATAGGTAAGGCTATTGAGGCTCCCGCCCTGGCCTTCAAAGAAGAAGCCGGTGGCTAGAGCTTCGGAGAAGTCGAAGTCGTTGAGGACGAAGCCTTCGACGACAGAGGTTCCGTCAAGGCTGACATTGAGGACGCCCCTCTTCAGTTCGGTGGAAAGTTCATGGGGAGCCAAGGCATCGAACCCTTCGGGGAGGGCATTGGTGGTCGGGGTTTCCACTCCGTTCACGCAGACATAGACGGTGATGGCGGACTTGCCCAAAGCGACCCTGACGTAATTGTCGACATCTACCAAGAAGGCATAGAGACCGTATTCCTGGCCATCCTGCAGAGCCGCGAAGGTGGCGCTGACCGAGATATTGCCGACATAGCGAGTAGAGAAATAAAGTCCGGCCACTCCTTCCTGGTCGCCGCTTTTGACGGCCAGATCATCGACGGTGTAGGTCCCGCCTTCATAGGAGAAGACGCTATCGTCGTCGGTGGCCGACTTGACATTGACAAGCTGGCCACCGACCGAGGCCACCCGCCAGTCGAAGGCCTGGTATTGGATGGAGGCGGTTTCGTAGGTGAAGGTGACGTTCATGCCGCTGACGGCCGTCCCGATCATGTTAGAAGAGGCAAAGGTGGCATTGGAAGCAGTCAAGACCGTGGCCCGGTCGTTTTCGAGATAGACCGAGATGGTGTTGCCCTTCTTTTGGGCAATGATGGTGATATTGCCATCTTGGTCGGCTTTTTGCGCCGATTCACCAAGTTCCAGGGATTCATAGATCGGGGTTTGGTTCATGGTGCCCCCGGCCCCGTAGACGGTGACGAGGCCTTCGATGTAGAGGGTCCTCTTACCGCCCAGATCAAGGATATAGGCGACTGCGTAGTTGGTTTCGTCGTTGTACCAGGCGACCAGGCCGATCGCCGACTTGTCGACCAAGGCGGTTTCCGGGAAGGTGGCCTTCAGCTCATAGTTCCCCTCATAGGGGTTCTTGCCAAGGGCCATGGTCGAGGCCACGCCACTCGCGGTGGTTTCGTCAATCGCGTAGGTCTTGTCGTTGATGGTCCAATTCCCGGAAGCGGATTTGGCGACGATCCCCGGAGTGACTTCGTGGTAGAGGTCGGTCCTCGCATTTTCGGCCACTTCAAAGGAAGTGATCTCGAGGTTCTCGTTGTAGGTATAGATCCCGACCTTCGAGGGTTTGGTCGAATACTTGGGAAGATCGCGGAAGCCATAGAAACCGACCTTGTTGCCGTTGATGTAGGCGCTGAATTCGTCGGTATCCCCGGCCGCGCTCCTTTCCTTCTTGACCTCGAAGGTCCAGGAGGAGTCGGGGGAGACGGCAAAGCCCTCGTTGGCCCCGTCCATCCAGGCGTCGTTCCACTCGGCTTCGACGAAGCCCCCGTCCTTGTAGACGACCGGGGCCTTGCCGTCGATCCGGCCGGTGAACTCGACGACCCGCATCCCGCTCGGCCTTTCGGTCGGGCTCCATTCCATGTAGACCACCAGGTAGTTGTTGGCGTCCAAATACCAAGGGACAAGGCCGATCTGGATGTTCTTGGTCACGGGCCAGGCCGTTTCGCCCTTGCCCTCGATCTTGACGCTGTAGTCGCCTAAATAACTATCGGCTTCATAAAGGAGGAAGTTGTCGCGCATCCCGGTTTGGGAAGCGGAGGCAAGGATCGAATCCTCGCTTATCGTGTAATAACTCGAGACGTCTCCGCCGGTAGAAAGCGACCAGTCGGCGGCCTTGAAGGCCGCTCTCGGGGCGGCATTAGCCCCCGAGACGCCGGTCAAGGAAGCGAGGGCCAAGACGGGGATCAACAATCCGTTCATAGATATCTCCTTTCCGAATCAGATGTTGGAAATGGTTTTCCCGCCGAGGCCATAAGCCTCGAGGGCGTTGATCTGTTCTTCCTCACTCATGGTGAGGCTTTCGATGGAGTAGGTCCCGAAGCAGGACTTGAACTGGATGATGGGTTCGATGTTGGCGATGCCGCTCCAGGGGAGCCAGGTGCCGACCGAACTGAAGTTGAAGTCGGCCACGGTCGTGGCCTCGGGTCCGAGGGCCCGGTACTTGAAGCCCATGCGGCCGTCGTAGTCGTTGCTGAGTTTGGTGGCGTTTTCGATGAGGAGGGCGGCCGAGCGGTAGAAGTCATCCCCGGTCTCGAGATACATCCGATAGAGGGCGAAGAAGATGTAGGCCGCGTAGTTGTCGGCGCTGCTATGGCCGGTGGCGATGAAGGAGAAGCCGATGACCCCACCGTCTTCGAAGGTGTTGATCTCGCGATTGGAGATTTGGCTCGGGACCGCGAAGTCGTAGACATAGACCCAGCTCATGGCCGAGACCGAGGCGTGCTCGGCGGCCTCCAAATACTTCTCGTCCCCGCTTAATTCATAGGCGGCTTGGAAGCAATACATGGCGTAAACCGCGGCTTCCTTGTCGACGGTGTTGGGGTTGTCCGGAGTCCCGCCGACGTACTTGCCTTTGTTTGAATAGAGTTCCTGGTAGCTATATTCGGCGGCCTCCAAGGCCGAGGTTTTGTATTTCTCGTCGCCGGTGAGTTCGTACGTCTTCCCGAGGAAGCGGACGGCGACCGGGGTATTGAGCTCGCTCTTGCCTTGGTAGGCGACATTGGAGGTATCGGTGCAGACGGTCCCGTTGAGGTTGTAGGCCCGGTTAAAGGAACCGTTCTCGTTTTGGACGGCGGTCAGGTTGTCGGCGATCTTGGTGATGGCGTCCAGCCACTGGGGATGTTCGATCCCAAGGCCCTTCTCCATCAGATAGCCATCGAGGATCCCCTCGGCCGCGTCGACCATGCATCTCAGGAAGGTCGGATAATCGCGCCTGGTCCCGCCGGCGATCCCATTTCCCGGATCCCACCAGATGATGGGGAAGTAGTTCCCCATGATGGTGCGACTCGTCCAAAAGTCGAGGGACCTGAGGCCCTTGTTGATGAAGTCGCTATCGCCGTGGCTACGGCCATAACGGAGCATCTGGTAGGCGGCGGCCGCCTGCTGTCCGACGAAGCCGGACTGGGAGGCATAGCCTTGGTCGACCGAGCCATCGGGCAGGGTCAGGGACCAGGGAAGGCCCCCATAGACGTCATTGGTCCCGAAGGTCCGGTATTCCTGGCCAAATAGATATAGGTTGTCCTCGTAGATCTGCTCCATGTCGACTTGGGGGTAGGCGATTTCCTGGGATCTAAAGGCTTCCTTGTAGGTCGCGACCATCGCGTCGTTGTAGGAGGCTTCGTTCCGGAGGATGATCCCGGCCTTGTAGGTATGGGCAAAGCCCTTTTCGAGGGGGTGGTAACGCTTGGCCCAGCCTTGGCCCGAGTCGTAGGTGTTGGGGCCTTCGCTGCTGGGGTAGCAGAAGTCGACCCCGACATAGGGGGTAATCTGGAAACCGACCGAGCCGTATTCGAACTTCTCGGAGATCTCCCCGTTGGCCCCGCCTCCGATGTCGCCGTTGACGGAAATCTCGGGTTCGAAGTGATATAAGCCGATCGAGTAGCCGCTATTTTGGCGGATGAAGGAAAGGGGCATCCCGGTCCTCGTTTCCTTGACCATGACCTTGCCGGTCAGATTGAGGTTGCTGGCAATGGAGCCACTCCGCATTTCCGAGGTATCTTTGTAGATGATGGCGGGAATGAAATAGGTAAAATCCTCGTAATTCGAGGAGCCTTCTGCGTTGATAATGAGCATTTCGCTTTGGAAACCGGCGTCTTCGCCGCCCTTTTCCAAAACCTCAACCGTCCTTTCAAAAGCAAAGGAATTGCTGCCTTCGGGGACGAAGTAGGCGTCGGTGACGGCGAGGCGGCTCCCTTCCTCGGTGCTGACATCGGCCCGGCCGATATAACCAAAAGAGGTTTGCTCGATATTGGAGTAGGTCCGGGTGTAGGTATCCTCGTCGTAGGTGGCAAGGATGCCCGAGGAATCACTACGGACGTTGATGGTGACCGGGCTCTCGGCCTTGTAGGCCGTCACCCCTTCGTAGACGTATTCGACAGAGTAGCCGCCTTCGGCCTTCTCGACGAAGCGGAGGGCGGTCTTGCCCAAGGTGATGGCGTTGTCGCCAAGGCTTCCGTTAGGGGCATCGGGCAGGTCATAAGAGATGGAAGAAGAGGACGAGGACGACTCGCTCGAGATGGCGGGAGTCGTCGGTCCGCAGGCCACTAAGAGGAAGGCGAGAGGGATAACTAAACTGCTTCTTTTCATGGCTTACTCCTTTAAACCGGTCATGGCGATGCCGTCGACGAAGAAGCGTTGGCAGGCCACATAGAGGACGAAGGTCGGCAGCAGGGCGGTGATGGCCCCGGCCATCAGGAGGGTGTATTGCTTGTTGTGGCTGGTCGATAGACCGCTCACCAAAAGCTGGATGGTGAAGAGATCGGGGTTGGTTCCGACGTACAGGAGGGGCGTCATGTAGTCGTTGTAGGCCCCGTTGAAGGCGAGGATGAACTGGGTCAAAACCGCCGGTATCGAGAGAGGCAAGATGATGGTGAGGAAGATCCTAAGACGCCCGGTCCCGTCGATCTCCGCCGCTTCTTCGAGTTCCTTGGGCAGGGTCTTGAAGTACTGGTGCAGGAAGAACATGGCCCCGGCTGAACCGAACATTCCGGGGATGATGATGGGGAGGGGCGTCCCGTACCAACGGTAGAAGTTGACGAAGAGGACGTAACTCGGCATCAGGGTGATGACACCCGGGATGACCATGGTGGCGAGGATCAGGTAATAGACGATCCGTCTCCCCGGCCACTTCATGCGGGCGCAACTGTAGGCGCAGAGGGCGCTGCAGAAGGTCCCGATGATGGTGGTGGGCACCGTGTAGAGGAAGGTATTGAGGAAGGCGCCCCAGACGTTGTTTTCACTAAAGAGCTTGTCGTAGTTTCCGATATCGACGGGGGAGGGAATCCACTTGAAGTCGAAGATGTTCTCGGGGCTGGTGAAGGAAGTGGAAACGGCGAAGATGAAGGGGATGAGGATGAGGAGGGCGAAGAGGACCAAGACGAGGTACATCCCGGTCTGCGATAAGACAAAACGGACCTTTTCCTTCTTCTTGGCGTTGGAGCGCCTGATCTCGGGGCTCAAGGGGGCCCGGACTTTCTTTTTAGTTATCATAGTGGACCCAGAACCTCGAAACGCCGAACTGAATGGCGGACAAAGCCAAGATGATGAGGCCGAGGATGATGCCCATCGCGCAGGCATAACCAGCCTCGTAGTTGAATTGGTTGGTCGTGTATTTGTAGATGTACCAGACCGGCATGATCGACCAGTCGGTGATCTGATCGCCCCGCATGACCTGGAAACGGGTGAAGTCTTGGAAGGAGCCGGAAATGCCGGTCAAAAGGATGTAGAAGGTGACCGGGGAGACCGAGGGCAAAGTGATGTGGAAGAACTGCTGGACGGCATTGGCCCCGTCGACCGCGGCCGCTTCATAAAGGGCCTTGGGGACGTTCTTCAAGGAGGCATAGAGGAGGAGGATCGAAGTCCCGAGCCCCGACCAGACCCCCATCGCGATCATCGAGGGGAAGAAGAGGTCTTCGCCGAGGAAGTTGATGGTCCCCCAGCCGAAGACCTGGCCCAGTTGGGCAATGAGGCCGTAGAGGGGTTGGTAGACCCAACTCCAGACAAACGTGATGGCCACGGCCCCGCAGACGGTCGGGATGTAAAGGATCGATCTGAAGACCGAGGAGAAGCGTTTGACCTTGGTCATGAAGACCGAAAGGATGAGGGCCAAGACGATGCCGATCGGAACCCCGATGGCGTTGATCAAAGCGTTGACCAAGGACCTAACGAAGAACTGGTCATGGAAGGCGTTGATGTAGTTTTCGAAGCCGATGAACTTGAAGGAGTTCGCGGTCGCGAAGGTATAGTCGGTGAAGGAAATGATGAGGGCATATATCAAGGGGAAGGCCAAGAAGAGGAGGAGGCCGATGACGAGGGGAGCGGCAAAGGCCATGCCCTCGAGGGCTTCGATCTTCTTCTTGGTTTTTCGTGTAATTTTGGCGCGGACCATCTAATTATCCCCGCAAAACTTATAGATATTGATTGACAGCCTTCCGGGCGGCGTCGATGAATTCATCGACCGTATAACGGGTGCTGGGGTCAGTGGAGAACAGGCGTTCCGAGGTCGTGTCGTAACCGAGTTCCTTCCACCTGATGTTGGCCCGGTACTGCCAGAGGCCATAGGACTGGTTCTGGGCCGACTCGACGAAGACGTCGTAGTTCTCGTAACCAAAGAGTTCCTTTTCCCTGGCCCTCACGTCATCGCTCTTGGCGAGTTCGTAGTAGCAGGGGATCTGGAAACCGGTGGCCGAAAGGATTTCCTGGCCCTCCGGGGAGGCGATGTATTCGACGAGCTTCCAGGCCGCTTCGATGTGCTCCGAGCCATTGTAGATGGCGTAGCCGACCGAGCCGCTGTACATGTTCTTGGTCGGATTGACCTCGAAGGCCGGGACATAGGCCACGTCCCAGTCAAAGCCAAGGGTCCTGAAACTAGTGACGTTCCAGCGTCCGGCGATCAAAGTCGAGATCTTCTGCATCGAGAAGAGGGTTTCGGCATCGGTCCCGGCCGTCCATTCGTTGGGCGGCATGATCTTGGTGGTCAAATAAGCATCCTGGAGGAATTGGTAGCCGCGCTTGAGGCCGTTGATGTCTTTTTCTTCGGTCGGGAAGGCATCGCGTTCTTCGTTCAGGAAGTCGCCGCCGGCGCTCCAAACCAGGCCTTCCGGCCCAATGCCCCCGAGGGCATAACGGCTGATGTTGCCATTGCTGTCGTATTTGGTGAGGGCTTCCCACATCTCGATGGCCTCATCGATGGTCATGATGCGGTCATCTGGCGGGTATTCGACACCCATCTCGTCGAACTGGTCTTTGTTGTAGAACATGACGTAGGGGCCGACGTCCTTGGGCAAGGCCAGTTGGACCCCGGACCCGGCTTTCTGTTCGGCCGAATTGTATTGGTAACGGGAGATGACGCTGGGGAACATCTCGTCGGTCTTCACCAAGGTGGAGGCTGCGATGTAGGGATTGAGGTTCACCATCTTGTTGAAACCGGCCCAGGAAGTGAAGGCCCCGTCGGGGACCAGGAAAACGTCGGTGACGTTGCCGGCCACCAGGTTGTTGCCGTAGGTCTCTTCGTAGCTTCCTAGAATCTGGAGGTCGACCGTGATCGTCGGATAACGGGCGTTGAAACCCCTAAGAAGGGCTTCGATGACGCTGCGTTCGACGGTGGCACCGGAAGAATCCCAGTGGGTCATGGAAATGGTGCAAGGCTCACCGGTATAGGAGTACTCATACCCGGCGGCGTCGTACTTCCCGAGGATGTAGTCGAGGTCGTCGATATCGACATCGACCGAAGTTCCCGTATCATCGGGAACCGAAGTCGAAGCGGAAGCATTGGAATTGTAACAACCGGCCAGCGCGAGGATTCCGGTGGTCAGAAGGATGGGCAAACAGAGTTTTTTCAACATAGGCATTCCTCTTTACGCCTAAAGTTTCGGAAGATATGAAACCCCTTTCAATGCAAGTCTCCTTTGGTTATATGCAACTTGGCACCATAGGAAAAGAAAGCGATAATTTTGAAAGAAAACCTTCGATGATTGGCTCTCTTTTTGATAAAAAACAAATGGCCGATTTTTCGTCGATTCGGAAATTAAAGGGCCGTTAGGCATATCAGGCGGAGGGTTTCTTGGCTTCATAAAGTTCTTCGACCGCCGAAAGGATCTTCTGCAGTTCCTTCAGCCAGCCGTCGCCCTTCACGTAACGGATTTTCAGTTTCCGGTCGATGTAGGTGACTTTGATCCTAGATAAATAAGGCACGAGGGCGGAGAAGAGGTCGCTCCCGATCCCCGAGATGTCGCTGAAGCCGCGGCTCAAGACGACGTCGACATAGGTCGGCCCTTCCTCGAGGGCTTCGAAGGCCGGACGGCTGACCAGGATGTCGATCTTCTTCTTTTCGACCAGAAGCTCCACTTCCTTCGGCATCCGCCCATGGGCGTCCTTCATCTTGGCGACGACGGCCCTGAGGTCCTTCAACGTCTTGGCCCCGTCTAGTTCCTGATAAAGGGCGATCCGTTCCTGCTCGGAAGCATAGGAAGGCGGAATATAAGCATCGATGTCGAAAACCTGGACCGGCTTGACCGCTTCCTTTTGGAGGCCGGTCTTCCTCTCCTCGATGGCTTCGTTCAGCAATTTGAGATAAAGGTCGAGGCCGATCGAATCGATGAAGCCGGCTTGCTCGGGTCCCAAGATGTCCCCGGCCCCGCGGATTAAGAGGTCGCGTTGGGCGATCTTGTAGCCGCTTCCGAGTTCCGTGAATTCCTGGATGGCCTGGAGGCGCTTGACCGCGTCTTCGTTCATGTCCTTCTCCGGACGGTAGAAGAGATAGGCATAGGCCATGCGGTCGCTCCGTCCGACCCGGCCCTTGATTTGGTAAAGCTGGCTGAGGCCGAAGCGGTCGGCATCTTCGACGATCAAAAGGTTGGCATTGGGGACATCGATTCCGTTTTCGATGATCGAGGTGGCGACCAAGACGTCGATCTTCCCGTCATAGAAGTCCTCCATGACGTCCTCGACCTCGCTTTTGTCCATCTTCCCATGGACCACCCCATAGGAGGCCCCGGGGAGAAGACGCGACAAAGAGGCGGCCTTCTGGTAAATGGAGTCGATGTTGTTATGGATGTAGTAGGCCTGGCCGCGCCTGGCGATCTCCCGGCTGATCAATTCGACCGCGATATCCTCGTTATAGGGAGCGACGTAAGTTTCGACCGGAGTCCGTTCGCTGGGAGCGGTATTGATTTCGCTTAAGGGCCTGATGCCGAGCAAGGACATCTGGAGGGTCCTCGGGATCGGGGTGGCAGACAAAGAAAGGACATCGACGTTGTGCTTCAGTTCCTTGATCTTTTCCTTTTGCTCGACCCCGAAGCGTTGTTCCTCGTCGACGATCAACAAGCCGAGATCCTGGAACTGCACTTCCTTGCTCAAAAGGCGATGGGTCCCGATGACGAAGCGGATCTTCCCTTCCTTGATCCTCTTGATGATGGCCTTCTGGCGGGCCGGGGGAACGAGGCGGGAAAGATGGGCGATATCATCGTAATAGCCGTGGAACCGTTCGAGGGCCACCTCGTAATGCTGGCGGGCCAAGAGGGTGGTGGGGCAAAGGAGGGCCACTTGTTTGCCGGCCTCCAAAGCTTTGAAGGCGGCCCTGAAGGCCACTTCAGTCTTCCCGAAACCGACGTCCCCGCAGAGGAGGCGGTCCATGGCGACCGGGGCCTCCATGTCTTCCTTTATTTCCTTGAGGGAGCGATATTGGTCTTCGGTCAATTCGTGGGGGAATTCGCTTTCGAAGCGCTTCTGCCTTTCGGTATCGGGCGGGAAGGCATAGCCCTCGACCTTGGCCCGTTCGGAGTAGAGGGCCATCAGGCGTTCCGCTAGTTCGTTGACCTTCTCCTTGATCTTGGCCTTCCGCTTCTCCCAATCCTTGGAATAAAGACGGCTGAGACGGGGGGCGGCCCCTTCGCGGCCGGCATATTTCCTAACCAGCCTGAATTGCTCCAAGGGAACGTAAAGCTTATTATCGTCGGCGTAGATAATCTCGAGGTAATCCCGATGTTTTCCTTCGGTCTCGATGGTGGTCACGCCTAAGAACTGACCGATCCCGTTGTATTCATGGACTACGTAATCGCCGGGATGGAGATCTTCGTAGGAACGAAGGACCGTTGCTTCCTTAAAGCGGCTCTTGACCCGCTTTCCGCCGCCTTGCCTTCCGAAGAGTTCGAAGGAAGAAAGGACGTTGAGTTTGAGGGAAAGGGATTCGAAGCCCTGGGAGAAAGACCGTTCGGTGATGTAGACCCCGGGCTCAGAAGGAACGTCGTCCCCTTTGATGTTCATATAGGGGATTTCGTTTTCCTTTAATATTCCTTCCGTCACTTCCCTTTCGTGGGGTTGCGGCAAGGACAAAAGAGTTGTGAATTCCGGATTGGAATAGGACTTGATGGTCGCGCTTAAACCGGTGAGGCCCTTCCCGGCCGGGACGATGGGACGCAGGTCGATGACGTTGTCGCCGGAGCCTTGGGCAAACCTTTCCCCATAAAGCACATGGTGGGATTTGAAAGCTTCGTCGACAGTCATGTATTGGGCAAGACCCGTCGGGATCAGATAGCGTTCCCTTAACTCGTTGTAATAATGGGAGGCCTCGGTCAAAAGGTTGGTCACGCTTTGCGTAAAGCGGGTACGATCGGCCACATATACAGCTTCGGGATTGAAATAGTCGAGGACCGAATAGGCCTTTTTCACCGCAAAACCGAAGTATTTGTAGAGTTTCGGGTCGGGTTTGCGTTCGACGATGGCGGCAATGGCCTCGTTGACTCGAGCCAGGTATTCCCTAGCCGTATCTTCCTTCATCGAGGCGGCATCGGCGGTCGATAGGGCCGTCATCCGTTTGGCGAAGTCCTCGATCTCTTCGTTGGAGAGCACGATGTCGGAACCCGGTAGGACCATGGCCTCCTTGATGGCTTTCTTGGAAGTTTGGGTGGCAATGTCGAAGTATCTGATCGATTCGATTTCATCATCGAAGAACTCAACCCGGATCGGGGCTTCCTCGGAGACCGAGAAGAAGTCGACGATGTCACCGCGGGCGGCAAACTGGAGCGATTGGTCGATCTTGTCGACCCGGGTGTAACCTAGTTCAGTCAGAAGGTTTTTGAGTTTCCCCATGTCGAGCTTCTGCCCGACTTTCAAAGAAAGACTCGAGTCTTTGAAGACCGCGGGGTTGCTTTGGAACCGGAGCAAAGCCGCGGGGTGGGTAACGAGGATCTTCGGAGAAGGATCCATCAGACGCGAGAGGGCATAGAGTCTTTGGGAGAGGAATTCCTTGCCCGAGGTCACGGCCTCGGCCCTTAAAAGTTCGTCGGCGGGGAAATAAACGACGTCCTTCTCGTCGAGGAAGTCCAAAAGGGAGGTATAGACCTTTTCGGCGGAGTACAAAGTGCTGGCCACGATGGCCAGCGGCTTCCTTCTTTCCTTGAAGAGGGCCGCGGTCACGACCGCCAAACCGGCGGACTCATCGACGACAAAACGCCCCGCCTTGCTCAGGAGGGGGGAGGTCAAACCGTTTTTGGAAAGGTAATCGAGGATATCGATACTAGGACCTCCTCTTAGTGGTTATAGGCATTCATCGCGTGGTCAAATCCCCGCAGAAGGGCATCTTTTATAGCCTTTTTGGCCTGATCTATCCCTTCGTGGATCTTCTTTTCCTCTTCGCCTTTGGGGACGCCCAAGACGAAGTCGATGGGATTATGTTCCGGTTCCCCGATCCCGACCCGGAGGCGCTTGATGTCGCTCCGGCCCAGTTTCCGGATGATGTCTTCCATCCCTTTATGGCCCCCGGAGGAACCGCTTTTCCTTAATCTGATACGCCCGGGCTCTAGGGCCATCTCGTCATAGACGACGATGATGTCCAGGGGGTCGATCCGATAATAGGAGGCCAGCGCGGACACACTGTCCCCGGAGAGATTCATGAAGGTCATGGGTTTGAGGAAAATGACATCCTCATCGAGGTCGGGATGCTTGAGGCGGGCATAGGTGCCCTTGAAATCATTCTTCGAAAAATCCAATGAGAGATCGTCCGCCAGGGCATCCAAAACCATGAAGCCCATGTTGTGACGGGTCTTCTCGTATTCCTTGCCCGGATTCCCGAGCCCGACCACTAGTTTCATGCCTTGTAGAGTCCGGAGGAGAGCCCGTTGATGACGGTCACGATCTTCTCGATCTTTTCCTTGTCGTAAATGACGAGGGGCTTGCTGACGAGGTCGCCGATCATCTTCTCGGCGGCCGAGGCGTTCTCCCTTTCCCCGATCGACTTCAGGGTCCGCTTCATCATGAACTTCGAAAAGAAGTCGAGCTTGTTGAGGTCGAAGCTCCCTTGGACCTGGTAGAAACGGACGTGGTACATGTCGAGGAGGTTTTGGGAAATGAGGTCCTGCCGTCCCTCGGGACTAGGAAGGGCCATGCCGACCGAAAAGACGATGATGGGGATCCCTTCGAAACGTTCGTACTCGCTCAGGAATTCATTGAGGCCCTGGATGTTCCCGGCCTGGACGTTGCCTCCGAAGACCAGACACTCGGCCCCTTCGGCCTTCTTGACCCAGCCCCTCTTCAGGGGCAGGGCTTCCCCCGCCACCTGGCGGGCGATGTCTTCGGCGTACTTCTTGGTCGAGCCGGTCTTGCTATGATAGAAAACGATGGTCTTCACGGGGGGCATTCTACCACGCTCCTAACCAAGCGTAGAATATCGTTGATGCCCCGGACCCCCGAGAAAAACCAGAAGATCAAAGACGAGAGGGAAAGAAGCCTCCTGAAGGCGGCTTTTTCCTTATTAAAGGAAAAGGGCCTATCCCACCTCTCCTTCAACGAACTCGGGAAAAGGGCCAAGGTCAGCCATGGCCTCGTCTACCATTATTTCGAAAACAAGGATGATTTGGTGAAGGCCATGCAGGAGGCGGTCAAGGGCTTCCGCCACGCCGAATGGGGGCGGGCTTTGCGCTTAGGCTCCTTCGAAGGCCTATCCGTCATCACTTCCTTCTACGAAACCGCCGACCTCAGCGAGATGGAGCTCTCCTTTGCCTTGTTCGAAGTGAATCGTAACCTCAAAAACGAAAAGGAGGACCGGGCCTTCGGTCCCGATCCTTTGATGGTCCTTTCGACCCTCCTCGAACAGACGGCCCGGGAGGAATTGATCCCCTATGGGGACTACAAGGAAAAGGGGAGGGCCCTCCTCGATTACCTCCGTGGTTACCTCATCAGAAAAGAGACCAACAAAAAGGCGACCTTCGACAAGGCCGCCTTCCAGAAGATAATTTCCTATTGATCGAGACGCCGGGCGTGCTCGCGGTTGAAACGCTTGATGTTCCGATAGATGTCGCGGAGACGCGGATAGAGGAGCTCGTAGGCGTTGTAGAAGAGATAGTCGTAGGTCTTCTTGTTCTCCGGATTGGGATTGAAGGTCTCTTTTTCGTGGACCATGTTGAAGACCGCTTCCTCGAGGCTATTGAATTCCCCGGCGGCGAGGAAGCCACAGATAGCAGCCCCCAAAGACGAGGTCTCGCTGGTCTGGACGCGTTTCACGGCCAAGCCGAAGATGTCGCTGGTGATTTGGCAAATCTCGTCCGACTTGCTGCCCCCGCCGGAAATCCTAATGCAACCAAAGGGGTGGCCGAGCTTCTTGGCGAAGTGTTCCATCCCTTCCCTTAGGGCATAGCCGATCCCTTCGATGATGGCCCGATACAAATGCTCCTGGGTGATGACGTCGCTCCAGCCGATGATGGCCCCTTTGGCTAGAGGCCGCGAGAGACCCGGTCCCCAATAGGGTTGGAGGACGAGGCCGTCGCTTCCGGCCGGAACCTTGCTAAGGCGCTTGTTGAACTCGTCGGCGTTGGTGGGGCTGATAATGAGGTCATCGATCGGCTGGGCGCCGAATTCCTTGAGGAACCAGTTGATCATCCAATAACCGCGGTAGATCTGGATGTCCATGTTGTAGAGACCGTCGATGCAGGACGCATATCCCGGCAAAAACGGCTCCGATTCCACGTATTTCTTGACCGTGGTCTCGATCGTTGAAGCCGTCCCGTAGCTAATGGCCACGTCCCGATCGTCGATGACCCCTAGACCCAGGGTCTCGCAGGACTTGTCGCTGCCCCCGGCATAGAAGGGGGTCCCGGCCGGAATCCCGGTTTCCGCGGAGGCTTTTTCCGTGATGGTGCCGATCAAATCCCCTTCCTTGACCAGTTCGGGGAGCCATTCCTTCTTGACCCCGAAGATCTGGCCCTTGAGGTGGCGTTCGGGGTGGGCGTAGAACTTCTTGCGCTTGAAATCGATGGGGTAGTGGCCGGCGTAGTTGCTGGCGCAGTCCTTCATTATCCCCGTCAATTTCCAGGTGAAATAGGTGGAAACCGATATGTAATGTCTTATTTTTGCGTAGTTTTCAGGTTCGTTCTCCTTGATCCAATTGGCCATCGAACGTTCGCGGTTGAGTTCGGCCGTCGGGCCCATCCCGACGATACCGAAGAGGAGGCGGGAAATAAGGCCGAGCTTCTTGCTGGGAGAAGCCATCCTCTGGTCGATCCAAAGGATCATCGGACGGATCAATTTGTAGTCCTCGTCCAGGGTGACCGCGGAGTCACGGAAGCAGGTCAGGGTCACCCCGACCAGCCTCGAAAGGTCTTCCCTATGCTCCTTGGCGATCTTCTGGGCGCAGCGGCATAGACAAGCGTAATAGACCTCCGGGTCCTGTTCGGCATAGTTGGGCTTGACCGAGAAGTAAGGGGGATCGTACTTTTCCTTCTCCATCGCCACCGCGTTCCCCTTCTTGTCGAAAAGGGCGACCCGGACGCTTTGGGTCCCGAAGTCCACCGTCATGATGAGCGGTGATTTGAGGTTCGAATTTTCCACGGGGGCATTCTAAGCCTTAAGGCAAGGGGCCGCAAAAGGGTTTAGCTCCTTCTTCTTTGAATAAAGAAGACGTGTTATAGTTTCGCCGTTGGGACAATCGTCCCTCAATTTGTCTTAGGAGGACACAATGGAAGAAAAAACCTACGTCTATTCCTTCGAAGAAGGGCACCAAGCCAAACTTGGCAAGGACATTCTCGGAGGCAAAGGCGCCGGGCTTAGCGAAATGACCTCCATCGGGGTACCCATCCCCCCTGGTTTTACCGTCACGACCGCGGCCTGCACGCTCTACTACGATTCCGGCAAGAAGATCCCCGAATTCGTGTGGAAGCAAATCGTCGAACACGTCCATGACGTGGAAAAGAAAACCGGCAAAACCTTCGGTGGCGATCACCGTCCGCTCTTGGTTTCCGTCCGTTCCGGTGCCAGGCAGTCGATGCCGGGCATGATGGACACCATCCTCAACCTCGGTCTCAACGACCACACGGTTGAAGTCTTGGCCAGCGAAACCAACAATCCCCGTTTTGCCTATGACTCCTATCGCCGTTTCATCTTGATGTTCACCAACATCGCCAAGGGCTACCCGCGGACCGAAATGGACCACATGCTCGACGAGTTGAAGGAGAAAAAAGGCTACAAGATGGACTACGAAGTCCCGGCCGATGACCTCAAGGAACTCGTCAAGCAGTACAAGGAATACTACAAGAAGACCGTCGGGGAAGACTTCCCGAGCGATCCCTACATCCAGCTCAACGAGGCGGTGGCTGCCGTCTTCCGCAGCTGGGACAACCCCCGCGCCAACGTCTACCGTCAGATGAACGGGATCCCCTATGAATGGGGCACCGCCGTCAACGTCCAGACCATGGTCTTCGGCAACCTCAACGAGCGTTCCGGGACCGGCGTGGCCTTCTCGCGCAACCCCTCGACCGGGGAAAACAAGGTCTATGCTGAGTTCTTGATCAATGCCCAGGGCGAAGACGTCGTCGCCGGCGTCCGGACCCCGATGCACATCGAAGAGCTCAACAAGATCATGCCGGACGTCTATGCCCAGTTCTTGAAGACCATCAAGGCGATGGAAGCCCATTACAAGGACATGCAGGACATGGAGTACACCATCGAAGATGGCAAGCTCTACTTCCTCCAAACCCGCAATGGCAAGCGGACCGCCAGGGCCGCCCTCAAGATCGCCTGCGACCTCGTGGACGAAGGCGTCATCGACGAGAAGGAAGCCTGCCTCCGCGTCGAACCCAAGCAACTCAATGACTTGCTCCACCCGACCTTCGACGAAGAAGACCTGAAGCGCCATGAGCCGATCCTCAAAGGCCTCCCGGCCTCCCCGGGTGCCGGCACCGGCAAGCTCGTCTTCTCGGCCGAAGAAGCCAAGGCCCAGAAAGACGCCGGAACCAAGGTCGTCTTGGCCCGGGCCGAGACCTCGCCCGAAGACATCATCGGGATGGTCAATGCCGAAGCCATCATCACCCAACGCGGTGGTATGACCTCGCACGCCGCCGTCGTGGCCCGCAGCATGGGCAAGTGCTGCGTCGCCGGCTGCGGTGAAGCCCTGATCGACGAAGAAAAGAAGACCATCACCGTCGGTGACAAGGTCTACAAGGAAGGGGACGTCGTCTCCGTCAACGGTTCCACCGGCCTCATCTACGCCGGGGAAGTCAAGATGGTCCCGGCCTCCATGGGCGGCGACTTCGGCCGCATGATGGATTGGGCCGACAAGAACCGCCGTCTCAAGATCCGTGTCAACGCCAACACCCCGACCGACGCCGAAGTCGGCAACCGCTTCGGGGCCGAAGGCATTGGCCTCTGCCGGACCGAACGTATGTTCTTCGGGGTCGACCGCATCCTCCATATGCGCGGCATGATCCTCAGCGACTCGACCGAACAACGGGTGGCCGCCCTCGAAAAGCTCCGCCCCTACCAGGTCGATGACTTCTACAAGATGTACATGGCCAACCCCGGAACCCATGTCTGCATCCGTTTGCTCGACCCGCCTCTCCACGAATTCCTCCCGGGCCTCCACGAGGATGACAAGATCGCCGAGATCGCCAAGGACCTCAATGTCTCCGAACAGAAGGTCCGCGACAAGATCACGACCCTCATCCAAGCCAACCCGATGATGGGCTTCCGTGGCTGCCGTTTGGCCGTGGCCTATCCGGAAATCTACCGGATGCAGGCGACCGCCATCGCCCAGGCTGCCATCAAGGCCTCCAAGGACCTTGGCCAGCCGGTCGAACCGGAAATCATGATCCCGCTCACCGAAGAGCTCAAAGAGTTCAAGTACGTCAAGGGCATCGTGACCGAAGCCGTCGATGGCGAACTCGCCAAGGCCGGGGTCAAGATGACCTATCACGTCGGTACCATGATCGAAGTCCCGCGGGGCGCCCTCATGGCCGGTGAAATCGCCGAAGAAGCCGAATTCTTCAGCTACGGCACCAACGACCTGACCCAGCTTACCATGGGCTTCAGCCGTGACGATGCCCAGCAGTTCCTCGGCTACTACTACGATAAGAAGATCTATGAATTCGACCCTTTCCAGACCATCGACAAGAAGGGTGTCGGCGAACTCGTGAAGATCGCCTTCGAACGCGGCCGTGCCACCAACCCCAACCTCACGGTCGGGGTCTGCGGTGAAACCGGCGGCGATCCGGCTTCCATCGAATTCTATGACCGCGTCGGCCTTGACTACGTCTCCTGCTCGCCCTTCCGCGTGCCGGTTGCCCGTCTAGCCGCCGCCCAGGCCCACATCCTCCACGAAAGGGAGAAGGCCTCGGTCAAGGAAGTCAAGAAGACCTACATCATCAAGAAGTAAGGCCTGACCTGACAATCAAGGCTCCCGCAAGGGGGCCTTTTTTTCTATCTTATTAAAGTAACTTCCGACATAAGAAAAACCGCCCCCATGAGGAGGCGGTTTCATTCCAATTGGAGAAGAAGGCTATTCCTTCTTGTTCTTCTTGGCTTCGGCCTGGAGGCGATAGAGGTCGGCATAGCCTTCCTTATTGACCTGGCGGTCCCTGGCGATGCCCATCGCGTGGTCGGGGACGTCTTCGGTGATGACGCTTCCGGCCGCCGAAAGGCTCTTTTCCCCGAGGGTCACGGGGGAGATGAGGATGGTGCCGCTGCCGACGAAGGCCCCATCCTTGATCTTGGACCGGAACTTGTTGACCCCGTCGTAGTTGGCGATGATGGTCCCGCAGCCGATGTTGACCCTTTCCCCGACGTCGGCGTCGCCGACATAGGAGAGGTGGGCGCATTTGCTGCCGTCCCCGAAGTTGCTGTTCTTCAGTTCGTTGAAATTCCCGATCCGGGTGTGACTACCGATCACCACGCCTTTGCGGGCCCTGAGATACGGCCCAAGGTCGTTGCCATTGCCGATTCTAACCTCGCTTAAGTGGGTGTGGGTTATGGTGTTACCATTACCGATTTCGACGTTTTCGAAGTGGCAGTCCGGCCCGATTTCATTGCCTTGGCCGATCTTCGAGGTCCCATAGATATGGACATTGGGAGCGATGACGGTATCCTGTCCGATTTCCACCTCGGGCCCGATGTAGGTCGAATCCGGGTCTTCGATGCTAACCCCGGAGAGCATGAGACCGGTGTTGATCCTTTTTCTAATGATCTTGGCCGCTTCGGCGAGCTGGACCCGGTCATTGACCCCGAGGGTCTCTTGGAAGTCGCGACAACTGAGGTGGCCGACCTTGTAGCCGAGGCGGTTGAAGATACCGACCATGTCGGTCAGGTAGTATTCGTGGGCGGCGTTTTCGGTCGATAGTTTATCGAGATTGTCGAAGAGCTTTTTGTTATCGAAGACATAGACCCCGGCGTTGATGGTCTTGATGGCCTCTTCTTCCTTCGAGCAGTCCTTTTGCTCGCGGATGGCCTCGACCTGACCCTTCTCGTCGACGATGATGCGGCCATAGCCGCGGGGATTATCGAGGACGGCCGTCAAGATGGTGAGGTCATTGTGATTGTTTTCGTGGTAATCCAGCAAGGCACCGAGGGTTTGCGTCGTTAATAGGGGAGTATCCCCACAGCAGACGATGGTATTGCCTTCAAGGTTAGAGAGGTTGGGGGCCGCCATCATGATGGCGTGTCCCGTCCCTTTTTGTTCCTTCTGCCAGACGATCTCGGCTTCCTTTTCGGCGATCTTGGAGGAGGTTTCGCCCCCGAAGCCGACCACCACGACCTTCTTCTTGAGGCCGAGGGGGTGGAGGGCCATGAGGACGTACTTCAGAAGCGGGGTCTTGAGGATCGGGTAGCTGACCTTCGAGATGTCGTCCCGGAGGCTTTTCATGCGGGTGCCCTTGCCGGCCGCCAAAACGATCGCGTATCTCTCTTTCATCTCATGGTCCTCGTCAAATAAACGTTGTAGCCCTTCTTTTCGAAGCGCCGGTAGGCTTCCCTGGCCTTCTTGGGATCGGTCGAGAGACCGAAGACCGAAGAGCCAGAACCCGTCATGGCGACGTAGAAGAAGGCCGGATCGGCCTGCATTTCCTTGATGTAGTCCTTGACGGGGGGAAGAAGCGAGACCGCGGCCGCGGTCAGGTCGTTCCCGGCATTTCCGGCGATCAGTTCCTCATCGCCTTCTTCTAGGCCCTTGATGACCTTCTTGGTGTCGATGGTGAGGCGCGGGAAGTTATCGCAGATCCCATAGACGTCCTTGGTGGATAGACCCTCGTCGGGTTTTAGCAGGACGACTTCATAGGAGTTCTTGGCCTTGAGTGGCGTGACGTTTTCCCCGATCCCGGTCAGATAAGCCGGGGAGGAGGCCAGGAAGTAGGGGACATCGGCCCCGATGGCGGCCCCGAGGGGATTGAGGTCGGAAAGCTGGCACTTGAGCTTGAGGATCTTGGCGATGCTGAGCATCACCGCGGCGGCGTTGCTCGACCCTCCGCCGAGACCGGCGGCAAAGGGGATTTCCTTATGGATATGGATCAGGAAGTTCTGGGTAAAGCCGAACTTGGCCCGCATGGCCTCGAGGCCCTTGTAGCAGAGGTTATGGTGGAGGGCGTTCAAATGGGCGTCGTCGCAGGTGACGAAGCTATCCTGAAGATAAGGTGCGGTCGAAATTTCGATCGTGTCGTGGAGTTCGATGGGGAGGTTGACCATTTCCAGGGTGTGGTACCCGTCGGGTTTCTTCCCCTTGACTGAGAGGGAGAGGTTGATCTTCCCGAATGATTTGACAATCATGGTGGCCCTATTATTAGCAGTTTCTCTTCTTTGTAGAAGAGGTCAATTGGAGAGTTTTTGGAAAAGGGTTTCCAAAAGGGGGCTCTTGACGGCCTCGGCCCGCGCCGATTGGAGGCCCAATTCCTTGAGGCTCTTATCCAGAATTTCGGCTGGATAGAACTTCTTCAGATTGTTGGCGAGGGTCTTGCGACGGAGGGCGAAGCACTTCTTGAGGAAGGCATGGAATTCCTTGGCCCTTTCCAAATCGCGGCCCTCCTGGAAATCGTAGGTAAAGACCAGACTTTCGATGTGGGGAGAGGGCTGAAATGAAGAGGGAGGAACCAAGAAGGCCTTCTTGGCCTGGCCCAAGAGGGAAAACATGATCGAAAGGGGCGAGTAATCACGGGTATTGGGCCCGGCCGTCAGCCTTTCATAGGCCTCCTTCTGGACCATGAAAACCCCGCGTTTGGCCTTCGGGGCCTCGAACAAGAAGGTCTCGATCAAGGACGAGGTAATGTAGTAAGGGAGGTTCCCGATCAATTGGACATAAGGCCCATAATCGGCCTTGAGGGCATTGCCTCTTTCGATCTTGAAGTCGGAGGCGAAGGCGAAGTCTTCCTGCAACTTCAAAACCAGCCCCTCGTCGATATCGACCGCGGTCCCGCGGTAGCCCTTTTCGATGAGGAAATAGGTCAAAGATCCGGCCCCGGGCCCGATCTCGAGGATGGGTCCTTCGGAAGGATCCAAGAGGAGGGAGACCGTTTTTTCGGCCAGGGAGGGATCGACCAAAAAGTTCTGGCCCACTTCCTTCTTGGCCAGCAGCTTGTATTCCCTGATCCGGGAGAAATATGTTTCCTTATTGACCAACGACTTCATCGATGTCCCTCAGCATTATGCCCTTGTAATGGCACCTCTTCAGCATCGTCTTGGCGTTCCCATAGCCTAGACCCAGCTTCTCCATGACCTTGATCCTTCTTTCTTTGGCGCCCGCGTCTCCCGTCAAACCTCTTTCCACGAGCGAAAAATAAGTGACATCGGAGGGTTTTGCATCCTTTTTGGGAACGAGGACTTCCGAGAGGGCCTTGAGGACCGCGTCTTTGTTTGATTCGGCCACTCCGAGTTTCTTCTTGCCCTTGCAGGCCTCCCTCTCCATGAAGGCGTGCCGGACCCCGGGAATCTCTTCTTCCAAGAGGTGGCGGATCCGTAAACCCGGATAATCGGGATCGGTCAAAACGATGATGGGCCGCGTCTTACTTACCTCTTTGAGGTAATTGATAGTTTCACGTGGAACTTCTGACCCATTGGTAATGACGATTTCCCCGCTTAGGAAAGTGGAGAGAAAGACGCGGTCCGTCTCACCTTCCACGACGATGACGCCATCGAACTCCAGGGGTTTCATGGTTCCACGTGGAAGAGGCGACGGAAGTTCTCATCCGTCTGCCTTTCCAATTCCTTTTCGTCCATTCCCCTCAGCTCCGCGATGGTCTTTAGGACGTAGGGGACATAGGCCGGTTCGTTGGTCTGGCCCCTAAAGGGGACCGGGGCCAGATAGGGGGCATCGGTCTCTAGGAGCAGACGATCTATCGGGCAGATGGTCGCGCATTCCTTGGTCGTCTTGGCGTTCTTGAAGGTCGTGACTCCGCCGAATCCGAAATAAAACCCAAGTTTTGCGAACCTTTCAAGCATCTCCGGACTCCCGGAGTAGCAATGGAGGACGCCCCTACGTTCCACCGTGTGGGTGGAAAGGACCTCGTACATGTCCCCGATCGCGTCGCGGCAATGGATGGAGATCGGGAGGTTCAGGCGGTTGGCCATCTCGATCTGAGCGATCAGGAAGGCCTTTTGCCTATCTCCGGCTTCTTCCTTCTTGCGCCAATGGTAGTCGAGGCCGATTTCCCCGATGGCGATGACCTTCGGGGAAGAGGCGGCGAGTTTTTCGATTTCCTTCAGGATTTCCAAATCGACGCCTTCGATATTCTCGGGCTGGTAACCGACCGCGACGAAAACACCCTCGTGGGTGTTTGCGATCTCGACCGCCTTCCTTGAGCTCTCGAGGTCATAACCGACGCATAGCATCGTGTGGACCCCGGCTTCTTTGGCTCTTTTTATGACCTCTTCGCGAGAGTCATAGAGGGCTTCGTCATTCAAATGGGTATGGGAATCGATCATCTTATTTACCTACGCAGAAACGGGAGAAGATCTCGTCGGTGAGATCGGAGGTCACCCCTTCTCCAAGCAGTTCCCGGAGGTTGTTGTAACCCTCTAATAATAAGGATGACACGATGTCCGCGGTTCCGCCTCCCAGGGCCAGGGAAGAGGCCTCGAGAAGGGCCCCTCTGGCCTTTGATAATAAGGAGAGCTGACGGGCATTGTTGAGGCTGGGGGTCCTGAAGGCCTTTTCGCCGAGGCCGAGGCGCTTGGAGATTTCCTTGAGCAAGGGTTCGACGTCCTGCTTCAAGGCGGAGACGTAAAGCCGGCCTTCCTTTTCTTCTTTCAGGAGGTCCGCTTTGTTGTAGACCTCGATCATCTCCTTGCCCCTCAGGCTTTCGTCGATCTCCGGCCTTTCTTCGTTCAAGGAATCCAAAACCAGGACCAGGATATCGGCCTCCTCGGCGGCCTCTAGGCTTTTCTCGATCCCGATTTTCTCGATTGCCCCTTCGCCTTCCCGTAGACCCGCGGTATCGAGGAAATGATAGGAAAGGCCCTTGTAATTGAGGTCGCCTTCCACGACATCCCGGGTCGTTCCCGGGATGTCGCTGACGATGGCCTTGTCCTTATGGAGGAGGGCATTGAGGAGGCTTGATTTGCCAACGTTGGGCTTCCCGATAAGGGCGACCTTGACCCCGTCTTTGACCAATCTTCCTTCCCGGCCTTCCTTGATCAATGATCCCAGGGCCTCCGCGACTTTCTGGGCCTTGTTCCCGATCTCTTCCAGATTCGCGGTGGCGATGTCGTCGTACTCGGGATAGTCGAAGCCGACCTCCATGAGGGCCAGCATCGTTTCGACTTCGTCCCGGAGGGGCTTGACGCGACCAGAAGAAAGGCCCTGCAGGGAGGAGAGGGCCAGGGTCTTGGCCCCTTCCGTATCGGCGGAGATGAGGTCATTGACGGCCTCGGCCTGAACCAGGTCCATCTTGCCGTTGTAGTAGGCCCGCGCGGAAAACTCCCCAGGGGCAGCCTTCCGTCCACCGAGGGTTTCCAACAAGGTGCAGATTTCCTCGACGATGAGGGGCGAGCCATGGCACATGATTTCCCCCATGTCCTCCCCGTCGTAGGAATTGGGCCCTTTGTAGAGAAGCAAAACCACCTCATCGATCAGACGGTCCCCGTCCTTGATGGTTCCCACCAAGGCCGTCCTCTTGGTGACTTCCTTGAAGGAGGGGGAGAAGCACTTTCTCAAGGCGTCGAAAACCCCATCGCCGCTTAAGCGGACGATGGAGATGGCACTTCTAAGCAAAGGGGTAGCGGGGGCGTAGATGAACTTGTCCATGGTTTTAAAAAAGCGGGGTGACCCGCTTATTCGACGTATTTGATGACGACGGCCCGTTCCTTGCCTTCACCGACCGATTCGGTCTTGATGTTGGCCATGTTGGCCAGGGTATTGTGGACGATCCGCCTTTCATCGGGGGTCATCGGCTCGAGCTTGGCATCGAGGCGGCTCCGGATGACGTCGTGGGCCGTCCTTCTGGCGATATAGGCAATGCGGGAATATTTGTCTTCCTTGTAGCCGTTGACGTCTAAGAGGATCCGGTAACGGTGGTGGAAGCGGTTGCTGACCGCCAGCTTCGTCAGTTCGTTGAGGGCCTGGAGGGTCCGCCCGTTCTTCCCGATCAAAATCGGGTTACGCGGGGAATTGAGGATGATGCGGATCACGTCCTCTTCGATGGTCTCGGCGAATTCGAGGTCGACCCCCATGCCGCCGACGGCCTGCCGGAGGTAATCCTCGGCATATTCCATCGCGTCGTTGATGTCGCTGACTTCGATCGTCACCTTCTTGGAGAAGAGGCCCTTCTTTTCCTCGGTTACCTTGTAGACGAGGTCCTTGGGGTCGAGGCCGCTTTCCTTCGAGGCCTCTTCAAGGGCCTCTTCGAGGGTCTTGCCGGAATATTCTTTCATTATCTATACCTTCTTTCCTTTTTCTTTTTGTCTTGTTTGGCGATGACGGCCTGGGTAATGGCAGTCTGGACCATGGAGATGAGGGCCCCGATGAACCAGTAGACCGCCATGGCGGAAGGCAGGAAGAAGCCCATGATGATGGTGAAAACCATCATCCCGTACATCACCCACTTCATGGTCTTGGTGTTCTTGTCCTGGGCCGGGTTCTTGGTCAGACGCGCCACCTTCCTCAGACGCTTCTTGTTGATCCACTGAGGGAGCAGCATCGAGACGATCTGGGCGGCCGCCATGAATATGAAGAGGACCAAAGCCGTCCACCAACCGGTCGAATTCAGGTACCACTCGCCGGTGAAGTTGAAGAAGACGGTGCTGATGGTGTCGCTTAGACGGAGATTGAGGACGGCGCCGCTAGAAAGGACGCTCGAACCCTGGAAGGCACCCCAGACGCAGAGGAAGAGGGGGAATTGGACCACCAAGACCAGCATCGAGGAGAAGGGATGGATCTTGTTTCGTTTGTATAGGGCCATCTGCTCCTGGGCCAGCCTTTGCTGCTGGGCCTGGTTGGTATTGCTATTGGGATACTTGGCCTGGAGCTTGGCCAGCTGTGGCTGGAGAGCCTGCATCTTCTGCTGGCTGATCGTCGAACGGAAGCTGACCAAAACCATGAAGGCCCGGACGATCAAAGTCACCAAACAGAGGGCGATGATCTGCGGAACCCCGGTCATGGCCGGGTCGATGGCATAGGCGATGGTGTCGGTGAGCCAGGCGATGGGGAAGACCAAAAGGCCTTCAAAGAAGCCTTTCTGCCAGGCATAGCCCCAATCTTTGCCCTCGATGGCGACGTCCCATTCGTTGTCGGGACCGTAGTGGCCGTAATTGCCATCCTGGGTGGCAATGCAGCTACGGGCGGCCGCGATCTTGTTGAGGGCTTGGGTCTTGTAACTATTCTCGAAGTCGGCACTCGGGCAGTTGAGGTAGCCTAGCCCCGGTTCGGTCGAAAGACGGGCCTCGTCGGTCCAGGCATCGAAATAAGCCCAGAGGGCTTCGTTGCCCTCGGGACCCCAGTATTTGAGATGGCCGAACTCACGAAGGGCGGCGGCATCGATGGGTTTGATGGTCGTCTGGTTGCCCTCTTCGTCGACGTTGTAGGCGTTGACGTATTCCGCGGTGATGTTGAGGCGGGAGAGTGGTTCCCCATCGATGAGGATCTCTTCGTTCTTCTCGGTTTCGGGATTGTCTTCCGAATGGGCCTCGATGAAGGCATCGACCGCGACTTCGACCGTCTTCTGGTCGATGAAGGCGAAGTAGGTGTCGCTGGGGATCTGCTGGCCGTTGCTGGCGGCGGCCGCGAGGACCGTATCGCGGAGGAAGGCGGCGCCGGGGGCGCTGAAGTTACCGTTGTCGTCCTTCGGGATATAGCCATAAAGGACGTCGTTGCCTTCGAAGATCTGGAAGGCGCTGTCGGCATAGGCCTCGGGAATGTCTTCCTTGTCGCAATAGACCGTGACCCCTTGGTCATAGGGGTAGAGCATGTTGGCCTGGTCGGCCGGACTGCAAAAAGAAGCGGTGCAGCCGCTCAAAAGCAAGAGGCCGCCGAGACCTAAGGCGGCAACTCCCACTAATTTGGTTGTTTTTTTGTTAGTCAATTCTCTTAGCTCCGATGGCTTCAAGATCCGCGGCCAGTTCCCCTTCGATCGCGGCCCCGGCTTGCGTTTGGTATTCATAGCGGGCGGTCACGATGAGGTCGATGGGGGTGCCTGGTTCGAGATGGCGGTCGATGGCGGCGCGGATTTGCCTTTTGATGAGGTTGCGGGTAACGGCGTTCCCGTTTTTCTTCGAGACGCCGACGCCGACCCTGGCCTTCGAGTCGTTGCTCCGGTAATGCAGAAGGAGGTTGGGGCTTTTGAACCTCTTGCCTTCCTTTCTGATTTCCGCGAACTCCTCGTGGTCGAGAATGCGGTCGGCCTTTTTCATCCTTAGGCGCTGATGACGGCGCGGCCCTTGGCCCGACGGCGGGCCAAAACCTTGCGGCCGTTGTGGGTGGCCATCCGGGCGCGGAAGCCGTTGACGTTCTGGTGCTTGAGTTTGGAAGGTTGATACGTTTTCTTGGACATGGTTGATACTCCTGGGTTTAACGTGCGTGCGGGTAGATTATAGGGATTAGAGGCCCCGCCCTCAATAACTTTCGCGCGTATATGCGTGAGAGGGCCCCTGCCAATGAGTTTTCCACAGGCGTGTTGATAAGTTTTCCACATTTTGGTGGACAAACCCGCAACGGACTAGTTGGAAACAGGGCAAAAAATCCTCGAAACATTGTGGAGAAAGCGCTTATATTTTGAGTTTTCCACCAAATCGTAAAGGGCTAAAAAGTTATCCACAAGTTATCCACAATGAGCAAGTTGTGGAAAAGTCGATTTCCTAGGCCCCGTGGGCACTATCGGGAATCGGCGTTGTGGATAAATCAATTTTTACGTTTAAACTCCTCCTACGGAGGTGGAAAAGTGGTATCTTTTGTCCGCTTATGGATACGACCGTCAGTGCCCTCTCCGCCATCTGGCAGGAAACCCAAAAAAGGATATCCGACAAACTCGGGGACCCTGAGGTCTACGATGCCTTCTTCTCCTCGGCGCGGCTCGTCAAAACCGACGGCAAGACGGCCTACATCGCCGTCAATTCGGCGGTGGCGGCCCAGGTCCTTTCGAAGTCCTACTCGAGCTTAGTGGCCGAGATCCTTTCGGAAGTGACCCAAAGCGGCTTCGAAGTCGTCTTCCAGGAGAAATCCGAACTGACGGAAGAAAAGAAAGCGGCCGCCAAGGAGGGACCGCGGTTCTTCAAGGACGCCATTCTCAATCCGAAATTCACCTTCGAGACCTTTGTCGAGGGGGATTCCAACCGCGACGCCTACCAGGCGGCCCTGATGGCCGCCAAGGCCCCGGCCGGCCTCTACAACCCCCTCTTCATCTACGGGGGATCGGGCCTTGGAAAGACCCATTTGCTAAGCGCCGTCGGCAATGCCTACAAGTCCCGTTTTCCGGGCAAAGAAGTCCTTTACGTGACCGCCAACGACTTCTTCGACGAGTACGTCAAATTCGTCGGAGGCGAGCGAAGGGGCGACGAATTGCGGGGATTTTTCCGCGATCACGTCGACATGCTCCTCGTCGACGACGTCCAATTCCTCAAGGGAAGGAAGAACACCGAGGAGACCTTCTTCAGCATCTTCAACATGCTCATTTCCCTCGGGCGCCAGGTCGTTTTGACCAGTGATACCCATCCTAGCAAGATGGAGGGCTTCTCCTCCCGTCTACTGACCCGTTTTGCCCAAGGCTTGACCCTCTCGGTCAACCCGCCCGACCAATCGACGGCCGAGAAGATCCTCAGGACCAAGATCGCGGCCTACGGCCTCGACGAAGAGGTCTTCGATCCGGAGATCATCCCCTTCTTCGCCCGGCGTTTCTCAAGCAACGTCAGGGAACTGGAGGGCCGTTTGGTCCGCCTCATCTTCTTCATGACCAGCCATCCGGGCGAGAAGATCAGCCTCGAGGAGGCCAAGAAGGCGGTCCAGGACGACATCGAGGCCAAGGAAGAGAAGGACAAGCTCTCGGAAGAGAAGATCGTCAGCACGGTCGCCGACTATTTCTACCTAAGCGTCTCCCAGATCACCGGGAAGAATAGGACCGGCCAGATCGCCTTGGCCCGCCACATCGCCATGTATCTGATCAGGAACCTCCTCGACCTTCCCTTTGCCAAAATCGGGGAGTACTTCGGGGGCAAGGACCACGCGACGGTCATGAACGGTGTACAAAAAGTGGAAAAAACGTTGAAAACCGATCCGGCCCTCAAGAAGACGATCGCCGCCCTCAAATCCAAGCTGAAAACCTAGGAACCATCGAAAGAAAATCGATATTGTCACAGGAGGGAAAATGGGTGCTGAAATCAGGACAAAGCCAAGTTATCCACAATTTCCACAGACATCATCGTAATCATTATTAAAAGAACAAAATAAAATGAATAAATAAAAAGAGGTAATCGCCATGCGCCTAACCATCAACAAAGAAGAATTCCTCAAGGGGTTACTGACGGCCGGACACGCCGTCGGACCCAAGTCCAGCAACCCAGTCCTCATGACCCTGAAGCTCGATATGACAAGCCGGGGCCTCGAGATCACCGGCAGTGACGGCGACGTCGCCATCAAGACCCTGGTTCCCGTCGCCCTCGGTGAGACCGAGATCATCCGCAACATCGGGGAAGGCGGGGCCCTGGTCGAGGCCAAGAAGCTGATCGAGCTCATCAAGCGCCTCGACACGGCCGAGGTGACCCTCGAGGTCATCGACGGGACGACCGCCCGCATCAGCGGCGGCAACAACGTCACCAACCTCCCCTCCATCGAGGTCGACCAATATCCCGACATCGAACTCGAGGAAGCCCGCGAGGCCTTCGAGATGCCGGTCAAGACCTTGATCGACGTCGTCGACCAGACCTCCTTTGCCGCCCCCATCAAGAACTCGCGTCCGGTTTTGACCGGGATCAACCTCAGGGCCTCCGGGGGCATGCTGACCGCCACCGCCACCGACTCGGCCCGCCTTTCGAGCAAGATGGTGGCCATCCCCGAAAACGTCGAATTCACGGCCAACGTCCCCGCCAAGACCCTTTCGGGTCTCGTCAGGATGTTCGAGGGCTACGAAAGCGTCAGGATCAGCTGCTTCCCCGAGAAGATCCTCTTCGCCTACGGGAACACCCTGGTCTCCTGCAGCGTCCTCAGCGGCGATTACCCGGTCTCGAGTCGCGTCATCCCCAATACCTTCAACTACTTCCTCGAGGTCAATGCCTTGGAGCTACTAAGCGCCATCGAGCGCATCAGCGTCCTCAATATCGACCGGACTCCCTTGGTCAAACTGACCATGACCCGGGAACGGGTCGAGGTTTCGGCCAAGAACGGCCAGGACGGCTACGCCGCCGAGTGCCTCGAGACGTTCCAGTACACCGGGGAGAGATTGGAGATCAACTTCAACTCCTCCTACGTGGCCGATGCCATCAAGGCCGTGCGCTCCCAAGACGTCCTCATTTCCTTCGTGGCCGAGATGAAACCCTTCGTCATCAAGTCGCCCAAGGACGACTCGGTCATCGAACTGGTGACCCCGATGCGGACCCGCTAAGGCAAAAGCCCAAAAACCCCTCTAGAAAGCGCCGAAAGGCGTTTTCTTTTTTACTACGTAGTAGTAAACTATCCGCATGGAAAAACAGGTCAGGGAGGTCGCCATCAATAGCGACTACATCACCCTCGGACAGCTGTTGAAGTTTCTCGATCTCGTGAGCACCGGCGGGGAGGCCAAGGCCTATCTCGCGGATCACGAAATCAAAATCAACGGGGAGAAAGAGGATCGGCGGGGAAGAAAACTTAGACCCGGCGACGAGGTGGTCCTGGTAGAGGGAACCTTCCGCCTGATATCCAAATGAAGATCCTCTCCCTCCGCCTCCGCGACTTCCGGGGCTACGAAGCCCTCGAGTTCCGGCCCGGGGAAGGGACCAACCTCATCCACGGCAAGAACGGGGCCGGGAAGACGAACCTCCTCGAGGCCGTCTATGCCTTAAGCCTCGGCCAGGGCTTCAGAGGCGAAGAGGACACCGCCCTCATCCGTTACGGGGCCAAGGGGGCCTACCTCGAAGCCCGGATCGAAGAGGGTGGCCACCGCCACCGCCTGTCCCTGTATCTCGGGAAAGACGGGAAGAAGGGGGCCATCGACGGGAAGGCGATTACCCGCCTGAGCGACCTCAGGGGCTACCTCAACACCGTCCTCTTCCTTCCTAGCGACGTCGCCCTCTTCAAGGGTTCGCCCGCGGCCAGAAGAGCCTTCCTCGACCTCAGCATCGGGAAGCAGTACCCCGATTACCTGAGGGGCCTCAACGCCTACGGCAAGGTCCTCAAGGACCGCAACGCCCTCTTGAAGGCCGAGGATCCCGACGAGCTGGCCATAGCCACCCTCACCGAGGAATTGGTGGCCTTAGGGGAGCCGCTAGAAAGGCGGCGGAAGGAATACGTGGCCGAGATGGCCATCGCCCTCGGGAAGATCGCCGCCTACCTCTACGGCGAGAAAAGGAAGGTCGCCCTCATCTACCACCCCTTCGTGGAAGAAGGGGACTACAGGGAAGTCGCCCTCAACTACTACCGCAACAGCCTAGCTAGCGACCGCGAGAAGGGGATGACGGGAGACGGCCTCCACCGCGAGGACTTCCGGGTCCTCCTCGACGGCAAGGACCTCGCCACTTACGGGAGCCAAGGGGAAAACCGCCTGATGGCCATCGCCCTCAAGCTCTCGCCCTACCCCCTCGTAAACGAGGAGGAGAAGAAGCCGGTCGTCCTCCTCGACGACGTGATGGCCGAACTCGACGACAGGCACCGCCACCGCCTCATGGCCCTCCTCGCCAAGATGAAGCAGGCCTTCATCACCGCCACCAATGACATCGTGGGTCTCACCGGGACCCGCTTCCATATCGAAAACCACCAGATCGGAGGAAAGTAATGGTAGAAGAAAAGAAGAACGCGATCCCCGAAGAAGACCGCTTCACCTACGAGAAAAGCGACATCGAAAACGAGCGCGGCTTAGAAAGGGCCGACGCCAAATACACCGGGGACAACATCCAGGTCCTCGAAGGCCTCGAAGCCGTCCGCAAGCGCCCCGGCATGTACATCGGGACGACGGCGGCCGCCGGCCTCCACCACCTGGTTTGGGAAATCGTCGATAATTCCATCGACGAAGCCTTGGCCGGTTACTGCACCCACATCGAAGTGACGATCAACAAAGACGGCTCTTTGACGGTCCAGGACGACGGCCGTGGCATTCCGGTCGACGTCGTCAAGAAAAGCGGCCTGTCGGGCGTGGAGACGGCTTTTACGATCCTTCACGCCGGCGGCAAGTTCGGGGAAGGCGGCGGCTACAAGGTGGCCGGCGGCCTCCACGGCGTCGGTGCCTCGGTCGTCAATGCCCTTTCGGCCTGGCTCGAAGTCGAGGTCCACAAGGAAGGCGGGGCCTACTTCATCCGTTTCGAAAACGGGGGCGTCCCGGTCGGACACCTGAAGCGGATCGCCGATGCCAACGACCACGGCACCAAGGTCACCTTCATGCCCTCGGCCGACACCTTCACCGAGACCACCGAGTTCAATTATGAGACAATCAAGAACCACCTTCGCCAGATGGCCTTCCTCAACGGCGGGGTCCGTTTGACCTTGACCGACCTTAGGGGTGAGGCCCCAGTGACCGACACCTTCCTTTACAATGGCGGGATCCGCGAATACGTCACCTACATCAACACCAACAAGATCCCGGTCAACCCCGAGGTCATTTATTGCCAGGGGGCCGAATCCGTCACCTTGCTCGACGGGGTGACCAAGGAGAGGATCTACGCCGAAGTGGCGATGCAGTGGACCGATTCCTACAACAGCGACGGGACCTATTCCTTCTGCAACAACATCTCGACCAAGGAAGGCGGGACCCACGTCGAAGGCTTCAACCTCGCCCTCAACCGCATCATCAACGACTATGCCCGGAAGTTCAAATTCCTCGACGAGGATGAGGCCAACTTCACGACCGACGACTGCCGCGAGGGTTTGACCGCGGTCATCTCCGTCAAGCACCCCAACCCCCAATACGAAGGCCAGACCAAGACCAAGCTCGGCAATAGCGAGGTCCGCAAGATCGTCTCGACCGTGGTCGGGGAACACCTTTCGCGCTTCCTTTTGGAAAACCCCGGGATCGCCAAACTCCTTATCGAAAAGATCAAAAACGCCGCCAAGGCCAGGGATGCCGCCCGGGTCGCCCGCGAAAAAGCCCGCAAAAGCGCCCTCGATATCACGACCTTGCCCGGCAAGCTCGCCGATTGTTCCTCCAAGGACCCGGAGAAATGCGAACTCTTCATCGTCGAGGGGAACTCGGCCGGCGGCTCGGCCAAGACCGGCCGCGACCGCGAAACCCAGGCCATCCTCCCGCTCCGCGGGAAGATCCTCAACGTCGAGAAAGCGCGGGAAGATAGGATTTGGGCCAACGCCGAAATCGGGAACATGATCACGGCCATCGGGGCCGGGGTCCGCGACAACTTCGACGTCAGCAAGATCCGCTACCACAAGATCGTCATCATGACCGATGCCGACGTCGATGGCGACCACATCCGGATTTTGCTACTGACCTTCTTCTACCGCTTCATGCGGCCCCTCATCGACGGGGGCTATGTCTACATCGCCCAACCGCCGCTTTACAAGATCGACCTCAAGGGCAAGGCCTACTATGCCTACAACGACGCCCAATTGGCCGTCTTGAAGAAGGCCCTTAACCTCAAGGAAGGCTATCCCTTCCAGCGCTACAAAGGCTTGGGGGAAATGGACGCCCAGCAGCTTTGGGAAACGACCATGGATCCGAAGGCCAGGAAGATGATCAGGATCACGGTCGACGACGCGGCGACGGCCGAAAAGGCCTTCACCGACCTCATGGGCGACGACGTCTTGCCCCGCAAGGCCTACATCAGCGAAAACGCCAAGTTCGCCAGCAACCTCGACATTTGATAGGAGGCCGTAAATGGAAAACGAAGATTTGAAGAAGACCCCTAAAGGGGAAGAAGAAAAGCAGGACGACGTCGTCGAAGCGACCGAGGGCATCGTCCCCGGCCTCATCGACCGCGATTTGACCGGGGAAGTCCAGACCGCCTTCCTCAACTACGCGATGTCGGTCATCGTCTCGCGGGCCCTGCCCGATGCCAGGGACGGTTTCAAGCCGGTCCAACGCCGCATCATCTACGCCATGAACGAATCGGGGATGCAACCCGGTTCCCCCTACAAGAAGTGCGCCCGCATCGTCGGTGACGTCATGGGTAAATACCACCCCCACGGCGATAGCGCCATCTACATGACCTTGGCCCGTTTGGCCCAGCCCTTCTCCCTCCGTTACCCTCTTGTCGACGGACACGGGAACTTCGGTTCCATCGACGGGGACGAGCCGGCCGCCATGCGTTACACCGAAGCCAGGATGAACAAGCTCGCGGTCGAAATGGTCCGCGACATCAACCAGGATACCGTCGACTTCGTCGACAACTACGACGGGACCGAAAAGGAACCGGAGGTCCTGCCTTCGCGCTTCCCCAATCTTTTGGTCAACGGGGCCGAAGGGATCGCCGTCGGGATGGCCACCAACATGGCCCCCCACAACCTCGGCGAAGCCATCGACGCCGTCATCGCCTTGGCCAAGAACCCCGAACTCACGCCCTTAGAAATCATGAACGGCTACCTCCACGGGCCCGATTTTCCGACCGGAGGTGTCATTTTGGGCCGCCAAGGGATCCTCGATGCCTACACAAACGGCACCGGGACCATCACCATCCGTTCCCGTTACCACATCGAGGAAGAGGACAACGGCAAATCGCGGATCATCGTCACCGAGATCCCCTACCAGGTCAACAAGTCGGCGATGATCTCCAACATCGCCCAACTGGTCCGCGACAAGGTGGTCGAAGGGATCACCGACGTCCGCGACGAAAGCAACAAAGAGGGCATCAGGGTCGTCATCGAGGTCAGGCGCGACGCCGTCCCCGAGGTGGTGGCCAACAACCTTTTGAAGCACGCCCAACTCCAATGCAACTTCGGGATCATCAACCTCTGCCTCGTCGACGGGGCCCCGAAGATCCTCCCAATCACCGGTTTGCTTAGCAATTACATCGAATTCCAGGTCTCGGTTTTGACCAGGCGGACCAAATTCCGCCGCAAAAGGGACGCCGATCGCGATCATATCGTCGTCGGCCTCATCAAGGCCCACGACAACATCGACGAGGTCATCCACATCATCCGTGACTCGGAAAACGACGAAGAGTCGGGCCGTCGCCTCAATGAGCGCTTCGGCTTTGACGAGCCCCAGGTCGCGGCCATCTTGGCCATGACCCTAAGGCGTCTCCAGGGCCTCGAACAAGGGAAGCTCCACGCCGAACACGACCAATTGGTCAAGAACATTGCCGAGTACGACCGTTTGCTTTCCAGCCGCGAGAACATCATCGATCTGATGATCCAGGAACTGACCGAACTCAAGGAAAAGTACGGCGACAAGCGCCAGACCGAGATCAGCGATTCGGCCGGCGACATCGACAATGAAGACCTCATCCCTCAGGAAGACCTCATCGTCATCTTGACCAAGAACGGCTATCTCAAGCGGATGAGCGACGACACCTTCCGGACCCAGAATCGGGGCGGCAAGGGCGTCAAGGGCATCTCCACCAATAGCAACGACATCGTCTCGATCATGCTCCACGCCAAGACCCATACCGACCTCTTGTTCTTCACGAGCTTTGGCAAGGTCTACCGGATGCGGGGCTACATGATCCCCGATAGTTCAAGGGTCGGCAAAGGGATGCCGGCGGTCAATCTCCTCAACCTCGACCGCGACGAGCAGATCGTCTCCATCGTCCCCTGCGACGAGTATCCGGAAGGGAAGTTCCTCTTCTTCTGTTCGAAGAAAGGGGTCGTAAAGCGGACCGCCCTCACCGAATTCAAGTCGATCCACAATAACGGGAAGATCGCCCTCTCCCTCAAGGAAGGCGACAACCTCCTCGATGTCAAATTGACCGATGGTAGCGCCATCATCTCCTTGGGTGCCGATAACGGCAAGGTCTGCTCCTTCAAGGAAGAAGACGTCCGCCCGATGGGCCGCACCGCGGCCGGGGTCAAGGGCATGAACCTCGAGGAAAACGAAAACGTCGTTGGTCTCACTTCCTCTTTGGAAGGGGACAAGATCCTCGTCTTGACCCAGAAGGGTTACGGGAAGATCAGCTACGCCAAGGACACCGATACCGAGGACGGGCGCCACTACGATGGCTACCGCCTGACCAGCCGCGGGGCCAAGGGCGTCATGACCCTCAAGACCACCGACAAAAACGGCAAGCTCATCGCCCTGCGCGCCATCAACGGCGACGAAGACCTCATGGTCATCACCCAGCAGGGGATCGTCATCCGGACTCCCTTGTCCCAGGTCAAGATCGCCGGGCGCAACACCCAAGGGGTGAAGATCATCGCTCTCGAAGACCGCCAGAAGGTGGCCTCGATCGCCATCGTCCCCCACGCCGACGAGGAAGAACTCGCTAATACCGAAGGCGAGGAAATCCCCGCAGAACCGGCCCCGTCTACACAAAGCGACGAACCGGTCGTGACCCCTGACGAAATCGAATGAGCCCCCGGGTCCTCGTCCGTTACAGTCCCCGGAGGGGCCTCGACTCCTATGACGGGACGAGATTGAGGAAGAACCTCAAGAACGCCCTCGAGGAAGTCGGGATCGAGACGGTCGACTCTTTGTCGGAGTTGCCCCACCTCGTCCATTTCCTCTCGCCGATCCACGCGGCCGAGGCCGTCGACCTCAAGGCCCTCGGGACCCCGACCGCGACCTCGGCCCTTTACGCCGAAAACGATCCTGAAGCGCGGTTCTATGATTACGACGAGGAGGGGAAGGGGACCTTGTCCAAGAAGGCCCGGGTCCTCCTTGCCCATAGTGACCTCATCTTCGTCCCCTCGGCGTTTGCCGAGAACCTCCTTAGGAAGGACGGGGTTACGGGTGACATCAAGATCCTCCCGCCCCCGACCCATACCGGGCGTTACCTCAAGCTCGACGAGCCGACTTCCAAGGCCTTCGAGCGTTACTTCATGGTCCGTCCGGGCCATGAGCACGTCTTCGCCAAGGGGGACTACGACGATAAGGAAGGCTTAAAGGCGGTCGAGGAACTCTCGACTTTGCTTCCGGACCTCGACTTCTACTTCTTCGGCTTGGCCGGCAACCCCCGGAAGACGGCCGACCGCAAGCACAAGCTCAACGCCAAGACCCCCAACAACCTCCGCTTCTGCGATTCGGGGAGCGACGACCTCTACCGCAGCGGCCTTAGCAGCGCCGCCTTCTATCTGTCTCTCAGTTACCGCCATAGCGATCCGATCGGGACCTATGAGGCCTTCGCGGCCAGGATCCAGGTCTTCCGCCTGGGGCCGAGCCTTCCGGGGGATCCCTTGGAAAGGGACGAAGTGGCCTATGGGTGCCTGACTCCGGAGGAATTGGCCCTAAAAGCCACGCTTTACCGCCAAGGAGCCCTAAAGCCGACTATAATTTCCGCAGCCGGGAAGGCCGCGGAAGCTTCCTTGCCGCGCCTCGGAGAGGCATTGAAGGAAGCCTACGGACCCCTGTTGTCCATTAAAGGAGAGTAGCCATGATCGACATCAAACTCATCGAGGAAAAACCCGAATACGTCAAGGAACTCCTGTCCCGCAAGGGCTGGGACTTCGACTATGAGCCTTTGCTCAAGCTCTTCGAAGAAAGAAGGACCCTCCTCCACAAGGTCGAGGAAAGCAAGGCCGAGCAGAACAAGCTTTCGGCCTCCGTTCCCCAACTGAAGAAGGAAGGAAAGGACGTTAGCCTCGTCTTCAAAGAGGTCAAGAAGCTGGCCGCCGAAAACAAGGAAGCGGAAGCGCGTCTTGGTGAAGTCGAAAAGGAAATCAAGGAACGGGTCGCGGTTTTGCCCAACCTCCCCGATCCCGATTTGGCCCCGGGCTTCAAGGAACACAACCACCCGATCTACCGCTTCAAGGAACCGACGACCTTCGCCTTCACTCCCAAGAACCACGTCGATCTGGCCGAGTCGCTCGGCCTCATCGACTACAAGCGGGCCGCCAAGATCAGCGGGACCGGGACCTGGATCTACACCGGTCTCGGGGCCCAATTGGAATGGGCCTTGCTCAATTACTTCATCTCCGCCCATCTGAAAGACGGCTACACCTTCATCCTGCCCCCGCATCTATTGAACTACGACTCCGGCTTTACGGCCGGCCAGTTCCCGAAGTTCAAGGAAGACGTCTTCTGGCTGGCCGATGTCGAGCCCGGGAAGTTCCTGCTCCCGACCGCCGAGACGGCCCTCGTCAACCTCCACCGTGGGGAAATCCTCTCTAGCGACGATCTCCCGAAGAAGTACTTCGCCTATACCCCCTGCTACCGGAAGGAAGCCGGGAGCTATCGGACCGAGGAACGGGGCATGATCCGCGGCTATCAGTTCAACAAGGTCGAGATGGTCCAATACACGACCGAAGAGGGGAGCGACGCCGCCTTCGAGGAAATGGTCAACAAGGCCAAGGCCCTGGTCGAAGGGCTCGGGCTGGCCTACCAGATCGACAAACTGGCGGCCGGGGACTGCTCCCACTCGATGGCTCGGACCTACGACATCGAGGTCTACATCCCCTCGATGGGGATCTACAAGGAAGTCTCGAGCGTCTCCAACGCCCGCGACTACCAGGCTAGGCGCGGCATGATCCGTTATAAGGGGAAAGACGGGAAGACCCACTTCTGCCATACCCTCAATGGGTCGGGTCTCGCCACCAGCCGCGTCTTCCCGGCTTTGCTTGAGCAATTCCAGCAGGAAGACGGCTCGGTCAAGATCCCCGAGGTCCTGCGTCCCTACATGGGCGGCCTCGAGTACCTCAAACCCATCAAGTAAAACCTTGAGAACAAATAGGAAGGCTCCGACCTTCCTTTTTTGTTTACCATGGGTCGACTACCAAAGGTAGCCGCCTTTCTATATAATGTTCGGGCCATCGCGAGGAGAAGAGAGTGAACCGGGTCAGGCGGGGAACCGAGCAGCCCTAAGCCCCCTTCCCCTGTGCGGTGGTTTTGTTTACTCTAGTCGACGTGGATTTCATGTCTTTGGCCCTCCTGGAAGCCAAGAAGGCTTACGAAGAAGGGGAGGTCCCGGTCGGGGCCATCATCGTGCGTCATGGGGAGGTTTTGGCCTCCGCCCATAACAAAAAGGAAAGCAAGCACGACGTGTCCTCGCACGCCGAGATCGAGGCGCTTAGGGAAGCCGGGAAGATCCTCGGCAAGACCGACTTCAGTGACTGCGAGATCTACGTTACCCTCGAACCGTGTCTGATGTGCGCGGGAGCCTTGAAGGCCGCCCGCATCAAGGCCATCCATTACGCGGCCAAAGACAAAGAGGAAGGGGCCATCGAAGGGAAGTACCGTCTCTTCGACGATAATCGCGAGCCCCACCATCCCTTGCTCTACCAGGGAGAAAGGGAAAAAGAGGCGGAAGCCCTCCTCAGGGCCTTTTTCAAAGAAAGAAGGTAGTGTTACAATAAACAAGAAGGCGGTAGGAACCGCCTTTTTACATTGTATAAAAAATTACAATTTCATAGCGTCATTTGGCCCTATCTTATGCCATAATAATGTTCATGCCAAAGATCTTGGAACTAAAAGGCATTTCGAAACGCTACAAGGTCGACGAGGGGGATTTCAAAGCCCTCGATTCCATCGACCTGACTTTTGGGCCGACCGGTTTCAACACGGTCCTTGGACCCAGCGGCTGCGGGAAGACGACCCTCCTCAACGTCATCGGGGGCTTGGACGTCCATAACGAAGGGACCCTTCTGATCGACGGGACCGACACCACCGCCTTCAAGGATGCCGATTGGGACGACTACCGGAACAAGAAGGTCGGCTTCGTCTTCCAGACCTATTACCTGATTCCCCATCTCAACATCCTGGAAAACGTCGAAATGCCCCTTCGTTTGCGGGGATTTTCGAAAATAGATCGGGAAAAAGCCGCGATCGAGGCTCTTAAATCGGTAGGGATTGAGGATGGTTATCAGAAGAAGCCTTCCGAGCTCAGCGGGGGCCAACAGCAACGGGTCGCCATCGCCCGGGCCATCGTCGGCCACCCCTCCATCATCTTGGCCGATGAGCCGACCGGGGCTTTGGATTCCAAGACCTCGGTCCAGGTCATGGACATACTTAAGGGCCTCAGTTCCAAGACCGCGGTCATCATGGTGACCCATAACCGCGAACTGGCGCAACGTTACGGCGACCGCCTCATCGAAATGAAGGACGGGCGCATCGTCTCCGATAAGGTCATAAAAGAAAAGACGGATGTCCCTTCGAGCGAAAAAGGGGAAGACGGTCGGAAATCGGCGATGTCTTTTGCTACCGCCGTCCTCACTTCTCTAAAAAGCATAAGAGCGAAGTTGGGTCGGAGCCTGGTCACCTCTTTGGCCTGTTCGATCGGGATCGTCGGGGTGGCTTTGGTCTTAGCGGTCGCCAACGGTTTTCAGAACTACATCGACCGGACTGAGGCCTCGGTGGCCGGTTCGGTACCCGTTACCATTTCCCCGGCCTACTATGGGTCTGTCAGCAATTCGGAGGGCGTCGATTTTACTCCCTATCCCGATAGCGACGAACTCTACGTCTACGACCCTTCCTACACTTCCTACGTCGCCCACCTCAACAAGTACGATGCCTTTTACATCCAATATCTGGAGGAAGCAGTGGAGAAGGGCCTGGCCTCCTCCATCATGCTCAACCGCCAGGATTTCTCCTTCAACGTTTTGACCGAGGAAGGGGATACCGGTTACTACACGATGGTCAACCAATGGAACTCCGCGAGTTTCATCGGTTCCCTCGTCAGCGGTCTACCTTCGACGATCTTCCATGAACTATACGGGGACAAGGACACCGTCTCTTCCAACTACGACCTCATCTACGGCAAGTTCCCGGAGAAGGCCGAAGAGATCGTCTTAGTGACCGACAAGTACAACCGGATCCAGGTTTCGACTTTGCAAGGCCTCGGCATCATCTCCGATCAGGAAAAGACGGAATCGGGGACGGCCATTCCCTTCTCCGATTTGATCTACGATGGGGACCGGGATGAAGAATACAAACCCTACAAGGCCTATCGGATGAGCGATTTCTATGGCCTTCCCGAAAATAAGCCCTTGGTCTATGAGGCCGAGAACAACGTCATCGACGCCATCAAGCCGGTGGACGCAAACGGGAACGTCCTTCCTACTAGCCAGCTTTTGCAGGCCCATCACTTTGAGGTCGAAAGCCATACCGAAACCAAGGAAATCCATTATTACGATAGTCCCTACCATCCCTATGAAAATGCGATCGACATCTTCGAAAACGACGCAAAATACAATCCGATTGAACTGAAAATTGTCGGCGTTCTCCGTCCGAGCGCCTCTAGCGTTTTGACCATGGTGCCTTCTTCGATCGGCTACACCAAGGAACTTTCCGATATCTTGGCCAGCGACGTGGCCGAGGGCGGGGCGGGACACGAAATCGGGGCCCTGACCGCGGACAACTACGTCATTTCCAAGAACGGTCTGAATAATCTCAAGGAACTGCTTTCCACGCCCTTAAGCGACCTCTTGAATAGCGAGGACCCCTCGAACATACAAAGCAAGGTCTCGCGGATCTATTCCTGTTTCTATCCCTGGGCCTACCATGGGACCTTGCCCGGGAACGACAACAACCCCGCGGGCTATCTGGCCTACAACCGGATGGTCGGGGGCAACATGGCCGAAAACATCGACGTCGATTTGAACAACCTCCTCTTGTTGACAACCAAATTCATCGATCCGGCCTTCTATAACGGAACATCAAAGGACTACGGCCTTTTCGATCTCGTGGCCTACATCAACGGGGGCAACCTCGTCACCTCGATCTCCGTCTTCCCGAGTACCCTTGGTTCCAAAGGCGCTCTCCTCGATTACCTCGATGCCTATAACGAGGGGAAGGACGAAGACGATCGGATCTACTATAGCGACATCATGGGGACGGTCACGAGTGCCCTCTCGGTCGTGACCACGGTCGTCCCCGCCGTCCTCATCGTCTTCGCTTCCGTTTCCTTGGTCGTCTCTTCCCTCATGATGGCGGTCATCACCTACGTCTCGGTTCTCGAAAGGACCAAGGAAATCGGGATCCTCAGGAGCTACGGGGCCAGGAAACGCGACATCAGGCGCCTCTTCGAAATCGAATGCTCCTTGATCGGGGTCGTGGCCGGGGTCATCGGGATCTTGTTTTCCCTCGTTCTTTGTTTGCCCATCAATCTCATCCTCAATAATTTCTTCCCGGAATTTGCCTTGGGGGCGATTGCCTCCCTCAATGTCTGGGCCGCCCTCATTCTCATCGTTTTTGCCATCCTTCTGGCTTTGGTCGGCGGTCTCGTGCCCGCGGTCATCGCCGCCAAGAAGGATCCGGTTTTGGCCCTAAGGAGTGAATAGATGAAACCCTTGCGTTACCGTAGCCAACAAGTCCTAGCCGCGATCGAAGCGGCCAAGCCCCTGAATCCCGACATCGGGACCGGTTTGACTAAAGAAGAAGTCGAGGAAAGAAAAAAGGACAACCTGACCAATAGGATCAAGAAGCAGGTCACGAAGTCCTACTTCCGGATCTTCTTCGACAACCTCTTCTCCTTCTTCAACATCATCCTCTTCTGCATCGCCGCCCTCATGATCAGCGCCGGGATCTCGACAATCTCCAGTTATCTCTTCGTCGTCATCTTGACCGCCAACATCGTCATCGGCCTCATCTCCGATATCCGGGCCCGGGTCCTGGTCGACCGCCTCCGCCTCATCACCGATCCCCGTTCCAAGGTCATCAGGGACGGGCATAAGACCGAGATCCCGGTCACCGACGTCGTCCTAAGCGACATCGTCTATCTGGACGCCGGGGACCAGATCCCCTGCGACCTGCTTCTAGTTGACGGAAGCCTCTACGTCGACGAATCCCTTTTGACCGGGGAAAGCGAGCCGGTCAAGAAGGGGAGGGGGGACGAACTCCTCGGCGGTTCATTCGTGAAGTCGGGACATGCCTACGCCAAAGCCATCAGGATCGGGGCCGCTTCCTATTCGGAGACCTTAAGGACCTCGGCCCAGACCTTCAGCCGTCCCAAAAGCGAGATCAAGCATTCGACGATGCTGATCTTCCTCGTGACCGGGATCGCCTCCATCGTCATCGGTGTGGCCACTTTCCTCAACCACTATATTCCCATCTGGTCGGGGATCCCGAGTGGGGATACCTACCAGGACTTCATCCAGGAGCTCTCGGGCAAAATGGTGGCCATGATTCCCTCGGGCCTCTATCTCCTGACCTCGATGACCCTGGCGGTCGGGGTCATTGCCCTAGCTAGAAAACGGATGAACGTCCAAGAGCTTTATTGCATCGAGATGTTGGCGAGGGTCGATACGGTCTGCTTCGACAAGACCGGGACCCTGACCGACGGGACCTTGAGCCTCAGGGAAGTCCTTCCTTTAGGTAAAGAAAAGAAGGAAGGCCTCATCCACCTGGCCTATTCCTTGGTCAAGGCGACGGGGGACAACAACTCGACCGCCCTCGCCATCTTGGAAGCAGGCAAAAACCTCAAGCCCTTGGACCATCAGGAAACCTTGCCCTTTGATTCCTCGAGGAAGTACTCCGGGGCTTCTTTGGAAGGCAAGACCTACGCCCTCGGGGCCTATGGCTTCCTCAAAGCCAAAAAGAACTCGGAACTCGAGGAAAAGATCGAGTCCTACGCCAAGGAAGGCTACCGGGTCTTGGTCCTATATTCCTGCAAATCCGACATCGATGAGGGGGAAATCGATGGGCTGTGCACCCCGATCGGCCTTCTCTTGTTCCTCGATACCATCAAACCCGACGCCAAGGAAAACATCGCCTGGTTCGTCGACAACGGAGTCGCCATCAAGGTCATCTCCGGGGACGACGCCGTGACCGTTTCCTCCATCGCCCGCGAGGTCGGGGTCCCCAATGCCTCCCATTACATTTCTCTCGCCGGTATTCCCATCGAGGAAGTCGGGCCCCTCATCGACGACTATGCCGTCTTCGGACGGGTCTCGCCCGAGCAGAAGGCGGCCTTGGTCGAAGCCCTCCAAAAGAAGGGGCACAAGGTGGCAATGACCGGGGACGGGGTCAATGACATCCTGGCCCTCAAGAAGGCCGACTGCTCGATCGCCATGGCCTCTGGCTCGGCAGCCGCCCGCAACATCTCCCACCTAGTGGCCCTCGACAATGACTTCTCCCACCTTCCCGACGTCGTCGGGGAAGGACGGAGGGTCATCAACAACCTCCAACGGACCGCTTCCCTCTTCCTCTGCAAGACCTTCTTCGCTATCGTCCTCTCCTTCGTCTTCCTCATCTCCGACTGGTGCGGTGGGGAGTCCTATCCCTTCACGACCCAAAACCTTTTGATCTGGGAAGTCCTCTCGATCGGGGTTCCGGCCTTCTTCCTTTCCCTCCAGCCGACCAAGGAACGGCTTCAGGGTTCCTTCCTCAAGAACATCTTGCTCAGGGCCATTCCCGGCGGATTCTGCGAGTGCCTGGTCGTCATCATCATTTATCTCTCGCACGCCATCAACCCGGCCTTCATGAACCTCGAGACGGCCAGGACCCTCTCGATCCTTTCCTTCTCGGTCATCTCCTTCGTCACCCTCTTTAGGGTTAGCCTTCCGCCCAACAAACTGCGGCTCATCATCTTCGCCGTCATGTTGGTGGCGGCCCTCGGCCTCTTCGGATTGGATGCCGCCATCGGAACGGGAGCCCTCAACATCGGGCTCCAGGAACTCCTGGGCATCGACTTCCCGGCCACCACCTTCGGGGTTGGTCAGATCATCTTGGCCGCGATCACGACCCTGATCGCCGCTTCCATCTTCATCGCCACCGAGTCCTATCTCGTGGCCCGTTCGCACGCCAAAGGAGCTAAACAATGAGAATTTCCAAAATCGTAGAAGAGGCCTTGAAGGCCCATAAGCCCGTCGTGGCTTTGGAGTCGACGATCATCAGCCACGGCATGCCCTATCCCCGCAATGTCGAGACTGCTTTGGCGGTCGAAAAGGCGGTCTGGGAAAACGGGGCCGTCCCGGCCACCATCGGCATCATCGATGGGGAACCGGTCATCGGGATGAATGAACAGGAAATCGAGGAATTCGGTAAAAGAAAAGGGATTTGCAAGGTTTCTTATCGCGATTTCCCGATTGTTTTGGCCAATAAGCTTTGGGGCGCCACCACGGTCAGCGCCACCATCATCCTGGCCGAAAAGGCCGGGATCGAGGTCTTCGTGACCGGCGGGATCGGCGGGGTCCACCGGGGAGCGGAGAAGACCTTTGACATCTCCCGCGACCTCAAGGAACTGGGTCTCCACGAGATCACCGTCGTCTCGGCCGGGGCCAAGGCCATCCTCGATATCCCCAAGACCTTGGAGGTTTTGGAAACCGAGGGTGTCACTGTCCTTTCCTACAAGGAAAAGAACTTCGCTTCCTTTTATAGCCGCGATTCCGGCTATCCGGTCGACGCGGTTTTCGAGACACCTTTAGAAGCCGCTCGCATCATCAAGGCCAAGCGCGATTTCGGTCTCAAGGGCGGGATCCTGATATCCAATCCGCCGGATGAGAAATACGCCCTTCCGAGCAGCTACATCGAAAAGATCATCGCCGAGGCCCTGAAGGAAGCCGAGGAGAAGCAGATCCACGGGAAAGAGGTGACGCCCTTCCTTTTGAAGCGGGTAGCGGAGCTTTCGGGCGGGAAGTCCCTCGACACCAACATCGACCTCGTGATCGACAATGCCAGGTTGGGGGCCAAGATCGCCGTGGCCCTAAGTGAACTATGACCACCGAAGCGAAATTCAAATACGCCCTCAAGGACATGATGAAGGAAAGGCCCCTTTCCGACATCAATGTCACGGCCTTATGTAAGAAATGCGGCTGCCACCGCCAGACTTTCTACTACCATTACCAGGATATCTATGACTTGCTGGCCGCCATCATCCTCAATGAGGAGGTGGATGGGCTATCGGAGGCCGAGACGCCCCGCGACATCCTCTATTCCTTCTTTTCCTACGCCCAGCACAATTTCGACTTCCTGAAGTCAATCTACTTCTCGGCCGCCCACGAACTGGTCGACGACTTCTTCTATTCCAAGATCATCTCCCGTCTCCTCCCGGTTCTTTTGAAGGAAAAGAAATATGACCTCAAGCTCGAGGAGTACCGGGTCTTGAGCCGTCGCTTCGCCCACTTCATCGCCGACGAGTATTCCTACGCCTTCAAAAACGGGGACCTCGATGCCGAGACCTTCACCAAGAATATGAAGCGTTTCACCGACCTAAGCCTTCGTTACGTCCTCCCGGCCTTGGCCGAAGCGGCCCGGAGCGAAAACGCCTAATCTTCCCTTTCTTGCCTTAAGCCGATTATAATTAGCGCGCGTTTCCGGGCATTTGCACACGTGGCGTGGCAAACGCCGCCGGAAGCGGAAGTTCTCCGCTCCCGAGGAAGGAGTTATATCCATGAAAAAGAACGACACCATATCCCTGGTTGTCTATGCTCTCATGCTGGCCATTGCTTTGGTCGTCGGCATCGTGATGATCAGGCCCCTCACCGAAAGCATCGACACCGATGCCCTGGGCGGGATTTCCTTTCCCGTCGTCATCGTCCTCGCCATCGTGGTCGGGATCTTGCTCTCGGCCGGCTTAATCGAAGTCGGGCACCTGATCGGGGCCAAGATCGGCCATTACGAGATCCTGAGTTTCGTCATCCTTGGCCTCGGGGCCAAGAAGGGGAAGGACGGGAAGTTCCACTTCTATGCCGGAGGCTTCGACGGCCTGACCGGGGAAGTGGCGGTTTCCCCCAAGGACCGCGAAAAGAATAGCCTAAGGGCCTACATCTATCTGCCTCTTTTGTTCCTCGTCCTCCTCATCATCGCCATGGCCGTCTGCATGGTCTTCAGCGGCCCCCAGGAAGCCCCGACCACCCCGTGGCTTTATGCCGCCTCCCTCTTGGTTTTGACGGTGGCCGGCATCATCCTCCTTTACGACATCTTCCCGGCGGAACTCGATTCCACCAACGACGGCTACCGCCTCGTTCTCATCTCCAACCCCAAGAACAAGATGGCCTACAACGACACCCTCTTGGCGAGGAAGTGCGAACGGATGGGGGAAGCCATCCCGGCCCTCGAACCCTATAGGGACCTGACCGACTTCACGGCCTCCATCAATAACATTCTCATGTACCAGGCTTTGAGGGAAAAGAAGGTCCAAAAGGCCCTTGAGATCACCGACATCGCCATCGAAAGCAAGAAGTCGGTGAGCCGCGAGGTCTATGGGGACGCCATCTCGATGAAACTCTCCCTCGATCTCCTTTACGGCGACAAGGAAGCGGCCAAGCAGTGGTTCATCGACCTCAAGACCGATGACAAGAAGTACATCGCCCAGATGCCGACCATGCCGAGCCTCCGGGCCTATCTCCTGGCCAGCGCCCTCATCGAGGAAAGCGAATCGGAGACCGAAGTGGCCATTGCCCGCCACGTCAGCCTCGTCAAGAAGGTGGCCAAGAACGTCAAGGACGTCGAAGACGCCCTCTACAAGGAAGGCCTCGAAAAGGCCAAGGCCGCCCATCCCGACTGGGCCATCTTCAACGAAGAACAAGCAATCGAAGAGGAAGCCCCCAAAGAGGAACCCAAGGCCGAAGAAACCCCTAGAGACGATGGTAAATAAGGACAATACAAAAGGCGGGGCCGTGACCCCGCCTTTTCTTTATGCTTGATGGGTCAGATGCCGCCGATGGCCATCTTCTTGACGTAGACGTCGGGGACGTAGGCATCGCTCCCTTCTTTCGAAAGGTTGTTGTCGAGGTCCTTGACGTTAGTGAGCATGTCCACGAGATTGCCACCGAGGGTGATGAGGGTCAAAGGCTTGGTCAATTTCCCGTCTTCGATCAGAAAGCCTTCGGCCTGGCAGCTGAAGTCGCCGCTGGTGTCGTTCATCCCGGTTCCCAAACCCTGGATATCGGTGATATAGACCCCCTTCTTGATGGGGGAGATCATCTCATCGAAGGTCTTTTTGCCGGGCTTGACGAAGATGTTGTTGAAGTTGATTCCGATCTTCCCGACCCCGATCGAGCCGTTCCCGGTCGTTTCCTTGCCCATCTCGGCCGCCAATTCGCGGTTGTAGAGATAGGTGTTGAGGACACCGCGTTTGACGATGTCTTTGGTCACTGCCGGATAACCCTCGTCATCGTGATAGTAGTAGGAGAGGGTCGGCTCCAATGGTTTTTCGGAAATGGTGATCTTGCTGGAAGCAACCTTGGTCCCGAGTTTGTCGAGGAGGAAGGTCGTCTTCCTCTTGAGGCGTTCCGCCGAAGCGGCGGAGATGAAATAGGGGATGAGGGAAGAGAAGACGTCGTTCTTGATGACGGTCGGGTAGTTGCCGGACTTGATGGAGGTAGCCCCGAATTTGGCGAGGACTTCCTTGGCGGTCCTGACCGCGAGGTCATCGAGCTTCAACTCGTCGAAACGCCGGCCCATCTCGATGTTGAAGGCGTCCTTGGTAACATCCCCTTCCCGGGCCGGGACGTCGATCCCGTAGTAGCAGGAAGAGGAGGTTTCCTTGAGCTTGAGGCCCTTCCAGTTTTCGAAGGCTTCTTCCCTTTGGGCTTCGCCGTAGATGACCTGGACCGTTTCTTCGATCCGCGGATCGTAGGCTAGGGCCTGCTCCGCCAGTTTCTTGGCGATGGCGATCTTCTCGGAAGCTTCGTGGAGGCCGAGGTCGCTAGCGGGAAGCTTCTTCTTCCGGTATCTCTTGGCCCCTTCGTAGAGGCCGACCTTGCTGACTTCGCTCTTGTAGGTCGCCCCTTCCTTGAGGGCGGCGACGATGGAGGGAAAGTCCTCCTTGTCGAACTTTTCGGTGCTGTAGCAGCAGATCTTCCCTTGGTAGAGACCGGTCACCAAGAGACCGGCCCCGGTCGAGGCCTTGTAGGAATCGATCTCCCCTTTGAAGTATTGGAAGGAGAGGCGGTCGACCTTGCTATATTGGATTTGCAGCTGCTCGATCCCTTCGCTCAAGGCGAGGGCAAAGAGGTTTTTGAAATTGGTTTTCATAGGGTTTCTCCTCCTCTTCCTCCGACGGTGATGGAACTGAGGCGGATGGTCGGTTGTCCGACGTTGACCGGGATGCTGCCCGAGGCGGCGCCGCAGTTGCCCTGGCCGAGGTTGAGGTCATCCCCGACCCGGTCGATGTTCATGAGGACTTCCTTGCCGCTTCCGATCAGGGTGCAGCCCTTGAGGGGTTCGGCAATCTTCCCGTCCCGGATGGCGTAGGCCTCGGAGGCCGTGAAGTTGAATTCCCCGGTCGTCGGGTTGACGGACCCGCCGTTGAAGCCGGTGACGTAGATCCCAAGTTTCGTGTCGGCGATGATGTCTTCCTTCTTGTCCTTGCCCGGAAGGATGTAGGTGTTGTTCATCCGGGAAGTCGGTTCATAGGCATAGCTTTGGCGGCGCGAGGTGCCGTTGGGCTCCATCCCGATCCTTCTTCCGGAGAGACGGTCGACGAGGAAACCGACGCAGATCCCGTCTTTGATGAGCATATTCCGCTTGGTCTCAACCCCTTCGGTATCGATGTTGTTGCTGCCCCATTCCCCAGGAAGGGTCCCGTCATCGACGGCCGAGACGATGGGGGAGGCGATCTGTTCGCCGATGGAATCGCTGAAGACCGAGAGGTGGCGGCTGGTGGCGCTGGCTTCGAGGGAGTGGCCGCAGGCCTCGTGGAACAAGACCCCGCCCCAACCGTTGCCGATCACGACCGCGAAACGGCCACTGGGACATTCGCGGGCCGAAAGCAAGGTAATGGCCTGCTTGGCGGCCTTTTCGCCGATCGCCTTGGGGTCGATGTTGGTCTTGAAGTAGTTCCAACCCTGGCTCATGCCAGGGGCTTCGGAACCTCCTTCGACCTTGTCCCCGTCGCGGGCGGTCGCGAAGACGCTAAAACGTCCCCGTTCCTCTTCGGTGGGGTAGAAGTAGGCCGTTTCCCCTTCGGCCACATAGAGAGCGATGGTCTTGCGGCTTTCATACCAGCCGGCCCTGACGTTGATGATGCGGGGATCGGTGGCAAAGGCGGCATCGGAGCCGCTTCTAAGCATGGCGATCTTTTCCTCAAGCGGAGCCTCATCGAGATGGTCCTCGATGCGGTTGACGGTCGGGACCTTGCCCTTCTTGAGGGCGGTGACGGTGATTTTGCGCTCTTCGCTATAACGGGCCGCGAGGTTCTCGGCTAGTTTCAGTAAGCCCTTGCGGCTGACGTCGTTGGTGTAGCCGTAGACGGAACTGGTTCCGAGTAGGATCCGGATCCCGGCCCCATAGAGGTGGGAGCGGGTGATTCCGTCGACTTTGTTTTCTTGATAGACGAGGTTCAGGCTTTTGGTTTCCTCGATGTATATTTCGGCATAGTCCCCGCCGCTAGAGAGGGCGGCGTTGAGGACCATGATGGCGATATTTTTAGATAACATGGTTCTCCTTTCACGCGCGATACTAGCACCTCGGGGGCTTTTATTCACTTATTTTAATGGGCCCTTGCTGATAGTATGGAAGAATGGAAGTAAGGCTGGCCTTAGAGGAAGTCGTGAAAGCCTATGACGAGGCTCGGAAGACTTTCGGGAAGGAAGAGGAAAACCTCATCCTCGGACGGGAAACCCTAAGGGGGAAGCTGCTCGGTTTTATGACCAGCGCCTATTACCGCCGGCCCAAGGTCGTGAAGTACGGGGAAGTGGTTCTGGGCTATGCCTTCCGGGACTTCAAACCCAGTCCCAAGAGCCCTTATTTCAGAGTTTGGGTTCTATATTCCCCAGCCTTGGAATTCAAAGAAAAACCCGCGATTTACGTGGATATTGCCAACAAGCTTTTGAGTAATCAAAACGATGGAAAGCCCGACAAGGCCTTGAGAAAGTTCCTGACCGCCCTCAATGAAAACTACGCGGATGCGACGAGTTTGGAAGTGCCACCGTCTTTGTCGGATGGCCACTTTGTCACCCTTTCGATCATCGATTGCGACGAGCGGCGTTTCCCGGAATTCCGTCTGGGTTATAACTTCTTCCTTTCCTCGCCTAGTGACAGCAAGGAACTCTTGCCCCTCCATCCCCGCTTCATCCCAATAGAGGTTTACAAGGCCTACGCCGAAGGAGAACTACAATGACGAGACTTCTCTACCAAGGACACGCTTCGGTCCGCATCACTTCCAATGACGGCAAGGTTTGCTACATCGACCCCTTCGCCGGGGAGGGTTACGAAAGACCCTGCGACCTTTGCCTCATCACCCACGAACATTACGACCACAATGCGGTCGACAAACTGACGCCTGGGAAGCGGATGGTTATCATCCGTAGCCGCGACATGCTCAAAGACGGAAAGTACTTCACCTACTCGGCCTTTGGTTACGACGTGGAAGCCGTACCCGCTTATAACAGCCACCACCCGAAGGATGAATGCGTCGGCTACATCGTCAAGGTCGATGGTAGAACCATCTACCACGCCGGCGATACCGGATTGATCCCGGAGATGAAGGATCTATCCAAGCTCAACATCGACTATGCCCTCCTTCCGATCGACGGCTTCTACACCATGTCGCCGGAAGAAGCGACCCGGGCCGCGGATGAGTACATCAGGCCCAAACACCTGATACCCATCCACATGAAACCCGGAATGCTTTGGGACTACCATACGGACATGAAGGTCACCTCTCCTTTGGCCATGTTCGTCCGTCCCGGGGATGAAATCGAACTCTAGGTTTCTAGGAAACCGGTCCCTCCCCACCAATAGATAGGCAAGTTTTCGGCCTTTGGTCCCCAAAAGGCGAAAAGTTTTTGATTTTTCTTCGAAAACGGGAAGTTTTGGCCAAAACCATTTGCCAGTATTCGCGCCTGCGCGTATAGTATGGCCCGTAACTCTCTTTGCGGATCAGACCGCAAGGCGAAAGGAGTAAGAAAATGAAAGCAAACATCCATCCCGAATACCACCGCTGCAAGGTCACCTGCGTTTCCTGCGGGAACACCTTCGAAACCGGTTCGACCCTCGAAGAGATCAAGGTCGATACCTGCAGCAACTGCCACCCCTTCTACACCGGGAAGCAGCGCTTCGTGGCCGCCGACGGCCGCATTGACCGCTTCAACAAGAAGCTAGCCAAGGCCGAAGCCAACAAAAAGTAAGGATTTGGTTTAAACTAAGGCCGCGGAAACGCGGCCCTTTGTTTTTATGGAAAAGAAAAAGTTTTACGTCACTACCCCCATTTACTATCCCAGCGCCAAACCCCACCTCGGGCATGCCTATTGTTCGACTTTGGCCGACGTCGTGGCCAGGGGCAAGAGGCTAAGGGGCTATGAGGTCTATTTCCTGACCGGCCTTGACGAGCACGGGGAGAAGATCCAGGAAAACGCCGCCGCCAAAGGCGTCAGCCCCCAGGAATTCGTCGATGGGGTGGCCGAAATCTTCCTGAAGCTTTGGAAGGCCCTGCGTCTATCCAACGACGACTTCATTAGGACCACCCAAGAGAGGCACGTAAAGACCGTCCAGGCCATTTTCCATAAATTCATCGAAGACGGGGACGTCTACCTCGGCTCCTACAAGGGCTGGTACTGCGTCCACGAGGAATCCTATTGGACCGAGACCCAGGTCGGGCCCGAACACCTTTGCCCCGACTGCGGACGCCCGGTCGAGCAGAAAAGCGAAGAAGCCTATTTCTTCAACTGCGGCAAGTACGTCGATTCCCTTTTGAAGTACTACGACGCGAATCCGAAGTTCATCACCCCGGTCGGACGGAAGACCGAAATGATCAACAACTTCATCAAACCGGGCCTCAATGACCTCTGCGTCACCCGGACGACCTTCGATTGGGGCGTCCCGGTCTTAGAAAAGGAAGGCCACGTCGTCTACGTCTGGCTCGATGCCCTCACCAACTACATCTCCGCCCTTGGCTACGGACAGGAAGACCATTCCCTGTTCGACAAGTTCTGGGGCGAGGATTCGGAAATCGTCCACATCGTCGGTGCCGACATCACCCGCTTCCACACCATCTACTGGCCGATGTTCCTCGAGGCCTTGGGCCTCAGGAAACCCGACCGGGTCTTCGTCCATGGGCTTCTCATGATGAAGGACGGGAAGATGAGCAAGAGCAAGGGCAACGTCGTCTACGTCGAACCCCTCATCGAACGTTACGGGGTCGATGCCGTCCGTTACTTCTTGACCCGGGAGATCGTCTTCGGGATGGACGGGACCTTTACCCCCGAACAATTCGTCGAGAGGATCAACAACGATTTGGCCAATGACTTCGGTAACCTCCTGAATAGGACCCTCGGGATGCTCGGCAAGTATTACGGCGGGACCGTCAGCGCCCGTTACGAAGAGGCCTACGACGCCCTCGACAAGGAACTTTTGAACAAGGCCAAGGCCACGGTCAAGGAATACGAAATTCTCAATGACGACCTCAAGGTCACCGAGAGTTACGCCGCCGTCATGGATCTCGTTTCCAGCGCCAACAAGTACATCCAGGACAAGGCCCCGTGGGCCTTGGCCAAGGACGAGACCAAGAAGAAGGAACTAAGCAACGCGATGAACATCCTTTGCTCGATCATCTTCCTCGCCGGCACTCTCTTGAGTCCGGTTTTGGTCGACAAGGCCCCCGAGCTCTTCGACCAGTTGGGCCTCAAGGAAGAAGAGAGGACCTACGAAAAGGCCATCTCCCTCGAATCCCTCGAAGGGACCCTCACCCATAAGGGGAACCTCCTCTTCCCGCGCCTCGAGACCGAGAAAGAAATCGCCTTCATCAAGGACCTGATGGCGGGACCCAAGGAAAAGGCCGCTGCCTGATGCCGACTTTCGCCCCCTTCCTCCTCGAAGGAAAATGCGTTGACGTTTCCTACGAAGGGAAAGGGGTTTTCAAATCGAAGAAAAAGACGGTTTTCGTCGATGGTCTTTTGCCGGGCGAGGAAGCCGTCATCGAAGTTTCCTATAGCCGTAACGGGACCCTCTTCGGAGAGGTCAGGAAGATCCTCGTTCCCTCGCCCTTCCGCGAGAAGCCCCATTGTCCGCACTTCCTCAAATGCGGGGGCTGCGCCTTCCAAAACGTTTCCTATGAGGCCGAACTCGAGATCAAACGGAAGATCGTCGAAGACCAACTCAAAAAACTTTCGGGAATCGAATTCAAGGTAGCTCCTACCATCGGGATGGAGGATCCCACCAATTACCGGAACAAGATCCAAATGCCGGTCGGACGGGACCGTCATGGCCATGTGGCCGCCGGCTTCTATGCCCCCTATAGCCATCGCCTGATCCCGGTCGAGGCCTGCATCAACGAAGACCCCTTGGCCTCGAAGATCATCAAGGACCTCGTCCTTCTCTTCGACCGTTTCGACGTCCTTCCCTACGACGAAGACCGGGGTCGCGGGGATATCCGCCACATCGTCATCAGGACCAGCAAGAAGAAGAGGGAAGCCCTCCTTGGCATCGTCTGCCGGAACGAGGATTTCCCGAGGCGCAAGAAAGTCATCGAGTTGCTTCTGAGAAAACATCCGGAAGTCACCTCGGTGGTCCTCAATGTCAATCCGCGGAAGACCAATGTCATTCTAGGAGAGAAGAACAAGGTGGTTTTCGGGAAAGGCTATCTCGAGGATTCCCTCCTCGGCGTCTCTTTCAAAATCTCCCTTTCTTCCTTCTTCCAAACCAACGTCGTCATGGCGGAAAAACTCTTCCAACACCTCATTAACCACGCAGAAATCAGGTCAACCGATGTGGTTTTGGATGCCTATTCGGGGATTGGGACCATCGGCCTCTTGGCGTCCCAGAAGGCTAAACAAGTCATCGCCGTCGAGTCGGTTCCCTCTGCGGTCAAGGACGCGAGGGAAACTGCCATCAGGAACGAGATTCCCAATTTCACGATCGAATTGGGGGATGCAACAGAATACATCGGGGAGCTGGCCAAAGCGGGAGAGAAAATCGATGTCGTCATCATGGATCCGCCTAGGAAGGGATCGACGCCGGAGTTCCTCCATTCGGTCCTAAAACTAGCGCCTCGCACCTTGGTCTATGTTTCCTGCAATCCCGGAACCCTGTCGAGGGATTTGGTGGAATTGAAAGACCGATATCAGATTGCCGAGGTCCAACCTTTCGACATGTTCCCCAGGACCCACCACGTGGAGACGTTGGTGGTGCTTAATCGGAACGACGCCTAGAAGCAATCCAACATTGTAAAGAATCGGTGGTTTTTCCATAGTTTCATGTAAAGGGGATACTCAATTAAAGTATCTTGTTTTCCTGCACTTCACATTTCAAATACGTACTGCCTTCTTCAAGTCAAAACAAAGAAAAGATTGTCAAAATAAAGTAATCGAAACTTTTGGTGTTCTAAGCCCGCGTTGCCGAATACAAAAGCTATTTTGATCTTCTGTGAGTTTGGTTTATCGACTTATGCTTCGAGGATCCACTTGATGCCTTTGGCCATTCTCAAAGCCCCATCCCGGAAGTGGTTCCCTTCATTGAGAATAAAGGTGGTTTTGATACCTCTGCCTTTTATGGTTTCGTAAATGGATTTTGTCTTTTCCTCGACGGTGCTCAGGCAAGGATTGGCTGTCTTAGACTCTAAGTCCCCAAGGGAAAAATAGATGGCTTTTGGAGGCCCCATCAATTCATGGGTTTCGACATATTCCGAGAACCCTTTGAACCAGAGGGAGCCGGAGGCGGCGGCCAAGCGCTCGAAGGCCGCGGTTTTGAATCCGGCGTAGATGGCAAAGAGGCCGGCAAGGGAATAACCCGCCAAGGCGCGGTAGGGAAAGTCGGATCCGATGATCTTCTCCGCTTCGGGGACGATGGTATTAATAAGAAGCGATAGATAGTCATCCGCCCCTCCGGTGAAGGCGGGATCCTTGGGTCTTAAGCCTTCATGATCCCAGGGAACCAGGTCATGGTTCCAATTTAAATCCCGGATGACGACCAAGTGGCATTTTGGACCCCCAAGGCCCTCGAGGGCCTCGAGGACTTCCTCCCCCTCGTCTCCGTAACTATTGAGATAAACGACAGGCAAGGCACCACCTTTAATTTTATAAACGTCTATTGTTTTACCTTCTAACGTAAACGTCTCGCGCGTAAATCCTTGTATTTCCTTCATGCCAAAAATATTAGCAAATGTGGCCTATTTCCTTCAACTGCCCTTCTCTTCAGGGGGTTGCTCTCTTTCATTTATTTTGGTAGGGTTGCAAATTGGGTGCGTTATGGTCAGCAAAGAAAGATTCCTCAAAACACCGGTTCTGAAGCTCTTCCTTCTTTTCGCGTTGCCTGGTTCCATTGGCATGCTGGCCAGCGCCATTTATCAGTTCATTGACGCCATCTTCGTCTCGGCCGCTTTGGGGCCCACCGCCTTTGCCGCCGTCAACCTTGCCTTCCCCTTTGTCGTCGCTTCCTATTCGATCAGCGACCTCATCGCCGTCGGCTCCTCGGTCCTCATTTCCATCAAACTCGGGAGGAAGGAAAAGAAGGAAGCGGACCGTCTATTCACGGACGCCGTGATCATGATCCTGATCGTCACCACCATTTTGGGAATAAGCATCGGGGCCTCGGCCAAATGGCTCATTTCCCTTATGGGAGCGGAAGGCGAATTATTGAAGATGGCCTCCAATTATCTCCGCATATACTCCGTCTTTTTACCGCTTTGTTCCTATTTCTTCGCCTTTGACAATTACCTGCGGATCTGTGGCAAGGCCAAGACCAGTATGACGATCAACGTCATTTCTTCCTTCTTGGTCATCGGATTTGAGGCCCTCTTCCTCTTCGTTTTCCGCCTCGGCATCTGGGCCGCGGCCCTCGCTGCCTGTTTGGCCTTTACCTTCGGTTCCATCGCCTCCGGTTTGCCCTTCTTCCTAAAGAAACTGGAACTGAGGTTCGTGAAGCCCCACTTCGTGAAATCGGAAATCCTCGCGGTTGGGAAGAATGGCTTCCCGACCTTCCTCACCAATATCGCCGGACGCATAACCGCCCTCGTCTTCAATTACCTCCTGCTATCGATGGGCGGGGAAGATGCCGTCAATGCCTACGGGGTTTTGATGTACGTCGATGGCTTTCTGATCTCGATCCTCTATGGGATGTGCGACGCCGTCCAACCGGCCATCGGCTACAACTACGGGGCCGGGGAGTGTGCCCGGACCAAGAAACTCGGGGCCCTCTGCTTTGGGGCCTCGGCCATTGTCTGCCTCATTGGTTTTGCGGTCTTCGCCTTTCTCCCGGGACCCGTTTCTTCCCTCTTCCTCAATTCCTCGACTACCGAGTCGATCCAATTGGCTTCCGGAGCCCTCTTCATCTTCGCCTTCTCTTATTTGCTAAGATGGGTTTCCTATGCCGGGCAGAGCTATTCGGCCGCTCTCGAACGGCCCTTTGCCTCCCTCGTTATATCGATGGCCTACAACATCGTCTTCCCCCTCATCCTCGTGGCTTGCTTCTATTCCCTTGGGCTATTGGGTATCTGGCTCAACTTCCCGGTTACCTCTTTGTTGGCCGCCATCGTGGTCGCCTTCCTCTTTTACTATATGTTCAAGAAGAAACGGCTTCTGAGCCCCAAGCACGAAGAGGACGAAACGCCTTATCTTTCTTAGCTAAGTTGTCTTTGTTTGGACAGGCCCGATTTCATGGGCCAAAATGAGGCATGGACAAAAAACGGATAATCATTGTCGGTGGGGTTGCCGGCGGGGCGAGCTGTGCCGCCCGTTTGAGAAGGCTTGATGAACAAGCGGAAATCACCATCTACGAAAGAAGCGGCTACATGTCTTACGCCAACTGCGGCCTTCCTTATTTCTTCGGCGGCGTCATCGAAAACCGTGGGGACCTCGTCCTCCAAACCCCGGCTTCCTTTGGAAGACGCTTCAACGTCGCGGTCAAGGTCAAACACGAAGTGGTTTCCATCGACCGGGAGAAGAAAGAAGTTAAGGTTAAGGATCTACTTACCGGAAATACCTTCACCGACCATTATGACTACTTGGTTTTGGCCCCCGGGGCCAAGGCCATCGTGCCGCCCCTCGAGGGGATGGATGATCCTCGGATCTTCGTCGTCAAGACGGTCGAGGATGCCTACGCCATCAAGGACCTCTTAGAGAAGAACCATCCGACCGACGCGGTGGTGGCCGGAGGTGGCTACATCGGGGTCGAAATGGCCGAAAACCTCGTAGAAGCCGGCTTGAATGTTTCGTTATTGCAAAAGATCAACCATATCATCACCCCGCTTGACCAGGATATGGCCGCCTTTGTCCATCCCCACATCAGGGCCAAGGGTGTGGCCCTCTATCTCGGTGAAGGCATCGCCTCTTATAAAGATGGCTATGTCCACACCGACCTTGGGCGGAAGATCAAAGCCGACCTTTTGATCATGGCCCTCGGGGTCAAGCCCGAAGTGAGTCTAGCCAAGGAAGCCGGCCTCAAGCTCGGGACCACTGGCGGCATTGCCGTCAGCGAGTCCATGCAGACCTCCGATCCCTATATCTACGCGGTCGGGGACGCGGTGGAAATCATCAATCGCGTGACCGGGAAACCCGCCCTCATTGCTTTGGCGGGCCCCGCCAACAAGGAAGGCCGTTTTGCCGCCGACGAGATCTGTGGCATCAAGAACACCTACCGCGGATCCCTCGGTTCCTCGGTCCTCAAGGTCTTCGATCTGACCGTGGCCATGACCGGGATGGGTTTAGATGCCGCCTTGGCCAATGGCTACGATGCTGAAGCCATCGTCCTTTCCCCCAATGACCATGCCTCCTATTACCCCGGCGCCAGCGCCATGACCATCAAGGTCATCTTCGACAAAAAAGACTACACGATCCTCGGGGCCCAGGCCGTCGGGGAACACGGGGTCGAGAAGCGGATCGATGTCATCGCCACCGCGATGTTCGCCGGCCTCAAGGCCACCGACCTCAAGGATCTCGACCTTTGCTATGCCCCGCCTTATTCTTCGGCCAAGGACCCGGTCAACATGGCCGGCTTCTATATCGAAAACATCAAAAACGGCCTGGTGACCCAGTTCGGGATCAAGGAGATGGATGCTTTGCCTCGTGATGGTTCGGTCAACCTGTTGGACGTCAGGACTCCGCGTGAATATGCCTATGGGCACGCCCCGGGTTTTGTTAACATCCCGGTCGACGAACTGAGGGAAAGGCTAGGGGAGATCGATCCGACCAAGGATACCTACGTCACCTGCCAAAGCGGGGTCCGTAGTTACATCGCCTGCCGCATCTTGGCGGGACATGGGATCAAGTGCTTCAACTTCATCAACGGGTACCGTTACTACGCGACCGTCAAATACGAAGAAGAGGTCTCCCGTCGGATCAAGGACTGCGGGCTCGAACTCCCGCGTTCGAAGTAGGGCAAAGCCACGATGGACAAGCTGAAAGTCAACATGTACGCCGGGGGCCTCGATATCGAAGGCCAGGGCGTCGGGGCCAACTTCTTCGAACAGGTCAATATCGTCAAGAAGATCCCTTCTCTTTCCGTCACCGTCAACGGTCCTCATCCCAAGGACTACGACATCAACCATTTCCACACCGTCAACCCCTCCTTCTTCTTCAAGTTCAGGAAGAACAAGATCAACGTTTGCTACGTCCACTTCATCCCTGATGAAGACGACGGGAGCCTCAAGATGCCTAAGTTTGCCTTTGCCATCTACAAGGCCTATGTCCTGAGGTTCTACCGCAAGGCCGACGAGACCATCGTCGTCAATCCCTACTACATTCCGGCTTTGGAAAAGATCGGAATCCCCAGGGACCGCATCACCTACATCCCCAACTGCGTCTCCGCGGAAAAGTTCCATCCCTTGGATGCCGAAACCAAGGCCAAGACCAAGAAGGAATTCGGGATCGAAGAAGGGAAGTTCGTGGTCCTCGGGGTCGGCCAGACCCAGACCCGGAAGGGGGTCTTGGACTTCGCCGAGGTGGCGAAGGAGAATCCGGACATGACCTTCGTCTGGGCCGGAGGCTTCAGTTTTGGGAAGATCACCTCGGGCTATAACGAGATCAAGGCCCTGATGGACAACCCGCCCGCCAACCTCAAGTTCCTCGGGATTGTAAAAAGGGAGAGGATGAACGAGATCTACAATATGGCGGACGTCTTGTTCCTTCCTTCTTACCAGGAACTCTTCCCGATGACCCTCCTAGAATGCATCAACGTCGAGATCCCCTTCTTGGTTCGGGACCTCGACCTCTACAAGGACATCTTCCTTAGTCCCTACTTGGTCGGCCATGACAACTATGAGTTTTCCTCAATGCTTAGGAAACTCGCAAAAGAAGGCAACTTTTACGCCGAAAACAAAAAGAAGTCCTTGGCCATCAAGGAATTCTATAGCGAAAGTAACGTCGCCAAGCTTTGGGACGAGTACTACCACCGGGTTTACGACAAGTATCCGAACAAACACTAAATACGCTCCATCTTGGGGAGAGAAAAACCTCGGCCAAGTCTTTGAGGTCGCCAAGTAACGCCACCTTGCGGGCCGCTAGGTCGTCCTTTATTATCTTGGACACATGAAAGTAGCAGCGATTGTCTTCACCGTCCTCTCCTTGATCTTATGCATCTTCGGCGCCCTCGGCTTGCTCATTTACTCTGGCATGGTCGAAGTCCTTAGGGACATGATCGTCTCCGATCCCTCCCTAAGCGGATATCCGCCGGATATGGTCGAGGCCGCGGTCACCATGATACAAGTCTTCCTCGTCATCACCGGAATCATCTTCATCGTCTGCGCGGTCGTTGATATCATCGCCCTCGTCAAGATTTCCAAGGCCAAGAGCCGCCAGGGCCTGACCGCCATCGGGATCGTGACCCTGATCGGAATGAACCTCATCGGTGGGATCCTTATCCTTTGCAGCAACGATTCCAACTACCAGTAAACCAAATGCCCTCAACGCTTTCCTTCCTCGTCCCTTGTTACGATGCCATGCCGTACCTGGAAGAGGCCCTGGAAAGCTTTTTTGTTACCTCCAAAGGCTATGAGGAGAGGACGGAAATCGTCTTCGTCGTCGAACCCAAAATCGGGGATAAGACGGGGGAGTACCTCTTAGAAAAAGCCAAGGGCGATCCTCGGATCAAGGTCATTTTCAATGAGAAACGGCTTGGTGCCATGGCCAATCGCCTCAAGGCCCTCGGGGCCGCGAAGGGGGATTACGTCGCCTTCCTCGATAGCGATGACCTCCTCGATCCCTCCTTCTGCCCCCGGGTCTTTTCACTCATCGATAAGGAAAACCCCGACGCGATTAGCTTTGGCTACGCCCTATATAAAAACGGGAAGAAGCAATGGATTCCCTCCCCCTTTTCCTTCAAGGGCGACGGGCATCGCCTTCTGAAAGCCTGCCTGACCGATATTTTGACTCGGTGCTTCCTCTTCACGAAGGTCATCCGCAAGAGTCTCTTTGCCATTGATGACATTCCCATCCTCTTGCTTGGGGAGGACATGGTGGCTCTGGCCGCCGTCTTGCCCAAGGCCAAGAAATGCATCGGGATATCCGATGCCCTTTATTTGTACCGGCTCGATAATTCATCTTCCTTGACCCACAAGAAGGACCCCGATCGTTATCAGAAGCACGCGGAGGCCTATGCCTCCATCCGTGAGTATTACCGGCGTCATGACATGAAGGAGGAAGAGAAGTTGTTTTTGGATTTGGGTCTCCGTCACCGCTTGTCTCTCCTCTATGACCTATATCGGGCCCGAAAAGACGGGATGGGGAAGGCCCAGGAAAGGGAAGTGAAAGGCCTCATCAAGGCGACTCTCTCCAAAGACCCCAAGGCCATGGATTGTTTCACCCAGAGATACGACTCCATCCCGAAGTCCGGGGCCTTCCTCCACGAAGGGGAGACCAAGGTTGAGCAATAGACCTTATTAGATCCAAACCACTTTCCGTCACTATCCAAACAAGATCAACGCCAATTAAGGATCTAAATAATCACTTTTTGCGAAGATTTTGAGTTTTACAACAAAACCGTAAGTTTATCCGTTAGTATTCTTGTATGAGAAAAGTAGCAACATTCTTCGGAGCCTTGCTCCTTACGGTCGGGGTCATCGGCCTTATTGCCTCGATCTTCCTCCCCTTCGTCAAATACGACCTGGGAATCCTCGGGGCCCCTGAGCTTGGTTTTCGCGCCATCATGTCCCTTGGAAACGGTGAAATCGCCCCGGCCATCCTGGTGATGGCCCTCCTCATCATCGGGGGAACGGTGATGTTCAGCGGTCGTCTATTCGGAACCCTGATGGGTCTCTTCCTGATCCTCGGAACCTTAGCCTTCGCTTCCTATGGGGTTTACGAAGTCATCTCCACGATTTTGGAGATGTTCGGAGATGCGGCCGAAACATCCATCACTTTCGATTTGGGCACCTTCTGCTTCTACGGAGGGGGCCTGGTCATCCTCATCGGCGGTCTTCTGGGGGCCTCCGGCCAGAAGAGAAAGAAGCTGGACTAGAAATCCAAGGCCCTGCGGGGCCTTTTTTCTTACCTAAGCTTGGCGAGGTAGATGTTGGGCTCGAGTTGGTAGAAGCGATCCAGCAGCTCACCCTTGATGGCGAAGAACTCGGGGGAGTCGGCGTTGATGTTGAAGACCCGGTAGATGTAGTAGTTCTTGTTGACCGCTTCCGACTTCGCGGTTTCTAGTTCGTGCCTGGTGATGAAGAAGGCCTGATGGGCGTCTTGGCTCGTGGTCTTGACCTCGATGAAGATCGGTACGACCTTTCCGTTTTCGATGTTGAAGGATTGGATGTCGTAGCCGTAGTCGGCCCCGCCTTTTTCCTTCGAGACCCAACGGACCTTGGATACGAGGTCTTCCGCGAGTGTCGGATTGTCCTTGAGGCATTCCCGGATCTTGGCCTTCTCATACTCATAGACGGCCTTTTCCCCGATATCCCCGATCTTGATGTTGATCCTCTCGCGGGCCACGAAGTCGGGGATGGTCTTGGGCATGCCGTAATCGCTTCTGGCGGTGTAATTCCTTTTGGCCGGTACCCCGACCTGCCTCAAGGGGCGTTTGCCCGAAATGATGTCGTCGTCGGAGGTGGTGATGAACTCTTCCTCGAAACGGTCGATCTCCCGTTCGACGTCCGCGTCGTTGAGATAACTCCGTTTCCCTAGCGTAAAGGTCTTGCTCTCTTTGTTGAAGCCGAGGGCCTTGAACTCGCCCCGGTAGACGAAGCTCTCCTTTTTCTTTTCTTTGATGAACAAAAGAATCGATAGGAGGTCGGTGTTGATGGAGTCGAAGATGACGCGGTTGGGCTTCTTCGAGAAGGTATAGTGTTCGAGGTTTTCCTCGTCTTCGGTTTCAATCGAATAACGGTAGGTCTTGCCTTCGACGATCCATTCGTCGCTGTAGCCGTGGTGGCTACCGCCGGGCTGGGTCTTGATGGTCGCGTAGTGCTTGCTTCCTTCTTGGAAGCTGGCCATGCTCTTGAAGACCGAATATTTGTTTCCGAGGGCGGCAATCTCGTAACTGGTGTAGTTTCTCCCTTCCACCAGATCGTCCACCCTCAAAAGGTCCTTTTCATTCAACTGGCCCCTGTCCAAGAACTCCAAGGCGATGTCGAGGGAGGTTTTGAGGGAGGCCTTGTGGGCCAGCTCGGCGTATTTTTGGTAGTTCTCGGACTTGGTCGTGGCCCTAACGAAACCTAAGAGGTTCCCGTCCTTTTGAAGGACCTTGAAAACCGAGAGGCGGTAGGGGCTATAGGCGATTCCTTTTTCTTTGAAAAAGGCCACCAGCCTTTCTTCGTTTTCGTAGAGGGCCTTGCCGAAGGGGTTCGTGGTTCCCATAATCTGAGCTTAACAGTTGGATTTAGTCTTTTAAAGATCGGCAAAAGCGTCTTTTCCATAAATAATCCTTGAGATTTGCGCGATTACCTGTATATTTCGCCCCCGAAAGGGGAAACAAATGAAGAAAAAACTAGCCCTGGTGGCCGGCGTCTCGGTTCTTGCGTTAACGGGATGCGCGATCGAAACCACCACCTCCACCTCCGTCGAGCCGCCCGATCCGGCCATCGAGGCCCTCGAAGCCCTGAAGGGCGACCTGAAGCTAACCGGAACCGCGACTTGGACCCGGGAATATCCAAATCCCTGTTACTCGCTCAACAACAACACGTACATCAATGATGACGAGATTGTCTTCGTATCTGAAGGTTACCACGCCATTCACGAACGCCGGATACTTGAGGAAGAAGACCCCGTCGTTGACGAAGAAACGGCCTACCTCATGGATAACGGCCTTGCCGGTACGCCTTACGTCACCATCGCCAACGAAGTGGCCCTCGAATCCATAAAGGACGGGGCCGGTGAAACCATTCCCTTCGCCGGGCGTTATGACAATCCATTCCTTAATCTAACCATCAACGACTTGACCAAGGGCGAAGACGGAACCTATGCCCTCCCGGCTGATTTCGGACTCCTTTTTGCCCATCGGGCCTATGGGGAAAACCTCGCCGGCACCGCGACCCTGACCCTTGGGGAAGACGGCTCCTTCGTCACCCTCAAGGGGAGCGTCGCTGCCACCGAGGATTTTATGTCCACCGGGGTCTACACCACCGTGAACGTCACCGTTGACTTCGAATACACGATTGTGGCGGCCTCCGACCAAGACCTTCCGACTCCCCAACCGTTAGAAAACGCCAACGCTGAATTGGAAGCCATCTTGGCCAAGGCCAAGGACGGCTTCGTCTTCAGCAACCTGATTGACGGGGAAGTGGTGCAGTCGACTTACTTCGACGGCGAGCATGCCCTTTATCAGATGCTGGCGCCCGGGGCCCCCATGGAAATGATGATGGACATGTACCTGACCCCCAACGCCGAAGGGACCATGGATCTATATTGGTACATGACCTTGGACGAGGAAACCTTCGAGTGGCTCCCCAATGACCCGGCGACCTTTGAGATGTATTACGAAAAGGTCACCTATGCCGAACTGATCGGTGGCTTTGCCGACCTCAGCGCTTCGGTGTTCGTCAAGGCCGAGGGCCAGGAAAACGTCTATGTTCCCGAGGATGCCGCCCTCAAGCACATCGGGGAAATCATCCCGGGAATCTACGATGCCCTGAACCTCACCTCCTATGACGACTTCCGCCTTAGCAGCACCGCGATGACCTTGACCGTCGTCGACGACACGACCATCGACATCCACATCGAAAGCACCTACGGCACCGAGGCCGTCTCGACCGTCACCGCCGACTTCCGCTTCCACTCAATCGGGGACGGGACCTTGCCCTATACCCCCGTCATCGAGACGGGGACGGAAGCCTAAGGAGGCCTTCTATAGCACGGGGAGCCGGTCCGGCTCTCCTTTTTTCTTCCTTGGAGTCCCCTCCACCCCTTGATAAATGGACTCCCTTTCTTAAACTACTTCCGTAAAGGAGATTTCGTCCATGGTTGATTCCATCATCAATGCCCGCGGGTTCAAAGCCAAATGGGCCCTGACCTTCAAGGGGGTCCTGAGCTTCGTCTTGGTGGCCCTCGCCGTCGCCCTTCCCCAAATCGTCCACCTGGCCGCCGGCAGCGCCGGCGGGATGACGTGGCTACCGATGTACATCCCCGTCGTCCTCGGGGGCCTCTTGCTCGGCTGGAAGTGGGGCCTCGGGATCGGGGTGCTTTCGCCCCTCGTGTCCTTCCTCATCACCTATGCCGCCGGCAACCCGATGCCGGCCTTGGCCCGTTTGCCCTATATGGTGGTGGAGCTCGCCGTCTTCGCCCTCATTTCGGGCGCCTTCTCCAAACTCGGCTCGAAAAATCCCTTGTTCGCCTTCGTCGGCGCCCTCCTCGCCGTCCTCGGCGGCCGTCTCTCGTTCCTAGTGATCGCCTATATCTTCCATGGGGTTTCCTCCCTCTCCGGCGCCCTTGTCTGGCAGCAGATCCTCTCGAGCTACCCCGGGATGCTCCTCATCGGACTGGGCCTACCTCTAGTTTCCCTTTTGCTATATCCTTTAGGTAAGAAGGAATAGGTTCACCAACTCCTTTCTGTGGCTCCATCCACCCTGTCCCTCCCTATTCCTTCAAGGCCCGTCCCGTCAACGGGCCTTATTTCTTACCCTTGATTAGCACTCTCCACTTGCGAGTGCTAAAAGTCGGTGTATGATATGGGCCGGAAGGAGGAAAACACCATGAACGAAGAAATGCAAAACTACGCGAATGATCCCGATATCCTCGAGAAATTCGGCCGCAACATCAATGCCGCCGTGAGGGCCGGCAAGGTCGATCCCGTCATCGGACGGGACGAGGAAATCCGCAAGATCATCGAAATTCTGGCGCGTAAGAGCAAGAACAACGTCATTCTTTTGGGCGAACCCGGGGTCGGCAAGACCGCCATTTTGGAAGGCTTGGCCCAACGCATCGTCTCCGGTGATGTCCCTTCGACTCTCAAAGACAAGGAAATCTACGAACTCGACATGGGCGCCCTCGTGGCCGGGGCCAAGTACCGCGGCGAATTCGAGGAACGTCTCAAGGCCGTTCTCAATAAGATCAAAGACAGTGAGGGGAAGATCATCCTCTTCATCGATGAAATCCATTTGATCGTCGGGGCCGGGAGGACCGATGGGGCCCTCGACGCCTCGAACATGCTAAAGCCGATGTTGGCCCGGGGCGAAATCGACTGTATCGGGGCCACGACCCTAAGTGAGTATCGTCAGTACATCGAAAAAGACCGGGCCCTGGAACGTCGGTTCCAACCGGTCCTCGTCAGCGAGCCGACGGTCGAAGACACCATCACCATTCTCCGGGGCCTCAAGGAACGATTCGAGTCGTTCCACGGGGTTAGGATCACCGACGGGGCCTTGGTCGCGGCCGCGACTTTGAGCAACCGTTACATCACCAGCCGTTTCCTGCCCGACAAGGCCATTGACCTCGTCGACGAGGCCTGTGCCTCGATCAAGGTCGAAATCCAATCCTCGCCGGCGGAACTCGACGACCTGGAGAGGAAGATCCGTTCCCTCGAAGTCGAGAAAGTTGCCCTCGAGAAGGAAAGCGACGACAGCAGTAAACGCCGTCTGGCCGATTGTCAGAAGGAACTAGAGGCCGCGCGTGAGAAACGCGACGCCCTCTCGAAGGAATGGGAAAAGGAAAAGGCCGAGATCAGGGCCGCCCAGGAAGCCAAGGAAGCCTTGGAAAAGGCCAGACTCGACTTGCAAAGCGCCCTCGGGGACGGGGACTACATGAAGGCCAGCCGTCTCCAATACCAGACCATCCCCGATCTCGAAAAGAAGATCAAGGCCGCCGAGAAGTCCGGTGACGGACGTCTCGTCAACGAGGTCGTCGACGAGGGCGAAATCGCCCGCATCGTCGCCAAGAACACCGGGATTCCGGTCTCGCGCCTGGAAAAAGGCGACCGCGAGAAGGTCCTCGACCTCAAGGATACCCTCCGCAAGAGGGTGATCGGCCAGGATGAGGCCATCGAACTGGTCGGCAACGCCATCATCAGGCAACGGGCCGGCATCAAGGACTCCAACCGTCCGATCGGTAGCTTCTTGTTCTTGGGCCCCACCGGTGTTGGCAAAACCGAAGTGGCCAAGGCTTTGGCCGAGGCCCTCTTCGATAGCGAATCCGCCATCATCAGGATCGACATGTCGGAATACATGGAACGCTATAGCGTCTCCCGTCTGATCGGCGCGCCCCCGGGCTACGTCGGTTATGAGGAAGGGGGACAGTTGACCGAAAAGGTCAGGCGGGCCCCGTATTCCATCGTCCTCTTCGATGAAATCGAAAAGGCCCATCCCGATGTCTACAACCTCTTGCTCCAGATCCTTGACGACGGTCGTTTGACCGATAGTCAGGGGAGGACTGTGGACTTCAGGAATACGATCATCATCATGACCAGCAACCTCGGGAGCGAATACCTCCTCAAGGGGCAAAGGGAACCGGTCAAGGCCATGCTGCATCAGACCTTCAAGCCGGAGTTCCTCAACCGGATCGATGAGATCGTCTACTTCAATCCGCTTCCGCGGAACATCCAACTCCTCATCGTCGACAAGATGCTCCGTCTTCTCCAGGAACGTCTGGCCTCCCAGTACTTCCGGGTCACCTTTACCAAAGGTCTCTCCGAGTGGGTCTTGGATGAGGCCTATAGCCCGGAGTTCGGGGCGCGGCCCATCAGGCGCTTCATCGACGACAAGGTCGAAACGGCCTTGGCTACCGCCATTGTCAAAGGGGAGATGGTGACCGAGGTCGATTACTCGGTCGATGTCAAAGACGGCAAGATCGTCATCAACAAAGCCGAGAAAAAGGCCTAATTGACAAAGAAGGGAGCCACGTGAGTGGCTTCCTTTTTCTTTTCCTCTCCTTGTGGGTGCCCTATCATTTGGCCATGGCCAATCTCCTTTATGCCGGAAACGACAAGATGTTCGACGGTATCCTCTCGAGCTTGCTTTCGATCGCTTCCAATACGACCCGCGGACTCGATGTCATCATTCTGACCGCCGACTTCACCGAGATCCGGGAGGATTACCGCCCGATCGACGAAAGGATGCGGGTATTCTTGGAACGGGTCCTCCAGTTCTATTGCTCGACCAGCACGGTCCGTCTCGTCGACCTCGGGGAGGTCGTCAAAAAAGACCTCGCGGATAGCAAGAACAAGAAGAACCGTTTTTCGCCTTACGCCGTCCTCCGTCTATATCTGGACTCCATAGAAGACCTGCCCGATCGGATACTCTATTTAGACACCGATACCTTGGCCAAAGGGGACATTTCCCCTTTATATGACCTCGATTTGCGGGGAAATTACATCGGGATGGCCCTCGATGCCGTCGGTTCGATCTGGCTGACGCCGGAATATTGCAATTCCGGGGTCTTGCTCATGGACTATGGGAAGATCAGGCAGAGCAACCTCTTGGAATTATGCCGTAACCTGGTCAAAACCCAGTTCATGTTCATGCCCGACCAAACGGCCCTCAATACCCTCTTCGACGACAAGATCTACTTCCTGCCCCGGGAATACAATGAGCAAAAGAAAACGCAGGAGAACACCTTGATCAGGCACTTCTGCGACGTCATGCATCTCTTCCCGATCCTCCATGTCGACAAGGTCAAGCAATGGGATGTCGAACGGGTCCATAGCGTCCTCAAGGAGCACGCCTTCGACGCCGCCCTCGAGACCTATTTGGAATTGAAGAATCTCTATTTGGACCACAAGGATCCGGAGGAGGCTTTGATCCGTGGCTACCATTAAAGAACTAAAGGAGCCCCTTAGGTTATTCTTGGAAGAAAGGGATTGGCTCCGTTTCAATAGCAAGTCGAGTCTCGCCAAGACCCTCTTCATCGAGTGCGGGGAACTTTCGGAATCCTTCTTTGACCAAGACGAAGAAGGGACCAGGGAAGAGGTCGGGGACGTCTATAGCGCCCTCCTGCAAATCGACATGCTCCGGGAAAAGGAAACGGGGCAGGGCCTAAGCGACGAGGAACTGAATCGTTACCTGGAGAAGGCGGAAATCCCCTTCTCGGATAAGGAGTTGGTCCGCTCCCTTTTGATCAAGAGCGCCGCCCTCCTCCAAAACGCTCTCAGCGAAGAGTCCTACTATTCTCTATATAAAGAATGTCTTTCCCTCTTCTATGCCTTGCTGCTGAAGAAGGGGTATGACGGAAAGACCTGCCTTTTGGAAAAACTCAAGAAGACGGCCGCCCATTACCCGGTCGCCCTCTGCAAAGGCAAGGCCACCAAGTACACCGACCTATAAACAAAAACCTCCCCTTGGAGGGGAGGCTTACCTTCATTAGTTAGCGAAGGTCGTCTTCCGAGTCATTGAAGATGGGCTTTTCTTGGCTCGCGATCTTCTCTAGGAGATCGCCATAACCCAAGTCCAGTCCACCATACTGTTCTTCGTACTGTTCCATGAGCGGTCATCCTTTCTGCCTTGCGGCGGCCTAAATATAAGGGTTATGGAAGATCAATCAAGGCCACTTTCCATGTAAACGTTTTCAGTAAGGGGTTTCAGAAAGGGCTTTCACGAAAATAGCCGATAAACCCTAAGGAATTTATGGTTTATAGGAAAGCGTTTTCATAATATTCAAATTGATTTTCAATTCGTTTTCAGGAGGTTTTCCCTTTCCTTTTCCTTTTATGTTTTCCTTAAAGGAAAAATGGTAATAAGATATGGCGGAAAGGAGGTTTCAAAGGAAACCAAATAAACACTATGTACAGCGACGAGAACAAACCCTCGGCCCTAGCCCTGATCCTCAATCATTACGACTACGTGGTCCTGGATACTTGTTCCCTGATGGAAGATTCGTTCACCGAGTGGCTGGATACCCTCAGCCGTTCAAAGGAATACTGGAACGAAGGCTTGCAGATCTACGTCCCCGAAGCCTGCATGGTAGAACTGAAAAAGCATGCCGAGGACAAAAGTAAGGAAAACATCGCCAAACGCGTGGCTGCCAAAAGGGCTCTGAAGATCGTGAACCGGGCCCTGGGTGCCATTTGGCCGAATCGTTGGCGGAAGGTCTTGACCCTCCTAAAGGACGAAACGGAACCGACCTTCGCCGACAACCAGATCTACAACTTCGTCAACCGTTACCGGATGAACAAATCGATCCTCGTCATAACCCAAGACAAGACCTTGGCTTATGAGCTCAGGGAACAGAACCACCTGGTATCGCAAAAAGGGCGCCTGGTCGACGTTAGCAAAATCACCGACAAGGGTGATTTGATCACCAACAAAGGGGAGAAGCCCTTGGACCGCAATCGCAGCCAACGGCCTCAAAAACCCATGCAAAAGGCCTCTGAAGATAACAATAAAGGCTTCAGGAAGCCCGAGGGGAGACGCAACGAGGACCCGATTGTCCGCAATGACATGCGCCTTTCCTGCAACCTCGATAATCCCAACTATCCGGCCAAGCGGAAGGTCTCCGACATCAAGGAACAGATCTCCCTCCTCAAGGCCCTTCCTAGCGACAAGCTTTCCAAGATGAGCTTGGCCTTCACCCTCGAAGACCTTGAAAAGAGGATCAAGGGCCTTGGCCCCGTCGAAGAGGAAAGCAAGCCCGTTGAGGCCAAGAAGGTCGAACCCAAATCGGAACAATCCAAGAAGGAAGATAGGCCTTCCTTCAAATCCGATCGCCCCAAGGCCCTCGGCTCCGGCAAGACCGTCTATGACGCGGTCAAGAGCTACTGCAACGCCCGCGGCGTCATCGTCCGTGACGATTCGGTTCCCTATGTCGCCATGGTCCATGGTCCCAGCGACATCACCGAATCGGTCCTCAAGGACTTCGTCTCCAAGGTCCCGGCCAATGAGAGGATCGACTTCACGGGTGCCATCGCCGGCCTCCCGATCGCCCTCCGTTCGGGCGGTAAATACATCGATGCCTATAACCCTGTTGCCCTTCTAAACGAAGCGAAGCCGGCTGTAGGCCAAAGCCCGAAAGCCCCGCAGAAAGCCGAGCAACCGAAGGCTACGGAAGTGAAAAAGGCCGTCGAACCGAAAGCCGAACAGCCCAAAGCTCCGGTCGCGAAGAAGGCCGAACAACCTAAGGCCAAGCCGGAAAACCCGGAACCCAAGCCCCAAAAGGCCGAGAAGAAGGTCGTCATCAAAAACGGTGAGGACATCGAGGTCAAGGGCAGCAACCGCAAGGAAGTCCAAGCCACTCCACGGGCCGTCGTGCCCAAGGGCGCGACCCTGATCGTCGGCGTGCCGGAATCCCCGCGGGTCGCGGCCGCCATCGAAAAGAAATCCAAGCGCCTTGATACCCCGAAGACCACCGAGGTCGTAAAGCCGGCTACCGCCAAGCGGGGACCCAAGCCCAAGGCCGACAGTTCCTTGCTCCAGGAAGCCAAGAAGGCCGACATCCGCCTCCAGGCCAACCTCAACAACCCGACCTTCCCGGCCGAGTCCGCCATCAAGGACATCGATGCCCAGCTCACCCGCCTCCATCAGTTGACCCCTTATGAGAGGAGTTCGCTGAAGCTTGGACTAAGGGAGCTGAAAAACCGGAAGACGGAAATCCAAAACAAAAAGACCTAGCCTTCCCTGTAAGGGAAAACGCCTTGATAGGGTCTTTGGCTAAGTGTAGTATTGCCATTGCCAAAACGGAGTAACTATGAAAAAACAATCCATCATGATTATCGGCGGCCTCATCGCTGCCCTCGCTTGCCTCGCGGCCTTCCTTTTCCCGATCGGGGATGGTTTGGTCCGGACAAGCGGCGCCCTCGTCGAAGCCTTCCCGGGCTATGACTTCATCTTCACCAACGATGCCGCCGCCATCACCAAGGAAGCCAGCGGTGCCATGATCGGCGCCTGGGTCCTCCTGGTCATCGGTAGCGTCTTCAGCGTCTTCGGTCTATTATTACCTTTGACCGGAGCCACCAAATTCCCGGGCTTCATCGACATCGTCGCCGGCCTTTGCCTCTTGGCGACCGGTGTCCTCTTCCTCCTTGCTCCCGTCGTCATCGGGCTGCCGAGCGTCGCCAATGGGAGCTATGCCCTAGGCTATGGTTTCATGGCCGGTGCCATCGCGGCTCTGCTTGGTGCCGTCATCGAGATCGCCCTCGGGGTCCTCGGTTTCACCGGAAAGAAGGCCTAATTGATGCGCAAGAAGAAAACCAAGAAATCCAACTACCTCTTCGCCCTCGTCGGCGTAATCTTTGTCATCACCTCCATCGCCTTCCTGGCGGCTCCGGCCGTCGGGCTCTATGGGACGGCCCTTGGGGAAACCGGCATCCTCGGCGATCCCATAAGCGGCTTCGACTTCTTCTTCAACGGTCTTACCGGTGGTAACGAACTACCGGAAGGACTTAGCAACTTAGGGCCCTATCCCGGACTCATGGTTGCCTTCGTCTTGCTTTGTCTCGGAGCCTTGCTCCCCCTCATCGGGGTGGCCCTCGGCCTCGTCAAGCTCCCCAAGGGAGCCGGCATCGTCGAACTCCTCGGTGGCGCCATCGCCATCGTCGGCGGGGTCATGTCCCTCTTGGCCCTGACCATTGCCGGCCTCAAGGAATCGGTGGGCTTCGGGAATCTCCTTAGCTACCGCTTCGAGCTTGAATGGGGCATTTGGCTCACCGGCATCGTCGCCATCCTCGGCGGCATCAGCAGTGCCATCGGCGGGGCCATCAACGTCATCAAGTAATTACCACTTAAAGACAAAATAGGGGCTTCGGCCCCTTTTTTCTTACCTAAAAGGGACCATCGGTCTCATTTCCTCCTATCTTAGGGTGTGGAAAACAAATTCAAAGAAAACGGCCTCCTCGCCTTCATCGAAGGAAGCCTCGCCCTCGTCTATGAGTCCCTCGCGGTCTACGGCCGCTTCTACGACCATCCCGACTTCCGTCTCCAAGTCCAGGATGACCTCATCTCGATCTTCTCCAATTACACGGAAGACCGTGACGAAGAGACGGCCCTTGGCGCCATCGAAAAGACGATGGTGAAGATCAATATAGCGGTCGAAAATCAGCTAAAACCCAGGTCCGGATACCTGCCCCTGGCCCCGGATTATCTATCTTATAAATGGGAATTCCTCGAGCTTTTACGCCGCTTCGGAGGGGAGTCAAAAGAAAACGAAAGAAAATTAGCACTTGGGTGTTGACAGTGCTAAAAAGGGGTCTATAGTATGCTTAGCACTCGGGAATGATGAGTGCTAAAGGAGAACTAACAATATGAAAAGAAATGAACTATTGAACCTTACCGATGAAGATGTCTTCGATCCCTTCTTCGGGGCCATCGCCAGTCTCTTTGGCACCCCGGCCGAGGAAAGGTACGCCAACAGGCTCCTGGATATGCGGAGCGACATCACCGATGAAGGCGACCATTACCTGATCACCGTCGACCTCCCGGGCGTCAAGAAAGAAGACGTCAAGCTGAGCCTTGAAGATGGCTATCTGAACATCAGGGCCGAAGTCAATGCCTGCAACAAGGAGAAAGAGCATGGGAAGTTCCTGCGCAAGGAACGTTACTGCGGCTCCGTCTCCCGTTCCTTCTATGTCGGTGACATCGACCAGAGGAACATCGGGGCCAAGATGGAAAACGGCTCCCTTCTCATCACCTTGCCGAAGGAAGATAGGAAGGTCAAAGAGGAAAAGCACCTCATCGCCATTGAATAACGGTCCAAGGAGGGGCTCCGGGTCACCCGGAGTCCCTTTTTTGTTATCATCTTGGCATGAAGATTTTGTTCAAAGACGCCCGCATCCTCTCGATGTACGAAGGGGAGGAGATCTATCGGGGAGACCTACTGACCGACGGCGACACCATCGCCTATGTCGGAAAGGAAAATAAAGATCTTAAGGCCGATCGGACCATCGATTGCCATGGCAATCTTTTGCTCCCCGGTTTCAAGAACGCCCATACCCATTCGGCGATGTCCTTTTCCCGGTCCCTAAGCGATGACCTCGCCCTCCAGGATTGGCTCTACAAGAGGATCTTCCCCTTGGAAGACAAGCTGACCCCGAGCGATATCTATTACCTCAGCAAGGTCTCGGTCCTCGAATACCTCTCCGGCGGCATCACCGCCTGCTTCGACATGTACTACCATCCCGAGGAGATGGCGCGCTGCGCGGTCGACATGGGTTTCAGGACGGTTCTCTTAGGCACCGTCACCAATTACCGCGAATCGGTCGCGGAGATGGTGGAGTCCTACCATCGGATCAACGGACATAACCCCTTGGTCACCTACCGCCTTGGCTTCCACGCCGAATATACCTGCAAGGACGAAATCCTTAAGGAACTAGCGAGGGCCGCCCACGAACTCAAGTGCCCGATCTACACCCACATCTCGGAAACCCAAAACGAGGTCGAAGGCTGCAAGCAAAGACATGACGGGATGACCCCGGCCGAATACTTCGAATCACTGGGCCTATTCGATTACGGCGGCGGCGGTTTCCACTGCGTGGCCTTCACCGACCATGACATAGAGATCTTCAAACGCCACGGCTGCAGCGTCGTCACCAACCCGGGTAGCAACAGCAAATTGGCCTCCGGCATCGCCCCCTTGACCAAGTTCGTCGAAGCCGGCCTCAACCTCGCGGTCGGGACCGACGGGGCCGGGAGCAACAACGGCCTCGACTTCTTCTACGAGATGAGACTGGCCTGCGTGTTGCAAAAACTTTTGAACCACGATCCGGCTTCCTTTGACGCCATGCTGGCTCTAAAGGCCGCGACCGTCGGCGGGGCCAAGGCCATGGGCCTAGATGATTGCCTCTACCTCAAGGAAGGGCAGAAGGCCGACCTCACAATGATCGACCTAAACAAGCCGAGCATGCAGCCCCTCAACAACATCGCCAAAAACCTTGTCTACAGTGGGGCCAAGGACTGCGTGGCCCTGACCATGATCGGCGGGAAGATCTTCTACGAGAACGGGGAGTTCTTCGTCGGGGAAGACGTCAAAGAGATCTACCGCAAGGCCCAGGAGATCACCGATCGCCTAAAGGCCGAGTAAAGGCAGGATTTCCTCTTGCCGCCCGCCGACCACGACGGGCTTACGGTTTTCGTCGACGTAGACGTCGGTCTCGCTCCGCATCCCGAAGGTTTCGGTATAGATGCCAGGCTCGAGGGAAAAGGACGTATGGGGAATCAGGGCCCTTTCGTCCCGGCTTTCGAAGTCGTCGATGTTGGTCCCCGGCCCATGGGGCGAGACGTCGATCCCGATGTTATGACCGGTCCGGTGGGTGAAGTAAGGGCCATAGCCTTTGGATGTGATGTAGTCCCTGACCAGTCTATCGACCTCATGGCCTTCCACTCTTCTCTTCGGGAGGTTTTCATCGAGAAAAGAAATGGCCATATCAATCGAAGTTTTCAAAGTCTGGAAGGCTTCTGCGTAGATTTTCGGCACTTTCCGCCCGACATAGCCCATCCAGGTGATGTCGCTATAGACGGCCAAGGGATCATCCATCTTGGCCCACATGTCGATGAGGACGAGGTTGCCTTCCTTGATGGCGCTGTGGTCCTCTAGGTTCGGGGAGAAGTGGGGGTTGGAAGCCCTTTTCCCGACCGCGACGATCGGGGGATCGTCGTAGACCATCCCTTCTTCCTGATATCTTCTGGTGATGAAGGTTTGGATCTCCAGTTCGTCGCTTTCGCCTTTGGTCTTGATGTCCTCGGCGATCTTCCTAAAGGCTTCGTCCTTGATTAAAAGATTGAGGCGGTTGGCCTCCAATTGGAGTTCAAGTGAACTCTTGCTATAGGTCGCGGTCGTCCTTTGGAGGTAGTCGCCCGAGGAGACGAATTCTTTGCCGAGTTTCCGGAGATATTCGAGGGAGCCGTAGTCGGAGAGGGAGACGCGTGGCAAGAGGCCATCGGGGGAGTAGTCCACCATCAGGGTTTTGAGGCCTTTGAGTTCCTTCTCCAATAGGGAGAGCATTTCCTTGTAGTCATGGTAAATATCAACGCAATAACCGGGTCTATTTGCCAAAAACCGAGCGTCGATCAAATGGGCGATGAGATGGGCTTTTTCTTCGTTGAGGCGATGGACGAAGATGAGCTTGCGGCTCAGAGGCGCGTCTGCGAACTCTTTCTTTGAAAGAGGGTGCCGCTTCTCGTAATCGAAATAGACATAGGCCTCGGCTTTCTTGGCCTTCAATTCTTCATTCAAAAGGGTGAAATCCATGGCTCAATTGTAAGATGGGTAATACCGGATAGGAAATATTCCGCCTTTCTCCCCCAAAGATACTAAAATGGCGGGGTGGAGAAACTAGTGACCCCCTTCGGGGAAAAGCTCGACCCGGCACACGTCTATGAGGAACATCCCAATCCCTATTTCGAACGGTCTTTGTACGTACCGCTGAATGGGTACTGGGACTTCTGCCAAAGTAAAAACACGGATACCAAGGACTATCCTGGAAAGATCCTCGTCCCCTTCGCCGTCGAAACCCCTCTATCGGGGATCGGCCGGAAAGTCGAAAAGGATGACCACCTCCATTATCGGAGGAAGGTCGTCGTTCCCCCTTCCTTCAAAGGAAAGGTCCTCCGTCTATGCTTTACCTACGTCGACCAAGTGGCCGAAGTCTATTGGAATGGGAACCTCCTAGGAACCCACGAAGGCGGGTATCTGCCTTTTGACTTCTTAATCGAAGACTATCAGGACGAAAACATCCTCGAGGTCAAAGTCCAAGACGACACTTCCTCCCCCGTCTATCCGCGGGGCAAGCAAAGCAAGAAACCTCGGGGAATCTGGTATCGCCCCACCAGCGGGATCTACGGTCCCGTTTACCTTGAGGCGGTACCCAAAGAGGGACGCGCCGAATCCTTCCTCGTCACCCCCGACTACGACCAAGCCTCCTTCAAGGTTTCGGCTTCCCTCAAGGGAGAAGAAGGAGAGGCCGTCATCAGTCTCTACCACGGCGGTCTTTTCATTTCCAAGAAGGCCTTCGGGAAGAAGAAGGACGGGGTCTACGAAGTCGAGATCCACGCCGCCCCGAAAGGACAAAAGGCCTACTTCTACGAACCGGACCATCCCGAGCTTTATGAATTGGTTTTGTCCTATGCCGGCGACGAGGTCAAGACATTCGCCGGTTTGAGAAAGGTCGAAAAAGGCATTGTCAACGGAACGCCCTGCATTTTATGGAACGGCAAACCCATTTATGTCTCCTCGGTCTTGGACCAAGGCTATTACCCCGAAAGCGGGCTGACCGCCCCGTCCTACGAGGCCCTTGAAAACGACATCGCCCTCGTGAAGAAGCTCGGCTTCAATGCCATCCGGAAACACATCAAGCTCGAGACCCCGCGCTTCTATTACCTCTGCGACAAGGCCGGGATCCTGGTCATCCAGGACTTCGTAAACGGTGGCTCAGCCTACAATCCCTTCCTCATCGTGGCTGCTCCCTTCATCCGCCTTCCGATCAATGATCGTTTCTATGGATTATTGGGCCGTCATAACAAAGAAGGCCGCGAGCACTTTATTGACTCGATGCCCAAGACCCAGGACTACCTCCATAATTCGGCCTCTTTGTTCGCCTATACCGTCTTCAATGAAGGCTGGGGCCAATTCGACTCCGTGGCGAATACCGAGAAGGCCAAGGAACACGATCCTTCCCGTCTCTACGACGCCGCCTCGGGCTGGTTTGACATGGGCGGCGGGGACTTCGATAGCCGTCACGTCTATTTCCGGCGGGTCCGTCTAAACAAACCAAAGAAGGGACGGATCCTCTTCCTTTCGGAATTCGGCGGTTACTCCTTGAAGGCCAAGGGCCACCTCTATCAGGAGAAGACCTTCGGCTACAAGTATTACCCAGACCTCAAAGCCCTCCAGGGCGGCTTCTCCGACCTCTTCCTCAAGGACCTGATCCCCAATGTCGAAAAGAGGGGATTGGCCGCTTCCTGTTTTACCCAACTAAGCGACGTCGAAGGAGAGGTCAATGGCCTCATTACCTATGATCGGCGTTTGTTAAAGGCCGACGAGAAGATGTTCAAGGAACTCCACGAACGGCTTTACTCCGCCTTCAAGAGGAGGCTAGGGCAATGACCTACTCTCCGAAGATGGAACTGACAAAAGAACAATCCGCCATCATGGCGGGAAGGAAGGGCGAGGCCCGGGCCTACATGATGGAGTCCTTGGTCCGTTACGGGGACCTGATGGGGGCCAAACGCCTCGTGCCTTTGGACTATCCCGATATCCAGGCTGCCTTTTATCCCGGACCCGACAATGAGAAACGGCTTCTAAGCAAACTCGACCTCATCGTCAATTCGGGCATCGTCAGCAATGGCAAGGCCGCGGGGGGTCTCCCTCTCCATGAACCCGTCTATCGCGAGTCCTTCTATGCCCATCAACTGGTTTTGGCCTCGATCCATGAAGACGTCCTCCTTAATGAAAGGCTGAAGAAGATTTCTTCCCTTACAAAAGAGGAATCCGGATGTTATCCCCATTTCGGAGAATTCCCGAAAGAAGGGGAGACGGTAGCCTTTTCGAGTCCCGCGGTCGTGGGCTTCGCCAACAGCGTTTTCGGCGCCAAATCGAACCTTTATTCACCCTTACTATCCCTTTTTGCGGGGATTTTGGGGGTAGTCCCGGAATTCGGCTTTGCCCTCAAGGAGAATAGGCAAGCCAAGATCCGCTTGGCCCTCAGGCTCAGGGTCTTGCCCGAGCCTTCCCTTCTGGCCCACCTCATCGCCTCAAAAGCCAAGAAGGCCGTCCCCTATATCCAGGGGCTCTCTTCCCTCTTAAAACCAGTCCCGGACGAGATGACCATGTCCTACCTCAAGGATCTGACTGCCGGGTTATCGGCCTACGGGATCTATTTGGTCCACATCGAAGGGGTGACCCCGGAGGCCATCGAATACCGTCAATCGCTCCTGAGTCCCGATTGGAAGGACGCTTCCCTCAATGAGGACGAGCTTCAAAGTGTCTACACCGATTTGGCCGCCCCCGACGGGCATTACAAGGAAGCGATCCTCGGCTGTCCCGAATTGACTTTGACCCAACTGGAGACCTACACGGCCTTGGCTTTTTCCTTGCTTAAAAAAGCCAAACGGGAGAAGCCGCGGATCGCCCTCTACTTCAATGCCTCGCCCACCACGATCGAAGCCTTCAAGAAGGGCCCGAGTTACGAGCTCTTTAGGAAAACGGGGATAAAGTTAACTTCCTTCTGTCCCCTCCGGCATGTCTTATTGACCGGGAAGAAGATGAGGAAGACCCTTACCAATTCCCTGCCCCTCGTCCAATGCGGGGCCTCCTATCTCACGGCTTCGGATCTCATGGCCTTCGCCTGCGGAGGGGAAAGATGAAGAACTTCATGGGACGTAACGTGACGAGCGTCGGAGCCCAGGGCCTGGCCCTGGTTTCCCGGGCCCCCTTCTATCCTTCTAAGGGCCTACGGACCTTCCTTCCGGCTTGGAAGAAGAAGGACCTATTTAGGGACTGGCAAAACAAGGACCTCGATAAGAAAAGCCTCAAGGGGGCCATCCTCTGCCTCGATGAATGCGTCGGTGTCCACGAAGGCTATGAGAGGCTCTTGAGCCTAATCGAAAAGGGAGAAGGGCCTTCCGCCATTTTGTTTTCGGGATCTTTGCCTTATCAATTCGCGGCCTTATTGGCGACCGAAGCCTCGATGCGGAAGATCGCCATCATAAGCGACCTCGGTCCCGCCTTCATTGATGCGGTCCGCGAAGGCGACCGGATCGAAGTCAAAAGCGATGGGACGGTCGTTATAATCTGAGCCATGGATTTCAAGGCCTTGTTCTTCGATATCGACTGGACCCTTTTCGACCACGCCGCTAAGGCCTACGTCCCTTCGGGGATCGAGGCCATCAAAAAGGCCAAAAAGAAGGGAATCAAGGTCTTCCTTTGCAGTTCCCGTCCCTACGATTCGATGGTGACTTTCGGGGCCTTCGACCTCGGAATTGAATGGGACGGTTACGTCTCGAGTTGTGGTGGCGTCGCCTATACGGATGGGAAATATGTCCGCAAAACCCTAATCAAAAGCTCTGATTTGCATCGTTTCGATCGGCTAGCCCATAAACTCGGCCTTACCTATGAATTGGTGGGTCCGACCAGCCGTCACCTGGCCTACGCCCCCACGGTCTACATGCATAGGTTCCGGGAGCTTTATAAGGACGGGGAAGTGCCGGTCTACCGTTACCGCGGGGAAGAGGTGGTCGGGATCCTGATGTTCGCCCCAAATCACTACGACTCCTTGTTCAAGGAGAGGCTTTCTTCCTTCACTTACTACCGCTTCCACGACTACGGGGTCGAAATAAGTGAAGTTCCCCATAAGAAAGGGGACGGAATAAAGGCAATTCTCCGCTATCATAATATAGACCCGGCTTTAGCCGCCGGTTTCGGGGACGATACCCAGGACCTGACCATGAAGGAAGGGCTCTGCACCCTCGTGGCCATGGGCAACGGCAAAGAGGAACTGAAGAAGGGCGCTGACCTCGTCACCGCGAGAATCGACGAGGACGGGCTCCTCAAGGCTTTCCTCCAACTGGGGATCATCGTTTGAGAAAGGGGAACGAATATGGACTTACTCTACCGCTTGCCTAACTATACCCAGGAAGGCCTCTTGGACTTAGCGGCCCGGATGATCGAGGACGAGCAAGGGACCTATGGGGGATTGAACCTCACCTACCTCTTCCCCTACATGACCCCGAAGAGCCGTCTGAGCGTCCTCTCGGACCTTCTATCGAAGGGAAAGGACCTCTCGCCCCTCTCTGGGTTCTTGTTCCCCGAAGCCTACTTCCAGTTGGCTGACTACGTGAAGAAGAACAAGGTTTGGCCGAGGGGCCTCGAAAACCACATCCCCTTCCTCCCCCTCAAGGCCGTTGATTCCTTGCTTCCCCTCTTCAAGGAAACCGGGAAGGTCGGGACCATGGACGTCGAGCGTCTCCTGCCCCAGGCCTCGATGGAAGGGAAGGACAACTTCTTCGAGGACATGCTCGAATACGACTTCGCAAGGGCCAGCAAGTACGCGGCCTACGCCTCGGTCAAGGCCCTCCACGAGATGGCCCTCCGTTACATAGGCGGCTTCTACGGCGACTGCGACATCGCCAAGTTCTACCGCTACTTCTCGGCGGAAGACAAAAAGAAGGTCAAGGAGAAGTACAAGGCCTACGGCGAAAAGGCCAAGAAGAACAAAAAGGCAAAGAAGTAACCCCAACATGGCAAAGACAAACTACAAACAAAGCGACACTCCGTTCCTCAGTGCAATGGAGGAATATGTCGAGGAGGGCAATTCCCCCTTCGACGTCCCCGGCCACCACCTCGGGAACATCGATAATCCGGCCATCCGGATCCTAGGGAAAAACGTTTATCGTTACGACCTCAATTCCCCCTATGGCCTCGACAACCTGGCCAAACCCCACGGGGTCATTTTGGAAGCCGAGAAACTCTTGGCCAAGGCCTGTCACGCCGACGAGGCCTTCTTCCTCATCAACGGGACCTCGGGCGGGATCCTGGCCATGATCATGGCCTCCTGCAAGGCCGGCGATAAGATCATCTTGCCACGAAATGTCCACAAATCCATCATCAATGGTTTGATTTTGTCGGGCGCCGTCCCGGTCTACGTGATGCCGGAAATCGACTCCCATTTGGAAATAGCCAACCAACCTAGTCTCGAGAGCTACCGCCGGGCCATCGTCAAGAACCCCTCCGCCAAGGCGGTCCTCGTCATCAACCCGACCTACTTCGGGGCCGTCGCCGACCTCAAGGCGATCGTGACCTTGGCCCATGAGCATCATATGGCGGTTTTGGCCGACGAAGCCCACGGGGCCCATTATTACTTCCGGGGCAAGGGCTCGCCCCTTTCGGCCATGGATGCCGGGGCCGATCTCTCCAGCGCCTCCTTCCACAAGACGGCCGGGAGCCTGACCCAGTCCTCGATCCTTTTGATGCACAATGGGATGTTCAAACGGGAAGACATCCAGAAGGCCCTGAACGTTTTGACCACGACCAGCCCCTCGAGCATCCTCATCGGCTCCATCGACGGAGCCAGGAGCTTCATGGCTTCGAGGGCGGGCAAGAAGGCGATGGAAGAAACTATCGAACTGGTCAAATACGCCCGTGAGGAAATCGCCAAGATCCCGGGCTTCATCCCGGTCAGCAAGGAACACTTCTTGGCCCACGGCTGCTACGACTACGACATCTCGAAGCTGGTCATCGAAGTCGACCGTCTCGACATCAACGGCTTCGAACTCTACCGCCTGCTCAAGACCAAGTACGCGGTCCAGATGGAACTCGCGGAAACCTACGCCGTCATGGGGGTCTTCGCCATCGGTAGCAAAAAGGAACACGTCGACCACCTGGTCGCCTCTTTGAAGGAAATCAGCCGCGACCACTTCCATCCCGAGATCACCTATCCCGACCATCATTTCGATACCTCCTTCCCCTACATGCTGGTGAGGCCGAGAAGCGCCTTCCACGCCCCGGGGAAAGTGGTCCCGGTCGAAGAATGCGACGGGGCCGTCTCGAAAGAGCAGGTCATGATGTATCCGCCGGGCATCCCCCTCATCGTCCCGGGCGAGGTCTGGACCAAGGAATTGGTCGAGAGGGTCAAGCATTACCAGAAGTCCGGGGTCACCCTCCTTTCGGGTTACCAGAAGGGCTATGAGATCATCGATACCGCCAAGTGGAAACGCTACCCGGTCTACGAGAAGCGTTTGAGCGACTACTTCAAGAAGCGGATGACGACCCCGGCCCTCGATGGTTTCTACATGCCCTTTGAAGGGGACCGTCACCAGGCCACCTTCATCATGTTGCCCTACCGTAGCGACACCTGGCGTCGTAAGGGCGTTCCCGCTCGGGAAGAATACAAGAAGGTCATCGAGGCCATCGCCGAACACGAAAACGTCATCGTCCTCATCCATCCGCGCCTCTACAAGAAAGAGGCCCCGACCTACGAGAAGATCCCCAACGTCAGTTGCATCCAGATGCGTTATGACGACGCCTGGGCCCGCGACACCTTCCCGATCTTCTTGACCGACGGGGAGAACATCCGGACCGTCGACTTCCGCTTCAACGGCTACGGGGGTTCCTTCAACGGCCTCTATGGCGACTACAAGGACGACGATCGGCTCGGGGCCCTCATCTCCAAGCGTTACCACCTTCCGTCCTACTACCATCCCGACTTCGTTTTGGAAGGCGGCTCCATCGCCGTCGACGGGGAAGGGACTTTGATCACGACCGAAGCTTGCCTCCTTAGCAAGGGCCGTAACCCGACCTACACCAAGGACCAGATCGAGGAGGTCCTTAGGGAAAACTTCCGGGTCGAAAAGGTCATCTGGGTCCCCCATGGCATCTACCTCGACGAGACCGACGAGCACATCGACAACATGGTGGCCTTCGTCCGTCCGGGCGAGGTGGTGATGGCCTATACCGACGACAAGAGCGATCCTCAGTACACCTATTGCGAGGAGACCTACAAGGCCCTTAGGAAGGCCCGCGATGCCCAGGGACGGAAGCTCAAGATCAATCTCTTGCCCCTGCCCAATCCCCCGCTTTACATGAGTGCCGAGGAGGCCAAGGGCCTCAGCGTCCTCAAGGACACCAAGGATCGAAGGAAGGCCGGTAGACGGCTGGCCGCCTCCTACGTCAACTTCTACCATGGCCATGACTTCGTCATCATCCCCTCCTTCGGGGTCGTGGAAGACGAGGTCGCCCTCAAGGTCTTCGAAGGCCTCTTCCCCGAGAAGAAGATCCACCAGGTCCCGTCCAAGGAGATCGTCCTGGGAGGGGGCGGCATCCACTGCATCACCATGCAATACCCGGTTAGAGGAGAAAAGAAATGAAGTTTGCCATCACCCAAATGGCGATGAGCCCGGACTACGAGGAAAACATTGCCAAGGCCGACGCCATTCTGGCTTCCGCCAAAAAGGACGGGGCCGACTGCGTCCTCTTACCCGAACTCTTCGAATATCCCTATTTCTGCAAACGGGAGGACTACCGTTATTTTGATTTGGCGGAGGACTTCCTCGATTCCAAAACCCTGGTCCATTATCAGAAACTGGCCATCGAATTGGGTCTGGTTCTTCCCATCTCCTTCTTCGAGAAGGCCCCGACCTGCTACTTCAATTCCCTGGCCCTCATCGATAGGGACGGGGAGATCAAGGGCCTCTACCGGAAGTCCCACATCCCGACCGGGGAAGGCTATGAAGAGAAGTTCTACTTCACCCCCGGCAACACGGGGATTTCCCCGATTGCCAGCTCCGCCGGCAAGCTCGGGATCGGGATCTGCTGGGACCAGTGGTTCCCCGAGACTTCGAGGATCTTGGCCTTATCGGGGGCGGATATCCTGATGTTCCCGACTGCGATCGGGAGCGAGCCGGTGACCGGGAAGGATTCCAGGAAGCACTGGCAAAACGCCATGATCGGAAGCTCTGCCCAAAACGTCATGCCCTTACTAGCCTCCAACCGGATCGGGAAGGAAGACGACATGGGTGCCACGGTCACCTTCTTCGGCCATAGCTTCGCCACCAACCAATACGGGGAAGTGATCGCCGAGATGGATGAGAATACCGAGGGCTACCGCATCGTCGAGTACGATTTCGATGCTCTACGGAAAGAAAGGACGACCTGGGGGGTCTTCCGGGATCGGCGGACCGATCTCTACCACGATCTCTTATTGGTCGATCCGCGTCTAGGGAGGTAAACACCATGGGATTTCGCGCCTTCAACTACGGGGCCAACGTCGTGGCCTATGACTACAAGGGCCACAAGATGGCCATGACTTGCGCCTGGGCCATGCAGGTCGATTACCAGGAACTCTGCCTTTGCCTCGGGAGCCAAAGCGACACCGGGAACCACCTGAAAGTCGGGGACCGGGTCGGGGTCAGCGCCCTCAGCCATGGCCAGGAGAAGATCGCCCTCCAATTTGGGGAAGGGCACTCCCTGGAAGGAGACAAATTCCACGAGGTCCAATACGAAAACGACCATGGGGTTTTGACCATCCTCGGAGCCAAGGTCAGGATGAAGTGCACGGTCGAGAATATCCTCGACCATAACGGGGACCATCTGGTCTTCCTAAGGGTCGATAGTTACGACGTCGATCCTAATAAGGGTTTCCTCAGTTACGACGAAGTGGCCTAGGGGCCACTTTTTCATTTAATTCGTCTTTCTAATCTTTTAATATTCGTCCTTGTATGTGGATCGCCCTTTCCTTCTTGCTTGGACTCGGTCTCGCCATGGATTGTTTTGCCTTGTCTTTGTCCGATGGTTTGGCCTATCGCGATCTGACCAAGAAGAAGGGGGTTTTCATCGCCACCGTCTTCGGCCTCATGCAGGGCCTCATGCCCTTACTCGGCTACCTATTGGGCCTGGCCTTGGCCCAATGGATCGACGCCTTCGACCATTATGTCTCCTTTGTCTTACTGGCCTTCATCGGGATCAAGATGATGGTGGAGGGCATCAGGGGGATGGTGAAGCCCGAGGCCTGCGAGGCTAAGAAGTTCTCGGTTCCCGAGGTCTTGCTCCAAGGGGTTGCCGATTCGATTGACGCCCTCGCGATTGGGATCACGATACAGGCGACGATCGGGGCCACCGCCGACTACCAGATCTACGTGAGCTTTGTGATCATTGCCCTCATGTCCTTTTTGCTTTCGATCATCGGCCTGGTTCTCGGCCGTTACATCAATTGTCTCTTGAAGGGCCGCTTCCACGTGGCCGAGGTCCTCGGGGGCCTCATCCTCCTAGGCCTAGGGATCTACCTCCTAGTCAGCGGGATCATGGAGGCCCCGGTTTTGACTTCCATCTTAAATCTTTGATAGAGGGGGCCTCGCCTTTTGGCTTACAATAAGCCCATGAAAAAGTCCTTCTGCCTCGCCATCCAGGGAGGGGGAACCCGGGCCTCCTTTTGCCTCGGGGTCGTTTTGGCGATGCGGGAAGCCGGCCTCATGGCCGATTACGTGATCGGCACCAGTGCCGGATCCCTGATCGGGATGATGTATTTGTTAAAGGACTCCAGAGGGGTCGAGGATGCCTTCATCGACTACATGGGGAACAAGCAGTTCGTCGGTTTAAGCAATGTCATCAAAAACGGATCTTTGTTCAATTTCTCCTTCTTTTACGAGGATATCAGTCGGAATAGACGGGAAATCGACATCTCTTCCTTCTTGGAAAGCCCGGCCAAATACTACGCGGTCGCGACCGACTGCGAGGAGGGGAAGCCCGCCTATTTCTCCCTTGATGAAGGCGATGTCCTTAGGGGCATCGAGGCTTCCTGCGCCTTGCCCTTATTCTCGAGGCCGGTGGAAATCGGGGGCCGTCATTATCTCGACGGGGGGACGGTCGAAAGCCTCCCCTTCCATAAGCCTCTACGGGAAGGGGAAAAGAAGATCGTCTTCGTCTCGAGCCGCCCCAAGGGTTTCAAGAAGGAAGGCAGTGGCCGTTCGAGCAAGCTGGCCGCGAAGGCGATGTACGGCAAATACCCGAAGTGGAAGGAAGCCTTCGTCAGGTCCATCGAGTCCTACAATGAAGAAGTCGATGAACTGTTGAAGGCCGAGGAAGAAGGCAAGCTCTTCGCCATCTATCCCGAAGTCCCGATTTCCCTCGGGGTGGCGGAAACGGACAGATTTCGTTTATTAGGGGCCATCTACGAAGGACGGAAGACCTTCCAGAAGGTCCTGCCCGCCCTTAAGGAGTATCTACGTCAATGAATAGCAACAAAGAACGGAACTTCGACGAACGTCGGGGCAAGGTCAATTCCAACTCGATCAAGGAATACAAGGTCTATGTCGAGACCACCTTATTGGAATTCCTCCTTTTCAAGATGGGCAAGAGCCTTTCGCGGAACGCGATCAAGCATCTCCTCAGCAAGAAGATGGTCGCGGTCGGGGGCGTCCCCGTCTCCCAGTTCGACTACCGCCTCTATCCCGAAGACACGGTCATCGTCTCCAAGCTCCCGATCAAGCCGAAGGCCAAAAGCGACCTCAAGATCATCTACGAGGACGATCTCCTTTTGGTCATCGATAAGCCGACCCGTCTACTAAGCGTCGAATCCGATAAGGAAAAAGGCCGGACCGCCTACCACATGGCCAGCGATTATCTCCGTAGAACTGACCCTAAAGCCCGGTTATTCGTGGTCCATCGCCTCGACGAGGATACGTCGGGGGTTTTGGTTTTCGCCAAGGACTACGACTACAAGGAAGCCCTCCAGAGAAGCTGGTCGGAGCTTTGTCTCAAAAGAGGCTATTACGCGGTGGTGGAAGGCCATCTGCCCCCTTCGGGGACCTACCGCGACTACCTCCTCCAGGACAAAAACGGCCTTATGCACCTCACGAGCGACAAGAAAAACGGCAAGCTCTGCATCACCAATTTCAAGCGTCTGGAGGAAAACAAGGACTACTCCCTCCTCGACGTCAACATCGAGACGGGACGCAAGAACCAAATCCGGGTCCAACTGGGGACCCGCGGCCATTACGTGGTCGGGGACGACAAGTATGGGGAACCGAGCGACCCCTTGGGCCGCCTCGGCCTCCACGCCTATGAGCTCGATCTCAAGTGTCCCTACACCGGGAAGGTTTTTAGGTTTGTCTCCAAGATGCCTTATAGCTTCATGGTCCTCTTCAAGAAAAAAGGAGGGAAGGCGTGAAAGAACTCTTCGCCAAGATCAAGAACAACGCCTATGTCAGCAACTTCCTCCAAGGTCTTTTGAGCGTCCTCCCGATTGCCATCTGCGTCAGTGTCTTCTACCTGATGGGCATCATCGGGACCACCGACTATGGAAGCTTCGACCTCAATGCCCTCCTCTTCTTCCTCGGGGTCAGCCTCATCGCCGTCATCGGTCTAGGTCTCTTCCAAATCGGGGTCGACAAGTCGATGTCGAGGATGGGGACCTTGGTCGGCGAAACCATCACCAAGCGGAAGTCGATGTTTTTACTAGTGGCGATGGCCTTCGTCCTTGGCTTCCTGGTGACGATGGCGGAGCCCGACCTCACGGTTTTGGCCTCCCAGGTCGGACTTCCCAATATCGTGGTCATCGTCAGTGTATCCGCCGGGACCGGCCTCTTCCTCGTCATCGGGGTCATCCGGATCTTGCTCAAGAAGTCCCTTAAGATCATGTTCCTGGCCTTTTACGCCCTCGTCTTCGCCCTCGTGGCCCTCGTTTCCCCGGAACTCTTGCCGATCTGCTTTGACTCCGGTGGCGTTTCGGCTGGACCGGTCACCGTTCCCTTCATCCTCTCCTTCGGGGCCGGCGTCGCCATGTCAACCCATAGCAAGGGGAGCGGGGAAGACTCCTTCGGTCTATCTGCCCTCTGCTCGGTCGGACCCATCATCGCCGTCATGGCTTTGTCACTCTTCCTCGGGGAAGGGGCCCTCGATTCCTATGTCGCCGAGGTCAGGCCTTTTACGGGAGGGGCCCTTCTCGATAGTTTCTTCTCGGCCCTAAGCGACGTCGCTTTGGCCTTCGGTCCTCTCATCCTCTTCTTTTTGATCTACGATCTCTTGTTCCTCCGCCTGTCCTTCAAGGCCTTGCTCAAGATCTTGGTCGGTCTCCTCTATGGGTTCTTTGGTCTTTGGCTGTTTTTGACCGCGGTCAACTGCGCCTTCTGGCCGACGGCCCAGATCGTCGGGGCCAGCCTTGGGGGAGATCCGTTGTGGATGGCTATATTGATCGCCGGGGTCTTCGGTTTGCTAGGAGTTCTAGCCGAACCGGCCGTCCACGTCTTGGTCAAGCAGGTCGAGACCATCAGCGACGGGGGCATTTCCCGTTACGCCGTCCTCACCGTCATGGCCATCGGCAATGCCCTGGCCTTGGTCCTCGCGGTCCTCAGGGTCGAATATGCCTTCCCGATCGAGTATGTCCTGATACCGGGCTACATCCTCATCTTCGTCTTCATGGCCCTGTCTCCCAACATCTATACCTTCATCGCCTTCGACTCCGGGGCCGTGGCCTCGGGCCCGATGAGCAGTGCCTTCCTCTTGCCCTTCGTCATCGGTTTGGCTTTGAGCAAAGGGGTCGACGTCTATACCTACGCCTTCGGGGTGGTGGCGTTGATCGCCATGATGCCTCTTCTCTCGATCGAGGTCCTTGGCTCTTATGTCGAGGCCAGACGGAAGTTCAAGCTCAGACGCCTCAAGAAGGCCTTCTACGAGGAAGGCGAAGACCAGATCATCCATTTCGGGGAGGTGGGTAGCCATGCCTAAGAACCGGATCCTCACCCTTCTAAGGGACAACAAGCCCAAGGAGCAATTCGACCGCAAAAACAAGGTGGTTGAGATGTTTTTGCTGCTTGTCGTGGTCCCGGAAGGCGGGGACAAGTACGTCCGTGATTTGTTACTAGAAGCCGAGGTGCCCTGCAATGCCCTTTTCTCTTCGAGGGCTTTGGGGACCGCCTCGAGCGACCTCTATGAGGTCCTCGGGATCGAGGATGACCATAAGAGATTAATAAGCGCCACGATCCGCCTCGATACCTATTTGGAAATCGCCCCCAAGCTCGAAGCCAAGTTCAAGGCCTCGCGCTTTTCTAGGGGCATTGCCGTCCTTCTCAAGATGAGCGGTCTATATGGCTTAAGTGCCTACAAGATGCTTTCGTCTTACCCCCTTCCCCTCAAAACAAGCGAAATAGCTCCGGAGGAAAGATTCATGGAGAAAAAAGAAGCGATCTTCGCCATCGTCAACGATGGCTATAGCGACCTGGTGATGAAGGCCGCCAAGGAGGCCGGGGCCCGAGGCGGGACCATCGTCCACGCCAGAGGGACTGGGAACAAGGAAACCGAAAGTTTCTACGGCATCGTTGTGACCCCGGAAAAGGAAATGGTCATCATCATCGTCGAAGAAGAACAAAAGGACACGGTGCTATCCGCGATCGGCAAGGAATGCGGCCTTTTGTCCAAGGGACAAGGCATTTGTTTTTCCATCCCCGTCAGCGGCTCGGTTGGGTTAGAATCTCTAGACAGTGGAAACGGCGAAGAAGGAAACTAAAAGCACCTCCCTTTCGGAACTGAGAAAGGAAAGCGAGAAGCGTTTCGACTTCTCGGCCTTTTTCCATCGCCACTTCCCCTTCCTCTTCGAGCCTCATAGCCTCTTCTATTTCTTCTGGATCATCTTCTTTTTGGGGATCTTCTGGTGCTTCTATTCCTTGGTCACCAATGGTTTCACCCAGCTCTACAACTGGGACTACACCTGGCAATACGTCCCGATCGGCTACTACACCCATGACGTTTGGACCAATTTCTTCAAGACCGGCCACTTCGACATGTATAGCGGCGAGACCTTCATGGGGGCCGATAGCTTCGGGAGCAATGCCTACTATGGCTTGTTCGATCCCTTCGTCATCTGGATGGTCATCTTTCCCCGTTCCTGGGTGCCCCAGTTGTTCGCGATTTCCGCCTGTATCAAGGGGGCGGTCGGGGCCCTTTGCATGCGGGCCTACCTCCGTTATCGGGGCGTCAGCGAAACGACATCGCGCCTCGGGGCCGCGGCCTACGCCTTCTCCGGCTTCTTCAATTTCATGGTCGGCTTCCCCGACGTCGTCTCCGCGGTCGTCTTCTTGCCTCTTATCCTTTTGGGGATCGAGAAGGTCTTGAAGGAAGGGAAGATCAACCATTTGGCCATCGGTCTCTTCCTGGTCGGCCTCGTCAATTTCTTCTACATCGTCGTCTACTGCGTCTTCGGGGTCCTCTACGCGATTTGGCGTTACTTCTCGACCTTCAAGGAAAGGAAGGGCTGGAAGAGACAACTCTCGACGATGGGGATCGGGGTCCTGGGCTTTGCCATCGGTCTCATGATGTGTTCCTTCGTCCTTATACCGTCCCTAAGGAATTCCGCCCTCTCGGGCCGGACCGATTCGATCGGTCAGGCCTATCTCAATTATTTGATTGATTCCCTCTCGAAGGCTGATTTCGGTTCCTTCTTCGGGACCGTCTTCTCGATGGTCGGGGAAAACCCGGGCCGGGAACTGATGGCCCTCGTTTCTTTCTTCTTCCCGACCGTCAACTACAGTTACCTCCCGATGGTGGTCCCGACCGGGGGCTCCTATGACGCCTGGACCGCTTCCATCTTCTGCTACACCCCGATGATGATCTTCTTCATCTATGGGCTGATCGGCGCGATCAGGCGCAAGGAGTGGGGGACCTTGGCCGGTTTTGGCCTTTGCTCCATCGCCGCCTTCACGACCTTCTCCTATTTCTTCTTCTACGTCTTCTCGGGGGATGGCTACGGCCGTTGGCTCGTGGTCTTGGTCCCCCTCATCATCTACGTGGCCACCAAGGAGATGGATCGCCTCAAGGAAAACCCCGAGTGGCAACTGCTTAGCGCAAGCGGGGTCGCCATCTTCTTGACGGTCCTCACCATCGTCATCTGCCACCTGGCCTTGGATGGGAAACGCTTCGATAGCGGGAACAACCTCACCTACTATCCCCATAGCTTCATACCTGTCAGCAGCGGGGCGACGATCTACCTCGTCGTTTACCAGGTCATTTTGTTATTGGTCGAAGTGGTTCTCATCTACTACTTCCATAACAAGAAATTCTTCCCGAAGATGGTCTTCGCCTTCATCGCCCTCGAGACCATCGTCTCCGGGAACCTCTCCTTCTTCTACGGGGGTCTATGGAACTACCGGACTTCCTTCGAAGGCGGGATCGCCAACCACTCGGCCGCCCAACGGGCCATCGACACCATCAACGCGGAAGACGATTCCTTCTACCGCGTCTATAGCGATTACTTCAATGTCAAAAACGATGGGCTGACCTATGGCTACAACGGGGCCAGTCATTTCCATTCCCTCTTCAACTACGACCTCGTCGATTTTGCCAGGATGACCGGCTTGACCCACAATGAGTCCTCGCCGGTTGAGACCTACGGGGGCTACACCTACACCAACAAGGTTTGGAGCGCGGCCTACAACAACAAGCGCCTCGGCTTCGACATGGTGACCGGCCACAAATACTATGTTTTAAGAAACGAAGGCTATTACAACTTCAAAGAACCCGATTTTGCGGGGATAAACGTGCCCTTCGGTTCCACCTTGGTCGATATGACCGATGATTACCGGATCTATGAATCGGGCCTCTATCTTGGTCTTGGCCACGCGGTCGACGGCCTCTACCAAATGAACCGGGTCGAGGATGGAACTCCCAACGAAAACGACTTCTACCACGTCGGTGGATCCTCGATGCCAACGGTTCTGACTGCCCTTAGGAACGACCACCTCTTCCTCACTTCCGCGGTCGTCGAAGACGAGGATGTCGATCGGCTTCCGGTAGGTGAGAACTTCGCGATCCTCAATCAAGAAGAAACTTCTTCGATCCCCGGTTATCAGGATTTCGGTTATCAGAAACTTTCCACCAAGATGGAGTACTACGTCACCACCGAGGAGTACGGTGGTTACCATCCTTCCGATCCGGGCCTCTTCCTCCATGACTCTTCCTATTGGGCCGAGGAGCCCAAACGGATTACTTCCAAGGACGAGGTCTACATGACCCCGGACCACGGGAAGATCGTCTACTCTCCTTCGAATGGGACATACTTCAACGACTCCGACGGGGCGTATATTGCTCTGTACTATCCGGCCGCGAGGAAGTCCGGCTCCCTCCAGGGGTCGAACCGGATCTACCTCATCGGCGATAAGCTCGACGAAGAAGGGAACATCATCGCGGAAAACACACTCCTTTCCTATGAGTATCGAGCCCTTTCCTCCTATCGGACCGGGGCCGACCAGGGCCTACCGATCTTCGGGCTCTACGCCGAAGGGAAGGTCAAGAACATCGTCATGTGTCCCAAGGATGCTTCTTGGCGCGACGCCCTCGGACCCTGGAAGACCACGACCATCGATTTCTACATGCTCGAAAAGGATGAAGTCGATGAGATGGTCGATCGCTACTCTTCCGAGGATTACGCCCTCCAAAACGTCGTCAGACCCAATAACGATACCTTCTACTTCGACACTTCCTATAGCGAGCCGAAGATGGTGGTGACCACCTTGGGTTATGACGCAGGCTGGAACATCAAGGCCTACGATCAAGAAAAGAACCCCATCGAAGGGGTTGAGATCTATAAGCTCGATGGTGGCTTGGTCGGCTTCAACGCCCCGGCGGGAGAAGTGTCCTACGAACTTTATTACATTACCCCGACCCTGGAATTCACCGTTCCTTTATCGGTGGTGGGCATCACTTTGCTACTTGGCTTCGACCTCGGACTCTTCGTCCTTGAATATCGGCACAAGGCCAAGAAGGCTCAGTCCTTGGGCAATTCCAAATAGAGGGCATAGACCCTCTTTTTGTTGATGCCGAGGAAGTCAGCGGTTTCCTTGACCGCTTCCTTGCCACGGGACTTCTGGAGGGCCTTCAAAAGGGCCGCTCTGATTTCCTCGTCGCTGACCTCGGCTTTTTCTTTGGCCTTGCCTTCGACGACGATGACGTATTCTCCCCGGGCTTCGTCTTTGGCGTAGTCCTTTAATTCTTCTAGGGATCCGTCGAGGTATTCCTCGTGGATCTTCGTCAGTTCCCGGGCCAAGCAGGCTTGACGATTGCCAAAGATCTCGAGCATGTCGCTCAAAGTATCATAGAGGCGATGGGGCGCTTCGTAATAGACCATGGTGACGGGAAGATCCTTTAATTCCTCGAGTCTCTTCCTTCTATCACTTCCTTTGGAAGGCAGGAAACCTTCGTAATAGAAGTGGTCGGTGGGTAGACCCGAGCCTAGCAAAGCGGGCAGGAGGGCACTGGGTCCATTGACGTAATAGACGTTGAGGCCGGCTTCCAAGAAGGTCTTGATGACGATTTCCCCGGGATCGCTCAAACCCGGATAGCCGGCATCGGAGACATAGGCCACCTTCTTGCCCTCTTGGACTTCCTTTAATAAGGCGAGGGCCCCTTCCGCTTCATTGTGTTTTTCCACCTTGATGAACTTCTTGGAAGGAAGGGAAAGGCGGTTCAGCAAAAAAGAGGCGACCCGGGTATCTTCGGCGCCGATGACGTCGACTTCGCTGAGGGTTTGCTTGGTCCTTTCACTCACTTCCGAAAGATTGCCGATCGGGGTGGCGACCAGGGCCAAGGCCGGGGTTTCAGTTAGAAAAGGGGAGCGCCTTCTCATGCCTCTCCCCCGTTGTTGTTGGGTCTATTGCCGCGTGGACGATGACGATGGCGGCGACGGTTCCCGTTGTGGTTTTGATTGCCATTCTGGGGCCGGTTCCCCTGGTTGTTGTTTTGGGGTCTGTTCCCTTGGCTCTGGTTTCCGTTTTGAGGACGGTTGCCGTTATTTTGATTATTCGGCCGATTTTGACGGTTATTGTTATTTTGACCGCCGTTTTGCGGGCGATTTTGCCTTCTATCCCTTTGGTTGTTGTTATTTTGGTTGCCTTGTTTTTGGTTGTTTTTGGCGAATGTTTCCACTTTGAGTTCGCTCACGAACTTCGATTCGGGGATGCCACCGACGGAACCGAAGTCGGGAAGAAGATCGGCTTCCTTGTCTTTCTTCGGGGGAACCTTCCCGGCCGCGTAGGCGTTGTATTCCTCGAGGCTCAGGTTCTTGGAATCGTTTTCCCTCACCACCCTGATGGTCTTGGAAAGGATGTTGAAGGAGGAGACGACGTACTCGTCTCCGTCGATCCTGATGCGGCTTCCCACCGGCGGGAACAAACGCTTCCCTTCGGTATAGGCCTCGTCTTCATAGAGGAGGCAACAGATGAGTTTGGTGCAGGGACCGGAGAGCTTGGGAATGTTGAGGGTCAACATCTGGTTCTTGGCTCTGGCGATGGAAATGCCGTCGAATTCCTTGAGGAAGGTCGAGCAGCATAGAGGGAGACCGCAGATGCCGATCCCCCCGATCATCTTGGCTTTGTCGCGAGGCGGGATCTGCTTGAGGATGATGTGGCAATGCAGTTCGGCGGCCAGGTACTTCAAGAGGTCGCGGAAATCGACCCGCGATTCGCTGAAGAAAGAGATGGTGCAGTGATCGCCATCGAGGGAATAGGTGGCCTCAAAGAGGCGCATCGGAAGGCCGAACTTGGCGATGCCTTCACTGGCGACCTTGAGGGCGTTCTTGCTTCTTTCGAGATTTTCCTTGAACTCAGTGAGATCGACCCGGTTGGGACGGCGGAGGATCTTCCTTAATTCGGTCTGGCCCCGGTAATTGGCGATCGGATATAGAGTCGTGGAAACCATACCGATCGAATCGCCGTTGACGGTTTCGGCGACTACTAAGTCACCAGACTTCAAATCGTCGTAGTCGGTCGCAAAAAAATAGGTCTTGCCGCCGGTTTCGAAACGGACGCCGACGAAATAACGTTCATTGTACTGAGTGTTTTCCATATTCGAGTTGATAGGAGAGCTCATCGAGGATGAGGTTCACGTAGACCCCGGCCTCGGCGCTTTGGCGGAGCCCCGGAAGGAGGCCGAGGACATAGACCGGATCAAGGCCGCTATCTAGGCCCTGATACACATCATACGCCATAACGGGCAAGTCTTCCCCGAGTTTTTGGTAGAGGTGGTACCTTGAACCCCATTCCAAGAGGTTGAAAAAGAGGCGCAAGGAGGGGAGGGAACGGTTGATGAGAGCAAGGAGGCGGTTGGTCCCGAGGGCCGCGTAATGGGGATTCTCTTTCTTTGACTCCTCGAGCAAGGCCATGTAGGCGGCCTTGGCTCCTTCGTAATCGTCTTCCTTCGAAGTTTCCAAGATCTGCCTTCCCGAGCCTGAGAAGGGGGAGAGCAAGAAGGCGTCCTTGGGATCGACCCCGAGGTCGATGGCTTCCTTTTCCACGGCCTGGCGGTTGGGCAATACCAGTCTGATGGCCTCGGCCCTACTCAAGATGGTCGGAAGGACCCTGGTGACATTGGCGGTCGTTAAAATGGCGTAGGTGTTGTCGCTCGGTTCTTCCAAGAACTTCAAAAGGGCGTTTTCCGCACTGACGGTCATCCCTTCGACCCGATTGATGATGTAGACCAAGATCCCTTTCTTCTCCAAGGGGGTCTTTTGGAAGCCGGCCACCAGGTCCATGATGGCTTCTTTCTTGAGGGAATCGCTGCTCCCATCCATGATGTAGAGGTCGGGGTAGTTGTTGGCGTCGATCCTCTTGCAGGTCAGACATTCCTCGTCGGCCAAGGGATCGGGATGGTCGCAGAGGATCGACTTGGCCAAAAAGAGGGCCGTTTCCTTTAAGGGCGTCCCTTCCTCGCCAACCAAAATATAGGCATGGCTAAGACGCTTGGACCTGATGGCGGCCCCGAAGGTCTTCAGGGCCACCTTTTGGGTGGCTTCCAGGTATTCCCTCATCTTATTTCAGGACGTCTATGATGGCCTTGAAGGCCTCTTCCCTCACTTGTTCCGGGGTCAGGGAAGCATCGATGATTTTGATGCGTTTTGGGAACTTCTGCGCGAGTTTTAGGAAATTTTTCCTCACGGTTTTGTGAAAATTGAGCTTTTCCAAGTCGAGGCGGTTGACCTCGCGGTTCTCATTGGCTGAAATGCGTTTTAAGCCGGTTTCGGGATCGAGATCGAAAAGCAAAGTGAGGTCGGGTAGGAAGCCATCCGTCGCATAGAGGTTGAGGTCATAAATCTTTTGGATCCCGAGGCCCCTGGCCCCGCCTTGGTAGGCCAACGATGAATCGAGGAAGCGGTCCGAGATGACGTTGATCCCCTCGTTCAACTTGGGGTAGACGAGTTGGACGAGGTGCTGCCTTCTGGCGGCCGCGTAAAGCAAGGCTTCGGTCATCGGGTCCATCTCGGTATTGGCCTTGTCCAAGATGATGTCGCGGATCTCCTCGCTGATCTTGGTGCCACCCGGTTCACGGGTCAAAACAAAGGGAATCCCCTCTTCTTTCAAACGGTTGGAAATATAGGCGAGGGCGCTTGATTTCCCGCTTCCTTCCCCGCCTTCGAAGGTAATGAATTTCCCCTTCATATGTCCTTCCTCCCTTCGATGGCCTTTTCCAAGGTCAGGGCATCGCTGTATTCAAGGGACGAGCCCATCGATAAACCATAGGCCAAACGGCTGACTTTGACCTTCCCGCCTTCTTCGATGCGGCGGGCCAAATAAAGGGCGGTCGTTTCCCCGTCGATCGTCGGATTGGTGGCGACGATGACTTCTTCGATCTGCCCGTTGTTGATCCTCGTAAGTAACTCATCGACCCCGAGATCTTCGGGGTAGATGCCCTTGGCCGGGGACAATGTCCCCTTGAGCAAGTGATAAAGCCCCTTGTAGGATCCCGACTTTTCGATGGCCAGGGCATCCTTGTAGGAGGTGACCACCATCAATGTCTTTTGGTCACGGCTCGGATCATCGCAGATCGGGCAGGCCCCGCCTTCCTCGTAGAGGCCGCAGCGCGGACATCTCGAGATCTTGCTTTTGGCATCCTTGATGGCGTTCGCGAAGCCTTCGGCCGTTTCCCCTTCCATGCCTAAAACCGCGTAGGCCATCCTTTCGGCCGACTTGGGGCCGACTCCCGGAAGACGGGAAAAATAAGAGGCCAAAGTGACGATGGAGGGGAGGTTTTCCATACTTAGAAGGGGAGGCCGGACTTTCCGGTGATCTTCTCGTCGATGGCGTCGGCTTCCTTTTGGATTTCCTTGAGGGCCTTGTTGTAGGCCAGGGCGATGGCTTCTTCGAGCATCTCCTTGTTGTCGGGGGAGAGGGCCTCGGCGTCGATCTTGACCGAGACAATTTCCTTGTTCCCCTTGACCTCGATTTCCACCATCCCGTTTTGGTCGGCGTGGAAGGTTTTCGCATCGAGGGCTTCGTGGGCCTTGAGCAGCTCCCGCTGCATCTTGTTGGCCTGCATCAGCATCTGCTGCATCTGGTTCATGTTGTCTATCTCCTTTTTACTATTTCTTAGACTTTGGGCAAATTGAGGGTGATTTCTTCTTTGCGTGGCAACTTCTTGACCTGGAGGAGTTCACTGTAGATTTGGCGGACCCGGTTCTGGTCGACGTGGTCGATGGCAATCACGAAGACCTTGCGGCCCAAGAAGGCTTCCACCATTTCCTCGAGGGACTTCTGGTTGGCCTTGAGGTTGACCTTGTCCTTGAGGTTCTTGTACTTGTAGGAGAGGATCAGGGCCTCTTGGGAAACGCAGTAGGGCGTCCCTTGGGAGAGAAGACTGGCCAAGGGACCGAGCTTGAGGTCGAGTTTCATCTCTTCCAAGGCCTTCCAGTCGTCCTTGAGTTTCTGCCTTTCTTCCTTCTTGAGGGAGACCATGATCTTGATCAGGTCTTCGTCGCTGATCTCATAGGACTCACCGCTGGTGGCAAGGCTCAGGTTGCTGATCCTATTGGGATCGATCCTGAAGGATTGTTCTTCCTCCGGGTCATTGGCGAACAAGAAGTCGGGGAGGGGGGAAGCCGGCTTTTTCGGCTCTTCCTTCTTTTTGACGATAACTTCCGGTTCGGGTTCTTTCTGCGGGGTTATCGGGGTCTCCACTTCAATCTTTTTGACGGATTCGACGATGGGTTCGGGTTCCTTGATCTCGATCTTTTGCTCGACCTTCTCGACCTTCGGCTTGGGTTCTTCTTTGACTTCAACGGTCCTACTTGGGGCCTCTTCCTTTCCCTTTCCTTCCATGAGATTGAGGAGGGAGATTTCAAAGAGGGACGACACCGAAGCGGAGTTCCTGAAGTCGCTGGTGTTTTGCAAAAAGGCCCCGATCAGCCGTTTGGCTTCCTGAGGGGGAATAAGAGAAGCGAGTTTCTCTGCCTCGGCCTTGTTCAAAACCGAAAGGAGGCCGCTTTCCTTGGTCGAGTGATAGACCAGAAGGTCCTTCATGATCGAGACGAGGTCATCGTTGAGGCGGCGGATGTCGATGCCGCCATTGCGATAACCGCCGAGGATTTCCAAGACCTCATTGGCGTTCCCTTCTTCGAGGGCCTTGAGGAGTTCGATTTTCTCGGTTGTCCCTACTAAGCCATAGATTTCCAAAAGATCCTGTTCGTGGAGGTCGCCTCCCGAATAGGCCAAGGCCTGGTCGAGAATCGAAAGGGCATCCCGCATCCCCCCGTCGCTGAGGGCGATGATTTCTTTGAGGGCGGCCTCGTCGTAGTTGGCTTTCTCCTTGGACAAGACTTCCCGGAGCTTCCGCTCCATGTCGCTTTCGTCGACCCGCCCGAAGTCGAAGCGTTGGCACCGGCTCATGATGGTTGGGAGGATTTTCCCCGGTTCGGTGGTGGCCAAGATGAAAATGACGTTCTCCGGCGGCTCTTCCAAGGTCTTCAGCAAAGCGTTGAAGGCCTGGGTCGAGATCATGTGGGCTTCGTCGATGATGTAGACCTTGTAACGGCCCTTGAGGGGAGCGTAACGGACCCGCTCGATCAGTTCCCGCACCTGATCGACGCCGTTATTGGAGGCCCCGTCGATTTCAATGACGTCGGGGTGTTCGCCCTCGGCGATGGCGATGCAAGAGGAACAATGGCAGCACTGGTGGCCGATCCCCTCTTCGCAGTTGAGGGCCTTGGCCAGTAAGCGGGCCATCGTCGTTTTCCCGGTGCCCCGCGGGCCGGCAAAGACATAGGCATGGGCCAGCCTTCCGGTCTTTAAGGAATTCCTCAAGGTCCGGACGATGGCGTTTTGCCCGGCCACTTCCTCGAAGGTCTGGGGTCGGTAGGTGAGATAGAGGGCTTTGTAGGACATTAGCCAAATTATAGCCGTCTCGACCTCTTCCCCCTAGGGGGAACAACGAATGGGAGGAGCCGCAGAACATGAAGAGTTCGCTTGTTTTGAGAATTTGGATGGTAAGTAAGACAGGGAACAGATACGAAAGCGCGGCTCCTCCCACCCTAAGATAGGCAGGAAAAAGGCCTTTGGTCCCTTTTTGGTCGAATTTTCTTCTTATTGGGACCTCCTTCCGTTCTAAAGCCTAGGAGAGTTCTTGCCTTGACCTTATAATTTGGGCCGCATGGATCAAAGTATGGAAAAGCGCCTGTCCGCGATGACGGTGCGTTACGAAGAAATCGAAAAAGAACTAGAAAAAGAAGACGTGGCCAGCGATTTAAAGAAGCTGACCTCTTTGAGCAAGGAAAGGGCGGAACTGGAAAAACCGGTCATGCAGTACCGGCAATACCTCCAGGACGTCGAACAGCTAAAAGAAGCAGAAGAGCTAAGCGGCGACGCCGATTTGGAAGAGTTGGCCAAGGCCGAACGCAAACGCCTCGAGGAAGAGATGGCCGATCTCGAAGCCTCCTTGACCCAGGAACTACTGCCCAAGGACCCCAACGATTCCAAAAACATCATCGTGGAAATCCGCGGGGCGGTCGGGGGCGACGAGGCCAACATCTTCGCCGGCGATTTGTTCAGAATGTATTCAAAGTATGCCGAAAAGCAGGGCTGGAAGGTCCAGGTCCTCGACTTCGCCGAAGGGGCGATGGGGGGCTACACCCTGGTCTCCTTCATGGTCAAAGGGGAGAACGTCTATAGCAAGTTGAAGTTCGAATCCGGGGCCCATCGGGTCCAACGGGTCCCCAAGACCGAGGCCATGGGGCGGATCCACACCTCGACCGCGACGGTCTTGGTGATGCCGGAAGCCGAGGAAGTCGAAGTCTCGATCAATCCCAGCGACCTCAAGATCGACACCTATCGTTCCCAGGGGGCCGGGGGCCAAAACGTCAACAAGACCGAGTCGGCCGTCCGTATCACCCATCTTCCGACCGGGATCGTCGTCAGCTGCCAGACCGAAAAGGCCCAACTCCAAAACAAGGAAATCTGCATGCGGATGCTTAGGGCCAAACTCTTGGCCTTCTACCAAGAGAAGCAAGACGCCGAACGGGCCGAGGAAAGGAAACTCAAGGTCGGGACCGGGGAAAGAAGTGAGAAGATCAGGACCTACAACTATCCCCAGAACCGGGTCACCGACCACCGGATCGGTTTCACCATCCAAAAGCTCGACCGGGTCATGGAAGGGGAGCTAGAGGAAATCATCGAGGCTTTGATCCACTTCGACCAAAGGAGCAAGTTGGAGAAGGAGGGTCACCTTGGCCAATAAAGTCGATACCGTTTACCGTAAGGCCCTCGAAGAAGCCAAGGCCCTTGACATCGAGGGTGGCGACGTCCGTTGGCTCATCATGGAAGCCGAGAGCTACCATAGCCCGGCCGACGTCATCTATTACCGCGACAAGGAAATGCGCCACGAGGACCTCTTCTGGGCCTACTGGGAGAAACGTAAAAGCGGACTTCCTGTCCAATACGTGACCGGCAAGGCCCCCTTTTTGGGCTTTGATCTCTTCGTCGATCAGAGGGTCTTGATCCCGAGGCAGGAAACCGAGGAGATGCTCGCCACTTTGAGCGAGAGGATCTATGACTACTACGATCCCCGGAATTACTTGGTGGCCGCCGACATCGGGACCGGTTCGGGCTGCATCGCCCTCGGCCTCAAGAACTTCTTTCCCAACTGGCTGGTTACGGCTTCCGATATCTCCAAAGGGGCTCTCGAAGTGGCCAAGACCAACTTCGCCAAATACGACGTCTCCGTCAATGTCTTGGAAGGCGATGCCTTGGAGCCCTATATCGCCCAAAACATCGCCCTCGACATCATCGTTTCCAATCCCCCTTACGTCAAAAGCCGCGCAGAAGCCGATGATATTGTAAGAAACAACGAACCGGCCTCCGCCCTCTACATCGGGGATGGCCTATCGGTCTACCAGAAGATCTTCCGGGACTACAAAAAAGTCAAAAAAGGAAGCCTCCTCATGGTCTTTGAAATCGATCCGTGGCTGGTGGATAATCTTAAGCGGTGGATGGAGGAGAACCTACAGGATTACGAAGCCGACTTCGTTAATGATTTGAGGGAGATGCCTCGTTTCTTGTTCGTCTACTTGCATTAGGGAGGAGATATGAAAGTTTTCGGCAATAAGGAGATCGACGCCGCCGCGGAATACCTGCGGAATGGCGGGGTCTTGGCTTTTCCGACCGAGACCGTCTACGGTCTAGGTTGCGTCTACGATAACAAAGAGGCCTTCGATCGTTTGGTCGCCATCAAGAGGCGGCCTCTAGATAAGCCGATGGCCCTCATGTTCGGGGACCTCAATGAGGTTTTCAAATACATCGACGGGGACCTCCGGACCCGTCTGGTCCTCGACCGTTTCTTGCCGGGCGAAGTGACCTTCCTATTAAGGGGCAAGAAGGACCTTCCTTACCAGACCGATTACGGGACCGGGATCATCGGGATCCGGGTACCGGATGACCCCCTGGTCAAGGAACTGATCAACAAGGTCGGCAAACCCTGTCTGGTTACCTCCTGCAACATTTCGGGAGAGCCGCCCTTCAACCATGGCAAGGACGTCATCAACCGCTTCATGAACGAGGATATGGCGGTCATGGAAGGCAATGCCGAGGACGGGGTTCCCACCACCGTCGTCGATATGAGTAGACCCGGGAAGATCACTTTGGTTAGGGAAGGGAAGGTCGACTTTAGGACCCTCGAGAATTCCTTCAAAAAGAAGATCATCATCGCCCTTGGCAGTGACCATGCCGGCTTTGAATACAAGGAAGCCATCAAGAAGCACCTCCAGGACCAAGGCTACGAGATCAAGGACTGCGGGACCGATTCGAAGGAATCCTGCGACTATCCCCTCTTCGCCTTCAAGGCCGCCAAGGCCGTCAGTGCCTCCAAGGCCGATTACGGCGTCTTGGTCTGCTCGAGCGGGATCGGCATCTCCATTGCCGCCAACAAGGTCAAAGGCATCAGATGCGGGCTCGCCTACAACGACGACGTCGCCCATTTGATGCGGGAGCATAACCGGGCCAACATGGTGGCCTTCGGGGCCTCCTTCATGAGCCTTGAGGACGTCCTAAGGAGAACCGATATCTTCTTAGCCTCCCACTTCGAACGGGGCCGTCACCAAAGACGGGTCGGGGAGATCATCGACTTCGAAAACCAATAGGCCGGAAACCTAATTCAACCTTCAAAATGCCGGGCGACCGGCATTTTTCATATCAAATAAAGACTGAATCACATCATGGCGATTTGCATGGATTTTGAAATCTTTTGCATGTTTTTACAGGGAATTAGGGACCATCACCGCTTTTCCTTCCTAAATTTGGTTGATGGAAGGAAGCTTCGTCTGTCCCCGTTGCGGGAACCGCGATCCCCGTTACCTTGGCTTCAAGAAGGGGGAGACCTATTGCCGGCGTTGCCTCGGCTTCACGGGGGAGACGGTTTCATATGAAGCGGGCCGTCCCAAGAACGTGGTCTTGAGTCTAGGGTACAAACTGAGCAAAGAGCAGGAGAGGCTTTCCTCCATCATCCTCGACAATTACATCTCGGGACTAGACACCTTGGTCTACGCCGTCTGCGGGGCCGGCAAGACCGAGCTCTCCTACAAGGTCATATCGTACGCCGTCTCGATGGGGCAGAAGGTCGGGTTCGCCCTTCCTAGGCGGGACGTCGTCATCGAACTCGAGGATAGGATCAAAAGCGCCTTCCCCGACCTCAAGGTCGTCTCGGTCTACGGGGGACATGACGATGACCTCGCGGGTGACATCGTCATCCTTACCACCCATCAGCTTTACCGCTATACCGACTACTTCGACCTTTTGGTCATGGACGAGGTCGACGCCTTTCCTTTCAAGGGCAACGACGTCCTCCAGGAGATGTTCAAACGCTCCCTCAAGGGCCATTACGTCAAGATGTCGGCAACGGCCGGGGAAGAAGACCTCGAGGAACATCGAAAGGAAGGGAAGGCCATTGTCGAACTCAAGACCAGGTTCCACAAACAACCGATCCCGGTTCCGGTCTACAAGGAATGCATCGGGATTACCAAAATCCCCTATTTGATCCACAAATTGCGGGGTTATTCGAAAGTGGGCAAACCAAGTCTCGTCTTCGTCCCGACGGTCGAACAGGCCTACGAGGTCTATCAGAAGATCAGGCTCTTCTGTCCCGGGGGAGACTATGTGACCAGCCAAAAGGGCGACCGGGCCGCGGTCATCGCTAGGTTCAAGAAAGGAGGCTACAAATACCTGGTGACGACCGCGGTCCTGGAACGCGGGGTGACGATCAAAGACCTCCAGGTCATCGTCTACCAAAGCGACCACCCCATTTACGACGAAGCCAGTCTCGTCCAAATCGCCGGACGGGCCGGGAGGAAGAAGGATGCACCCAAAGGGGAAGTGGTCTTCCTGGCTGACCGAAATAGCGGTCCCATGGAGAAAGCCATCAAGGAAATCCGAAGTTGCAACGCCCATCTGCAAATGCTGCTTTAAGGACATCAAGAACTTCAGCTTCGGCACCCTCTTCAGCCGGGGTGAGGAAGTGATTTGTCCGAAGTGCTACCTGGAGATGGGTCCGATGGCGGTCAACTTCGAGATCGACGGGACCAAGGCCATGGCCTTGTTTCCCTACTCCGCTTCTTTTCGGAGCCGCCTCTACGCCCTCAAGGGCCAGGGGGATATCGAGATGGGGGCGGTCTTCCTGAGTTATGCGGCCGCCTGCCTCGAACTGCGTTATGCCGGTTACCACTTGGTGCCGGCCCCATCGCATCCTAGTCACGACGAGGAGCGGGGCTACAACCACGTTGAGGAGATCTTTTCCCATCTGAAACTCCCGATGATCAAGCTCCTGACCAAGACCAAGGACGTCAAGCAGGCGGGGAGCAGTGCCCTAGAAAGGCAAAAGATCGGCCAGGCCCTCGCCTACAAAGAAGGGAAGATCGACCTTAGGGGCAAGAAGATCCTCTTCGTCGACGACGTCTTCACGACCGGGGCGACGGCGAGGGCGTGTCTCTCTTTGATCAAGGCCCTCCACCCCAAGAAAGTGAGGGCTTTGTTCCTCGCCAAGGTGGAGGAAAAAGAGGAGGGGAAACCGATTGGGAAATACGAATGAAAGGGGATGGATAGGGCCTTCTGGGCCATGAATAACCACATCCATCATCGTTTGGTCCCAAACGAGGGACCATCGGCCTAAAGGCCGCCTATTTTGCTATGAGGGGATAAATGGTAAAATCCTCTCCGACTGCAGGAGTTTTCAAGTGGCAAACATCATCGAAAAACTATTCCATCTCGAGGCAAGGGAACTTGCCCGTTACGCCCGTGAGGCCGATCGGGTCCTAAGTTACGAAGAGGCCATGAAGGCCAGAAGCGACGATGACCTCAGGGCTTTGACCAAGCATTACCAAGAAGGGCTCAGGGACGGTTCCCTGACCCTAGAAGAGATCAAGTACGAGGCCTTCGCCGTCGCCCGCGAGGCGGCCAGAAGGACCCTTGGCCAATTCCCCTTCAAGGTCCAGATCATCGGGGCCTTGGTCCTCAACAACGGCGACATCGCCGAAATGAAGACCGGCGAAGGTAAGACCTTGACCGCGACGATGGCGGTCTACCTCAACGCCCTGACCGGGGATGGGGTTCATGTCGTGACCGTCAACGAATACCTGGCCTCCCGTGACGCCGACTGGATGGGCCAGATCTACCGCTTCCTCGGCCTCACCGTCGGGGTCAACTTGGCCTCGAAGACGGCCAGCGAGAAGCGCGAGGCCTACCTCTGCGACATTACCTACACCACCAACTCGGAACTCGGTTTCGACTACCTACGCGACAACATGTCGCCGACCCTCAAGGGCCGGGTTTTGAGGGGCCTGAAGTTCGCGGTCGTCGATGAAGCCGACTCCATCCTCATCGACGAATCCCGGACCCCGCTCATCATTTCCGGCGGTCAGAAGGCGGCGGCCAGCCAATACCAGGTGGCCGACCGTTTCGTGAAGAGCCTCAAGAAGGAACGGGACTTCACCATCGACATCAAGACCAAGACCGCGGTCTTGACCGAGGAAGGGAACAACAAGGCCGAGAGGATGTTCGGGGTCAGGAACCTCTACGATCCCGAGAACCAGGAACTGGTTCACCGCATCCACCAGGCCCTCAAGGCCAACTACATCATGGCCCGCGACGTCGAGTACATGGTGGACAAGGACCATACGATCCAACTCATCGACCAGTTCACCGGCCGTATCCTCAAGGGCCGCGAATACAATGACGGCCTCCAACAAGCCATCCAGGCCAAGGAAGGGGTCGAGATCAAGCAGGAAACCGTGGTCATGGCCACGATCACCTACCAGAACTTCTTCCGCCTTTACAAGAAGCTCTCCGGCATGACCGGGACCGCCAAGACCGAGGAAGAGGAATTCGAGAAGATCTACAACATGAAGGTCATCGTCATCCCGACTAACCGTCCGGTCATCCGGGTCGACGACACCGATCTCATCTTTGCCACCCACGACGCCAAGCTCAAGGCCTTGGTCGAAGAGGTCAAGAAGAGACATGAAACCGGCCAGCCGGTCCTGATCGGTACGGTCTCGGTCGAGTCCAACGAAGAGATCAGCCGCTTACTAACGGAAGCCGGGATTCCCCACGAAGTCTTGAACGCCAAAAACCAGGCCCGCGAAGCCGAAATCATCGCCAAGGCCGGGCAGATGGGGGCCGTGACCCTCGCCACCAACATGGCGGGCCGCGGCACCGATATCAAGTTGGGCGAAGGGGTCAAGGAACTCGGGGGCCTCTGCGTCCTTGGGACCGAACGCCACGAATCGCGCCGTATCGATAACCAGCTCCGTGGCCGTTCCGGCCGTCAAGGGGACCCGGGCTATACCCGCTTCTTCGTCTCCTTCGATGACGATCTGATGCGCCGGTTTGCCCCGGAAAACGTCCGGAAGATCTTCACCGACCAACTCCAGGAAGATTCCTACGAAAGCAAGATGCTGGCCAACGCCGTCACCAGTGCCCAGAAGCAAATCGAAGGGAAGAACTTCGACGTCCGTAAGAACCTCCTCGACTACGACGACGTCTTGGCCAAGCAACGTCAGATCATCTACGACAAGCGCGACCGCATCCTCTTCGCCGAGGACATCGTCGATTTGGTCCATGAGATGTTCAAGACGGCCGGGTCTTACCTGGCCCACAAGTCCTTGGCCTTGGACCGCAACGACGGGACCATCGCCGGGGAATACCTGAGAAGACTGGTCGAGCCGCGCTTCCTCCCGGAAGGCAGCCTCAACGTCACGGCCTACGACGGGGCCCCGGAAGACGAAGCCGGGGAAGACCTCGGGGAAATGCTCTACCGCCACTACCTCGAGAAGCGCAAGGAATGGAACAACGAAACGGCGGACCAGGTCGAACGCCAGGTCACCCTTTCGGTCATCGACCGCAACTGGCAACGCCACATCGACACCATGAGCCACCTCAGGGAAGGGATCGGTCTCCGGTCCTATGGCCAGACCAACCCCTTGCAGGCCTACGTCAACGAAGGCTATGACCTCTTCAAGGAAATGAACGAGAGCATCGCCGTCGATACGGCCTTCAATCTTCTCAACGTCCGCCTCATCAAGAAGACCGAGGCCCCGGTCGAGGAGCCTAAGCCCGAAGAAAAAGCCGCCGACACAGCCAAGAAGGAGGAAGACAAGTGAGCACCGACATCAACACCCTCAAACTATCCGCCGCCGAATTGGCCGAATATCTCAAGAGCCTCGGCGGCTCCCTTTGACCTCGATAAGATCAACTCCCGGATCGGGGAAATAGAAAAAGAGCAGGAAGACGAGCACTTCTGGGACGACCATCGGGCCGCCAGCGCCCTGATGGGGGAGTTAAGCGACCTCAAGAACAAGCTCAATTCCTACAATCGCATCAAGTCCAACTACCAGGACTTCACCGCCCTTTTGGAAATGGCGGAAGCCGGGGACGAGGAAAGCGCCGAACTGGCCTCCAGCCTCGAAACCGATCTTCGTAAGGACATCTCGGAACTAAGGACCCTTTTGCTCTTCTCGGGACCCTATGACTCTTTGAACGTCCTCCTCGAAATCCACCCCGGAGCCGGTGGGACCGAGGCCATGGACTGGGCCGAGATGCTCTTACGTATGTACTCGCGTTTCTGTGAGTCCCACCACTTCAAGTGGGAGGTTTTGGACTACGAACCGGGCGAAGAAGCCGGCTGCAAGTCGGCGACGGTCCGCGTCAGCGGACACAATGCCTACGGAATGCTGAAGTCGGAGAAGGGGGTCCACCGTTTGGTCAGGATCTCGCCCTTCGATAGCAATGCCAGACGCCACACCTCCTTCGCCTCCGTCTCCGTCGTTCCGGAGTTCAAGGAAGTGGAAGGGGTGGAGATCGATCCCAAGGACCTGAAGGTCGATACCTTCCGTTCCGGCGGGGCCGGGGGCCAAAACGTCAACAAGGTCTCTTCGGCCGTCCGCATCACCCACCTCCCGACCGGGATCGTGGTCAGCTGCATGGTCGAGAGGAGCCAGCTCTTCAACAAGGAAACCTGCATGCAGATGCTGAAGGCCAAGTTGATGCAAAGGAAGATCGAGGAGAGGGAACGCCAACTCAAGTCGATCATCGGCGAACAGAAGAACATCGAATGGGGAAGCCAGATCAGAAGCTATGTCTTCTGCCCCTACACTTTGGTGAAAGACAACCGGACGGGCTACGAGACCAGTGACGTAAACGGGGTGATGGACGGTGAACTTGACCCCTTCGTCTACGCCTATTTGGAAAGAGAGGCTCGCGCCGGTGGAAAATAGGAAGAAGTGGGCCCTGCCCCATATCGATAAAAAGAAGGCCTGGGGCTACGCCAAGAACATCTTTTTGGTGACTTTGGGCTGCGCCCTTTTGGCCTTCGGGGACGCTGTCTTTTTCACCCCTTTTGAGATCGTCTCCGGGGGTGCGGTCAGCTTCGGCATCATCATCGCCCACTTCGCCGGCGACAACGTCCTCATCAACGACATCGTCGTCGCCGTCTTCCAGGTCGGGTTCTTCTTCCTAGGTCTATTTACATTGGGCAAGAAGTTCTCCGCCCATACCTTGCTGGCCACCATCGCCTATCCTCTTTTCTATACCCTCTTCTTCCGTTTCGGGATCGGGCAGGGAATCACCGCTAGCCTCATGGCCATTAGGCCCGAAGAGCCGACCGTCGTTTTGCTTTTGGCCGGCATCTTCGGGGCCGTCTTCGGAGGGACGGGCTGCGCCCTGACCTTCCTAGGCGACGGTTCGACCGGCGGCTTCGACATCCTGACCTTCCTCATTTCCAAGTACACCAACATCAAGGAAGGGGTTTCGAGCTTCGCCATCGACGCCGTCACCATTCTCTTGGGCTTACTGGTCTTCCAGGACTACGTCGGCATCATGGTGGGCATCATCTCGGCCTTCGTCGCCGCTTTGCTCATCCAATACATCTACGTCCAGGGCAACAGCTGCCTCATCGTCGACATCATCTCCATCAAGTACGAGGAGATCGCCGACTACATCCACGACTCGATGGACCACGCCACCACCCTTGTGGATACGGTCGGGGGCTACACCGGGGAAAACAGGAGGATGATCCGGGTCATCATCTACCGTCGGGAGCAGAAGGAATTGACCGACTTCATCGCCTCGGTCGATCCGAGGGCCTTCGTCTCGTTTATCACCGCGAAGGCCATCAACGGGGAGGGTTTCGAACCCTTCAAGGCCATCTTGGGAAGAAAGGTCGCCGCTCCGGTTTCCAAGACCCATAAACCTCGCAAAAAGAAGGCAAATAGTAAGAAAAAGACCACAAAAACGCCCCAAAAGAAGAAAACCACGGCCAAAAAGGCCGTCCAACCCAAAGTTAGCGAAGTAACCCCGCAAACCCCGGCCAAAGAGGAGGAAAAATCAAATGGATGAGAGCCACCGCTTCGAACTGGTGAGCCGCTTTTCCCCGACCGGGGACCAGCCCGCCGCCATCAAGAAGGCCCTCGACGGGGTGAGAGACGGCAAGGGCTTCCAGGTCATCATGGGGGCGACCGGGACCGGCAAGACCTTCACCGACGCCAACATCGTGGCCGCCCTCAACCGTCCGACCTTGGTCTTGGTCCATAACAAGACCCTGGCCAGCCAACTCTACGGGGAGTTCAAGGAACTCTTCCCCCATAATCGGGTTGAGTATTTCGTCTCCAATTTCGACTTCTACCAACCGGAGGCCTACATCCCGAAGACCGATACCTACATCGAGAAGAATGCCGTCATGAATGACGAGATCGAGATGCTTAGGACCTCCGCGGTCAATTCGATTCTCGAAAGGCGCGACACCATCGTCGTGGCCTCGGTGGCGGCCATCTACGCCCTCGGGGACCCGGAGGAATATAGAGGCCTGACCTTTGAACTGCGTGTCGGGGAGGAAGTGGACCGGAAGAAGCTTTATTCGCGTTTGGTGGAAAGCCAGTATGTCCGCAACACCTTGGATCTATCCTCCGGCCAATTCAGGGTCCACGGGGACACCATCGACATCATGCCGATGACGACCAGCGAGAAATTCGTCCGCCTCGACTTCTTCGAGGATACTTTGGAAGCCATCTATGAGATCGATGTCCTCTCGGGGATGGTGCTTGGCAAATACCACACCTACCCGATCTATCCGGCCTATGACCATGTTTCTTCGAGAAAAAGGATCGAAAAGGCCACCGAGTCGATCAAGGTGGAACTGGAGGAGAGGCTCCGTTATTTCCATGACGAAGGGAAGTACCTGGAGGAAGAACGCCTCAAGAACAGGACCCTCCAGGACATCGATTCCCTATTGGAGTTCGGGCGTTGCCCGGGGATCGAAAACTATTCCCGCCACATCGATGGTCGGAAGGAAGGGGAACGCCCCTTTACCCTCCTGGACTACTTCCCGAAGGACTATCTTTTGCTGGTGGACGAAAGCCACGTCACCTTGCCCCAACTAAGGGGGATGTACAACGGCGACCATAGTAGGAAGCTCTCCCTCGTCGAATATGGCTTCCGTTTGCCTTCGGCCCTCGACAACCGTCCCTTGAACTTCGAGGAATTCGAATCCTTGATGCCGAAAGATGTCATCTGCACCTCCGCCACCCCGGGGGACTATGAACTCGAAAGATGCCACAATGAGGTCATCGAACAGATCATCCGTCCGACCGGCCTCCTCGATCCGGTCATCGAGGTCCGACCTCCCTTAGGTCAGGTCAACGTCTTGCTCGATGAGATCAAGAAGCGGAACGCGAGGGGCGAGAGGACGATGATCGTCACGCTTACCATCCGGATGGCGGAAGACCTGACCGCCTATCTAAGAAGCGAGGGGATCAAGGTCGCCTATCTCCACAACGAAACCAAGACCTTGGAGAGGACGGAGATCATCTATGAGCTTAGAAAAGGGAAGTACGACGTCCTCGTGGGTATCAACCTCCTGAGGGAAGGGCTCGACATCCCCGAAGTCTCTTTGATTTGTATTTTGGACGCCGATAAGGAAGGGTTCCTTAGAAGCGAAAGGTCCTTGATCCAGATCATCGGGCGGGCCGCCAGGAATGCCAACGGCTTGGTCATCATGTTCGCCGACTCGATCACGGAATCGATGCAGAAAGCCATCGAAGAGACGAAAAGGCGGCGGGAGATCCAGGAACGTTACAACGAAGAAAACGGGATCGTCCCGGTCACGGTCAAAAAGGACATCCGTCCGCCTCTTAGCAATAGCGAGGAAGACGTCGACGACTACCTCAAGCCTGCCAAAAGCGTCTCCAACAAGGAGTTCGACCGGCGGATCAAGGAACTCGAAAAGCAAATGCGGGAAGCGGCCCGGCTCTATGACTTCGAAACGGCGGCCAGGCTCCGTGACATCATCATCGAAGCGAAAGCGGAAAGGAATTCTTGATGAAACAATATCAGGTTTATTTTTTGGACTTCGACGGGACTTTGTTCGACACCCTCGATAGCCTCGTGGAAATCTACAATGCCGGCTTCCGGTATCTGGGTTACGAGATCGGGCGGGAAGAGGCCAGCCGTTACATGCATGTCTCCCTCGAGGAGACGGCCAAATTGGCCAAGGTCCCGGCCAATAAGGCCTTGAAGTGGGGGATGCTGATCGCCGGGGCCCTTGAGACCGACGCCGCCATCAGGGAGGTCAAGCCTTATCCCGACGTCATTCCTTTCCTAGAGAAGATGGAGACCCTCGGCTACAAGGCCTCGATCGTGACCGGGAACACGGCCTCCCATGTCCAGAAGGTCTTGGCCCACAACAAGATGGAACGCTTCTTCGACGGCATCTATTCGGGGGCCGACTATAAACCCAAGCCCGCCCCCGATGCCTTACTGGCAGGCATCGCCTCCTACAAGGGTCTATCGAAGAAGGACTGCGTCTATGTCGGGGATTCATTGCAGGATCCGGAATGTGCGAGAAACGCCCTGGTGGACGGCATCTTGCTCGACCGTCATGACGAGTACGGGGACTATCAGGGAACCAAGATCAAGACCCTGGCCGATTTGCTCCTCTAAGCACTTAACATTTGCCTTTAAGGACTTAAAAGTCTATATTTTCCCCGCACATGTGGTACGACTACGTCTTTGTCATCATCTCGCTCATCCTCATCGTCTTGGCTCTGCTCCAAGGCGGTAAGTCGGAAGGGGCTTCGGGCGCCATCACCGGCGGCGGCCTCAACGTCTTTGCCAAAACCAAGGAAAGAGGCTCGGAAAAGGTCATTTCCTATCTGACCTTCGGGGTGGCCATCCTCTGGCTCTTCTTCGCCGTCCTCATCATGGTCATGGGCGGGGCTTCCTCCGGAAGCGATACCGAGTCGACCTCGACCGCGGCCCTTGCCATCGCCGGCCTTCTCTAATTCCCATAAACCTATAGCGGGCCCCGTGGGCCCGTTTTCTTTTGTTAGGGAAATCGCAATTACCACTAAGGGGGAAGGGGCGATAGGTGCTACCCTAATGGGGTGCGAACCGACTTAAGTATCAAGGATTACGTTAGAGAAGAAAAAGAAGCCCTGAAGAAGAGGGTTTCGACTTTTGAAAAGGCCCCGAAGATGGCCATCGTCAAGGTCGGCCATGACGTCGGAAGCGATTCCTACGTCAAGGGCAAGGTCAAGGACGCGACCGAGGTGGGGATGCTGGCGGAAGTCCATCAGTACGACGAAACCATCAACCAGGAAACATTGATGGAGGAAGTCAGAAGGATCAACGAAGATCCTTCGGTCGACGGCCTCATCGTCCAGCTTCCTTTACCCAAACATATCAAGGAAGCGGAAGTCACTGCCCTCATCGATCCCCATAAGGACATCGATGGCTTTTTGCCTAATTCCCCCTTCATTCCCTGTACCCCCAGGGGCATCGTCGATTACTTAGAGGCCATTGGCTTCGTCTTCCAAGGGAGGAACGCCCTCGTGATCGGGAGAAGCGGGATCGTCGGGAAGCCCCTGGCCAAGCTTCTTCTATCCAAGGACATGAACGTCACCGTCACCCATAGCAAGACCACCCATGAGGACATGGATTACTACACTAGGCACGCCGACCTCATCGCCGTCGCGACCGGGAAGGCGGGTTTGCTAGACAATAGTTATCACTTCAAGGAAGACGCGGTGGTGGTGGATGTCGGGATCTCGAGGGGAGAGGATGGGCATCTCCACGGGGACGCGGTTCCCGGCCTTCCGGTCGCCCTCCAAACCCCGGTCCCCGGGGGTGTGGGCTTATTGACCCGGTTATCGCTACTCAAAAACGTCTTGGAGGCATACGAATATGGACTTCTACATCGGTAACATCATCGTCTATGGGCTGGAAAGGGCCGTCAAGGCCAGCGGGAACCCGATGCGGGTCAAGCTTGATACTTCGGAACCCAATGACAAGGACTTCCTAAGGGCCAGCAAGCTCGGGGGAACCCGCAATGGGCTGGGCCACGACAACTACCTCAAGGGCATCACGGTCCATATGGATATCGTCGCCCCCCTTTTCTGGTGGAAGGAGGCCCAGCGTTACCACTGGTTCGACTTCGTCAGCAGCGAGTCGACCATGCATTGCCTTTTGAAGTTCGATATCGCCGCCCAATGCGTCCCCGATACTGATCCAGTCATCCTTGGCAGGATGAATGAACTACGGGAGGCCTATAACCAGGTTCCCGAAGATGACCTCGAGGAGAAGAAGCGCCTGTGGCGCATCCTCGTGGCCTCCCTTCCCAGTGGCTTCTGCCTCGGGGCCACGATGGTCACCAACTACCAGCAGCTCAAGACCATGTACATCCAAAGGCATAACCATAAGCTCCAGGAATGGCATATCTTCTGCGAGGCCCTCGAGAAGATGCCCCGCTTCCTTGAACTCACCGGTGTGGACAAACTAGTCGGCAAAGCCGAGTAGGGAAACCAGGCTTTACCAAAAACTTACATTGGAAAATAGACCCTTTGGATAAGACGGCCCTACGGGCCGTTTTGTCCATTTGGTCCGAATGTTAATAGTCGTTCGGCATTCGGTCCATATCAAAGACTGATATGGAAGGTTTTGAGAATAGTCTTTCGTGGGCAAAGCATCGGTCTTGCCTATCTCTGATTGGGGAGAAAAACGAAGATGATGAAGATCAAAAGAAGCAGTCTTTTGGCCCTTGTGGCTTCTTTGACCGCGGGTGTCGGTTTACTGACCGCGGGCGGGGTATTGGCCAACAAGGATCCGGTCGAAGCCAAGGCCGCGACGGGGGATGTCTACCAACTGGTCACCAACGTCAGTCAGTTGACCGAAGGGGACACGGTGATATTCACCAACAAGAAGGACCAGTACGTTTTATCAACTGTCCCATCCGGCGGTTATGCGACCGCAGCGGCAATCTCCGCCACCGGTGACAAGATAATCATCGAAAACAATACCGTAGCCCAAGAAATGTTGGTCGGAACGGTTGGAAACGCCTTCACTTTCCAATTTGAAAACGGCACTTTTGCTTCTCTCAATAACAGTGCCAACAAGTTGCATACATCGACCAAATCCGATTCAAAAAACGCCCAATGGACAGTCAAGGTAAACGAAGATGAGGCGGTGGTCACCAACGCTCAATATACGGACCGAATGCTGCAATTCAACAACTCGGCAAACCCCAAAAGGTTTCTTTGTTATAAATCTTCTAGCAATCAGCAAAACATCCACATTTGGGAAAAGACCGTCGTTGAAACAATCTCGGAAATCACCATCGACGTTACCAATTTCCAAAATCAGTACGAAGAAGGCCAGACCTCCTGGATTACCGACGGAATCGTCGTGAAGGATGCCAACGGGAATGAGTTGGATCATGCGGACGTTACGTTTGTCTTCAGCGATGCGGAGGGAAACGAATATACCACCCCCAACGCCTTGGCCACCAAGGTGACCGCCACTTATACCGGCCCCGGGGCCAGCGATCCTGCTCCCAGTGCCAGTGCCGACATCACCGTCACTGTTACGGCCCGTGTGTTGACCGGCTTCACCCTCGACGATACCGGGATGAAGAAGGATTACGTCCTCAATGACCAACTTGATTACAGCGGGCTCAAAATCTACCTGACCTACGACGTCGGTGAAAATTCCCTCCTTGAGGATTGGTCCGAGGTGACCTTCGATCCCGCGGACAAGACCGTTTTGTCCGATCCCACCCTTACCGAGGTCAGCGTGAAGTATGGCGACTTCCCCGAACAGACCATCGCCATTACGGTGGCCAATCTCGTCAAGGGAAGTTATCGCTTCGTCACTTATAGTGGTTCCTCGAACCATCAAGAAGGTGACATTGTCATCGATGAAGGATCCAGCGGGAGCCACGCCACCTGGACCCCGGAACAGCCTTGCCACGTCATACTCGAACAGAAGAGCAATGGCGGGACCCCCATTAGGATTAAACTAGACGATGAATTCCGGATCTACGCCAAACACACCATCGACATCATTCCCCAAGCCGGCGTGACTATCACGGCGGTCAGCTGGCAGGATACGTCGGAAAATTATGCCCTCAGCAGTGCCGGCTGGAGCCACGCCACCGTCACGGGAACTTCCTTGGAACCCGTAGATGGAACCCAGACCGTTTCGTACACGAATTCCAGTGGTTCCCAGAATAGGGTCGAGTGGTTCAAGGTCGATTACCTGGCCCCGGCCGCCGCTCCCTTTGGCGAAATCAAGAGCCTGGAAATCGACAAAGAAGCCGCCAAGACCAATTTCCGGACCGGCGAAAAATTTACCTCCGAGGGGCTTGGCATCGTCGGCGTGGACGCGAACGGGAACAAAAAGGCCCTGGCCCCCGAGGAATATACCCTTAGCCTCGAAGAAGGGCACCTCTTCACCGAAGAAGACATCGGTTCCCACACCGTGACCATCACGTTGGCCGCTAAACCCGAGATCACGGTCTCCTATACCATCAACGTCGTCCTAGGTCCGGCCTATGAGTTCGTCTTCAATGAAAGAACGATTAAGGCCGATGGAGTCATTAAACTTGAGGGCCAAATCGGGTCTTTGGCTTGGGACGTCCAAAGCGGAGGCGTCAATACGGGATACGACACCAACCGCGGCCAACAGTTCCAAGGTAGATCCTCGGAAGTTTCCCTCCGGTCGGAAATCTTCTCCAATGGCGATCGGGTCGCCATTACCTCGATCAACGTCAATGCCGCCAAAGCCGGCGATAAAGGCGCCACCCTTACGGTCGGGATCGGGGGAACGGAACTCGGATCCTATGAATTGACGGGCCAGGCCACGGACTATGAATTCAAGGTTTCGACCCCGATGACGGGCCATATCGAGATCGATCTGAGTCGGGTCGACACGAGCAAGAGCCTTTACATCAAATCCATCGCCGTCACGGCCGACCTAGTCGAAGGCGGGGAGGCCGCCATCGACTTGGCCAAGAGAGTGGAAACCGTTGATTCCTGCGGGGATACCGCTTCCTTCATGGATTTGGTCGATGAATGGATGATGCTGGATACCCCAGCTTCGAATATCTTCAACCCCATCATGATCGATGACTACGCCGACGGGGATACCGCCCATAGCGGCGCCAAGATCCTCAATCGCTGCACCGCCTTAGAGAAGGTCGAGGCCCTCTTTTCCAGGGCGGAAGGGGATAGCGTTTCCACTTCCGGCCTCTTCATTGGCGATAAGGACGGCGATACAACCGCCGCCATCGTCGCGGTGGGAAGCCTCGCGGTGCTCATGGGCCTAGGTGGGATCTTCCTCCTACGTAAGAAGAGGATGCTCGGCCGCTAAGGAAAGTACACTAGCCCCGACCCTTGGGCCGGGGCTTTTTTCGTCGTCGTTTGTATTGGAAGTTTGGGTTTGTCAGGGCTGATTGGAAGGTTTGTTTAAGGCAATGTAAATATCAAGTAAAGATAGTTCCTTTACATTCTTGAATATATCAAAGATATATTCTCCCCCTCCTTCGTTGAGCCCATGCATACGCGTGGGGATTATGAGGTTCGTTCTAGGGGAAAACTCATAGGCAGTTTCCCTATGCCCGCGGCTGGTCAACGGACCGCGGATCCTTGATTGGGAGGATGGGACTAAGATATGGAAAGAAGGAACAAATTGGGATTGTCCTTGGCTTTGGCGGCGGCGATGCTGGCCACCGGGGTCGGGGTTGCCGTTTTAGGCAACGAACCGGAAGCCGTTGCGGCTGCCGATGGCAATGTCGTCAACGTCACGCTTAACAAGACAAGCGGGACTGTCGGTGACATTTCCTGGGAGAGCGGCAAGGGAAGCGGCAACAATGCTCCTGGCGTATTTAGTGACAATAGGCTCAGGGTTTATCCGGGCAACACCGTTACGGTCACTTCTGCGAAAGCCAAAATCGAATCAATAACCATTACTGATCCTTATAAAAGTGATGAAAACGTTTGGACCAAGTTTCTAGTTTCCTCGGGAACTTGGGATAGTTCGTCTTATACCGTTTCTGGAGTCGATGCCGAAAGCATCACCTTCACCAACAACAACATCAGAAGCAAAGGAAATCTGCGGATTGGTGGCCTCACCATCACTTTGGCCGCTTCCAATGTCACGGCCACGGAAGTTACGGCCCTAGGCCCCGAAACTACCCTTTACACAGCTGAAGCGTTGAACGAAGAAGATTTTCTTGTCGAAGTCACCAAGTCCGATGACAGCGCAACTACCAAGGACGACTACACCGTCAGCATCGGTGCCGGCACCGGCGAGGAGTACGTCAAGAGAGCGGACGTCACCTTTGGCAAAACGATGCCTGAGATTGGCGACAACAACATCCGCTTCACCAGCGTCTATCCCACTGCGGACGATCCAAATAACTTCCCTTACTGTGATGTGGCCATCACCGTTTCCGAACCGGCCATCGAAAGCATCGCCATCGAAGGGGACATGGCCAGGAAGGCCTATGGGAAATCCGATACGGAATGGGATTTCTCCGGCCTCACCGTCAAAGGCCAGCCCGGGGATGTGGATCTGACCTCCAGCGTTGATTGGAGTGCCGATCCCGCCGCCCCGACCGTCGGTGTGACCCAAATCGAAGTCACCACGACCTATCAAGACATCACCGCGACCAAGACCATCACGGGAATCGAGGTTGCTAACACCGTTGAAGACGTCCTCACTTATGATTTCTTAGATTTGTCGACCAGTGGTTCTGGATATACCGATTGGACCGTGGTCGGCGCTTCTGGTGCCCAATATTCCGGGAAGACCTATCGTCAAAGTGATCTGACTTACCTGCAGCTTCGGTCCAAAGATGGCTCCGGTATCGTGAGTACCAACAGCCCGGGCCTCATCAAGTCCGTCGCCTTGGATTGGAATTCCAAAACTGCCGCTGGGCGTGAAGTTGATATCTATGCCAGCAATGAGGCTTTTGCCAATTCGGATGGCCTATATAACTCCACTGGCACCAAGGTCGGAAGTTTGGCCAAAGGCGAGACGACCTATACCTTTACCGATTCCTACAAATTCGTTGGCATTCGTTCCAGTAGCGACACCCTTTACCTCAACAGCGTTTCCTTCACCTGGGAAGTCGTCGATCGGACCCTGACCTCGATCGAACTTCTGGGCAATATGGAAAAGACCGACTACACCGATAACGAAGCCTGGGATCCCACCGGCCTTTCCGTCCAAGCCACCTATTCGGACGATAGCCAACAGATCCTCACCACCGGGTATGAATTGGTCTATGACCCCGCGACCCCGGCGGTCGGCGTTGGTTCCGTCAATGTCAAGGCCACCTACGAAGGCCTCGAGACCGCGGTCCGTTCCTTCGATGTCACCGTGGAGAAATACGTCGAACCCTACTCCTTGGTAGCCGATAAGGATGACGAATACGTCGATACAAACACCATGTCCGGGGCCTTTACGCACGAAGGACTCGATTGGTCCTACTTCGTGACCGCGGACGATCCCGATGGCGATGTCTCGAGCTTCGACAGCGACAAGGGATACCATTTCGGCACCGGCCCCCATCCTTCCGACAAGGTCATCTTCTTCTCCGAGGCCTTCCGAAAGAGTACCGGGGAAACCCTCATCCAGGAAGTCGAGGTCAACGCCAGCAGCGCCTCCGACAACGACGGCGACGTCGAATTGATCGTCCGGGTCAACGGGCAGGAAATCGGCTCGACGATGATCTCCAAAACGGCGACGGACTATACCTTCCCGCTTTCCACCCCGGCTTACGGAAGCGTCGAAGTGGAACTCGTAAATGGAGGGGAGAAGGCCGCGATGTACCTGAAGTCCATCAAGGTCTTGGCCTCTGAAGACGAAGTCGGAAGCGCGATCGTCCCCATCATCCAAGAGCTCGAAACAATCAAAACCTGCGAAGTTAGTGTCGGCCATGAGGACTTCGGCTTGTTCTACGAAGTCTACAAGGAGGACGTCACCACCCATCAGGATCTCCTTTCCACCATCCTCATCAGGGACTACGCCTCCGGCGATACCGATTACAGCGATCCCCGGACCTCGACGGTCGACTTCATGACCAAGTGGGAAGCCTGCCTTGATCGCTATCTCGGAGAAGAGACGACCTTCGCCGGTCTCTTCGGTTCCGATAAGGCTTCCGAAGACATCATCACCTCGATCATCGTCCTCGGTGGCTTGACTCTCGCCACCGGGCTCCTGGGCCTGGTCTACATCCATCGCCGCAGAAGGGCCTAAGGTTTAAACCTAATCCCATAGGCGGGTAGCGATACCCGCCTTTTACTTATGTAAAAACGGGTCGAAACCCGTATTTACAATTCCCTAATACTAAAAGTATTAAATCCTTCGTTTACATAATGATTACCAAGCCTCTTGGATAATGATTTTCTTTGAAGGGGGACAACCCCGCATAAATACCACATCCCCACATCTTCACTTACTAACGGAGGAAATGAATGAAAGTGAAAACCGGACTGCTCCTCGGAGCAGCTGCCGCCCTGGTCGGATTGGCCGGGGGGGTGTTACATTCCACAACCGCCACTCCTATTGAGGGCGCCTATGCGCTTACCGACGACGGGGCGTACTACTACGATTTCGTAGCCGATTTCGGCACGTATACCGCCAGTGGCTGGAGTAACAGTTATGCCGCGCATACCCTTACCCAGGCCGACCTCGCTTCCCAACCCGATTTGCCGAACGCCACCATCAAATTTACCCGTACTTCCAAGCAGACCGGCACGATCACCACGATGCCTGTCCTCGCGGCTAATGGCGAAAATGATTCGGTTGTCACCTTCACTCTCGACGATGCTTCCAAGAACATCGTGGCCGTTGAACTTGAACTCCAACAATGGAGTGAAAAAAAGAAATTCACCATGACCATCACGGCCGGTGGAGCCACTTTGTTGTCCGAAGCCAATTGGTTTACGACCTACAGTGATGGCACCAGCGGCCGTCTTGATCTAGGGACCGCGGGCAACACCGTCGTCTTCACTCAGACCGCCACTGGCGGCAGCAACATGCAAGTCGGCCTCAAGGCCATCAAGGTCTGGACCGAGAGCACTGAAACTCCGACCGTCAATGTCGACAAGGCCAATATTGATCTTATTTCGAAATTTGCCTCCCAAGAAACCGTTACTGCCGAAGCTTTGAACGTCGGCGACAACGTGACCTACGTTTGGTCCAAGGTCGATGAGGCCAACGCTTTGACCCTGGAAAGCGAAGGGGCGACCGCCACTCTGAAGGTCGCCGATGATTTGGCGGCCTCGACCACCGTGACCGTGACCGTGACCGCCACCGGCAACAGCGGCAGCGCCAGCGCCGACGTGACCGTCAACTGCATCAAGCCGATGACCGTCAAGGAAGCCAAGGAAGTCGCCGATGACGAAAAAGTCTATATCGGTGCCTATGTGGCCCGCGGGAACTATTCCACCACCAACTATTCCACCAACAACGACATCATCGATGCCGATGCCGCTTCCCAAGCCGACTCACTCATGCTTTATCTCGTTGGCGATGCCGACTTGGCCGCCTCCCGTGGTGCTTACGTCTGCATTGCCGGGACCATGGATACCTACAAGGGCACCAGACAGGTTGCCGATTGGTTCGTGCTCGGGACCCCGGCCTATTCGATCGACCATATGGTTTCTTTGGTTTCGACCGGTGAGACTCCCGATCAATGCCAGTATCGTTACGACATCGCCAAGGCCCACTTCCTCGGCATGACCGAAGAGGAGAAGACCACTTTCAAGACCTCCGCGGATACGAACATCGCCGCGGCCAGGGAACGTTACGAAGCCTGGGCTTCCGCCGTCGGTGATACCAACGCCTACGAAGCCACCACCGGGGCCTTCAACGGGAACTTCGGCAATGACGGCATGACCTACACCATCATCGCCCTCAGCTCTCTCTTGGTCATCTCCCTTGCCGGCGTGGCCGTCTACTTCGCCATCCGGAAGAAGAAAGCCAACAAGGCTTAATAATCCTCCCTCTATCGGGGTCCCGAGTCTTTCCCTAGGGACCCCTTTGGGGGGATAGATTCCCCCGATTTACAATTTGAATGATGCTGGATTAATCCAGCATCAACCCCCTTCCATGGGGGTCTTTTTGTCTTTGGTGTCCTTGATAATGGCTTTCTGTCAAGGGAAAGACTATTGATGAGCTTTTCATTGGCCCACCTTAGAGCGAGGTGGCTTCAACTGCTTAGGAGGAAAGAAAGCATATGAAGAAAAAGCCTTTGGGCCTGCTCCTAGCCATTGCCGGTGGGGCCATGGTTTTGGGTGCTGGGTCCCTAATCGCCACATCAGAATACGTAGGGGCGGAAGCGACGGTCGCCGCCGAATTCCCCGGCTACGTTAGGATCGACAACATCGAACAACTCAAGGCCTATGGGGCCGATGCCAAGTTCGTCCTTGGCAACATCGAGGAAGAATCCGTCAGCGTCTTCCAAGGCTCCGGCAAGAGCTATCTAACCGATATCGGCTGCTTCTCCAGCATCACTAACTGGGGCAACGTCGGCTACACCGCCGACTCCTGGATGGAATTCACCATCGAATGGCAAAACGATACCTTTGCCATGAAGGATTCCAAGAGTGGCGATTATGTCAGCTTCAATAGTGGTAAAAACGGCATCAGCATGGGGGACGTGAAATACTTCACGCTTGCTCCTGGATACACGGGCGGTTCCTATGATGCCGGATACACATTCCCGTTGCTCATGGGGGAATCGAAATATCCCTTGGTTTTGAATTTCAGCAACGAAACCGGCGGTGGCCGTGTTTATAAAGGCTTCAGCAGCGTTGGCAGTGAGACCAAACTAAATCGCAATCACGCCCCGGTCTTTCTCTATGCCATACCGGTCGTCACCACTCCGGTCGTGAAAATCAATGCCGATTCGGATTACATCTCCATGGCCGCCGGTGTCGATGCCACTTTGACAGTGACCGCCAACAACTTCAGCGCCGAGGTTACCTATGAATGGAGTCTTGCCACCGACGGGGAAGAACTAGCCAAGATCACCCCGAACGGAGCCACCGCCACCCTTGAGGCCCTCAAGGACGCCAATGGCGAGGTGACTGTCAACGTCACCGCAACCGCGGGCAGCGAAACCGCCAACGCTTCCATTGCTATCAATGTTTTGAAGCTCATGACCCCGGAAGAGGTCAATAAGGATGCCACCGACGGGGACTATGTCCTCGTCGCCGGCTACATCGTTACCGAGAATTCCAAGTATGGCGGCTGGTCCCAGCACGAATTGGCCGCGGCCACTCTCGATGCCGCCCCGGATAACGGGACCACGAGCATCGCCCTCTTCAGCGACCAGGTTGACCCCAAATACATCCTCGGGGAATACGTCATGGTCTATGGGGAATTCACCATCTATAAGGGCACCTACGAAATCAACACCGGTTATGAAATCTTAAGCCGGGAAACTGGGGCTGCCCGTCTCGCCGACTTTATCCTCGGGGCGGAGACCGACGACCAGTGCACCGTCAAGTACGAAATCGCCAAGGCCCACTACCTCGGCATGAGCGACGAAGAGAAGACCACCTTCAAGACTTCTGCTGATACCACCATCGCCGCGGCCAGGGAACGTTACGAAGCCTGGGCTTCCGCTATGGGTGATACCAACGCCTACGAAGCCACAACCGGGGCCTTCAACGGGAACTTCGGCAATGACGGCATGACCTACACCCTCATTGCCTTGGGTTCGCTCCTTGCCGTCTCCCTCGCCGGCGTGGCCGTCTACTTCGCCATCCGGAAGAAGAAAGCCAATAGGGCCTAATCACCACCTTTCTAACCCCTAGGGGCGGGACAATAGTCCCGCCTCTTTTCTTTGCTGGTTTGTGATACCATTTTGAGGCTATGAAGAAAGTCGATTTGCCCTTGCTTAGGGATGCCAGTGCCCGCCTTCTTTTCTTGATGAAGGAAGAGGAATATCTAACCTTGCTCGAGGAGTTCAAGATCCTCGTCAAACAGATGGAAAAGATCGGGAAGATCGAGGGGCTCGAGGACTACGAGCCCATGACCTTCCCCTTCGACGTCGCCATCGATGAACTGCGGGAGGACGAGCCGGCCGAAGTTTTGGCCCGCGAAGAAGCCTTGGAAAACGCCGGCTCGACCTACATGGGTCAGATCAAGATCGCGAAGGTGGTGGGCTGATGGATATCTTGGATTTATCAATCAGGGAGATGAGGCAGGCCCTCGAGGAAGGCAGGACCACTCCCAAGGAACTATTGGAAAAGGCCCTAGAAAGGGCCAAGAAGGACGATTGCAACGCCTTTGAGTCGATCCTCGAGAAAGAGGCTTATGAAGCCCTGGAGGGCCTAGGAAAGAATTCCGGGCCCCTTTATGGGATTCCCTACCTCACCAAGGACAATTTCTCGGTCAAGGGCATCGAGACCGTGGCCTCGAGCAACATCCTCAAGGGTTATAGGCCTTTGTACGACGCCACCGTCACTAGGAAGCTGAAGGAAGCCGGGGCCATTCTCATCGGCCAGACCACGATGGACGAATTGGCCATGGGCGGGACCGGGATGTCGGGCCATCTTGGTTATACCTATAACCCCTATGACCCCTCGCACAAGAGGATGGTCGGGGGTTCCTCTTCCGGCTCGGCCGCCGCGATGGCGGAAGCCGTCGTTCCCTTTGCCACCGGAAGCGACACCGGGGACTCGGTCCGGCGTCCGGCTTCGCTAGCCGGCCTCGTCGGCGTCAAGCCGACCTGGGGTCGGATCAGCCGTTATGGGTTATTCCCCTTTGCGCCCAGCCTCGACCACGTCGGTTACTTCACCCGTTACGTCGAGGATGCCGCTTTGTTACTTGGAGTGCTCGCGGGACATGATCCCCACGACATGACTTCTTCCCATAGACCGATTGAAGACTATGCGGCCTACCTCGATGGGAACATCAAGGGCAAGACCTTCGTGAGGATCCTCGACATCGAGGAAAGCCTTTCCGACAAGCGCTTATTGGAAGCCCTCGACCGTTTGTCCGAGGAATTAATCAAACGGGGTGCGGTCATCAAGAAGGAACGCTTCGGGAAGGATCTACTGGAATCGCTTTACGCCACCTACATCGTCATCAGCTGCGCCGAAGCGACCAGCAACGACGCCAACCTCGATGGCATCAAGTTCGGTCCCTATTACGAAGGCAAGACCTACGATGAGGCCATGAGGAAGGCCAGGACCGCCGGTTTCGGTGAATTGATCAAGCGGCGTTTCGTCATCGGCTCCTTCGCCCTCATGAAGGAAAACCAGGATGTCTTGTTCCTCAGGGCCCAGAGGAACCGGGCCAAGGTGGTCGCGCGTTTGAACGAACTATTGGCCCTGGGCGATGCCCTCTTGATCCCGGCCGCTTCCGGTGTGGCCCCGGAATTCGAAGCCGGGGGCGATAAGCTGAGCGATGAGTATCTGATCGCCGATAACCACTTGGTACTAGGGAACTTCGGGGGCCTACCTTCGATCTCTTTGCCTTTGGCCTTTGAAAACGGCCTGCCTCTTGGGGTCTCCTTGACCCTGGCCCCGTTCAAGGAAGGGGAGATGTTCAGGCTGGCCTCGGTCATCGAGGATATCACCGGCCTTAGGGGCCTCTCGGTCCTCAACAGGAAGGAGGGGAACCTATGAACTTCGAAGCGGTCATCGGTCTTGAGATCCACGTCGAGACCAAGACGAAAACCAAGATGTTTTCCAGCGCCCCCAACGTCTCCTTGAAGGAACCCAATACCGCGGTCACTTATCTCGACATGGCCTTCCCGGGGACCTTGCCCACCGTCAACAAGGAAGCGGTCAAAAACGCCATCAAGGTTTCCCATGCCCTCCATATGGAGATCGATCGGGAACTCCACTTCGACCGCAAGAATTACTTCTACAGCGACCTTCCCAAAGGCTATCAAATCACCCAACAGAGGAGGCCGATCGGGAGCCATGGCTATTTGGATCTCAGGACCAGTAGGGGTCTAAGGAGGATCGGGATCGAACGCCTCCACATGGAGGAAGATACCTGCAAGCAGCTGCACCTATCCGATTACACCTTGCTTGACTACAACCGGGCCGGTGTCCCCCTGGTGGAAATCGTTTCCTACCCGGAATTAAGGACCGGGGAGGAGGCCCGCCTCTATGTCGAGGCCATCCGCAACATCGTCGTCTATAGCGGCGTCTCGGACGGGAAGATGGAAGAAGGTTCCCTTAGGTGCGACGTCAACATCTCCTTACGCCCCTATGGGCAGGAGGATTTCGGGACCAAGGTCGAGATCAAAAACCTCAACTCCTTGAAGAACATCGAGGAAGCCATCGAATACGAAAAGAAGAGGCAGGCCTCGCTTCTCTTGCTTGGTCAAGAGATCGCCCAGGAAACCCGTCGTTATGACGAAAGTAGGGGTGAGACCGTCTTGATGCGGGTCAAGACCGACGCCGTCGACTACAAGTACTATCCCGAGGCCAACATCCCCCCGATCCGCCTAAGCGAGGACTTCGTCAAGAAGGCCATCGAGGAAACCCCCGAGCTTTACGACGCCAAGCTCGACCGTTACGTCAAGATGGGGATCGGGGAGAAGGAAGCCAGAATCATCCTTCTTGATCCTCTCTTTGCCTCCTACTTCGAAGGGGCTTTGATCAAGGAAGCCACCCCCAAGGAGGTCGCTAGTTTCTTGATCGTCGAAATCAATTCCTACCTCAATAAGAAGAACCTGACCATCGGTCAATTGCCCTTAAAGCCCGAGGCCTTCGGCCACATCGTGGCCTATGGGCCGAAGCACGGCCTCACCCACCAACAGACCGCGAAGATCTTGGAGGAATGCCTCAACTCCGGGATCTCGCCCGAAGAAGCCCAGGCTAAGCTCAAGATCGTCGCCCTCAGTAGTGATGAGGGCGAGGTCAAGGCCCTGGTGGAGGAGATCCTGAGGGAAAACCCCGAGTCGGTCGAGGCCTATAGAAACGGGAAGGATAGGGCCCTTGGGTTCCTAGTCGGACAGGCCATGAAGAAGAGCCACGGGAAGGTCAATCCCGCCCTTGTCTCGAAGCTACTGCAGGAAGGGATGAAGTAATGGACAAGCAGGTCCTTGCCTTCCTCGAATGGGCCAAGAAAAGCAAGGAGACGCGCCTCCCTTCTTTCGAAGAGCTCCCGCGCGTCCCCCTCTACATGGAACAGGTGGTGGGCTACATCAATGAGATTCTCGAACCCATCACAGGGAAGGAAAAGACCCTGACTCCCTTCATGGTCAATAACTACGTCAAGGCGGCCATCATGAAGGAGCCCGACGGCAAGAAGTACCATGAGGAACATCTCGGTTACCTGATGTTCATCTGCCTCCTAAAGGACAGCCTCTCGATGGACGAGATCGCCACCCTCATTGCTTTGGACGAAGGAATCAGCAAGGACAAGAGCAAGCTCTATCGCTTCTTCTTCGACATGAGCAGGGAGATCAGCGATAACGTCTACGGGCGGACCATCGCCCGGGTCGAGGACTTCCACGGAAGGTACAAGAAGAACAACAAGTGGCCGTATCTACGGACCGCGGAGAAGGATTTACGGGACTCGATGGGCCTGGTGGCCTTACGCCTCGCGGTCACCGCCTCCATCAACCAGAGATTGGCCCGGAAGCTCTTCGAGGCCATCGAGGACGACCTCTACGGCCCCGAGGGGAGCAAGGTTGCCAAGAGCCCGACCAAGAAGGAAGAGGTGAGGGCCAACAAGATCATCGCCCGCCAGGCCGAAAGGATGGCGGAAGCCAAGAAACTGGGGGAAGATAAGAGGAAGAAAGAGGCCGAAACCAAAAAGAAAGCCAAGAAAGTAGCCAAGGAGGAAAAAGGGAAATGAAGATTCTGCTAACGGGGGGGCTCGGATTCATCGGGTCGGAAACAGCGATCGCCACCATCGAGGCCGGACACCAGGCCGTCATCGTCGACAATCTCTACAACGCCAAGATCGGGGTCCTCGATCGGATCGAAAAGCTGACCGGGGTGAGACCCGCCTTCTACGAAGCCGACGTCGCCGATAAGAAGAAGCTCGGCGAGATCTTCGATAAGGAACGCCCGGAAGCCGTCATCCACTTCGCCGGTTATAAGGCGGTGGGGGAGTCGGTGGCCAAGCCCCTCATGTACTACCGTAACAACCTCATGACTACCTTGTCCTTGCTCGAGACCATGGGGGAATACGATTGCCATAACATCGTCTTCTCGTCTTCGGCCACGGTCTATGGGACCCCGACCCACGCGCCCTTAAAGGAAACCGATCCGCGGGGTGAGGCCACCAACCCCTATGGGGAAACCAAGATCATGATCGAAAGGATCTTGGAGGATGCCTCCAAGGCCGATCCGAAGTTGACCGCGGTGTTACTCCGTTACTTCAACCCAATCGGAGCCCATCCCTCGGGCCTACTCGGCGAAGATCCGCGCGGCATCCCCAATAACCTCATGCCCTACATCAGCCAGGTGGCGATCGGGAAGCGGGAATACCTCCACGTCTACGGGAGCGATTACCCGACCCCGGACGGGACCGGGATCCGCGACTACATCCACGTCGTCGATTTGGCCGAGGGCCACGTCGCTTCCCTCAAGGCCTTCAACGAGACCAAGGGGGTCAAGATCTACAACCTCGGGACCGGGAAGGGCACCAGTGTCCTCGAACTGGTCAAGGCCTTCGAAGAGGCCACCGGGGTCAAGATCCCCTATCGCCTCGAGGATAGGCGCCCCGGGGACGTCCCCGAAAACTACGCGGACGTCGAAAAGGCCAAGAAGGAACTCGGTTGGACGGCGAGACTGACGATCGCCGACGCCTGCCGCGACGCCTACAACTTTCAGGTCAAGAACCCGGAAGGGATCAAGGACTAATCCTCAACCAAAATCATCCCGAAGGGGGGCAAGGTCTCTTGCTCCCCTTTGTTTTGTAATAGGACCTTCTTTCCCAGGAGGGGATTTGTTAGGGGTTTATCCCCGATGTTGGCGAGATAGACAAGACGCTTGTCTCCCAGTTTCCTTTCGAAGGCCAGGTAGTCGTTCCCGTATTCGCGGAGGGCCTTGAAACTTCCGTCTCTCACGATCGGTAGGATGGCCACGCTTTGACGGAGTTTTATGGCCTTTTTGAGGAAATTCAACGTAGATTCGGGGTCTTTTTCCTGCTTTTCGATATTTATGGTGTGATAGTCCCCCACTTTGATCCACGGGGTTTCTGCGGAGAAACCCCCGTTTTTAGCATCGCTCCATTGCATCGGGGTTCTTGAGTTGTCGCGTCCGTTGATCGAGACCATTTGGAAGGCCTTGTCCTCGGGGATCCCTTCTTCGAGGAAGAGTTTGTAATGGTTTAGTTCTTCGACGTCCCTCAGTTCCTCAAGGCTATCGAAATGGGGATGGCCCATGGCGATTTCCTCCCCTTGGTAGATGAAGGGGGTACCCGACAAAAAGAGATTGAGGGAGAGGGTGAACTTGGCAATGTCCTCTGGATCAACGCCCGGGCGGGCGAAGAAGGCGGTGGGACGCGGCAGGTCGTGGTTGCTTAGGAAATTGGCGTTCCAGCTCTTCTCGGGTTCGGTTTCCTGCTGGGCGAAGATGATGTCCCTGATCTCATGGAGATCGGGACTAAGGCGATCGAACTTCCCATGGGGAGTGGCCTCGTATTTCTTGAACCAGGCAAACTGGAAGACCATGTTCAGTTCTTCCCTCTGGGGATCGGTGTACAAAGTCCTCGAGACATTGTCGGCGTCCCAGCATTCACCGACGGTGAAGGCATCGCGTCCCTTGAAGACCTGCTCGTAGATCTCGTGGAGGTAGGGATGGAGCATCGGTCCGTTGGTGGTGATCATCTTCTCCGGGACCTTGCCGATGTTTTCGATGACGTCTTCCCGAAAGCCATAGACCCCGCGGTCGAGCCAGTAGTTCATCATCTTGTGGATCTCTGCCCTGAGTTTGGGATTGGCCCAGTTGAGGTCTGGTTGTTCTTTGGCAAAGAGATGGAGATAGTATTCGTCCAGTTCGGGGACGTACTCATAGGCCGGACCCCCGAAGACCGACCTGAGGTCATTGGGCTTTTTGGTCCAGATGTAATAGTCGTGGTAGGGGTTGTCCCGGCTTTTGAGGGCTTCCTGGAACCACGGATGTTGGTCGGAGGTGTGGTTGACCACGAGGTCGAGGATGATCCTTAGGTTCCTCTTCTTGGCTTCCTTGATCAGATCATCGAGGTCGGCATTGTTCCCAAAGAGGGGATCGACCTCGTAGTAGTTGGAGATGTCATAGCCCCCGTCCTTGAAGGGGGACTTGAAGCAGGGGGAGATCCAGATGGCGGTGACCCCGAGGGAGGCGATGTAGTCGAGTTTCTCGATGATGCCCCTGAGGTCCCCGGTTCCGTCTTCATTTCCGTCATAGAAGGAACGGGGGTAGATTTGGTAGACGACTTGGTTCTTAAACGATGGCACAATACCCATAGTGACTTTACAATACCTAAAAGGAAGCGTTTATGGAACAACTGGCCTTCGTTACTCCCTCTAGCCTTTCATTGAAGGGTCTCTATTTCCCGACCGGGAAAAAGGAAAAAGCCGTCATGGTTTTGACTGGCATGCAGGAGCATAGCGGTCGTTACCGCCCCTTCGCCGAGTTTTTGAACGGGAAAGGCTACGACGTCTATGTCTTCGATCTCCTCGGCCAAGGGGAGAACGTCGATGATCCCAAGGACCTCCAGAAGTGGCCGAATAATGCCTTCAACCTTATGATCGAAGGCCTTTACGCCTTCAACCAAAAACTTAGGGAAGAGGGCTACCAGAAGGTCTTCTTGCTCGCCCATAGCTGCGGTTCCTTCGTGAGCCAGGGCTATATCGAGACCCATCCTGCCTCCATGGATGGGGTCATCCTCGTGGGCACGAACGGGCCCGCGAGATTGCTCTATGCCTTCGCGAACGCCTTGTCCGGGTTATTGGTCAACGACAAGAACCGCGATGAAGAAGGACACTTTTTCACCCGTCTGGCCTTCGGGCCCTATGAGAAAAAACTACCTAAGGGCAGCGATCCCCTCGGGTGGCTCAGTTACGACGAAGATAACATAAAAGCCTATAAGGAAGATCCCTACTGCGGTTCCCCCAATACCAAGGGCTTTTGGCGCGATTTCTTTAGGGGTATGAACGAACTCTACAAGAAGAAAAACATCCGTAGAATCAGCCCCGATGAGAAGATATTGATCCTTTCGGGGATCGATGATCCGGTCGGGGAGATGGGCAAGGGAATCAAGCGTTTGGTCAAGATGTATCAAAAAGCCGGAGTCAAGGACCTAGGCTATGTCCTGTACGAAAAGATGCGCCACGAGATTCTAAACGAACCGCGGAAGGACCAGGTCTATCAAGACGTCATCGAGTTCCTGGATAGTAGATAAGATGACCAAGACCCTAAGCCGGAAAAGTTTGTTCGCGCGTGGCCGTTCGCCTTATTGGCTCGGCTTCCTTTGCTTTTTGCTACTGACGGTTCTGACCGCCTTCTTCCAAGAAGACATCGCCCTCTTCAACAAGGCCTGGGCCAACCATTTCACCTTCCTGGAATTCGGGATCACCTTGGGGGCGGTCCTTGTTCTTTATCTGATCGTCGGTTTGATCGCGTTCTACGCCTTCGGGGTCAAGTTCAACTACAAGGTCGCCCTTTGGACCACGGTCCTCGTCGTCTGCGTGGTCATCGGAGCCTTGACCCTTCCGGACCGCTTCTTCTTCGAGCGGAACGAGTCGACCTACTACATCACCGAGGCCGCCCGTTTTCGGTTCGGGGCCAAGGGGGTAGTGGACTGCCTATATTTGTATTATTTCTTCGCAATCTTCCCCTCTTTGATGCGAAATCGCCGCACGATCGACAATATCATGAGGCTCGCGGTCATCGCCGTCTTTGCCATCATCGCCGTCTCCATCGCCTTGGAGTGGGGCAAATACGTCACCTACTTCACCCAGACCGCCCTTCCGGGTCAGTCTTGGTCCTTCAACGCCTTCTTCATGAACAAGAACATCTTCGGGATGGCCATGATCCTCGGCTTCTTCGCCTGCCTCTATCTCCATTCCCGATATCCCCGGTTCTACTATCTCTTCCTTCTCTTCTTCTTCACCATCTACAACGTCTTGATTGATTGCCGGACCGCCCTCATCCTCCAGACTTTCTGCCTCGGCCTCTATCTGGTCTACCGTTTCTTTTTGACCATCAAGGAACATCCTTGGCGGAACTCCATCTCCGCGGTTTTCTTTTTGTTCCTTGCCGTCTTCGTGGTCCTCGTCATCTTCGTCGAAGGGGCCTTCGACTCCATCCCCTTCATCGCCAACTTCGGGAACCAGATCCGCCACTCGATCTTCGAGGTCGGTAGTTCCACCATGGACTCGCGGACCCTCTTCTATGAAGAGACGCTGAGGCTGGTCTGCCGCGATGCCTATAGCTTCTTCTTCGGGATCGGCGGGGAAGCCATCTCCTACATACTGACCGCCCCCTTCGGGGCCGTGGTCTGGGGCGACATCGGGGTCACCTCGACCCACAACGGCTTCATCTTCGTCATTGCCAAGTTCGGCTTCATCGGCCTATGCATCTACATCGGGTTACTGGGTTATCTCTTCTACAAGGTCATCTATGGCATGTACCACGGGGACCGGAGCATGGGGGCTTCCTTCTTCATCCTCATCGGGATCTTGCTCCACTCCATCAGTGAGAACACGATGTTATTCGGTTCCACCACCCAGATGTGCGGGATGCTGATCGTCGGGGTCCTTCCGATCCTCGTCAAATACTCAGCCGAAGATAGGCTCTTGACCCCAGGCAACCTCCCAATCGGAGCCTATGACGAGCCCAAACCATTAAGGATTAGTTTCGGGACTAGGTTCTTGCTATCGGTCCTTCTCTTCTTCGCCGCCTTCGCCGTGGCTTCTCCAAGTCTAGGTTTCCTCGTCGGTGGGGGCCGTTTCGGTAGCGACGTCTTCTCCTATGTCTCCTTGGGCCTCTCGGTCCTTATTTGGCCTCGTGTTTATATGTCCCTGGCTAATAGAAGCAAGGTCATGGGTCTCTTGGCCTTTGTCTTGGGCTTAGGGAGCGTCGCCCTGTCCTTCTATCTCCCGGGGGTCGGGACCTTGATCGTGGTCAGCATCTTCGCCTTCGCCGGTTTTGTGACCAGCCTCGTCCTCGAAGGGAAGTCCTTCTTTGCCCTTACCGGTTATTACCTCCTCACCCTCCTCGGCTTCCTCATTCCGACGGTACTGGCTTTCTGCTCCATGTATTTCTCCGGCCTCCATCTCCGCTTACTAAGCGACTACGGGGTCATCATGCTTTTGCTCGCGGTCGTGGAAGGTTATGGCCTATTGTTATTCCTTTCGCCCTTCACCGCCTTCCTCTTCCCGAAGTGGTTATATAGGGGCGAATACATCGAGCAGTTCTTCGCGACCATCCAGGACAAATTAAAAAGCCGCCTTAGCATCAAGGGGCCGAAGACCAGGAAGAGATGGAAACGCCTAACGGCCCGGAGTGTACCCAAATAGGCAGAGGAAGGACCAGAAGAAGATCTTGATATCGAGCCATAAGCCGAGGTGGGCGACGTAGTAGGCGTCGTACTCGGCTTTTTTCTTGCAGTCGTTGTCGCGATGCAAATAGATTTGGGCGTAGCCACTTAATCCCGGCCTGACTAGGACGGGCGAAGGGATATAGGAGAGGCGGGCATCGATGAGGTCGTCCTCGATCCCCCGGGGTTGGCAGGGGCGGGGACCGACGAAGCTCATGTCGCCTTTGAGGATATTGAAGAGCTGGGGCAATTCATCAAGGCTCGTCCGCCTCATGATCCGGCCCCACTTGGTGACCATGTTCTGTTGGGTTTTGACATCCAAGTGGCTGGTGGCGACGTTGGGGGCATCGACCCGCATGGAACGGAACTTGTAGAAGTTGAATTCCTTTAAATCCTTGCCGACCCTTTTCTGCTTGAAGATGGCGGGACCTTTGGAGGTCAGCTTGACCATGAGGGCGCAGAAAAGCATGAGGGGGGACAAAACGATCAAACCGAGGATCGAGCCGAAGACGTCGACGCAACGTTTGAAGGCGAGGTAGGCCTTGGTTCGACGACTCAGCACGTACCCGGACATCGCCGCAATATTACGATAGAGGAAGCCATCCCTCAAGGTGCAAAAACGAATGGAAAAATCTCATGCATTGAAGATATTTCCTATGCTAATTCGTCGGAAAATGTAAAGAAAACGGAAGCGGGAAGAGGCCAATCGCCCGCGTCCGTCGTGGCCTTTTGGCTCGTGGTCCCTATGGCCCAATGGGGCCCCAGGTCCTAAAATATCCTCATGTCAGGCAGCACCGCGATCAAGAAGGGCATCGTTGCCACCTACGCGCGGCTCTTCGTCTATCTCCTGATCTCCCTTTTCTATCCCCCTTACTTGCTAAGCAAGGTCGGGGTCGAAAGCAACGGGCTTTATTATCTGGCCACCGCGGTGGCCTCCTCCTTGCTCCTTCTTTCCTTTGGGATCGAAAACGCCTATGTCCGGTTTGCCACGAGGGCCAAAGAGGAGTCCGAAGAAAAACTGGCCAAGACCAACGGGACCTTCATGCTCCTTTTTGGCCTCATCGGCCTCTTGATCGTCATCTTGGGCGGGGTGGCGGCCCTTCTTTTCAATTACGGGGTTATCCAAACAAATGGGAATCCCGAAACCGCGGCCTACCTCGTTTTAATCCTTTCGGCTTCCGGAGGCCTCGATTTCTTCTTCTCCCTCTTTGCCTGGAACAACTACTTCCGGGAACGTTTCGTCTTCAACCAGGTCACCCTTTTGGTGACCCATATCTTGGGGATTGGGTTGTCCGCGTTGTTCCTGTATCTCGGTTATGACATCATCGCCGTGGCCCTATGCACCGCGGTCGGGGTCCTCCTCATGGACCTCGTCTTCTTCTTCGAGGCCAGTCTCATCCACCCCCAGAAATGGGCCTTTCCTTCCCTCAAGGAATTCAAAACCGAGAGCAAGGAGATCTACCGTTTCTCCCTTTATATCTTCCTCACCGTCTTGGTCACCAGCGTGTACACCAACGCGGGAAGGTTAATTCTCGGTCTGGCCTATGACTCCGGCCTGGCGGTGACGATACTAGGCTACGCCCTCCAGTTCTATAGCTATGAGGTTTTGGTCTCCAAGGCCATCGCCAATTCCTTTGCCCCGCGTCTCAATGCCCTCGCGGTCAAGGGGGAGGACCAAGAAGTCGGAAATCTCTTCCTCAAGGGCTCGATTGCCCAATCTACGGTCTTGCTATTCGTAATCGGAGGCTTTGTCTCCGCGGGGCGGCCCTTCTTGTCCTTATGGCTTGGGGCTAGCCTTGAGACCAGTAGTTTATCCACCATCTACATCCAGGCTTCGAGTTTCCTAGCCTTGTTCCTTCTACCTCTTGGCTTGTCCCTTCTTACCGAAGTGGAACGGGCCTATGGGAAGCATCGGTTCGACGCCCTCTGTTCCTTGGGTTTGGCCTTGCTGGCTTTGGTGGCCGCGGTCATCCTCGTTTATCTCTTGCCCAATGATCTCAAGGTCTATTCGATCCTCTTTGGCTTTGGTCTTCCCTTAATCCTGACCGCGGCCATGCGGATCATCTATGGGAAGAAGGTCCTGAAGATGCCTTTAGGGTCGTATTTCCGACTTCTATTAGGTTCCTTCCTCTTGATGGTGGTCTCGGCCTTCCCGTTTACCTTGCTGGTCCATCTGGGGATCCTCGACGGTCTTGGATCCCTTGCTTCTTTTCTCATCAGCGGTTTCGGTTACGTCTTCCTCTTTGGACTGCTTGGTTTATTGGTCTACCACAAAAAGGTCAAAGCCTTCATCGAGAAGAGGAGAAAGAAGAAGGCCTAGGGTTTGACCCCTAGGGCCCTTAGGGCCTTCCGTCTTTCCTTTAGTGATTCCCTCAGTTTCCTGATCTCCTTTTGGGTCAATAGATACAATGCCCTTTCTTTTATAGCTTCCTGGTGTTCTTTGGATCCTTCCTTCCCGACGTAGACCGAAGTGCTTTTGCCATTCTTCCTTAGACGGCGGTAGACGTAGTTCCCGGATTTGAGATTAGAGACCACCAAAGCCCCCTTGGGGAGGCGTTCCAAGGACTTCTCGAGTTCATCTAGGCTTTGGTGGTCCCTCTTATAGGCGCTTAGAAGGGTCTCTACGATCTGGGACATAGGCAAATTGTAGGTAGGCTTCCTCATATACCGTCAACCTCGATATTGGGTTTTCTATAATCGATGGAAGGTGTAAAGAGGGATACATGGGCCGTATTTGGCATTCAACAAGGCCGATATTTCTTCTATCATTTGACCTATGGAAAAAGATTATCCCCTCTTTAGAGGGAAGACGCTTCTGGTCACCGGGGGGACCGGGAGTTTCGGACATGCGGTCGTCGACCGCTTCCTCAGAACCGACATCAAGGAAATCAGGATCTTGAGCCGTGACGAAAAGAAGCAGGACGACATGCGTAAGCATTACGAAAACGAGAAGCTGAAGTTCTATATCGGCGATGTCCGGGATTACAACGCCATCGACTATGCCTTCCGGGGCGTCGATTACGTCTTCTCGGCCGCCGCGTTGAAGCAGGTCCCCAGCTGCGAGTTCTATCCGATGGAGGCGGTCAAGACCAACGTCATCGGAAGCGACAACGTCATCTCGGCCTGTGTCCGCAACCACGTCAAGAAGGCCATCTTCCTCTCCACCGACAAGGCCGCCTATCCCATCAACGCGATGGGGATGAGCAAGGCCTTGATGGAGAAAAACGTGGTGGCCAGATCCAGGCAATTGCTGGATGGCGATACGGTTTTGTGCTTGACCCGTTACGGGAACGTCATGGCCTCACGCGGTTCGGTCATCCCCCTCTTCTTGGAACAGATCAAGGAAGGCCGTCCCATCACCATCACCAATCCTGAGATGACCCGTTTCATGATGACCCTCGAGGATGCGGTCGATCTGGTCCTCTTTGCCTTCGAGCACGGGGAGCAGGGTGATTTGTTCGTCCAGAAGGCCCCGGCCGCGACGATCGAAACCCTGGCGAAAGCGGTCCTCGAACTGACCAAGTCCAAGAACGGGGTCGAATACATCGGGACCAGGCACGGGGAGAAGCTCTACGAGACCCTGGTGACCCAGGAGGAGATGTTAAGAGCCATCGACGAAGGGCACTTCTTTAGGATCAAGGCCGATAACCGCGACCTCAATTACGAGATGTATGTGGAGAAGGGAAATCGGAAGCTCGACTTCGCCGAGTCCTATACCTCCCACAATACCGAACGTCTCGACGTCGAAGGGATGAAGCGGGAATTAAGACGCCTCGACTTGTTTAAGGGTCTATGAAGGTCCTAGTCACCGGAAGCGAGGGTTTCATCGGGAAGAACCTCTCCTATTTCCTAACGGAAAGGGGACACGAGGTCTTGCCTTACGATAAAGGCAATTCCATCGCCGAACTTCCGGGCCTCATCGAAAGATCGGACTTCATTTTCCATCTGGCTGGCATCAACCGGCCTTTGAAGGAAGAGGAATTCTTTGACGGGAACGTCAACCTCACGAGGGCCCTCGGGGAGGCCTGTCTAAATGGCGACAAGAAGCCTCCTTTGGTCTTTGCGTCCTCGACCCAGGCCGTCCTTGATAATCCTTACGGTCGAAGCAAGAAGCAGGCCGAGGATTATCTGTTTTCGTTATATAAAGAGCATCACTATCCGGTCTATATCTACCGTCTCTACAACGTCTTCGGGAAGTGGTGCCGCCCCTCCTACAATTCGGTGATCGCCACTTTCTGTTATAACGTTTCCCATGGTCTACCCATCCAAGTCAATGAGGCCGCCGGCCCCATCGACTTCGTCCACGTCGACGGTGTCTGCAAGGCCTTCGTCTCCCTATTGGATGGTAATCATAAGGGGAGTCCAGATATCCTTTATCCCGAACCCCATTATGCGGTGAAATTGGGAGATATTGCGTCCGCTTTGCGGAGATATCGCGATTTCCCCTCCACTTTGTGGCTCGAAGAACAAAAACCGGGTTTTTGGAAGGACCTTTACGGGGTTTATCTAAGTTACTGCGAGGATTTTGTTACCCCTCTTCATCCCCACGAGGACAACCGCGGATCCTTCACCGAGATCTTCCATTCCTCCTCGGGCCAGACCTCCGTCAACATCGGCCATCCCGGAATTACCAAGGGCAACCATTACCATCACCATAAGCATGAGAAGTACGTGGTCCTAAAGGGCGAATGTTTGATCCGTCTAAGGAAACTGGGGGCCAAGGAAGTTAAGGAAATCAAAGCGTCCGGTAACAAACTCGAGATCATCGACATCGTCCCCGGTTACGTCCATAGCATCACCACCCTTGGGGATGAAGACTCCATCACTTTGATGTGGGCCAATGAGACCTTCGATCCCAAGGATCCCGATACTTATTTTGAGGAAGTCCTATGAAAGTCATGACCATACTAGGGACCCGTCCCGAGATCATCCGTCTCAGTGAGACCATCAAGAGGTTGGACAAGGACTATGAACAGATCTTGGTCCATACGGGTCAGAACTACGACTATGAGCTGAACCAGATCTTCTTCGAAGAACTGGGCCTTAGGAAGCCCGATTTCTACCTCAATGTCGCCGGGGACAACCTCGGGAAGACCATGGGCAACGTCATCGCCGCCTCCTATGAGTTGATGATGAGGCTCAAGCCCGATGCCGTCTTGATCCTCGGGGACACCAATTCCGCCTTATCGGCGATCGGGGCCAAACGCTTCAAGATCCCCCTCTTCCATATGGAAGCGGGCAACCGTTGCTGGGACTATGACGTGGCGGAGATGACCAATAGGACCATCGTCGACCATATCGCCGACCTCAATATGCCCTACAGTGAGTATGCCTACCAAAACCTCATCGAGGAGGGCTTGCCCGCCAGTCGGTTACTAAGAACCGGCTCCCCGATGCTGGAGGTCATCAAGGCCCACGAGAAGGAAATCGATGGATCCGATGTCCTCGATAAGCTCGGACTCAAGGAGAAAGGGTATTTGGTGATCTCGGCCCATAGGGAGGAAAACGTCGACATCGATTCGAAGTTCTATCGCTTGCTTCCTTCCTTGAATCGGATCGTCGATGAACTACAGATGCCCGCGGTCTTCTCGGTCCATCCGAGGACCCGGAAGAGACTGGAGGAAAGGGGCTTCGTCTTGTCCAAATACATCAGGGACGACAAGCCCTTTGGCTTCTTTGAGTACTGCAAGCTCCAAAAGCATGCCTACTGTGTCTTGTCCGACTCCGGGACCCTCACCGAGGAGAGTTCGATCTTCAAGTTCCCCGCGGTTCTGATCAGGACTTCTACTGAAAGGCAGGAAGGACTATTGCACGGAAGCGTCGCCCTCGGGGGCGTCGACTATAAAAGCATCAAGTATGCGATGGATAACATCATCGGGATGTACCAAAGGGGCGAGGAACCCCAGGACATCGTCCCCGACTATGCGAACGACGATGTGTCGATAAAGGTGAGCGAGGCCATCAAAAAGTACGTCCCGATCATCAGACGGGAAACCTGGCTAGATAGCTAAAAGAAAAGGCCGCCTTGAGGTGAGCCCCATATGTTGGACTTAGTTGTCTAGCATGATAATTGGCTCAAGGACTGCTGTCTATAAAGAACTGGCGGCAGTCCTTTCGTTTTCTCCATTATCCTTTCGTTATTGTAGTATTCGATGTAAGCGACGATCGCCTTCTCAAGCTCGTCCAGGGACTGGAATTCGTACTCGTGACCGTAGAACATCTCGTTCTTCATGACACCGAAGAAGTTCTCCATGGGCGAGTTGTCGAGGCAATTCCCTTTCCTGGACATCGATTGCCTTATGCCTCTCCTCTCAAGTTCCTGACGGTAGAATTTCATCTGATATTGCCATCCTTGGTCGCTGTGGAGGATCAGCCCCTCTAGATTCCCGTGCTTGGCGAAGGCTTTCCCCAGCATGTCCGTCGTCTGGGCGAAATTGGGGCTCCTCGACACGTTGAACGCGACTATCTCGCGATTGTGGATGTCCAGGATCGGGGACAGATACAATTTGCCGGCGGCTATGTGGAACTCGGAGACGTCCGTCGTCCATTTTTGGTTGCACGCGGTGGTCGAGAAGTCCCTTTCGTATGCCGTTTCGCGCCTTTCCTCGCCGACGGACTTGCTCAGGAGGAGGTTCTTGCAGGTCCCGTTCTGGTCGCCTTTGTAGGAATTGTACTTCCCCCTTGGCGTTATGCCGTGGATCCCGAGCTTCGACATGATCCTCTTGACCTTCTTGTGGTTGACCCTGTATCCGCGGTTTCCCAACTCGAGAAGTGTCCTCCTGTAGCCGTACCTCCCTTTGTTTTGGTGGTATATCTCCTGGATTTGCTTAATGATCCCTTCGTTTTTGCAATCTTTGTCAGCTTTGTTAACCGTGTAGAAGAACGTCGCCTTTTTAACCCCGGAAACTTTAAGAAGGACGTTAAGTTTGTATGATTGCCTTAATTCAGCGATGACCTTTACTTTTTCTTCGGTCGTCGGCCCTTCCTTGCCTGAACCAAGGCACTTAGTTTTTTTAGGTATTCGTTCTCCGCTCGGAGTTCCTCGTTCTCGCGCTCGAGCGCATCGACTGTCTTCGGCCCATCGGGCGGTTTCGGCTTGCTTCGCATCTTCGGCGGCCTCCCTTTCTTTCCAGAGGATTTTAAGCCATCGACGCCGCGTTCTTTGTATATTTTATGCCATTTAGAGAGGAGGCTGCCCAGGGTGCCGCTTGAAAGCGCCACGGATCTAAGCGATTCGCCTTCCTCTA
>CALVUI010000003.1 GCA_944363565.1 uncultured Bacilli bacterium
CCTAAGAAGGTGTATTGTTTCATTTTAAAAAAGCCAAACAATGTCTAGCAAATTTAAACGTGTCGAATTCGATGCGGTTACAATAACCCTTTAATGTATTAGTGCATATAATATACATTGTGTATTAACGGCAAATTGCACACAACTTAGTTAAATAGGATTGATACAAAATATCAGTCCTTTTTCTTATTTCAACACTTTTTCCTTCTTGTGTTGTTCATAGTGTCTATTCCAATTGATAGATTGTTTGTGTCAGCTCAAGGAGGAAAAAGAAATGAATACTGATAAAACATACGCAGAAAAAGTGGCAGCGGAATATGCTCCAAAAGAAACCAGCAAAGTTGTGGCCCTCAAGAAATTAGATAGAAAAGCCAAAATGGGCGCCAATATCTTTGGCTACACATTCGGGATTATAATGACTTTATTACTTGGTGTCGGTATGTGTTTCTCTTTAAAAGTTATCGGTAGTGGTGAATTATGGCAAGATATCTTAGGATATGTCGTCGGGGGTATTGGAATTATAGGTGTATCAATTAACTATTTCATCTATAAGAAGATTCTTGCTAAAGGGAAACAAAAATACGGGAATGATATTATTGCTTTAGCAAATGAAATCGTAGAAGCATAAAACAATAGTGATGAATAAAAACGAATCAAAATATTTTAATACTGCTTTATTGATGGACGAAGCCCTTCTTCAACTTTTAGAGAAGAAGGATTTTGCCTTTATATCCGTTAAAGAAATCTGTCAAAGAGCTGGTGTTAATAGATCAACGTTTTATCTTCATTATGAAAACACTAATGAGTTATTAGAAGAAACCATTGAACTATTAAACGAAAGATTTGTTACTTCTTTTCCAAAAGAACTAATAATCAACACAAAAAGTAGAATATTAACTTCTCCAGATTTTTTAACTCCTTATCTTAACTTTGTTAAAGAAAACAAAAGAGCATATAAATTGGTACATCAAAAGCCAGAACTATTTTCAGCTGATAAAGCATTTAAAAAAATGTATAAAGATATATTTGACCCAGCATTAGATACTTTTAATGTTGATGAAAAAGAAAAGAAATATGTTTTCGAATTTTACACGAAAGGATCATTGGCAATCATTCAAAAATGGGTCGAAGAAGACTGCAAAGACGATATTGATTTTATTGTTAATTTAATCGCTAAACACACATTTGTAAATGAAAAAGATTATCAATAAAATTAGAGATTTTTATAGTAGAGGTGATATAGCGTTTTATATATCGTTGCTTGGGCCTTTTATTATGGGTACAATTCACCTTGTTTTTGTCATTTTTAAATTTGATTGGATTTTGATTAATTACTTTATCTTTTCTTATCTCATGCTTCTATTTAAAGTGTGGCAGTGGGCAATAGAAAAATATCACATAAAACCAAGTCATTATCTTGCTGGTGTTATTTCGCTATCAATAGTTCTTGCTCCCATGATGGCGGCATTCATCTTAACAATCTTATATAAGGACTCTCCCCACTATTTTATTGATTGGTTCATTTACGCTTATGCTTTATATGGCACGCTTAAAATGATTTTTGCCGTCAAAAGCCTAGTGAAGAAAGATAAAACCGATAGGCAATATGTCTTGTCATTTCTTGGTCTAATTGGAGCACTATACACAATACAAATGATGGAATTTAGTTTAATCAAAATCTTCTCTGAAAGTGGAAATGATGACTCTATGTATTTAATGCAATTATTTACCCAAGGCGCTATTTTCTTGTTCTCACTTTTTGTTATTGGATTATTCATTTATAAAGCAATTACTTTAAACAAAAACAAAGATTGCCGTGGTGTAGCGTAAATTTGGAATTGGTGTGTTGTATCATCTCTGTACATTTAGGCCATATAGATATATATGACCCGCCTGTCCTAAGGGACGGGCGGGTTTTGTTTTGTCAGAAGGATTAATGGGGATTAGGAAAGGCCCATCTGCGCGATATATTCCTTCAATTTGACGATCCGGTCTTCGGTATCGATACCAGATTCGTTTTGGGAAATGGGAATAGTTTCAATTAAGGAACCGTCTTCGTTTTTATGGAGGAGATAGGCCGCGTTTTCGCAGGTGATGTAGACATCGCGATAGACCAATCGTCTCCCTAGATGCTCGCCTGATAGATGGGCAGGATCCGCTTCTTTGAGATAGGGCATGTAAGTGTTCTCCGACCAGGCCTTCTTGGTTGTGAGGACCGCAAACATATAAGGAGCCTCCGAGGCATTGCCGTTGCTTAGCTTTCCGTATTTCCCGGGCCGGAAGATCGGATACTTAACGTAGTAATAGGTCCAGGGGTATTCCTTTTTGGCTTCGGACTTATGGATGAAGTCTTCAATCATGGAGTCCAAAACCCCATCGCTGAATGTCTCATGCGACTTCAAAAGTTCAACCAAGATCCTCTTGGTGTTTTCGAAGCCTTCATTCGCGCTTCTATGAAATAAGGCTTCCCAGGCCGAAAGATTGCCACTGGACCCGACTTGGTAACGCCACCCATTCCTTTCCCGTTGGGCATAATTGCCGATTGTCATGAGCGCGCAGTCGATTTTGTCCTTGTTGCAAATGAATAAAGACGCAAAACGGGGTCCGAGGTCGATGTTTTCCAGACCGATGATGCCAATTTGCCCATAGAGCAAGGGATGGTCCTCAAGCCTATAGAGCTCCTCTCCCCGTTCGGGATTTTCGAGTAAGAACTCTAGTTTCTCTTTTTCTTCCTCGATTTGATTGGCATTAAAATTCGGGCCAAGGGAATTATCGAATTGCCCTTTGACGATGATGGAATCGATCCCTTTGATGATTTCGAGAATCCGGTTGTTCTCAACGCGGTCGCTGATTTCGTCGGAGGAGTTTTGGATCAGGTTGTTTACTATTCTGATTCTTCTGACGAATTCCGAATCCTTGACTTCTTTTTGATGGAGGAGGTAAACGACGATCGCATATAGGAGCAGCATCCGACTCAAAGGGAACTGACGGACCCTTCCGCTTTTGTCGGCGTAGCCATGGAGGCAATCATCGAAGATGTCCACCTTATCGGAAGCCACGATGATCTTGTTCTCCTCGTGAACGGGACCCATGAAGGATTCGAGGAAGGCTTTGGGACTCATGGCACCAGGGATCTCACCCCAGCAATCGAAGAAGGTTTCCAAGGTGGCGAGGTTCTTCCCGGCATCTTTGTTCTCTGGAGAGAAATACGAATGAAGGAGATCGAAGAGATCACTGCTATGACTTTGGGGAGATTCTCCCTTCCGATAGCAAAGGATATCGAAGACGAAACGGAAGTAACGGAGGAACTCATCGTCGACGATGTTCTCCCCCGATCCCCGGCAGTAGGTCCATAGCAAATCGGTCCAAGGGCCATCGATCTTCCCCATCAAAGAATCGGCGACCTTTGGGCCGCCCTTCTCTTCCAAGAGCCTTAGGTTCCTTTCGAGTTCGGCTTTGATGTGTTCGAAAAGGGTCAAGGGCTTGCCTCTCGAATTCATTTTGATGTAGAGCTCATCGGTCAATCCCATGTCCTTGATGGGCAGGAAATAGAAACTGATGGCCCCTTGTTTCAATTTGTCCCAAAGGTCGGGCACATCTTTGAAACGCTCATCGATCGCGTCCAACATCACCAGCATCGAGCGGATCGTCGGATCGTTTTCGTAGTCCAAGGGAAACCAGGCCTGATCGCGGATTTCCGTAGAAAGAGGGATCGTAAAGGAAGGATTGAATCCCACCAACGATTTACAGAAATCGCGTGAACTATAACGGGTTTCGTAAGTAAACCTAGCGAGGAATCGGCATTCTTCGTCGGGAACCCCTTCCTTTTTGGCCGCGTACCAATGAAGGAGATAGAGGGTCGTCAAACGTTGTTGGCCATCTAGAGGAGTCATCTTCCCCGTTTCGTCGAGGTCGCCATAGACGAAGTCGAGGGTCAGGGGTTTCTTGGTCACAGCCTCATGGAGGGAATCCAGAAAGCGGGCCCGCACCCGATCGACCTCGTCGTTATGACGGCCTTGGGCATAGTCCCTTTGGATGACTGGGATGACGATCTCCTTTAATCTGACGGAGTTGTCCCCGTCCTCGATCTTGGTATCGAAGATATCCACGAAGGTATGAAGGGCGGTGCTCATTTCGTCTCCTCCTTCAAATAGACAATCGGTTCGATATAATCCTTGAGGATCTGATTCATGGCCTCGACATAGGCCTTTCTATCGGCTTCGCCCCAGAAGTGAAGCTGGTTCTCGGATGAAGGGGTGTAATACTTGAGGAAGACCATCTTGGTGCAGTAAGGAATGTAGTTGCCTTCCTTATCCATCTTGATGATCTCGTTTCTTTTGACGTCGAAGGTCGAATTATTGAGGGCGGCATTGTCCGCGGTATTGAGGAGGGCCAAATTCCCAATCGAATGCATGTACTCGATATTCCCGGGGACCGAGAGGAGACCGACGACCTTTTCATGGATCTCATCGAAACGGACCCGGTCCAACTCCTTCAATTCCAGGGCGCCCCTCATTTCTCCGACCAGGTCCCCGTGTCCGTCGCCGAGACTTAGGACGGAAGGGATGTGGATCTTGATCCATTCCTTCCAAGCCTCCTGGGTCCTCATCCCTTCCGATTGCTGGGCGTGGATGTGTTCGAGACTCCAAGTAATATTGTGCCCCTTTTGGTGTTTGAACTTATCGAAGGGAAAGCGTTGGGCCTTACCGTCCATCCTCCTGACGGATTCGACATTGAAGAGAAGGAGGAGCCTGCTGATCCGTTTGTAGTCTATGGGGTTCTCGTAGCTGAGGTCGGCGTAGTTGACGTTATTAGGAAGACGGAGGCTCTCCGTTATCAAATCAGAGAGACATTCATTGAATTCGCTTTTCCTTTTGTTTTCGGATAGGGCAAAGATTTCTTCTAGAGAAGTGCCGGAGGCGATGAGGTAGCCGATCCGATGGTAAAGATCGTGGTCCGTATACCAGCCCTTGAGGATCAGGAAAGTCTGGTAGATCTTCTTCCAGATCTCATCCAAGGGGACGCTCTTGCGCATCTCGTCGAACTTGAAGAAAGTGTAGTACTTCTCGCGGGTGGCTTCGTCTTTTCCCGAAATCAAATCCAGGACCAGATCGATCCGGGTTTGGTAAACGCTCGAGATGCTATTGGTGAGGAAGGCCCATAAGGACTCGTCATGCAGTTCCCTTTCGATGAGGTCCCACTGGAGGGCAATCTCTGCTTGTTTCTCCTCTTCTATCTTCGGCCTCCGATCGCGGCTTAGGAACATGGCCTTGACCAGTTCGGCATTGGTGAGGGGGATCTTTCCGATGTTCAAACGGGTAAAGAGGGATATGGGGTCTTCGCCACCATCGACCTCGTACCAAATGACCTTCACATGATCTTTGAAGGACCTATGGATTTCCTCCGACCGATTTTCCCGGTTGTCTATTTCAAACCATTTTTGAATGGTCTTATAGGCATTGGAAATGAACCAAAAATCGATGTTTTCGTCTTCCTTGGAGACATCAAGAATCTTCAAAAACTCCGCAGAACCCGACCTTGTTTGATAATCGAGGGAAAAGGCGGGTTCATGGAAGGACGGATTGACCTTGCTCAGGTACTTGTAGATGAGATAGATGGTCGTGAGCCTTTGTTGTCCGTCGATCAGCTCATAATGCCCTTCCCTTTTGGCCACGACGACGGGCTGGAGGCAGTAGTTCTTCTCCCCGTTTTGGTAAACGTCTTCCAACAAACGAGTCACTTCGACCTCGCCCCAACGGTAGCCCCTCTGGTAGGAAGGTACGAAAAAGTCTCCCGCGATATCCCCAACCCTTTTGGTCTCAAGAACGATCTTGCCACCCATGTCCAAACGCCTCTTTGCAAATACACTTCATAACAATCACCATGATGTTACGAAAGCCTATGTGAAAGATTACGGACATATGGGAATAATGCAATCCCATTAAGGATGATCTTCACATTTACTTAACCAATCAAGAAAGCATTTCAAATCAAGGCCTGGATGTTCCCCTCTCCCTTCCTTCTCTAAACCCGGACCTTGCCTTATCATTTCCCCATGATCGAAAGGAAAAGGCCATCCTTTGCCCTCTACCTCTTCCTTTCTTTTTTGACCCTCGGGATCTACGTCCTCGTGGAACTAAAAAACGAGGAAGGGGAGATCGAAGAGATCGTCAAAGCCAAGCTCAAGCTTCCGCCCTTCTCCATCCAGATCCTGCTCTCCTATCTGACCCTCTTCCTCTATAAGCAAATCCGCATCGATTTGGTCCTCATGAAGGTCCGTTCCGACTACCTGATCCTTGCCCACGTCGATCCGAGGATCACGGAAGCGGGCTACCGCCGGTGCCTCTATAGCCTCCTTTATACCCTCGGCCTCTCCTCCTGCCTCCTGGCTTATCTTTGCTACAAACAACACGACCTCTTCCTTAGGGTCCACAAAAGGAAACTAAGGAGCCACCAAGGTGGCTTCTCCCTTTATCGGGACCAAGGAAGGAACGACGTCGTCTATTTCAAACCCTACAAGAAAAAGAAAAGACGTCCCCATTTGGACTATGGGGACGTCCTCTACTTCAAGGATAAAGAAGAAGAGATCGAAAGGACCGAAGGGGACGTCGTCTTCCTAGAGAGAAGAACATCCCCCAAGGCCCTGAAGATGAAGCGGTAGTTATTCGCTCCTGAGGGCGTCGACCGGATCCTTCTTGGCCGCCAGCGAAGCCGGGATGAGACCGCTGATAAGGGTGAGGACGACCGAGAGGGCGATCATGATGACGGCCTCGTACCACTGGAGGTTGGCGATGGTCCAAATCCCGGTCAAGGAGCCGACGATCAAGTTGATGATCCCTTGGAGGATGAAGGTCACCCCGATCCCGATGAGACCCGCGAATAAGCCGATCATGAAGGTTTCGGCATTGAAGAGGCGCCTGACGTCTTTCTTACGGCCACCCAAACTTCTGATGACCCCGATTTCCTTGACCCGTTCGATGACGCTGACGTAGGTGATGATGGCGATCATGACGGTCGAGACCACCAGGGACAGACCGGTAAAGACCACGAGGGCGCTGGTGACGATGTCGACCATCCCGTTGACCATGGTCAGGACCATGCCGAGGGTATCGCTATAACGGATTTCGTGACGGGCTTCGTTATCGGGTTTCAGTTCGACCCCGTTGACGATGAGGGTCTCGTCGCTATTCCATTTCGAGAGGTAGTCCTTGATGTTTTCGCTTTGCTCGGTCTCGGCCGAATAGATCTTGATGTTCTGAGGAAGCTCGCTTCCTCCGAGGTTATAGAGGGAGAAGAGGATCTGCTTGGTCCCGGTGGCGGCCGAGGTCATCGACATCATATCCATCGAGGTGACCGACCCGATGGCGATATTACTCTCCCCGTGGTAATCGTAGGTGTACATGAAGGCGATGACCTTGCGGTCCTCCCCTTCCATGTAGAAGCCCTCCATGTCGTTTTCCTTCAGGTAATTGACGATCTGCGAGGATTTCCCGGTTTCGATCATGTGCTGCGTCAAGGCCTCGCCATAGTAGAGACCGGTCGAGAGGCAGCCGTAGTTGAGGCCGTCCTTGAGGGACAAGATGGCGGTGATCTTCAGTTCGACCTCGCCCTCGCTCCCCTTCTTCATGGTCGGGCTGTACATGTATTGGCCGAGGAGGTCGGTGTAGATCGTATCGTTGGGGTAGTAATAATAGGTTTGGGAAAGGAGGTCGTCGTAGGAGATCTCCGTGACGTCGAGGCTGGGATCGTAGTTTTCGCCATGTGTGACCTTATCCACTCCGTTCAGGAAGGTCTTCTGGTCCATGAAGCCAAGCTGGGCCAAGTAGAGGTCGCTGATGTTCTTGGAATTGGCGACGAGGACGATCTCGTTCTCATTGGTGGGCAAATGACCCCCTTCGTTGAGGATGTCGTACTGGGAAAGGATCATGTCGTCCCCGCTGGGCAATTGCTGGAAGGGGGTGGTCAGCATGGTGACGAGCCCCGAGAACTGAGAGAACTCCGTTTCCCCGAGGATGCTTTGGTAGACGCTCTTGATCGCGGTCAAGGAGGTCAAGGTATCCTCCCCTTCGTACATGGTCCCGACGAGGCCGGCATCGGTGTAGAGGTTCGGGGTCGGGTCAATCCCGTAGTCCAAATAAATGCTGCTGTAATATTCCTCCGGCATCTCCATGAGATAGTCGACGTATTCCTGGTTGATCTCGTTCTTGAAGAGGAAGTTGTTGACCCCGCCATTGTCGTTGACCAAGGCTTCGATCGCCGAATTGACGTCGATATAGCCGTCCTTTGTGTTGTTGGCGATGGCCCCGGCCATCGAAGAAGAGGAAGCGATGTCCATCAGGGCATCGAGGTCATAGCCTTCGGAGTTGACACTAATCGGGAAGCCGCTCAGCATGTCCCCTTCCATCGAACTGATGTAACCGGTGACGCCGCTGGAGACCGCCAAGACGGCGCTGACCCCGACGATCCCGATCGAGGCGGCAACAGCCACCAAGGAAGTCCGCTTGGCCTTGCTTAGGAGGTTCTTGAAACTCAAAGCAAAGGCTCCGAAAAGCGAAAGCTTCGGCATCTTGTCCTTCCCGGTCGTAACCACCGGCTTTTCCTCGACATTATAGGGACGGGAATCGCTGACAATCTGGCCGTCTAAAAGACGGATGGTCCGGGTGGCGTAGATGGCGGCCAGCTCGGGATTGTGGGTGACCATGATGACGAGACGCTCACGGCTGACCTTCTTGAGGAGGTCCATGATCTGGCGGCTGGTGGTCGAGTCCAAGGCCCCGGTCGGTTCGTCGGCCAAAAGGATTTCCGGATTGCTGACCAAAGCCCTGGCGATGGCGACCCGTTGGCACTGACCACCGCTTAGCTGATTCGGAAGCTTGTTGTACTCCCCCTTGAGGCCAACTTCATCGAGGGCGGCCTTGGCCCTTTTGGCCCTCTCACCCTTCTTGACCCCGCCGATATTGAGGGCCAGTTCGACGTTGGCCAAGACGGTCTGGTGGGGGATGAGGTTGTAGGACTGGAAGACGAAGCCGATCCGGTGGTTCCGGTAATGGTCCCAGTCCCGGTCCTTGAAGTCCTTGGTGGAGATCCCTTCGATCTTGAGGTCACCGCTGGTCGCGTGGTCGAGACCCCCGATGATGTTGAGCAAAGTCGTCTTCCCACAGCCACTGGGGCCCAGGATGGCGACGAACTCGCTCTTTCGGAGTTGGCAGTCGATGCCCTTGAGGGCGTGGACGACGTTCCCGTCCCCGCAGGGGTAATCCTTTTTGATGTTATCTAACTTCAGCATTTCCTTCCTTCTCCTTGCATCCGACCAAGCGCTTCAAGAGTTTGAGGCCGGCCCGCATTTCCTCTTCCGAGAGGTTGCCTTTCATTTCGCTTAGGAGGCTATTGGCCTCCGCTTCCTTTTCCTTGAGGGTTGCCCTTCCCTTGCTAGTGAGGGAGAGACAATAGGAACGCTTGTCTCCCTCCTTGGGGGTTCGTCGGATGAGCCCCCGGTCCATGAGGTCGGCGACGATGGTGCTGATCCTCGCCCTCGAGACCCCGAGGGCTTGGGCGGCCGCGTTCTGGGTGCAGTCCTCATCGCTTTTTTTGAGTAACCAAAGCAAGGCGCACTCCCCGTTTAGGAGCCCCGAAAACTTCTTCAGGAACATCCCGAAGGCCAAGTGGAAGTCCTCGCTCAGGGAGAGATTCAAAAGAGAATTCGCCAGATTGTTAACCACGTTGACATTTTCCTCTTAAACCACGAAGTTTCAAGAATGGATACGCTTACATTTGACAGGTATCCAAAAACCCTTTTCTTTGTCTATTTTCATAGGATGGAAAAAGGAAGGTCCAACTTGCCCACCTCTAGGCAAGGACAAAAGAAAATAGAGGGTCTAAACTGCCTGCAAGTCACCATGGATGAAATCGCGGTCAGGCAAATTCGGGCAGCCCTCGGCATGTCGATCGAACAGTTCGCCCTTGCCATCGGGGTCAGCAAGACCAGTGTCAAGAATTGGGAGGCTGGCTTAAGCAAACCCAACCAGGCCAACCTCCTGAAGATGGTCGAAATCGCCGTCACCATGGTCAAGGGCCAAAGCGGTCTCAACGAGCCGGACTTCGTCTACGTCGGGGATTTCGACGAAGGGATGAAGAAGATGCTTAGGGAAATGGCGGCCCTCATAAGGAGGATGGAAAAAGCCAAAAGCTGATCCATCGTGAAAGACCGGCAGGAGGTGATGGGCGCAGCTCGGCCGGTCTTTTTCGTCCCCTTATCGTTTCTTTTGACTATTGCTTATTTCACCATAAAATAACACACCGTGAGCGAACCAATTGAAATGCAAATCGAGCGGGTCCTCGAGAAAGTCAGACCCTTCCTCAACCGCGACGGCGGCGACGTCACCTACTTAGGTTTCAAGGACGGGACCGTCTATCTCAAGATGACCGGGGCCTGCGAGGGCTGCCTCTACGCCGAAGCCGACATCACCTCTGGCATCGAGATCATTTTGGTCGACGAGGTCCCCGGGGTCACGGGGGTCGATGCCTCCGGTGTCTTCCCGCCCGAAGAGAAGTAAGAGAAAGCAAAAGAAAAGCCGGGCAAACCCGGCTTTTTTGATTCTCGAAGTTACTTCGCCAGGATCAGATGGCCGAAGAGGAGGATCCAGATGAGGTCGACCCAGCCGAGGACCACCCCGATGCCGGGGATGACGATGATGGCGAGGAGCAAACGGAGGAGGCCGCCCTTCTTGAGGAAGGCACTCCAACGGACGACGATTTCGACGATCCAGTTCACGAAGGGAATCAAAAGGAGGAGGATCTGGACGAGGCGCGATTGTTTGTTGAACCAAGTCATAAGTGTTTTCCTTTCTATTTGGATTACCCTTCGATTTTAACCTAGAAGGGTCGAAATGTAACCCTCGAAGGCCTTCTTGCCGGCTTCGTCGAGGGCGAAGTTGGCCTTGAAACCCTCAAGGACGTTGAAGTGGAGCTGCTTGAGACGGACGGTCAGATTGGGGACCGCTTCCCCGGACCAGCCGTAGTCGCCGAAGGCGCTGGCCTTGCGGCCGGTTCCGACGGTGCTAGGCAAGGCGCAGAGGAAGTCGTAGAAGAGGCCGATGGCATCCCCGGCGATGGTCGGAGAACCTAGAAGGGTCATCTCGGACTTGTAGATCGAGGTGAGGATCTCGGGCTTGAGGTCGGCGTAGTTGAGGGCATCGATCTCGTAGAGCTTGACCGTTTTTCCGGCCTTCGAGAGGGCTTCTGCGATGGTTTTGGCCAAATCGCGGGTGTAGCCATAGGCCGAGCCGTAGACGATGGTGACCTGGCCTTTCACGACGCTGGGGAAGAACTTCTCCCCGATGGTCAGGTACTCGGAGGCCCGTTCCTTGATCCGGCAATCCAAGACCGGACCATGGCCGGTGAGGACGAAATCGAGATCGAGGGCGAGGACCTTTTCGGCCGCCTTCTTGGCGTAGCTCGGAAAGGGCCCCATAATCTTTTCGTAGTAGTACCTGAAGGCATCGATGTAGCCCTCTTCGTCGGTCAGCTTGCTGAGGAGGATGTCGTCGAAGGCATAGTGGCAGCCAAAGGCGTCGCAGCTGACGAGGGCCTTCTTTTCCTCGATGTAGGTGAACATGACATCGGGCCAGTGGAGCATGATGCCGGAGACGAAGCGGAAGTGGTAACCCCCGAACTCGAGGACCTCCCCTTCTCTGGCCACGTGCTTCTTGAAGTCATGGCGCAAGATGTGGTCGAGGTTGATGAGGGCCCCTTGGGAAGCGACGATCGTGATGTCGGGATTCTTTTCGAGAAGGGCCTTGATGGCGCCGCTATGGTCGGGCTCGGTATGGGTGACGAAGAGGTACTTGATGTCCTTGAAGTCGGTGAGCGAGGCAATGTGCTCGAGATATTCCTTCTCGGTCTTTTCCTTGCTCCCTTCGAAGACCACCACCCCGTCCTTGGTCTTCAGCAAATAGGAGTTGTAGCTGGTCCCGTACTTGGTAAGGATGGCGACGTCGAAGACCTTGAGGGCGTGGTCGACGACCCCGACGTAATAGAGGTCTTTGGATAGTTCCATTACTTTCATGGTTGGACTCCTTGGTTACAAAATGACGTTTTCGAGACAGTTGGCGATGACGTAGCCCTTGCGGTTATAGACGTCCTCGCGGTTGTAGGTGAAGGGGGTCATGTCGGTCTGGAGGACGACACCGCCGGCCTCGCGGACGATGAGGTCGCCCGGGGCCACGTCCCATTCCTTGGTCCCGGCCGAGAGACGGTAGCTTAATTCAGCCTGGCCTTCGGCGATGGCGCAGAACTTGGCGCTCGCCCCCATGGCCGCTTCATAGGCAATGCGGTCGCTGTGCTTCTTGATCATGGCCTTTTCCTGGGCGTTGAAGTGGCTCCGGCTGACCAAAACCGTCAGCTTGTCCTTCTTGTCATTGACCCTGAGGAGGGAGATCTTCCCGGTCTTGTCCTTGCGGTAGGCCCCTTCCCCCTTGACCGCATAGTAAAGGAGGTCGGCGGTCGGGAGGCAAATGACCCCGAGGACCAAGTCCCCGCGGTAGCTGAGGGCGATGTTGATCGAGAATTGCCCCGAACGGTCGACGAAGTCGCTGGTCCCGTCCAAGGGATCGACGATCCAGACGTAGTCCTTCTTGAGACGCTTTTTGTCGTCCTTTCCTTCCTCGGTCAGAAAACCGGCCCTCGGGAAGGCCTTCTGGAGGATGTCCCGGATGATTTGGTCCGAGGCCTTGTCGGCCGCGGTGACCGGGGAATCATCGTCCTTGATCTCGACCTGGAAGTCGGTGGCGTATATTTCCAAGATGGCCTTGGAAGCGGTGAGGGCCGCGTCGATCGCGACCCTTAGTTCCTTTTCGTACACGGCTCAGTCGGCCTTGCCGTTGCAGCCGAAGACATCGCAGTGCTCACGCATGGTCTGCTTGATGCCTTCCTTGCCCGGGCCGATGATCTTCCGCGGATCGTAGACCTTGTCGTCCTTCTTGAGGACTTCGCGGACGATGCGGGCCCAGTACTGCTGGCATTCGGTGTTGACGTTGATCTTGCAGGTCCCGCGGTCGATGGCCTTCCGGATCTGGTCATAGGGGATGCCGGAGCCGCCGTGGAGGACGAGGGGGATCTTGACGAGCTGGTGGATTTCTTCCATCTGGTCGAAACCGAGTTTCGGTTCGCCATGGTAGGGGCCGTGGACGGAGCCGAGGGCCGGAGCCAGGCAATCGATGCCGGTCTCCTTGACCATGCGGACGCATTCAGCCGGATCGGCGTACATCGATTCGGCGACGACGTCATCTTCCTGACCGCCGACCTTGCCGAGTTCGGCTTCGACGGAAACCCCACGGGCGTGGGCATATTCGACGACTTCCTTGACCATCTTGATGTTTTCCTCAAGCGGATGGTGGCTCCCGTCGATCATGACGGAAGTGAAGCCGGCGTCGATGGCGGCCTTGCAGGACTCGACGCTGGAACCGTGGTCGAGGTGGAGGGCGACGGGGATGTCGACGTGCTTGTCTTCCATGTAGCCCTTGACCATGCCGACGACGGTGTGCCAGCCGCCCATGTAGCGCATGGCGCCTTCGCTGACCCCGAGGATGACCGGGGTCCTAAGGGCCATGGCCTCATCGAGGATGGCGCCGACCCATTCGACGTTGTTGATGTTGAATTGCCCGACGGCGTAATGCTCCTTTTGGGCTCTCTGGAGCATCTTCACCATGTTCTCTAATGCCATTTTGTTTTCCTCCTATGGATGCTTTGGCTTATTGAAAAGGAACGACCTAATAAAGGTTGTCCCTGTTGATGCTATTGACGACGTCTTCGGGGACGTTCTCCCCTTCTTCTTCGTCGCCCTCGCCTTCCTCGGCGAGGTCTTCGCTTTCTTCTTCCTTCTTTTCCTCTTCGTCGTCGTTGGGGGTATCGATGTCGCTATAGATGTCCTTGACGTCGATGTGGACGGCCGAGTAGGTGTGGTTGGAACGAAGATCCCAGTGGTTGTCCTTGAGTTCGACGAAGCGTCCGTCGAAGCTGAGGTCGCTGTAGAAACGGCCGATGTTGGCCTTCCTTTCATCCTCAGTCATTTCCAGGCTCTCGACCACGTGGGCATAGAGTTCGGCAAAGGGAAGTTCGCGGTCTTGCACCGGAAGCTTTTCCCGTTCTACGAGGAAGTCGTAGGCCGTTTCGATCATGCTCTTGTCTTTTTTCATCATTTATCTCCTTGGATGATTCACATTTTTTCAGGGGCTTCGACGCCGAGTAAGCCGAGGGCGTCCTTGAGGACGAGCCCGCAGGCCTTCATGAGGGCCAAACGGCTTCCGGTCAGATTCGGGTTTTCCCGATCGATGATCCGAGTCAAACCGTAGTAGGCGTGGACGAGGGCCGCCAGCTTCTGGATGTAGGCGGCCACCCGGTGGGGGGCACGGCCTTTGGCCGCACCTTCTATCATACTCGGATAATCGGCCAAATGCTTCAAGATTGCCTTTTCGTCCTCGCTCCCCAAGCCCTTCCCTTCCGGGTCGATGGCGATGTCCCGTCCGAGGCCTAGTAACGAGCAGGTCCGGGCGTAGGCATATTGGGCATAGTAGACCGGGTTGTCCTTGCTCTGGCTCTTGGCCAGATCGTAGTCGAAGTCGAGGTGGCTCGAGGCCGCCCTTTCGACGAAGAAGTAACGGACGGCATCGACCCCGACTTCCGCCACCAGTTCCCGGTGGGTGATGGCCTTGCCGGTCCTTTTGCTCATCTTGACCTCGACTCCGTTTTGGAAGGTCTTGACGATCTGGACCAGTTCGACTTCCAGACTCTCCGGCTTGTAGCCCCTCATCATGAGGGCGCTCTTCATGCGGTTGATGTAGCCGTGATGGTCGGCTCCAAGGACGTCTACCAGGAGGTCGAAGCCCCTGGCCATCTTGTCGTAGTGGTAGCAGATATCGGGCAGGAAGTAGGTGAAGTTCCCGTCGCTTTTGACGATGGGCCGGTCCTTGTCGTCGAGGTAGTCGCTGGTCTTCAGATAGACCGCCCCATCGAGGACGTAGGTATGGGGTTTTAGCTCTTCGAGGAGTTTCGGAATGGCATCGCCCTTGCGGATGTCGCTTTCGTAGGAGAAGACGTCATAACGGACCCTGAAGTCCCCGAGGTCTTTTTTGATCTTGGCCAGTTCGGTGTCGATCCCATAACGGATGAAATAAGGCAAGACGTCCTCGGTCTTTTCATGGAGCAAGGAGTCGCCCTTTTCCTCTTTGATTTTCTTGGCGATTTCGATGAGGTCGACCCCGTGGTAGTCATCATCTCCGAGTTCCAAGGGTTCCCCGAAGAGTTCCTTGTAGCGGGCCAGTAGCGATAGCCCGAGGTGGTGGACTTGGTTCCCGCAGTCGTTGACGTAGTACTCGCGTGTCACTTCGTAGCCGGCCTTCTCGTAGATGTTGCTGATGGCATCCCCAAGGGCCGCGCCCCGGGTATGGCCGAGGTGGAGGTCACCGGTCGGGTTGGCGGAGACGAATTCGACGTTGATCTTGAAGTGCTTGTCATTGCCCTTGCCGTAGGCCGATCCCTGTTCGAGGATCTTCTTTACGACCGAGGCCAGGGATTCCTTCTTGAGGGTCAGATTGATGAAACCAGGACCCGCACATTCGACTTTCTCAACGAGGGGGTCATCGATGGCTCCAATGATGGAATTCGCCAAATCGATCGGCTTTTTGCCGAGTTTTTTGGCGTTCTTCATGGCGAGGTTCGTGGAATAGTCCCCGAATTTCGGATCGCGGGTATTTTCAACCTCGATGGCTTGGACTCCCACTTCCAGGCCGGCCTTGGCGGCGGCCTTTTGGATTATCCCCCTGATTCTTTCTTCGTTTTGCATTTTATCCCTCCACTAAGACGACGGCGGTGGCCCTGATGGCCTCGCCCCTACCGATCGCATCGAGCCCTTCGTTGGTCATGGCCTTGACCGAGACTTGGCCAATGCCGATCCCCAATAGATTGGCGATCCTTTCCCGCATCGCGGGAATGTAGGGACTGAGGCGCGGCTTTTCGGCGCTGATGCAGATATCGATGTTATGGATGTCTTCTGACTTGATTTCGGCGATTTCCAAACTCTTCTTGAGGATGAGACCGGAATCCATGCCGAGGGTTTCCTCGGCCTTGTCCGGAAAGTGGATGCCGATGTCGCCATTGGCCTTGGCTCCGAGAAGAGCATCGGACAAGGCGTGCAGGACACAGTCGGCGTCGCTATGACCCAATAGCCCTTTCTCGTAAGGGATCTTGATCCCGCCGAGGATCAGGTCCCGGCCTTCGACCAGGCGATGGATGTCTTCCCCGTAACCGATCCTGAGGCCCTTCATACGTTGAAACGGAAGAAGACGATGTCCCCGTCTTGCATCACATAGTCCTTGCCTTCGATTCTGAGGCGCCCCTTCTCCTTGATGGCCTCTTCGCTTCTTAGCTCATGGATATCGTCATAAGAGAAGACCTCGGCCTTGATGAAGCCCTTTTGGAAATCGCTATGGATGATGCCCGCGCATTCGGGGGCCTTCATCCCTTCCTTGAAGGTCCAGGCCCGGCATTCATCCTTGCCCGAGGTGAAGAAGGTCTTGAGACCGAGGAGGTCGTAGGCGGCCCTAGTCAGCCTTTCGAGACCGGATTTCTCTAAGCCCAAGGTGGCGAGGAAGTCGCGTTTTTCCTCATCGCTCAACTGGCTGATTTCGTATTCGATTTCGCAGCTGATGGGGAGACATTCGGCTCCCACTTCGGCGGCGATTTGCTTGACGGTTTGGTAGTAGCCACAATGGTCGAGGTCGCTATAGTCGCTATCGGAGACGTTGGCGACGTAGAGAATGGGCTTGAGGGAAAGCAAGAAGAAGTTCTTTTCCGCGTATTCCCGTTGCTCCTCACTCAGGGGTGCCAGACGGGCCGACTTCCCTTCCGACAAAGTCTTTTCAAGGATTTCGAGGATCGGCATCTCGTAAAGAGCGACCTTGTCCTTGTTGATGCGGGCCTTGCTAGTTTGCTTGGCGATCCGATTCTTCACCGATTCGTAGTCCGACATCGCTAGTTCCAAATCGATGGTCTCGATGTCGCGTTTGGGATCGACGGTATTCTCGACGTGGACGATTTCGCTCGAATCGAAGCAACGGACGACCTCGACGATGGCGTCGCATTCCCGGATGGCCCCGAGGAATTGATTCCCGAGACCCTCGCCTTTGGAGGCTCCGCGGACCAGACCGGCGATATCGTAGAACTCGAAGGTGGCGTTGATCTTCCTCTCCGGATGGTAGAGATCGGTCAGGAAATCAAGGCGCTCATCGGGGACCTTGACGATCCCGGTGTTGGGCTTGATGGTGGCGAAGGGGTAGTTGGCCGCTTCGACATGGGAATTGGTGATGGCGTTGAACAGGGTCGACTTCCCGACGTTGGGAAGGCCGACGATACCGGCTTTGAGGGACATTTCGAGGGAATTATATTAATTCCCTAAGCATAAAAAAAGCCCTTCGAGAGGGCTTTGGCATTGTCAATACCTTAGATCTTGGTGATGTTCTCAGCCCGCGGACCGCGTTCGCTTTCCTTGACTTCGAATTCCACTTGCTCGCCGGGTTCAGCGGTCTTGTAGGAATCCATATTCAGGGCCGAATAGTGGAAGAAGACATCCTGGCCTTCTTCCGTGCGGATGAAGCCATAGCCTTTTTCCCGGTTGAACATCTTGACAGTTCCCTTCATTGACTAATTACCTTCCTGGTCAACGACCGGGGAGGATTTTAACATGGCCAGAAGGGCCTTGCATTAAATATTTTGCTTAGAGCAAAGGGGAGGAAAGAAGGATGTCGGCCCCCCGCGGGGTGGTGACAAGGGGAATGTCGTAAACGGTGGCGATCCTAAGCAACGCCTTGACGTCGGGATCGTGGGGCTGGGCCTGGAGGGGATCCCAGAAAAAGACCACGAAGTCGACCTTCCCTTCGGCGATGAGGGAGCCGATCTGCTGGTCCCCGCCTAAGGGGCCCGAGAGATAGCCTTTGACTTCTAAGCCGGTCTTCTCGGAAACGAGGGCCGCCGTATGGCCGGTCCCGATGAGGTTGAATTGCTTCAGATGTTCACGGTTTTTGTAGGCCCAGGCACAGATTTCGTCTTTTTTGTTGTCATGGGCAATGACGGCGAGGGTTTTCTTTTCCATGGGATTTACTACCTCTTGGCCATAGGTTAAACGGCCGCGCCTTGTTTTTGAAGAAGCGGGTCGCTAAATAGAAGGCCAAAAGCCCAAAGGCCAAGAAGGGTATGACCAGAGGCAAGAAGGAAGGGTCGTAGGCAAAGGATGAGGGGGCTCCGAAAGAGGAAGCGATGACGAACGAGAGGAAGTATTGGAGGATAAAAGACGAGGCCACGGAGACGAGGAAGGCCACCGAAAGGGTCAGGACCCCGATCATGACCCCCGAGGCCGAAACATCGAAGGGAGACAAACCAAGCTCTGAGAGAAGGCCGACCTCCCTCCCCCTTTCGACGGAAAAGAGGAAACCCGAGGAAAGAAGGAGGAGGAGGGAAAAGGCATAACAGATACCGGCGAGCAGACCCAAGAAAGAAGAAAGGAGGGTGGACAAGGAAGAGAGGGAGGCTTCCATGCTTTTGTAGGGGACGCTCAAGGTCAGGCCCGGGAAGAGGGAGACGAGGGAAGCGATGGCCTCCTCTTCCCTTCCTTCCTCCAATTCGCAGACCAGTTTGGTCGGCCGCAAAAGGAGGCCGTTCATCTTGAGACGGCTCAAGAAGAAATCCTCGGTCCAGCGTTCATAATGGCCGAGACTCATGAACTGGCTTTCGTAGACCCCGCTGATCTTGAGGCTGTAGCGGCGTATATCCCTACTGAGGTACTCCCCCGTTTCCCTTTCCCCGAGCGTAGCGGCAATCAGCAAAGTCTCTGGTGATCCCAGCTGCTCGTACAAGGGTTTGCTGATGGCGATCTCGTCGAGGCTATTGGGTGGCTTCCCGAAGAGGAAAGGACCATAGGAGGAAGAGAAGGTGACCGAAGAGGCCGCGGGCCTCAGGTAGGAACCGACCGCACTATAGGGAGGGAGGTCGATTTCGGCATAGGCCAGGTCCTTTTTGACATAACCGGCCGCATCGATGATCCCGTCGATCGAAGAGGGGAGGGAACTGACGTAAAAAGGCATGGCGAAACCGCTCATGTAGGCTTCGGGAAAGGAAACATAAGACCCATCGGTACAGGTATGAAAACTCTTTAGATATGGCGCTTCTGCGGCTTTTTCGATCGCATTTTCTCCCAAAACCCGTTCATCGACGTAATAGACGTAATAACGGTTCAAAGGGCAGGTCTCCCCGATGAAACAATGGGTCTTTTCGTAATCACTGCTGACGGGAATGAAGGAAAAACCCTTTAGAAGATCGCCCTTGAGGGCCCTTAAGAAATCCTCCTCCTTGCGGGGCACCACATAAGGAACCTTTTGGATGTACCAAGGCAGACTCTGGTCGGGCTCGTCTTTGCTTGGGAGACGCATCTTCGTTTCATAGAGATAGGTCGACCATTCCCTTGAATCGTGGTAGATGGTCGCAACCTCGCTATGGGTGACGGCCAAGATGCTGAGGATCTGCTCGTCCTCGTAGGTCCAGGACCGGTTTTCCATCCGGTAAACCAACTGCAGACCGTTCTCTTCGATGTAATCCCCTAACGATTCATAGCTTCTTAAAATCCTAAGGCCATAGCAAAGATTGGCCATGTCGGCGTAAGGTAAACCTAACACAATCTGGTCATTCTCCAGACTCTCCGGCTTTTCCGGCGCGGCCGAATAGACCTCCTCGAGATAGAGATAATCATTCGCGGTCCTAAGGGACAGACCGGGGATGATGAGCTTACCGCCCTTATGGGGGATGTAGGCCTCATGACGGTCCGGGAAGAAGTTTTCAAAATCGGCGAGGTAGGTGATCCCGTAATCCGAAAAGATGGCGGGCATGTCTTCCACCAAGGACTTCACTTCCTGGAGAGGCGCGGATATGACCCGCCCGATGGTCGGCTCATCGGGATTGCTCTTCTCCACCACCAGGGACTTGGGACCGATGAGGGAAGAAAAGGCCTTGCCAACCTCCTTTTGGAGGGAGACCTTCAGGTAGAACGAAGCCAAAATCGAAATGAGGGAAAGGCTCAAAACGGAGAGGGTCAGTAGGGACCTTTTCCCCTTCTCCCTAAGGAGATGGAAGGCGTGTCTAAGCCAAAAGGAGAAGGGGACGGAAGGGACCTTGCGAAAGGACTTGTCGCGGATCGGAAGATCCTTGGCCTCCCCCTTCCCCTCTCCCTTATCGGGTCCCTCCATGCGCCCATCATGGAGGTGATAGACCTCGTCGCAATAGTGATGCAAAAGACCCTGGTCATGGCTGACGACGATGACGAGGGCCTTTTTGCCGTAAGACGAAAGAAGATCGAAGACATTCTCGGCCGCTTCCTTGTTGAGGGCGGCGGTCGGTTCATCGCATAAAAGCAAAGGGGGATCGTTGACGAGGGCCCTAGCCAAGGCCACCCGGGCCCGTTCCCCGCCGGAGAGCAGACGGACGGCTTTCTTTTCCTTCCCTTCGAGTCCGACGAGGCGCAGGAGGTCGAGGGCCTTTTGCCTTTGGAACTTCCCGCCTCTATTGCAAGCCACGTGGGGTAACAAAACGTTGTCGATCGCCGTTTCCAAATCGAGCAAGGCATGGTTTTGCCTGAAGAAACCGACTTCCCGTAGACGATGGAATCCGAGGTCCTTTTTGGAAAGGGTCCGGTAATCAAGGCCGAAGCAAGAGAGTTGGCCTTCATAGTCCTGGTCCAGGCCCCCGAGGATGTTTAGGAGGGTCGACTTGCCGGCGCCCGAGACCCCACGGATCCCGATCAATCCGCGATCGGGAAAAAGGAAGGACACATCCTTCAAGACCTCGGTGGCCCCAAAGTTCCTTCTAAGGGAAACCGCCTTGATCATTCGTCCCTTAGTTCCTCGTAGATGCGGCCCTTGTAGAGGGGACGGATGCCTAGGAGGGTCCCCACCAGGGAGATCAGAAGGGTCAAAAGAAAGGAAACCAAGGGTATGAAATAAGGCACTCCGAACAATGACCCAAATGGGTTAAGGCAGAGGGAAGAAAGACCGAGGACCCTAAGCAAAATCGAATTGAGAGCGTTGATGGAAAGGCTGAGGGCCATCAAAGAAACGACCATCCCTCCGAGGACCGGCAAGAAGGCTTCGATGAAATAGGGTGCCGCAATCTGCGATAAAGGAGCCCCCAGGGAAGAAAGGATGGCTCCCTCCTTTTTCCGTTTCTGGTAATGGGCGTAGGTCAAGGCAAAGATCACGAAGAAGGAGGTAAGAAAAGCGACCGCCAGAAATAGAGGGGAAAGGGAAAGCATGGTTAGGAAAATCGATGAATAAGAAGAAACCGCAATGAGAGGGAAGCAATCGACGGTGAAGGACTCCTCTTCCCCGATTTCCTCCAGCAAAGCCCAAAAGCCTAGGAGGGCCTCCTTGGAATGGCAAAAGACCCGGTAACAGTAGCCCGATGTCGGGGCGTCCCCCGCACTGTCTTCCACAACTTCCAAAAGATTCGCGGAGGAAAACCCCTCGGGAAGGACTTCCTCCGCCATGAAGGAACGGAGGCCACTATAGGAATAGAAAAGCTTGGGGGTGGAAAGAAAGTCGAACTCCTTGACGCTCCCGGCGATCAAAAAGGGAAAGGTAGCTTCGAATTCATGGGTCAGGTAGCCCTCGGTATAGGTAGAAGAGGAAGCCAAGGTCACCTCGTCCCCGATCGATAAGCCGGTCTCTTTCAAGAATGCGAGATTGACCAGACAAGAGGACAAATCATCAGCCCGCGGATAATGGCCTGAAATCAGAAACGAGGATCCGACTTCTTTGAGGGAGAGATCGAAAATCGGAACCAGTGATATGGGCCCGTAGGTTTCTTCATTGCATTCCAATGTTCCACTTAAAGGAAAGAAATAGGAAAAGTCGGGTTCGATCGAAACCTCGTCAAGGCTCGAGAAGACCGACCTCGCCACCTCGATGTCGGGTCGGTAGGCCCGGCTCAGACTGACCGGGGAATTGCTGATCTCGATCGTCTCCTTGGCCCCGAAGGTGGCGGAGGCACATTCCAGATAATCATAACGGGCCTCCAAGACCGAAGACGGGGCACCTAGGGCCACCCCAGCGGCCATGAAGCACAAAAGGAAGCTGAGGGCCGAAACCCCGAAGGAAAGGAGATTCCCTTTCGCGTCCTCGACCAAGTTTCTTTTTAGGAGGGTCAACGAGGCAAAAGAAGAAGGGGCCTTGGCTTTTTCTAGTTTGGGCAATATTTCTTCCTTTTCAGTCAATTTCCCCTGCAAAACCCCATTCTTCAGTTCGAAAATCCTTTCGCAGTAGGCTTCCGCCAACTGAAGGTCATGGGTCACGACGAGGACTAGTCTCCTCTTCCCTTCTTCCTTGAGCAAGGACATGACCCGCTTGGCATTTTCCTCATCCAAGGCCCCGGTAGGTTCGTCAGAGAGGAGGATCTTTGGGGAACTGATTAGGGTCCTGGCTAAAGCTACCCTTTGCTTTTCCCCACCCGAAAGGAGCCTTGCCTCCTGTTCGCCCTTATCCTCCAATCCAACTTCCCTTAGATAAGCCTTGGCCTTTTCATAAGCCTGGGTTTTATCCTCTCCCTTCAATAGGAGCGGCAAGGCCACGTTGAAGAGGACGTCGAATTCCTCCAAGAGGTTATAATGCTGGAACAGCATCCCGAGATAGCGGCCCCGAAAGACCGCGGCCTGCTTGGGATTGAGCCGTTCGAGGTCGATTCCCCCGATCGAGATGGAACCGCCGGAGGGTTTTTCCAATCCGGCGATGAGGCTCAAGAGGGTCGACTTCCCGGCCCCCGAACTTCCCATGATCGCGAAAATGCCCTTTTCGGGCAAAACCAAATCGACGTCCCGTAGGACCTCTACTTCCCCCTCGGGGCCTTTGAAGGATTTCTTGATGTTCTTAAGGACTAGGATAAAGACGGCCTCCCCCCATATATAGGAGGAGAAAGGTCACTTGGTCCCTAATTCGATGATATTTTCGTGATGGGAGACGACTTTCTTGAGCTTCGAGTTGAAGTTGTCCCTCGATAGCATCATGACGCGGCCGCAGGCCAAACACCGGATCTTGATGTCGGCCCCGACCCGGACGATTTGAAAAAGGCGGCTCCGTTTCTCGCAGGGGTGTTCTTTTTTCATCATCACCACGTCGTAAAGGGCGATGGGCGGGACTTCTACCAAGGCTTGTCCTCCATCTTGACCGCGGCCGGGACCTTCGGAAGGCCGGGCATCCGCATGATGTCGCCGGTCAAAGGCACGACGAAACCCGCCCCCGAGGACAGGGCTACTTCCCTGACCCCGATCACGAAGTTCTTGGGAACCCCGACCAGTTTGGGATTGTCGCTCAAAGACTGCGGGGTCTTGGCCATGCAGATGTAGCAATCCCCATAGCCGTCTTCTGCGAGTTTCTTTAGTTGTTCTTCGGCCTTTTCACCATATGAGACCCCATCGGCCCGGTAGATCTCCCTAGCGATGGTTTCGATCTTTTGTTTGAGGGACATCGACTTTTCGACGATCGGATGGAAATGGGCTTCCTTCGTCTTCATAACTTCGAGGCACTTCGAAGCCAAGTCCTTCATCCCTTCCCCGCCTTTGAGGAAGCCTTCCGAGAGACTCAAGGGCACTCCTCTTTCCTGACAGTAGGAAGCGATGGCCTCGAGTTCGGCCTTGGTATCGCTCGGGAAGCGGTTGATGGCGACCACGCAAGGGAGGCCGTACTTCCCGATGTTTTCCAAATGGACCCCGAGGTTCTCCAAGCCCTTCTTCAAGGCCTCGACGTTTTCCTTTTCGAGATCCGCGAAGGGAACCCCGCCATGGGACTTGAGAGCTCTGGCCGAAGCCACCATCACGACCATCGAAGGGGCGAAATCCCCGTAGGGACAAAGGATGTCGAGGAATTTTTCCGCGCCCAGGTCGGCTCCGAAGCCAGCCTCGGTGACGGTGATGGGGGCAAGGCGCCTAGAAGCCTCTAGGGCGATCAAAGAGTTGCAGCCGTGGGCAATGTTGGCGAAGGGCCCACCGTGGATAATGGCGGGATTGCCTTCGGCCGTCTGGACCAAATTGGGCTTGAGGGCTTCCTTCATCAGCTTCATGACGGCGTGGGTCACCCTCAAATCGGCTACCGTCACCGGCTTCCCGTCATAGTCATAGGCCACGGTGATGCGGGAAAGCATCCGATGGAAGTCATTTTCGTCTTTGGCCAAACACAAAATGGCCATCATTTCCGAGGCCACGGTGATGACGAAGCCGTCCTTCCTTTCGATCCCGTTCTTGTTGCCCTGGCCGACCGTGATTTCCCTAAGGGCCCGATCGTTCATGTCCAGGGCCCGGCGCCAGACGACCCGGTCGGGGTCGATATGGAGTTCGTTGCCTTGGAAGATGTGGTTATCGATGACGGCGGAGATCAGATTGATGGAAGAGGTGAGGGCGTGCATGTCGCCGGTGAAGTGAAGGTTGATGTCTTCGCTCGGCTCGACGGTCGACTTGCCGCCGCCGGTTGCCCCGCCCTTGATGCCGAAGACCGGACCGAGGGCCGGCTCCCTGAGGCACAGCATGGCCTTTTGGCCGATTTTGGCAAAGCCATCGGCCAAGCCGATGCTGGTCGTGGTCTTCCCTTCCCCGGCCTTGGTCGGGGTGATGGCGGTCACCAAAATGACCTTGCCGGGCTTTTCGTCCTTGAGGAAGGAGACATCGATCTTGGCCTTGTACCGACCGTAAGGTTCCAAATTCTCTTCGGGGATGCCCGCTTTTTTGGCGATATTGCGAATATTCTCCAGTTCCATCGAAAAATCTCCTTTTTTCTATATTAACCCAAATGGGCGGCCAGGTATTTGAGGGTAAGGGCGCCAAGAATGAGACCGGCCGCCGAAGGGACTCCCATCGAAGAAGGGATTTCCGTCCCCTCGAAGGGTATCGGGTTCTCTTTGGAAAAAACGCATTCCACTTCTTCTAAAGGAATGCCTTCCTTCCGAAGGTCCTGACGTAGACGCCTTGCCAAGGGATCGCCGGAAGTCTCGGAGAGTGGAACGACGGTGAGGGCCGTCGGATCCATCCGCTTCCCGGTCCCGAGGCAAACGAAGATCTTGGTATGACGGTTGTGCGCTTCCTTGATGAGGGCGACCTTGGCCCTGATGTCGTCGATGCAGTCGACGAAGACGTCGACCTCGGGGATGGAAGAGACGTTTGTCTCGTCCACCAAAACATCGTGCGGCCTGACCTTGGCCTGCGGGTTGATGGTGGCGGCCCGACTGAAAGCCACCTCGACCTTGGACAGGGTCAGGTTGAAGAGGTTGCTGAGGATCTGGCGGTTGAGGTTGCTCTCTTCGAACACATCATGGTCGTAAAGCTCGAAATGGCCAATTCCGCTTCGTAGCAAAAACTCGTAGCAGGTCCCGCCCACTCCGCCCAGTCCAAAGAGGGCGACCTTGGCTTTTTTGAATTTGGAAACGGCATTATCCCCGTAAAGGAGGGTTGTCCGATTGGAAAATGATTTCATGATGGTATGTCTTCCCCTCCTTTGACTTCTTTATATTGGAATTGGTGACGCAAGAAGGTCAACTGTCTTTTGGCGTAATGTCTGGTGGCCTTGGCCATCTCTTCCTTCGCCCTCCTTAGGTCATATTTGCCATCGAGATAGGCCAGGATCTCCTTGCCGCCGATGGCCCTTAAGGCCGGAGCGTCCTCCCCATAGGCCTCCCGGATAGCCTTAACTTCCTCGATGGCTCCCCCGTCAAACATTTGGTCGATCCGTCTTTCGATCCGGCGATAGAGGACTTCCCGATCAGGAACCAGGGCGTAGAACTCCGCCCCATAAAGAGGCTTGTAGATATCGACTTTTTGGACCTCACTTTTGGGATGTCCCGATAGGGCCATCTCGAGGGCCCGGAGGATCCTCACTCGGTTGTGGGGATGGATTTCATTCGCGCTTAGGGGATCGAGGGCAAGAAGCTCTTCGTATAATTCTTTCGTTGTCTTATTCCCGTCCGGTTTGACCGGTTCAAAGTCGGGAAAAGAATAAGGAAAGAGGACGGCCCTCACGTAAAGCATGGTGCCTCCGACCATGATGACGTCGTGGCCCCTGGAAAAGGCTTCTTCGATGGCCTTCCTGGCGTCTACTTGGTACTGAGCCACCGAATAGCATTCGTTTGGGTTTAAGAAACCGACGAGGTGATGGGGAAACTTCGCCCTTTCTAAGGCCGAAGGGGCCGCGGTCAAAACGTCCATTCCCCGGTACATCTGGAAGGCGTCGGCTCCGATGATCTCGAAGTTCCCGCGTCTAGCCAGTTCGTAAGCCAGGGCGCTTTTGCCGCTGGCGGTCGGACCGAGAATGGCAATGAGCCTCACTTCAAGATGGCCTCCGTTTCCCGTAACAACCCTTCCACTTCCTCCTTGAGGGCCTCGCGGTTGGCGTAACGGGGATCGTTATCGATGAGGTCTTGGAGCCCCTTGAGCTCCTCAACGGCCTTATGGTGTTCAGCCTCGCTTCTAGAAAGGGCCACCGCCTTTTGGGCCTTGGATAGAAGGCTTAGGTTTTCCCGGAAGGAGAGGTCATCCTTCAATTCTTTGGTATGGGAGATGAATTCCTTGGCAGAGGGATCCCTCTTGAGGAAAGAAGCGACCTGTTTGGCCTTGGCCAGGACCGGGTCTTCATCGAGTTCCCCTAGTAGCGAATAGGTATGGGACTCCTTGATCTTCACTCTTACCAAGCATCCCTTGAGATATTCAGGACCCGGGAAATTGACGAGCTTATTCCCTTCGGTGTAGCCCGAGAGGATGGCCTTGTCCCTCTTCGAGGGTCCATCCACAAGGACTTCGTAGGTCTTTCCGACCATTCTCTCAGAAGAGGCAGAAACCCCTTCTTCCACTGCCTTTACGAGGCGGTTGAACCTTTCGTGTTTGATCTCTTCCGGAACCTGGTCTTCCCTGGCGGCGGCCGGGGTTCCGGGACGCGGAGAATAGATGAAGGTAAAGGCGGAATCGAAACCGACCTTCTTGACAACCTCGATGGTCTCAAGGAAGTCTTCCTCGGTCTCCCCGGGGAAGCCGACGATGATGTCGGTCGAAAGTTCGATCTCCGGGATTTCGGTCCTGATCTTCTCGACCAGGGCCAGGTATTCTTCCTTGCTATAACGCCGCCCCATTTCCTTGAGGACCTTGGTAGAGCCGCTTTGTAAAGGAAGATGGATCCACTTCATGATATTGGGGTGCCGCTTCATGGCGCGAATCATCTCGTCATTGAAGTCCCATGGATGGCTGGTCAGATAACGGATCCGCGGGATCCCGATCTCGGCGACTTTGTCCAATAACTCCGCAAAAGAGGTATCTTTGAGGTCTTTTCCGTAACTATTTACGTTTTGTCCTAGCAAGGTCACTTCCTGGTAATCGTTGAGGTAGAGGTCCTGGCATTCCTTAACGATGTCCTTAAGGTCACGGCTTCTTTCGCGACCCCTGGTATAGGGAACGATGCAGTAGGTGCAGAACTTGTCGCAGCCATAGGAAATGTCGACGTAGGCCTTGTAGGGGTCGCTTCGAGAAACCGGGAGGCTTTCCACCACTTCCCCGGCCTTGCTATAGACGCTCATCAGGGGCCGACGGCCCTTGACGTAGGAAGCCAGGCATTCGGGCAACTCGTTGATGTTATGGGTCCCGATGACGAGGCTGACCTGGGGATAGGAAGTCATGAGCTTCTCACCGATCCCCTCTTCCTGCATGACGCAGCCGGCCACGACCAAAGCGAAGGAAGAATCGGCCTTCTGCCTATCCTTGAACTTCCCGATTTCCCCATAGACCTTTTCCTCGGCGTTTTCCCTGACCGCGCAGGTATTGAGCAAAACGATGGTGGCCTCCTTGGGGTCCTCGGTCTCGACCATCCCCATGGCCTTGAAGATCCCGGCGAAGGTCTCGGAGTCCCGGACGTTGCCCTGGCAGCCGTAGGTCTTGATGTAGAAGGACTTCCCCTTGTAGACCTCCAAGGATGGGTCGATTTGGATATCGCTTCTAACGACTTTGCGTTCGTTTAAACGGGAACGGGCCTTGCTGGCATCGGGACGCGAGAGAACCTCGATTTTCCTATTCGACATAGACACTCCTACTGAAGGGTTTGATGGATGAGGGGAGGAAGGAAGACATTTCGACGATGGCCCCATTGATGTGAGCTTCTCCCGAACTAGGGATCCTAAAGGGCCCCTCGTGGCCCAAGACGACCTTCTCGATCGTCGATCTTACCTCGAAGCCGATGATGCCCTCCGCGTAGCCGCAGAGTCCGGCATCGGACATGAAGGCCGTGCCCTTGGGCAAAAGCCGGGCGTCGTTAGTCTGGACGTGGGTGTGGGTCCCGATGACGCAGGAAACCCGTCCGTCATAGAAGTTGGCGAAGAGGGCCTTCTCGCTCGTCGATTCGGCATGGAAGTCGACGAAGTGGTAGTCGGTCGAGGCCCCGTTATTGAGAAGCGAGGTAAAGAGGGGGTAGGGATCGACGGCCTCTTCCTTGATGAAGGCCCGGCCGAGGACCGCGGTCACGCGCAGGGTCTTGCCATTGACGTTATAGATCCTCGTTCCCTCTCCAGGATAAGAGACGGCGTTATAGGGCTTGAGGAGTTTTTCCTCATAGGCGATGTAACGGGCGGATTCCTCCTTGCCGGCATAGTGGTTCCCAAGGGTCACGCAGTCGGTCCCGGCTTCGATCAGGGTTTTGAAATCCTTGTGCTTGAGGCCTTTTCCCGAACTGGCATTCTCGCCATTCACGACCACGAAGTCGATCTTTTCTTCCTCGCGGATCTTCCTTAGGGATAGTGAAAGGGCCTTGAGGCCGATCTCCCCCGTGACGTCACCGAGAAATAATAGCCGCAAGGCAAACTCCCTATTTGGCGGTTTCGGAAGCCCGGTACTCGCGGATGACGTTGACCTTGATTTGGCCCGGATAGGTGAGGGTGTTTTCGATTTGTTCCCTCATCTGCTGGGCCAGCTTGACGGCCTCGGCGTCGGAAATCTTTTCCGGCAGGACCATGACCCGGATTTCCCGGCCCGACTGCATGGCGTAGGCCTGGGAGACCCCGTCGTAGCTCTTGGCTAAATTTTCGAGGGCCTCGATCCGCTTGACGTAGGTTTCGACGGTTTCGCTCCGAGCACCCGGACGGGCGGCCGAAAGGGTATCGGCGGCGGCGACCAGATAAGAGATGACATAACGGGCTTCGACGTCCCCGTGGTGGCTTTCGATGGCGTTGATGACGACATCGGGTTCCCCGTATTTCTTGGCCAGTTCGACCCCGAGCTGGACATGGCTCCCGTCTCTTTCGAAGTCGACGGACTTGCCGATGTCGTGGAGGAGGCCGGCCCGCTTGGCCAAATTCTGGTCAAGGCCGAGTTCGGCCGCCATGATGCCGGCAAGATAAGCCACTTCCATCGAGTGGTCGAGGGCGTTTTGGCCATAGGAGGTCCGGTACTTCAGACGTCCGACATAGCCGAGCAATTCGCGGTTGATCTTCGGTAGACCGAGCTTGAAAGCCGCAGCTTCGCCGGCCTTCTGCGCGATTTCCGCCACTTCCTTCTTGCACTTGGCGCAGACTTCCTCGATCCGTCCGGGTTGGATCCGGCCGTCCTTGATCAGGTACTCGAGGGAGCGCTTGGCCACTTCCCTGCGGATGGGGTCGAAGCAGGAAACGGTAATGGCTTCCGGGGTGTCGTCGATGACCAGATCAACCCCTAGGGAGGCTTCGAGGGCCCGGATGTTACGGCCTTCACGGCCGATGATCCGGCCCTTCAGTTCGTCGGTCGGAAGGGCCACGACCGAGACGTTACGTTCGGTGGTGACGTCCTGGGCGTACTTTTGGCAGGCTAAAGAAAGAAGGTCGACGGCCTTGGCTTGGGCCGTGGCCCGGGCTTCGTCCTCGGCGTTTTTGATGTAGGTGGCGATTTCGGTCGACATCTTGCTTTCGACCCGGGCCATGATTTCGTCATGGGCTTCCTTGACCGAAAGGCCGCTGACTTTTTCGAGTTCGGCGATGATGGAGTCGATCTTGGCGTCGAGTTCGGCGCTCTTCTTGTCGTTGGCTTCGATCTTGCGGTTGAGGAGTTCGTTCTTCTGCTCCATCGCGTTTTCCTTGGCCAGAAGCGCGGAGTCGCGGCTATCGATCGATTGTTCCCTTAGACGGAGACGGTTTTCCTCGTTTTGGAGGTCGCCCTTCATCTTGCGGATTTCGTTTTCGGCTTTCTGTCTGGCTTCGAAGGCCAACTGCTTGGCATCGATTTCGGCGTTCTTCCGTTTCTGCTCGGCCTTGATCTCGGCTTCGCGGATGATGTTGTCGGCGGTCTTGCCGGCCTTCTTCCTCTTTTGGTCAGGGAGGAAGGAGATCAAAAGAAAGACGATGGCGGCACCGATGGCCAAAGCGGCCACGCCGATGATAAGGGCGACCCACCAGGGGGTCATCCCTTCAACTGCTTGTAAAATCATTTGGTTAGCTCCTATTATCCCCAAAAAGGGCAAGCCGGTCTTATTGGAAGAGGTATGAATCCGCAGGGCGGACAAGAAGATCCAAAGGAGAATGCAGGCCCCTGTTGGGCAACCTATTTTAGCAAAGAAAAGCTGGGGCTGGATACGCAAGGTATATAAATATGGATTTATTTGGGGAAAACTGAGGATTTTCGTCTCGGTTATACTAAGAAAAATTGAACAAATTAAGGCTATTTTCATTTTTCGAGGCAATCAAAAAGTCCGCAAAACCCGCTTTTCTTTTTTGAAAGGCGTGATCAAGCAACAAAAAAAGGATGGCCACCTCGATGGCCATCCGTCTTTCTTAGATGTCGGCTTCTTCCTTGAGCTTGACTTTGACTTTCTGGGAAATGTCTTCCTTGATTTCGGGATGGGAGTCGAGGAAGGACTTGGCGGCTTCCTTGCCGTTACCGATCTTCTCGCCGCTATACTCGTACCAGTTCCCGGACTTCCCGATGAAGCCGAACTTCGTCCCGAGGTCGAGGAGTTCGCCGGTCGAGGAAATGCCCTTGCCGTAGACGATCTCGAGCTCGCAGGACTTGAAGGGCGGGGCCACCTTGTTCTTGACGACCTTGACCCGGACGGTGTTGCCGATGACCTCGCTGCCATTTTTGATGGCTTCGGCCCGGCGGATATCGAGACGGATCGAGGCGTAGAACTTGAGGGCCCGGCCCCCGGTCGTGGTCTCGGGATTGCCATAGACGACCCCGACTTTCTCACGGAGTTGGTTGATGAAGATGACGAGGCAGTTGGTCTTGTCCAGAATCCCGGCCAATTTCCGCATGGCCTTGCTCATGAGGCGGGCCTGGAGGCCGACTTGGTTGTCCCCCATGACCCCGTCGAGTTCGGCTTGGGGTACGAGGGCGGCCACCGAGTCGACGACGATGAGGTCGACGGCACCGCTTGAGGCCAGCATGGCCACGATTTCGAGGGCCTGTTCGCCGCTATCGGGCTGGGCCAAGACCAGTTCGTCGGTATCGACCCCGAGCTTGGCGGCGTATTCGGGATCGATGGAGTGTTCGGCGTCGATGTAGGCGGTCCTTCCGCCCTTCTTCTGGCATTCGGCCACCGCATGGAGGGCGAGGGTCGTCTTGCCCGAGGATTCGGGACCGTAGATTTCGACGATCCGGCCCCGCGGATATCCTCCGACCCCGATGGCCTGGTCGAGGAGCAGGCTCCCGGTCGGGATGACGTCCACACTGACGTGGGGATGGTCTCCCAGGCGCATGACTGAGCCTTTGCCGTACGCTTTTTCGATGGTCTTGAGGGCTTCTTCCAAGGCCTTGTCTTTGTCTTCCATAAGCTTTTCCTTTCTAATTGAGGGCTTCCCCCACCTATTAATAGGCAGGAAATCAGGCGATGGACCCTTTTTCCAATAAAGTTATCAAATATTCGCAGGCCATGTCGGCAGCCAAAGCCCGGATGGCGTTCCTTTCGCCCTTGAAGCGGGGATGCAAAACGATGTTCTGTCTGGCGGTGGCCACGCATAGATAGGCTTCACCGACCTTGTCGTTTCCCTTTTCCAAAGTCGGGCCGGCGTCTCCGGTGAAGGAGACGCAGATATCGACGTCGAGGGCCTTGCGGCCTCCGACCGCCATCTCGAGGGCCACTTCCTGGCTCACGACCCCCTTCTGTCTGATCGTCTCGGCCTTGACCCCGACCAGGCTGACTTTCAGCTCGGGGGCATAGGTAATCAGGGATCCGCGGAAGACGCTGCTGGCCCCGGGGATTTCCCCTAGACGCGAGGAGAATAGACCGGCCGTGAAGCTTTCGACGGCCCCGATGGTCAAGCCCTTCTCCTTGAGTTCCTTGATGAGTTTAGCAAAATCGGCCATATTCAATCCTCCAAGAAGACCTTCCGGTTCTGATAGACATAGATGATACCGCTGAGCAATGAAGCCAGGGTGGCGAGGTAGACGAAGCAGAGGGCCAGCCTCCCATATCCCCAAGACGCATCGAAATAGGTAAAGGGCCAGCCATTGAGGAGAACGAGGGGAATGGCAACCATCTGGAGGACGGTCTTGAGTTTCCCGAAGATGTTGGCGGCCAGGACCTTGCCTTTGGCGGCCGCCACCTGGCGCAAGCCGTCGACCACGAGGTCGCGGGCGATCATGATGACGGTGCAGAAGGCCGGGATGGCCAAGGATCCTTCGCTATAGGACCAACTGAGGGATATATAGACCAAAAGGGCATCGACCAGGAGCTTGTCGGCGATGGGGTCGAGGAACTTCCCAAGGGTCGTGACCTGGTGCCACTTCCGGGCTAGATAACCGTCCAAGAAGTCGGTCGCGCTGGCCACGATGAAGAAGATTGCGACAGCGAGGCGGATGACGCCGATCCCCGAGTCCCCGATCATCGGGTCGAGGTAGAGGCCGAGGTGGCCGAGGACCTCGAGGACCGCCAAAAGGAGGACCAAGAGGACCACGCAGGCGATGCGGGTGAGGGTGATTTTCGTCGGAATGTTGATTTTCATACAAATGAGTATCCGGCCCTGTAAGCCATGTTCTGTCGAGGACGTAGATTAATCTCGGACTAGCCGGGGGTCGAGGCTTCAATTCGCCTTTTCCCCTTCCCCTACCAAATTTGGGTTTCTCGCTTGCGGGGTTTACCTCGTTTCATCTCGACGTCGCCGCCGAGCTCGTCTCTGTGGCACCTTGGGGCTCCTCGTCCGCGTGGGATTTGGATCCGCCGTTACGCGCTCCCGCGTACCCAGACTTATTTCTTCGTCTGGCGCAATCGTTACGGCCATCGCAGGCCGTGCGAGCATGGACTTTCCTCTGGTTTCCCAGCCTCCGTCCGGGCCGGATGTGGTTTTACTTCTTCAAACCGGAGGTGATCTCGCTAGGCGAGTAACCGTGCCGGTAGAGGAATTCTTCGAGGGTCCTCAGCCGCTTCAGCAGCTGGAGGTTTTCGCTATTGACGCTATCCCCGGGTTTGATGCCGTCGAGGCGGTTTTCCAAGGAAGCGTTCTTGACCTCGAGGCCGTGCCTTTCCTCCCTGACCTTGGAGAGGGCGGCGGTCAGCTCTTCCTTCTGTAAGAGGAGCTCCCCGGCTTCCCGTTTGGCCTTGGCCACTTCGTCCTCGGCTTCGGCCAAAGCCTCTTCGTAGCTTTGGTAATCGAGGATGACCTGGTCGAGGAAAGCGTCGACTTCGTAGGCATCGTACCCCTTGACGTCCCTGGTGAATTTCTTCTTGAGGATGCTTTGGGGGGTGAAAACGACTTTCTTTTCCATTTCTGACGGCCCTTCGATTATATCGAAGATGGGCGATACAAGATAGGAAAAAGGGGGCAATGATGCTAAGATGGCGCGGTGAAGGTCTTAAGGAAAGCGCTGCGTGGGTTCCGCTACGCCCTTTTCATCGACCTCGAAGCGACCCAAAGGGAAGCCGAACTCATCGAACTCGGGGCGGTCCTCGCCAAACTCGATGACGAAGGAAGGATTGCTCATGTTTATGAAGGCCTGAGGACCTACGTCAAGGCCAGCCACGCCGTCGGCCCCATCGTCAGGCGCCTGACCGGCATTTCCGACTTCGATTTGGCCAAGAAGGGAATCACCTTCGAGGAAGCCATCGAGGAGTTGAAACACTACCTCGGGAAGAAGGCTTCGGAATGCATCTACATCTCCTATGGGAGCAATGACATCAGGATCTTGGAACAGAGTTATTCCTTCCACCAGGAAGCCGACATCCACTTCATCCGCCTCATCAAGAAGAACTATTTGGATTTCCTGACTTTCCTCGGCCGTTTCCTCCACGACGAACACGGCAATCCCTATTCCCTATCCAATGCCCTCAAGGTCTTCGGCCTCGACTTCAATGGCCAAAAGCACGATGCCCTTTATGATGCAAAAGCCCTGTTGGAACTCTACGATGCCTTCGCCCACAATCCACCGATCCTGCTTGAAGAATATCGGAAGAACATCGCCAGAGGGACCAAACTCCCCGAACCGATCAGACGGCTTTTGGACCGTCTCATGAAAGAGGGCCACGTCGACCTCACCGACTTCGACGAGACGGTCAAGGAGGCCCTCGAATGAAGATCAAATACCCCAAGGGTCAGGAACCCGAAGGAGTGAGCGCTCCCTTCAAGGTCCATAAGCCGGCGATAGGGAAAAGACTGAGCGCCGCCAACCGCGGCATGGACTTCGAGGCCGACATCAACCAAAGCTGCCTCTACTATGAGGAAAAGGGGGTGGCCCTCATCACCAAGCGCCCGACCCCGATCAACGTCGTCAAGGTCGACTATAGCCACGGGGCCAAGATCACCAACGCCTACTTCGAAAAACAATCGACGACTGACTATAACGGGGTCTATCAGGGCCGCTATCTCGACTTCGAGGCCAAAGAAACCAAAAGCAAGACCTCATTCCCGATTTCCAACATTGCTCCCCAACAGGTTGCCCATCTGGAAAAAGTGGAAAAGAATGGGGGTTTTGCGTTCTTTTTAATCCATTTATCGCAAACCGACGAGACTTATCTCCTCAAAGCCTCCTACGTTTGCCTGTTCTATAGGGAAAAACCACGCAAAAGCATACCCTTTGCGGAGATTCGCTCAGAGGGCTACGCCGTCAAAGAGGGTTATAACCCCCGCTTCGACTTCTTGGCGGCCTTCGACGAAGCCTTCCTCAAGTAGAAACAATAATCCCTGAAGGGACAACGTTCGCATTCGGGCTTCATGGCCTTGCAGAGGTTTCGGCCAAAGGCGATGAAGCGATGATGGAAGGGAATCCATTCTTCCTTGTCGATCCTGCTTTCGAGGACCGCCTCGACTTTTTCTGGTTCGGTCCCTTCCTTGACGATCCCGAGTCTCGCCGAAACCCGTTTGATATGGGTATCGACCGGGATGGCGGGTCGGTCCGCCACTTCGGCCAAGACGACCCCGGCCGTCTTCTTTCCGACTCCGGGAAGCTTCAAAAGGGTTTCAAAGTCAAAGGGCACTTCCCCGTCGAATTCTTCGACCAAGGTGCGGCTGAGGGAGAGGACGTTCCTGGCTTTCGCGTGGTAAAGGCCCAACGACTTGATAATGGTTTCGATATCTTCGATAGAGGCCTCCGCCATCCTTTTGGCATCGGGATATTTCTCAAATAGAAAAGGCGTCACCTTGTTGACCTTGGCGTCCGTGCATTGGGCGGATAGCAAAGTAGCCACCAGACACTGGAAAGGTGTCTTGAAATCCAAGGTGCAGGCGGCATCCGGAAAGAGGACCTTGAGCCCTTCGACCAAGACCTTGGGCTCAATTGTCCCCGAAGAGCTTGCGGGCCAAAGCGAACGTTTCTTCGATGTCCTTGTCATAGTTTTCCCCGACCGCGGTCGTCCCTTCTTTTTCGATGTCCCTCTTCCTCCGATTGGCCTTGAGGCTCTTCTCGAAGGCCTTGAAGCTTCTCGTTCCTTTGACCAAGGTATCGAGGACCGCTTCCCTGATTTCCGCAAGGCTATAACCGAGGGCGAACCAGTCCTGGAGGGTGCTTTGTTCGAGGGGCGTCAGACTCCGATTGAGCTTATCCTCGAGGAAGCTACCGGCCGCCTTTATTTCTTCGGCTTTCTCGGCGCTTCCCATCGTGGCCTCTTCCTTTTCCATCCTTCTCGAAAAATCTTCGTAGACCCTTTTCCTCAGGGGCTCGAGGGAGGTCTTGAGGCCCTTGCCGCCCGGGACGTATTCGACGAGGCCCCGCTTCAAGAGGTCGGCGAGGATCTTTTCGATCTCCTTGGTCGGTAAAGCCATCTTGAGGGCCAAGGCATCGGAGGTGATCATCCGATTCCCCTGCCCCAAGAGGTGATCGATCATCAGAATGACGGCCACTTCGTCTTCCTTGAGGGCCAAAGCTTTATATTGTTCAAGGAGCACGTAGGTGAAGTCCAAGGCTCCGTATAGTCTATTCGGTTGCACGGTATCCCTTCCTTTCTTCTTCTTTGATCTTGTCGGGGTTGAGTCTATTCAGTAACGAGAGGTTACTTTCGATGGCCTTCAGGGAGACCGGTTCGATGGTGAACCGGAGGTTTTGGGCAAAGCGGTAGGCCCTAATTATCCTCAGGGGATCCTCCTTGATCCGCTTGGTCGGATCGCCGATGAAGCGGAGGAGCCGATCCTTGAGGTCGGAATAGCCGCCCGCGTAATCGATGAGGCGGTAATCGGAATCAAGGTACATCGCGTTGACGGTGAAGTCACGCCGCTTATAGTCCTCGAGGGGGTCCTTCACGAACTTCACGTAACTGGGGTGACGATGATCCTTGTAGGGTCCTTCGACCCTGAGGGTCGTGACGTCCGCCTTTTTGTCACGGAGATGGACGGAGCCAAAACGGGCGAAGGAGAAGTCCGCCCCCTCAAGAAAGGTTTCTTCTTCCGGGGTAGCATCGGTCGCGAAGTCAAAGTCCTCGATCGGGCGGCCGAGCAAAAGGTCACGGACGCTGCCGCCGACTAGATAGAGGCGGTAGCCATGGTCTTTATAAACTTTGGCCAAATCATCGAAGAGGGCTAGACGTTCCACCGGCTTATATTACTACAAATGAAAAGGAGCCCCGAGGGGCTCCTTCTTGAACAGCTTTCTTTTAGTTCAGCTTTTCCTTGAGGGACTTGCTGACTTTGAAGGAAACGGTCGAGGAAGCTTCGATGTGGATCTTTTCCTGGGTGGCGGGGTTGGTGCCTTCGCGGGCGGCCCGTTCCTTCTTCTCGAAGATGCCGAAGCCGGAGATCTTCACTTCTTCGCCGTGGATGAGCTTGTCGGTGACGACATCGAGGGCAGCGTCGACGGCCGCCTCGGCATCGCGGAGGCTCAGCTCGGCCTTTTCGGCAACCGCTTTGATGAGTTCAGCTTTGTTCATTGTTTTTCTCCTTACAATAGCTAGTGCCATAAAGTTAGCATGGCTTCTAGGTTTTTGCAAACTATTTTAGTTTTTGCGCATTGAAAAACCTTCGATGGCGCCTAGACCCGCCAAAAATTGTTCGGCCACATACGAAGAAGCAATGAAAGCCCTTCCATAGGAAGGGCGCTCTAGGAATTTAATCGCTTATTTCCTCAGACGGTAGATGATGTGGATCGGGCTTCCCTCGAAGTCGAAGGACTCCCGGAGCCTGTTTTCCAGGTATCTGGTATAGGAGAAGTGGGCGAATTCGGGATTGTTGCAGAACATCACGAAGGTCGGCGGGGCCACCGCGACCTGAGAGGCATAGTAGATCTTGAGACGGCCATGGTTGAAGTCCGGGGTCGGGTTGTAGACCTGGGCTTCCCGGATGATGTCGTTGAGGATTCCGGTCGGGATGCGGCGACGGTAGCCTTCGGCCGCTTTGGAAACATAGTCCAGGAGGATATCGATCCCCCGGCCCGTGAGGGCGGAGATGAAGCAGACCGAAGCATAATCGAGGAACTTCATCCCGGTCCTGATCTTTTCCCGGAAGTTCTTCTCGTCTTCCGGTAAGTGCTTTTCGGCATCCCACTTGTTGATGGCTAGGACAATGGCCTTCCCGCTTTCGACGGCATAGCCGACCACGTGCTTGTCTTGTTCGACCAGGCCCTTGGTGGCGTCGATGAGCAAAACGGCGACGTCGCTGCGATCGATGGCCCTGAGGGCCCTGAGGGCCGCATATTTATCGACGGCTTCGTAGATCTTCCCACGTTTCACTAACCCCGCCGTATCGATCACGACATAGCGGCGCCCGTTTCTTTCAAAGGGGGTATCGATGCTATCGCGGGTCGTCCCGGAAATCGGCGAAACAATGGAACGGGGATCGCCGAGGAGGCGGTTGGCCAAGGAGGACTTCCCGACGTTGGGGACCCCGATGAGGGCAAAGGTCACCGCATCCCCGTATTCTTGGTCTTCCTTTTCGGGAAGTAAGGAAATGACCTTGTCGAGGAGGTCGCCGATCCCAATGCCATGGATGGCGGAGATGGCCATCGGCTCCCCTAATCCGAGGGCGTAGAACTCCCCGGCATCGGCCACTTCGGCCAAGGAGTCGATCTTGTTGACCGCCAAGATGATCGGCTTCCCGCAGTCATAGAGGAGGCGGGCCACGGCCCGGTCATCGCCGGAGAGGCCCTTCTTCCCATCGAGGACGAAGCAGATGACGTCGGCTTCCTGGATGGCGATTTCGGCCTGGGCCCGAATTTCGTTTTGGAAGGTGTTGGCCTTGATCTCGATACCGCCGGTATCGATGATGGTTAATTCCTTGGTGAGCCAGGTGGCCCGGGAATAGATCCGATCGCGGGTCACCCCCGGGGTATCCAAAACGATCGACTTCCTCTCCTCGACGATGCGGTTGAAAAGGGTCGACTTCCCGGAGTTGGGGGAACCGACGAGGGCCAAGGTCCCTAGCATTGGGGAGTCACCCCCGTCTTTTCCTTGATGACGGCCAAAACGGCATCGACGGCCTGGTCAACGCTCATGAAGGAGGTGTCGATGAGGACCGAGTCGGGGGCCGGCTTTAAGGGAGCGAAAGCCCGACCGCTATCGATGCGGTCCCTGGTCCTGACGTCTTCTTCCACTTCCTTTAAGGTCGTGGGGATCCCCTTGGCGAGGTTTTCTTCGTAACGCCGGACCGCCCTGGTCTCGACCGAGGCGATCTGGTAGATCTTGACGTCGGCTTCCGGGAGGACGTAGGTCCCGATGTCGCGGCCGTCCATGACGACCGAACGGCACTTGGCCATCTCGCGTTGCATGTCGACGAGGGCCAAACGGATGTTCTTGAAGGAGGCGATGTAGGAGACGTTGCCGGAAACCAAGGGTTCCCGGATGACGGTGGTGACGTCATCGCCGTTGCAGATGACGCGCCCGTCGGGAAGAAGATCGATCTTGAGGCCCGGGAGGACGGTCTCGCTTTGCCGCTCGTCCTTGGGGTCGAGGCCGCGCTTGATGACGGCGTAGGTGACGGCCCTATACATGGCCCCGGTATCGATGTAGGTGAAACCCAGGAGCTTGGCCACCTTCTTGGCGACCGTCGATTTGCCGGCGGCGGCCGGTCCGTCGATGGCGACGCTGATGATCTTATCTTCCATCTTTCTACCTCACGAAAAACAAATAAAAAATGACGAGTAGGATGACCGCCAAAACCAAAAACGAAAATTTGATGAAGAAATTGCGGCGTTTTCCTTTGACGTAGCGATCATAAGGGGTTCCCTCGAGGGCCTTTTCGTCGGCCATATAGATGGCCTCCGAGGAGCGTTCCAGCTTCCCGAGTTCCCTCAAATCGCTTTCCAGGAGGGAGGAACTCCCGCCCTTGTTCGAAGTCACGGGGAAAGAGGAGGAAGCGATGCGATCGCGGTAATGCTTCCACTTCTTGACCCGGCTTTTCATGCCCTAGATTTTAGCCTTTCCCGCCTTCTTTTTGAACGGGAAACGCCATTATTTCCTTGTCGAAAGTTAGGCGCTTCCCAATAATAAAAAACAAGGAGGGCCATCGCCCCATGAAAATAGGAAACCTAACCGCCACCTTTAACGGTGACATTCCCCCGCGCTCGACAACTGCCGTCTACTGCGGGGCCTCGACCTTTCGTGATGCCTGTTACCAATTGGTCTCGAGCTTTCTTTTGACCTATATCACCTTCTCGGGTCTTCTCACCGTCAGCGACACCGGTGCCTATTTGGCCCAGATGGCGGTCATTTCCATCATCGTCGTCCTCTGCCGGGTCTGGGACGGGATCAACGATCCGATCATGGGTTGGCTCATCGAAAGGGTCCACTTCAAATGGGGCAAGTACAAACCCTGGATCCTGATCGGCGGCGTCCTAAACACCATCGTCGTCCTTACTTTATTCTTGGCCCACCCGACCGGTTGGGGCTTCGTCGCTCTCTTCGGGGTCTTCTATTTCCTCTGGGACTTTGCCTGGACCATCAACGACATCGCCTATTGGTCGATGCTCCCATCCCTAACCACCGACGAGAAACGGCGTAACAACATTACGACCGCCATGCAGATCTGCATCTCGATCGGGGTCTTCGCCGTCTATGGGGCCGTGCCCTTACTGGTCGGAGCCATCGACGGGATGAGCTCGGCCGAGGTCTATGGCCTCATCGCCATCGTCGTCACCTCCCTCTACCTCATCTCCCAAATCGTCCTCGTCGTCGTCTGCAAGGAACATGACCGGACCATCGAAACCAAGGAAGAAAAAGAACAGGGCGAGGTCCGTTTCGGCGACATCTTCCGCCTCTATAAGCAAAACGAACAGTTCCGCTACATCATCATCGCCATCCTCCTCAACTATCTGGCGGCCGGGACCCTGGTGGCCTTCGGGATGTACTACTTCTACCTCAACTACGGCTACGGCTCCGACAAGGGTGGGAACATCCAGTTCATCTTCACCGTCATGTACGCGGTCGGGACCCTCATCTCCCAGTTCCTCTACCCCTTGCTCACCAAGATCTTCAATAGGAAGCAGATGCTGCTCGGCTGCGCGGCCATCTTGTTCGTCGGCTACACCGCCCTCTTCATCCTCGGCTTCCCGATCTTCTCCCCGACCCCCGTGGCCTATGGGGACTTGGTCTTCCTCCTCTACATCCCGGCCGTCTTCATCTTCTTCGGACAAGGGATCATCGCCATCGTCCTCATCGTCCAACTCCAATCGACCATCGAATACAACGAATACCGCTTCGGGGAAAGAAAGGAAGCCCTCGTCTCCTCGATGCGGGCCTTAGTCGCCAAATGGGGCAGCGCCATCCAACAGGGCCTCGTCTATGCCACCCTGGCAGCGACCGGCTTATTCGCCATTACTTCCCAAATCTCCGACCTCGAGTATCTCAATAATGCCGGGGCCTATCCCAATCCCGAGGATTTCAACAACGAAGTCCAGGCCATCATTGACTCGGTGACGGTCGACCAGAAGATCGGCATGGCCATCGGGATGGTGGTCGTTCCACTCCTCATCATGCTGGCGGCCATCGTCATCGCCGCCTTCGTCTTCAAGATCGACGAAAAGAAGTACAACGAGATGGTGACCGCCATCAAGGCCCGTAACGAAGGCAAATAAAAGATGATCGAAATCAAAGGCCTGGAATTCCGCCTCCACCTCAAGGAGGCGACCTATGCCTTCCACGTCAACGGAGCCGGCAAGCTGATCGCCGATTATTTCGGCCCGCTTCTCTCGCCCGATATACCTTTAGAAAGCATCCACCGCCCCCACAATACCCCGGGCGGGACCAACATCGTCTATGACGAAGGGCATGACAAGGCCTTCACCATGGACTTCGAACCCTTTGAGTTTTCTTCGATTGGGAAAGGGGACTTTTCCTCGACCCCGGTCCTCCTCTATGACGAGGAGAAGGGCTATGTCCAGGACTTCGTCTACGTCGGACACGAGATCAAGGAAGGGGTTTACCAACTAGAGGACTTCCCCACTCCCCATGGGGAGGCCGAGACCTTGATCGTCCATTTGCAAGATAGACGGAAGACCATCACCGTCGACCTCATCTATGTCCTTTTCAGTGAGGCTACGACGATTCTAAGGACCACGAGAATCACCAACCTCAATAGCGATAAGGTGACCATCGAAAGGGCGGCCTCCTATAGCCGCGACTTCTTCCTAGACTCTTATGACCTCTATACCCTCCAAGGGGCCTGGGGTTCGGAAGCAGGTCTGGTGATCGACGAGATCAAACCGGGCAAACGTTACTTTGCCTCGCACCTGGGTCTCTCTTCCAACCGGGTCAATCCCTTCTTCCTCCTACGGGAGAAAGCCGGAACCCTCGATACGGGAAGCGTCTATTCCTTCAACCTCATCTATTCCTCATCCCACTTCTATTCGGTCGAGACCTCGACCGCCCACCGGACCCGCGTCATGGCGGGCCTCGATGACGAGGCCTTCCATTACGATCTTAAGAAGGGCGAATCCTTCGTCACTCCCTATGGGGTTCTTTCCTATAGCAACCACGGCCTCAACGGGGCCATGGCCAACAACCACCGTTTCGTGATAGATCACGTGATTCCCGAACGCTTCCGTGATTATCCCCGCAAAATCCTCCTCAACAATTGGGAAGCGACCTACTTCAAGTTCGACGAAGGGAAGATCATGGAACTGGCGAGGGACGCCAAGAAACTCGGGATCGAGCTCTTCGTCCTCGATGACGGTTGGTTCAAGAAACGGAACGACGACACCACTTCCCTCGGCGACTTCGAGTGCGACAAAAAGAAACTCCCGTCCGGTATCGAAGGCTTGGCCAAGAAAATCAAGGGCTTGGACCTCGCCTTCGGCCTTTGGGTCGAACCGGAAGCCATCAGCGAGAATAGCGATCTCTACCGGGCCCATCCCGATTACGTCATCGCCTCCCCTGACTTAGTTCCTTCCAAGGCCCGTCACCAATGGGTCCTTGATCTCTCGAAGAAAGAAGTCGTGGATCACATCCTCGAAGAACTAAGAAAGATCCTCGGATGTGGCCTCATCTCCTACATCAAATGGGACATGAACCGGCCTCTCTCCGACTATCCCCCTTCTCCCCATTTCTGTTTGGATTACGCGAAGGGGCTCTACCGCCTCATCAAAACCATCACCGCCGAATTCCCCGACGTCTATTTCCAGGGCTGTGCCTCGGGCGGCAACCGTTTCGACCTCGGGATCCTTTCCTACTTCCCGGAAATCTGGGCCTCCGACAATACCGACCCCATCTCGAGACTGACGATCCAAGGCAACCTCGCCCTTGGTTATCCCCCGCGCTGCATGGGGGCCCATGTCGCGGCGTCCCCTTCCCACCAGACCCTCAGGAAGACAAGCCTGGCGACCCGTTTCGACTGCGCCCTCTTCGGGGGCTTCGGCTACGAACTCTCGACCAAGGATTTGACACCCTTGGAAAGAAAGGAAGTAAAAGCCCAGATCCAATACTACAAGGAACATCGGAAGGTCTTCCAAGACGGCCAGTTCTCCCTCCTCAATGACCCGGGCATTCCGAGCAAGACCGTGGACTTCGAGGTCCGACTCGGGGACGAGGCCTTCGTGGCCTCCTTCCGCCTCTACCAGGATACCCTCCCCTCGCTTCCCTTCCTTAAGGCTACTGGTCTAAAAGACGATCAACTTTATCGGATCGACAGCAGGCCCCTGACCATCGACATCAAGACCTTCGGGGGCCTCATCAACATGATCTCCCCGGTCCGCCTCAATCCCAATGGCAGCCTCGTCAATCTCATCTCCCGTCACAAGGGAATCCCCGCAGATGTGGTCTCGATGATCGCAAACGGGAAACTTCTAAACAACGGATTGGTCCCCCTCCACCACGAATGGAACGGGACGGGCCTCGAGGAAACTACCGCCGTCCGCGGCGATTACGGAAGCCGGCTTTATCATATTTATCCTCTTTCCCCCGAGGTTAAGAAGGATTGCAAGGACGAGGGTCCTTCCCTATAATTACCCCGGTTTTAAGGAGACCACTAAACATTATGGCAAAGAAAGTCAAAGTTACCGATGCCTGCCAAGGCTGCACCCTCTGCACCATGACCTGCCCCAGCGTCTTCGCGATGAATGCCGACAACCTCGCCGAAGCCATCGTCGCCGAAATCCCCGAAGGGGAAGAAGCCGCGGTCGAAGAAGCTGCTGCCAACTGCCCGGCCGGCGCCATCGAAATCGAATAACTAGATGACGAATCTAACCACCCCAATCGGGGTGGTTTTTTATTGCCCGGAGAACTTGATGAAGCGATGGAGATAACGGTAGGCCAAGAAGGTAAGAACAAGGACGATCGCATCCTTCAGGAGGTTGAAGGGCAAGACGGCGTAGAAGGCATAGGACCAGCCGACGTCCTTGATCCAAGGCATGGCCAGCTGGCAAATGGCTAACAAGATTTCTTCGTTTAGGCCCGCCATGACGTTGCTATAGAAGGGCACCAACATATAAACGTTGAGAACCATGCTGGCCACTAGTTGGAGGACGAGGGAAACCGAGAACCCGATGGCCACTCCTTTCAGATTCCGCTTATGCCGATAGATGATCGCCGAAGGCAAGACGAACAAGGTGGACAAGATGAAGTCGCCTAATTCCCCGACCCCGAGGGTCGAGGTCAAGGGGAGCTTGACGATGGTCTTGACCAAGATGCTTCCGACCGCGGCGTAGGGCCCATAGGCGAAGCCGACGATGAAGGAAGGAATCTCGTCGAAGTGGAGTGACAAAAAGGAAGGGAAGAACGGCAGGGTGAAGTTGAAGATCGGAACGGCGTAGAGGATGGCGGAGAGGGCCCCGAAACAGGCGGTGGCGGCGATGGTTCTTGAAGAAGAAAAACCCTTGATCGGATGTTCCTTGAAGTAAAGGAAGGCCGTGAAGCAAAGAAGAAGCACTATCGCAATCAGACCGATCAGAGAACGCAAATCCATAAAAAATCCCCTGCAAGAGGGGATGAAAGACGCGCTCTTCCTTCCGGACTTTACCGTTGGCCCCGGAATCTCACCGGATCATGCCTACTAGGCTCGCGGGCTATACCGCCAGTCGACGAAACTCTCGTCACCCTGATGCGGGTCCATTATAGAAGCGGATACCTTATTAGGAAATATAAATGTATCCCTGCTCGTCGAGGTGGAGTTCGTGCCGCCTATCGATGGCGAAACGGATGGCACCCCTGAGATGGGCCTTCCGCTTCTCCCCGAGGTTCTCGAAACCAAACATCAGGGCCGTCTGCTTGATGAGGTCTTCGGTGCTCATCCGCCCCTGGGCGTAGATGATGTCGCTGAAGGCATTGGAAAGCTCGGTATAGCAGATGTCGGTGAGATCACGTTTGTTTTCCGACTTATCGACCCGGTAGTAGGGCCAGGCATCGACGTTGGTGCCGCTTGGATAATAGAAGGGCTCCGACCCACAGATCTCCGTCACCTTGGCGGTGTCGGAAATGGCCAGTTCGACCTCGGACCGGAGTTTGGTCCCGAGGCGCTTCTGCCCGAGGGCCTCCTTGGTCTTCTCCATGATGTAATGACGGCTGACCGGGCCCTCCTTTTCGATGAGGCGCGGAACGGCTTCGTAGATCCGGACCGAATCGACACTCGAGGAGGGAAGGTTGAGGTCGGCCCTTTCGTAGGGGATCTGGTGGGGATAGAGGTCGACTTCCTTCTTGTAGAAGGAGACAGGCCCGCTTTCGAGGGTCCCGCTTTCTTCCTCCTCGTAGGGGGCGTTGATCTTCGAGACGATCTGCCGGACCACTTCCTCGGGATGGTCGAAGTATTCAAGCGACCAGAAACGGAGCAAACGCCACCTGAGGTTCTTGAGGATCGAGGGCTGGACCAGATTGCGGTCCCTCGAGGTCGGGGAGGAAACGTAACTGGGGCCATCGAGAAGGACCCCGAGGACGTACTTCTCGGGATCGGCGGGATCGATGATGGCGAGGTCCAAACGGAAGGTCGAAGTCCCAAGATCCGTGACCACCTTGTAACCGAGTTTTTGGAGGTCGGCCGCCAGGTATTTGGCTACCGAGTCGCGTCTTTCATAAACGGCGTTCCCCTGGAGGTTGGGGAGGTCGGCCGAACCGTTTTGGGCAAAGTAAAGGAAGTCGCGAAGATAGCGGGCCCCTTCGTTTTTCGCCCTTTCGGCCTGGATCATGCCCGGGAGAATCGAAGAGAAGACCACCATCTCTTCCCGAGCCCTAGTGACGGCGACGTTGAGGCGGCGCTCACCGCGTTCGCGGGAAAGAGGACCAAAGTTTAAGGAAAGGGAACCGGTCTTGGGATCGGGCCCGTAGGTGGTGGAGAACAAGATGACGTCCCTCTCGTCCCCTTGGACGTTTTCGAGGTTCTTGACGAAGATGCTCTCCCCGCCCGGCGAGGCATCGAGGTTCCGATTCTTGACTTCCTCTTTTTCAAGTAAGTCCATGATGAGGTTCTGCTGGGCTTCGTTGAAGGTGACGACCCCGATCGAGTGCTTCTTGAGTTCGGGGTTCTTCATCCTTCTTAGGATTTCTGCGACCACCGCTCTGGCTTCGTCACGGTTGACGCCCCTCCCCTTTTCATAACGGCCCTTCACGTACTTGAAGGAGACCGATTGCCTTTCCTGTTCGGGTGAAGGGAAGGTCAAAAGGGAGTTCCCGTAGAACTGGTTGTTGCTAAAAGCAATCAGGGATTCATGGCGGCTACGGTAATGCCAGTTGAGGCGGTTCCGCTTCAGACCCATGACGATGGCGTCATCCAAAAGGCTCTCGAGGTCCTCGTCGAGGCTCACGAACAAGTCGGACCCATCGACGAGTCCGGAGACGTTAGCGGCAAAATAGTTGCTCGGAGGCATCTGCTGCTGGTCACCGGCGATGACGATCGAGGAAGCCCGGGAGATGGCCCCGACCGCTTCCGAGGTCGGGATCTGGGAGGCCTCGTCGAAGATGACGACATCGAAGTGGTCCCCGCTTTGGAGGAACTGGGCCACCGAGAGGGGCGACATCAGGAAGCAGGGGCAAAGGCGGTGGATCAAACTCCCGAAGGTGGCAAAGATATTGCGGAGGGAAACACCTCGTCCCCCGTTCTTCGCAAACTTCTTGAGCTGGTAGACCTCGGTGGTGGAGGCTAAGTTCTCGCTGATGAGGGGATAGGAAGAGGTGATGCGGGCCGCCGTCTCGACCACCGAGAGGCGTTCGAGTTCATGGAGGGCCTTGCCGTAATTATCGATGACCTTGAGGACCTCTTCCCCGGAGATGGTTTCGAGGCCGGCATCCTTGCTGGCATAGGCCACGGCCTTGTAGGAGACGGCGTTGACATAGGCGTCGAGCAGGAGATGTTCGGGGATCCGCCCTTCCTGATAGCCTTCGATAAGACCATTGGGCGAGACGGCCCGCGCTTCGTCGAGGACCTTGAGGAACTTGGTCCAACCGCCCAGCAAACCGTCGTTGCTCATGACCGAGGAGACCTTCTGGCCCTCGCGTTTGAAGTAGTCGCGTTCGTCGGGATAGTAATCCAAGTCAAAGCCAAACTTGGCCTTCAGTTGGTCATGAACGAAGGAACGTTCCGAAAGGTGGCGACGGAGTTTGGCGTCGTTTTCCTCATAGATTTTCGTGTAATCTCCCTCGGCTTTTGCGAGGATTTCGGCGATTTTGTCATAATCTACGTTCTTGCTGGCGTCCATCTCCCTAAGGATCTTGCCGAGCTGCACCGAGGCCTCGAAGGACTTCGAAACCTCGTCGTAAGATTGGGGATCTTCGGGGAGGGAGGGGAAGACGAAACGGGGATAGTCCCCGAGGTTTTCGGCCTGTCTCCGAAGGGAGTCGAGACGCTTCAGATCCTCGACCGTCCTAAGGGCTTCCTTCCGCGAAGGCTTATGGTCGTAGTCCTTGAGGATCTCGATGATCTTCTTGAGGGGCTTGCCCCGTTTGAAGAGGGAGGAGGTCGTGTATTCCTCTTTCAGTTCCCGCAGTTCCTCGAGGTCGATCTGGCAGACCTGGGGTTGGTAGTCCTTGAGAAGCCGCGAGGTGATTTGGCTCATCTCCTTATGGAGGGAAAGGTATTTTCTGAGGCTATCCTCGGCATCGAGGAAGACATCGCTTCCGAGTTTCTCGGCCAGGATGTTCTTGTTGCTTCCGAGGATCGAAGAGAACTCGACGAAGAGGCCGGCGTTCTTCCTAGTGGTGTATAGACCCGGCAGCTTCCTTAGGCAGTTATAGAGGTCTAGCGAAAGATCACGGTCCACTTCGAGGAGGGGCTTGAGGGCCTTGGGCAAGGCCTCGCGGTCCAAGAGGGAATAGTCGCGTTTCTGATAGGGAACGAAGGGATTTTGCAAATAGCCCCGGTTGAGGGATGAATAGGCCATGACCCGTTTGAGGGCTTCGATGGTGGAAGCATAACCTTCCGAGGTCAGCCCCCGGACATAGGCTTCATCCACCTCAAAGAGGCCCCGTCCATCGAGACTCCCAAGATAATCGAGGACCGCTTGGTAGATCGAGGTGTAGAAACCGTGGGGGGTATGCAATTGATCAAGCAGGGAATTGAGGCGGACCCTGAGGCCATCGACCTCGGCCGCTTTCTCGGCATAACCTTGGCTCCCCTCGAGAGGGCCGGTATCAAGGAGGCTCGAGATGTTCTTCAGAACCTCGGCCTTGGAGGTTTTGACACTGCTGACCTGGAGGCAGAAACGGCCTAGGCCCAAGGCATCGAGACGGTTCTTGACGACGTCGAGGGCCACTTCCTTCTCGGCCACGAAGAGGACCGACTTCCCATGGAAAAGGAAGTTGACGATCATGTTGGCGATGGTCTGGCTCTTCCCGGTTCCGGGAGGGCCGTCCATGATGAAGGATTCGCCGGCTAAGGCATCGCTGATGGCCTTGATTTGGGAGGAGTCAGCGGGCAAGGGCAAGGCCAAGTCCCCCGGCTTGATCTTCTCATCGATGTCGGAGACCCCGACCAAGGAGGGCTTTTCCTCCCACTCCTTCTTCCCGGAGATGAAGGAAGCGATGAAGGGGTTCTCCAATAGTTCCTGGCGTCTGGTCTTGAGGTCGTTCCACATCACGAAGTGGGCAAAGCCGAAGAGGCCGGCCGAGGAGACGTTTTCATAAAGCCTCCAGCCCTTCTTCTCGGCGATCTTCTCCCGGATGAAGTTATAGATCAGACGGAGATCGGGAAGGCCGTCTTTTTGGCGCAGAGAGCCGGCGATCGGCGTGAAATCGAGGCCAAAGACTTCGCGGAAGTACTCGAATAGGGTCGTGTTGACGCCCAAATCTTCCAAATCGTAGGAAAACGAGAAATAGGAGCCGTTTTTGCGGCGCGGAAGCATGATGGGCAAGAGAAAGACCGGGGCGTACATGGCCCCGCGGTTGACGGAGGCGGCCCGGTCGTTGTCGAACCACTTCAATAAACCGATGGTAAGGAAGAGGGGGTTGCTTCCCGACTCTTCGAGGGCCGTATTGGCCTTGCGGGTAAGCGACTTGAAATAGTTATCGACGTCCCCGTTTTTGGCGGTGGCTAGGATCTGGCCTTTCTTCAATCCTTCCTCCGCCAAATTGCCGTAGGCTTGGGAGGGGAAGGCGATGACCTTCTCCCCTTCCTCGACCGGCATGGCCCCGAATTGGAGGGGGACGACGGTCAGGCGGTTGCGGGTCGCCATTTCCTTGATCAGCTTCTCGCTATCGGGAACGACGAATTGGACGGGACTGCTGCCGAGACGCAGGTTGATGAGGCGGTTGCCGAGATTGAGGTCGAGCAACTTTTCAAGCCAATGGTCGAAACGGTTTTTGTCCCCGCGGTCGGAGGAATCGATATAACGCCGGGCGCTTTCGTCGACCTTCGGGGTTTCCCGCGAGGAATCGATTTGAAAAGAGGGAAGATCGACTTTGACTTCCTCCCCGACCTTATGGGGCGTGGGAATCGGAAGGAGGTGTTCCTTCCGGCACATGGCGATGTCGAGGGCGTAGCGGAAGCGGGCCTCGACGCTCATCTTGGCGTAGCCTTCCTCGACCGCCGCCTCGAAGGGGGCGAGGTGGGAGGCATGGGCCATGGTCACGTCGATGATCGAAAGGTGTTCGAAGCCCTTGGAGGCCATGGTGATGACGAGGGAGCCGTTTTCCTCATAGGGAGAAAAGCTATTTTCCTCATCGAGCCAGACGGCCGGCATCGCGTGGTTGCGCAATATGACGATGACCGGACGTAGGCCGATCGACTCGGCCAAAGAGGCATATAAAAGGGAAAAATCCAAGCAAGTCGCCACTCTTTCGTTCAATACTTCGTAAGGGAGGCGGACCCGTTGGAAGGTCTTCTCAAAGGAGGTCGGGGGCTCGCTATAACGGATGCCCCTCTTCATGAGGGCCCGGTACAGGGCCTCGAGTTCTTCGTAGACCTTGTTGGGGTCATGGTATTGGTAACCCGAGAAATCGCTCCGGCCGCATTTTTCCTGAAGCTCGGCCGCGGCTTCGGCCACCAGCTTCTTGACCTCGTCGTCATTGGGGGTGACGAAGGAAGAAAGGATTTCGGGGATCCTGATGTCGGAAGCACTCTCCTCGATCGGTAGTAACCGCAGCGAGAAGTTCTTGGTAGCTAGGACTTCCCCGGCCTTGTTGACGATTTCGAAACGGAGGGTGCAGGGCACCGCTTCGTTGATCTGATAAAGGGACAAGGCGTCGACAAAGATCGAGAAGGAAGAAAGGAGGGTCTTGCGCCCGCTTTCGAGGACCGAGATATGGACCGGGGCGATTTGGATCCCGGGGAAGGAAGAGGTGATCAGAAGATCGACTTCGGAAATGTCCTCCTTGCCCTTATTCTCGATGGTGATCGACCTAAGGAAAGAAAATGCGTTTTGGCGGTTTTTCCCGGAAACCCGTTTGAGTTCCATCTCCGCCTGAAAGTTGACATAAGTGAATTCCTTAAGACCTTCGACGAGGATGTTCAACAAAGTTTCCGCCATTAAAAGGATTATAAACCAAGATGGGTTCCCTTTTGGGGACCGACATTAGTTTTTCTTCTCGGAAATCTTGGCCAAAAAGGTCTCGAGGGCCCCTTTGGTCGGGAAGTCGATGGTCAGGGACTTTTCCTTCTTCTTTATCGAATCGGCCCCGATCTTGATGGCGGTGGCCCTGAGATCGTCTTCCCTTTGTCCCGGGAAGAGGACCCGGCGGCAGAGTTCCTCGGTCTCCCGGACCGAATAGGAATTGCGGATCACGGCCTCCGAAACATCGAGGCAGTCATTGTAGGAAAGGGGAATGAGGGCCCGGGCATGCCCATAGGTCAATCTCCCCTTGGCCAGTTCGTCTATGACGGGTTCAGGTAACTTCAAAAGGCGGATGATGTTGGTGATCTGGCTTCTCGAGGCGTGGCTTAACCTCGCCAAGGTCGCTTGGCTATAGCCGTATTCGGAAATGAGGGCCTGGTAGATGAGGGCCATTTCCAAAACGCTGCCTTCCCGTTGGTCACGGACGTCGGCTAGTAGCATCAGGAGGGTTTCTTCATCCGAAGCCTCGGAAATGACACATGGGACTTCCTTTAATCCGACGATTCTAGCCCCGTAGTAACGCTTCCTCCCAAGGATCAATTCATACCTCCCCTGGTAGGGCCTTACCAGCAAGGGATTCCATAGGCCCCTGTCCTTGAGGGCGGCAGCAAAGCGTTCGCTTTCCTGCTTGGAGGGACGGGCCTTACGGACCGTATGGTTGTCGTCGATGAGAGATAGGGAAAGCATGACCCCGCCACTGACCTGGTACTCCTTTTCGAGTTCGGCAATGACGTCATTGCGGGCGAACTTCTCCATCAAGGAGGAGAGGGTCGGGTTTGGTTTCCTCTGGCTCTTACTCATGCTCGATCACTTCCCTAGCCAATGCGAAATAGGCCAAGGATCCTTGGGCGGAGGGTCGCCAATTGGTGACCGGCAGGCCCCGGCTCACCGCCTCGGCAACCGAGATATTCCGTGGCACAATGGCCGCAAAAGTCGTTTCTTTGAAGAGACTTTTGATTTCCTGCATGACGTCGATGGCCAGCTTGGTCCTCGGATCGAACATCGTCAGCAAGATCCCCTCGATCTCGAGGTTTGGATTATAGGAACGCTGGATCGAGGCAATGGAGGACAGGATGGCGGCCACCGCCTCCATCGCGAAGTATTCGCATTGAACCGGGATGATGACCGAGTCGGCGGCCACCAGGGCATTGATGTTCAATAGGCCTAGGGAAGGAGGGCAATCCAAAATGAAATATTGGTAGTCTTCCCTGAAGGGTTCCAAGGCGGTCCTAAGAGACGAAAAAGGAGCCAAACGCTCACCTCCACGGGGCTCGAAAGAAGCTAATCTAAGGTTCGAAGGAACGATGTCCACCCCCGAGCATTCGTCGTGGATCAGGAGTTCCTTTAATTTCTTCGCTCCGGCTAGTAATTCGCAAGTCGTATCGGCAATGCCGGTCACATCGAGGCCATAGCAACGTCCCGCGTTGCCCTGCGGGTCCATGTCGATAAGGCAAACCTTCTTCCCGAGTTTGCTTAAGGCACTGGACAAGTTGACGGCGGTCGTGGTCTTCCCGACTCCGCCCTTTTGATTGGCGATGGCGATGATGCGGCTCATGTTGCAAATTATCGGACTTTTGTCCTCTCCCCTAAAGGGGGCGTTTTACCATTTTGGCATAGGGACGGGGATATTTATGGGGCGTCTCCGCCTTTTTGGTATAGATTCCGATCACCCGTTTCCCTTTTTCTTCGGGCAATTCGAAGGAGTTCCGAGAGACCTCGGCTAGGCCGAGTTCCTTGGCGGCCCTGAGAGCCCCGTCCATATCTTTCTCGCCTTCACTCCCCTTCATGGAGACGAAGGTCCCGCCCTTCTTCAACAAGGGGGCGGAGATTTCTAAAAGGATTGGCAAAGAGCCGACGGCCCGGGCGGTAATGACGTCATAGGTCTCCCGGCCGGGGATTTCCTCGGCCCGGCTTTGAAGGACTTCGGCATTATCGAGGCCCAAGGCTTCGATGGCTTTCTTCAAGAAGCCGACCTTCTTGCCATTCGACTCACATAGGACCAAATGGCTGGTCGGACAAACGATGGCGAAGACTAGGCCGGGAAAACCGGCTCCGGAACCAATATCGAGGACCTTCTTCCCTTCAATCGAAGTGATGGCCAAGGGAAGGAGGCAATCATAAAGGTGTTTGACGATGGCTTCGTCCTTGTCCCTGATGGCGGTGAGATTGGTGGTTTTGTTGGCCTCCAAGACCAAATCCAAAAAGCGATCAAGAAGATCGGCCCTTTGGACAAAGGGGAAGGCCTTCAGCAAGTCATCAAAGCTCATTTTTCATCCTCTTCAAGGCTAATAGGAGGGCGGCGCAGTCGGCGGGATTGACCCCGGGGATCCGTTCGGCCTGCCCCAAGGTCTTGGGACGGACGGCCGATAGTTTCTCCCGGGCTTCCAAAGCCAGGCCCTGGATCGAAGAATAATCAATTTCCTCGGGGATGAGAACCATTTCCGCCTTTTGGAGGCGCTGGGCATCCTCCAAAGCCAGCTTGATATAGCCTTCATATTTGATCCCGGTCTCCAAAGAAGAAAGGGAATCGGGATTGAGGCCCAACTCCTGAACGGGGGGAACGGCCTCGAGCATCGGGAAGATCGAAATCCCTGGGCGTTTCAACAAGGATTCAGCCCGATAGCCATCTTGGCTCGCGGGATATCCGCCTTCCTTGAGAATATGGTCCAAGGACGGGCCCGGGGAAATGGTGGTGGTGGAAAGTAGCTCTTTTGCCTTCTTTAAGTTTTCTATCTTCCTATTAAATTTTTCTGTTCTTTCCTTGCTGGCTAGTCCAGTCTCAATGGCAATATGGGTCAAGCGTTGGTCTGCATTGTCATGTCTTAACAAAAGCCTGTATTCCGCGCGGCTAGATAGAAGCCGATAAGGTTCTTCCGTCCCCTTGGTCACGAGGTCATCGATCATGACTCCGATATAAGCCTCATCCCGGCGTAAGACGATGGGCGGCAGGCCATCGATGGCCCGACAGGCATTGAGGCCCGCCATCAGGCCGAGGCCGGCCGCTTCTTCATAGCCGCTCGTGCCCAAAATCTGACCGGCACCATAGAGACCGTCGTAAGCCTTTAATTTCAAAGAGGAATCGAATTGCAAAGGCCTGATGGCGTCATATTCGATCTGATAGGCGTACTTGAGGATCTTGGCTTCCTCAAGGCCAGGGAGACTATGGACCAGATCCTCTTGGATATTACGCGGGAAGGCGGTCGAGAAACCTTGGAGATAAATCGAATTGCCGTCACGGGTTTCCGGCTCCAAAAATAGCTGATGTCTTTCCTTGTCCCCGAAACGGATGACCTTGCTTTCGATAGCCGGGCAATAACGGGGCCCGACCGAAGTGATGGAACCGTTGTATAATGCCGATTTATCGATGTTTTCGCGAATGATCTGCAAGGTTTTCGGCGAAGTGTAGATCAAATGGCACTGCATCTGCCCCTCGAGGGGGATGTAGCGGTCACTCAAAAAGGAGAAGTTGAGATAACCGGCTTGGCCCGGTTCGACTTGCCCCTTAGAGAAATCGATCGAAGCCTTGTCCATCCGGGGCGGAGTCCCGGTCTTGAGACGGAAGGTTTCGATTCCCATCTCCCTGAGGGAAGCCGAAAGGCCCTTGGAGGCCTTGACCCCATCGGGTCCTTCTTCGTAGACCTCATCCCCGCGGATAATCCGGGAGTCCATATAAGTCCCGGTCGTGAGGATGACGGCTTTGGACTTTAATTTCTCTCCGTTTCTAAGGATGACGCCATAGACGCGGCTCGAGTCATGGAGAAGGGCAACCGCCTCTTCTTCGAGAACCGTGATATTGGGTTCTTCATCGAGGAGCTTTTGGGCATAGGCCGGATAACCGTATTTGTCGACCTGGGCCCGGAGGCACCTGACGCCCGGACCTTTGGCGGTGTTGAGCATCTTGATCTGGAGGGGATCGTGGTCGGCCAAAATCCCCATCATCCCGCCCAAGGCGTCGATTTCCCGGACCACTACCCCTTTGGCGCTCCCTCCTATATGGGGATTGCAGGGGGTGTTCCCGATCATCTTCTTATCAAGGCTTAATAAAATTACCTGCTTGCCCAAATGAGCGCAGGCAAAAGCGGCTTCAATGCCGCCATGACCGCCCCCGACAACGATGACGTCCGCGTCCATCAGCCAATGGATCCCGACATGTCGAGCTTGATCAGTTGGTTGAGTTCGACCGCATACTCCATCGGAAGTTCCTTACTGAAGGGTTCGATGAAGCCCATGACGATCATCTCCGTGGCTTGGGCCGCGGTTAGACCACGGCTCATCAAATAGAAGAGCTGGTCTTCGTTGATGCGGCTGACCGTCGCCTCGTGTTCGATGAAGCTCTGCTGATTGAGGATTTCGTTCTTCGGGATGGTGTCGGATTTCGAGGAATCGTCGAGAAGCAAAGTGTCGCATTCGACGTGGGCCTTGCTGCCGTCGGCCCCGGGGGCAATCCGGACCGTCCCGCGGTAATTGACGACGCCCCCATCGTGGGCGATCGATTTGGAAATGATGGTGGACGAAGTGTTTTTGCCGATGTGGATCATCCTGGCCCCGGCATCCTGGTATTGGCCTTTGCTGCCGACCGCGATCGAGATGCAGGTCCCCTTGGCCCGGTCGCCGTGGAGGACGCAACCGGGGTATTTCATGTTGAGCTGGCTACCGATGTTCCCGTCGATCCATTCCATGAGGCCGTCTTCTTCGACGTAGGCCCGTTTGGTGACGAGATTGACGATGTTGTTGCTCCAATTCTGGACCGTCGAGTAACGGCACTTGGCGCCTTTGCCGACGTAGATTTCCACCACCGCGGCGTGGAGCGATTCCTTGGAATAGATGGGCGCGGTGCAGCCTTCGACGTAATGGACGTCGGCCCCGTCATCGACGATGATGAGGGTCCTCTCGAATTGGCCGGTCTTCTCGGAGTTGATCCGGAAGTAGCTTTGAAGGGGTTTTTCCAGCTTCACGCCCTTGGGGACGTAGATGAAGGAGCCACCCGACCAAACGGCCCCGTTGAGGGCGCTGAACTTGTTGTCCCGCATCGGGACGATGGTCCCGAAGTACTTCTTGAAGATCTCGGGGCAGGTCTGGAGGGCCATGTCGGTCGAAAGGAAGATGACGCCCTTCTCCTGGACCTCGCTCAGCATATTGTGATAAACGACTTCGCTTTCAAATTGGGTCGAGACCCCGGCCAAATACTTTTGTTCCGCCTCGGGAATGCCCAGTTTCTCGAAGGTTTTCTTGATTTCGCTCGGGACCGAATCCCAGCTGCTTTCTTCCTCGCTGACGTTTCTTTTGAAGTAAGTATAGCTTTGGAAATCGAGGTCCGAGAGGTCGGGCCCGAAGGAAGGGAGAGAGAGCTCGTTGAAGGCCTTGAGGGCCTTGAGGCGGAACTCCAGCATCCATTCCGGTTCCCGTTTGGCCTTGCTGATGGCCCGGACCACGTCCTCGTTCAAACCCTTGCCGGTCGAAAAAAGTTCCGAGGCCTCGGTCTTGAAGTCGTAGGCGTAGCCGTCCTTCGGCTCGTAGGGGGTCATTTGTCCTCCTTCTTCAGCATCTCGGCCATGGCGGTCCAGCCCATGGTGGCGCAGTGGATCCGTCCGGCCTGACGCCCGGTGTTCTTGAAGGCCAAGGCCTCGTCGAGGGCCTCTTGGTCATAGGGTTTTTCGGCGATCATGGCCAAAAACTGGTCAATGATATAGAAAGCTTTCTCCTTGTCCTTGCCGATCAAAAGATCGCAAAGGATGTCGGTCGAGGCCTTGGAAATGGTGCAGGCCACCCCGTTGAACATGGCGTCCGTCACCTTTCCGTTTTCGTATTTGAGATAAAGATCGAAATCGTCGATGCAGTTGTCGCTGTCGGCGTGGACTTTTTCATACTCCTCGGGCTTGGCGGGAACCCCGAAGTGCCGCGGGTTGGCGTAATGGTCCATGATGATTTCCCTCATCATCATCGGATCGAGTTCAAAAGTAGGCATCGAGAAACTCCTTTCCGTGGGCGATGGCATCGGCCAAGGCATCGATATCTTCCTTCGTGGTGTAGAAATAGAAGGAAGCCCGGACCGTGGCAACGGTCCCTAGGAAGTCCATGAGGATCTTCGCGCAGTGCTGGCCGCTTCTGACGGCAATGCCCCGGCTATTGAAGAAAGTCGCGGCATCCTGGGCGAAGACGTCCTTCACGTTGAAGGTAACGATCGGGCCTTCGCTATCGTGGTTGTAGATGATGGCGTTGCCGGTCTTTTCAATCTGCTCCACCGCATACTTCTTGAGGCTTTTTTCGTATTCCTCGATTTCCTCCATCCCGATCTTCTGGAGGTACTCGATGGCGGCCCTGAGGCCGATGATCCCCTCGAGGTTCTGGGTCCCGGCTTCGAAGCGCATCGGAGGAGCAAGGAAAGAGGCATCGCCGCACATGTCGAACTTGGCGTTGTTGCCCCCGCCCGTCATGAAGGGATCCATCTTCTCCAAAAGGGAATATTTCCCATAGAGAACCCCGATCCCGGTCGGCCCGCACAGCTTATGGCCCGAGAAGCTGAGGAAGTCGACGTCGCTATCGGCGACATCGGTCTTCTTATGGGGAACCGATTGGGCCCCGTCGACCGCTAGTAGAATCCCATTTTCATGGCAAATCTTGGCTATTTCCTTGATGGGGGCGCTATAGGCCAGAACGTTGGTAACTTCGGCAATCGAGACGATTTTCGTCTTTTCCGTCAAACTTTTGCGGACATTCTCGACGGTCAGCCTTCCTTCTTCGGTTAACGGAATGAAGTTGACCTCACAGCCCGTCATCTCCTTGACCTTGTACCAAGGAAGGACGTTGGAGGCGTGCTCGGCTTCGGTCAGAAGGATCTCGTCCCCGGGCTTCAGATACTTGGAAGCGTAACCAAAGGCCAGAAGGTTCAAAGAGGAAGTGGTCCCAGAAGTAAAGACGATTTCCTCGGGCCGCTTGGCCCCGATGAAGGCGGCCACGGTTTCCCGGGTCCTTTCGACTTCCTGGTCCATCTTGAAGCAGAGGTCATAGTCCCCGCGATGGCTATTGGAGGTTTCCTCGTAGTAGTAACGCTCGACCGCCTTGATGACCGGATAGGGCTTGAAGGTGGTGGAGGCATTGTCGAGCCAGATCAAAGGATGACCCTGCATCTTGATCCCATTGGCAATCATCGGGAAATCTTTTCTAAGAACGTACGGATCGAACATCATAGGTTCCTCTCGATGGCTTCGTTGAGTTTGGCCTGTTCTTCTTCGGAGAAATAGGGCAAGACCGGAAGCAAATAACCGGACGTAATGAGACGCCTAGCTTCCTTTTCGGGAATGCCGCGGCTCTCCAAATAAAAGAGATGCTGCTCATCGACCATCCCTTCGGCCGAGCCGTGGCTGGCCATGACGTCGTTTTCGTCGATCTTAAGGATCGGCGAGGCCGAGGCAAAGCAGCCCTTGTCGAAGACGATGATCCTGGCTTCCTGTCTCGTATTGGCCTTCTTGGCCCCGTGCTTGATATGGCCGGTCCCCGAGAGGGTCAGGCGGGACTTGCCGGCCACGATGCCGCGGCTTTCGACCAAGGCCTTGGAGGATCCGCCTTCATGGATGGCGGAGAGATAAACCTTCTTGTCGGAGGCCCCGGAGGCGATGGTGGACGCCACCGCGTGGAAGGAAGCGCCTTCTTCCAAAATAGCTTCGATATTGATGACGCCCTTGCCTTCGGCGAAGAGGGCCAAAGCAAGCTCAACCGAAGCGTTTTCCGCCACTCTGAGCACGATATGCGTGGATTTTTGATTGTTTAGCGAAGCAAGGGACAGACGAAAACATTCCCCGGGTCCGATTTCGTAAGTGGCTTCTTCCGGGAAATCATCAAGGAGGGAAAGACGCTTATCGGCCATTGGCATCCACCTTGACGGCGCAGGTGCCGATGGAGACGGAATTCATCTTGCGTTCGTCGCTTTTTTCGATCTCGATCCCGAGTTCGTCCTTGATCCATTCGTAGCCCTGGGTATCGATCCTCTTGGCGAGTTCAGGGCCGCCTTGGACGGCCACTCTCCCATCGACGATGACGGCGGTCTTGTTGGGTTTGACCATCTCGAAGAGGCGGTCATAGTGGGAGACGATAAGGAAGCCGGTTCCCTTTTCCTTCTGGCGGTTGATGGCGGCCGAGACGACGTTGAGGGCGTCGACGTCGAGGCCGGAGTCGATCTCGTCTAGGAAAGCGAATTTGGGGTTCAGCAAGATCATTTGGAGGATCTCGTTCCGCTTCTTCTCCCCGCCCGAGAAGCCCTCGTTGAGATTGCGCTTGCTCATCTCGAAGGGGATGCCGATCTCGCGGTAGGCATCTTGGAGGAGGCGGTAGGTTTCAAAGAATGTCAGGGGCTTTTCCCGGTGGGCGTTCATGGCCGCCTTGTAGAAGTCGGCGGAGTTGAGACCCGGGATCTCGCTCGGGGTCTGCATGGCCAAAAATAGGCCCTTCTTCGACCGCTGGTCCGGGGTCAAGGAAAGGAGGTCTTCCCCGTCGATGGTGACCTTGCCGCCGTAGACGATGTAACGGGGGTTGCCCATGAGGACGCCGAGCAGCGTCGACTTGCCGTGGCCGTTGGGGCCCAAAACGGCGATGGTGTCGGTGGAATCAAAGGAAAGATTGAGGCCTTTGAGGATTTTTTTGCCGGGGATTCCGGCTTCGAGATTTTCGATTACGATGGTTGACATGGCTTTTCCGGGCCCATTTTATACACCCTCTACGAGAGCCGCAAACGATATGGTAAAGAAGGCCGATGGGCCATGGGTTTTTTGCTTGTTGCAAGCATTCTCTATAGAGAATAAACTTATCGCGCAACTTTGAAAGGTTGGTTTTATTTTTGGAGGAGCATCCCCGCATATGAAAACGAAAATCAAAGCGATCGCGGTGCTTGGTGCCTTCGTCGGAGCCTTGGCCCTAACCGGCTGCAACGGCGCGACGCCCGATAAGGGTGGCAACATCCTCACCTATACCGACAGCAATGGGAATGTCGTCGGTTATACGGCTGAAGAGTTGTTACAGGACTACCAGGCCAACGGCTCGGCCTTGTCGACCCAATTCGACAAGATCTACGAGGTCCTGATCCGCAAATATTACAGCGATCCGAAGCTGGCGAACGTTTACCAGAACATTCGTAACAACGCCCAGAACGCCGTCCAAAGCGACATGGAAACGGCCCAGAACAACGCCACGACCAACGGCACGACCTACGAAGCCGAACTCCAGTCGATCCTCGATAGCCACAACGTCGAAAACATCGACGAGTTGCTTGAGTACTACATCTACAACGGCACCGGGACCGGCGAGAACGACTTCATCGGCGAAAAGGGGACCTTCGAAACGGACTTCTACGCCGACAACATCGCCGCCATCCGCGACGGGAACAAGGACGGCCTCAACGGTTCCGATCCCATCTTCCCGGAAAGCGAAGAGTTCGGGGTTGGCAATGAAGGCTGGCTCAAGGAAGAGACCCCCTACCACGTCCGTCACGTCCTCATCAACGTCTCGGCTTCCTATAGCAACTTCGTGACCGGGGAAATCACCCAGGACGATGCCAAGAGCCTCAGCACCGCCGTCTTCTCTTTGGCCGGTGACCCCCGTTCCGGGAGCAGCACCCGCCAAACCTTCGGCCAGATCGCCCTTTCCCAAAGCGATGACGAGGGGAGCGCCGCCCGTTATGGCGACCTCGGCCTCATGTCCGATAGCTATGTCAACGAATTCCGTCTCGGCATCTATGCCTTCGAATCCTTATATAACAAGGAGGCGACCAAGGCGGGGAATACCTATGGCAATGAAAACGTCTACCGCATCACCCCGGGGCTGACCCAGGAAGCGACCGGGACCACCGAGGAAGACATCGACCAGGACCAGACCGTCGGTTACGGTGCCTCCCAAAAGACCGTCTATGACTTCTTTGCCGAAGGCGAGAAGTACGACACCGAGCTCAATGGTGTCTCTAGCGGCATCGGGACCATCCCCTACGGGGCGGCCGTCGCTCTTGCCACCACCGCCGAAAACGGCTGGGAACGCGACGAGAACAACCAGCTCGTCAACGACGGTGTCGCCACCACCTTCCCGCGCAACATCATCTTCAACAAGTACTTCAACAAGCACAACGTCTGCGTCATCACCCCCAATGACATCGCCTTCAACGACAGCCGAATCAGCGACACCTTGAAGGACGGGGTCTACAAGCCCGAATACGGCGCCATCCCCGGCTTCCAAGTCGACACCACCGAGGTCCTGCCGCAGTTCGAGCATAACGTGCTCACCAACGAACGCGGTCAGATCATCTTGGCCGTGAGGGCCGGGACCGCCGACTACACCGGCATCCACTTCATGGTCATCGAAAGAAGCGGCCTCAGCCAATACGGCAGCAAGCTCGATGGCGGTAAGCTCACCACCCTGACCGCCGAAGACGACAAGGTCGCCGACCTCAGCGAGTACTACACCCTCCACACCGAAAGCGAATCCGGGTATCCGAAGGACAATGACGGCAACAACCTTGCCACCTACGTCAACTTCAACACCCAGACCATCACCGGTGGGAGCAGCGACAACAACCAAACCTCCCGCGTCTCCACCATCCGGAGCGAAATCGAAGGCTATAGCGACGCCATCTCGACCTACATCTTCCAGCAACTGATGGAAGGCGGGACCGAAGACGGGGCCAAGATCGAATTCCTCGACGACAAGCTCGAGGCCGACATGCAACGCTACATCCGTCTGCGTAGGACCGCGGCCGACGATGACGAATTCGAAACCCTCAAGGATGCCTGGAGCACCTATGCCGAACTCTTGACGGCCCAGGAAAGCGCCAGGACCATGGGTTATGATGCCGACGGTGATGTCACCACCGGCCGTCCGAACCTCGTCCCCGAAAGGTGCGCCATCGGCTTTAAGTCCCATAGCGGGGCCGATTGGCAAGAAGGAGGAGTTTGCTACTATGCGCAATAAAACCAAATTGGCGGCCACCTTGCTGACAGCCATCGCCGGCGTGGCGACCCTTGCTTCCTGCAACCGCGTCGAAGCCCGTCCCACCGACAGCGAGTACTACAAGTCGATCCTCAACCTCGAGGGCATCGTCAACAACCAGATGAAGGAAATCTACGATGCCGTCGTCGTGGCCGGGGATACCAATTCCGAAACCGTCCTCAACAACGTCCTCTACCGTTACGCCACCACGATGTTCGGCGAACTCTACGGGGAAAACGGCCTCAAGGAAGCGGTCAATAACAACGACGAGACCAAGCTCCAGGCCATCGCCGATACCTACGAGATCTACGAAGGCGACGTCGAGCGCGTCAAGTCGATCTACAAGCAGATCGTCTATCGGATCGAGGAAGTCTTCCTTGGCTACGTCAAGGACACCACCTACCAGACCCGTTCCGTCTTCGAGGAAGAAAAGTTCTACGACCAGCGGATCGCCGAGTACTACGACCTCCCCGAGGTCGCTTCCACCGATTTCAACCGGAAGTTGGTCGGCGGTTCCCTCCGCCTGGTCGAAGGGACCCTTGGCTATGACGATTCCCTGGTTGGGGAAAACGCCTACTTCGGCGACATCCTCGACCGTTACGAGACCTACATCAAGGTGGCGGTCCTCCCCGACATCTACCGTAACCTCCTGACCTCGGAATACCTCATCTCCCAGAACTACCGTTCCTTGGGACTCAGCTACGCCCGGAAGGTCGACATCATCAACCTCCCCAACAACAGCGACCCCAACATGATCAACGCCACCCGGAACCTGATGGATTCCTATTCCACCAACGTCATCAACGCCGGGCTGGACGGGGAAACCTACGGCTTCGAGTTCCTGAGCAACCTCTACAAGGGGACCTACGAATTCGCGACCGATACCCGCGGCAGCGCCGCAAGTGACTCCGAGGCCGACAAGCTGGCCCACGAGATCTACAGCGAGGCCGGCTGGACCGAGGCTACCATCGATAGCGATCCCCTTTCCGCCGACGGCGGGGAGGCCAGCTACTACAAGGAATCCTCCCTCGGGGCCATCTACGAAGACTGGAAGCTATTGACCGACAACCGCTTCAGCGACGATGATTCGGTCCGGAGCGAATTCACCGGTTCGGGGGCCTATGCCCCGGAAATCGGGTTCCAAATCCGTTACCAGGAACTGGTGGCCGCTTCCCACACCACCCACGGCTGGTTCACCAGCTCCGGCATGCCTTCCGATACCGTCCCCAGCGCCATGCAGACCCGCCTCTTCCGGATGAACGTCGCCAACGAAGTCGACTTCAACCTCAATGAGGACGGAACCGCCTATGAGGACAACCTCAACATGGACTACGGCTGGTACCGCGGCGGGGACTATTACCTGGTCCCGGCCAACTACGAAGACGGGGACCAGAACCCCTTCGTCGTCACCAACGCCGGCAACTGGTACATCATCAAGGTCGAAGAAGCGGTCAAGACCGCCAAGCTCTCGGAAACCAACGACCAGAGCTACGACAAGATGCTCAAGCACGAGGATGAACCCCTCTTCCTCGACGAAGTGGCGATGAACGTGGCCTATGCCCTAAGTAGCAACGACACCTACGCCAATTCGGCAAAGCAGTACTACGTCGAACAGATGGCCATCTCCTTCCACGACGATGACGTCTACGACTACTTCAAGACCACTTTCGGTGGCTTGTTCAACGACTAGGTCCAATTAAGCCTTATAATTCGGGATGGGAAACACCCATCCCTTTTTGCTAGGAGGAAGCATGAAAGACATATTCTGTTCCATCATCGCCGGCGAGATCCCGGCGACCCGGGTCTACGAAGACGACGACGTCTTGGCCATCCTTGATATCAGCCAGGTCACCAAGGGCCATACCTTGGTCATGCCCAAGGCCCATTACGCTTCGATCCTCGATACCCCCAAGGAGACCCTCCACAAGGTCTACGACGTGGCCCAAAGGATCGCCCAGGCCATGGAAAGCGTCCTCGGGGCCAAGGGCGTCAACATACTTACCAACGCCGGGGAACTGGCCGGCCAGACCGTCCCCCACTTCCACGTCCACGTCATCCCCCGTTACGTCGGGGGCGAAGGCGGCTTCCAGATCACCATGAAGAGTAGGGAGAACCAGGAAGACCTCCCCCTGCTCGCCCATACGATCAAGGAAGGTTTATAACCTCTTTGGCATAGCCAAAGGCCAATTGTAAATCGGGGAGGTTTTGACAAAGTCCTCCCTCTTTTTTATATTGCGGGTGTAGAAAACGTCCATTCCCAAATCGCGACGAGTCATTGCGAAAAAAGTAAAACCAAATTACTGACCAAAAGGGAGATGGACGTCTGAAGGCCATTAAGGAATAGCCGAACGTTCCCGAGATGGCCTTTTTTCTTACTTACTTATGCTTATAGAAATAGCTCTCGTCCATGGCCATGATCCGTTGGGACCACTCGCCGGTCTTGAGGCCTTCGAGGGCCTTGGAGATGATGTCCATCTTGGCGTCGAAGTCATCGATCATCGAAAGGGCGAAGGCTTCCCGGATTTCCGGGCGGACGGCCGCCCCGAACTCCGGCTTGCCGTGGTGGCTTAAAACCATATGTCTTAGCAGGGTAACCTTTTCGTCCTTGAGGCCGAGCTCGTCGATCTTTTCGGCGAGAAGGGCATCGCCGATGGCGATATGGCCGAGTAAACGCCCAGATAGGGTGTATTTGGTGGCCACGGGTCCACTTAACTCGATGGTCTTGCCTAAATCATGGAGGATGCAGCCGGCCACCAAGAGATCGCGGTCGAGGTCGTCATAGAGGCGGCAGATCTCTTCCGCGAGGTCCGCCATCCTTAGGGAATGGTACATGAGGCCTCCGAGGCAATTGTGGTGGTTCTTGACCGCGGCCGGATAGGAAACATAGGCCTTGCGGTGGTCGGCGATGATCCCGGTCACCAGTTTCTTGAGGTCCCCTTCCTTGAAGGAAGAAAGGAGTTCGTCGAGATGCTTTTCGAGGAGCTTGGGATCGACGGGACAGGGTAAGGCAAAACGATAGACGTCGATGAGGCTTTGGTCGAGTTCCCTGACCGAAAGGATCTTGAATTGGAGGGCGCCCTTGTAGTCGAGGACGTCACCGGAGATGGAGACGACGTTGCCCCCCGCCAAAATCCTCTCGTCGTCTTGTTCGACGTCCCACTTCTTCGCGGGGATGGTTCCGCTGGAATCCTGGAGGATGAGGTTCAGATAGGGGCGACCGGCATTGGAACTGCACCGGTTCATGGACGCGACCAAAAACTGGCCGTCGATCCGATCGCCATCTAGGAAATCAGCAATTAGTTTCATCGTTACTATCCTCCAAGGCCCTCGCTATGTCGTCGGGGTCATAGCCCATGGCCATCAATCTTGCGTAGGCCTTTTCTCTCAAAGCCCTTTGATTATACCCTTCCCTCTCTTTTTCCATGAGGGTTTTTAAGGCCAGGCGGCACATTTTCCTCTCCTTTTCCTCTTGCTCCGGAGTGTTACTTATCTCCTTTACCAAGGAAGCGAAATCCTCATTGGAATAGCCGCGTCTTAGCAAAAAGGCTGTGATCTTTTCCTTCCTCTTTCTTAGGGGTACGTCCGCGTATTTGCTAAGAAGCCGTTGAAACAAGTTCCCGAGGACCTCTTCATCGGTCTCCACTTCCCTTTTCTTCAGTCCCTTGAGGTAGAGCTTTTCTTGGATATACCTCTCCCCGTAACCCCTTTGGGTATAACTATCGACCAGATAGCCTCCGAGGGCTTCCTCGTCGATCAAGCCTTCTCTTACCAGTTCTTCGGAAATCGAAGCGGCGTCGGCATAGCCGCTTCCCTTTCTAAGGAGGGCGTCCCTCACTTCCTTTTGGCTCTTGAGCCCTTTGAGGGCGTAGGCGGTCGCGTAATCGCGTTCCTTTTGGCGTTTGGCCCGTTTGGTCAGTTCCTTCTTTTCCTTGGCCGTCAGTTCCTTTCCGACGTAGAGGAAGTAGTCGCTATAGAGGTCGGGGGACAATAACAAAGAAGATCCATCCTGGAAATAGACTTCGACCTTGTTCTTTTTGATTTTGACGTCTCTTATGACGTCACCAGTGTTTGCGGATGGCACGTCCGTATACCTCCATGATCGACTCGGCAAAGCGGTCGAGGCTATAGGGGGCCAAAGAGGACAGGGCCTTTTCCTTTACCCCATCCAATATAGGCGTCGGAAGGGCCAATAGTCCCTCCAACTTCTGAGAAAAATCAAATTCGTCTTGGAAGAAGAAGCCGGATTCCCCATCGCTGATGGTGGTGGCGAGGGCCTGGTCGTAACGGATGAACAAAACCAGGTGGGCCGCCATCGCTTCCATGAAGGTCAGACCCTGGGTCTCGGTCACCGAGGCCGAAAGGAAGAAGTCCCCAAGGGCGTAGTACAAGGGCACCCGGTCGGGCTTGACCGGGCCGGCAAAGCCGACCGATCCCTCAAGACCCAATTCCTTGGCCAGGCTTTTGAGGCTATCGAGTTCGGGCCCCCCGCCGACGATCAGGAAGTAGGTCGGGTTGTCCTTATGCTCATCTACATAATTGGCATAGCCCCTGAGCAAAACGTCGATCGACTTTTCTTTCGCAATGCGTCCCAAGGACAAAAGAATCTTCTTGTTGCTAGGCAAACCGAGCTCTTCCCTGATCCGCTTAACCTCCGACATATCGACGTTTTGCGGGGAAAAGGCCGAAAAGTCGATCCCGGTCGGGACGACCGAGATGTACTTGTCGACCCCGATCGAACGCATGTACTCCTTGGTCTTGTAGGAAGGGGTCACCAGTTCGTCGGCCCTTCTGGAGAGGAAGCGGAAATAGACCCGGACCGCATTCTTGGCGAAGCGGTCGAAGTGGCCCTTGGTGGCGTAGTAGGTGTAGTCCTCATAGGCCGTGTGGAAGGTCGTGACCGAGGGGACGTCGAGGGTCGACGATACGATATAGCCGAACTGCCCGATCCCGGCGTCGTGCTGGATGTGGCAGACGTCGGGCTTGAAGGCCTTGATGATCTCCATGGCCTTCGGGGAATAGAAGGAAGCGGCCCGGTAGCCGTAAAGCTTCTTCATCTCAATACCAGGGACCCGGATGATGTGGTCGATGTAACTGAACTGGTTGGAGAAGGGATTGGTGGTGACGGTGATGACGTCCTGTCCATGGGCCACCAGGGTGTCCATGAGGTTCTTGCAGGAGGTGGCGACCCCGTTGATCTCCGGCGGGAAGGTATCGGAAAAGATGACGATCCTCACTGCTTCCCCTCCTTGTCCCCGACATCATCATTAAGAAGGTAATGCCCATAGGCATCGCCGGTATAGGTCATGTTGTCGCTTTGTTCCATCGAACGGACGATGGATTTCCGACTGAGCTGTCTGGTCTGGTAAAGGGTCTCGACCTGCTTCTTCCTTTCGACATAGGTCTCGAGCTGGAGGTTGACGAAGGTCTGGCGGTTGGCATAACGGAAGGAGGTGGTCCCCTTGCCACGGTAGAAGGCGACGACGATGCCGGAAGTCACCAAGACCACGTGGTAGGTGGCGAAGCGCCAAAGGATCTGACAAGCCGGAATGGCCGCCGAATTGGTAGCGCTGTAATAGTCCCGGAAGACGTAGACGAAGAAGAGTTCGCTGACCCCGGCCGTACCCGGGGTCGGGATGAGGCCGGTCACCATTTGGTGGAAGGCACTCAGGAATGAGGCATCGAAGAAGGCCATGACCCCGTTACTATCCTGAGGCATGACGTCAAGGGCCAAGCCGCAGAAGTAAGGCAGGGAGAAGCGGATGAAGAAGTTGATGATGAAAAGGAGGAAGACGAGGACGGTGACCGGGATGTTGGCCAAAAGCCGCCTTAGTTCGATCTTGAAGTTTTCGACCTGGACCCGGAGGGATTCCCTCGTCCTTTCGGGATTCTTGAGGATCTTCATCTTGCCCAGAAGACCGACGCAGGTGACGGTGATGAAGTTATGGAAGTGATGGGAATTGCTCATTAAGAAGATGAGGCCGGTGACCCCGATGTTGACCAAAAAGCCAAGCACGATAAGGGGGACCATCGTGAATTCGAAGTCGAAGATATTGACGGTCAGTCCCGCGACCGTGTTCCACTCCACCGCGATGGCGATGACGTCGAAGACGATGAGGGCCACCTGGTAGATGATGAGCCACATGACCATGATCGAGGCGGCGTTGGAGGTTGAGATCCCTTGCTTTCTCAAACAATAGACCTGCATGACCTGCTCGCCGGAAGCGGCCGGGGTCACGCAGTTGTAAAAGGCCCCGACCGCCATGACGGCAGAGGCCCTCCCATAACCGTATTGTCTGGTATACAAACGGCAGAAAATCAAAATGACCAGGGAATCGATCGCATAGGAAAGTAAGACCAAGCCGAAGATCAGTAGGAGCCACCAGGGGTCGGCACCCGTGAGGGCGGCGATGACGTTATCGAAATCGTTGTAGAGGGCAGCGAATAAGGAAATCGCCGTCAGGCCCAAGACCAAGACGATGTAGATGACGAACTTGAGGACGCTTCTGTCCTTCTTTTCCTTTTTGTTTTCGGTGAGGGTCTCTTCCATCTTCAGCTCTCTAGTTGGATGAGGGGGAACTCATTGGTTTGCATGAAACGCAGGGGCAAGTAGTAGGAAGTCCCGGCCCCGGCGGTCACGACGTGGGCGAAGTCCTTCCGGGTATAAAGTCCATGGAAAACGCCGCTATGGGAGAAGAGGGCGAGGTCCCCGATCTGGCCCTGGCCCCCGTGGGTATGGCCACTAAGAGCCAAATCAAAACCATAGGAGGACATTAGCCCGGAGAAGTTCGGCTGATGGCAGAGGACGATGTTGTAGTCCTCTTCATCGAAGGTCCCATGAAGGTCCTTGAGTTCTTGTTCGACGAGCCTGTAAGCATCGACAAATGGATTGAGGGAAGGGTCGGCCACCCCGCTCAAGGTATAACCGGGAGCGAGTTCCACCGTCTTCCCTTCGACGTCGATGGCATCCTGGCCTTCCATGTAGGAACGGAATTCCTCGACTCTCGCCTTCGATAGGTCCCCTTCGTGGTTTCCGAAGACGAAGTAGGCGGGGATCGATAATTCCCGGGCCTTGTTTAGCAAGGGATCCAGGAAGGAAAAATCGGTGGTGTGGCTATCGATCATATCGCCGCTGAAGAAGAGGAAGTCGGGATCGTGTTCTTCAAGGGCGGCGCTGAGGCTATTCCCATCGGCATACTTGTCCGGATGGTTATGGATATCCCCGGCCAGCATGAAGGAAATCGGAGTCTGGCCACTACTGAGTTCATAGACCGGGACGGTCAAGGCGTCCTGGTAGGAAAGGGCGACCCCGAGGACCACGGTGGCTAGGAGGGCCACCATGAGGCTCAGGCTAAGGAGTACTTTCCGGAGGAGCAGCATCTTCGATATCTTAAACCATCAAGAGGGATAAAAGCAAAAAAGAGCCCACAAGGGCTCTTGATTTGCCGAGGGTTTAGGCCACGAGGACGTAGGTGGCGTTTCCGGTCGCTTGGTCGATGGTCTTCTCGTAGAGGTAGGTGGTCTTGTTCCGGCCTTCTTCGACCTTGGCCCGGATGAAGGTCCTTCCTTCCCTCACGAAGAGATCGAATTTAAGTTCGACGTTGACCATGTTGGCCCGGTCGCGGATCTCGAGGTCGACTTCGTTGTCTTCGACTTCCAAGGAATAGTCCAAGGTTTTGCGGCCATTTTCGACGACGGTGTACTCGAATTCGCTTTCACCGAGTTCTTTTTCCTGCTTGACTTCGATGTAGGAATTTTCCCCGAGGATGTAACGGAACTCGACTTCGAACTCATCGTTTTCCAGTTCCTTCATGCCGCGCATCGGGTATTCGTTCTCCCCGACCACGACGATGCCTTCGATGAAGCTTTCCTGTTCCTGGTCGTCCTTTTCGTGACGGTCGTCCCAGTCGTCGTCATCGTCATCGTCCTTGTCTTCGATGATGGTCTCGTTGAAGTGCATTTCGAAGGTGTTGCTCTGGAGGGTGATGTCCTTGTAGGTGATGGTGAGCATCGAGGTGTAGCCTTCGCGGTTGCTTTGCCCCGCGACCGAATCGGCGAGGATCTCATCGCCGAGCAAGGCGGCTTCGACAGTCGGGAGATATTCCTTGATGGTTTCGGAGACGGCCGGGGTTTCGGCCTGGGCTTTCCTGGCCTGGAGGGCCGGGGCCGGGGAACTGTCCCCGAGGTAGTCGAGGAGGCCGATCGAGGTGGCGGCCTCGAAGGCGTAGAGGTTGTGGGTCCCTTTGGTGGTGGTGGGATCGGTGGTGATCGGATCCTGGCTGGTGGTGGTTCCGGTCGGGGTGAGGTTGCAGGAGGCGAGGAGGCCGACTCCGGCGGAGATGATGGTTAGGAGGGGTAGTTTTTTCATGGTTTTTGTTTTCCTTTCACACCACTAACGGGGAGGTAGGGTGATTTGTTGGAAAAATTTGTGACTTTTTGCAAAAAGTAGGAAAAAGGCCCGGGATTTCCGGACCTTTCTCTTATTTATATATGTATTTATAGGCGCGGGAGGGTGAGGCTGAAGTCCCCTTCGGTGTAGATGTAGGAGGCCTGGTCCTCGGAGACCGTGACCCTCAGTTGCCCGGCGTACTCCCCTTCGTCCTCGTGGGTCTCGACTTCGAATTCGTAGTCGAGGGTCAGGGTGTTCTGATCGATGAGATCCATCAGGTACTTGGCTTCGTGCCCCGGGGTCTCGACCTCGAGTTCCATCTCCTCTTCGAGGCCTTCCCTTTCATAGGAGAGGCTCACTTCGAGGACCGGGCGCCCGTTTTCGTAATAGTCGTAGCCGTAGCTGACTTCCGACTCCGTCTGTTCGAGCTCGTTCTGGGTCTCGATGACGAGGTAATGGCTTTCGTCGATGTTGATCTTGAACTCGGTCTCGTATTCGGACTCGTTCCCGGAGACGCTGGCTTCGCGCTTCCCGATCACCTCGTACTTCTGGCCGTCGATCTCGTAATAGCCCCTGATCGCGAACTCCTGTTCCTCGTCGTCCTGATCAGTCAGGGTTTCGGCGTAATGGAAGACGATCTCCCTTTCTTCCTCGTCGATGACCATCTGATAGGGGAACTCCTCCCCTTCGGTATAGGTGATCTTGGAGGGCACGATCTCGTAATCGCTCGAGAGCATGGTCTCGGCGGTCAGCATGAAGGGATTGACGTCCAGTAACCTTTCTTCCAATAAAGAAGCGGGAGCCCGTTTCTTCATCGGACGCGGCATCATCGGGGCTTCCCCTTCGAGGGCCGAGAGGAAGTTCGAACCGCTTAGGACCCCGAAGGCGATCTCTTCGTGCTTGGGGGCCAGGTCAACGTTGACGAGGGAGCCGCCGCCCCCGCCACCGGTTCCGCCTGCGCTCTCGCTATTAGTGGGGGTGCCGCCCGAAAGAAGGGGCGGCAAGACGACGGCCATGGCCACCGAGGCGGCCAAAACCGGGATCCCGATGCCAAAGAAGACGGAGGTCTTTTTCCTCTTCTTCCGTTTGGCTTCTTCCCGTTCGAGGTAAATGGCCTTGATGCGGCCGGAAATCTCCGGTACGTCGTCCGGTAGGGCGTCCATCAGGGTGTCCTTCATCCTTTCTTCTACTTTCATATTCTTTCTCCCAAAGCGGCCGAGAGTTTCTTCCGCGCTTCCTGGTAGGACCAGGTCAAGGTGCCGACGGGGATGCCTTTCATCTTCGAGATCTCCTTGAAGGAATACTCCCCCAGGGCCCTGAGGATGAAGATTTCGAACTCCTTGGGGCTTAGGAGTTCCTTGATCCGTCTGATGAGGCCGGAATCGGGTCCGGGATCGAAGACGGTGTCGACCCCGACTCCTTCATCGAGCTCCTTCTCCCTCTTCCTTTTCATATAGAGGTCGTAGGAAGCGTTCTTCGCCATCGTCACCAAGTAAGCGGGCAAATCGAGGTCTTCCCTGAGCTTGTTCTTCTTCTCTAGAAGGGCCAAGTAGGTTTCCTGCATGATGTCTTCCGCGACTTCCTTGCTCTTAAAGACGCTGTAGGCCGTATAGTAGACGGCCTTCTTGGTGAGGGCGTAGATCTCGTCGAAGGCCGTGAGGTCTTCGCTTTTCAGCCTCTTGATGATGTCGGAGTAATCTTTGTTTGGCATACCACCATCCTATATAACTGGCTAATTTTCCATTTTGTTGGAAACTTTGTCCACTTAGGTGAATTTCATGGAAAAAGGGGGCGCGGGGCGCCCCCAGTCATAAGGAGAGAAACGGACTATTTTGTGTTTTCCTTCTTCTTCATGGCCTTATAGGCCTTGACGAGGTCCTTGCCTTTACTATGGCAGCACCCGCAGTCATCGAAGCCGGCCTTCCCCTTGAGGTTGTTACGGATTTGATAAATGAAGATGAAGGCGGCGTAGAGGAGAACCGCCACCCCGATTACGATGGCGATCCACATTCGGCGTTCTCCTTTTTGGTCTTGTAACGGTCATAGAGGAAGAGACCGACGAGACCGAGGACGAAGAGAGGAACGAAGATGGCGATGGTCCAGACGTAGTCGATCATGAGGTAGAAGGCCATGGCCACGATGTAGGAGACGACGAGCCAGAAGATGATGGTCCACTTGAAGGAACCCTTCGGGAGTTCGCTCTTGGCGGTGGCGACGGCGGCGAAGCAAGGAATCGTCAGCATGTTGAAGATGATGAAGGCGATGGCCCCGCCGGCGGTAAGGCCGGTGGCTTGGATCATGGTCGCCAGCACCATATCATCGCCCACCCCTTCGATGGAGGCCAAGGCCCCGATCGAGACCGCCAGGGTCCCGAGGGTCCCGATGGCGTTTTCCTTGGCCATGAGGCCGGTGACAACGGCAACGGCGAAGACCCAACCAAGGCTATTGAGCTGGGCCCCAAAGCCAAGCGGCGTGAAGAGGGGCTGCATGAACTGGCCAAAACTCGCCAATATCGAAGACGAGCTGCCCTCGTCGGAGAGGTAAGTCCAGTTCCAGGAAAGGTGTTGGAGCAACCAGATGAGGACGGTGGTGGCGAAGATGATAGTGAAGGCCTTCTTGAGGAAGTGCTTCATCTTGTCGTAGAGGTGGATCATGAGGGCCCGGGGCTGTGGAAGATGGTAGGCCGGTAGCTCCATGATGAAGGGCGGGACCTTCTCCCTTCTAGTGGTCATGTGCATGGCGAGGACCGAGACCAGGGCCACGATCATGCCGAGCAAATACATCGATAAGGTGATGAGGTCGACATAGGGCATCCCGAACATGATGGCGATGCCACCGCTGACGGCGGTCAAAATCGGTAACTTGGCCCCGCAGCTGAAGAAGGGGATGACGCGGATGGTTTGGATCTTTTCGTTGTCGGTCCCCAAGGTCCTGGTGTTCATGATAGCCGGGACCGAGCACCCAAAGCCCATGATCATCGGGAGGAAGGCCCGACCCGATAAGCCGAAGCGGCGGAAGATGCGGTCGAGCAAGAAGGCGACGCGGGCCATGTAGCCGGAGTCTTCGAGGATCGAGAAGAAGAGGAAGAGCAAGAGGATCTGGGGCAAGAAGCCGAGGACCGCGAAGATGCCACCGAGGACACCGTCGCAGACGAGGGAAGAAACCCACTCGTACTCGGGGGTTGCGATGGCTGCAAACCCTTCGGCGACCAGACCTTGGAGCCAGCCGGTGAAGCCGTTGAGGAGGTTCATGATGAGAACCCCGGGTGAGGCCAGGCCGGACTCGCCGATGAAGAAGCCGGTCCAGGCCGAATCCCCGAGATCGGGGACCACGATCCCTTCCCCGAAGGCCCCCATGGCCTGGAGGTAGAGGAAGTCTTCCGAGAAGACGAGGTGGAAGATCACGAGAAGGATGACGATGAAGATCGGGATCCCGGCCCACTTGTTGGTCAGGACCTTATCGACCTTGTCGGAAAGGGTGAGGCGCGGGGCCTTGTCTGTCTTCTTTTCCTCGCTTGCCTTCCTTTTCATGAGGGGGGCGCATTCCCGGGAAATATAGAGGTAACGGGCATCGGCCAAGTCGGCTTCGTAGTCCCTCTCGTCCCCTTCCTTGAGGGCGTTGACTTCGTTATAGGCCTCGGCGTTGGCCTTAATTTCGATTTCGTCGTTTTCCAAGGCCTTTATTGCGTGGAACAAGGGGTTGGCGATTTCCCGTTTTTGGTAAATCGGGACCGCTTTTGCAAAGATTTCGGTTAGGGAGGAGTCATTGACCACGCTCTTGCCAAGGCGCTTTTCCTTCGAGGCCTCATAGGCCTTTTCCATGAGCCCGCTGAGGTTGTTTTGTTTCAGGGCCGAGATGCCGATGACGGGCACTCCGAGGATTTTGGAAAGCTTTTCCTCATCGATGGAAGCCCCTTCCTTCTTGAGGAGGTCTTCCATGTTGAGGGCCACGACCACCGGGACGTCCATTTCCAAGAGTTGGGTGGTGAGATAGAGGTTACGTTCCAAATTGGTGGCGTCGACGACGTTGATGACGACGTCGGGATGTTCGTCCAAGATGTAGTTCCTAGACACCACTTCTTCCGAGGTATAGGGGGAAAGGGAATAGATCCCCGGGAGGTCGATCACTTCGATCCGTACTCCCTTCTTACCCTTGTAGACGCCCGAACGTTTTTCCACCGTGACCCCGGGCCAGTTCCCGACGTAGGCGGTGGCCCCGGTCAGGGAGTTGAAGAGGGTCGTCTTGCCGCAGTTGGGATTGCCGGCCAAGGCAACGGTGATTTTCTTTTCTTCGCTCATTGTCTCTCCTCCGGCATTTCGATCTCGCAGTACTTCGCCTCGTCTTTCCTGAGGCTCAATTCATAGCCCCGGACCGTGATCTCGAGGGGATCGCCCAAGGGGGCTTTCTTTCTGAGGTAAACCTTGGTTCCGGGAGTGAGGCCCATGTCGAAGAGACGCCTTCTGATCTTTCCTTCACCCGTCACCTTGACGATCGTCCCTTCTTGGCCGACCGCCATCAAGTCAATGCGTGAAATCATCGAAATTCTCCTAACAGACGTAGATATGCGAAGATAATTGACGGTCCAAGGCCAAACGCGTCCCTTTGATCAAAACGATCGAGCCACCGTTTGGGTCATGGCTGATGATTTCGAGCTCCCCTGAATCGGTGAAGCCTAGTTCACGGAGCCTTTGGAGCAATCTCTGATCCGAGACCCTCAGTTTGGCGATACGGAGTTTCGTATCGGTCGGTGCGATGGCAAGTGGCATATACATCTCCTTGTTAGTCCTATCTAACTCGCCACTAATATAAACCTAAATTCCGCGCATGCAAGGGAAAGTTACAAGCAACTAACTTGAGTTCTTCTTCCGCCTGTTTTTTAATACAAGCATGGAAAACACCAACACCCACGAATCGAGCGAAGATTATCTCGAACGGATCCTCATGCTTTCCGAGAACGGAACCAAACTCGTGAAAGCCGTCGACCTCTCGGTTTCGATGGGTTTTAGCAAGCCATCGGTCTCGGTCGCCCTCAAGAAACTCGAGGCCCAAGGCTATGTCTATCTGGGTGAAAGGCAGTCTCTCCACCTGACACCCGAAGGCCTCGAAATCGCCGAAAGGGTCTATGAACGCCACCAAATATTGGCAAAGATGCTGATGGCCATCGGGGTCGACCAAAAGACGGCCTGCAAGGACGCCTGCCGCATCGAACACGATCTAAGCGATGAGACCTGGAATGCCCTCAAGGAGCATTACCAGCATTATCTAAAGAAAGACTAATCCTCTTTCTCTTCCAGTTTCCTAATCAGGACCTTGCGGATGACCTTGCGGGCTCCGAAGGCCAAGACCTTGAAGCTATAGCCTCCGTATTCGAGGACCTTGCTGGTATCGACATCCGACTCGCCGGAAAGCTCGTTGAGGAAGCCGGCGAGGGTTTCGGAATCGGTTTCGGTTTCGTCGAAGTCGAGGCCCAGTTCCTCGAAGAGTTCCTCGAGGTTCATGGCCCCGTCGGCGATGTAGGTCCCTTCTCCCCTTTGGACGAAGGGTTCGTCGGCGTGGTCGGTTTCATCCCAGATCTCCCCGACGATTTCCTCAATGATGTCTTCGGCGGTCACAAGACCTTCAAAACCACCATACTCATCCATGATGGCGGCGATCCTCGTCTTCTTGCTCCGCATCGTATCCAAGATGTCGGAGATGTCTTCGCTTCGATGGAAGAAGATCATCGGCCGGACCAAGGGGGCGATGGAATCGCCCTTCCCACTGAGGTTGAGGGCGATGATGTCGCGAAGGCGGACATAGCCGAGGATGTTGTCGATCGTATTTTCGTAGACCGGGAAGCGGGAATGGCCAAAGGCCCCGGGCTTCTTCAAAATGACGGAGGCCGGCTCGTGGATCGAGACGGCGAAGACCTTGACCCGCGGGGTCAGGATTTCAAAGGCCTTGGCGGTGGCAAAATCGACGGTGCCCCTGAGGAGATCGGCTTCTTCTTCGCTTAAGGTCCCCTTCTCCTCGCTTTCGTCGATCATCTCCTGGAGATCGTCTTCCTGCGACTTCTGTTCTGGTAATAGTTTAAGGATCGGATAGCTGACGATCCGGCCGAAACCACCGACGCAGAAAGTAATGGGCAAGGTGATCCAATAACAGACCTGGATGATGGGGGCGTAGTTGATGGAAAGACCCATGTTTTTGATCTTCCCAAGGCTTTTTGCGATGATTTCGCCGAAAGTGATCTTGAAAACAAGGACGATCAAAGAGGCAATGAGACCAAAGGTTTCCTGCATCGCGGGATCGGCGATCCCGAAGACCTCGATGGCAAGGGCGACACCTAGCAAGGTCGAGACCGAGTCGAGGCCGGCGTTGATGGTGTCATTGAATAAAAGGATGGTGGAAATGGTCTTGTCGTAACCTTCGCTGAGCTTATAGGCCACCTTCCTCTTGTAGCTATTGGGGTTCTTTTCGAGTTCCCGGGATAGACGGCTGAGGGTCAATGACCCGTAGGCCATGTCGGCCGAGGAAAAGAAGACGGAGCCGACAAGCAAGACGACGAGAACGACGGAGTAGGCGATGATCAAGGTCATTTGGCCACCTCCGGCGCGACATAGGCCACGGGATCGGACGCCACCAGTTCATCGAGGATGTCGTCGAGGGTGACGATCCCGATCGTCTTCCCTTCCCCCGATTTGACGATCGCCATGTGGAGTTTTTCGCCCGTCAGGTCTTCGAAGGCACTGAGGAGATCCTGGTCCTCTTTGATTTCCAAAATCGGAAGCAAAGAAGAATGGGGATCGAGGTGGGGGTCTTCGTAATAGTCCCGGAAGTAGATGTTGATCCCGAGGATCCCAATGATGTTTTCCTTTTCGTCACGGTAGACGGGGATCCGGCTGTAGGATGAGGAAAGAAGCTGTTCGTTGAGGGTCTTGGCCACGAGGTCTTCTTCGTTGATGGCGTAGACCTTTTCCAAAGGAGTGTAGACGTTGGAGACCTTGAGGCTCGATAGGCCGAGGGCCTTCTTCAGCATGTTGACCTCATCGGGTTCGAGAAGTTCTTCCTCTTCCTTGGTAAGGCTGGTTTCCAAAACCGCTTCATCGGCTTTTTCCAGGAGGTCTTCCTTGCTCAAAAGGTCATCTTCCTTAATGCGGAAAAGCTTATGAACCCCTTTGAGGATGAGCTTGAAGATGAAGATGATGGGGAAAAGGATGATCGAAAGGATGTAGTCGGGCCAGGCCAAGAACGCGGCCATCCGGTTGGGTATGGCTTTCGAAAGGATCTTCGGGACCGTATCGGAAACGACGTAGACCAAGAAGGCCATGACCACGGTCGAAAGGATGGCTTCCACCGAGTCCCCGAGGCCATACAAATTGCAGATGTGATAGAAGATGATGGCCGAGATCGAGGACATCAGGGTCTGGACGATGTTGTTTCCGACCAGGACCGAGACCAAGGTCGATTCGAAGCGTTCGGTGAGCTTGACGACGATCTTGGCCGTCTTGTTCCCTTTCTCCGCTTCGGCTTTGAAGTGGTACTTGTCACAATTGCTAAAGGCGTTTTCAGAGGCAGAAAAAAGGCCCGAGATGATAAGCATCACCGCGATGAGGACGATGGAAAGCCATAAAGGCATCCCATATACGGTCACCTCGGATATGTCATTTATGAGTATGGGTATTCGGGCCAAATCGGGACAACAGTCGGGTTCAGGCATATTTCGGGGGATATATTAACAAACACTTAATTGAATGCAATGGGAGGGCCCTAGGGAGGGGGATAGTTACCAAAAGGATACTTCCCAATATTCATTAGAAAAGTAAGAGCCCGGGAAGGAACCAGTTGAAGGAAATATGGCCATTTCTTTTGCCCAATTCTGCCCGTTTTGCGTCTGTTTGAATTTGGGGTTTAGATATAACTCACCTTTAAACTTCTATGGCAATTACTTATAATCAAAAATATCAAATCACGAATAATCAAAGATGAACATTCTCAAAAGGCTAGATGACAAATGCATCCAGATGACCATCGCCTTTTTGAATTCGAGAGGCGGCACCATCAACGTCTTGACCGAAGATGTCGATCAAAGCATCAAAGATTATAAAAAGTTAATTAGAAGCAGCATCAGACCCTCCATCAACCTGCCGATCACCTACAAAGTCATCTTTGACGCGGGCAAAACCGTCCTCCAAATAGTCGTTTCTCCCTTGGACCGCTTCTTGGCCCAGACCGTCAATAAGCTGGGCGGAAATGCCTACGTGATGAGGGACGGGGCCATCACGGAGCTCAATCCTTCGGAAAAAGGGGCCTTGGGCAAGCACAAACAAGGCCTTGTCGATCCCTTGAAGGAAGAAAGGGGCCTCCTGGTGGAACCGACCTTCCGATACCTCAAAGTCATGCTCGGGGCCACCAGCATCGAAATGGACAACGAGACCTTCGAAAACGTCCACGGTCTCAAGAACGAAGTCGGCCAATACAATATGAATGCCGACCTTGTCGCGGACCAATGCCCCTATCCCCTCTACTTCTACCGGGTCCACGGGGTCTCCATCGGAGATGACTTCGTCAGGACCGATTATGGCCATCGCCCCTTCTTCCTCGCCTATGAGGCCGTGAAGATGCGGATCAGGGCGGAACTGGAAGCCAAAAGCGACCTCTTTCAAGCGGTAGAGGACTTTGGCCTCATCGACGAACTGATCATCAACGCCTTTGTTCATAACGATTACCAAAAAGAGTCCCCGTCCTTTTACGTTTACGATAACCGTCTGGAAATCGTGAATAGGATCAGGCCGGGAGCGGACGTAGAAGACAATGGCTTCCCCGAAAACCCGAGCCTCTTCAAAACCTTCAAGGACCTGGGTCTGACCAAGGGCCGTCATTACGGATCAACCCTAATCAAGGGAATTAATTACATCAAAAGGGAGATGGAGGACGAACTTACCTATTTGGTAACCGTCTATTTCCATAAACCTTTGAGGGAGATCGAAGAGCAGTCCCGTCATCTGAAGTGCATGCCCCTGAAGCCCATTGACGCCAAGGTTTATACGGTTTTGAAAGAGAACCCAACACTTAGGGCCAAGGACGTATCCTACATCCTCAACTGTTCCCTAAAAAGCGTCGAGCGTTCCTTCCTCTCCCTCCAAAGGGCTGGATGTCTCAAGCGTCTAGGAAGCAAACGTTACGGACGTTGGGAGATACTCAAGGAACTTTGATCATGAAGAAAGCTGCATTCATCGATTTGGACGGTACCCTCCTAGATAGCGAGGCCATTTACCAACGCTTCTGGAAGGTAGCTTTGAAGCTGGCGGGTTATGATCGCGATAAAGCAGATACCCTAAAACTCAGAAGCGCCGACCACGAGGCCGCCAAAGCCTATTTGTCCTCGGTTTATGGGCCAAATGTCAATGTGGATGAAATCAGAAATATCCGCAAAAGGGAAATGAACGAGTGGTTATTGACCCACGAGTACCAACTCAAGCCCGGCGTCAAAGAAGGCCTCCAATACCTCAATGACAAGGGAATTGCCTGCTACATCGTCTCCGCCACCGCTAAATCAACGATTCTCGAACTTCTTCAAAAATACGGGATCCGTGACTACTTCCGCGATGTCCTCTCCGCCAAAGACGTCAAAAGAGGGAAACCCAATCCCGATGTCTATTTAAAAGCCCTGGAATTATCGAAGATCGATGCTTCTGAGGCCATTGCCGTCGAGGATGCCCCCAATGGGATCGTCGCGGCCTATCGGGCGGGAATCGACGTCTACATGGTTCCTGATTTGAGCCCCAACAACGAGGAAACCAGGGCCTACGTCAAAGGCGTCCTCAAGGACTTCTCCGACATCAGGAATTTCATTTAACGTAACTTCTATTCCCTTTTTGCGGACTTTTCCAACTCCAAGAGGAATTCCTTTCTCTTGATCCCGGTTGAGAAACCGCCGATCGAACCGTCCGCGGCGATGACCCGGTGGCAGGGATAGAAGATCGGGATGGGATTGGCCTTCATGGCCTGTCCGACGGCCCGCACGGCCTTGGGACAACCGACATAGTCCGCCAATTGTTTATACGACCAAGTCTCCCCGTAAGGGATATCGTGTAGGCTTTCATAGACCCTCTTCCTAAAGGGGGTGGCGATGATCTTAAGAGGAATCCCTTCGAAGGAAGTCCGCTTCCCCTCGAAGTACTCCTTCATCATGGACGCGGCTTTTTTGCCTAATTCCGAAGGATGTTCCTCCAATGGTTCTTTGTCGTCCTTCAGATAGACGTGATAGATGGCTTTCCCATCGTCTTCGATGACCCAGAGGCCGATGGGGGAAGATAAGAATGTAACATTGTGTTTCACCTTCAAATGTTAAGCCTCTTCTTCCTTAGGAAGAAAGATAAACTCTAGGAAAGAAGGGTCCCCAAAGTTAAGATAAGCCCCGTGAATAGTATCAAAGCCATCTTCCTCGACTTCGACTGGACGCTCTTTGATCATAAGACGAGGACCTTCAACGGAAAGGGAATCGAAGCCTTGAGAAAAGCCCATGACAAAGGCATCAAACTCATTATCAATTCGGCCCGTTCCTACCATTCGTTGAGAGGTCTAGGAACCTTTGAAAAGCTACCTCTTGATGGCTTTGTCGTCTCCAACGGTGGGGCGGCCTTCACCGACAAAGAAGTCCTCTATGCCGACTATTTGAAAAGGGATGATGTTTCCTCCCTTCTAAAGATCCTCGATGAAAGAGGGATCGGCTATACCCTCATCACCCTCCGCGATGCCTTCATCAAAGTGAGGGATGAAAAGATCGCCCATGACTTCTACAAGGTATTCTATGAACCATTGCCCTTTGAGATCTCCAAGTACCAAGGGGAAGACGTCCTAGCCATCCAGATCTTCGCCTATGAGAAAGACGACGTTTGGCTTAAGCCCTTCTGCGACGAACGCGATCTATATTTCAACCGCTTCGCGGAGAACAACGTCGAGATTTCCTCCATCGAGTTCCTCAAAAGCAAGGGCATCAAGAAGATGTACGACCACTTGTCATTGAAAAAAGAAGAGACCATGGCCTTCGGCGATGACCTCAATGACATCCCGATGTTCCAAATAGTCAAATACGGAATCTGCCTCGGGAACGGGAAAGAGGAAGCCAAGAAGGCGGCCTACTACGTGACCGACACGATCGAAAACAATGGCCTCTACAAGGCCCTTCAACACTTCGGAGTCGTCGAATGAACGAACAGGACATCCAAAAGCTCATCGATACAGTCGATGAAAAGACCAACGAGAAAACCGACTGGAACAAGGTCTGGGCCAAGAAGTACCCGATCCTCGAAACCTATCGGACCTTCGAAGGCCTCAACAAGTATGAAGAAAACCTCGAAGCCCTCGTCGTCCTTTTCCAAAAGGAATATGGCCTAAGTAAGACCGATGCCTTCCTCGCCATCAAGGATATTTTGGCGAGGATTTACAAGGAAAAGCACTAAAATAACATCGTTTCTGCGGGAATTATGAAACTCAAAGCCATTCTTCCTTGTCTGATGAGGATTGTCTCGGTCCTTCTAGAGATCTCAATCGTCGCCTGTGCGATCGAAGGGGTCAGACTGACCGCCGAATACGGGAACGAGGGCTTCCTCTACTTCACGGTCCAATCCAACATCTGGATCGCGGTCGTTTGCCTCATGACCGCCATAATCCAAATCATCTATCTGATCCTAAGGAAAGGTCCCCTTCCCGCTTGGCTTAGGGACATGAAGATCGTCTTCACGGTGGCTATCACCCTCACGGGTCTCGTCTTCTGCGCCGTCCTCGCCCCCACGACCAATGATCCCTTCGGGAGCATGAGCAACGTCCTCACCCATGTGGTCGTCCCAGTTTTATCCATCAGCGACCTCTTCCTTGCCAAGAACGGCAAACCTTCCTACAAGGTCATGCTTTGGACCACCATTCCTCCCCTTTATTACCTCGGTTTTGCGAGTCTAGGCTACGTCCTCAATTGGGATTTCGGCGGGGGGCTCAACTACCCCTACTTCTTCCTGAACTGGGGTTCGTCCGCCGGGGCCTTCGGCTTCGGGCAAGGCCTCTATTTCATGGGGACCTTCTATTGGATCATCTTGCTCCTACTCGTCGTAGTCGGGTTCTCGGCCCTCTATGTTTTCTTGCTCCGTCTCATCGAGGGAAAGAAGAAGGAAACGGCTACCGGGAAAGCCGGGAAATAGGGCTTCTCGGCCCTTTCGGGGCCCGGCCCCGGCTTCTTCCTTTTCCTTCCGGTATCCATATCAAGCCCAATCATACCCCTTTCCCGGTAGGCTTTGACCCATCGGAACAGCTGGCCCGGGTTGACGCGCGATTCCGCGGCGACCGACGAAATCGAATGCCCCGAGAGGACCTTGGAGACGAGGCCGAACCTCTCCTCGGCGGCCCAATTCCTGTTATTGCCCGAATGCCTGAGGCCGTCCATGCCGAACTTGTCGTAATGCTTCGCCCAGAGCCTGACTTGCTTCGCGAAGCTCTTGTTTCGTTCCTTTCCATCCGGACGGAAACCCCTTTCCCCGTTTTTGTATTTCATGACACACTCAAGTTTGAATTCTGGCGAATATTTCATAAAAAATGCCCCTCCTTGGAGTGGTCCACAAAAAGTAGACAATCCATAAAAAGCCTCAATACCCCATGTCGGTCCTGTACTGACGTGGGGTTTTGTATCC
>CALVUI010000004.1 GCA_944363565.1 uncultured Bacilli bacterium
TTGAATATTATGAGTCGAAATGATTAGAATTCAGAAGTTCTTGCAGGAACCGTTTACACAAGATTCCGCACACTCTCCCATTTCCCACATTTTGAGTTTATTATTTATATTAGTGCGAACTTTTCTTGTTCTATTAGGCTTGTGTACTAGTAGAGAAGCACCGACTACATAAAGATGGATATGATATACTTTAAATAAGAATAAAGGAGATAATAACTATGGGTTATAAACTTAGTGATTTAGCAATTGATACTATCAAATCTCTTCAAAGCGAAAGTGAAAAAGAGTTTAAACCGCAATCTAAAGAAGATATCGAAGAATTAGGTCTTGCTTTGACATTTACTTTGATGATGGCTGGGTTTAATAAGGAACAGCAAGAAGAAGTTGAAGTTTTAAAAGATAAAATCTCAAAAGTACTCGAAGAATTAAAAACACATATTGATGATATCGATCTTGATGATTTAAACGCTAGATTAGGTTAAAACATGAGTATGTTTTTTTAAAATTAGTATAGGAATTTAAAAACCTTTTAGATGTAGAAGCAATTGCATTAGGAAGAGGTTCAAGAGTTTCTTCTCATTTTGATCAAAGGTCTGATTATGACCTTTATGTTTATGTCAAGAATTCGGTTTCAATAGTTTAGATGGGATTGGCAAAACAGCATTTATACAAGGCAAACTGAATCCAAATTAAGGGTGAATCTGGTAGATTTACAGGCAGGAAAAGCAAACGGTTTTGTTTACTGATGGCCATATTCTTGCAAGAAGCCAATTTACAGAGTCGCATAAACGATAAATATTTCTAGGCATTAAAAAAAGACCACCCAGTTCAGTAAGAACCAGATGGTCACTAAACGAAATAATCGTATTACTTTTGAGTTAAGGTAATCCTGTACCCCCAAAGGGTGGCGCCAAGCCGCTCGAGAAGGGTATAAAGAACATGGCCGCGCCACCCGTCCATAAATTTTAGCGGCTTGACCGTTGTACACATGATCGGGGCGCGGCCCTCCTTTCACGACCGTTGATCGGTTGCCTGGCGCCAGACGCCTTATCGGCTGCGATGAGACGGCTGGGAGGGCCGGTGCCCATTGGGGGCGCGGACGGCAAGAAAGGAGCTTTGGATATGGAAGTCAAAGCATTCGCCGGCATCGATGTAGGGAAGGCGGCCCACATGTGCTGCATAGTCGATGCCGTCGGCAACGTCTTGGCGGGGAGCTTCCCCTTCGCCAACGACGCGGAGGGGTTCTCCAAGCTGCTGGCCGAACTTAGGAAAGCCGGCCGCCCGATCCTGGTGGGGATGGAGGCGACCGGCCATTACGGGGAGGCACTCAAGCGGTTCCTGGCCGCGAATGGGGTGCCCTACGCCGAGTACAACCCGGCGGGCGTCCTCAGCTTCGCCAAAAGCCGGGGAACGCATCACAAGAAGACGGATCGGGCAGACGCGGCGGCCATCGCCGCCTTCGCCTCGTCCTCGCCGCCCTCCGCGACCACTACATCATACCACCCGAACGGCCTGAAATGCCTGGTAAGGCGCCGGAGGTCGCTGGTCGTGAGGCGGGCCGCCTGCTGGAACCGGGTCGTCAAGTCGCTCGACGTGGTCTTCCCGGAATTCGTCGGCTTCCTCGGCAAGGGGGACGCCTCCGCCGGGCGGAAGGCCCTGAAGTCGGCCTGGGTTCTGCGGCTTCTGCGGAAATGCCCATCGGCCCGCAAGGCCGCCTCGATGCCGGAATCCGTCGAGAAGTCGCTTTATCGGCCGTCGCGCGGAAGCATGAACGCATTGAGGGCGGCCGAGCTTAGGGAGGTCGCCAAACGGTCGGTCGGCGTCCCGTCGAAGGCGGAGTCGTCGGTCCTTAAGTCGGTCATAAGGGAGATACGTTTCCTCGACTCCGAGATCGCGGCGACCGAAGAGGCAATCGAGGCGGAGATGGCGGAATCCGGCGACCCGATGCTCGGCATAAGGGGCGTCGGCCCCAGGCTGGCCGCCGCGATAGCCGCGGAGGTCGGGGACTTCTCCCGCTTCGACGACCCGGACAAGCTGGTGTCCTACGCCGGGCTTTTCCCGTACCACAGGCAATCGGGGTCGATGGACTACACCGGCCACATGGCCAAGAGGTCGTCGCCCTTCCTGCGCTACGCGGTGATGCAGGCCGCGATGATGGTCTGCCTCCACGAGCCGAGGTTCGCCGAGATCTACCAAAGGAAGCTGAAGGAAGGCAAGGCCCCGCTGGTCGCGAGGAGCCACGTCGCCAAGCGGCTCCTCCGGATCGTCTGGGCCCTCGAGACCAAGGGCCTTGCCTTCGATCCGTCCAAGATATAGGCCGAACCACCGGGCCCATCCAGAAAAATCGCCTGCGGGCGGGCTTTTCGGCATGGGCAAAAACGCGGGTCCTCAAAAATAATGGTTGTCATGTGTTTAAATTTGGAAGTTGGATGATTCCTTTTGCAGATTTACCATCTTATTAAATTCCCCTTTTCTTTCTATTAGGTCGCACGGATTTCCTTCTTCGACTATTGTTCCTTTGTCTAGAACTATAACCTTATCGGCATTTTCGATGGTACGCATCCTATGGGCGATAACGACCACGGTCTTCCCTTTCGTCGCATTCGATATTGCCTCTTGAACGATGGTTTCGTTTTCAGCGTCCAAAGATGCCGTTGCCTCATCAAGAAGAACAATAGGAGCATCCTTTAGCAAAGCTCTCGCAATCGAAATCCTTTGTCTTTCGCCTCCACTTAATTCAGCGCCATTTTCGCCGATATATGTGTTGTAGCCGTTAGGTAGCTTTGATACGAACTCATCGCAATTGGCTTTTTTAGCTGCTTCGATGACTTCTTCATCAGTCGCGTCTTTTCTTCCGATGCGGATGTTTTCCATGATTGTATTGTTCTATGAATTCATAAGCGTCTTGCATATAAATGTTTTGAAGTTAGCACGGAAGGGATTTTGGATTTGACCGATTTGAATTTTGAAATTGCATGTCCCGAAAGCTATCAAAACAAAGATTAGAAACTTTTGAATGTATTAGAAAGCATCGACAGAGATAGAGATCAATTGAGGGTTCACACTCAATATCTTGATTTAGAACATAAGATACTTTTCTCTTGATCTCTGTTTTGAGTTTGAAAAAACCATGTCCCGAAATCCTCCCATGGTTTACCTTATGTATTAGCTATGTCATTTCTAAGTCTCAAATGGAGCGGTGAAAACCAGATCACCCCCAAGGCCCTTCCCCTTTGTCTCCTCGATGTCCTCCTCACCAATAGCGACAAGGACCATCCCTTGAGGCAGCAGGAGATCATCGACGCCTTGAAAAGCGAATACGGCCTATCCATCGAAAGGAAGGCCATCGGGGCCAACCTCAAGCTCCTCGAGGACTTGGGCTTCGAGATCCAAAAGACCAAGGAAGGGGTTTATCTCAACAACCCCGTCTTCGATGTCAGCGAGATCCGTTATTTGATCGACGCCGTATTCTCCTCGAAGAACATCAAGTCGGCCCAGTGCAAGGACCTCTCGGAAAGACTGGCCGGCTTCTGCAGCAAGTACCAACGGAAGAACTATTCCTACCTGGTCAATAGCAACTCCCTGACCCGCCGCAACACCAAGGTCGACTTCTTCTACAACGTCGAAGTCATCAACGAGGCCATCGCCCAGGAGAAGATGATCTCCTTCAAGTATAGGTGCTACGGCTATGACGGCAGCGAGAAGGTGAGGGGGAAGTACGGCGATGGCCAGGTCTTCCGGGTTTCCCCTTATTACCTGATCAGCAACAACAGCCGTTACTACCTCCTTGGTTATTACAAATACGACAACCTCTCGGCCTACCGGGTCGACCACATGGTCTCCCTCAAGATCCTCGATGAACCGCGGAAGCCGGTCAGGGAAGTGGCCCCCGACTTCAATCTGGCTTCCTACCTGAACGAACGCATTTACCTCTTCGGGGGAGAACCGGTGACCGCCAAGCTCTTGCTCCATAACGAAGGGGCGGTCGACTCCCTCCGCGATTGGTTCGGGGACGCCGTCAGCTTCTTCGAGGAAGAGGGGAAACACTATGCCCGGGTTCGTTCGGTCCAAAAGGCCCTCTCCTATTGGGCCCTCCAATACGGGGAAGAGGTCACCGTGGTGGAACCTGCAAGCCTCGTCGATGACGTCAAGAAGATGATAAGCAACATCTCCAATAACTACGGATTGGGCTAGAAACAAGCCCTTTTCAAGCCCCTTCACGACCTATGTCCCAAAATTGACACATCTCTTGTGTCATATGTTTCGTTGTGAAGGAAACAAAAGGCCTGACAACGAAGCAAAACCCGGCCATCGGCTTCTTTTTCTTCCTCGAAGACGGGATCTACGCCCAAGCCCAGTTGGTAAAGGAAGATCAGGTTGGCTACCTTGAGCCCAAGGGCCATTTCGGCAAGCTTTATGAGTCCCTCATTCGGGATAGGCCCATGGAAGCGATGTTCGCCAACGGGTCCTATACCCATCTGAGTAGGGGGAAGGTCTGCTATGACGCCGATAAGGGGATCCATGAGCTTTATGTTCCCGCTTCCATCATGCTCGGCTTCGACACCAAGAAGGAGATCTATTCCGAATTCGGGATCGAAGAAGATGGGCTTAGGATCATCGAAAGCCACGCCCTATTGGGCCACTATAGTTTTAGGGAGCGCTACCTCCATTTGGTCGCCAATTCCATCAAGGGCTTCTTTGATTTCAAGAATCCGAAGGATAGCCTCCGTTTTTCCTCTGACTATGAGAAAGCGCTCTTTTGGTATATCAACCAAAACGAGGAATTCCCCGAGGAACTCAAAACCGGCGATGATTTGTCCGGGCTCGATCTTACCTTCGTGGGATCTGCCATAAGGCTAGGTTACTTCGATCTCAAAAAGTGCGCAGAACTCTTCCTGATCCTTCCTTATCTTGAACTTCCGGGAGTCGGGAAAGTTCATTTATCTGCCCGTTTTACAAAGAAAAACCATTATTTCCTCTTCTTCTGCGGGGAAATCCTCGAAAAACACAAAGACCTGAAATCCGCGTATTTCCCCTATCTATGCGAGGATTTTTCCTGTGAGCCTTCGATAAAAGACGGCCATCTCCTTCTATGTCCTTCCGACTTGGGACTAGATGGCGATAGGCCCCTATCTTCCTATCGGCTTGACGTCTATCGCCTTTTGGAAGGCATATTGGCCTTGGCCCATTCCCCAATAGAAGGCCCCAAGACCCTCACCCCCATCCTTTACGCCCCCAATGGATATCGGTATCTGAGAATCGCCAAGGAGATCGAAGGGGAGGAAGGGCGGATCCTCGCTTCAAGCAAGATTTCTTCATTCCTAAGGAAATACGGGATCGCCCTTTCTTCCCTAGTGATCAAACCCATCAAGGAAGTCGGCGATCCCGTATTGGAAGGTCTTAGGAAATAGGATCTTATTCTTTCTTCATCGTCTGGAAACGATAGACGGCGATGCTGACCGCGTTGTCGAGGTTCAAGGAATCGACGAGGTCGCTTTGCCTGATCTTGAGGGGCGTTCCCATATTTAGGAACTCCTCCGGTAAGCCCTTGGCCTCGTTTCCGAAGACCAGGGAATAGGGTTTCGCGATCTTCACGTCTTCGAGGTCGGTCTTGGCCTGGAGCATGAAGGGGTAGAGGTGGTGCTCTTTATGGACGGCGAAGTAGTCCCCGATCGTGTTGAATCTCGCGATATTGAGCCTAAACAAGGCCCCCATCGAAGCCCGGACGGTCTTGGGATCGTAGGGATCGGCGGTGGCCCCAATGAGGGCCAAATCCTTGAGGCTATAGGCCCCCATGGTCCGCATGATGGTGCCCAGATTCCCCATGTTCGAGGGTTCGACCAAGACGACGTGGTTGCTACTACTCAAAGGGGCGTATTCCTTTTCGAAGACCGCCGCCGCGTAGGTCGCCTCCTTGGCTCCCGAGAAGATCTTCAGGGAATCGGTGACGATCTGGACCTTGTATTCCTTCGCTAGGGCGATGAGTTTGTCCCTGCTTTCCCCTTCCTTGAGCTTGGGATGGAGATAGAGGATCTTGGCCCTTTTGGGGGCGTATTCGAAGAGGTAATGGACCAGGGTCAGGCCGTAGGCGATGGAGACCGGTCCGTCTTTTTCGTACTTCATTAGGGGAATTTTAGGGCAAAAAGGGACCAAGGGGCAATTTGCCTCCTATCTTAGGGTATGGAAATGGAACCTTTGAAAATCGGCAGAATAAGCCGCCGCATCGAAAAGGCCCTCGGGAGACTTTACGAGGGCGACGTCTACGTCAGGATCGCCGAGGAGACCCTGAGGTCCTTGGTCGCCAAATACCCGACCAGGTATCTGGCGGCGATCGAAAACGCCAAAGAGACGATCAAGGACCCCGACTTCGCCGGCTACGGGGAAGGGAGGATCGTCTTGGCGAGGGCCTTCCTAACGGGCGGGAAGATCCGTTACCTTGCTATTACCATCAAGGAAGACGGGGGCTTTTGGTTAGAGAGGATGGGAGGCCTCAAGGACGAAGAGACCCTCCGTCTACAAAGGGACATGGGCCTTAGAAGGGTAATGGCCTAATAGACTTCCTTGTCCTGCCTTTTGAACCTCCCTCCGAAGAAGTGGTCGAGGAAGACGAGGATATAGGCAATAACAAGAAAGATAACGAGGATCAAGACCGAGGCGATGCACATGCCGTTGTAGCCCCCGTTCCCGGATATGAAGGGGAGGTCCAAGAGCATGTAGGCCTGGGGCGATAAGAAACGGCAGGAGCTCAGGACGTCATAACCGGTGATGAAGGGCTTGACCCACATGATGACGACGTAGAAGAAGGGGTAGATGGCAAAGTAAGGGGGATGGGAATAGGAGACGCTGCCCTTTTCGATGAAGAGGAGGTAGTCGACCAAAACGAATAAGGGGGAAAGGACGCTGAGGGCGATCTGCCAGGGGAGGTAATAAAGGTCGAGGGGCGATTCCCCGCTGAAGAAGAAGATGGTTCCGAGAATCGAGTAACTGAGGATGGCGAGGCTCAAAGGGCCCTTGAGGGAGCCGCTGACCCCGACCCTCCCGGTCGATAGGTAGTTGGTGGCCGAGCGATAAACCCCAAAGGCAAGCGAGAAGCCACTGAGGGCCGCGGTCTGGAGCGAATAGGTCCAGAAGGTGTCGCTGAATAAGGGCGTGGTGACCAAGGAACCGATGAAAAGAAAGAGGATGGCTGAAAGGGCAACGCTACGGTAGATCAGGCTAAAGAGACGGTCGCGGATGCACACGACCATAATTTAGGCCCCACGGCCCCTGTAAGCAATTTAAATTGACGGAGGGACCTTTATTGGTAAAATGCCCCCATGGTTTATCGTTTGTATAAGGAAAACGATCTTTATCCGCGCGCCATCATCACCAAAAGACGGGAAACGGTCCGGGGCATCTGCGTCCGCGACGACTACAAGATCGCCCTCCACGTCATGAAGCGGGACGATATCTTCGGGAATGCCGTCTACCACGAGCTCCCCGGGGGCGGCGTCGATAGCGGAGAAAACGAAGAAAAGGCCCTGGAAAGGGAAATCAGGGAAGAACTCGGCTGGCGGGGCACCACCATCCGCCTCCTAAGCGAGGTTTGGGATTTCTATACCCCCATCAGACAGGAAAACCACACCATGTACTACCTCTTCCGCCTCAAGGAACCCTTGGGGGAGAGGAACCTCCAATCGATCGGCGACCTTCTCATAGAGAAGACCGTCTTCGTAACGCCTCAGGAAGCCATCGAGCTATACAAGAACCAAGAGGATTCCCCGATCGGGAATTTGGTCAGGGAAAGGGAGTTACATTTGTTGGAAGCCCTAGTAGCCGCGGATAGATTTGGCTTGTAGATTAGAGCCCTTTGCTCTAAACTATCGCGGCTGGCGAATGTGGTGAAGAGGTTTAACACAACCGGCTGTGAACCGGTCACGCGTGGGTTCGATTCCCATCATTCGCCCCATATTTGTACGACATGTCTGATACATTCTTAGTCGATGACTAGGGGTGTGCAGACTTTTTTCAATTTTAGGCTTAAATGGCCACTTTTTAAAATTACGCCGTTGTAATAGTGGGAGCCGAAATCCCTAAAATTCGACGAAAAATCATCATTTTTAAGGCTCACTTTGAAACGGCAGGTGTGCACTATTAAACGGCAACCCTTATTTTGCACACCCTTGCACACCCCTAAACACGGCAACTGCACACCCTATCCTTTTAATAATATTGATTGACCATCTGGGTTTTATTGAGCTAGGTGGTCTTTTTTGTTGCCCAGAAATAATTTCTAACTTTTTCTAATTTATACCCCCATCAAAATGGCCTCTAAATCTCCATATGGTGAGAAGGGTAGTGTTTGACCTTTTCTAGAAACTATAAGGAGGACAAAGTTATGAAACACAAATTAATCAAGGCTGATACCATATGTCATCCCGTACAACTTGGCCAAGGCCAGCAACGCAAGGACGGAGGGGAGCGATTCCCCGCATTCCCATTTGGATACGGCTTTGTTGGTCACTCCTATCAATTCCGCTTCTTTCTGTTGCGTCAGACCCTTTTTTATCTCAGGTCCACGAGGCGTTTTGCAACTTCGCTTATTTCCGTGGCCCTATTCTAGGAAGAGGGGTAGATACCCGCACTAGGAAGATCGTCTACCGACAGTGGAACGTACGACCGTGGTTAAGGAAAACGGTCAAAAATCCGGATATTAAGTTTAACCGAATATTTTCAGTTCTACCGCGAGACGGTCCTTTTTGGTCGTGCCTTTCTGGCCGAGGTAGACGAACTTCCCCTTGCCGTGCATGGATATCCGGTCCCCTTCGTCCAAAGAATGCGAGGTATCGGTTTCGGTTCTCCCGTTTAACCTCACTAGACCAGCCTCGATGGCCTCTTGGGCCTCCTTTCTCGGAAGCCCGAAAGCCTCTTTCAGGACAACGTCCAAACGTGGGGAGTTGATGAAGGCCGTCTTTATGCTGAACTTGGGTTCGATGGGAGTGCCCCCAAGCGGGAACATTGAACACCTCACGTCGGTATGTTTGACTTTATTGAGGTCTTTCAAAACGATATCCGCGGTCGGCTTTTCCATATAGAGGTATCCGTTTGTACCGTCGGTCAATATATCCCCGAACTGGGATCGGTTGAACCCCAAGGACATCAGGGCTCCTATATAATCGCGGTGGGTAAGTTTTTCCGAGTATCTATCGCTCTTGGGCTCTACCTTCACGCAGGCGATGTATTCGGCAAGATCGACTTCATCCATGTAATCGGGCATGAAGAAGAGCATGCGTCTCTCGGCATCGTCGTGGCCGCCTTCCAGCTTGTATTCGACGTCCATAAATATGCCTTCTTCCTGGGGAACCGGGAGAAGCGAAAGGAAGGCCTCTATTTCCTCGAGGCTTAGGAAATCGCCGTGTGTCAGAATGCCGCGGGCCTTGCATCGGCCTGCTAGTTCCCTGTAGCGGGCAATCAGGAGTTTGGAGCCGTCCATTTGTCGAATACCTTCGCAATTCAAGGCAAAAGCAATCAATAAATAGCCTTTTTGCGGGTTATTGCTTCTCCTTGAAAAGTTCCCCGCGGTTGGGAATGGAAGTCAAAAGCATCCCGGCATTGGTGAATAGATTTGGCAATATCGTCGCTACCGGGAGATTGTTCGAATCGAATACGACGATGAGAAAGCCCTCGTAGGCATAGGTCAGTCCTTCCAATTGGAGTCTTATGGTTTTCTTCAGGAAGCCTTTGATGGTAAGCGTCCCGTTTTCTATCTCGATCGTGTTCAGGAGGTAATAGAGGACAAGCCCTCCGCCGCTGATGAAAAGGAAGGCGAAAAGGCCGAGGCTCAACCCCATGGTGAGGCCCGTGCCTTCTTCTTTGGTTAAACCGGGCACGAGTTCAAGACCGGCAACGATCCCGAAGACGAGGAAGAACAGGGAAGTGAGGAGGAAGAGGCTTCCGAAAACCACTAGCATCCGCATTGGCTTCATCTTGTGGTTAAGGAAGGCGGGATGTTTGTTCTCGTTCTCCTTTATTTTGACTACGAGACCTTCCATGCCCTTCGCGGTCGCAAAGACGTTCCAAATGAATTTCCCGGTGGAGATCGATTCCAAGCGGACGGCCGCGGGGAGGAAACGCATGTATATGTCTTCGAAGGGGTATTCCCTTTTCCAGAAGAAGACGGATTTCGCTATGCCTTTTCCGGTGGCTTCGATATAGACCCCTTCCATCCCGAGGAAAAGCAGGGACCCGATTAGTCCGACTAGCCCTATGAGACAGCGGATCGCCGCTTCGAATCCGAAGCCGGTCGCGGCTTCGTATATGAGGCAGACAAGGAAGATGATCCAGCCTATTGCCAGGAAGAAGAAGCCTTCCTTGGCCGCGTTTCTTATCGCCTTTCTCTCGCGCAGGCAGAAAAAGAAGCCAAGCCCGGTGAGAAGCAGCATCGGTATTCCGAAATAGAGATATTCCATGATTTCAGTATATACACTTTCGCGTGCGTGATGGATTCCATCGGGTATACTTTTACCGAGAAAGAAGGCACGTATATGGAAAAGAAACGTTACGACGCTGTCGTAATCGGGGCCGGGAACGGCGGTCTGATTGCCGCCCTGCGCCTCGCCAAGTCGGGCAAGAAGGTCCTTCTTGCCGAACGCCACATCCTTCCGGGCGGCTTCGCCACCGGTTTTTCGCGGGGCCGCTTCTATTTCGAAGCGAGCCTGCACGAGCTCTGCGACCTGGGACACGAGGAAGCCCACGGGAACCTCTACGAGCTGTTCAACGAACTCGGCATTTTCGACAAACTCGAGTTCGTCGACGTTCCCGAGGCCTACTGTGCCGTCGATCTGGAAACCGGGGAACGCTACGAAATGCCTTTCGGGATAAAGGCCTACATCGACAAGATGGAGGAGTACGTCCCGGGATCGAGGAAATCCGTTACCACGTTCTTCGAACTCGGGGAAGAAATCCAAAGGGCTTTGCGCTATCTCAACGAAACGCACGGACACCCCGACACCAAGGTGCTAATGAAGGAATACCCGAACTTCATGCGCGTGGCCGTCTATAGCGTCGACAAGGTGCTAGACGCCATCAAGATGCCGAAAAAGGCGCAAAGGATCCTCGATACCTATTGGTCCTACCTCGGCACCCCGACCGACGAACTCGGTTTCGTCCATTACTGCATCATGGTGTACCTCTATATCCATTGCAAAGCCCAGATACCGACCAAGAGGTCCCACCAGATAAGCGCTTTGCTGGTCGAGGAAATAGAAAAAGCGGGCGGCGACGTCTACTTTGGCGACGGCGTACGGGAAATAAAGCTCGGCAAGGACGGCGTCGAAGGAGTGGTCCTCGATTCCGGGAAGGAAATCGAAACGAGGCACGTCATTTCCAACGCTTCCCCGAATGCCGTCTACAAGGACATGGTGAAGGACAAATCCCTCATTACCGAAACGCAGAAGAAGCTCGTCAGCTTCCGCCGGCTTTCCGGCCGCGGGCTCTCCATTTTCCTAGGGCTCAACAAGAGCAAGGAAGAACTCGGGCTCAAGGACTACAGCTACTTCATTTACGATAGTCTCGACTCGAGGAAGGCCTACGAGGCCATGAAGGGGATCGGAAACCACAACCAGGTTTCCGTCGTCCTCAACAATGCGCTTCCCGACGCTTCGCCCAAGGGAACCACGATCCTCTACATGACCACCTTGTATTTCTCCGACGTCTTCGACAAGGTCGTGGACGAATCCAATTACTTCGAGATCAAGGAAAAGGTCGCCAAGGGCTTCATCGAAACCTTCGAGAAAGCCACGGGGGCCAAGATAAGCGACGCGATAGAGGAAATAGAAGTCGCCACCCCGCTTACCTACGCCCATTACACCTCGACTCCGGACGGAAGCATCTACGGCTATTACACGGCCGGCCTCGACAACATGATGCCGAGACTTACCACCATGTACCAGGAAGAAGGGGTGAAGGGCCTGCGCTTCGCCGGCGGCCATGCCGCCCGTTCGAGCGGCTACAACTCGGCCTATCTCTCCGGCGACTTGGCCGCCAAGCTGACCCTGGGGGATATGAAGGAGGACAAGCAATGAAAGTCAAAGTATCTTTGTTCGGCCTTACCGACATGCTGAGGTTCAAGAACCTCGCCAAAAACCGCCTTGAGGCCATAGAAAACACCAAGGCCGAAAAACTCCCGGAGTATCCGATAAACGATTTGGCCAAATACTACCATCCCTACAAACAGCATCTTCTTATCAAGGACATCCGCGAGGAAAACGAGACGAGCAAGACGTTCGTCCTCGTGCCGGATGCCGCGGAAGGCACCTCCAAGCTGGCTCCTTTCAAGGCCGGCAGTTACATTTCGCTATACGTGGACGTCCATGGGGAATTCATCTCCCGGGCCTATGCGGTTTCTTCCTCTCCGGAAGACGCCGAAAAGGGAATCTACGAGATAACCGTCAAGCGGAAGGAAGGCGGTATCGTCTCCGGCTATCTGCTCGACGAAGCCAAGATCGGGGATAAACTCTTTTCGACCGAGCCCGGCGGCTTTTTGACCTATGACGGCCTCCGGGACGCCAAGGACGTCGTCGCCGTCGCCGGCGGGACGGGCATTACCCCCTTCGTTTCGATGGCGAAGGCCATTTCGGAAGGAAGCGAAGATTTCAACTTGACCATCCTTTACGGCGTCAAAAAGGAAAGCGACATAATCTACCGTGCCTTCCTCGACGGTCTCAAAGGCAAGGTCAAGGTCGTCTACGTCCTCGAAGAGGGAGAATTGCCCGGAGCCGAAAAGGGGCTCATCGATGCGGATCTCATAAGGAAGTACGCCCCGAAGGGAAAAGCCTATTCCGTCTTTGCCTCCGGGCCAAACGGCCTCCTCGACCATATGGAAAAGGAAGTCGCCAAACTGGGACTGCCCAAGAAGTATTTCCGCTTGGAGCATTCCCCGTTTACCCTGGAAGGCGACAAAAACGTCTACAAGATGAAAGTCCATGTCGAAGGGGAAGTCGTCGAAGCCACGGCGCGCGGCGACGAAACCGTACTAGCGGCACTCGAAAGGACCCACGTCGTCATCAGAGCGAAATGCCATCTTGGCGGCTGCGGCTACTGCCGTAGCAGGCTGCTTTCGGGCGAAATCAAAACGACCAAGCTAAGCAAGGTCACGGACGTCGACAAGGACCTCCATTATTTCCATCCCTGCTGCTCTTATCCCGTTAGCGACATCGAAGTGGAAGTCTATCCCTACTGATCGCCGGCTTCCTTACCTTCCTCCTTCTTCCTTTCGAGGTATTTGGCTATGGCCTCACGGAAGCGGTCGTGGGCGTTGACGAAAGGAAGGAGAAAGGACTGTTTTTCCTTGAGTTCCTTGTAGTAGTCGCGGAGTATGACCTTCGTCTTTTCCCAATGGGCAACGACGCGGGAATCCTCTATGGCGCTGCGCAGTTTCTTCACGACGCCCAAGCTATATCCGAGGTCGATGCAGAGTACCCCGGTGAAAATGCCCAGGGGATAAGTAAGCGAGAGGTAGTTGGCGGCGAGTAATCCGCCGAAAGCTACCATCGGTTCGCCCAAAAGCAAGACGTAAAGGGCCGCGCCTATTAGCCAGAAGAAGGAAAACAGGGGACAGACCAGCCCCATGAAATTGCCCCATTGCTTCGAATAGTCCCATAGCCGGATCTTCATTCCCTTGACGAAGATGAGGCCGGCAACGAGTTCTATCAGCGTCAGGCTTATTCCGAGGACGATTATTTCGACGACGGTGTTGAGCCAAGGCCAAGGCGATATGGACGCCCACGGTATGTAGGCGTCGAAGGCATAAAGTATTGCCATCCCGAATCCGTAGAGGGGAATGAAGGGGCCGGCCAGAAAGCCGGGTTTCACCCACCTTTTCTGCGAGACATAGCGGCGGAAAAACAGCTCGAGGACAAACCCGCCGAAACCCCCAATCGCAAATAGGGCCAAAATCGTTATGAATATTTCCATACGCAATGTTAACGCTTTGCCCCGCCGGTGGATAGAAGGCTCCTACTTGGATAGGGCGGAAAGGATGGATCTAAGCGGCAAGGTTCCATCCATTCGAAGACGTTTTGGATGGCATAAGTACCATCCCGGCCTCCGGGTGTCCTTCCGCCTTACACCCATAAAGTAGTCAGGGTAGAAGAACGAGGGTTAGAAAACGAATCTACCGGAAAGCTGCTCGGACGAATTCTTTATTTTGCCGGCAACCGAAGACAAGTCGTCTTAGGATGGCATTGCTTTATTAATATCTTCAAAAGACAGTACTTTTAATTCTTTTATTGCCGGCACCGAAAGAAAATAATAGAAATAGTTACTCAAAACTTAGATAAATGTAGATTGGCTTGGAATAAAACTTCTGGCCTTTTAAAGTTTAAATTCGATGCCGATGGCAAACCGAAAAATGAGCTTATTACAGAATAAATAAATTATTTTGAATGCATTAAAGGCGTTCGCTTGCCGTTTTTTAGGGCATTAAAGGCGTTCGCCAAACACAGTGAAGAACATGAAACGCCCGGGAACGGGCGCTTTTTATCTTGCAGAAAGCCGAGCCCTCTTTCAGTTCAGTATCGCATAAACACCCGAAAGGCCCTTCCACTCAATTCACGTTTCCCTATGGGACAACACCGGTTCTATCTTCTGACAATTTACCCCAGCATTTCGTCCAGCCATTCAAAAGACGGCATATCGCGAAAGCAAGGATATACGGAAAACATCAGTCGTCCGTTAAATTCGTGTCGTAGAAGTCCTGCAGGGTATAGCGGATTGTTTCATCTTTGGGAAAGTCGTCCGTAAATCCGGATTTGGTGATGAAACCGAGGCGATAGGGATTTAACGACAATTCCTTGATCTGGGTTTCCTCTTCGTCTAAAACTGAGCGACCGATGGGCTTTGAGGCATACTTGCATTCATAGAAAAGATAGCCTTTCTTATCGTAGGTCACGACATCGAACCGGCCGTTTCGATGCGATTTCGGATCGTCGTAGAAATAGGTTCCGATCTCTGAGAAAGGTTCGGCCAGGAGACCTTTCTTGCTTCTTCTGATCAGGAATTCCCGGCCTCATCCATCGAGGGGATGCTCAGCCGGAGACCTTCGAAGACATGTATTATGAAAGTCTTATGGCCTTGTATAAACTAAGACTCGACAAGCAAAACTCTTTGAATAGTAAGGAGAACTAGGCATGGAACAAAAAGGTGTCATCTACATCCTTACAAACCCTTCCTTTCCAGATTACGTGAAGATCGGGTATGCCGACGATGCGGGGAAGAGGATCAAGCAACTCAACCGGAGTGAGTGCATTCCCTTCGCCTTTCGGCTATATGCCTATTACGAGGTTTCCAAGAGACTGACCGATACCAACCTGCACCAGATGATCGACCGTCTCAATCCCAACCTCAGGTCCATCGAGGAGTTCGACGGGAAGACCCGGAAGAGGGAGTTCTACAATATGAGTCCCGAGGATGCCTTTTCCATTCTGAAGACCATCGCCGAGATCAACGGGCTGGAAGACAGGCTCCACAAGGTCAAACCCTCGGAGAAGGAAATGGAGGAAGAGGAAACAGCGGAGGAAAACCGAATCCTGGCCTCCAATCGGCACCACTTCAAAGACATATCCTTCACCAGCAGTCTCACCGGCCATTCCTATAAGTCTTCCACCAACGAGAGGGGCACCCTTTCCATCTACGACGTGACGGTTGGCGAAGAGGTTCCCAACAACGCCACTCCCTCCAAGAGAGAGATCGTGAGGCAGGCCCTCAGCGATCTGACGGGAAAGGAAGAAGAGGGGACCCTCTACCAATTGATCCATAGACTGGAGAAATTGGTTCTGAAGAAAGAAAAGGGGAGCATCTCCTCATGAAGTGGGAATACAATTACCTTTTTATCGATTCAAACCTTTCCGACAAGGCGAACAAGCTTCAAATCACCGAAGAATTGAACAAACTCGGCCAGGAAGGCTGGGAACTCGTCAATTTCGTCTCGATTTTGGCGGGCTTCCGGTACGCGTTCATCTTCAAGCGGCCCAAAGAGTAAACAGATAATCAGCTTCCCCCTCCAATCGGATAAGGACCAATCGGTTCTTAAGCCAAACGGGTGTCTTGGCCTGTTATCATTGGGGATGATTCCATAAACCTTGGTCTTTGAACCAAATCTTGTTATAAATTGAAATCCGGAAAATGGGCTTCCTCTCTAAACTATTCGGAAATAAGGCCGTCTCTCATCAGTCTAATCTCCCTAATGAGTGCCAGTCGGCCCTATCTTTCAACGACGAATTCCAAGAACTGCTCGATTCCGATAGATATATCGCCAGAAGCGACTACATCCCCCTATTAAGGAGATACAAGGACATCCATACCTTCTTTGACAATGCCAAGAAGGCCGATACCCTTTCCTATTACTGCAAGAAGAACCGGATTGCAGAAAAAGAGATCGATAAGTTCCTTACCTGTTACGAAGACATCGTCGATCTGAAGAAGGGATCTTCCTTGTTCAAGGAACACAATGAGGCTTATATCGCCAAACACCTCCAGTCCGAGAAGGATTACTTGGACCGGATCCTCGTCGAAGTGGATCCCCATATCCTCCTAGACGAAGAACAAAGGAGGGTCGTCTTATCCGAAGAAGACCATACCCTCATCATCGCCGGGGCCGGGGCCGGCAAGACGACGACGGTGGCGGCCAAGGTCCGCTACCTGGTCGAGAAGAGGCACATCGACCCCAAGCAGATCCTCGTCATCTCCTTCACCAACAAGGCGGTCGGGGAGCTAAGGGAAAGGATCAACGACGGCCTGAAGATTCCCTGCACCATCACCACCTTCCATAGTGCCGGCTACGCCATCCTGAGGAAACAGGAAGACAGCAAACGGAAGATCGTCAGCGAAGGCTTCCTCTTCAACACCGTCAACAACTACCTCAAGGGCAACATCCTCGAACAACCCGAGTTGGTGGATAAACTGATCCTCTTCTTCGGCTCCTATTTCGATGCCCCCTATGAAGGAAACGACATCAACCAGTTCTTCAATTACATCTCGAAGTCGACTTTCACGACCCTACGAAGCAACGTCAACGAATATACCGCCGAGATCGTCGATCGCAGGACCCACAAGGCCACGACCATCACCAACGAGGTCCTCCGTTCGGAACAAGAAGTGAGGATCGCCAACTTCTTATATCTCTATCAGATCGACTATACCTACGAGGCCGTCTATCCCTACCACATCCTCAAGGCCAAAAAGCCCTACACCCCGGACTTCTGCATCAGGCAAGGGGAGAAGGTGGCCTACATCGAACACTTCGGGATCACCGAATCCGGACACCATAGCTTCTATACCCCCGAGCAACTGGCGAGGTACAAGCAGGAGGTCCTCGACAAGATCGCCCTCCATAAGAAACACGGGACCGATCTCATCTATACCTTCTCGAGTTACAAGGACGGCCGCGACCTCCTGGTCCATTTGGAAGAACAGCTTAGGGCCCATGGCTTCGTCCTTAGGAAGCGTCCTCCGGAGGAGGTCTTCCAGAAACTGGTCAATACAGAGGAAAACCGTTATATCAGTCGGTTGGTCAAGCTGATCTCCACCTTCATCACCAACTTCAAGATCGACGGCTATACCCTCGATGACTTCTACCGTTTCGAAAGGACGGCCGGGAACGTCAGGACCAAGCTCTTCATGGAGGTGGCCAAGGCCTGTTACTTGGAGTACCAGAAGAAGCTCTCGGAAGAAAACGCCATCGACTTCCAGGACATGATCAACGATTCGGCGAGGATCCTCAGGGAAAAGCAAATCGCCCATGAGGAACTCGACTACAAGTACATCATCGTCGACGAATACCAGGACATCTCCCACCAACGGTTTGATTTGACCAAGGAACTAAGCAAGATCTGCAAGGCCAAGATCATCGCCGTCGGCGACGACTGGCAATCGATCTACGCCTTCAGCGGTTCCGACATCTCCCTCTTCACCCATTTCACCGAGGTCATGGGCTATGGGGAGGAACTGAAGATCACCAAGACCTACAGGAACGCCCAGGAAGTGATCGACATCGCCGGGAACTTCGTCCAACGTAACGATAGCCAGATCAAGAAATCCCTTCTTTCCCCCAAGCACATCCGTAAGCCCGTCATCATTGAGACCTACAGCGAGGACTATGACCATAAGCAATACCAGGGCAAGGGTGGGCGTTACTACCATCTGGGAAAACAAGTCGAGGACCTGATCGGGAAGATCCTCGAACAGAACAAACGGGAAGGCCAAAGCCCCAGTTCCTCGATCCTTTTGATCGGGCGCTTCAACTTCGATGCCCGCAATCTCTGTTTTTCCCAGGACTTCGTCTACGACGAGAATAATGGCAAGGTCCTTAGCAAGAAGTACCCCAAGGCCCGGTTGGAATTTTTGACCGCCCATAGTTCCAAGGGACTAGGCTATGACAACGTCATCATCGTCAATGCCAGGGACGAAACCTTCGGCTTCCCCTCCAAGATCGACGACGATCCCGTCATGAAGTACGTCATCAAGGAAGACACGGCCATCGAGTACGCCGAGGAAAGGCGTCTCTTCTACGTCGCCATGACCAGGACCAAAAACCGGGTCTTCATCGTGACCCCGGAAAATCGGCCCTCGGAATTCATCTTGGAACTCGTCAACGACTATCCCGACATCACCGTCATCGGAAAGCTGAACCGTGATAAAGGCAACAAGACGGAAACGATCAAAAGATGCCCGATCTGCGGTTATCCCTTGCAACTAAGGTATAAGAAGACCTATGGGTTAAGGCTACATATGTGCACCAACGAACCGGAGATCTGTAGCTTCATTTCCAACGACCTAACGGGCGGGGAGATGTCGATCCAGAAGTGCGATTGGTGCAAGGACGGTTACCTCATCGTCAAGAAAGGGGAAAAGGGATCCTTCTTGGGTTGCACCAACTATAAGCCCGACAATACGGGCTGCGGACGCATGATCTCCCCGGAGTACTACCATCGCTGGTGTGCCTCCGGCTTCGAGGAAGACCAATCGGTCGACAAATCCTCATACCAGAAGGATGAACCTCTTTCGATGCCAAAGCTCAAGGAGGTACCGAAGAAAGCAACGCCCAAGAAAATGGAAGGGCCTGGGGTCCACGTCACGGGCTTCGGTCTTAGGCATGTGGAACACGAGGGTTTCGAGGTCATCGTCGACGATGAGGACCACACCCTCACCGACATGAAGCTCTTGGCTTATCTTCGTCACCTTCGTTTTGATATTGCCAAGGAAGATAAGAAAAAGCCCTATCAGGTCATCGGCAACATGGGTCTGGTGAGTCTCGCCACCTTCCGTCCCCAAACCAGGGAAGAGTTCATCGATCTATATGGCCTAGGGGAAAAGACCTATGAATCCTATGGAGCCCGGTTCATCGAAGCCATCAAGGAATACGAAAACAGCGATTCCCCTTCGAAAAAGGAAAGTCCAAGATAGGAAAGCAATAGGCGTTCCCCCGGATCGGCCAAGAAAGAACATTTGGGCGATAAACCTGCAGAAGCGGGTTGCGTTGTCTTGTTTTCCCAACAAGGTCCGGGCCTTGGACCTCCTGCCTCATCCCTACCACGCCCAATACTAAGGGCTTTACTTCTTGTTCTTGTCCCCTTCCTTCTTCTGGAGGTAGCCCTCATAGGCGGCCTTGGCCTTTTTCTTCAGTTCCTCGACCTGCTCCCTTATGGCTTCTTTGAACTGGTCGTTCTTGTTGAAGAAGGGGAGGAGGAAGGACTGCTTGGCCTTCAGCTTGGCGTAGTAATCCCGTAAGGCCAGCTTGGTCTTTTCCCAATGGGCCACGAACTTCGGGTCGTTGACGGCTTCCCGTAGTTTCCGGGCGATACCCAAGCTATAGGCCATATCGACAAAGAGGATCCCGCTGAAGAGGCCGAGGGGATAGGAGAGGGCCTGATAATGGAGGGCGAAGAAGGCCCCCATGTCCTGGAAGGGCCCGCTTAAAAGCAAGACATAAAGGGCCGCTCCCAATAGCCAAAAGAAAGAAAAGAGGGGACAGATCAACCCCATGAAGTTCCCCCATTGACGGCTATAGTCCCAAAGCCGGATCTTCATGCCCTTGACGAAGATGAGGCCGGCGATCAGTTCGATCAAAGTCAAGGCGATACCAAGGCTCAGGATCTCCAACAAGACATTGAGCCAAGGGAGATCTGATATGGCTTCCCAAGGGATATAGGCATCGAAAGCTTAAAAAATCGCGGCCCCGAAGCCATAAAGGGGGATGAAGGGACCGACTAAGAAACCGGGCTTGATCCAGCGCTTGACCGAGACGTAACGACGGAAGAAAACCTCGAGGATGAAGCCGAATAGGCCCCCGAGGCAGAAGAAGCTGAGGATCGTAATGAAGACGTCCATATAGAAACTTTAGACGAGGGGAGGGGCCTTCCGCAAGAAAGCCTTGTTCCTATATCCCCTAAGTAGGTAGTAAAATCGCCCCGTCATGGATTTTCTGGCCCTCTTAAAGATCATCTTCATCGCCATCGTCGAAGGGATCACCGAATGGCTCCCGGTCTCCTCGACCGGACACCTCATCCTCTGCGAAGCCTTATTCGACATGAAGACGGCCTTTGGCCCCAATGGCTACGCGGTCTGGGAGTTCTTCCTCGTCTTCGTCCAGTTCGCCGCCATATTGGCGGTCATCGTCGTCTTCTTCAAGGACCTTTGGCCCTGGACCAAGAAGAAGGATCAGGTCCAAAGGAAGGAAATCTATTGGACGTGGCTTTATATCCTCATCGCCTGCGTGCCGGCCGCCATCGCGGGTCTCTTCCTCGACGATCTCCTCGATCAGTATCTCTATAACTACTGGACGGTCACCGTCACCCTCATCTTCTATGGCCTCGTCTTCCTCCTTGTGGAGTGGTATCTCCGCAAAACGGGGAGGGAACCAAAGATAAATTCGATGAAGGACTTCACCTGGAAGACCGCCCTCATCATCGGCCTGGCCCAGGTCTTGGCCCTCATCCCGGGGACCTCCAGAAGCGGGATCACGATCATCGCCGCCCTCCTTATCGGGGTCAACCGCGAGACCGGGACCAAGTTCACCTTCTATGTCTCGATCCCGGTGATGCTGGGAGCCTCATTGCTCAAAGGCTTCAAGTTCTTCTACGAGGGCAATACCCTGACCCCCCACCAGATCATCTACTTCATCGTCGGGGCCTTGGTCGCCTTCCTGATCTCCCTCATTGCCATCAAGTTCCTGACCGTCTTCGTCAAGAACCATACCTTCAGGGTCTTTGGCCTCTATCGGGTCTGCTTTGGCTCCTTCATGCTCTTCCTCATCATCTTTCTCCCGGCCGTCGGCTTCCCCCTCCCGGACATCGCCCCCCAGGCCGTCCAGACCGTCAACCTTATGAGGTTTCTACCGCGGCCCCTTTCCTTGCTATAAGATAAAACCATGAAAAAGATTCTGCGTGACTATACGGGCCGGCCCCTCGGCTCGGTCGAAACCAAAAACGGGAAGAAGGTCCTCCGTGACTTCTCCGGCAAACCCCTCGGGACCTTCGATGGCAAAACCACGAGGGACTTCTCGGGCCGCATCAAGGGCTTCGGGGACCAGCTTTCCTCCTTCTTGGACGATTAAGGCCATGACCGAATTCGAAAAGATGGTTTCGGGCCGCCTCTATGACCCCAATCTCGACGGTAGCTGCTCCAAGGTCGCCAACAAATCGCGTCGCCTTTGCCAGATCTACAACGCCATCCCGGTCGAGGATGAGAAAAAGCGCCAGGAAGTATTAAAAGAGCTTTTGCCCCACGCCGGGGAAGGCCTCTACATCCAAGGACCCCTCCAATTCGACTACGGGGTCAATACCTACTTTGGGAAGAACTGCTACGTCAACTTCAACTTCGTGGTCCTCGACTGCGCCCCCGTCCGCATCGGGAACGACGTCTTCTTCGGACCCAACTGCCAACTCCTCACCCCCATCCATCCCTATCTCCCCGAAGAAAGGAAGATGCGGATCAATGCCGCCGGCAACCTCAGCGAAGTCGAATACGGCAAACCGATCGAAATCGGGGATGGCTGCTGGTTCGGGGCCGGAGTTACCGTGTTGCCTGGCGTCAAGATCGGCAAGAACACGATCGTCGGGGCCGGAAGCGTCGTCACCCGCGACTTGCCGGAAGGCGTGATCGCCGCCGGCAATCCCTGCCGCGTCATCCGCCCCATCGCCAAGGAAGATTCGATAACCTTAAAGGACTTTCTTTGCTAGCAAATCGCTAACCAAATCCGACTCATTTGGTTAGACTTTCGGCATGGAAAGAAAGAAGTATCATGTTTCCGGAATGTTCTGTGCCGCCTGTGTCGGGAGGGTCGACAAGGCCGCCAAGGCCGTAAAGGGGGTCAAGGACGCCGAAGTCTCCCTCCTTACCAATTCGATGATCGTCTCCATCGATGAGGACTTCGATGAGAATAACCTGATCAAGGCCATCGAGGGGGCGGGTTACGGCTGCGCCCTCGACATGGGCGAAAACGTCCGCGAGATGAGAAACCGCCGCAAAAAGGAACTGGGCCTTCAGCTAACGCGCGTCATCGCCGCTTTTGTGATTGCCGCCCTCACCATGTACTTCGGGATGGCCCATATGAGCAATTGGCCTTCCCTCGGCTTTGCCGTCGACCAAAGCATCGCCCTTGCCCTTTCGATATTGGTCATGGGCCTTTACTACGATTACTTCTACCATGGCCTCAAGGCCCTTTTCCGTTTGCATCCGGACATGCTTAGCCTGGTGAGTCTAGGTTCCCTCATTTCCTTTATCTATTCCCTATACGTTTACATCCGTTTCTTCGTGACCGGGATCGGAGGCCATACCTACTTCGACACGGCCTCGATGATCCTCTTCTTCATTTCGCTCGGCAAATTCCTCGAGGCCGTGGCCAAGGCCCAGTCGACTTCGTCCCTAGAAGCCCTCTTGGCCCTCATGCCGGAGAAGGCCTTCAAGGTCGTGGGGGAAGAAACGGTGGAAGTCGATGCCTCCGCCCTTAAACCCGGGGATATCGTCTTGGTGAAACCGGGTAGCAAGGTCCCTAGCGACGGCAAGGTCGTCGATGGTTATGGAAACCTGGAAGAAGCGGCCTTGACCGGGGAATCCGCCCCTGTCTACAAAGCCAAGGGCGACAAGGTCATGAGCGGTTCCATGAACCTGACCGGTTCCTTCAAGATGGAAGTGGAGGCGGTCGGGGAGAACACGACCCTAAGAAAGATCGCCCGCATGGTCGAGGAAGCCTCGGGGAGCAAGGGGAAGTTGTCCGCCCTCGCGGATACCCTTTCCCTCTACTTCGTCCCCGTCATCATCGGCCTCTCCCTCATTACCTTCATCGTCTGGATTTCCATCGCCGGGAATCTCGAAGACTCCCTGCTCCACGCCGTCTCGGCCTTGGTCGTGGCCTGCCCCTGCGCCTTGGGGTTAGCGACCCCGGTCGCCGTCATGGTGGGCGCTGGCCGTGGATCGAAATTAGGCATCCTCTTCAAAGATGCCCGCAGTTTCGAAAGCCTGGCCAAGGCCAAGGCCCTGATCGTCGATAAGACGGGCACCCTCACCACCGGCCACCTGGCCATCGTCGGGGAAGTGGGTTTCGATGAGAAGACCCTGGTCGATGTCTATAGCCTTGAGTCTTTGTCCGAGCATCCGCTTGCTTGGTCGATCGCCCTCTATCTCGAAAAGAAGGGCCTCCAAAAGAAGAAGGCCACCGACTTCAAGAACATCCCGGGCCAAGGGATCGTCGGGAAGGTCGATGGTAAAGATTATGCGATCGGGAATGCCGCCCTCATGAAGGAAGTCGGGGTTACCGTTCTTCCAGAGGAAGCCAAGGCCAATGCCGAGAAAGGGCTATTGGTGACCTATGTCGCCAGTGAGAAGAAAGTGATCGGTTACTTCATGGCGGAAGACTCCCTCAAGCCCCTGACCAAGGAAACGATCGAAAGCCTCCAAAGGGAGGGTGTCGAGGTCGTTTTGGCTTCCGGCGACTCCAAGAAGCGGACCGCTTCTCTGGCCTCCGAAACCGGGATCACCCGTTACTATGGCGAAGTCAAACCCGAGGACAAGGAAAGGATCGTCGAGGAAATCAAAGGCGAAGGAAAATTAGTCGCCATGTGCGGTGATGGCATCAACGACGCCCCCGCCCTCAAAAGAAGCGACGTCGGGATTTCGATCGGGACCGGGACCGAACTGGCGGTCGATTCCAGCGACATCGTTTTGCGCGAAGGCAGCATGAAGTCCCTCGAGGAAGCCTTCATTTTGGCCAAGAAGGTGAGGGCCAACATCGTCATGAATCTCTTCTGGGCCCTCATCTACAACCTCTGCCTCGTGCCCCTAGCGGCCGGAGTCCTAGACCCCATCGGCTTCCAGCTCGATCCGATGTGGGCGTCTTTGGCCATGGCCCTCTCCTCCCTCTTCGTCATTCTCAATGCCCTAAGGCTCAAAGTCGTTTCCCTCAAGGGAAAATAGGCTATAATGCGGGCCTATGAAGACCCGGGTGTTTCTAAGTCTCTTAACTCTCCCCGTCCTTCTTTTGACTAGCTGCGAGAGAGGCTATGACCTGAGCTTCGGGGAAGCCCTCACCATCTACAACGATATTGCCGCCGACATCGGGAAGAACAACGCCGCTTCCTATAAGCTCGGTGGCTATTCCTATGTCGGGAACAGTCTTGCCCTCGACATCGACTACGCGGTCGAGGAGATGTACTTCCACCGGAGGGAAGTAAGGGTCATCGAGGAAGGGGAAGGGGAGGAAGCCCTCCCTTCCTATGACTTCGAGGAATATTGGTTCTACGTCGATGAAGGGACGGTCTATGAACTAACCAAGACCATCGTCGAGGGGACCTTCGTCTACAGTGCGTCCACCTACAAAGAAATGACGGCCTCCGACGTCTACAAGAAGATCCGCGAATTCGGGGACGAGGTCTACCAGGAAGTGAGAAGCAGTACCCTCGAGGCCCTCGAGGATTTCCTGACCGTCGAGACGACCCCGGGGTCCAGTTACGAGGTTTTTTCGACCGAGGCCGGTTCTTTAAGCGGGACCTACAGCCAGATGGTCGGGGACTTCGAGCTTCGTTACCACGTGGTCTACGGGAACTACTATCCCTTATCGATAAAAAGGGAGTTCGGGGATTACAAAGAATCCGAGACCTTCTACTTCGGGAGTTACCGTCGGAACATCCCGGAAGACCTATCCTTGTTCCCCCTGCCTAAAGGGCGCGTATGAGCCGATATAGATTTTCGTCTTCCAAGAAGTCCTCGAGGGATTTGTAAGAGGTAAACCTCTTCTCCCTCAGGGCTTCTTTTAGTTTTTTGAAGATGTCCTCGAAGGGTCCCTCCCCTTCGGGGGTGAAGCCCTCGGCTTCCTCGGCGATGTATTCCATCACCAAGCGTCTGAAGTAGGTGAGAAGGCTCTTCTCGATCCAGTAGTCGGTGGGGATCTCATGTTCCCTCGAAAGCATCTTCAGGTAGATCGGTAGCCCGTCTTCTTCGTTGTGGTATAGGTCCACGAAGGCCAGGTCATAATGGCCCTTGGGTTCATAGGCAAAGGCATCCGCCTCTTCGATATGGATCTTTTCTTGGTTGGGAGTCAAGGGACGGAGGACCTCTTCGTAAAGATGGATGATGTCGTGGTCCAATTCGACGACCGTGACTTCAGTCACTTCCGGTTTGGCCGCGAGTAAGCCCGCGACATAACCTAGGCCCAATCCATAGACCAAAACCCGGCCCCGGGCCTTGTTTACGAAGGGACGCATGGTGTTGATCTCGTGGGGCAAGAAGCTCATCCAGGTCACCCCATGGCGTTTTATCTCCGTATAAGAGTAATCATCCTTGAAAAAGCCGATCGGCATGTTTTCGGCGTAGAACTTCCTCCTATTGCCCGTTATTTCGTCATAGAGGAAGGGGGTATAGGCCGGCATCGCCGTTTCCTGGAGGATGAGGTCGCCTTTCTTGTAGGTCGCCCCTTTGTAGGCCTTGAGGAGGGGATCTTCCTCGTAGTCCTTGATATCGAGGCAGGCGATCTTCGGGAGGTGGCCTTGCAGACCCTCCTCCTCATAACCGGTGAGGGCGGCGGGTAGGATCTTGCTTTGGCCCATCTCCATCTCCTCGAGGAAGTCATAAATCGGGCCTTCGCTCAAAGGAGAGCCATTCAGGAGTTCTTCGTTTACGAAGTCGCTTATGTCGATGTTCCAGGCCAAAGAATCGAAGAGGCGCCTTAAAGAAGAGGCCTCCTTGGGACTAAGGGAAATATGCATGGCTTATTTAGTCGAGGACCGAGATGAGCCCTTCGCGGAGGGCAATGCCCAGACGGTCGACGTAGGGATCGGCGGGATTGATGGTGCCACGGGCCGCGAGCATCGCAAAGGAAGTGAAGGCGTCGGCCAAGACGGGGAGGATCCAATCGGAGTTCTTCCCGAATGAAGCGATGTAGTCCGTCGCGAGCTTGAGCATCGGGTCGGGATGGGCCTCGTCGAAGATGGTCTTGAGGTAGTTCCTATAGCCTTCGATGTAGGCCGCCGCTTCGGGATTCTCGGCCGCCTTCTTCAGGAAGTCGGAGAGTTTCCCTTCCATATAGCCCCGGGGGTCACCCGCGATTTCCTCGTAGATCTTCGAGAAGGCATATAGATAGGCCTCATAGAGAAGATTGACCTTGGTGCTGAAGTGGACGTAGATGGTCGGTTCGGTGATCTTGAGATCGATGGCGATCTTCTTGGTCGAGACGTGGCTTAGGCCCCTCTCGGCCCCGTAATGGACGACTTTTTTTAAAATCCGTTCGTCGAGATTCCGTAAATTCCTTCTAGCCATAAAACCTCCTAGTTTTTATTTATTGTAACCCTTTTACTAAAAATTGTCCCCTCTCTTTTCTAAGAGTTTCGAGAAGGGTAGACTTTTGGGGATGAAAAACACCAACATTGCCTTCCTTTTGACCCCGAAGGCCGAGGTCGAATACCTTTACGAGGACTTCACGGTCCGTCAGGCCCTAGAAAAGATGGAGTACCACCGGTACGCCATGATCCCGGTTTTGGAGAGGGCTTCCGGCAAATACCTCTATTCCCTTTCCGAAGGCGATTTGCTTTGGGCCATCAAGGATAGGCGTCTCGACTACGACGATTTCGAGAAACTCCGGATCAACAAGATCGTCCGCCACCGGGCCGTCAACGCCGTCCCCATCAACTGCCCGGTCGAAGACGTCTACGGCATGGTCATGGCCCAGAACTTCGTCCCCATCGTCGATGACCTCGGGACCTTTATAGGCATTGTGACCCGCCGCAAGGTCCTACGGGCCATCCTCGATAGCGAATAAAGCAAAAATCCCGGGTTCCCCCGGGATTATTTTTAACTCTGCTTCCTATTCGGCGAGGGGTTCCCAAGTCCCATCGGCGATATCGGGAACATTGACTTCCAAGGCTTCCGGATATTCGAAGTCGATTCGGGCCGCGAAGGAGTCGCCCTTCTTGCTCGAGAAGTTGCTTTGGACTCCGTCGATGTAGGTCGACTGAAGGGAACTGGTGATCCCTTCGACCTGGCCTTCGGCGATGATCTGGAGGCTATCGTCGTCCCCGGGTCTCGTGTAGTAGGTCAGTTTCGCGCTCCCCTCATCGAAGACCTGGTTGACTTGCTCCAAAAAGGTCCTGGGGGAGGAGTGGACATAGTGGTAGGCCTCCCTCACGGTCAGGGGGACTTCCAGATAGTTCTTGAGGTTTTCGGGGAGGGCGCTTCCTTCGATCTCCGCCTTCAAGGTTCCTTCGAAGGCCACGACATTGTCCTGTCCTTCCCTTTCGATGAGGTAGGCCCGGATATCGACCGGAAGGGGGGCGTCGTCGCTTCCGCTTGCGGTCGTTTCCTGGCCGGTCCCCATGTCGGCTTCGACCTCGCCCGTGATCGAGGCGGCGGCCTTGCCGCCTAAGAGGTCGGCCTCGATGGTGGATTCGAGGTTGAGCTTCAGTTCGACGCTTAAGGCCTCGCCCTCGGGTAGGGGAACCCGGGTGGTCCCGACGGCCTTGATCTTGGCCCTCACGTAATCGGGATCCTTGTCCTCTTGTTCGATTTTATCGATGATGGCGGTGACCGCGCTGTCTTCGTTGGTCCAGCTCGAAACCGAGGTGCCGGGAAGATTGGGCAAGAAGCCGCAGGAAAGAAGGAGAGGAAGGCTAGTTAAAACGTAGAGAGATTTTTTCATCCCCTACATTATGGCTTTTAAAGTTCCGTTTAGGTAGTCACCCCCGACTTCTTCGATCTTTCCCTCGTCGACCGCGGTCGCGAGTTTGGGATCGATCGGGAGTTCGTCAAGCAAAGGAATGCCGTACCGTTTGGCCGCTTCTTCGCACTTCCCTTCGCCGAAGATGTAGAGCTTCTTCCCGCAGTCGGGGCAGGTGGCGTAGCTCATGTTTTCGACGAGACCATAGATCTTGATATCCATCATCTTGGCCATGTTGACGGCTTTTTCGACGATGACCGAGACCAACTCCTGGGGCGAGGCCACGATCAAGATCCCGTCGACCGGGATGCTTTGGAAGACGGTGAGGGGGACGTCCCCGGTGCCCGGGGGCATGTCGATGACGAGGTATTCGCATTCGCCGTAGATCGTTTCCTTGTAGAAGGAACCGAGGAGTCCGGCGATCATCGGACCGCGCCAGATGACGGGATCGGCTTCGTTTTCGAGGAGGTAAGCCGCCGACATCGTGAGGATGCCGGATTTGGATTTGACGGCGAAGATGCCGCTTTCGTCCCCGGCCGCCTTTTCGTTTTGGAGGCCGAAGGCCCGCGGGACGCTGGGCCCGGTGATGTCGGCATCAAGAAGCGCCACCGAGTGGCCCTTCTTCCTGAGCGAAACGGCTAAGAGTTCGCTGACCAAGGACTTACCGACCCCGCCCTTGCCGCTAACGACGGCAATGGTCTTCTTGAAGGAAGAGAGGGGGTGGGGTTTGTATTTTTCGATTTTGCTTCTCGAGGGGCAGTCTTCGACCCCGCAGGATGCACAGTTGTTGTCGCAATTGTTGTTTTCCATGGTCGAAAGTATAGGGGGCACATGTCGATTTATAAAGCGTTATACTTTTCCCCATGGTCCACGTCCTTTTGCATTCCTTGGAAGAAGCCTTCGGCGTCTTCGCCCTCGCCTTCCTCTTCTATTTCCTCCTCTCCTTCGTCGAGACGAGGATCAGTTCCTTCTTGTCCTCTTCCAAGCGCCTTGGCCCGGCGGCCGGGGCCTTACTCGGCGTCGTCCCCCAATGTGGGATCTCGGTCGTCGGAGCCGGCCTCTACAAGAAAGGCCACCTGAGCTTCGGGACCATCCTCGCCCTCTTCATTTCCTGCAACGACGAGGCCCTACCGATCCTTTTCAGCAACCAAGAAACACTACCCCAGGCCTTCATGCTGGTCGGGATCAAGATCGCCGGGGCCTTGGTCTTCGGCTATCTCTTCGACCTCATCTTCAGCCGTTCTAAGAAGGAAGCCATCCATCACCATGAGCATTGCCACGGGGAGGACGAAAAGGGACTAAGGGGTTGCTGCGGCCACCACGTCGGGGAAGAGGAGGACGATGCCCTCCATACCCATCTATTACATCCCTTGTTTCATAGTCTCAGGATCTTCTTACTGAGCTTTATCGTCTTCTTCCTCTTCGGGCTTTTGATGGAATACTTCGAGGGACCGATCACTTCCTTTTTGACCGAATCCTATTGGCTTTCGCCCTTATTGGCTCTGATTATCGGTCTGGTCCCCAATTGCGCTTCCTCTGTCTTGCTATCCAGTCTCTTCGCCTCCGGGGCCTTGCCCTTCGGGGCCCTGGTGGCCGGGCTCTCCGCGAATGCGGGCCTCGGCATGGTGGTCCTTTTCACGGGCGGAAAGAAAAACGCCCTCCGGGCCTTGCCGGTCTTGGGCGCTCTTCTAGTTTGTTCCCTTGTTTTGGGTTATCTGTTCCTACTGGTCCTTTAGACCCCGCGGGTTCCCGGGAAGACGGCGGCCACCGCTTTTTCGCCGAGCATGCACTTGACCATCATCTCGGCGAAGGGAATGGTGTAGTACATCGAACGTCCGGTCACGATCTTGCCGTCGTCGACGACCCCGGCTTCCATCCGGATGCCCCCTTCGGTTTCGAAACCCGGGAAGCAGATGTAGCGTTTTCCCTTTAGTAGTCCCAGTTCCCCGAGGAAACTGGGGGCGGCGCAGATGGCGCCGACATACTTGTCATTATTGGCGAATTCCATGACCAGGTCCTTGAGTTTATTCGAGGCCTTCATGTTGTCGACCCCGACCTTCCCGCCGGGGAGGCAGATGAAGTCGTAGTCTTCTTCCTTGACTTCGTCGATGGTCTTGTCACTCCCGATCCTTAAACCACGGGAAGTGACGAATTCCTTTTTGTCCCCGAGGGTAACCAAATCTATTTCGATTTCCTTGGTCCTTAGAAAGATGTCGCGCATGGCCACGAGTTCCGTGTCTTCGGCCCCGTCGGCGGCGATGATAATGCCTTTGAGCATAGTATCCCCCTTTGTCTAACGTCGATTATGCCATGATGCTACAATCATGGGGATGGAAAAAGAAAGGGAAAAGAAACCGGCCAAGACCCGTTACGGGGAAGGGCAGTGGTACAAGCGGAAACGGGAAGAAGAGGGCTATTCCAGCAATTCCGATAAGTACAAGGACCACATCGATGGAGCCTAAGGGACTTCTCATCAAGCGGACCCGGGCCGATCTTTTGAGCGCCTACGGGAAGTACGCCCTCCTCATCAGCGGCCTTCTCGCCTCCGCGGCCGGCCTCGTGGCCTATGCCTCCTATGGCCTTCCGACGGGCCTCGCCATCGCTACACTCTCGGCCTATGGCGTGAGCCTCCTCTTGATGATCCCGGAGGCCGTCTTGCTTTATGCGCCCTCCAAGGACCCCAAGAAGACCCTCGGGAGGATTACGGCGGCCCTCTTGCTTTCGTCTTTGTCCTTGGCCGCCCTCTTCGTGGCCTCTTTCCTCTTCGTCTTGCAACCGTTTGTCTTCCCCACCGAGGTCGGGGTCTACAACGAATTCATGTGGGCCTATGGGGGCTTTTCGACCGCGGTTTCCTTCCTATTATTCGTCTTCGACTTCTGGCACCAGGCCTGGATCAGGGAAAACCCCGAGCTTTACGCCCTGAGGCCCATCGATCCCGAGACCCTCATCAAGTACCGGGAGAAACGGGAAAGAAGAAGGAATCCCGAAGCCCAAGGGGCCATCGAACACAAACCCTCTCTTAGGAAGAGGGAAAACGTCGACCCCAACGTCATCGAAGGGGACTACGTTGAAAAGGACTAAAGTCGGTAGATCCTCTTGGCATTCCCGCCCATCAGTAGGGCGTGGTCTTCTTCGCTCAAGCCGAAGTGGTTTTCGTAATAGGGAATATAGAGGGAATTGAGGGTGGTACTATTCCCATCGATCGGGGAATCGGTGCCGAATAAGAGGCGCCTCGGTCCCAAAGAAACGATGAGGCGGGTCGCGCAGTTTTGGTTGACCCAGGCCGAATCTGCGTAGATATTGGGGCAATCCTTCATGAGGTCGATGGCCTCGTAGGCATCGCCGTATAGCTCCAAATGGGCTCCGACGAAAGTAAGGTCGGGATGGGCCTTCGCGGCCTCCCTAAGATGAACAAAGCGCGAGCATTCGTCCGCGGCCGTATGGACCAAAAGGGGGAGATCCAGTTCCTTGGCCATTTCTAGATAGGGTCTCAGGGCCTCATTGGTGATCTTGAGGCCACTTAGATAAGGATGGAACTTGAGGCCATTGACCTTCTCCCTATTGTATTTGAGGAAACTATAGAGGAGAGACGGATCCTTCTCGGCCTCGGGCCGGATCCAGCAAAGGGCGTAGATACGATTGGGATATTCCTCCATCAGGCGGAAGATTTCCTTCAGCCCTTCGACGGAAGTGAGGACCTTCTTTCTTTTCCCTTCCCCGTTTTTCTTCGAGCAGCCGGCATTGGAGACCAGGGAAGCGGAAATGTCAGCCCTCTCCATGGCCTCGATGAGGGCAGTCGAGGATTCCTTGAGGTTTTTCCCATAGGCCCGGAGGTGGGTATGGGCATCGATGATCTCAGGCATTGGTGATTTCTAAAAGGATGTCCCTTAGATCCTCTTCTCCCAAGCCTTCGAAGCCGTTATTGAGATAGACGCGGTCGGCGAGGTCCTTGGTGGGTTCGACGTACTTTAAGTGCATGGGCCTGACCGAATCGAGGTACTGACGGATGATGGAGAAGGGTTCGCGGCCCCGTTCCCTCTCGTCTCTCAGGAGGCGCCTCGCCAATCTGATATCGGGATCGGCGTCGACGTAGAGCTTGTAGTCGAAGTGGTCCAAGGCTTGTTCGTGGCTATAGATGAGGATCCCCTCGGCGATGATGTAGGAGGCCGGGAAGAGGGGACGGGTCTCGGGTAAACGCGTATGGGTCACGAAGTCGTATTGGGGGACTTCGATGGTGTGGCCTTTCTTCAGCTCCTCGAGGGAAGCGTAGAAAAGCTCGAGGTCGAGGACCTTGGGATCGTCGTAGTTGAGAAGATCCCTTTCTTTTTTCTCTAGATGCGACTGGTCGCGGTAGTAGCAATCAAGGGGCAGGATGGCGGCGTCTTTGAGGAAACTACAAAGCAAACGGGCAATGTAGGTTTTCCCCGAGCCCGAACCGCCGGCGACCCCGATGATTTTTGCCATCAGGGCATTTTAGGTTTTCTTTGGGTCTTTATGAAGAGCAAACTCTTGATAGTGGCCTTTCCTTGAGTAAAATAACCAATGCGCTTTGGGGTGTAGCCAAGTGGTAAGGCATCGGACTCTGAATCCGAGATGCGCTGGTCCGATCCCAGCCACCCCAGCCACAAGAAAAAAGGACCTATGACGCCCAAGGCGTCGTAGGTTATTTTTGTCCCAAACCTCGATACTCCAAAACAACGGTCAAAGAAAAACCTCCCTTGCAAAAGGGAGGTCTAAGTATCCTTTGGCTATCAAGCCTTCAAGAGGCCGACCAGGATATCGATGATCTTTTCGAATTCGTCGACACTCAGGAACTCGAAGCGCCCATGGTGGTTGTAGCTCCCGGTTCCGAGGTTGGGGGTGATACAGCCTTTGAAGGAGAAGTTGGCCCCGTCGGTTCCCCCGCGGATGGGCGGGCAGTGGGCCTCGATCCCGAGTTCCTTGAAGACCTTCTTGGCCAGTTCGACGGAACGCGGATCCTCATCGACCTTTTCCTTCATGTTCCGGTAGTCGATGCCGGTAGTAAGACCGATCTCCGCGGTCGGGAATTCCTTCCTTAGTTCCTCGGCGATTTCCTCGAACTTCGCGAGTTGTTGCTTGAGGAGCGTCGCTTCGTGGTTTCGGACGATGTAGTGCATGCTGGCCTCTTCCCCGGTGGCCTTCAAGGAGACCAAGTGATTGAAGCCTTCCCGTCCTTCCGTCTTTTCGGGACGGAGGTCATAACCCAGCATCGTATCGAAGCGGGAAGCCAGGCTAGCGGCGTTGACCAATTTCCCCTTGGCTTCCCCGGGGTGGATGGTGACGCCCTTGATCTTGATGTCGACGTGGGCGGCATTGAAGTTATCGTAGGCGATGTCGTGGTAGTCGTCGCCGTCGACGGTGTAGGCGAAGTCGGCCCCGAAGGCCTTGGCGTCGAAGTGGTCGGCGCCTCTGCCGATTTCCTCATCGACCGTGAAGAGGATCGAGAAGGGGCGGTGGGGGAGGTCTTTATGTTCGGCGTAGTAGCGGGCCACCCCCATGATGGCGGCCACACCGGCCTTGTCGTCACCCCCTAGCAAGGTATTGCCGTCGGTCACGACCAGGGTCTGACCCCGTCTATTCCTAAGGGAGGGGAACTCCGCGGGCGACATCGAGTAATGTTCGTTGAGCTTGATGGTGCCCCCGTCGTAGTCTTCGATGATCCGGGGTTTGACGTTCTTGCCGGTCAACTCGCTCGCGGTATCGACGTGGGAGCAGAGGCCGACGGTTTCTAATCCTTCCTTCCCGGGAACCCGGCAGTAAAGGAGGCCGTATTCGTTGATTTCCGGCGCATATCCCAGTTCCTTTAGTTGTTTTTCCAGTAGATGCAGGAGGTCGTACTGCTTCTTGGTCGAGGGGGAAGTGAGTGAAGTTTCATCACTTTGGGTGTCGATTCGGACATAGGTCAGGAAGTCCTTGAGGGCTTCGGGGTATTTGTAGATTTTTTCCATGCCGGCATTCTAGCACCCAAAACTCTTTTTTAAAAAAGAGAACGCTTTAAAATATAGGGGCTTGGCATTAGCCAAAGGAGATTTTTATGAACGTGGAAAAGGGGCGCCTCTGCGCCTGTAAATTAAAGGCCTACGCCGACGCTTACCAAAAAGACGAGAAGAACGAGATCATCAGGCACGCCATGAGCCGGACTTCGGTCATGAACTTAGCCTACGATCCCTCCTCCTTCAAGGACGTCGACTTCCATTTCTCGGACGTCGTCAAGACGATGGCGGTCGCCAACCAGAAGAGCTCGGGCCGCTGCTGGATCTTCGCCGGCCTCAATATCCTCCGGGAGATCATCGCCAAGAAAAAGAAGATCAAGAAATTCGAACTTAGCCAAAACTACATCTCCCTCTTCGACAAGATCGAAAAGTCGAACTGGATCCTCGAAGCCTTCATCGATTTGGCCGACAAGCCCCACGATGACCGTCTTTTGGATTACATCCTCACCAGCCCCCTCAATGACGGGGGCCAGTGGGACATGTTCGTCTCTTTGGTCAAGAAATACGGGATCGTCCCCCAAAGCGCCTTCCCGGAGACTTACCAAAGCAACAACACGAGGGAACTAGACCAAATCGTTTCTTCGTGGCTAAGGCAATTCGCCTACGACGCCCACTGCCTCCACGAGGAAGGGAAGGACGAGGAAATCCGCCCCCTCAAGGAAAAGGTGATGGGAAGGATCTACCAGACCTTCTTCAATGCCTTCGGGGTCCCGCCCGAGAAGTTCGACTTCGAATACACCGATGAAAAGGACGAGTACCACGTCGAACGCGATCTGACCCCCCAGACTTTCTTTGAAACCTACATTGGGAAGAAGATCGACGAATACCAGTCACTCATCCATTACCCGGAAAGCGATCGGCCGTACAACCGCAACTACACGGTCGAGTATTTGGGCAACGTCGTCGGCGGCAAGCCCATCAACCACGTCAACGTCAAGATGGAACGCCTCAAGGAACTGGTGGTGGCCATGATCAAGGACGGGGAACCGGTGTGGTTTGGGAGCGACGTCGGTTATTTCCGCGACCGTTCCTCCTATGCCTGGGCCACCGGGGCCATCGACTACGAATCCTTGCTCGGCGCCGACATCAAGTTCGACAAGGGCGCGATGCTTTACTACCGGGCCTCGGCCATGGGGCACGCCATGGTCATCACCGGGGTCAACCTCGGGGTCGATGGCAAGCCCAACCGCTACAAGATCGAAAACTCCTGGGGCGAGGACAATGGCCTCAAGGGCTACTACGTCATGGACGAGGACTTCTTCGACCGCTTCGTCTACCAGGCCGTGGTCCTCAAGAAGTACCTGAACAAAGAAGAACTGGCCGCCAGCAACGAGAAGCCCATCGTCTTGCCCCTTTGGGATCCGATGGGGACCTTGGCCTAAAACCATGGGGAAGATCGAAGCCATCCATTTGAGCAAGGTCTACAACCAGGGCCAAACCAATGAGGTCGAGGCCCTGAAGGACGCTTCTTTCTCTTTGGAAGAAGGGGAGTTTGCGGCGGTTTTGGGTCCCTCGGGGGCCGGAAAGTCGACCCTTCTCAATCTGCTAGGCGGGATGGATAGGCCAACTGAAGGCCAATACCTCGTCGAGGGCCTCGACGTCGCCTCCTTCAACGAGAAAGACCTCTCCATCTTCCGTCGCAAGGACGTCGGCTTCGTCTTCCAGTTCTATAACCTCTTGCCCCAACTCACGGCTCTCGAAAACGTCGAACTCTCGGCCTCGGTGGCCGCCCACCCCCTCGATAGTAGGGAAGTCCTCAAGCAAGTGGGTCTCGAAGACCGCCTCAAGAACTTCCCGAGCGAACTCTCGGGCGGGGAGCAGCAACGGGTCGCCATCGCCAGGGCCATCGCCAAGAACCCCAAACTCCTGCTTTGCGATGAGCCGACCGGGGCCTTGGATAGTAAAACCGGGGCCCAGATCGTCGCCCTCTTGTTAGAGGTGGCGGAGAAGTACCACAAGACCGTCATCATCGTCACCCACAATTCCAAGATCGCCGACGTCAGTCGGAGGATCATCAGGATCGCCGACGGCCACATCGTCTCCGACGAGGCGAACAGCAATCCCCGCCGTCCCGAGGACATCGTCTGGTGAAGTCCCCCTCGACCCTTTTCCTTTTGCTCAAGAAACTCTTCCGGGAGGTGAAGGCCAACTGGAAGCAGTTCCTTTCGATCCTCTTCATCGGAGGCATCGCCGTTACCCTTTTCGTCGGCCTTGAGGCCAATGCCGACTCCATTGCCAGCCGGGTGAATGAAACCTATACCCGCGGCAATATGGCCGACATCTGGGTCACGACCTCGAGCTATGTCGAAGAAGACGAGGCCCGCCTTGAAACCATCTCCGGGGGAGATGTGGAAGGTAGGGTCTATACCACTGCCACTTTGGAAGGCGCGGCTTCTTATCTCATTGCGAGGGAGAGTCTACCCACCATCTCCAAACCCTGGGAGATCGTCGGGTCGGACGCTACCCTCACCAGCGAGGACTTCTTCCTCTACGACGAAGCCTTCTTGACCCCAAGCGCCGCCCGCGACCTCGTCATCAAGGTCGGGGACGAGGTCAACGTCGTCCTCGATTTGCCCTTAAGCGAAGAACAGAAGACCGCCATCTCCGATCTTCTGTCCCCCTTCCTCCTCGATGGGGTCGAAGATCCTTTCCTTTCTTCCAACCTCGTCTTGCATGGCAGCGTCAACGGAGCCATGAAGTACCCGGAAAACATCAACAAAGCTTCCTACAATAGAAGCGCCTTCCTGATTTCCTATTCCCGTCTGTCCGACATGTTCGTCGACTTCATCGAGAGGACCTACGACGTCGGGGGTCTATTGGACCGTATCCTAGAAGAACTGGGGATTCCCGGGGGGATCCTCCCGGATTTACCGATCGGGGACTATCTCCCGAGTCTCTCCACCATCCTCGATTTCCTCTCCAAATACATCGAAGGCGGGATCCCCTTGCCTTACCAATACTGCGTGAAGCTCGACGAAGGGGCCGATCCCGACAAGGTGATGGGGGACATCGATGCCTACTTCGAAGGCAAGGGCGAGGGGAACAACCTTGTCATCTCCGCCGACCGTTACCTCATGCCCTTTTCGAGCTCCATGCAGATGGAGGTCGATAATGCCAGGTCTTTGACCTACGTCTTCCCCTTCGTCTTCTTCTTCGTGGCCTTGCTGGTGATTCTCACCACCACCAGCCAGATCATCATCAAGGAACGGACCCAGATCGGGGCCATGAAGGCCATCGGGGTCAGCGAGGGCCTCATCTACCTCCATTACGTGATGCTGGTCGGCTTCGTGGTCTTGCTAGGGACGATCCTCGGGGAGATCCTCGGACCCATCATCATTCCCTTCGTCATGGATCAGAAGTATTCGATCCTCTATACCTTGCCCGTGAGGGCCGCTTTCCCCTTCCCAGTGGCGGCGGGGCTTCTCACCGCGGTGGTCTTCCTATTGGTTTCCGCGCTTGTCACCATCTTGGTCTCCTATAAGACGATCCGCCTTTCCCCTTCGAGTTCCCTTCGTCCCGAAACCCCGTCCTTCAAGGGCAAGGGGAGGGTCAGCAAGAAGACCCCGAAGGCCACTTTCTTGTCTTTGAAGATCGCGATCAGGAACATCCGGACCAACCTCGTCAAATCCCTGATGGTCATCGTCGGGGTGGCCGGCTGTACCGCCCTCCTTGTCTGCGGCTTTGGGATCGAAGACACCATCAACAACGGGGTCGGTAAGGACCTCGGCAATTTCTTCAACAGCGACCTCGAGGTCAGCTACCTCTTGCCCCAGAAACCGGAGGACGTCGAAGCGGGTCTCCTGCCCATTGAAGGAATCCAAGAATACGACAACATCTACATGGGCAGCGTCCAGGCCTACAACTCCGACGGGATGGCAGTCGATGAGCGCCTCATCGCTTTTGAAAGGGACGACAACCACTTCAAATTCGAAATCCCGACGGGAACGGTGGCGATTTCCAACAAGGTCTCGAGGGAATTGGGACTTGGTCTTGGTGATGAGGTAACCTTCGTGAACGGGGGAACCGAAGTGACCGCGGAGATCGGCAACGTCTTCGAAGCCTTCACCGCGAACGCGATCTTCGCTTCCGCCTCCTTGCCCGGAGTTTTCCAAGAAGGGCAGGAGAGCTATTCCATGACCTTTGTCTATTTGGAAGACGGTTATGACGAAGGGAAGGTCAGGGAAGAGATCCTGGACCAGTACAAGGCCGCCATCGGGGTCATGACCCACGATGAAAGGGAAACCCAGGTCGAGGATATCGTCGGGGGCATATTGGTCATGACCAACGCGGTCAAGGTCTTCGCCGTCCTCTTGGCCCTCGTGGTCCTCATCAACCTCGCCCTCCTCAACTTCCGGGAAAGGACGAGGGACATCGCCACCCTCAAGGTTTTGGGCTTCTCGAAATGGGAGATCGGGCTCTCGCTTCTACTAGAGAGCATGCTCCTGACTTCCGTCGGGGTCGCCCTCGGCATGGTCCTCGGCTTCCCCTTCATGTACGGGGTCTTGATCGTCAACGTCGTCCCCCTCGTCGACTTCCTTTACTACATCTCGCCCCTGACCTATGTCCTGGCCTTCGTCTTGACCTTCTTGGTGGCCTTGGCCGTCAACTTCTACCTCAGCCTCTTGACCAAGAAGGTCAAGATGGTCGAGTCCCTCAAATCGGTCGAATGAGCGTTTCCCTTTTTTAAAGTTTGCTTAGCCCATATACTTTGGAGGCAAAGGAGAACAACATGGCTGATAAAGTTCAGAAATACCGTTGCACCGTCTGCGGGCAAATCGTCGTCCCCAACGAAGATGGGACCTGCCCCATCTGCGGGGCTCCCTTCGACCTTTTGGTCCCCGTTGACGAGGACGGAAACGACATCGCCTAACGGTAAGGGAGGTCAGCCTCCCTTTCTTTTTTGCTTATCGAAAGGAGTTACATATATATGAACCAAAGGAAAATCGCGATCATCGGCGACGGGGCCGTCGGCTCCTCCATCGCCTTCGCCTTGTCATTAAGCGAGGTCGTGAACGAAATTCTCATCATCGACTACAACAAGGACAAGGCCGAGGGCGACGCCCTCGACATGCAGGACGGCAATTCCTTTTTGAGCGTCCCCAAGACCATCAAGGCCGGGGACTATGAAGACGTGAGGGGCAGCCACGTCGTCGTCATCGCCGCCGGGGCGGCTCAAAAGCCGGGGGAGACCCGTCTTGATTTGCTTAAGAAAAACGTCGCCATCATCAAAAGCGTCTCCGCTTCCCTCAAGCCCTACCTCGATCCCGGGACCATCGTCCTGGTGGTGGCCAATCCGGTCGATATCCTCAGCTACATCGCCTACCAGGAACTGGGCATTCCCTCTTCGAGGGTCATCGGGTCGGGGACGGTCCTCGATACCTCGCGCCTCAAGGTGGCGATCAGCCGCGATACCGGGATCGACCCCCGGAGCATCCACACCTTCGTGGTCGGGGAGCACGGCGATAGCGAGGTTCCCCTCTGGAGCATGACGACGGTCGGGGGTCTCCACATCCTCGATTACTGCCATCAATGCGGCCGTTGCAAGAAGGGCTCGAGGGAGCACCTCGAGGAACTTCGCAAGGAAGTCGCGGACGCGGCCTATAGGATCATCGAAAAGAAAGGTGCGACCTACTACGCGGTCGCCATCGCTGTCAGCCGCATCATCCGGGCCATCGTCAATGACGAAAATAGCATCCTCACCGTCTCGACCCTCTACAAGGAAGGGGAGAAGGGGATCTACATGTCGCTTCCCGCCATCGTCAACGCCAATGGCCTCAAGAAGGTCCTCAAACCCGTCCTGGACGAGGCCGAAGAAAAAGCCCTCAAGGCCTCTTACGAGACTTTAAGGGGCAAGATCGAGGAAATCGCCTAGAGGGCGATGTAGACGTCTAGGAAGGCCTCGAGGATCGGATCGTGGAGGAGGGCGGCCTCCGAGTTCTTGATCTTGTAATGGCCTTCGCCTAGATCCAAGATCCCTTCTTCCTCCACGATCAAACCCTCCAAAACTTTGACTGCGACCTCGGAATCGCTTAAAGAAACGAGGTTCTGCAGTCTTTTTTCTGTGTAATAGGTATCGGTGAGGACGTATTGGCCGTTGACTAGGTCGACGGTGTCGTTGAGGTAGACCGCCCCATCGTCGACCTTTTCAATCGGGGTCAGACCCCCGGCCGGATTGACGTGGAAGAAGGTCGGGACCACCCCTTCGCCATAGCCGAACTCGGGGTTGTTCTTTTCCGAGAGTCCGTAGGTGTCCTTGAAGGCCTGGTAGGCCTCCATGTCGCTTCTGAGGCCTTCGATGTCGACGTAATAGAAGTCGACGGTCTCGGTTTCCTTTAGGTAGTCGCGTAGGAAGGCGTCCTCGACGTAGGAGCAGTCCGAACAACCGCTGCGGCCATAGTAGACCGTGAACTCATTCTCACCTTCATAGAGGTCATCGAGTTGGTTGAGGCTGACCTCGAGCATCGGGGAGTAGTCGAGGCGTTCGTCCATGTAGGTCATGAAGTATTCGGGATCGGTGGCCCAGACGTCCTCGGTCCCGACCCGGTACTTCTGTTCTTTCAGCTCGCCCTCTTCGAAGATGGCGATGGTTTCGGTGTCGCTTAGGACCTCGATCCCGAGTTCATTACTGCTATCGATGTCCTTGTAGGTCATGGAATAGAGCTTGACGTTCCTTTCTCTTAGGAAATTATTGATGGTGGAACGGAAGACGGCCCAGCACTCGCAGGTGGAGGTGTCGTCATAGACCAGAAGCAAGAAGGAATCCTTATTGACGACCTTGCTCTTTAGTTCCTCCATCGAGATGGCGTCATAGTGAGTACTGACCCCATCTTCGTAGAGGCGGCCTTCGTCCAAGAAGGTCTTGGAAGCGGGCGCGGCCGGTTCGCAGGAGGCAAGGCCCGAGAGTATAAGGAGGCCCATTAGGGGCAATAAGGACATTCTTTTCATGGGGGCAACTTAGGGCAAGGGAAGGCGTTTTTCAAGGGGTTATCGGAGTTTGTTCTCATAAATTATTAAAAATACAATTAAGGAATTTAACAAACTCATTTGTGGGAAAAGCCTAGGCCAAGCCCCATTAATCCCCACTTTTTTCGGTTTAAAAAAAGACGGGGGGTCTAAAAGGTGGTAAGTCACTCAAAAAAACTATTGCATTTTGTCGAATTTGACCCCATATTTGCGCCGTCTTGGGAATTACTTGGTAGGAGGGTTGCCTATGGACAATAACTGCATCATCTCGTTACGTCATGTCTCGAAGGTCTTCGACGGGGTCACCGTCGTCGATGACTTCAACCTCGACATCAAGAAAGGGGAGTTCGTCACCATCCTCGGCCCCAGCGGCTGCGGGAAGACCACGACCCTCAGGATGATCGCCGGTTTCCAAAACCCCACCAGCGGGGAAATCCTCCTAAACGGGGAGGATATTTCCAAACTCCCGCCTTATAAGAGGCCGGTCAATACGGTCTTCCAACGCTACGCTCTCTTCCCGTACCTCAATGTCTACGACAACGTGGCTTTTGGCTTGAAGCTCAAACGGATCCCGGTCCAAACCAAGAATCGGAAAGGCGAGACCGTCACCAAGATGGTGAAGCTGAGCCAAAAGACCATCGACGAAAAGGTGGCGAGGGCCCTTTCCATCGTCGACCTCGACGAGATGGAGGAACGCGACGTCTCCACCCTTTCGGGTGGGCAACAGCAGAGGGTGGCCATCGCCCGGGCCATCGTCCTCGAACCCCAGGTCCTCTTACTCGATGAACCCTTGAGTGCCCTCGATCGGAAGATGCGCAAGGACATGCAGATCGAACTCAAGGAAATGCATAGGAAACTCGGCATTACCTTCATCTATGTCACCCACGACCAGGAAGAGGCCCTCACCATGAGCGATACCATCATCGTCATGAAGGACGGCCACATCGAACAGGTCGGGACGCCCGAGGACATCTACAACGAACCGGTTTCGGCCTACGTCGCCGACTTCATCGGGGAGAGCAATATCTACAATGGCACGATGGTCGGCAAGAAGAAGGTCCGCTTCCTCGGCGGCGTCTTCAACTGCGTCGACGACTTCCCCCTCAACGAAAAGGTCGATGTCGTGGTCCGTCCCGAGGACGTCGTTTTGGGCAATCCCGGCAAGGGCGTGGTCGACGGCGTCATCGAAAACAAGGTCTTCCAAGGGGTCCATTACTCCTTCTCGGTGGCCGTCGGCAAGGCCGAGGTCATCGCCCGCGATACCCACGACCGGGCCGTCGGTAGCAAGGTCTCGGTCCACGTCGCCAAAGACAACATCCAGGTCATGCACCGCGACAATCTCGAAAACGAATACCGCGACGCCTGCATCACCGGCGAGGGCCAGGTCATGATCGGGGAGGACTCCTTCCCCTGCGACCTGACCCAGCTCCTCAAGGGAAGCCACGTCGAGGAAGAGGGGAGTTCGATCCTCGTTTCTAAAGACGGGAAACGTTATGACCTCAAGGACGCCGAAGTGATCGCCCGGGTCGCCTTCGACCAGGTCAATATGAGCGACGACCTCGAGACCGGCAAGGCCCAGGGCCGCATCGTCTTCAGCGTCTACATCGGCGACCATTACCATTACATCATCAGGACCCTCGACGAGGAGGAAGACTACGAGGCCGATTCGCCCTACGAATGGCTCAATAGCGACGTCGTCTCCGTCGATATCCCCGCAAAAGCTATCCGTTTGCAGCTGAAAAAGCCCTTGGAGGACTATGAAGCCGAAGACTAGTCGGGGCAGCCGCTTCTTCGCCTTGAAGCGCCAATACCTGGCCATCCCCTACGGGCTCTTCCTGGCCCTATTCGTGGTCATTCCGCTCCTTCTGATTCTTTTCTACGCCTTCACCGACAGCGAGGGGACTTTCTCCTTCGCGGCCGCCGAGTCCTTCCTGACCTCGGGGGCCAAGTGGAGCGTCCTCTTCACCTCCCTCTTCGTCGGGATCCAGACCACCCTCATTTGTTTGGTCATCGGTTATCCGGTTGCCTATCTATTGGCGAACCGCAAGTACAACAAGAATGTGGTTTTGGTCATGCTCTTCGTGATGCCGATGTGGATCAACTTCGTTCTAAGGACCGGGGCCACCCGCGATCTTCTCAGTTGGATGGGGATCGACGGGGGCGAGCACCCTTGGGAAGCCACCCTCATCGGCATGGTCTATAACTACCTGCCGTTTACCATATTGCCTCTCTACACCACGATGCTGAAGCTCGACAAAAGCCAGATCGAGGCGGCCTCGGACCTCGGGTGCAATCCCTTCCAGGTCTTCTTGCGTTCGATCTTGCCGCAGTCCTTGCCCGGCATCGTCTCGGCCGCCGAGATGGTCTTCATGCCGGTCATGTCTAGCTACGTCATCAGCGATACCCTGTCTGAAGGCAAGATCACCCTCTTTGGGAACTCGATCTACTTCAACTTCTCGAACTCCCTCTGGAACGAGGGCTCCTTCATGGCCTTTGTCATGTTGATTCTCGTGGCCCTCGGGATGCTGGTCTCGGGCTTAACGGGCCATAAAAGCGAAGAAAGGGGGACCGGGAGATGGTAAGCCAGAAAGAAATGTGGAAGAAGATCGCGGCCCAGTCCTTCATCTGGCTGGTCCTGCTTTTGATGTATCTTCCCATCCTCACCCTCATCGCCTTCTCTTTCACGACCGCGACCAACCTCGGGACTTGGACCGGCTTTTCCTTCGACCTCTACGCCTCCCTCTTCCACGATGAGGAGATCATGACCGCCCTCGGAAATACGGTCATCCTGGCCTTGATCTCGGCTTCGGTCTCGGTGTTACTCGGCACCACCGGGGCCATCGGGGTCTTCTATATGAAAAAGAAGAGCAAGAAGGCTCTGGAATTCGTAACCCAGATCCCGGTCGTCAATCCCGAGATCGTCATCGCCATGTCGCTGGTCGTCACCTTCGTCTTCCTTGGAAACTACATCTTCCAGGATTCCCTCTTCTCCTTCTGGACCTTGTTGGCCGGCCACGTCATCCTGTCCCTGCCCTTCGTCTATCTTTCGGTCAAGCCGAAGCTCCTGCAGATGGACCCCTCCCTTTACGAGGCGGCTTTGGATCTAGGTTGCACTCCCGCGAAGGCGTTGCGGAAGGTCATCCTGCCGGAGGTGATGCCGGGGGTGGCGTCTGGCTTCTTACTCGCCATCACCCTCTCCCTCGATGACTTCATCGTCACCGCTTTTACGAGGGGTTCGGGCTTGCTCTCGGGCGTCAATCAGATCGAAACCCTTTCGACCTTGGTCCAGGCCAAGATCAAGAAGGGGCCGATCCCGCCGGAGATGCGGGCCCTCACCACCGTCATCTTCTTATTCGTCCTCGTCCTCGTGGTCGGGGTGACTTTATATAGGAACCACAAGGCCAAGAAGCCCTTCAAGGCGGCTAGGGAGGGATAACATGGACAAAAGGTATTTATTCTTGCTTCTCGGGGCCGGTCTAATGACCCTTTCTTCCTGCGGCCCGGCCGCGGAGAGTAGCGACACGATGTTACTCAGAGTCTACAACTGGGAGGACTACATCAGCGAGGACCCCGACGTCATCAGTGCTTTCGAGGACTACGTCTACGAGACCGACGGGGTCAGGATCAAGGTCGTCTACGATACGTTTGACACCAACGAGACGATGCTCAGCCAACTCGAGACCGGGGCCTCGACCTACGATCTTTTGTGTCCCAGTGACTACATGATCCAAAGACTGGCGGCCCGCGGCATGCTTGAACCCTTCGCCTTCGGCGAGGAACGGGAAGCCCTCTATACCCATGGGACCGCGGGTTGGGAGGATAGCTATTCCCTCTATACCTCGCCCTATCTCCAAGATCAGTTCGAGAAGATCAAGGTCAAGGTCGATGGGAAGGACTATCCCCTTTCGAGTTATGCCAAGGGCTACATGTGGGGGACCTTGGGCCTCATCTACCATCCCGCTTGGTTTACCGATGAGAATTCTTCGACCTACGAGGAAGACATCGAACAGGTCAAGATCGACATGTACGACTGGAATTCCCTCTGGGACGAGAAGTACCACGGCTCCTTCCAGATCAAGGACTCGATGCGCGATACCTACGCGGTCGGGATCATGCACGGCTACGATGAGGAGTTCCAAAGCTATCTGGACCTCTATGAAGCCGGGGAGATCAGCGCCGAAGAATACAACGACCGGATCAATACCCTCTTCAATAACATCGTCTACCCTCTAGGGAAGGAAGGGGGAACCCCCGAAGAGGAAGAGGCCGCCCTTGAGGAAATCGAGGACCATATGGGCAGCGTCCTGATGGACCTCAGGAACAATTCCTACGGCCTCGAGGTCGACTCCGGGAAGCAGGACATCGTGGTCGGGCGGACCGGCATCGGCATCGCCTGGAGCGGTGACGCCGTCTGGTCGATGGATCTCGGGGATAACGAGGAGGGGATCGAGCTTTACTATTCGGTCCCGAAGACCGGGGCCAACATCTGGTTCGACGGCTGGTGCATGCCCAAGAGCAATTCCCTGAACAAAGAGTACGCCCAGAAGTTCGTCGACTTCCTGGCCCGCCCCGAAATCGCCTCCCTCAACATGGACTACATAGGCTACACCTCCTTCTCCGGCGGAGACGACATACTTTCCCTCATCAGGGAATGGTACGACCCCCGCACCTACGAGATGTACCAGTATCTGGAGATCGCCGACGAGGCCCTTAGACCCCAGTACTGGGAGGAAGAAGGGATCCTCTATGACGAGGAGACCGGGGAGCCCCTCTATCTCGACGGAAGTGGCGACGAGGACGGTTACATCTACGAAAAGTACGAGATCGAAACCGAGACGGGTCTAAGGACCATCGACGTCAAGATCTACGTCGGGACTTCCTCGATGGAGGGCTCGACCTACGAGGAAGCCGTGGTCGACGGGGTTCCCATGAGCTGGGACCAGTACAACGAGGAAAACGAACTGGGCTGGACCAAACGCGACCTCGGCTGGTTCTTCGACGACACCCTGGTCGAACTCGAGGATTCGGCCTCCCTCCTTTATAGCGACGAGATCGAAACCCTGGTCGACAAGGATGGGGACGAGTTCGAAGTGGGCCGTCAGTTCTATGCCCAATATCCGAGCGAGGACATGCTCTCGCGCCTCTGCATCATGGAGGACTACGGGGCCAACAACGCCTACGTCTTGCGTCTATGGGAAGAGGTCAAGGCCGGGACCATGGAGACTTGGGTCATCGTCGTCTTCTCCTTAGAAGTCGGAATCGCCGCCTTGGCCCTTTCCTGGTACCTGATCGGGAAGGCGCGTAAGAAGCGCCTCCGCCTCAGAAGGCGGGAAGAAGCCAAGAAGGCCTAGTTCCGCTTTGCCTTTTGGCGCCTTAGCGGTTATAATCCGCTTCGCGCATCCATAGCCAAGTGGTAAGGCAAGTGACTGCAACTCACTCACCGTCGGTTCAAATCCGGCTGGATGCTCCAAAAGACGCTAATGCCGGGGTTCCCCGGCATTTTTCTTTCCTCCCCTCAAGGCCATCTGTCTTCCTCAAGGAAGACGTTAAGCAAAGGAAAATGGCCAAGTGGCCATATTTCGTTTGCTTTATAGGCCCAACAAGTCTATATTTAACGCGCTGTCCTACGATAGCACACGCGCCGGTAGAGCAACTGGATAGATCGTCAGACTACGAATCTGAAGGTTACGGGTTCGATTCCTGTCCGGCGCGCCACGGGATGTAGCGCAGCTTGGTTAACGCGTCTGCTTTGGGAGCAGAAGATCGCGGGTTCAAATCCCGCCATTCCGACCAAACTGCTTAAAAGTGCCGGCCATGTCGGCATTTTTTCTTATATTCGGCCATCTAGTCTGTCCTAGTTCTATCAACATCGCATCAAACGCGGTTATGTTTTCTTTTCAACTAGACAGAGGGCCGGGCATTGTCGGGCTTTTCCCTTCGTTTTGCCCTATACTATGGCGAAAGGTTTATTTGACTACTATGGATAAATGGAATCTCAATCTCATCTACCCGACTGAGGAAGCCTTCGAGGAAGACCTCAAGAAGGCCGCCTCCTTGATGGGGCGTTATGCCGCCCTCAAGGGGCACCTGAAGGAAGAGGAGGGCTTCAAGAGCTACCTCGACCTCAGCCGCGAGACGGAACTGCTCTTCAACCGCCTCTACATGTTCGCCGCCCACCGGAGCGACCTCAACAAGAAAGACGTCAAGAACGCCGAGGCCGAGGCCAAGGTCGAACACCTCCTCTACGAGCTCAATTCGGCCGCTAGCTACGCCGAACCGGAGATCCTCGAGGGAGGCAAGGACTTCGTGGATGCCTTCTTCAAGAAGTATCCCGAATACAAGGAATTCGACTTTGCCTACGAAAAGCTCTTCAGAGGGCAGAAGTACGTCCTCGACGAAAAGTCGGAGAAGTTACTAAGCTACTACGCCGCCTTGGCGGAAGAAGGGGGCAACCTCTATAGCAACCTCGCGGTCGCCGACTATACGCCCTCTAAAGCCAAGCTCGAGGACGGAAGCGAGGTTAGTGTCACCCAGTCTTCCTGGGTGAGCCTCGTTTCCAAGGCCAAGTCCGCCAAGGACAGGCAGACCATCTTCGAGGCCCTCTACAAGCACTTCGACCAAAACAAGAACACCTACGGGGAGATCTATTCGACCGCCCTCAAGGCCCAGGTGGCCTCGGTCAAGGCCAGGGGCTATGACTCGGTCCTCCAAAGCCACCTTTATGGCAATGCCATCCCCGAGAAGGTCTACCGGACTTTGATCGAGGCAGCCCACGAAGGGGCTTCGGAACTCCATCGTTACTACGAGATGAGGCGGAAGTACCTAGGATTAGAGAAACACCGTTCCTACGACCGCTTCCTCGAACTGGCCGATTCCGACAAGAAATACACCTACGAAGAAGCCAAGGACATGTTCTTTGCTTCCCTTAACAACATGCCAACGGACTTCAAGGAGAAGGCCCATGAGGTTTTGAAGGAAGGCTATGTCGACGTCTATCCCAGCGATGGCAAGCGGACCGGGGCCTATTCCTCGGGCGGGGCCAACATCCACCCGTTCATCCTTCTCAACTTCGAAGGGACCCTCGACGACTGCTTCACCGTCGCCCACGAGTCGGGCCACTCGATCCATACCCTCTATTCGATGGAGAGCCAGCCCCTCATGAAGTCCTCCTACACCATCTTCGTGGCCGAGATCGCCTCGACCTTCAACGAACACAACCTCCTCGATTACCTCCTCGAGAAGGGAACCCTGAGCAAGCAAGAGCAGATCAAGCTCCTCCAAAAGGAGATCGACGAGATCTGCGGGACCTTCTTCCGTCAGACCCTCTTCGCCGAATACGAACTCTTGATGGCGGAAAAGGCGGAGAAAGGCGAGCCCATCAACTACGACGTCTGTTCGAAGACGATGGTGGATCTCTATAAGCTCTACTACGGCATCGACATCACCGAGGAAGTCTACAAGCCCTTGGTCTGGGCCTACATCCCCCATCTCTTCTACACCCCCTTCTACGTCTATCAGTACGCGACCTCCTTCACGGCCTCGATGCTCCTCTATAGCCGGGTCAAGAAGAAGGAAGCAGGGGCCATCGATGACTACATCGGCCTTTTGAAGTCCGGTGGCAGCGACTACCCGGTCGAAGAGGTCAAGGCCGCCGGGGTCGACCTCACCGACAAGGCCTCCTATGAGGCCGTCACTTCGAGGATGAAGGAGCTCCTCGATCGCCTGGAAACGCTTCTACAGGCATAAAGTTGTTGTGTCTCCTCGGGGCTTGGCCTATAATGGCCCGGCCCTGAGGGAACTGGGGCTTTAGCTCAGTTGGGAGAGCGCGTGCTTTGCAAGCATGAGGTCAGGGGTTCGAGCCCCCTAAGTTCCACCATTAATGGCTGTGTAGCCCAGTTGGTTAGAGCAATCGGTTCATACCCGATGTGTCGAGGGTTCGAGTCCCCCCACAGCCACCATCTAAAATGAAGCCTTCGATGGCAGAGCCACCGAACGTCCGATAAAGCGCCTCCAAAGGCGTTTTTTCTTTTCCATCGAAGTGGGGCCTTCAAGTTCCTCTCTTTTGGACTGGGGCCAAGAATTTCCCCTTTTTTGGCCCTAGCCCTTGTATCGGGGGCCAAGCAAAACGGACAATTAAAGAAAGGAGAAAACATGTCTAGTTTCAAGGATCTAAGAATCGTCGATAACTTCTACCAAAGCTCGGCTTACTTTCCGATGCCGACCGTCCTCATCTCGACCGTCGATGATAAGGGGAATACTTCACTCGGGGCCTATTCCCTCGTCTTCCCTTATTACATCGCCGGCAAGGATTACTACGCGATGGTCCTGGAGTGCCGTAACTCCAGCAATACCGCCCAGAACATCCTCAAGCGCGACCACTGCGCCCTCAACTTCTTAGAAGATTCCTACAAGGACTTCAAGGAAACCGTCCGTCTCGGTTTCCCGGGCCAAACCTGCAAGGAAAAGATGAAGAACTGCCCCTTCGAGCTCGAAGACGGTTTGGCGGAAGGGGAGAACCGCCCCAAGGTCTTGAAGAAGGCCTACCAGGTCTTCGAATGCACCTGGGACCATAGGCTCGAAAAGGCCTACGAAGACAAGAAGCGGGTCGGGGAACTCGACGGCGTCGAACCCCCGTACCGCGACTTCAACGGCATCACCAGCAAGTTCGGCTGCCACTTCATCCTCAAGATCGACAAGATCTTGATGAAGGAGAAGTACTACAACGCCATCGTCAACGGGGTCAAGAGCCATGACTTCCCGCGGGTTCCCATCGATTTCGGTTACCGCGATTCCACCTACTTCTGGTACACGAAGTTCAGAAGGGCCCTCAAGTGTCCGATCCCCGATATTTCCAGCAATTCTGTTTCTAGTGTGAGATTTGCCGCCGATCGGATCGACCCCAGCGTCAAGTTCACCGACGAGGCCTGCGCCGCCCTGGTCAAGGTCCCGCGGGTCTTCCTCAAGACCGTCCTCAATGGCTGTGTCAAATACGCGAAGGAAAACAACATCTCCGTCATCGACGCGAAGGTCATGAAGGACATCAACGACAAGCGGAAGGCCGAAAAGAGCCGGAAGTAAGTCATTCAACGACGATAAAAAAGGGGCAACGCGGTTGCCCCTTTCCTTTTGTTCTGCGGGGATTTCGTAATCCTACTAAAGTCCCCATTCCCCTTTTTCCAAGGCCTTTTTGCGGGCTTTTTTCTTCTTGCCGAGGACTCCGAGGCGGAGGCTTCTACCCGATAGAAGGATATTCAAGAGGAAGAAGAGGACGATGCCGACGCCTAACATTAGGTACATCCAGTTGACGGAGAGGGAAGAACCGAAGACCGTGAGGTCGAGGGAGAAGGAACCGCTTAAGGCATCGAGCAGCTCATCGACGTGGGGGGCGTATTCGGGGACGCTTCGCATGTAGGCTTCGAGGGAAGCGATCTGGTCGGACATGAAGTAGTTACGGAGCAATCCCGCCGAATAGGTCCCGGGGAAGAAGGCGGTCAGGTTCTGGGCTCCTTCGGGGAGCATCGAGATCGGCATGTAGCCCCCGATCAGAAAGCCGATGGCCGCCGACATGATGGCGATCAAAGAGTTGTAGGTATTGCCGCTATGGATGAAGCCCGAGAGGAAGGTCGAGATGGTGGCGGCCGAGATGACCGAAAGGATTATGACCAAATAGATGTAGCCGAAGTTGGCGAAGGTGAGGCGGAAGTTGCCAGAGGCCCCGAGATAGGCGAGGCAAATGAAGAGGACGGCCGAGACGATGATGAGGGTGACGATGCAGTTGAAGACGAAGTAGGAAAAGGAGATGAGGGACTTCGAGACCGGGGCCGCCAAAAACTCGCGGTTCACCCCCTTCTCGCGGTCGGAGATGATGATGTAGCAGGCATTGAAGGAGACGGAGATGCAGGAGACCGCCAAGATGCCCGAAAGCATCCAGCTATCGATGAGGCGGTAGGAGGCGTTGATCAAGGGATCGGGATCCTGGAGATTGAGGCCCCCGATGACCCCGGTGACCGCGGAGACTTCGAGTTCCCTCAGGAACAAGAAATAAATCGCCAGGGTGATGCAGGGAACCAGAAGCGAAAAGAAGAAGGTCATCTTGTTCTTGAAGAACATCTTCAGGTGCCTCGAAACGAGGGCCCCGAGGAGTTTCGGGGAATGGGTTTTCATTTGCCTTCCTCCTTTTCCTTGTTGAAGTCGATGCCGGTGACGGAGAGGAAGACGTCGTCCATCGTCCCCTTCTTGACCTCGAAGTCTTTGATGAGGTCCTTGTGGCTAGCAAGGAAGCGCCTGGCTTCCTCCGAGTCCTTGACCGGGAAGCGGTAGGCCAAAGCATCGGTGTTGTAGATGGCCCCTTTGCTTTGCTCCATCAAAGCATCGAGGTCCTTGGTCCTTTCGGAGTAGGCGAGGACAAAGTCGCTGGCGTACCTATTCTTGAGATCGTTGGGGGTCCCTTGGGCGATGATCTTCCCATGGTCCATGATCACGACCTCGGAGGCCTTTTCGGCCTCTTCGAGGTAGTGGGTGGTGAGGAAGACCGTCATCCCGGTCTTTTCACGGATGTCGTCGATCAGGTGCCAGACGCTTTGGCGGGTCTTGGGATCGAGCCCCGTGGTCGGTTCGTCGAGAATCAAAAGCTTGGGTTCGTGGATCATCGATCTCGCGATGTCGAGGCGCCGGCGCTGGCCCCCGCTTAGGGCCTTGACGGGACGGTTGAGGAGGGGCTCGAGTTCGAGCATCTCGACGATCTTGGCGATCCGTTTCTTCTTTTCTTCGCCCGAGATCCCGTAGAACTCGGCCCTGGTCGAAAGGTTTTCGTAGCTGGTCAGGACATCGTCGAGGGTCGAGGTCTGGAAGACGATCCCGATTTCCCGTTTGACCTCGGTCCTTTCCCTATCGAGGTCCTTGCCGTCGATGAGGATCCTCCCGTAGTCCTTTTCCAGGATGGAGGAAATGATGTTGATGGTCGTGCTCTTGCCGGCCCCGTTGAGGCCGAGGAAGGCAAAGAGGGCCCCTCTTTTGACTTTAAAGGAGACATCGTCGACGGCCTTGAGCTTCCCGTAGTTCTTGTAGAGATGGCTGATCTCGAGGATGTATTCATTTTGGCGTTTCTTGGCCGCTTCCTGGCTTTCCCTTTCCCGTCTATCCATGATTTCGATGTAGGGCTCGTAGACCGCCTTGGTCTTTTCTTCGCCTAGCAAACGGGCCACGGCCTTGGCATCGGTGGACTTGAGGGGAGTGAGGAAGGAGACCATGGGCCTGGCATCCCTCGAGAAATGTTTGAGGACGGTCTTATCGCCGATTTCCTTCCTGGCGATCAGATTTCCCGGCAAAACCGCGGTATCTTTTTCGAAAAGCCGCGAGAAGGAAAGGTCATCAAGGTAGAATTTGCGGCCATTTATGTCTTCGATGGCCTGACAAAAGAGACTCCCGCATTTGGAGGGATCGAAGAGGATGATGGCGGGATCATAGAGGCTATGGCCCCGTTTGGAGTCCTTCTTGAGGGGGGCCGCCAGGGCCTTATCCTTTAAATCGAAGGAAACGAGGGGAGCGATATTCGAAAAAGCCAAGACGTCGGCGTCGATAACAAGGGCCTTGTCTTTTTCGTTTGGGAAAAGATCCGGAATCAGATAACGGAGCAAGGGGTAGGGGGAGCGCATCCTTAATTCGGGGATCGGGCGGCCGAACCTCTTTTCGAAGGCCTCGGTGGCGTCCACGACCTCAAGGCTGGATTTGGGATTTCTTTTTCTTATTTCCCTTTCGATTTCGCTGGCGTGCCTTTTGGAAAAGGGCCGGTAATGGAGGCTCAGATCCAAAAAGGGCATGGTGAGGATATAGAAGGCAATCGGTTCCTCGTGGTTAAGGGTGAGGGAGAGGGCGGAAAGCATGATCTCCCGGAAGCGGTTATCGGCCGCCGGATAATAGACGCGGAGCATCGTCCTAATTTTAGGTAAGAAGGGCCCTAATTCCTAGTCTTAAACAAAGGGGTTCAAAAGCGTGTATAATCACCCACGCGGTCCATTAGCTCAGTCGGTTAGAGCGAGCGCCTTATAAGCGCTAGGTCCGGTGTTCAAGCCACCGATGGACCACCACTTAGGTGGAGGCGTACCCAAGCGGCTGAAGGGATCGGTCTTGAAAACCGATAGTGGGGCCTGCCCCAGCCAGAGTTCGAATCTCTGCGCCTCCGCCATCTTATAACTAACATTTTGATACAAACTAAGGGTCTCAAAATGAACGATATTTGTCCGAGAAATCGGGCATTTTTTATTTTGTTGCGTTTTTCCAGTAGATATAAATTGGCTCGAAACTACGGATTTTCTAATTTTAGTCCTACTAGACAAACGATAACCCTACTAGAAAAACGTTAGGCTACTAGAATATTCGACTTAGCGAAAAATATAAATAATGGTGCCTTAAACCTCCCCCAGGTAGGTCTTAAATAGTCCTTGGGGTACCGAGCAAGGGGGACTCACGAAAAATACGGGATAAATATTTTGGAATTCTCGGTTTTTCAAAAAATATATGGGTTTTGTAGGGTTTTTGCTTCCAAATATTATTGTTTATGAGCCAATTCATAGAGCTCTTTAATTTCTTTTGGTCTATATGAATCGATATTGTTCTCAAGTTCTATTGTCGATCCAAGTTCCTTGGCCTTCGTATAGTACCATTCCTTGTATTCGAGCATCTGGAGGGCCTTCTTAAGCACTTTGATTTGGTTCAACGTCTTTTCTTTTTGTTCTTTGAAGAAATTAAGCCTTTCATCGATAGTAGAATCGCCTTGCTTGACCATCATGATAAAACGTTTTATGTCCTTCAGCTCGACGTTTGTCTTCTTGAGACATTCGATTATGAATATAGTTTCCACGTCTTGTTCGCTAAATTTTCTTATGCCGTTCTCTCGTTTGATGTCGGGAAGTAAACCTTCCTTGTCATAATAACGGATAGTGGATATTGAGATGTTGAATCTTTTGGAAATCTCACCGATTGTATACGTCATTTTAAATTTCTCCTTTTTATGTATTGACCTAAAGTTAGGTTTAGGGTTTATAAGTATATTAGCACATCAAGTGACTAGAAAGTGAGGAAAAATTATGAATAAAAACGTTGTTTTGGAACAAGAGTGGGACAAGACTTTCAAGTTGGATGAGAATGTAAACCATGAGAAAGTCGTATTCCACAACAGATTCGGTATCGATTTGGTTGGTGATTTATATTCGCCTAAAAACATTAACGAAGATAAATTACCTGCATTAGCAGTGTGTGGCCCATTCGGTGCGGTTAAAGAACAAGCCAGCGGATTATATGCGATGGAGATGGCAAAAAGAGGATTCATCACGCTTGCATTTGACCCTTCATACACTGGTGAAAGTGGTGGTTATCCTCGTTATAACGCATCGCCCGATATCAACACTGAAGATTTTCAAGCAGCCGTAGATTTCTTATCGTCATATGGGAAAGCAGATCCTGATCGCATCGGAATCATCGGCATATGCGGTTGGGGAGGATTGGCTTTGAATACTGCAAGCATCGACACGAGAATAAAAGTGACAATCGTCTCTACGATGTATGACATGAGTAGGATTGCCGCAAAAGGGTATTTTGATCAAAACGACAGCGAGGTAGAGCGTCATAAAATAAGAGACACTTATAGTAATCTAAGAACAAAAATCTATGGAAGCGGTGATTATGGTAGAGCGGGAGGTTGTATTCCTTTACCAGTACCTGACGAAGTTCCTTTTTATGTCAATGACTATAGCGAATACTACAAAGGACGTGCCTATCATCCTCGTTCGCTTAATTCTACGGATGGATGGAATCTTATCGGAACGATGTCTTTCTTGAATGCGCCTATTCTTCAATACACGAATGAAATACGCTCGGCAGTCTTAATTATTCATGGCGAAAAAGCCCATTCCTGCTATATGGGAAAAGAGGCCTTTGAGAACATGATGAAGGGAAATCCGAATCCAGAGAATAAAGAGTTATTAATTATTCCTGGTGCGGTTCATACGGACCTTTACGACAACCTTGACATCATACCTTTCGAGAAGATCGAGAGCTTCCTTAGAACTAATTTAAAATAAGTGTATCAGGAATGATATAACATGAAAGTTACACTTTTGATATTGCCAATCTTTTTGTTTGCAGCATGTTTGAGCTCTTGCAACAGCACTCGACCAACTACTAATGAAACCGGAAGTTCAACAAACGAAAATCAGGAAAGCGAGAATGAATCAAATGAGGATGAAAACGAAATGAAGTTAAAACTTGAGATTAAAGATTATGAATTCGATGTGACACTAGAAGAAAACGATGCCTCGCACGAACTTGTCGAAATGGCAAGAAACGAACAGATAACAATCAATTTCGAGGATTACGGCGGTTTTGAGAAAGTCGGTCCTTTGGGAAGAAGCCTGACAACCGATAATACTCGTATCACGACGAAGCCAGGGGATATCGTTCTTTATCAAGGAAACCAAATCGTGATGTTCTATGGATCGAACACCTGGAGTTATACGATGCTTGGGCATGTCGATGATTTGACTTATTGGGAAGAGGCATTAGGAGACGACGACGTCGTAGCGACCTTTACCTTATCGGAGTGACAAAAATAATGAATAGAGAAGAATATTCAAGTAAGGGTGTCGTTTTGTATCAATCCGATAGCACAAAGACATATTTGTATTAACATTGACATGAAATAGAACGGGGTCTATATAAATTCGTTCTCAAAAGGAGAAAACCGCATGAAGAAAAGAATCCTGTTGGCCCTTTTGTTGGGGGTATTGCCCCTGACGGGCTGCAATCCCACTTCTTCCTCTACTTCCAGCGGGTCGACCACACCGGAGACCTCGACTTCCGAGACGGCCCAACCCGTCCTCGTTTCCCAAATCACCTTGAGCGCTTCCAAGACCGAGCTCATCGAAGGCGAGTCCGTCCAACTCGAGGCCGTCGTTCTTCCCGAAGACGCCTCCGACAAGGCCCTTGTCTACCAAAGCTCCGATCCGAGTGTCGCGACTGTTTCTGAAACCGGTTTGGTAACCGCGATCAAGGAAGGGAAGGCCATCATCACCGCCGAAAGCGCCGATGCCGGTGAGGCTAAAGCCACCATCGAAATCACCGTCACCAGGAAAGTGGTCCTGGTTTCCGAGATCAGCCTCACGGCCGAAAAAACCGAACTCATCGAAGGCGACACGGTCCAACTCACGGCCACCGTCCTTCCGGAAGATGCTGATGACAAAGGCCTCGTTTATTCTTCTTCTGATGTTCAAGTGGCGACCGTCTCCGAATCCGGTTTGGTGACCGCCCTCAAGGAAGGCATCGTCACCATCACCGCCGAAAGCGCGGATGAGGGCAACGCCCAAACCACCATCCAAATCACGGTCAAGCGGAAGATCATCCTCGTTTCGGATATCAACCTGACCGCGGAGAAAACCGAAATCACCGAGGGGGATACCCTCCAGCTGAATGCCACGGTTTTGCCGGAAAACGCCGACAACAAAGGTCTCGTCTATACCAGTTCCGATGACAAGATCGCCACGGTTTCCGAGACCGGTTTGGTAACTGCCCTCAAAGAAGGGAAGGTTACGATCACTGCCGAAAGCGCCGATCCCGGAAATGCCAAAGCCACCATCGATTTGACGATCCTTAGGAAGATCGTCCTCGTTTCCGAGATCGAATTGACCGCCGACAAGACGGAGATCGAGGAGGGGGAGACGGTTCAACTTAAGGCTACCGTCTTGCCTGAGAATGCCGACAACAAGGCTCTGGTCTATTCGAGTTCCGAGCCCGCTGTCGCTACCGTTTCCGAATCGGGTCTTGTGACCGCGATCAAGGAAGGGAAGGCCACCATCACCGCCGAAAGCGCCGATGCCGGTGAGGCCAAAACCACTATCGAGATCACCGTCAACAAGAAGATCATCTTGGTCACCAATATCGCCTTGAGCACCGAGAAGACCGAACTCTTCGTCGGGGAAACGACCAAGATTTCCGCGGTCGTCACCCCCGAAGAGGCGACCGACAAGGCCGTGACCTTCGAATCGTTGACCCCGGACATCGCCTCGGTTTCCGAAGACGGGCTTGTGGCCGCCTTGGCCAAGGGGACGGCCAAGATCGCCGTTAGAAGCGCCGATGGCAACGCCACTGCCGAATTGACCCTGACGATTTTGGAAAAGGACATCCCCTATCTGGCTAATCTTTTAGGGGAGAGCCGCTCTTTGGAATTGCTCCATTCCTCCAAGGGGACCTATGCCTTGAACGAGACCAGCTATGACTGGAACACCTATAGCGATGGGGCTACCCAGATCAATACCAAGGTCAACGGGGTCCTCTCGGAACAGGTCCTCTATGCGATGGAAGGGACTTCCCTCTATGCCTTGGACCTCAAGCAGGGGAGCAATCCCAGTGTTTCCAAGGACTTGATCGGCACGGTCGGGAACGAATTCACCCAGGAGATGGCGGACGGCTATACCAAGGCCTTCTCTCTCAATGGGGTTTCTACCGTCTCGACATTAGCCCTCAATTACCTCACTTCCGAGTACTTCAACAACAAAGAGGTCACCTATAGCAGTGTTGCGGAAGGCAGCATCACCACTTACCGGGGCGAGACCTCCTACGAAGAAGCGACCAAGGGGGAGTACTACGAGAACTTCTTTGCCCTCAGCTTCGACGAGGAGGGGAAATTGACCTCCTTCATCCTCACCGTCGACATCTACGATGCGACCGGTTATGACTTCGAAACCCATAGCCTCAAGGCCGACGCCGTCAAGCTCGGCCGTTCCATCGCCGTCAAGGCCAGCGTCTCCTACGAGGAGAGGGTGGCGGAGACCGCCGACCGCCTCCAGGAAGCCGACTTCCGTCCGACCGAGTACGAAATCGTGACCACGGGCAGCGCTTGGCACCCCAACAACACCCTTTACGTCGGTGACCGGGTCCCGGTCGAAGTCAAGGTCCTGGCCCCGGCCGTCCATCTGCCTTTGGACTTCAGGATCGAGGATGAGGACATCGGCAATCCCAGTGTCCTCCACCTCGAAAAGATCAACGGGATCTACTACATCACCGCCGCAGAGGCCGGCCAAAGCACCCTCACCATCCGTGACCAATTCGACAACACCAAGAGCGTCACCATCAACGTCACCGAGGTCCCGCCTACCAAGATCGAAATCCGGGCCAATGCCTTGACCGAGCTCGAGGAAGGCCAGTCCTCCGACTACATGGTCGAGGTCAGTCCCTATTCGACGGTCGACAAGTCCTTCACCGCCGAATTCCTGACCCCGGAGATGGGGAACTACGCCGAGATCAAGGTCGACCTGACCCGTTCCTGCTTCACCTTGACCGCCAAAGAAATCGAGGCTGATCAGCAAGTCACCGTCATCGTCAAGTCGACGGTCGATCCTTCGGTCAAGACCGAGATCACCGTCACCATCAAGGACAAGCCGGCCCCGGTCACCACGCCCTTAGACGAATTCAAGGCCAGCGTGGTCGGTAACCGTTACAACTATAGTAGCCTCCATGACATCTACTTCACCTCGACGACCGAAGGCTACGTCAAACTCTACGGCGGGAACGTCTACACCTTCAACTGGACCGTCGAGGAAGTCGATGGCTTCAGCGATTACCGTCTGATCTTCACCAACGTCGTCCAGACCGCCGGCAGCAATACCCGTTATGTCTTCACGGGCGAAGATAGTCCCTACTACAAGCCGGAATCCCCGAGGGAAAGCTTCTCCAATACCTTTGCCAAGGATGGCCAGGTCTGCCGGCCCTTCTTCGAGATGAACGGCGATTACGTGAAGCGTGACTTCAAACTCAAATAAGGAATGAATATGTCTAAGAAAACCTTCTTCCCGCTCTTTTTGCTCGGGATCTTCGTCCTGAGTGCCTGCTCGGAAGTCCCGGCCTCGAGTTCCAGCGACTCGACCGGGCCCGCTCCCGAGACTTCTTCCCCTGGTGGTGAAACCTCGACTTCCGAGGGTCCTAGCGACCAAGACAAGGTCGAGGCCGTCATCAATGTCCTCGAGTCCGTGGGTAGGAGCACCACCTACAGCGTGTTCTCCGAGGAAGACGACGGGACCGGGATGTCGGTCCTAAAATTGACCGACATCTACACCCCGGAATACATTTCCATCGGCTTCATGAACGGGGGCTACCTGACCCTTCCGAGTTACGATTCTTCGCTAGGGGAGACCCTGGTCTATGACTTCAAGTACGATGCCGCGGGCAACGTCGTCTTGGGCAAGGTCGTGACCTATTACGACGAGGAAGGGGAGATCAAGACCCTCCGGGATTGCACGGAGCTCGATTACATGAAGCTCTTCGTCGAGGATCCCAACTACGCCCTCGATCCTTCGATGTTCGACGTCGAGGCCGGGGTCATCACCACCAAGAACGAGAAGCTCCTCTATGTGCTTTCCCATCAGATGGGCTATTCCCCCGAGACCGACGACTACATCATCACCTCGGCCCGTTTCGAGATGGATGACGGTAAGCTGACCTTCTACCTCTACAATCAGATCGATCCCGATTCCACGGGGGTGGAGCTCTTGATCAAGGCCACCTTCGACGATCTGAACGCCACGAAAGATGAAAAGCTGGAGGGATACATCGCTTCCTATGAGGCCCCGAGCCAGAAACTCGACGCCGAGTCCCTCGCCTTGTTCCAAGCCGAGACCGTCGGCTTCGAGACCAAGATCCGTTATCGGAGCACCTCCGGCTTCGTCGATTTCGGGAACCTCTCCGTCGCTACCAAATACGATGCGGAAAACCCCAATAACAGCCTCGTCTCCTACAAGGTCGAGGACACCATCAACCAGGAGAAATATTCCTACCTCCTATCCTTCGACGAAAACGGCCAGCCGACCGACCACTTCATCAACGGGAAGAACGAACCGGAGACCCAGAAATTCGACCGCGTCGGTTATTACCTCGGGAACGGGATCTTCCCCATCCAGGAGGAGATCGACGACTTCTTCTATAGCGATGATGGTTCCTCCTACAAGTACTACGGGGTCAACATCGACCGCCTCTATGAGGCCGTGACCGCCATCTCGGTTCTCACCGACCTCAACATCAAGTCCATCGATTCCCTGGTCCTATCCAAGGCCGATGCCAAAACCCTCGTCCTCGAAGCCGAACTCTCGGCCTACTACGAGGACCTCGAGGGGAACCAGACCGACCTTTCGGTCAATACGGTGTCCACCATGTTGGTGGATCCCATCGTGGAAATCCCCAGTAGTTTTGCTAGTTCCGAGACCAGCGACACCCTGGCCCAGGCTTTTGAGGGCATCAAGAACGCCTCCAACTACATCGCCCGCGGCTATGGATTAAAGTCCGATGGCTCCGAAGCCTCGACCCTGCCTTCCAATAGCTACTACATGAAGAAGGACGAGTACTTCATCATGCACGAGACGAGCCGCGACTACATCACCACCATCAAGGGCTACAAGCAGTATCAAAATACCCTCATTCCCTTCACCGTCGATGCCCAGGGCAAAGTCGCCCAAAGCGGGGACGTCATTACCGACCAGACCCTCGGGGACATCGTTCCCTGGAACGCTTCCCCCGACCTCTTCGAGCAAGTCACCGGCCTTACCTACCGGGTCAAGGACCACGTCAAGAACGTCGACGAGGTCATCTTCGGGGGTTCGACTTTGAATTCCCTCATCGATTGTTCCTTGACCCTGGCCCTTGATGACCAGGGGCGGCTCGACAAGGTCAACTACCAATATGTCTACCGCGGTTTGCTTTCGGGGAGGGAAGAACTTTCCTTCGAATATTCCTCCGAGCAGGCCTTCCCGGACTTCATCGACCAAGCGAGCTTCGAGGCCTTGGATGGAGTGACCCACGTCCTGACTTCCTGGGAGCAGGAAAAGGACAGCAACATCTATAAGAGGATGAGCCAGATGTTCGGGGTGGAGGCCGCGGACATTCCATATCTCTATGACGCGGAGGTCTCCAACACCTGGAACCTCGGGACCAACTACGACGGCACCGGTGACATGTGCATCTACTCCAGCAGTGCCGCGGTCTCTGCCTTCATGGAGGAGTATCGGAACTACATCGTCTCCCTCGGCTACGCCGAGCAGACGATCGATGGGCTAGAGTATTACGTCAAGGGGAGCATCAAGATCCGCTTCGGCGATGACTTGAGCGGTTACGACTACTCCGACTACCTCTACTTCGGCCTTGTCGCTTGAACCTATTCCAAGGAAGCGGTCCCATGACGGGGCCGCTTTTTTGTTATCAAAACAAGTTTGAATTCTAATTTTGTTCGGCACTGGATCAATGATTTTGGGCCTTCTCTTGGCCCGGCCGTGGCCTTTTCCAACCGAATTTAGGGAAGCCAAATTAACGGGGATTTTTGAGGGCAATTGATAGGGAAAGGAACGGAAAATTGGCGTAAACCCCCCTTATTGCAAAGTCATTGGTCCCGTGCTGAAATACGCGCTCGGAAATAGAAACCCATGAAAAAAGCCTTGTTCTTCCTCGCGGCTCTGACCGCGACTACCTTGATCGCCTCCAGTGCCTTCTACAACATGTATAACCTCATGAAGGTCAATCTGCCTTCCTCCCTCAAGATCATCGGCTCCAAGGCCTTCCTGGGGATCGACAAGCTTTCTTCCATCGATTACGTGGGGACCGAACTCCACACCATCGGCTTCGACGCCTTCGATGGGACCGGCAACGTCGAGAAATACCAAAGCACCGATAACTGCGTCTACCTGAATAACTGGGTCATCGCCGTCAAGAATAGATCCGCGACCTCTTTCACCGCCAAAGAAGGGACGGTCGGGATCGCCGACTTCGGAAGCTATGCCGACAGCATGTTCGGGAACGATGCCTATAACGTCACCTCCATCACCCTTCCGAGCACCCTCAAGTACATCGGTTCCTATGCCTTTGACCAAACCAGTCCCGAGAGTCTGACCATCCCTGACTCCATCATCAAGATCGGGGACTATGCCTTCAGGGGAGTGGACACCATCGGGAGCCTCGACCTCAGGACCGCGAGGGGTCTCTCCTACGTAGGCGACGGGGCCTTCTCGTTTGGGAAATACAGTGACCTCTATTTCCCGAGCACCGTCACCTACTTCGGAAGCTACGCCTTCAACAACAACAAGCAGGAACTAAATGTCCATCTCGAAGACGGAGGACCGCTTGATAGCTTCAACGCCGACTGGCTCAAGCCTTTAGCAAGTTCCCCCTCAACCTCATCTACAATGCCTAAGTTAATGAAAAGATGCCCGCCTAAGCCGCGGGCATCTTTTTCATAAGCAAGGGCCGGTTCTAATTCTTCTTTTTGTCGTGGAGCAAATGGTCGACCGGATCGGCGATGATGTAGTAAAGGGGAATGAGGAGGAAGAGGAACCAGTAGGGGTGCCAGAGGTGGTAAAGCATCCCGAGGAAGCAATAGATGGCGACGATGAGGATCGGGAAGGCGAAGACGTTCATCCTTTTGAGACGGATGCTTTCGACGAGGGTCACGGCGACCGGAATAATGAGCAAGATGATCCAAGAATAAGTCCAACCCCCTTCCACCAAGGCCCCGACTAAAATGAAGGCTAAGAAGCAGAGGATGGAAATCGCGGAAGTCAGGGCGATGAAGAGGGGATTCTTTTCAAAGGCCTGTACCTCTTGTTCTTCGGTTGTTTCCTGCGTCTCTTCTACTTCGGGAGAATCTTCGGACGCGGGCGAACTTTCCTGACTGTCCTCTGTGTTTTCGGTGAGAGCCCCATTGACCAAATCGTCAAGGGAGATAGCGAAGAGCCGTGATATTTGGATGAGGTTGTTGGTGTCGGGCAAAGCCAGATCCTGTTCCCATTTGCTGACCGCTTGTCTGGAGACCTTGAGTTTGTCCGCCAGATCTTCCTGGGAGAGGTGGTGTTCACCCCTCAAACGTCTGAGATTTTCGCCTAAGGACATAATGTCTTTCCTCCGTGGCCAAAGTATAGGGTGAGAGGGAGAAGGGCCACAATCGCCTTTCATTTACAGGGCCGCAACTATCGGTTGCAAGAGGCCATAAATCACGCATAAAAGGCTTATATCTTTCGAATATCCACGCAAAGATTGGGTTTGAAAAATGTTTGTAAAGCAAAATTCAATATAGGTTATGGGTTATTCGCCTGCCTAAATAGGCGTTTCAAATCCGTTCCTTGTAGTAATCCCCGAACTCGGCGAGTTCGTCCAAGACTCCTTTGAGTTTGGTCCCTAGTTCCGTAAGGCCATATTCGACCTTCGGGGGATTGCACTTATAGTCCTTGCGGTAAACGATGCCATCCGCCTCGAGTTCCCTGAGGCTCGTGGTCAAGACCTTCTGGGAGATCCCGTTTATCGACTTCATTAGTTCGTTGAAACGCCAGGGCCTAACCACGAGATTACGGATGATCATCAGTTTCCATTTGCTTCCGATGAGGCCGACGGTCGTGGCCACCGGGCACACGGGCAGTTCTTTCTTCGTTTTCATAGTCTCTTTACACATATAAATATTACTACGCATTCCAAAATGCATATGCAGGCACCTTTTTGTGCGTACTCTTATCGGATTGGTTAGTTGCTAAACTAAGGCCCGGAGGAAGAAACCATGAAAAACTACACCAAATTCGAAAAAACCAAAGGCGGCCGCGTCGAACTCCACGAGAAGCTCGGCCTCACCGGTTCGGAAATCAGCATCAACGCCTTGCCCGCGGGGGCCAACATCCCCTTCGTCCACGCCCACAAGGAAAACGAGGAAGTCTATTACATCCTCGACGGCGATGGAAAGTTCGTCATCGACGGGGAAGAAGTCGCCCTCAAGGCCGGGAACGTCGTCAAGGTCGCTCCGGCTGGGAAGCGCCAGATCTTCGCCGGCGACAAGGGCATCAGCTACATCTGCATCCAGACCAAGGCCGGGTCGCTTGGCGAATACACCGCCGCCGACGCCATCATCGGCTAATCGATCCCTTGAGATAGGAAGCGCGCCGTCCGGGGCGCTTTTCTATTTCCAAAGACTCTTGAAACCAAATCCTTAAACTTGGCTTTGCGGGCTTTCCAAAACAAAATCCCCGTCAAAACGCCCTATATATTCGGATTTTACTGGAGAGGAAATCCTTCGAAAATTCCCATCGGTAAGGATTGCTGTTACAAATACTTCTATATAGTAGTATTTTACAGGACGGGATAATTGGAAACGGAACTGACTATGGATACCAAAGGCGGATTTCTGATCACGATGATCAAACAGGTCGGGGGACGGGTCTTCGAAAAGATCCTGAGGGATTATGGGATCGATGACTTCAACGGACCCCAGGGCCGGATCCTTTATGTCCTTTGGAAGAAGGACGGCTCGGTGATCAGCGAGCTCTCGCACGAGACGGGTCTCGCCCTCACGACCCTAACGAGCATGTTGGAGAGGATGGAGAAGAACCACCTCATCCATCGGGAAAGAAGCCAGAACGACAAAAGGAAGACCAAGATCTACCTGACCGAAGAGTCGAAGGGCCTCCAAAGGAAGTACGAGGAGGTCTCTAAGAAGATGGGGGAGATCTATTACAAGGGCTTTGATGAACAGGAGACCAAGGAGTTCGAAGACTATCTCCAAAGGGTCCTGAATAACGTGGAGGAAGCCTTATGAGCATCTGTATCAAGGACGCGATCCAAAACCTCAACATCGTCATCGGTTGCCCGATCGGCTGCAATTACTGCTACGCCCGGAACAACGTCAAAAGGTTCCACATGATCGAGGATTTCGAGAAACCGGTCTTCTTCGATGGGAAACTAAGGCTCTTCGAAAAGGAAATGCCCCAGAACTTCCTTGTCACCGGCATGAGCGACCTCTCTAGCTGGAAGGAAGAATGGAAGGACGCGGTATTCCAAAAGATCAGGGAAAATCCCCAACACCAATTTCTCTTTTTGACCAAGAGGCCCGACCTCCTGCATCTAGAAACCGACCTCGAGAATGCCTGGTTCGGGGTCACGGTCACAGGGAAGGCGGAGCTCTGGAGAATCGATAAACTCAGGGAGAACGTCAAGGCCAAACACTACCACGTCACCTTCGAACCCCTCTTCGATGATCCTGGGGAAGTCGATCTAAGGGGGATCGACTGGATCGTGGTGGGGACCATGACGGGCTGCCTTAGCAAGAAGGTCAAGACCGATCCCAGTTGGGCCTTCTCCTTATATAAACAAGCCCATCGATTGGGGATCCCGGTCTTCATGAAGGAAGATCTCGTCCCCATCATCGGGGAAGAAGACATGATCCAGGAATTTCCGAAGGAATTCATTGAAGTCTTGGAGGAACAAAGACAATGGAAGAAATAAAGAAGGACGACATCGTCATCAACGAAATCAAGGTCAACGATGTCATGACCAAATCCAGCCTCCCGGTCGGCGGCTACTCGGTCAACCCCTACGTCGGTTGCACCCACGCCTGCAAGTATTGCTACGCCTCCTTCATGAAGCGCTTCACCGGCCATAAGGAGGAGTGGGGCAAGTTCCTCGACGTCAAGGTCTGGCCCGCCATCACCAATCCCAGGAAGTACAGAAACCAAAGGGTCGTCATCGGTTCGGTGACCGATGGCTACAACCCCGAGGAGGAGAAGTACCAGAATACCCGCCGCCTTTTGAGGCAACTCCTCGGAAGCGGGGCCGACATTTTGATCTGCACCAAATCCGACCTCGTTTTGCGGGACCTCGACCTCATCAAGCAGCTGGGGCAGGTGACGGTGTCCTTTTCCATCAACACCCTGGACGAGGAGTTCAAAAACGACATGGACAAGGCCGTCAGCATCAAGAGGCGGCTGGACGCCATGAAGAAGCTCTACGACGAAGCCATCAGGACCGTCTGCTTCGTCTCGCCGGTCTTCCCGGGTATCACCGACTTCGAAGCCATCTTCGAAAGGGTCAAGGACCAATGCGACCTCTTTTGGCTTGAAAACCTCAACCTAAGGGGTTCTTTCAAGAAGACGATCATGGACTACATCAAGGAGAAGTACCCTGACTTGGTGCCCCTTTATGAAGAGATCTACAACAAGAAGGATCGGACCTACTTCAAGGGCCTCGAGGAAAAGGCCAAATTGATGGCCAAGAAATACGACTGCCCCTTCGTCGACAACGAAATGCCCTACGGGCGGGTCCCCCAGGGCCATCCGGTCATCGTCAACTACTTCTACCACGAGGAGGTGAGGGGCAGCAACAACACCGGGAAGCGGAACAAATAGGGCCTAGACAGGCGTCTAGAAAGCCCCTCTGGAGACCCTCAAAAAGCCTAGATCCCACGAATAGAAATAGACGTTTTTTATAATCGCATCAAAAATAGAGTCTTGCTTAATTTAATGATGATGTCCGTGATTATCGAAGCCTACAAAAATTAATTATTTTGCAGGTAATATAGTTTTATGACTCTTTTAATTAGCGTTACCAGAGAAGATTTTAACAAGTTCGTGATATATTCCTTCGCTAGAGAAAAGCATAATTCTATCGCCTGGGAAAATCGTGGTTTCGCCATTTGGAACAACAAAATCATCCCCATGATAAATAGCAATAAGTAAGACAGATCTAGGAAGTTTAAGTTCTTTAATTCTCTTACCAGCTGCTTCAGAATTTTCACTAGCTACAAGTTGAATAATAGAACGATCGCCCTTTGAAAGTTTCATTAAGGTCATAAAGTTTTTCATCGACATTTCTTCTACAACAATATGACCAATAATATCAGCTTGGTTGATTGCTGCATCAACGCCCATTCCTACATTAAAAAGCCAAGCATTGTTTGGGTTATTAACACGAGCAACAACTCGGGAACAATTGAATTCAAATTTCGCTATAGTTGAAGCAACAAGATTAATTTCGTCCCTTCCAGTTACACAAGCAACAACATCCGCTCTTTCAATTTTAACTGAAGCCAAAACATTTGGATCAGTTCCATCACCTAAACATACATGTTCTTCACCAAATTTTTTAAGCAATTTTTCAATATTACTTCTTATTGAATCGATAACAACAAAATCAAGTTTATTTCTTTTTAAAAGGTCGGCCATATAAGAGCCAATTTGTCCACCACCGATAATTAC
>CALVUI010000005.1 GCA_944363565.1 uncultured Bacilli bacterium
ACCGCATTTTCGGCATGCGAAGAAAAGAGAAAGCCCGAAAAGAGAAAAAACCAGTTGACTGGGCTTATCCTATTTTTCATAAGAAAAAACGGGCCGAAGCCCGGATTAATTATCTGGCGGAGGAAAAGGGAGTCGAACCCTTGCGCCCGGTTAAGAGCCTACGAGCTTTCCAAGCCCGCCCCTTCAGCCACTTGGGTATTCCTCCGTAGCGCCCCGCTATTATATGGGCGAGCAAGTGGCATTTCAACGCCATAAATGTATAATTGCCCCGATGGTGGAAAGAGTGATCTCCCCTCTGGAAGAGGGGATGCGTATCGAAAAATTCGTCCGGAAATTCCTCTCCGAGGCGCCCTTATCTTTCCTCTACCGGGCCTTTCGGAAAAAAGACATCAAGGTCAACGGCCACTGGGTCAAGAAGGACCACGTCCTCCACGCCGGGGACACGGTCAGGATCTATGTCACCGACGAACAGCTCGAAAGCTTCAAGAAACCGCGACCGGTCGTCGGCCACCCCTTTCCCTACCGCCTTGCCTATGAGGACGAAGGCGTCCTCATCGCCGATAAGCCCCAGGGCCTCCTGGTCTATGGGGACAACAAGGAAAAACGGAAGACCCTGACCCAAGCGGTCCTCGACTACCTCTGCTACAAGGGGGAGTTCGATCCTTCGGCCGCCTCCTTCGTTCCCTCCCCGGCCCACCGGCTTGATAGGAACACCGGGGGGCTGGTGGTCTACGGCAAGACCGACATGGCCCTCAAGGAACTCGAGGAAGCCTTCAAGGAAAGGCAGGGGATCGAGAAGACCTATTTGGCCCTCGTCAAAGGCGAGGTCGAAGGGGAGGGGAAGGTCGACTTCCCCCTCAAGAAGGACGCCGCCAGCGGATTGGTCAAGGTCACTTCGGTGGCCGACGGGGGATTAAGCGCCCTGACCTACTACAAGCCGGTCCGTAAACTCAAGGGCTACACCTTGCTGGAAGTGAAACTCATGACCGGGAGGACCCATCAGATCAGGGTCCACCTCGCCTCGATCGGCCATCCCATCGTCGGCGATCCCAAATACGGGGACTTCGACGTCAATAAGGAGATGCGGGCCCGCTTTGGCCTAAGCTACCAATGGCTCATCGCCTATCGCCTCCGGTTCCAGGACCTCAAGGGGAGCCTTGCTTCCCTAAACGACAAGGAATTCCAGGCCGAAATCCCCCAACTGCTAAGAAACGTCTGCAATGGACTCTAGAAAGGAACACTTATGGAAAGTGTGAACGAAAGGGCCGAGAAATGGCTCGCTTCCCCCTACGTCAAGGAGGAAGACAAGGAAACGATCAGGCACATGTCGAAGGAAGAGAAGGACGATGCCTTCTACCGCGACATCGAATTCGGGACGGCCGGCATGCGCGGGGTCTTGGGCCCCGGGACCAACCGCCTCAATGAATTCACCCTGCGCCGGGCTTCGGTCGCCTATGCCAGGGCGTTGCTAGAGGAATACGGGGACGAGGCCAAGAAGCGGGGGGTCGTCATCAGCCACGACAACCGCTACCATTCCCGCGACTTCAGCGAGGAAGCGGCCTCCATCTTCAACGAGATGGGAATCAAGGCCTACCTCTTCGATTCCTTACGTCCGACTCCGGAGCTGAGCTTCGCCGTCCGTTACCTCCATTGCATCGGGGGCGTCATGATCACGGCCAGCCACAATCCCAAGCAATACAACGGCTACAAGGTCTATGACGACAAGGGCTGCCAATTGGTGCCCGAGAAGATTGCCCCGGTCCTAGAAATCATCAAGGAATACCCGGATCTTTTGGGTTTGAAGGTCCCTTCTGCCGAAGCCAAGGGCGAGACCGTGATCCTCGGACCCGAGGTCGACGACGCCTACGTCGCCGAGGTCAAGAAGGTCCAGATCAACCCCGACCTTCCCAAGCGTGGTTTCAAGATCGTCTATAGCCCCCAGCACGGGGCCTCCTACGAAAACGCGGTCCGCCTCTTCAAGGAACTCGGTTACGAGGTCCATCCCGTTTTATCCCAATGCACCCACGACCCGGCCTTCGGGGGGACCCTATCCCCGAACCCGGAGAACCCCGATGCCTATATCGAGTCTTTGAAACTGGCCAAGGAAATCGGAGCCGACCTCGTGGTCATGACCGACCCCGACGGGGACCGGGTGGGACTGGCCTATCTATCGGGGCAAGGCGACTATCGCCTTTTGACCGGGAATGAGTCGGGGGCCCTCCTCCTCGAATACGTTCTTTCCGAGAGGAAGAGACATAACGATTTGCCCGCGGACGCGGTCATGTACGACACCGTCGTTACCTCGGATCTGGGAAGAAAGATCGCCAAGGCCTATGGGGTCAAGAACGAGTCCTTCCTGACCGGCTTCAAGTTCATCGGGGATGCGATTGCCAGGAAGGAAGGGGCCCATATCCCCTCGACCTTCGTCTTCGGGTATGAGGAAAGCTACGGCTGCCTCTTGGCCCCCTTCGTCCGTGACAAGGACGGCCTCCAGGCCATTCTCCTCTACTGCGAAATGGTCCTGTGGCACTTGCTCGGGAACCGCCGCCTCGACGAGGCCTTCGATGATTTGATGCGCCATTACGGCTACCACGTGGCGAGAGGTTATTCCCTCGAGTTCCCGGGGAGCGAAGGTTCGCGCAAAATGCAGACGATGATGGACGAATTGCACGCAAAAGCCCCCTCAAAGATCGGAAATACGAAAGTGATCCGGGTCGAGGACTATGAAAAGGGCACCTACCTCGAAGGTGGGAAGGAAGGGAAGTTGACCCTCCCCAAATCGGAGCTGGTCAAGCTCTTCCTCGAAGACGGAAGCTCGATCGCCGTCCGGCCCTCCGGGACCGAACCCAAGATCAAGTTCTACGTCGAAGCGGTCGCCCCCAAGGGCGATGGGTTACTGGAAAAATCCAAGGCCCTCTATAACGACATCAAGAAAGAACTCGGAGCCTAAAGGAAGGCTTCGAGAACCAGGGCCAGACCTTCGTGGTCATTGTCCTCGGGACTTCTCAGATAGCCCCCCTCGACGGGGGCTTTTTTGTAGTTCTTCATGAGGTAGGGATAAGAGGCATGTTCCATCATCGGGAGGTCGTTGTCGCTATCGCCGACGGCAATCGTATTCTCTTTGCTTATCCCTAGGCTATCTTGGATGTATTGGAGGGCGTGGCCCTTGTCGCTATTTAGGACATAGGCCTCGGAATAAGGGGAGTTCCGCCACCTCCGATAGCCAAAACCTTCAGCAAGCACCGCCTTTTCGAGGTTGAGGTCATCTTCCTCGTTCCTCACCTTGAAGAGGGCGGTGTAGCAGTCTTCCTTCAGGGTTTCCCTCAAAGGCCCGAAACGGTTTTCCATCCCCTTATAGGGAAAATACTTATCGAGTTCTTCATCGAGGTGGTTTCCGTAAACCACGTCCTTGGATTCGCACATCAAAGAAAGGAGGCCTTTCCCGCATTGTTCTTCAATACGGATGAGGGACTCTTTGGAAAAGAGGTATTCCCTGACTTTGAAGGAGGGGTCGCTCGGGTTATAGACGAGGGCCCCGTTGTAGGCGACGATCGGGGTCTTGAGGCCGAGTTCTTGATATAAGGGGAGGATCGAACGGGGCGGGCGTCCGCTGGAAAGGACGACGAGATCCCCGCGCTTAGTGAGGCCTTGGATGGCTTCTTTTGTTTTGGCGGTCAAAACCAAATCGCTGGTCAGGAGGGTCCCGTCGACGTCGATGGCAAAAAGCCTCATAGGACAAGAAGGCCGACGGCTTTCTGAACTTTGGTGAGGGTTTTGCGGGCGATTTTCTTGGCGTGCTCAGCCCCTTCCTTCAAGGCTTCTTCGTAAAGGCGGCCGTCTTTGATTTCCTGGTAGGACTGCTGGAAGGGTTCCAAAACCGAGACGACCTTCTCGGCCACCGCCTTCTTGAAGTCGCCGTAACGGTAACCGACAAAGACCTTCGCGGCTTCCTTGACGTCGATGTCTTCGAGGGAGGCATAGATGGTCAGGAGGTTGGAAATCCCGGGTTTTTCGACCGGGTCATAGGTGACCTCGGATCCGCAGTCGGTGACCGCCGACATGATCTTCTTTTTGACGACGCTCATCGGGTCCTTGAGGAAGATGTCGCCCTTGGGATCGCTCTTCGACATCTTCTTGGTCGGATCGCTTAAGGACATGATCTTGGCTCCGGTGGTCGGAACCTCGGCCTTCGGCATCTTGAGGATCTCCCCGTAACGGGCGTTGAAGCGTCTGACCAGATCCCGGGTCAGTTCGACGTGTTGGCTTTGGTCGACCCCGACCGGGACGATGTCGCTATCGTAAAGGAGGATGTCGCTGCTCATCAAAACCGGATAGGCGAAGAGGCCGAGGCCGATGGCCTCGTCCTTCATCTTGCTGGCCTTGTCCTTGAACTGGGTCATCCGCCTTAGTTCCCCCATGTAAAGGTAGTTTTGGAGGATGGCATTGAGTTCGGCGTGCTCCGAGACCGCGCTTTGGAGGAAGATGGTGGTCTTATGGGGATCGAGTCCCGAGGCCAAATAGAAAGAAGCGATGTCGATCGAGTTTTCCCTCAGTTCCTTGGGATCGATCGGAAGGGTCAAAGCGTGGAGGTCGGCGATGAAAATGAAGGTCTCGTTGGCCTCCTGATAGTCCTTGAAACGCCTGAGGGCCCCGATGTAGTTGCCGAGGGTCAACTTACCCGTCGGCTTGATGCCGGAAAGTACGCGTGCCATGGCGTTATTATAAGTCCCTTTTAGGCGGCGTTCGCGTCGAATCTGAGGGTAAGACCCTGTTCGTCCATACCGACGACCCGGAAGGAGTAGTCGGGGAGGGTCCCGTCATTGAAGGTTCCGTTAGAGGGGAACATGGCCTTGAACTTGGAGTTCCCATAGGTCGAACCGCCATAGGAAGAGCCGAGACCGAAGAGGATTTCGTTGTTCCCGAACTCGCTCAGGTAATCGTCCATGTATTGGGAATAGGAAGGAGCGAAGTGGTCCTTGCCGTCGCTGGCGACGGCCTCGATGAGGCGGATGTTCCGCGAAGCCGAATAGGAGGCGGTATTGGAAGCGGCCACCTGGAGGACGTCGCCAGAGGTCTCGTCGAAGTCGGTCGGGTCGATGTATTCGAATTGGGATTGGAAATAGCCGCCCCGGTCGACGCCGGTCCTGGCATCGACGTGGAAGACCTGGAGGCCCGGGAGGGAGTAGATCCCGCCGGCGCCGACCCCTTGCCATTCGGGGAAGCCCTGGCTATCGATCTCGTTGAGCCCGGTCGGGGTGTAGTAGGAAAGGGTCAGGTATTCGTCAAAGGGAGTCCCGTTGAAGGGGTCTTCGCTGCTATTGCGGAGCACGATCACGTCCCCGCTTTCCTCGAAGGGACGGAGGGTGATTTCGAAGTGTTCGCTTTCGCCATTGATGACGTAGGGATCGACCCAGCCGAAGAGCATCTTGGTGTAGGCCCCGTGGTCGCCGACGTTGAGGTCCATCATGTCCGAACCCCCGGCCGGGGCTTCGTTCATGTCGTAAGAGTAGTAGTCGTCGGCCCCCAGCATATGGCCGGTTTCGTGGATGACGGTGTGGCTATCGGGGATGTTGTGATAGACGCTCATCATCGATTCGTAGGCCGAGAAGAAGAAGACGCAGGGGGCGGCCATCATTTGGCCGCTCGGGGACTTGACGGAGTCGGGGGCGTAGTCGACGAAGGTCGTGTAGTTCCACCAGAAATCACCGTCGATGGCCCGGTCCAACTTGTAGACGAAGTGGATGCCGTCGATGTAGCCGTCCTGGTCCTCGTCGTAATTATTGAAGTCGTAGTTCCGCTTGGTGGCGAATTCGCTGACGAAGTCGGTGAGGAGGGTGTTCATCGCCGAGTCACCCTTGTTCTGGAAGGCATAGGAAGTAAGGGGCATCACGAAGGGATCGGCAATCTCGATGTCGAGATCGAGTTTGCCATAGGAGGAACGGTAGTAAAATTCGTGGACCGAATAGAAGCCGCCCCGGTCCTGGAGGTCGGTCGAGAGATAGGCGTCGTTGAGGTCGGCGAGCTCATCGGCCTGCCAGGCTTCCTCGTTCCTGAAGGAAATGGGGACGATGAGGAACTTCGGGGAGCCGACGGTGGCGGGGGCGGCATCGGCGGGTATTTGCTGCGAATAATTCCCGAATTCCGGTCCGAAGACCCCGAGGCTCTGGTCCTCGGCCAGGGTATGGGTCAACTCGACCTTCTCGTAGCCCTTATCGGTCTCGGCCTCATGGGGACGGACCGAAAGATAGACCGTCGTATTGAAGGTCTCGGAGGCGTAGGTATAGGAAATCGTCACCTTGTAGAGGCCGGCTTCGAGGAGTTCGTCCTTGGCGACTTCCTCGCCGGTTTCATCGTTGACGATCTTGACCTTGTATTGGGCGGAGGTCAGATCCCGGGCCACGCCGTTATAACGGAAGCTGACATAGGGATCGGTGGCGTCCAAAAATGACGTCCCTTCGGAAATGTATTCCCGTCCCAGGGTCACCATGAGTCCGTTGCCCTCCAAGGGAGTGGTCGAGGAATCGGGGATTGGGAAGGGTTCGGTTTCCGAGGTCGAGGAGGTGCTCGTAACCTCGTTCGAAGTCCCGGTTTGCGAGGTCGTCTCTCCGGTCGAGGTATCGCTACAACTGGCGAAGGGCAAGGAGCAGGAGCTAAGGGCCAGGAGGGAGAGGACGGTGCCTAAAGTAAGAGTCTTGAATTTTTCCATGCCGGGATATCTTCCTTGATTTTGCCTTTAAGTCAAGGGAAAAGGATTGCCCTTTGGGCAAAGGTCCCGAAATGGCTGACCTTTGAAAAAATTTTTCCTAAGGAAAGCAAAAAGGAAAAATATTAAAATTCCTTCTCTTTTGGGATTATTGGGCGTGCTATCATTTCGCCGTGATCAAGATCTACGTTAGCCAATCGTGCGCTTCCTGCCGCAAGGTCAAGAAGTGGTTCGAAGAAAACAAAATCCCTTACGAAGCCAAGGACATCTTTTCGGGCACCTTGGACGAAAAGGACATCATGGAAATCCTCGCCAAGTCCGAAAACGGGACCGACGACATCATTTCCACCAGGAGCAAGATCGTCTCCGAAAACAACATCGACTTCGACGACATGAAGATCTCGGAGCTCGTCTCCTTCATCAAGAAAAACCCCTCGGTTTTGAAACGGCCGATCATCGTCGACGACCACCGCCTCCAGACCGGCTACAACGAAGAGGAAATCTCGACCTTCATCCCAAGGGCCCGCTTACTGGCGGACTCGATCTGCAATCCCGAAAACTGCCCCAGTTACGGCCGCTGCCTCAAGAGCCTCGACGAACTGGGGAAGGTCAAGAAAGTCGATTGAGTGGTTTAACGACCGACCGCGGCCAAGGCCCTCGAGACCTTGGTCTTTTTGCTTAAGGTGTACTTGATGCCCTTTTCTTCGAGCAGTTCCACCAAAAGCCTTTCGGCATCGCGTTCGTTGTTGTATTCGAGCTCGACTTCGTAGTCGGTGAGCCCCGAGTAGTGGTTCTCGTCGATCGAAAGAAGCCCTTCGTGGTACTTGATGTCGATCCGGCGGGTCGTTAAGGAAGTGATGATCTTGAGGGAGGAGGGATCGATGTCGAGCATGGTGAGGAACCGCTTGAGGTCGTTTTCCGGGAAGGTCCCGTTTTCGAATTCATGGAATTCCTTCTCGCTCAGGTCCTCGTTCTTCTCGAGTAGCCCCTGGGAGAGGGGGGTCTTGAGGGTCATCTGGAGATTGCCGGCCTTCCGGCGGATCCGTAAGGAGATCCCTTCCTTCTTCAAAAGGGACTCGTCATTGTCGATGTAGTAGTTGGTTTGTTCATAGGAAACGGCCCCGGCAAAGGAAGCGACGAGTTTTTCGTATTCTTTCTTTCCGATCAGGGCCTTGGCTTCGATTTCGATGGCATTTGACATGGCTATTACCTCGCGATGTATTATAGCAAAGTGAACTTGTTTCTTGCGGTCCTAGAAATCATTCCCGGGGTCGATGACTCCCTCTTCTATCTGATGGTCGTGGGCCTGGCCATTTTCATCGTGGCTGGTGGAATCGTCATTTATAGAACCCGAAAACCCCGCAGAAAGGGGATAAAAGAAGAAAAAACCGCGATTTCCGCGGTTTCTAGTAGCGATATCGTCAAGGCCCTAGGTGGACCCGACAACCTCCTAGGCCATAAGAGCCAGGGCTCGCGATTGTCCCTTTCCTTCAAAGACAAGGGCAAGGTCGACGTCAAGCTCCTCGAGGAGCAGGGCCTATCTTCTTATATCCTTTACGAAGATCGGATCATCATCGTGGCCAAGGAAGGGGCCAAGGAACTGGAAAAGAAACTATTTCCCGAAGACGTGGCGGGCTAGGTCCTCGGTCGGTAGGCCCATCACGTTGTCGTAGCTGCCTCTTATCTCCCTAACCGGCGTCCCTTCGTCTTGGATGCCGTAAGCCCCGGCCTTATCGAGGGGCTTTTCTTTTTGGACGTAGGCCCGGATTTCCTCCTCACTCATGTTCCGGAAGAAGACTTCGGTGGCGACGCTGCGATTGACCTCGCGGCCCTTGCCTAGATAGCAGTAACCGGTGATGACGATCTGACGCTTGCCCTGTTCTTTCAAAAGCATCCGGACCGCGTCTTCCTCGTCCTTGGGTTTGCCTAGGACCTCATCGCCCAATAAGACGATGGTGTCGGCCGCCAAAACCTCATCATCGGGATGGAGGGCTTTGAGCTCATAGGCCTTGAGGCGGCTTAATTCGGCTGCCAGGATTTCCTTCGGAAGCCCATCTAAAAGACGTTCGTCGCAGTGGCTGGGGATAACGACGAAGTCGTCGGTTAGTTTATGAAGGAGTTCCTTCCTCCTGGGGGAGGCGGAAGCAAGGATGAACATCAGGCGTTCTCGGTCATGAAGACCGGGATGATCATCGGGGTCCGCTCGGTCTTGCGGAAGATGTATTTCCCGACCGCGTTCTTGACCTTGTTCTTGATTTCTCCAAGGCCATGCCGTTCCTTGAGGGCTTCGTTGAGCGCCTCCTGGGCATGCATCTGGGCGTGGCGGACGATATGGGTATCGAGGGAGGCCGAGAAGCCGCGGGCATAGACGATGGGCGGGATGATGACCTCACCCTTCTTGCCCAAAGTCATGAGGATGGCGACCATCCCTTCGTTTTTGAGGACCTCGCGGTCGCGGATGACCCCGGCGGAAACCCCATCGAGGTCATTGCCGTCGATGTAGACGTCTTCGGCCGGGACGTGGCCCCCGCGGTAGACCTTGTGGTTATCGAGAGTCAAGACATCCCCATTGTTGCAGATGAAGATGTTTTCTTCCTTGACCCCGATCTCGCGGCCGATGTCCCCGTGCATCCTAAGCATCCGGTATTCCCCGTGGACCGGCATGAAGTTCTTGGGCTTGCAGAGGGAAAGCATGAGGCGGAGTTCCTGACGGCTCGGGTGGCCCGAGGAGTGGAGGGAGAAGGCGAGGCTATTCTGCTTGACGTCGGCCCCCTGCTTGACGAGGTCATTGACCAAACGGTCGACCAAAGCCCCGTTGCCCGGGATCGGGTTGGAGGAGAAGACGATGGTATCGCCCGGCATGATCTTGACCTTGTGCTCGCCTCTGGAAATCCGGGAGAGGGCCGCCATGGCTTCCCCTTGGCTCCCGGTGCAGAGGATGCAGACCTCGGAGGCCCTTAGGGATTTGACGTGGTCATCGCTGACGATGGCGGAATCGGGGATCTTGATGTAGCCGTATTTGCGGGCAATGCCGACGACGTTTTCCATCGAGCGGCCCAGGATGCAGATCTTGCGGCCGTGTTCCAAGGCCACTTCCACCACCTGCTGGATACGGTTGATGTTGGAAGAGAAGGTCGAGACGATGATGCGGCCGATGGCCTTTTCGAAGATTTCCTCGACGCCGGAACGGACGGCGGTTTCGCTCGGGGTATAGCCCTCGATCTCGGCGTTGGTGGAATCGGCCATCAAAAGGTCGACCCCTTCGGCCCCGAGACCGGCGAGTTTATCTAGTTCGAACTTCGGACCGACCGGGGTGAGGTCGATCTTGAAGTCACCCGTTTCGATGATGCGGCCCTGCTTGGTGTCGATGCAGATGCCATAGGCATCGGGAATGGAGTGGGTGACCCTAAAGAAGGAGACCTTGAAGTCATCGCCGATGCTGATGTGGGAATCGCTATCGATTTCCACGATCTTGATCGGTTCCTTGATGCGGGCATCCTCGAGCTTGTGGCGGATCAGGGCAGCCGCTAAGCGGGGGGCGTAGATGACCGGGATATAGACCGAACGGACCAGAAAGGGAATGCCCCCGATATGGTCCTCGTGGCCGTGGGTAATGAAAAGGGCCTTGAAGCGCGCCTTGTTGTTTTTGAGGTAAGAGTAGTCGGGAATGACGTAGTCGACCCCCGGGAGATTGGCTTCCGGGAAGCGGACCCCGGCATCGACCAAAATGATCGAGTTACCGGTCTCGAAGGCATAGGTATTCTTCCCGACTTCCCCGAGACCCCCGAGCGCAAAGATATTGACAGGCGAATTCATATTCATGTTAAACGAAACTCCGTTGCAGGCATTATGTAGAGCCGTAGTTCGAGATAATGATAAACAAATCGCGGGTGACCCGCGATAGGAAGTTAGGGAAAACGCTTTCAGTTTCAGACGGCGGTGCTGCCGGGCAGGACCTTGAAGGGATCGGCCTTGTCGATGCGGTCGTAGAAGAGGATGCCCTCCAAATGGTCGATCTCGTGTTGGAGGACGATGGCATCGAAGCCCTGGGCCTGGATGGTGACGTTTTGGTCCTTCAAGAGGTCATAGGCCTCGACCTTGATGCTTTCGTGACGGTAGACATAGCCTTCGTGGGGCTTGTCGACGGAGAGGCAGCCCTCCCCGCCCCGAAGATAGGCGAGGTTGGGGGAGGCGAAGACGATTTTCGGATTGACCAAGGCGTATTCGGTCTTGGTCGGTTCCTTGCCTTCCTCGACCGGATTGTCGTAACTAATGACCAGCATCCGGACGTTCTTGCCGACTTGCGGAGCAGCGAGACCCACCCCTTCGCGGACCGAAGGATGGGCTTCCCGGAACTTCTCGTCCTGGGTAAGACGGAGATAGTCGAGCATCGATAAAAGCAGGGTCTTCCATTTCTCTTCTAGAGGTAAGGCTAGGGGTTTGCTCTTGCCCCTAAGACTAGTCGCGTTGTCTTTGGTAATCTTCAGCACGGCTAGAATTGTAGCATGCCTAGCGGAGAGGTCATAAAATATGCTGGTGCTACAAAAGACACGGGAAGAGATCTTCGCCCTCAGAGAGGCCCTATATAAGGACCAACGGTATTTGGAATACAAGGAAGAAGAGGAGCGTTTGGCTAGTGATCCCGAGATAAAGAAATTCCTTGAAAAAGAAGGGGTTTCTGCGGGGATCGTTTATCAAAATGACCGCAGAAAGGTCATGGATTCACCGGAATTCCAGAGGTACCACGCCGCCTACATGCGATACAAGGAATTGCTCGAGGAAATCGATCGGATCCTCTTTTCCGACTTCCAGGGACTCTAGATGCTTAGAATCATCGGCGGTAAGTACCGCGGCAAGAAACTCCAGGTCAACGAAGAGACGACGGTCCCGACCAAGAACCGGGTCCGGGAAGCGATTTTCGATATTTTGGGGCCCGGCCATGAGGGGGAATCCTTTTTGGATTTGTTCGCCGGCTCCGGGGCCGTCGGCCTCGAGGCCTTGAGCCGCGGCTTTGCCTCCGCCCATCTGGTCGAGAATAGTCCTAAGGCCCTGAAGCTTCTAAATGACAATGCCAAGACATTCCCTGGAAGCCACGTCTATCCTCTTACTTATATAGAGGCCTTGAAAAGGTTCAAAGGGGAGGGTTTATCCTTCGACGTCGTCTTCTTGGATCCCCCTTACGCCAAACGGGAGTATTACGAGGAAGCCGCCCATCTCCTCATCGGTGAAGGCCTCCTCAAGGACGGGGCCCTCATGATTTTGGAATTCGAGGGGGAGTGGCCCTTACCGACCCCTCCTTCCCGTCTCTATTCCTACGGACGGACATCGCTCGGGCTTTTGGCCTATAATAAAAAGGTATGAGCAAGGCCATCGGCGTTTACCCCGGATCCTTCGATCCGATTACCAACGGTCACCTGGAAGTTCTCAAGCGTTCCCTCACCGTTTTCGATGAGGTCGTCCTTCTCCTCGCCGTCAATCCCGACAAGAAGTCCCACTTCAGTGTCGAGGAAAGGCTGGAGATGATGAAGGAATCGGTCAAGGACCTTCCCGGAGTCAAAGTGGACTTCACCTCCGGCCTCACGGTCGAGTACTGCAAGAAGGTCGGAGGCCGCCACATCATCAGGGGTCTCCGCGCCGTCTCGGACTTCGAATATGAATTTCAACTCGCGGCCAGCAATGAATTCATCGATCCCGAGGTCGACATGGTCTTCTTCATGGCGAGGCAAAAGGACACATTCATTTCCTCTTCGACCGTGGTTTCCCTCTTCTCCCAAGGGGTCGACATCGGGGGGCTGGTCCCGCCCGTCGTCATCGAGCACCTAAAAAGAAAAGGCCTCTAGGGCCCTTTCCTTTGCTATTTCCCTTAACGCCTTTCCAAGCTGAAGGCGTTTTTCTTTTCCTCACCATCGCGGTAGAGGATGTCACCATACTCGGCGACGTCGACCGGGAGGATGATGATGTTCTTCATCTTCACGCCGAGACGCCTAAGGCTTAGAAGGGCCAGGACCGGGAGGTCGACGTAATTGACCCCACCGGTGATCTTCCCGGCTTCGAGTAAGCCGATGGCCTCGAGTTTCTCGTAGTCGCCTTCCCTCTTTTCAAGGTGGGCGAAGGTCTTGCCGGCGAAGACGACGGCTTCGAGGTCTTCGGGATTCTGGTCGCTTTCCTTTATAAAGGCTTGGAGGTCTTGTCCGATCTTGCCGTCCAGCCCTTGGTCGAGGCTATAGGCACCTCCCCCTAGGGCCTTGGGCCCTCCGAGGAGGACGACCACTTCTTCCTGGGCACCGATCGCAACCTTGTCCTTAGAGACAAGAAAAGCCCCCGAAAGGTCGGACCCCGTGGGCTTGCCAGTGACCTGGAAGAGGAAGTGGGGGAGGACCGTTTCAAAAGGGCTCTTGTTCATTTTTGGATCAAGCGTTGGACGAGGTCCAATAACCGGCCGAGAAGGGATTCTGGCGGTCATCGTCGAGGTGGTTCCACATATTGGTCAGGAAGTTGGCCTTTTCGATGTTGGTGGAACCGGTCAAAGAGGTGAGGACTCCTTCAACGATCCGGCCTTCCTCGAGGGCTTCAGCCGAGAAGTCGAAGAGGATGGTGACCGGGACGGTGAAGGTGTTCTCGCCGGTGATGGCGGCATCGCCGAAGTACTGGTAGGTTTCGTCGCTGATATCGGCGTTGTAGTGGTAGTTGGTTTCGTAGAGGAGGTCGGAGAGGGGTTGGAAGAAGCTATCGGCGTAGTTCATGAGGTAACGCCGGAAAGCGGTATTCCAATCGCGGTTGCTATATTCCTCGTCATTGGTCGAGGTCTGGTCGCTGTCGATGGTGTAGAGCCGGAGGTCGGCATCGTCACTGGGATGGAAGTTCTTCTTCCAGTCCGAGCTGAGGGTCTGGAAACCGCCTTCGTCATCGAGGCAGGCCGTGCATTCGTTCCCGACATAAAGGAGGAAGAACTTTTCCCCGTAGGTCGAGGCGACCTTGCTGACGGCATCTTGGTCATCGGGGTTGGCGATGGCGGCCGCTAAGTCGGCGGTCATGCGGTCGGCGGCGGTCAAAGTCTCGCCACCCTCTTCGTGGAGGACTTCCCCTTCGAGGGTCTGGATGTAGCGTTCGTAGAAGGTCCCATCGCCCGATCCGGCCCAGGAATCAACGAGGTTGGTGAGGGACGGGATCGAGAAGATGACGGCGAAGACCGCCCCGACGATGAGTAGGGGCTGGACCCAAGCCGTTTCCTTTATCCAGCGCCAGATCCTTACGAAGAAGGCGCCGATTGACTTAAGAATTAGCATGCATTTCCTCCGGAAAAGTAGCCTGTTTGCAAAAACAGCGTGGTAATAATAGCACCGGCCACCATAGGTGGCAACAAGACATAATCGGAACTTTTTAACCCTTTGCGGCCTTAAGGCCGAAGGGTATAATCGCCACGTAAAATGAAGAGAAAACTGAGCTATCGGGAACGCTCGGAAAAGTGGCTACGGGGCCACCCCTATGTTTCCTTGGTTCTCGACCACGGCTATACTTTTTTGATGTCGACCATTTCCGCCCTCTGCTTCGCCTTCGGCTTTGTCGTCTTCCTCGACCCCACGGTCCAGCTGGCGACAGGCGAAACCCTCCACCGCATCGCCTCGGGCGGGATGTCGGGCGTCTCCCAGGTTTTGACCCTGGCCTTTGAATTGCTCTTCCCTAGCCTCGAGATCAACGAATCATTGGCCTTCTCGATCCTCTATTTCGTCCTCAACGTCCCGATCATCATCCTGGCCTGGTTTGGGATCGGCAAACGCTTCACGGTCTATACCCTCCTCAACGTCGCTTCGGTATCCCTATTTACTTCCCTTCTGGGGATGCTCCCGACCGACTGGCTCGTCTCCCTCATCACCATGATGAACGCGAATGGGGGAATGCTGGGCCGGGCCCTCTTCGCCGGGGTCTGCACCGGCCTATCGACCGCCCTTGCCTTCAAGGCCGATCTTTCGCCCGGTGGCCTCGACGTCATTGCCTATTACATTGCCCTAAGGAAATCGACTCTGGCCGGCAAGTACTCGATGATCCTCAACGCCGTCGTCGCCCTCTGCTTCTTCTTATTGACCTCGGCCCAGGCCAACTGGGTGCCCGACGACGTCCTCAATGCCTTTGGCTCGATGTTCTTCACCGCCCTCTACATCCTGGTCACCAAACTGGTGGTGGACGCCATCAACGTCCGGAACCGCAAATACAAGATCGAGGTCGTGACCGACATCGCCGACCTTTCGACCGTCCTCATCGATTCCCTTCCCCACGCCGCCACCGTCGTGACCGGCAAGGGGGCCTTCTCGGGCAAGGAGAAGTACATCATCACCATGGTGGTCTCTTCCTTCGAGGTCAAGGAGACGGTGGAAGTCATCCGCAACAACGACCCCAAATCCTTCGTCCAGGTGACCCCGCTTTTACAGGTCTATGGACGCTTCTTCGTCAAGCCCGTAAAATGAGGTGTGAATATTGAAAGCGCTTTCGGGAAAATTATCCCGAGTTCTTGTTGTGCGGCCCCTAAGGGAGTGTTATATTTCACTCGGTAATTAATTACCGAATTCCCCATGAAGTCCTATAGCAAGAACCAGCTGTCCCGTTACCCGGTCTATCTCCGGGTCCTCCAGCACCTTCAAAAAGAAGGGGTTTCCTATGTGACTTCGAAGGCCCTCTCAAAGGAAGTGGGGAATTCCGAGGAGCAAGTGAAGAAGGACCTGGCCGCCGTCAGCCTTTCCAATGGGATGCCGGGCCGGGGGAGGGAAGTGGCTTCCCTCATCGATGATCTCGAAACCTTCCTGGGCTACCGCGAATCGACCAAGGCCGTCCTCATCGGGGTCGGGCGTCTAGGGCAAGCGCTTCTGGACTATCCCGGTTTCCGGGAAACGGGCTTATCGATCGTCGGGGCCTTCGATAGCGATCCCGAAAAGATCGGGTCCAACATCGGGGGACTGAAGGTCCTGCCCGCCAAGGACATCGCCACCTTGCTTCCTCCCCTCAAGGCGAAGATCGCCATCCTCTGCATCCCGGCCGCCCAGGCCCAGGAAGCCTGCGAGGAAGCGGTGAAGGCCGGTTGCATCGGCATCTGGAACTTCGCACCCGTCCCCCTCGACGTTGGGGATTCCGCCATCGCGGAAAACGTCAACCTAGCAAGTTCTCTCGCGGTCCTCAAACACCGCATGAAAAGCATTCTTAAGGAGGAATGAAATGGCAGAAGAGAAGAAAACCCCGGCTGAATTAGCCGCTGAGGAAGTCGACGGACTCGTGAAGAAAGGCCTCAAGGCCCTCGACGAGTTCGCGTCCTACGACCAGGAGAAGATCGACTACATCGTCGCGAAGATGTCGGTCGCCGGTTTGGACCACCACGGCATCTTGGCCCGCAAGGCCATCGAGGAGACCAAGCGCGGCGTCTTCGAAGACAAGGCGACCAAGAACCTGTTCGCCTGCGAGTATGTCGTCAACAACATGAGGCATACCAAGACGGTCGGCATCATCGATACCAACCCCGTGACCGGGATCACCCGGATCGCCGAGCCGGTCGGTGTCATCTGCGGGATCACCCCGGTCACCAACCCGACCTCGACCGTGATCTTCAAGTCCTTGATCTCCATCAAGACCCGCAACCCCATCGTCTTCGCCTTCCACCCGAAGGCCCAGCAGTGCTCGAAGGCCGCCGCCATCGTCATGCGCGATGCCGCCGTCGCGGCCGGGGCCCCGAAGGACTGCATCCAGTGGATCGAACATCCTTCGATGGAAGCCACCAGTGCGCTTATGAACCATCCTGGCATTGCCACGATCCTTGCCACCGGCGGGAACTCGATGGTCAAGGCCGCCTATAGCTGCGGGAAACCGGCCCTCGGCGTCGGGGCCGGCAACGTCCCCTGCTACGTCGACCGCAGTGCCGATATCGACGAGGCCGTCAATGACATCGTTTTGTCCAAGAGCTTCGACAACGGCATGATCTGCGCTTCCGAATCGGCCATCTTCGTCGATGAGCCGATCTACAAGGAAGTGGTCGAAAAGCTCAAGCGTTTCCGCTGCTATTTCGCCACCGCCGAGGAAACCCGGAAGCTCGAAAAGTACATCTTCGGCTTTGCCAAGGGCGAGCCGGGCTATGAAAACGGCCGCCTCAACGCCGACGTCGCCGGCATGAGCGCCGTCAAGATCGCCGAGAACAGCGGCTTCAAGGTTCCGGAAGGCACCTCCATCATCTGTGCCGAGCTCAAGGAAGTGGGACCGAAGGAACCCCTTTCCCGCGAGAAGCTTTCCCCGGTCCTCGGGGTCTACAAGGTCAAGGGCTTCGACGAGGGCGTTTCGCTTTGCCAAAAGATGCTCGAATTCGGGGGCCTCGGCCACACCGCCGCCATCCATTGCCACGACCAGGAGATGAGCGACCGCTTCGGCGACATCTGTAAGGCCATCCGCATCGTCTGGAATTCCCCCTCGACCTTCGGCGGCATCGGAAACGTCTATAACTCCTTCCTTCCCTCGTTGACCCTTGGTTGCGGTTCCTATGGCCGCAACTCGGTGGCCGGCAACATCTCGGCCGTCAACCTTCTGAACATCAAGCAAGTCGGGAAAAGGAGAAATACCATGCAGTGGTTCAAAGTGCCGCAGAAAATCTACTTCGAAAGGAATTCGATCCAATACCTCCGTTCCTGCAAGGAAGTCGGCAAGGTCTTCATCGTCACCGACCGTTCGATGGTCGAACTCGGGTTCCTCAACAAAATCATCGATGAACTCAATCAGCGCCGGAACCCGGTGACCTATCAGCTCTTCAGCGAGGTCGAACCCGATCCGGACATCACCACCGTCAAGCGTGGCGTCGCCCTCATGGACCAGTTCCAGCCCGACACCATCATCGCCCTCGGTGGCGGTTCCCCGATGGACGCGGCCAAGGGGATGTGGCTCTTCTACGAACATCCGGAAGTCAACTTCGACGACCTCAAGCAGAAGTTCATGGACATCCGTAAGCGGGCCTTCAAGTATCCGGAACTCGGCCGCAAGTCCAAGCTCATCTGCATCCCGACCACCTCGGGCACCGGCTCGGAAGTCACCCCCTTCGCCGTCATCAGCGACAAGGCCAACGCCAAGAAGTATCCGCTTACCGACTACTCCCTGACCCCGACCATCGCCATCGTCGACCCCGAATTCACGACCAACCTCCCGGCCCGGAGCACCGCCGAAACCGGGATGGACGTCTTGACCCACGCCATCGAGGCCTACACCTCGGTCATGGCCAGCGACTTCACCGACGGGCTCGCCCTCGAGGCCATCAAGTTGGTCTTCGAGTTCCTCCCGCGGGCCGTCAAGGATGGCAAGCACGACCTCAAGTCGCGCGAGAAGATGCACAATGCCGCCACCATCGCCGGCATGGCCTTCGCCAACGCCTTCCTCGGGATCACCCACTCTCTGGCCCACAAGATCGGGGCCGAATTCCACACCGTCCACGGGCGGACCTGCGGCATCCTCTTGCCCCACGTCATCCGTTATAACGGCACCGTCCCGACCAAGCTCTCGGTCTGGCCGAAGTACGAAGAGTACTGCGCCGACAAAAAGTTCCAGCATATCGCCAAGACTTTGGGCCTCCCGGCTTCCACCCCGGAAGAAGGGACCAAGTCCCTGGCCGATGCCGTCCTCAACCTCGGCAAGGAAATCGGGATCGACATGAACCTCTGCTCGATCATCCCCGACGAGAAGAAGTTCGAAAGCAAGCTCGAGGAAATCGCCTACCTGGCCTACGAAGACCAGTGCACCCCGGCCAACCCCCGCGAACCCCTCATCACCGAACTCATGGACATCATGAGGAAGGCTTACAAGGGCAACTAACATGGTCTCCGTCGCCATCTGTGTGGGTTCGAGTTGCCACCTCAAGGACAGCTACGACGTCATCTCCGGTTTCCAAAGGGAAATCGAGAAGCGGAATCTCGCCGATTCCGTCAAGCTCCAAGCCGCGTTTTGCCTAGGCAAATGCGGCTTCGCCGGAGTTTCCATCAAGGTCGACGACAAGATCATCACCGGGGTGACCACCTCCAACCTCACCGAAGTCTTCGATCGCGAAGTCGTGCCTCTGCTAAACAAGTGAGTCAACCATGGCCTTCCCTTTAGTCAGCGATACCCATGACTGCCGCAGCTGCTACAAGTGCATCCGCGTCTGTCCGACGAAGTCGATCTCCTTCCAGGAAGGAAGGGCCCGCATCGTCCCCGACGGCTGCATTCTCTGCGGCGCCTGCTACCTTGCTTGCCCCCAAGAGGCCAAGAAGGTCCGCGATGACAAGGCCAAGGCCCTCTCGCTTATCCAAGAGGGCAATGCCTATTGCTCCCTTGCCCCCTCTTATCTCAGCGCCTTCCCGGGGACCGGTTATCCGGCCCTCCGGGAGGCTTTGCTGTCTATCGGCTTCAAGGACGTCGAAGAGACGGCCGTCGGAGCCACCATCGTCAAACGCCTCTACGACAAGGAAACGGAGAAGGGGGAGAGGGACGTCATCATCTCGACCTGCTGCCACTCGATCTGCCTGCTGGTCGAAAAGCATTATCCCGAATTGCTGGATTGCCTCGCCCCCTACCTTTCCCCGATGCTGGCCCACGCCAAGGACCTCAAGGAAAGGCATAAGGAGGCCAAGGTCATCTTCGTCGGGCCCTGCATCTCCAAGAAGGACGAGGCCGATACCTACGGCATCGTCGACTGCGTCTTGACCTTCGAGGAACTGAAGGACATCTTCGCAGAGCGGAATATCCACCCGACCCCGAAGATGGAAGAAATAGTCCCCGAGGAATCGAAGGCCCGCCTTTTTCCCACCGACGGTGGGATTTTGGGCACGATGGAGAAATCCTCGCAGAATTACGTTTATTTCCCCGTTTCCGGGACCGAGGAGGCCATCGCCGCCCTCGAATCGATCAAGCGCGGGGAGATCCACAAGACCTTCATCGAACTGAGCGCCTGCCGCGGTTCCTGCATCAACGGGCCGGCCCTCGGCGACAACAGCGCCTCCTTCAGGGCCTTCCTCGATACCGTCCGTTCGGCTGGCAAGAAAGACTTCGAAGCCAAGGTCTACAAAGGCGAGGAAATCGCCAAGAAATTCACCCCCAACCGGGTTTTCGAAGCCATCCCGAGCGACGAGGAAATCGCAGAAGTCCTAAGGAAAATCGGCAAGACCAAGAAGAGTGACGAGCTCAACTGCGGCTCCTGCGGCTATTCGACCTGCCGCGAGAAGGCCATGGCCGTCATCCGGGGCAAGGCCTCGCTGGAGATGTGCCTGCCCTATCTCATGGAAAAGGCCAGGAGTTTTTCCAACAACATCGTGAAATCCTCGCAAAACGGCATCATCGTCTGCAATGAGGACTTTTCGATCCAGCTCATCAACCCGGCCATGGGGAAGATTTTGGGCTTAAGGGATCCTTCCACCCTCATCGGGTCTAGCGTCAGCACCATCCTCCCGCCGGAGAGCTATGCCATCGCCTTGGGTGGTACCCCCTTGGTCAATAAACCCGAGTATCTGGCCGACTACGGGAAGTATCTCGAAACCACCATTACCTACGATCCCCAATACCACATCCTGATCGGGGTCTACCGTGACGTCACGGAAGCCAGGGAACGCCGGCTCAGCGAAGAACGCAAGGCCGCCGAAACCGTCGACATCGCCGACCAGGTGGTGGCGAAAAACATGAAAGCGGTCCAGGAAATCGCCCTATTGCTAGGGGAATCAGCGGCCGAAACCAAGGTCGCCCTCAACCGGCTCAAGGACGCCCTCAAGAAGGACGCAAGCGATGAATGAAGGCTACGTCTTCGAATCGGGCTATCTGAGCCTCAACAAGAAAGGCGAGGAGCTCTGCGGGGACCATATCCAATATCTCGACGCCGTCGATGGGACCAAGGCCCTTGTTCTGGCCGATGGCCTCGGCTCCGGGGTCAAGGCCTCGATCCTTTCGACTTTGGCCTCCACCATCCTCTGCACGATGATGGAGTCGGGTCTCTCGATCGAGCAGGCCGTCTCGTCTCTCGCGGCCTCCCTCCCGGTGGCCCGCGACCGCGGGAACATCGCCTATTCGACCTTCACCGTCATCCTGGTCAAGGACGGGGAGCGGGTCCTGATCTACAACTACGATAACCCCCTTCCCATCTATCTAAGAAACGGCAAGGAACTCCACCTCAGCTACTCCGAGGAGAAGATCGAGGGGAAACCCATCATGAAGGCCGAGACCGACATCCGCCTCGGGGACTGCATCTTGGCCTTAAGCGACGGTTGCATCTACGCCGGGGTCGGGGAGACCCTGAACTTCGGCTGGACCCGGAAGGAAATCGTCAATTACCTCGAGGGTTTGTATGATCCTTCCTTCTCCGCCAAGAACATCGCCACCTTGGTCGTGAGCCGCTGCAAGGACCTCTATAACGGCCACCCGGGTGACGATACCTCGGCGGCCTGTCTGAGGCTCCGTAGTCGGAGCCAATGCAACGTCGTGATCGGACCGCCCACCAACAAGGAAGACGACGCCAAGATGCTCAATCTCTTCTTCGCCAAGCGGGGACGGCACATCTCCTGCGGGGGCACGACCGCCAAGATCGTCTCCAATTTCCTCGGGAGTCCGGTCATCCCCTCCCTCACCTACGAGGATCGGGAGATCCCGCCCACCAGCGAGATCAAGGGGATGGACCTCGTGACCGAAGGGGTCATTACCCTGAACCGGGTCCTGAGCCTGGCCGACGACTACCTCGGGTCCAACGAGAAATACTTTGACTGGGCCTACCGCCAGGACGGGGCCAGCCGCATTGCCAAGATGCTCTTCGAAGAAGCGACCGACATCGACTTCTTCGTCGGGTGCGCCGTCAACGCCGCCCACCAGGACCCCCGTTACAACATCGGAATCAACATGAAGATGCAGATCGTCGAGCGTTTGGGAGAGAAACTAAAAGCAATGGGAAAACGCGTGAAAATCGCATATTTCTGATAAAATCTACCACCGTGATATAAGGAGAAAGAAATGGCAGGCATATTGAAGTTCGATACCAAAGTTCAGGAACTGAAGTACAAGGTCTTGAAGGAAGTGGCCAAGTCTTACATGGCCGGGACCTTGGAGCAAGACATCCCCGACATCCCCAAGCGCATCGCCCCGGGGCCCAAACCGACGATGCGGTGCTGCGTCTACAAGGAAAGGGCCATCGCCGGGGAGCGGGTCAAGCTGGCCATGGGCGGGGATCCCAACAATCCCAACATGCTCGAAATCATCGACGCCGCCTGCGACCAGTGCCCGATCGGCGGGATGGAAGTGACCGACGCCTGCAGGGGGTGTCTGGCCCACCGCTGCGCCCAGGCCTGCCCCAAGAAGTGCATCAGTTTCAAGGACGGCGACCTCCACGCCCATATCGATAAGAGCGCCTGCATCCAGTGCGGGATGTGCTCCAGGGCCTGCCCCTACGGGGCCATCATCAAGCGGGTTCGGCCTTGCGAAGCCTCCTGCAAGATCAAGGCCATCCACGCCCGCAAGGAAGACAACATCGCCGAGATCGACGAGGAGAAGTGCACCCGCTGCGGGGCCTGCTCCTACGCCTGCCCCTTCGGCGCCATCGTCGACAAGTCCTATATTTTGAAGGCCCTAGAGTTCCTGAAGGAAGCCGAAAAGGGCGGACCCAAGGTCTACATGATCATTGCCCCTTCGATTTCCTCCCAGTTCCACTATGCGCGTCTGGGCCAGGTCGTGACCGGGATCAAGGAACTCGGCTTCCACGAAGTGGTGGAAGCGGCCCTCGGGGCCGACATGACGGCCTATAGCGAAGCCAAGGAACTCTCCGAGAAGGGAGTCCTCACTTCCTCCTGCTGCCCGGCCTTCGTCCGTTACATCGAAACCTCCTTCCCCGAACTGAAGGACAAGATTTCCCATAACCTTTCCCCGATGGCCCGGATCGCCCAATACCTCAAGAGCATCGATCCGGAAGGGAAGACCGTCTTCTGCGGCCCCTGCATCGCCAAGAAGATGGAGCAGTTCGAACCCAACAAGAACGCCCCCTATGTCGACTGCGTCATCACCTTCGAGGAACTCCAGGCCTTGATCGACGCCAAGGGCATCGACCTCACCACCCTCGAGGACAAGCCCCTCGATAACGCCTCCTACTTCGGTCGTATCTTCGCCCGTAGCGGCGGCCTCCGTGACGCCGTGGCCGAAGCGCTCAAGGAGCGGGGCCTCGACAAGGACTTCGACTACAAGCCGATTTCGGTCAGCGGCTTAGACGGCTGCCGGACCGCCCTCAACCAGCTCAAGGCCGGGACCCTGCCTGGTAACTTCATCGAAGGGATGGCTTGCACCGGCGGCTGCATCGGCGGCCCCTGCTGCTTGACCCACGAGGTCAGGGATGCCGCCAGCGTCGACAAGTACGGCCACGAATCGAAGGAAACGACGATTGAGGGGGCGATTCGCTCGGTCATGATGCCGGAGAAGCTATGAGCAAGGTCTATTTCACCGATTTCCGCACCAAGGTCGGGATCTCGATCCCCGAAAAGCTCAAACGCCTGATGAAGGAGGCGGGTTTCGAAACCCTCCCCCTCGACCACAAGTACGTGGTCATCAAGATGCACTTCGGGGAGTTCGGTAACCTCACCTACCTCCGTCCCCAATATCCCAGGGCCGTCGGCGAGTACGTAAAAAAGCTCGGCGGTTTCCCTTTCTTAAGCGACTGCAACACCCTTTATCCGGGCTTTCGGAAGAACGCCCTCGATCATTTGCAGTGCGCCGCCATGGACGGCTTCACCCGCGATTCGACCGGGATGGAAATCCTCATCGGCGACGGTCTCAAGGGGACCGACGAGGTCGACGTGCCGGTCGAAGGGGCCAAGTATTGCCCGGTCGCCCACATCGGGCGCGCCATCATGGACGCCGACGTCTACATCTCCCTCGCCCACTTCAAGGGCCACGAGGAAGCCGGCTTCGGCGGGGCCCTCAAGAACACGGGGATGGGCTGCGGTTCCAGAGCCGGGAAGATGGACCAGCATAGTTCCGGCAAACCCCGGGTCGATCTCGATAAATGCCGGGGCTGCCATATGTGCGCCAAAGAATGCGGTAGCGACGCCATCACCTATCCCGACGATGGCAAGGCCCACATCGACCTCGAGGCCTGCAAGGGCTGCGGCCGTTGCATCGGGGCCTGCCCGTTCGATGCCATTTCACCACTAAGTTACTTGGCCAACGAAATCCTCGGTTGCAAGATCGCCGAGTATAGCAAGGCGGTTGTCTCCGGCCGCCCCTGCTTCTACATCAACATCATCAACAACGTTTCCCCCAACTGCGACTGCCACGCCGAAAACGACGCCGCCATCATCCCCGATGTCGGAATGGCCGCTTCCTTCGATCCTGTCGCCCTCGACCAGGCCTGCCTTGATCTTTGCAACGCGGCGGAGTCCTTCCGCAACTCCCAGGTCGGGGACCGCTACGCCAAAGGAGCTGAACACACCGGTAACCTCTTCAAGGACAACAATCCCGAGGTCGATGACGATTCGGCTCTTAGGCACGGCGAGGAGATCGGCCTAGGCTCCCGGAAGTACGAACTGATCAGGATCAAATGAGGATCGCCCGTTACCATGATTTCGATCCCCTCTTCTTTAGGGGGATCGCCCATCGGGGACTCCATGACTCGTTAATCAGCGAGAATTCCCTCGAGGCTTTTAGCAAGGCCATCGAGGAAGGCTATTGCTTTGAATGTGACGTCCATCTCAGCCGGGATGGGCGTCTTTTCGTCTTCCATGATCATGATCTAGCCCGGATGACGGGGGAGAAGGGTCTTATCGAAGACCTCGATAGCGAGGCCCTCTCCAAGCTCCGTCTTACCCACGGGGAGAAGATCCCGACCTTCGAGGAACTCTTGGAACTCAACAAAGACTACAAGGTCCCGATGGTGGTGGAGATCAAGGCCACCTCCAAGAACTACCGGCAGGTGGCAAGGGCCCTTAAGAAGGCCCTTAGTGAACACCAGGTCCCTTATAAGAAGGTCGTGGTCATCTCCTTCGACCCGAGAGCCCTCCTTTTCTTCGGCTCGAAGGGTTATGTCCGGCAGCTTCTGGTCGAGAAGCACCACGTCCAGTTCCTGAAGCTGGTTCCTTTATTCGGTTCTTTGGATATCGAGAAGTGCCTTTTAAATCAAAAATCGGTGCAGAAGTTCCGTAAAAGAGGCGGAATCGTCAATTCCTGGACCTATGAATCGCTTGAAGAGGTGAACGAAAACAGGGCGCTCAGCGACGCCTTTACCTTCCAGCATTTCGATATCCGCGCCCTCCTATAGGGCGTCCTTGTGTTTCTTGCAAAGATAGACCGTCTTGCCATTGCTTAAGGTGACGATCTTCGAAGGAGTCCCGGTATGGGACTTTTTCTTTCCGCAGATGTAGCAGTGCCAATAGCGCGGAGTTTCCTCCTCCTCTTCCTCATAGGGGAGATAGGGGCTATCTAGGCTCGGGCTTTCCTCTTCTTCGTCCTCGTCATCGAGGAAGGGGTAGAGGTCGAGGTCCTCGAGGTAGTCCTCACTATAGGCGCTTTCTTCCTTGGGGGCGGTGAAGGAGGCCCGTTTGTCTTTGACGAAGGTCGTTCCTTGCTCTTCGTCTTCGTCTCCTTTGGCGGGTTTGACGATGATGGCGAAGTCGGGTTTCCCTTTGCTGAGATCATCGGTGTAATAGACCTTGCCGGGGTAATGGGATTCCAGGATGTCCGCGGTTTCCTCTTCGACCGAAGTAGCCAAAAGGATGAGCCAACGGCCCTTCATGGATTTCAGCCCGTTTTTCCTGATACGGGAATCGATCTTCTTGAAGGCTTCGTCGAGATTACGGTAGGTGACCGTTTCTTCCTTCTCCGCCAGGGTGACGTGGTTCAAGGGTTTGGCCCTAGCGACCTGGCTATATTTCTGGACCTGTTCGCGGTAGGCCTCCGCCAAAGATTGGAGGATGGCTCTTTCGAGCGCTGCCGCGTCGATCTTGCGTTTGGGCAGTCTTCTTTTGGGCTCTTCTTTCTTGGGGGCCGGAGGCGGGGTACCGGGTCGCGGTTTCTTGACTTCGATCTCAGGCGGCAGGAAGTCCTTGACCTTGCTTTTGACGAAGCGGGTTTGGGGTTCCCGTCTTTTCCTTTCCCATTTCTTTTCTTCGGGATGAGGCGCGGGTTTTTCCTCGATTTGTTTGGCTTCTGCGGTGGTTTCGGGGAGTTGTTCCTTCGGTTCTTCGGTTTCCTCGATTTCCTTTTCCTCGGCCTTGCTGACCTCGACTTCTTCGACCGGGGCCTCGGGGAGGGGTTCTTCTTCGCTGATGGCCTCGGCGAGGATCTCGCACTTTTCCTTTTCCGGTTCTTCCTCTTCGAGACGGCTCAAAGCCCGGGCCAAGGCGTCTTCCTTCCTTTCGATCCCGAGGCGGGCGAGGGTCTGGCTGAAGATCCTTCTGGTTTCTCCTTTGGCCCTTTCGAAGTCGACCGTGGTCCTGGGTAGCCTCTTGCTACCGCCTAAATAGTCCCGGGTTTCCTGATCGAGACGATCGAGGAACATGCAGAAAGCCGGGGAGAAGCCGCTTTGGAGGAGGAGGGTCAGGAAGTCGTCTTGTTTGGTGGGGGAGAAGGAAAGGATCAGTTCGCTGAGGTTGGCGGTGATCTTCGGTTCTTCCTTTAACTTACTTTGGTAAAACGAAGGATCGATGGTCTCTTCCTTGTCCTTGAAGTCGAGGAGACGTCGCTCCTCGGGATCGTCGCTCATGATGAGCATTTCACCGGCTCCCCCGGTGAAGGTTTCGATGCCTCCGGAGTAGCTCCGCCGGCCCCGGTCATAACCCGGGAGCAGGAAGAGGGTCTTGTAGGCATCGAAAAGGATCTTCCTTCTTTTCGAGAAAGAAGGCGTCTGCACCAAAGAATCGAAGAAAGCTTTATCAATGGAAATTTTCATGCAATGAGGTAGGGAATATAGGGCAAGAGATAGACGAAGACGACGAACAATAAAGTAATGGCGAGGCCCATGAAGAGGACCGAGAAGAAGATGACACCCTTCTTATAGGAGGTAACGGCCACTAAGGAGGTGATGAAGGCTAGTATGGCAAAGACGCCGGCGACGACCCCGAGCCAAGCGATGACGGTCGGGGCATTCCCGCCTAGTAAAGCCACCACGGCCGAACCAGGAGCGGCCAAAGGATTATTCCCGTAAAGGACCCAGATGTTTGAAAACTGCGCAAAACCCCATTCTTCGCCTTGGGAAACGATGATTTTGACCGAATTGGCGTCTAGTAAAGACGGACTTAAGAATACGATTCCCAAAAGGATGAAGACGAAGGAAAGGAAGCAAGTTGCCCGGCGTTTGAGCCGGATCTTGACCCTTTCATAACCCTTGCGATCGAGGATGTCATAGCGGCGGGGCTCATTTTTCATGGGCCCATTCTACCATAGGGATATAGTTCCCTATTCGGGGAATTTGCTGGAATCGATTTTCCCGACCGCCGTCCGGGGCAAGGCTTCGAGGAAATAAAGTTTCTTCGGACGATAGTAGACGGGAAGGTTCTTGGCGATTTCCTTGAGGATCTTCTCCTCGATTTCCTTCTCGCCCATCTGGCTCTGTTTCCTCTTCACCAGGGCCAGTTCCAAGACCGAACCGAGACGCTCGTCCTTGACCGGATAGGCATAGGCTTCGTAGATGTTGGGGTCTTCGAGGGCCAGCTTCTCGAGGTCGCTCGGACAAACCGGGACTCCGTTGACCTTGGCCACCCTCCTAAGCCGTTGCCGGAAGTGGAGGTAGCCGTCTTCGTCGAGGAAGCCGAGATCCTTGGTCCGGACGTATTTCTCCCCGTCGATGACCTTGAAGGTCTGTTCCGTCAGTTCCGGATCCATGAAGTAGCCTTCCATCAGGGTGGGTCCGCTGATGGCGACTTCCCCTTCTTCGTTGGGTCCAAGAACATGGCCATCATCCAGCGAGAGGATGACTTCCTTGATGCCCCTCAGGGGTCGGCCGACCGTCCCTTCCTTGCATTCTTTCCAGCGGTTGACGTTGGATACCGTTACCGTTTCGGTTAAGCCATAGCCTTCGAAGAGCTTGGCCTTCCCGCCTTCCTTTTCGATGAAGGAATTGAAGGAATCGATGAGGGTCTTGGTGACGTTGTCCCCACCGACGTAGGCCACGAAAAGATTGCGGCAGGCTTCTTCCTTGAAGTAGGGGGAGGAGAGGAGGGCATTGTAGAGGGCCGGGACCCCGATGATGGTGTTGGCCCTATTCTTGGAAAGCAAAGCGCAGGCTTCCTTGCTATGGAACTTGGTCATGAGGACGGTGGTGGCCCCGTTCGATAAAGGAGCGACCACCCCCATGGCCAGGCCGAAGCCATGGAACATCGGGATGACGGTCAGCATCTTGACGGTGGTCGGATCCTCGACCCCGATGATGGCGAGGCCTTCCAAACCCAAATATCCGATGGCCTCATTGGAGAGCATGATGACCTTGGGTTCCCCGTTCGTGCCACCAGAGTTCAAATAGACACAGGGCTCATGGTCCTTGAATTCGTTTTTGACTTCCTGGTCGTGGCCCTTGAGCCTTTCATAAGAAAGGACCCCTTCGGGAAGCTTCCCGGACATGGCCCTCACGGCGAGGGCCTTGAAGAAGGAGACCCCGTGGTAGAGGTTGACGGCGATGATCTTGGCTTCCTTTATTTCCAGGGCATAGTCTTTCGCGTTGAGGGAAAGGCAGAAGAAATAACGGCAGTCGGTCTTCTTGAGGAAGGTGGCGAGCTGGGCCGCCGGGGTCAGCGGATGGATGAGATAGGCAATGGCCCCGATGGCGTTGATGGCGTAGAAAATGGTGACCGCCTGGGGGCAATTGGGGAGGTTGAGGGCGACGATGTCGCCTTTTTTCACGCCCAAGGAGCGGAGTTTTGCAACGGTTTTGAGGATTTCCGCGTTGAGTCTAAGGTAAGTCCAGTCGAGGGACTCGTAGGAAAGGGCGGTGGCCCCGGGATAACGGTCCATCTGTTTTAGGAAGAGTTCGTAGAGATTTTTCATAGATTGGGAATGAAGCCTAAGGCCAAGGTTACGACGGCTAGGATAAAGACCAAGAGGACCTGGTGCAAGACGTAGACCCAAAGGCAATGCCGCCCGAAGAAGACGAAGGGCTCGGCCTTTTCGAGGAAGGGAAGATAGGACTTCCGGGTCTTATAGAAAGTCTTACCGATGAAGGCCCCGAGGAACAGGATGGCGATGCAAGGCAAGGGCCTTATGTAGTCCATACCCCCGGCCATCTGGCCGATGAAGAGAGCCCCGTAGTTGGCAAACCATTCGGTGATGGTCTTGCCCGGATATGGGGGTTCGGGCGAGGTAAGGGCGATGGTCAAGACCAAGAAGACGAAGAAGAGATAGAGGTCGGTCCAACGGTCCTTGGTGATAGCGGACTTGAGGCTATAGATGAGATGGGCCAGGGTCATGGTGTTGAGGAGGCCCATGAAGATATTGAGGGTGACATCCTGGAAGTAGGTCGAAAAGGCGGTGAGGACGGCGGTGAGGCCAAAGCCGAGGACCGTGATCTCGAGGGCCCGCTTGAGGTGGTTGCGCGAGAAGGTGGTGCTGATGCCGGAAAGTAAGAAGAAGATACCGACGAAGATGCAGTGGAGGACCAGCCTCCAAGTCGCACTTTCGATGTATTGGCCCAGTTGGACGAAGGGTCTTATGGCGTTGAGGACGTCATAGAGGTTTTCCCCACCGACGCCAACGAGGACCGAGTCCCAAAGGGAAAGGTCGTAGCAAAGGTGATCGAGGACCATGAGGAAAACCGCGAAGCCCCTTAGGAAGTCGATCTCCGCCACCCGGGCGGGCCTAGTAGGCTTATCGCGGCTGACCCGATAAAGGGCCCTTTCGATGCTCATGGGTTATTTTTTCTTGTAAGCGGTCAGATAAGAGACGCCGACGTAGGTCAGGCTCGTGAAGGTTCCGCTGATTAGTAAACCCATCCCGATGTCGGATAGATAGGCCCGGCCTCCAAGGAGGAGAAGGATGGTGACGATGAGGGCGAGGACAAGGGGAAAGAGGAAACTTAGGCGCTTGAGCCAGGAGAGCTTCCCCTCCAGCTTGAAGAAACCCAAAAGCAAAGGCAAAAGACCGATGAGGCCTAGGGAGATCGAGGCGGAAGAGGGGAAGGAAGAGGATTCCTGAATCAAAGCTTCCGGATAGTCGGCGAGGATGGCCCGGCCGTCTAAATACCACGGGACGAAGGCGAGGCCGTTATCGATGGACAAACTCGGGGTCGGGCGGGAGGAAATGAGAGGCAGGAAATAACCTAGAAGCAAGAGGACGAGGGCCAGGGGCAGGATGAGGGAAGCGGCCTTGATGAGTTTTCCCCTTTCCGCGTCCTTGAGGAGGAAGAAGGAGGCGACGCTTAAGCCGAAGACGATGATGGCCCCGATGATGAGGCCGGCGGTGTATCCGATGTCGGGGGCTAAGACCAAGGCCCCGTAGATCAAGCCGAAGCCAAGGGATAGGACGATGCAGCCATAGGAGAGGACCTTGAGGACCAAACGGCTTTCCCGATAGGTGACGGCGTAGACCAAGGCCAAAGCCAGGGCCACCATCGCATAAAGGACCAAATGTCCAAGCCAAGAGCCGAGGATTCCGACGAAGGGGGAGATGACGTAAAGGGCACTCCCGATCCCCTCGTCGGCCAGGCTTCCGATCAGCAAAAACAAAGCCCCTAAGACCGGGATGGCGAGAAAGTCCGCGAGAGAGAAATCGTCGAGAATCTTTTTCATGGGCGTAACAAATAATATAGTAATCAAGGATGAAAGCATTAGGGGAAAGTAGGGCCGCTGCACTCTTCTATCTTTTGGGTGTCGTTTTGGGCTTGGCCGTCGGAATCGTAAATTTGGCCCTCCCCGTTCCCTCGATGGGTTCCTACTTCGGAGCGGTCGCTTCCTTCCTCATCGCCCTCCTCTCCCTCATCCGCTTCCTCTGCCTTTTCCTTGGGAAAGGGGTTCTTCTCTCTTCCCTGATCCTCAGGGGTGGTTTGAACGTCCTTTTGGTCTTGCCACTGGCCTTCATTTCCTTCAAGTACCAAGGGATCAACGAGTTGACCTACTTCCTTTCCCTCTTGGTGATGGCATTCGGCATCACCGTCCTTGGTTTCAAGGAAAGCCATGACAAAGACGGAAAAACCCCGCAGTCCTGGCGTCTCCTCCTCGATATTCCCTTCGTTATCCTTGCCTTTTTCCTCTTCCTCGATTCGATTTTCGTTGGGATCGACCATGGGTTCCAAGGGGCCGCTTCGCTTTGCGTTATTCCTCTCGCGGTCATGCTTACGGCCTATATCCTGCCCGGTTATTTGAAAAGGACCGCCCCGACCATCTCGATCGCCCTTTCTTTGGCCTATCCGGTTATCTTAGGGCTATGCCCTATCGTCTTTTTATTTCTCTAAGAGGCTGATAAAATCGCCTCTCGCAAGATGGATAAGAAAACCGCCGCCCTCTACAAACGCCACACCCTCAACAACGAAATCGAAATAGTCAACTCCAAGGAGGCCGTCTGCCTCTTTTGCGGAACCCGCCTTTCGGCTCGGAAAATCGTCGATTGGGAGAATGACAAGAAAGGGGTCAGGGCCCTTTGCCCCGAATGCGGGATGACCGCGGTGGTCGGCGACGCCTCGGGCCTCGACCTCAGTCCCGAAACGGTCGAAGAAGCCCGGCGCCTCCTTTACGGCCCGAATTATACCCGCCACCATCCTGACATCCTCTACAAGTACATTTCTCGCTATGAGGAAGGGAAGGTTACCAGAAACAAGGAAAACGAGGCCCTCTACCTCCATTACCTCAAGAAAATCGCCGATGACGGGCATGACAATGCCTGTTTTACCTTGGGTTGCCTTTATTCGGGCGAACTCCAATTCCATCGCAAGGACCTAAGGAAGGCGGCCGAGTACTTCCATGAAGCACCTCTAAGGACCGACCCCGGGGCCCTCACCCATCTAGGTTATATCCATATGTCTTGGATCAATCCCCGCGATCCAGAAGACGACAATGCGGTCCGGGCGATGCAATACTTCACCAAGGCCCAGGCCCTCGGGGACCAGATGGCCAGTCTCTTCCTTTCCGACCTTTACATCCATGGGCTCGGGGTCTATGAGGATGTCGCCCTCGGGGCCAAGATCCTCGAGTTCCTCTATCCCGAAAACTATTCATCCTTCTATTTCAGCGAGGGCAACATCTACAACGTCTTCCCCCATCTTTGCTATCGCCTCGGGTATCTGCACGCCAAGGGGATCCATTACGAAAAGAACAACTACAATGCCCTCCATTACCTCCTTTTGGCGGAGCTGGCCTTCAAGACCCAGAAGAACCTCGCCGATAGCGACGCCCGCTCCCTCTACCACGAAGAAGAGAAGGTCGAGGCTTTGATCGAAGAAATCGCCAAAGAAGAAAACTTCGTAAGGGGCGAACCTTATTTCGATTCCTATACCTTCGACGATTCCCTCGAGGAAGACGGGGAGATGTCCTTGGCCCACGTCCGGGGTTCGACTCCCTTCCTCAATCCGGCCTATGATCCCGACCGCAAGATCTTCAGCTTCGATTTGGGGGAGACCCGCTTCCCGATGCTCTTGGTGGATACCAATAATCTCTATGCCGGCTTCCAGTCCGGGACCACCCATTGGGAATTTGAAAACGTCTCCAAGGTCGAACTGAGTGAAGCCGACCATTACGACTACGTGAGGATCGCCTGGGGAAAGATCGTCTTCATGGCCTTCGGGCCCAGAGGGAACAACCGGCCCGTCTGCACCATCACCTTCGAATCGAAGGAAGAAGAGACCCCGTTCCCGAAAACGAAAGGATCGAAAGCCTGATGTCGTCCCCGTCTTTGTCTTATCTTCGCCCCTACCGTTTCAAGACCATCATCGCCCCCTTCATGAAGGCCTTCGAATGCGCCTTCGAATTAGCGACCCCCTTCTTGGTCCGTTACATCATCGACGAGGGGATCGGGAAGAACAACGCCCCCTTGGCCTATGGCCTAGCCGGCCTCCTTTTTCTCTTCGCGGTCCTCGGTTTCCTTACCACCATGGTGACCCAGTATCTGGCCAGCCGCGTTTCCGCCGACTTCGGCTTGGCCCTTAGAAAAGGCCTCTACCAAAAGACCGAGGAACTCGGGGAAAGGGAACTCGAAAACTACGGCAAGGACAAGATCCTCACTTTGTTTGGAAGCGACGCCCAAAACCTCCAGACCGGGGTGGCGATGTTCATGCGCTTACTGGTCCGTTCACCCCTCATCACCTTCGGCTCCCTCGTCTTGTCCTTCGCCATCTCCTGGCAAGCCGGGGTCATCTTCCTCATCTCCCTCGGCCTCTCCTGCGCGATCTTGCTGCTGGTGATTTTCCTTAGTCCCAAGAGATACGCCGCCGTCCAAGGGGGATTGGACGACATGGCCCTTTATTCCGGCGATGCCCTAAGCGGCATCCGTTCGGTGAGGGCCTATGAAAAGACCTCGACCGAGGTCAAGAAGTACGAGGATGCCGCCCTCAGTTACAAGAAACGCAACGTCTCCCTCGGCAACCTCAATTCCATCGTCAACCCCTTGACCTTTGCCTTCATCTACCTCGCCCTTTGTCTGGTCGTCTACCTCGGGGGTTTCTATGAGGCCGAAGGATTATTAACGACCGGGGAGATCGTCTCCTTGGTCGGCTACCTCACCGCTTCCTTGGCCTCCCTCAACATGTTCACCCGCCTCATCTCCTCCCTCAACAAGGCCGGGGGTAGCATGAAGCGCCTCGATGCCTTCCTTTCGAGCCAGCCGGCCTTCAGACCCGAAGGCGAGGAAAAGGGGAAGGGGGATATCGCCCTCAAGGTCGATCACCTATCCTTCAGCTTCGGCGGTGAGAACGCGGTCGACGATGTCTCCTTCGAACTCAAGGCCGGGGAGCAATTAGGTATCATCGGCGGCACCGGGTCCGGCAAATCGACCTTGGCCCGCCTCCTTTGTCGGCTCCTATTACCCACCGAAGGCTCGATCCAACTATTCGGCCTACCCCTCGAGAAATGGGGCGAGAAGCCCCTTAGGGACGAGGTTTCGATTGTCTTACAAAAACCCGCTCTCTACGAAGGGACGATCCGCGATAACTTGATGTTAGGCGTTTCCGATAAAACCGACGAGGAACTTTGGGAAGCCCTCAAGATGAGCCTGGCCTATGAGTTCGCCAGGGAATACAAGGACGGCCTCGACCACAAGATCGAAGAAGGTGGGGCCAATCTAAGCGGGGGGCAACGCCAACGCTTGGTCTTAGCCCGCGCCTTCTTGGCGAAACCGCGTCTACTGATACTCGACGACTGCTTGTCCGCCCTCGACTACCTAAGCGAAAAGAAGGTCAGGGAAAACTTCTCGACCCTAAAGGGCGTGAGTGTGATTACCATCAGCCAACGGACCTCGTCTCTAGCCAATGCCGATGAGATTCTTGTCATGGCGGCCGGTAGAATCATCGGACGGGGCAAACATCAAGAATTACTGCAAACCTGCCCTCTTTACGAGGAAATCGACAAAACCCAGAAGGAGGCCAGATGAAGTCTTTGCGTCTCATTTTCCCTCTACTGAAGGGCCATAAGAAGGAAGTCGTCCTTTCCCTCATCTTCGCCTTCTTCTCGGCCGGGAGCCGTCTTTCGGTCCCCTTTTTGGCCGGCAAGGCCATCGACCTCATGCTCCAAGAGGGCTTCGAACCGACAACGCTTGTCCCTTACATCCTCCTCATGGTGGGCCTCGTTTTGATTGGCTCCCTCTTCCGCTTCTTCTATGAACAGGTGACGATGAGGCTCGGGGAAGCCGTGGTCTATGAACTCAGGAAGAAGACCTACGCCCACCTGATGGAGGCTCCCATCAAGTCCTTGGACCTATTAGAGAAGGGCAAGGTCGTCCATACCCTCAACGTCGACATCGAAAACGTCAAAACTGGTCTCGTGGTCGGGGCCGTCACCATCTACGACGGGGCAGTCAGCCTATTGTTCACCTTTGCCTTCATGGCCTCGGTCAACTACGCCCTCGCTCTCTTGGTCGTGGTTTTGACTCCCTTGTCCTTATTCGTTTCCCGGGCCATTTCCAAGGGCAACGCCAAGTACTTCAAGGCCCAGGCCCAGGCCTCCTCCAACCTCACCGGCTTCATGAAGGAGGAACTCACCAATAGCGAGTCCATCATCAGTCTCGGCGCGAAAGAAGGCCGCGGAGAGAAGTTCGAGGCCATTGCCGATAGGCAGAGGGAATCGGGCTACAAGGCTATGCTCATGGCTTCCCTCATCAACCCGGCCACCCGGGTCGTCAACAATGTCATCTACGGGACCCTGGTCATCGCCGGGGCGGCCATGTTGCTGACCGGGTTTGACTTCGGTACCGCCTTCACGGTCGGGGGACTTTCTTCTTTCCTGACTTACGCCAACAACTTCATGACCCCCTTCAACGAAATCGCCGACGTCTCCAGCGAGCTCTCGGGGGCGGAAGCCTCCTTCAAACGGGTCGAGGCCCTCTTGGCCTTGCCCCTTGATGTAGATGAGGGGCAGAAGGAACTCCGTGGGGAAATCGAATCCCTGACCTTCGACCACGTTGACTTTGGCTATACCGAGGGTCAAACCGTCATCGACGACTTCGACCTCGAGGTCTATCCTCGCCACAAGATCGCCCTCGTCGGGCCGACCGGTTGTGGGAAGACCACCCTCATCAACCTCTTGCTCCGCTTCTATGATCCCCGCAGAGGCAAGATCCTCATCAACGACATCGACACCGGGGAGATCGAAAAGAAGAAGCTGAGGCAGAGGGTCTCGGCCGTCTTGCAGGATCCCTGGATCTTCAAGGGGACGGTCAAAGAAAACATCGCCTATGGGCGGCCCGACGCCAGCGACGAGGACATCAAGAAGGCCGCCGATCTGGCCATGGCCTCCTCTTTCATCATGCGCTTAGAAAAGGGCTTCGACACCATGATCGGGGGCGCTTCCTCCCTCTCGATCGGGGAGAAGCAGCTGATTTGTTTGGCCAGGGCGATGTTAGTGAGTCCCGACATCGTCATTTTGGACGAGGCCACCAGCAACATCGACCTCCATACCGAGTCCCTCCTCAAGAAGGGCTTCGATGCCTTCATGGAAGGAAGGACCTCGGTGGTGGTGGCCCACCGCCTCTCGACCATTGTCTCTAGTGATCTCATCGTCGTCATGAAAAAAGGCCACATCGTCGAGATGGGCAACCACAAAGAATTAATGGCCAATGGTGGCTTCTACAAGGAGCTTTACGAAGCCCAGTTTGCCTAGAGGTATTTGGTGACCAGGTATTCGTGGCCCGGGTAGTCGGGCCCGTAGTCGAAGGGATAGATCCCGTGGTTCTTGAAGTGGAGAGCCTTGTAGAAGTAAAGGGCGCCCCTGGATTTTTCATAGACACACAAAAGGAGCAGCTGGCCTTTGAACTTGCTCATGAAGTGACTAAGGATCATCTTGCCATAGCCTTTCCCTTGATAGGCCGGATCGACCATGAGGCGGTGGAGGACCAGATATCCTTCCCCCGCGTAGTTGCAGTCCTCCAAGAGCTGATAGACCTTCTCTTCGCCTTCCGCGCCAGGGAAGAAGGAGCCCTTGAGGTCGCGATCATAGGATAGATAAGCCAGGACCCTGGATCCGTCTTTGAGGATATAGGCCCGACCCTGACTTAGATCGTCGATGAAGTGCTGGTCGGTGGGATAGCCGTAGGAATAGACGTCATTGCCTTCCCTCTCCAAGGAATCCTTGACCCTTCTACAAAGCTTGAGGACGCTCTCTAAATCCTTAATCGTGCCTTTCTTGATCGATACCATGGAGGGCATTATGGACCACTTAAGGTAAAATGTCGCGGATGAACCACCTCGATCCTGCTTCCATCCATAAGACGATGTCGCGTATCAAGGGCAAGGATACCGGCCTGGAACTTAAGCTCAGGAAAGCTCTTCGGGAAGCCGGCCTTCCCTATCGCCTTTACTCCAAGAAACTCCCGGGCCATCCCGATCTCAGTTGCCAAAAGTACAGGATCGCCATCTTCTGCGACTCGGAGTTTTGGCATGGCTATCTCTTCGAGGTCAACGAGAAGAAGCTGAAGTGGAACCGCGACTTCTGGCTAGCAAAGATCAAACGGAACATGGAAAGGGACCTCGAGGTCGATAAGGCCCTCAAGGGGAGGGGCTACACCGTCCTCCGCTTCTGGGGCCGGATGATCGAAAAGGACCTCGAGACCTGCGTGAAGGAAATCAAGAAGGCCTATGAGGCCAACGGCTTCATAGGCAAAAAGAAAACCCCCGAAGGGGTTATTGATTAAGCCTTGAGGCCTTAGTCCTGCTTCCGAGCAAGATTGAGGGTGGCAAGGACGAAGATGGCGGCGAGGAAGGCGAAGACCGCCGAGGTGATGGTCCCAGAGCCTAGACCGAAGGAGGAATAGACTTCCCCATAGGGGTTGACGGCCAGGAAGAAGGACTTGACCAGGAGGGTCATGATGCCACCGCCGAGTAAGCAGAGGAAGGAGAGGCCGCCGACGACCAGGGCCCCGGTCTTCCGGAAGTAGGGGACGATGGCCCCGAGCAATGAGCCGATGATGAGGATGACGAAGGCGATGACCAAGGTCCAAACGGTCGGATAGCCGTGGTCTTCGATGGCGAAGGCCGTTTGCATGAGATTATAGGGGTGGCCGACATTGTCGAAGGCCGGGCCGAACCAGAAGCAGATGGCGACGATCCCTAGGACCAAGGCCAAGAGCCCGAGAATTTTAGCGCTATTGCGGGATTTCATAGATGCAGTTCCTCTTTTCGCTCACATAATATACGCCACGCGCCTAGGTGTCGCAATGAGCCTTTTCGTAGAAAAGGGTTGCACCGAAGGCGCAAGAAGGGAAACAATTAGGCCATGCAAAAAAAGAAAGCCTCTTTTCTTTCGGCCTTGGCCCTCACGGCCGGTCTCTTCTTAAGCAGCTGCGGGGCCCCGAGCGAAGCCACGGAGTTCGCCACCGTCAACTACTACGACAATGCCCCGATGCCTTCTTTGGTCGGGGTCGACTACGTCGTCAAGGGACGGGCCACCTCTTACCGCGGCTACACCAATGCCGAAGGGGAAAGCGTGACCTACGACTTCCTCGACCGCAGCGGCGTCATCCCCGCGGTTGGGACCTACCGGACCTTCAAGGAATGGGACTACGGCATCTATCTCCCGAGTGAAGAAGTCGTTTTGGATTCTTCCAGCGAGGAAGAAAGCATCATCGGCCAAAGGGTCGATCCCAAGAACATCCTCGGGGATTGCGATGCCCATCCGGTCTTCGAGAATACCTACTATAACTTTTCCATCGTCTACAAGGACGGGGCCAACTTCCTGAGAAGACCGGTCAGCGAAGAACCCGATGCCAAACGCGAGATCATCGGGAAAGAAGGCATCACCTTCCTCGACCTTCAGAAAATCGCCGCCTCCAATGGCTCCTTGACCCTCGATTATCCCGGCAAGGAAGCGGGGGACGACCTCCCGAAAGCCCCGCAGAAAGAGGGTTATGTTTCCGAATTCCTCGGTTATGGCTCTCCCTTGGACCTGCGGGAAAAGAAGGGTTATGCCCTCCCCGAAGACCTTGGACAGGTCTTGACCGTCGGGGAAGGGGACCCCACCTACGCAAACACCCATGCCTCGGGTGAGTTCTACGTCGATGAGGAATATGACCCCCTGAACCAAAAGACCGGTTGGCCCCTTTGGGTCTACCTCGATAACGGGGACGATGTCCAAGACGACTGGATCAAACTGGGCGACCTTGGCAGCGAAGGCCAGTTCGTCTTCGAGACCGTCTATACGGAGCCGGAACGGGCCCGTTATGACTTGACCTATACCCTCCCCGGTCAGACCGAAGCCAAGACTGTAAATGAAGTCATTCCCTACGCTTATCCTTTGAAGGCCGTCTTCTCCCCGGAATCGACCTCGGGGGAAGAAGAAGTGACCGTCTCCTTTTACGTCACCGACGGGAACGACCAGGAGGCTCTTATCCACGAGGACACCTTTACGAGTACCATCCCCGAAGTCGGCCACCACTTCGTCTATTCCCTCGAAGTCGATCCGGCCTCGAGCCAAACCGACCTCAATAGCGTCCGTGGACCGATTTCGGTCCTCGTCAAGGCCACGAGTGAGCTCGATACCCTCAAGATCGACGTCCATGGTGCGGTGGATGTCGTCACCCACGAGGTGACCTATGGCGGGACCTACGTCCCGGCCGCCCCGGCTGCCCCCGCCGGGCAGACCTTCGTCTCCTTCGCGGTCCTAGAAGCCGATGGCTCCTACCGCTACATCGACGATTCCTATTTCACCAATATCGTGAGGGACCTCGAGGTCTACGCCGTCTATGCCGACCTCAGCTACGTCGCTGAAGTCGGGACCGACAAGGTGACCTATAGCTACGACAACGCCAAAGGAAACTACGCGATTAGCGATGTGGAGATCCTTAGTGGCGCCACCTCGATCACCGAGGACTACTTCCTAGCGAATATCCCGACCAACCTCGAAGGCCTGACCCTTCCCGTCACCCGCCTCGGAGGGGCCTTTGCCTCCCTGAAATCCAGCGTGACTTCGATCGTCGTCCCTAGTTATGTCACGTCCTTCGTGACCTCGACCTTCCAAGGCTTCACCACTCTTCAAGAAGTCACCTTCAAGGGGCCGATCGCCGAGATCGCCAACAACGCGTTGGAGAACAATGCCGCTTTGGTTAGCGTCGACTTCCAAGGCAATGCCGGCGTCAACATGAAGATTGGCAATACCGCTTTCCGGAACTGCCCGTCCCTTACTGCCGTCAAGGGAATCGAAGACAATGCCGCCCTTAGTCTGGGCTACCGGGTCTTCAATGCCTGCCCGAAACTGGTTGAGGGTCTTGAGACCTTCGTCCTCCCGGGCGGGGAGGCCGTTACCTACATCGGCACCAACTGCTTCGATGGGTCGGGCCTTACTTACGTTCCCTTTATGGGGAGTGTCCCCTCGGATGCCACCATCCAGGGCTATGCCGAAAACTGGAACCTCAACGGAATGGATCTATTGAACGCTCAGGCCTTGTCCTGAGCGTTTTCCTTTTGTTTGGCTTCTAGGTCCTTCTCCTTTTTCCTTTGCCTCAAGAGGAAGACGATCGGAAGGGCCGATAGGAGGGCAAAGCCGAAGGAGACTAGGAACATGAAGTTATTGGGGGCCGGTTGGCCGGTTTGGCCATAGGAGTCGACGTAGCCGGCGGTCACGCTGAAGGTCGATTGGGCCACCGCCGGGCCGATGATCATCGGAATGAGGACGGCGAAGACCATCCTGACCCCTTGGAAGGCCCCGACCCTATCTTTGGGTGTGAGATCGCGGATTTCCGCCCCCAAGACGGCGGTGGAAAGCAAATACCCGAGCATCATGATGGTGCCGCTGATGGCGTAGGCCCAAGGGGCCTTCGAGAAGAAGACGGCGAGGAAGCCGATGCAGGTAAGGCCGAGGGCGGGTAATAGCAACTTGAGACGGCCGATCTTGTCCATGAAGAGGCCGCCGATGACGGCGAGGATGCTGGAAACGACCAGGATGATCCCGACCGTCAGATAGAAGTCGAGGCCGTTGCCGAGTCCCGCCCCGCCGACCTCGGTCGGGTTTTGGAAGTAGATCATCCAGTAGGGCATGAAGGAATTGACCGCGGAGTTGTAGGTCAGGAAGGAGAGGAGGGCCAGATAAAGGCTCTTGTTGCCTTTCACGGTCGAGGGCATGAAGCCATAGCCCAAAGATCTTAAGTAAGTGGTTTCCCTATTGGGGTTGACCTTTTCCTTGGGAAGGAGGAAGAAGGAGGCGATTCCCATCACGAAGATGATGGCCCCGAAGATGAGGAAGAAGTAGAACCAGGGCTGCTCTAGTTTGAGGGCGTTTTCCTCTAAGCCCAGGGATTCACCCGGAGTGACGGCCCCGCAGCCCATGAGGCCGGCCACCAAGACGATGACGATGTTGCCGATTAAAGGCAAAACCGCGTTGACCGACTCGACTTTGCCGCGATTTTGGGGGTTGGTGGAGTCGGTGAGGTAGGAATTGAAGGCGGCATCGTTGGCGGTCGAGCCAAAGAAGGTCATGAGGACATCGGCGAGGACCATGAAGGTCCCGACCATGGTGGTCGCCATCGCGGGTCCCACCAAAGACATCATGTTCCGGTAATTGATGAGGCCGAAGAGGAAGACCGAGATCCCCCAGGCCACGTAGCCCCCGGCGATGAAGACCTTGCGACGGCCCAAGCGGTCGCTGAGGGAACCCATCAAAAGGGTGGTCAAGGTGGCGGCCACCGCGCTGAAGACGGTCATGAGGGTGACGTAGAGGGTGTCGTAGGTCTGGGAGTAGACCCAGAGGTTGATGTAGTTGTTCTCGATCGACCAACTCAGTTGGCCGACCAAGCCGATGAGGATGAGGGAGGCCCAGTTCCGGGCCCCGAATTTCTTCTTCTCTTCCATATGTCCCCCTTTGTTAATTTATATGGATAGGTAAAAGGCTAAACGGTAAAGGGCCTTGCCCCGATGGCTGACCCGGTCCTTTTCGGCCTTCCGGGCCGTTCCGAAGTCCAAATCCTTTTCGTAGCTATGGAAGATGGGGTCATAGCCAAAGCCGTTTTCGCCCTTTTCTTCCTTCAAGAGATAACCCGGGCATGCCCCTTCGAAGTAAAGGGGCTTGTCCTTGCCTTTTTCAAGTAAGCAAAGGCAGCAATGGAAGGTGGCCTCCCTCTTGCTATCCTTGGGGAGTCTTCTATCGAGATCTTCGAGGACGGCCTTCAGGGAGCCTTGCTCCTTGAGGTAACGGGCGGTGTGTAAGCCCGGGAAGTTCCCGAGGTCCTTGATCTCGAGACCCGAATCATCGGATATGACGTCGAACTTGACCTTGTCGAAGAGGTCCTTGGCCTTGATGTAGGCATTCTCCCGGTAGTCCTTCCCGTCTTCGATGGGATCGAAGTCGATGTTGAGGTCCTTGGGGGAGTAGACGACATAGCCTAGAGGCGAGAGGATGTCGCGGAATTCCAAAAGCTTGCCCTCGTTGTTGCTGGCTAGGCAGATTTCTTTTTTCATCATCTACGATTTTAGGAGGCTTTGCCTATCGAGGAAACAAAAAACCGGCCTCGGGCCGGCTAGTTGCATGCTGGAGCAGGTGACGGGAATCGGACCCGCGTATTTACCTTGGCAAGGTAATGTTCTACCATTGAACTACACCTGCATACCCTTTTCGGGCTTGCACATTATAAGTAGGGCAAAACCCCTAATCAAGTGGAAACATCTCCTCTCTTCCCTTATCATATCGCCGGAATAATTATGCCGAGCTTATTAGATATCGCGGAGTTGGTCCTGCCCGGAGTGGACCCTAGCCTCGAACACCTCGAGGCCATTTACCCGAAACGCACCCTCGAAGCGGGCGCGGAAGTCACGCGCTTCGCCCCTTCTCCGACCGGCTTCCTCCATACGGGGAGTCTTTTTACCGCCCTCATCGGCTACGTACTAGCGAAGCAATCGAAGGGCGTCTTCATCTTCCGGGTCGAGGATACCGATACCAAACGGACCATCAAGGGAAGCGACGTCGAATTGCTCGAACAACTCATAAAGTTCGGGATCGTCCCCGACGAAGGCTGGTTCCCGGAAGGGGATAAGGGCAATTATGGGCCTTACCGTCAGTCCCTAAGGGCCGATATCTACAAGAGGGCCGTCAAGCACCTTCTTATCGAAGGCAAGGCCTACGTCGACTTCGCCACCCCCGAGGATCTCCTCAAGATCAAGGAAGCCCAGGAGGCCAGCAAGGTTTTGCCGGGATACTACGGAGTTTATGCGAGGGACCGCAATCTTCCCTTGGACGAGGTCGAAAGGCGGGTCAAGAATGGCGAGAGCTACGTCATCCGTTACAAATCGATGGGTGACCACAACCTCAAGACCTCCTTCGACGATTTGATCCGGGGCCACATCGAACTCCAGGACAACGACATGGACATCGTCATTTTGAAGAGGGATGGCCTTCCGACCTACCACTTTGCCCACGTCGTCGATGACCACCTGATGGGGACCACCATCGTCAACCGCGGGGAGGAGTGGATCCCCTCGACCCCGGTCCACCTCCAGCTCTTCCGCGACATGGGCTGGGAAGCCCCGAGGTACGCCCATCTCCCGGTCATCATGAAGCTCGATCACGGGAACAAGCGGAAACTGAGCAAACGCAAGGACCCGGAGGCCTCGGTGGGTTACTTCCAGGAAATGGGCTATCCACCGGAGGCCGTCAAGGTCTATCTGATGTCGGTCGCCAATAGCAACTTCGAGGAATGGTCGATCGAGAACCAGAGCCTCGATCTATCGAAGTTCACCTTCTCGTTTGGCAAGATGAGCCTCGACGGGGCCCTCTTCGATATCGATAAGCTCAATTACTTCTCCCGGGAAGTCCTAAGCCAGATGAAGGGCCTGCCTTTGGTCGAGGAGATCAAGGACTGGGCCAAGACCTATTCCCCGAGTTTATTAGAAAAGATCGAACGGGATCCGGCCTACTTCTCGAAGGCCATCGACATCGAGAAGGAAAGGTCCAATCCCCGGAAGGACTACGCCAAATTCAGCGACATCGAAGCCTCCGTCGCCTTCTTCTACGACGACGAATTCGCCAAGATGAAGGCCAAGGGCCTGCCCTTTGATGGGAAATACGACCGGGCCTTCATCAAGGACTTCCTCTTGGATCTATCCAAGAACATGGACTACGGACCCGACGAAGGGGCCTGGTGGAACTCGGTCAAGGAAGTGGCGGGGAAACACGGCTTCTGCCTCGTGAACAAAGAGTACAAGGCCGATCCTGCAGCCTACAAGGGGAATGCCGCCGATGCGGCCGGCATCCTCCGGGTCGCCCTTACCGGTTCGAAGAATTCCCCGAACCTCCATGAGGTGATCGGAATCCTCGGCCACGACCGGGTGGTCGCTCGTCTCACTCTTGATTAGAGGCCTCTAGGGTGGTTTAATACCACCGCGGCCCTGTGGTCAAGCGGCTAAGACGCAACCCTCTCAAGGTTGAATCCCGGGTTCGATTCCCGGCTGGGTCACCATATCGAAAGCATAGGTTTGATACGCTAGAAATAGCTAATCAAGCCTTTTTTTGAGCCAAAATTAGCAAAACTTAGCAGTTATTTCACATAAACTGAGCATAAGCAGCTTAACATCCTATCTTCTACCAGTGAAGTTTTAGTTGGGACCACGGATGAATCTTGTGTAAGAAAGAAAACCGGCCATCACCACCCCTAGGGGTGGCCGGCCGGGCTTGAACCAAACGAGGTAGCCTTCTATCCTTGCGATTGTGACCAAAAGGAGAAAGCTACATGGACGATTTTAATGCAACCAAGCCCATCGGGGAAGGCCTTTCCCCCGCCATCGAGCTGATGAGGAGGGCCACGGAGGAGGCCGTCAACGAGGCGATGGAGGACCAGTTCCTCTCCTTCCTCGAGGACTGCCTTTCCGACGCGGAAACGCCTAGGAACGGCTATTACGCAAGAAAGGTGCTGACCACCGTCGGCGAGATAACCGTCCGGGTGCCGAGGGACCGCCTCGGCCTCTTCAGGGAACGGGTCATAGGGAGATACAGGAGGAGGATCGACGGCCTCGATTGGGAGATCGGGAGGCTCTATTCCCAGGGGATGTCGGCCTCCGACATAAGCCAGTACCTATCCGCGAAGTCCGGCGTGGAGGTATCCGAAAAGCTCGTCCTCGCCATCGTGAGGGGAAGCTATGGGGAAGCCGAGAAATTCAATTCGAGGGCGTTGCCGAGGTGCCCATTCGTCTACCTCGACGGCACGTGGCTCCCGGTGAGGAGGAGGTACGAAGGAGGGGACCGTTACGAGAAGGAATGCGTCATGGTGGCCCTCGGGGTCACCGAATCGGGGAGGAAGGAGGTCCTCGGCTTCTGGATGGTGCCGGAGGAATCATCGGCCGCATGGGAAAAATGCCTGCGGAGCCTTAGGGAAAGAGGGGTCGGGGATCCCCTCCTGTTCGTCACCGACGGCCTCCAGGGGATGCCCGAGGCCATAAGGCGGGCATTCCCCGATTCCCGCCACCAGAGGTGCCTCGTTCACGTCGGGAGGAACATGTCCTCGGGGGCGAGGAAGAAGGACCGGCAGGGGATATTGGACGACTTCAAGGAAGTGTATTCGGCCGAATCGGAAGCCGAAGCCAGGGCTCGGCTGGGCCTGTTCGTGGCCAAGTGGGCCAAGACGTACCCATCGTTCAGGAGATACCTCTCCGAGCCGGGGCTGTTCTCTTTCTATAGGTTCCCAAGGCCGATCAGGAAGGCTTTGTACACATCCAACGCGGTGGAGGCCTTCCACGCCTGCTTGAAGAGGAAGCTCAGGTCCAGGCTGGGCATGCATTCGATCAGGAACGGCTATTACCTCATATCCGTCGAGGCCGAGAGGTACAACCGATCCAGGCATTGCAAGGCGATAGCGGGCTTCGATGAGCTATCCGACGAAGAGCTGAAACAGGTTGGCATGTCGAGGTGAAAGGAGTTAAATGATGTGGCAAGGCGGAAGGCGCCTCGTCTTGGCGATACACAAGATTCATCCGTGGTCTCTTTTAGTTCGTGATTTTGCACAAAAAACTTTTTATAGCACAATAAACTTTTTGTCCCACAAAAAATTTTTATCCTTTTTGACAAAAAATCCCGTCAAATTCCTAAAGGAATAGTCAAAACTATATAAAAGTGATATACTACTGTAAAAGTGAGGTATTCCTATGACATATGCAGAAGGGATAAAACTTTTAAGAAAGAAGATGTTGATTTCCCAAAAAGAGTTAGCTGAAAAACTTGGAGTTTCTTTTGTAAGCGTAAATCGTTGGGAAAATAATAAATATCAGCCGACCATAAAAGTTAAAAGAAAACTTAAAAAGTATTTTGTCATGGTTGGCATAGTCGTGGAGGATTGAATGTTATGGGTGAAAGAACAAAATCTGAAAATACTTTATCTAAATTCAATCTCTTGGTACTTTTTGAGCAATTAATTTCTAAAAGTGGTTTTTTATTGGTCAATTATAAAGACATTAATGACAAACTAGAGAATTTCCATTCTTTAGTAATAGAGAAAGACAAAAGGCGATTCGAAATAATCTTCAACATTAGAAATATTAGTGATGCTTATTTACCTAATAGACCTGAGATTAAACGAAGGCAGGTAGGAAGATTGGTTTTTGATGAGTTGCCTTCGAATCAAAAGAATCGCGCAGTAATGCTCCTCGGATTAAAAATTATTAATGGTGAACCTGTACTTGTTTGTTGGAATCCGTTTTATTTTGTTGGTCACGCCACTAACAGGTCTTGTTATGTTGCACAATCCAGCATGGAAAAAGCCTTACAGTGTGGGCTTTATGTAGGAGATGATTGCAAAACAAGAGTCTATGCTTGTTTTGGCTCAAACTTTAATAGACTTTTACAACTATTCGTTGAAGAAAACGCTTTGGAGTAATATGAGTAAAATATTAAGTAAGAAATATACATACATTGATTTATTCGCAGGTATAGGTGGCTTTAGACTTGCTATGGATGAGTATTCTGATCATAACGCAGTTTGTCTATATGCTTCTGAGATTGATGAAGCGGCTCAAAAAACTTATGAATTGAACTTTAATCAAAAGCCACTTGGCGATATTAGAAAAATCAATCCAATCGAAATGGGTTATGACGCGCCAGATGTTGTTTGTGGTGGGTTCCCGTGTCAAACATTTTCTAAAGGCGGATATCAAGCTGGATTTAAAGACTCTAGAGGAACGCTTTTTAGAGAAATAATTAGAATAATCGAATCTTATCAAGAAAATTATAGGCCTAAAATTTTAATTTTAGAAAATGTTCAAAACTTAGTCAGTCATGATAACGGAGAAACTTGGAAGACCATTCATCATGAAATATCGGAAGCAGGTTACAATGTAGTTCCAAAACCTATTGTATTAGCTCCAAAAGATGTCGGAATACCGCAACTTAGAAATAGGGCCATAATTTTGGCTGTTAGAAAAGATATTTATTCAAAACCGATTGATTTATCTTTTGATAGAGTAAAGCAAAACACATTGTCTATCAAAAGCATTATAGATGACACAATCACACCAAATCAGAAGAAACAATATAAAATTAGTAAGGAACAATTTGACATATTAAAATGTTGGGATGAATTCATTCATATCATTCCAAAGGATAAAAGAATTATTGGTTTTCCAATATGGACTGACGAATTTGGAAGGAGATATAACATCTCACATTTTCCGGTGTGGAAACAATATATCATAAATAAAAACAGAGATTTGTATAAGACATACAAATTGGACATTGATGAGTGGATGAAAAAATGGAAGATTAGAGAATCCATGACAGCAACTAATAGAAAATTTGAATGGCAAGCTGGTAAAGATATTAACAGTGTTTTTGATGGGATTATTCAATTTAGAACAAGTGGCGTAAGAGTCAAAAGACCAACTGAGTCACCGGCCTTAGTCGCTATGGATCATCGCCCGATTTATGGTCCTGAAAAACGATTCTTTACTCCTTCTGAGGCTCTAAAATTGCAGAGCTTTCCAGCGGATTATAAATTTGATGAAAAAGAAAAAGAAATATTTAAACAGTTAGGAAATGCAGTGAATGCAAAGGTAATCAAAGTTGCGTTTGAGTCATTTATTAATTATTTAAAAAAAAGGGTGAGGGAATAGGATATGGAAAAAACAACTAAAGCGTTTGATGTAACTGCTGAATCTGGAATCATCGCTATTTGGCAGAGAGAAAAATTCAAGTTAGACCGCGTCTTTTCAGAATTTGTAGATAATTCTTTGCAGAGTTATCTCGATCATAAAGATACTTTAGATAGGCTTCCAGATGGTAAAAAGTGTTTTGTTCAAATTATTTGGAATGCAGATAAAATTGTTATCACAGATAACGCTTTTGGCATGAATGAGGAGGAATTTGCTAGAGCTTTAAAGCCTAAAGCCACAAATCCTAACGCACTTAGAAACAATCAATTAAGTGTATATGGACTTGGACTCAAATATGCATCTGTTTATCTAGGCAATCATTATTCAATTTCTTCTACTAGATATGGTTCGACAATTCATTATTATGCTGAGGTAGACGTTCCTGAATTCGAAAAAAACAATCCAAAGAATGTAGATGCAATTGTTTCTGATACTTTCCCTGAAAAGCATGAAACAATTTTGGAAATTACTTCTATAAGAATTAAAAGAACTCCAGACAAAGAAAGAGATCTTCGAGAGAAACTTGGCATTATTTACAATCACTACATTAATAGTGGCGACTTGTCAATTTCTATAAATGGTATACCAGTTTCATATGTTAGGCCGCAATTAAGACCAAAAGAAGAGGGTGGCGTGTATTTTGAAAAGTTCGAAGATAGTTTTACTGTAGGTGATAAAAAATATGAATTTAGTGGCTGGATGGGGCTTCTTAACAGAGGTAATCAAGCTATCACTGGTATCAATTTGATGCAAGCAAAACGTTGTATAGAACTTGGTTATAAGCCAAAAAAGTTTTTTGGTACTGGCAACTCATTTGAAAATTCAAGAGTTGTCGGCGAAATAGTCTTTAATGGCGAAAACTATGTTCTTTCTTTCAATAAAGATGGATTTGTTTGGGCAGATGATGGCGCAGAAGATGTTTTTATTGAAAAATTAATTAATATTCCGCAAGTTAAATATATTAAGAGAATGGCTCATGAGTTAACTTACACAGACGACGATGACAAAACAAAGAAGAAAACTCAAAACATTTTCAAAAACAACTCTTCAATTGTATTGACGCCTCCGACTGTTACAAAGGAGAAGAAAGAAAAAAAGGTTGAAAAACCAAACGATACAAAGATTGAGTCAGAAGAGCCAAAACAAACCACAATTGAAGTTCATAAAAAAGAGCAAATTGAGGTCGAAACAAAAAAAGATGGCTATGACAGATATTCTGTTATGGTTAATGGTAAAAACGCCACTCTTTGTGTTGAAATTCAACAAGGAAATGGAACTGAAGATTGGATTAAGCTTGAAAAATACGAAGATGGTTATCTTTTAAAGATAAATACAGGTAATAATTTTATCGGCGAGAATTTTAATACTCAAACTTCAAAAGCAGCTTCAAATGCAATCGCTATTGTTTTGGCGACCAGCATGCTAAAAGCACAAAATTCTGGTCTTAAATTAAGTGAAGCAATGCTTCTATTAAATTCTATGAACGAGATTATGGGAAAACCGAAAGATGGAGATCAATAACAAATTAATTGTAACCGAAAGTAGATCGACTGAAGTTTTGGATTCTATAGACAATCCAAATTTTAGTGGTTTTTTCATACAAAAATTTAGAGAAAAAATGCTAGAAGAAGAGCCAGCCGATACTGTTGATCATATACTTGCAAATTCATATCAATCGATTGGGCTATTTAAAAATCCAAAAAGCGATATCGTTCAAAAGCCACTAAAAATGCTCTGCTTAGGTAAGGTCCAATGTGGTAAAACATCTTTCTTTTTAGGATCTATCGCACTTGCTTTTGATAATGGATATGACATCGCTTACGTTTTAGGCGGAACCAAACTTAAATTAAAGAAACAAAACCTAGGACGTATTATTGAATCATTTGATAATAACGAGCGAATCAAAATTTTTGATGTAAATAGTGGGTTTGACGAAGACATTCGCAAGTTAATAAGCCAGAATTATAAAATAATTTTAGTCATCCTTAAAAATGCAGCCGAAAACACTAATTTGGGTAAATTAAAGGAGTTTTCTGAAACTTATAGAGACATACCTTCTGTCATTGTTGATGATGAAGGAGATGAGTTCACTCCAGGAGCCGAAAAGGCAAAAAAGAAGAACAATAAAGCTGGAAGAACTCATGACAAAATTGTCGATATTATTTCTTCATTTAATATCTGCACATTTCTTTCGGTTACTGCCACACCTCAAGCCAATTTGCTAATATCTACCTTTGATGGAGTTTCGCCGGATAGGCTTGTTTTGGTAAGACCAGGCAATGGATATACTGGAGGCCACGCATTTTTTGATACTTCTGACAACCCTCATGTAGTTGAAATTGAAGATAAAGACGATTTTATTGACTCAATTCCTTCTTCATTCAAAGAAGCACTTTATTTCTTTATTTTTTCTTGTGCTTTAAAAAGATGCGGTGGTGATATTAAGCCCTTTTCCATGCTTGTTCATCCATCATCATTTAACACAATTCAAGATATTGTCGCTGACAGAGTCAAAAAGTTTATTAATTTCACCATAAAGCCTTCAATTGAAGATAAAAATAGCATCGCTTTTGATGACTTATGCGAAAGTATTAAGAACTCATATGAGACATATATTAAAGACAACAGAAAATGTAATTATTCTCTGAAAGAGATTAATGAACAATTATCTGATGTAGTTGCGAACCTTGATATACAAACAATAAATTATAGCAACCCTGATTTAGGTTCCGAGGAGGATCTGCCTTTATATAAAATTAAGGTAGGCGGTAACATGCTTGGAAGGGGCTTAACAATCGATAGATTGATTGTGAGTTACATTTATAGAGATTCAAAAGAAGCGCAAGTTGATACGATGTATCAAAGATGCAGATGGTTTGGCTATAAATCAAGATACTTCGATGTTTGCAAGGTATATATGACAAAAGAATTAAGAGACAAGTTTATTTCTATTGTTTCTAATGAAGATCATATGTGGGGCGCTCTTGAAGCATTTTTGAAATCAAATATAAATATTAAGAAGTTTAAGAGAGTGTTTTTGCTTGAAAACGATCATTTAGTTTTAACAAGAAGAACCGTAGCTAATACTGTTGTATTGAAAGTTATTTCTTCTGGCAACAAACCTGATGAATGTATTGATATCGGCAAAAACGAAAGAGAAAACAACAGGAAAGTGTATATTTCTTTTGCCAAAAAGCATGAGAAAGATGGAACATATGTTGATTTTGATAATTCTGTGAATCATAGACAAAGACATTTACTTGTTAATATGAAATTTACTGAAGCATATGATGAGTTCCTTTCTCAATTGCATTATGGCTATGGAAGTCCATTTTCTGTGTCCGTATTTCAGACATTGGTAGAAAAAATCAAAAATAATGAACGAGAGGATAAAATACTCATTATGTTCATGAGATATGGAGTAGGTGAACACCGTTCTTCAAATGATGGAGTAACGATATCCAGATTATTTCAAGGTCGTAATGATGGTACAAATTTCAAGGGAGATAGATACCCTGAAGATGTGAATGGAAATACTTACCAAAACATCCCATTTATTCAAATTCACATGGTTGATCCAGATAATGATCTGCCTCTTTTAGATAACTCTATACCTTTGATTTCTTACAATAGTCCATATACTGCATCTGTCATAAAGATGGTAACAGGAGATAATATTTATGAAGACTGAATTTAAGTACATTGCTGAACTCAAAGAAGAAGAGTTTGAAACACAAACAGTTCTTCCATTCACAAATGAAGAAGGCAGACCATGTGTTTTAATTAGAAATGCTATCGAAAAACAAAACGTTTTGAGTGGAGCAACTGATAATCTAGAATACAGATTAAATACCGTAGTAACACATAACGAAAAAATGTATTTTTTCCATATTGTGTCTTGCACTAAAGATGATGGCTATTCGAAAGAACAATTTAGTATTGCTTACACATATTTGTTCAAATCCATCAAGGAGCCAAAATCTGATTTTGAGATTGGCTCTCTAATAAATTCACTTGAACAATTATTTAAAATTACTCCTGAAAAAGATAGATTTAAGTTGCATCTTGGAGTTTATGGGGAGCTGTTGTTTCTTAACTATATGCTCGAACACGGTTGTTCAGATATCATTTCGAGCTATCACTCAAATTTCTTTTCTAAACACGATATCGAAATCGATAGATTAAATAGAATTGAGATTAAAACAACCGTAGGGGGAAAAAGGATACATCATTTTTCGCACGATCAAATATTTAGAAAAGACGTAAATGTTTATGTTGTGTCCAATATTTTAGAAGAATCTGAAGAAGGCGTTTCCCTTAACGAATTGTTTGAAAAAGTAATATCAAAAATAATTAATGCAAAAGCGTTATTGTGGTTCGGGCAACTAAAAGGTTTTTGTGGAATCTCGTCATCAAATCCTGGACCATCCTTCTCTTACGGTAAAGCTATAAGTGATTTGCGCGTTTTTAACTCAAAAGCACTCCCACATTTAGAAGTAGAAGATACAAAAGGCATTTCAAACATATCCTATGATGTTGATTGTGCTACTGCAGAGGAAGAAAACACCGATGATTTTGTAGCCTTTATAAATAAGTTGATAGAGCCAAAACGCGAATAATTGAGTGTTTGAATCACAATAAATTTGATTTGTTAAGGCGTTTAAGGCGTACAGTAAGGACATATTGAAAGCAATGGTTTGATACGCTAGAAATAGCTAATCAAGCCTTTTTTGTGCCAAAATTAGCCAAATTTAGCATTTTTTTAACATTAATTGAGCATAATTCTATTAACGTCCTATTCTCTAACAACGAAGTTTTACCTCGTGATTTTGCACTAAAAACTTTTTATAGCACAATAAACTTTTTGTCTCACAAAAAACTTTTTATCCTTTTTGAGAAAAAATCTCGTCAAAGTTCTACGAAAATATCGAATTTAACCTTGTTTATGTTAAAGTGCTGATAACCATTTGAGGTGTTAATCACGGAATTAATTTTGCATATGTAAATGACAAGTTCATACGGAAGTTTTTGTCTGCACTCCATTTCCGGGAGTAACCACAATCTTGTGTAAATGACGACGGAGGGGTCATTCCCTCCTCAGACCCCTAGGGGTCGGCCGGCCGC
>CALVUI010000006.1 GCA_944363565.1 uncultured Bacilli bacterium
ACCGCATTTTCGGCATGCGAAGAAAAGAGAAAGCCCGAAAAGAGAAAAAACCAGTTGACTGGGCTTATCCTATTTTTTATCGATGGCCTAACAAGGGATATTTAAGAGAAGCAAAGTTGTTGTGAAGGCTAATCAATTTGGGGGAAAATGCCGAAAAACCTTGCATTTTCTTTGGGGGGGCATAATGAAGCCACTTAATTGAAGAAAGGGAATAAACATGGCAGAAAATGTCAGAACCGTCCATAGCCAATCGGAACTCGAAAACATGATTTCCGTCTACAACTCCAACGGCTTCAAGGTCAAGAAGAAATCCGAGACCGAAGTCAAGCTGGTCAAGAAGACCCGGAAGAAGTCATGGTCTTTGACCGGAGGGGCGCTTGGCTTTGTGATGATCATCCCGCGCCTCGTCTTACTTTGCTGCACCATCTTCACCTGGCCCTTCATCTACAACCGCCTCCACACCAAGGTCGAGAAGGTCACGATCCGCATCGTCTAGGACTAAGCAAACACCAAATCCCATAGGGGCCATCCGCATCGAGGCATTGCGGATGGCCCTTTTTCGTTAACTAAAAGCCCGTGGTTACTACCACGGGCCTATTTTTCTTTTGGCGGAGAAGCGGGGGTTCGAACCCCGGCTGGGCTTGCACCCACTATCAGTTTTCGAAACTGACCCCTTCAGCCGCTTGGGTACTTCTCCGGCCGCGTTATCATACCGCAATCTGACGCCGATACAAAGGACAAGTCCGCGGGCGCGCGTTATAATGCCTTGCCCATGGGCCATTTGGTATTTGCAAGCGCTCCCCAAAACGACTACCTGCCTTTGCTCATCGGCGGACTGGCCGTCCTTTTGTTCGTCGTGGCAGCCGTCTTGTCGCTGGTGGGTCTTAGTAAAAGCGAGGCCCGGGAAGCCGCCAAACTCAAGGAAGAAAGTTCCACCATCAGGGTGGCGCGCCTGGACTTCAAGAACAACTCGGCCCGTTACTTCAACCTCAAGGACATCGGTGGTTGCAAGGTCAGTCCCTTGGACGACTATCTGGAGTCTTTTCCGGCCAGGGAGGGACTAAAAGTCCGCAACTGGGCCGAGGACCTCTTCAAGGGCAAGGCCGATAGCGAGTTCCTGGAATGCGATGTCTACCTTAAGAAAAGCAAGAGGATCGCCCCTTCGTTTTTAAGGGCCATCCACGTCAATCCCGAGACCCGGGTCCTCTTGATGGAGTCCTACCTCCTAAAGTCCAACCTCCTGAAGAATCGTTCTACGAAGAAGAAGGGTTCGAGCTTGGAGGACTTCGCGACCGCCTTGAAGAAGGATAGTTCCAATAACGGGGCTACCTTCTGCTTCTCCTACCGCCTCCAACGGGTCAAGGAAAAGGGGACGGCTTCGGAAGCCAGGGCTTTGAGCGAACGGGTCTATGCCCATCTCTCGCATTTTGTTTTGGGGAACCAGTTGCTAATCAAATACAACCAGAACCAGTTCATCGTCGCCAATTTCGACATGTACGATGAATCGCAGGCCCTCAACTTCGCCCTCGACGTCTGCGCCTCCGTCAACCGGGAACTAAGGACCAGACGGAAGAAGGGCCAACCCGAAGCCCTCCTAAAATGCGGGATCGTCATGAACAAGGACGTGCTCAAAAACGCCGACCTCTTGGTGGGTCAGGCAAGGGCCGCCGCCAAGAAGGCCCTGGAGTCGCGGGTCACGGTCCATCTCTATAAGAACGGGGATCCCTTGCTTGGGGACAATGAGATCGGGTCCTTTAGGACCGAGGTCGAACGGATCATCTACGGGAAGAAGATCGCCTATTCCTATCGACCCATCGTCTCCCTCAAGCTTTCGAGGACCATCGGCTACCTGGGCAAGGCCAAACCGGTCAACACGGCCTTCGGGAGCATGGAGGAACTCTGCAACTACGCCGAACGGGCCGGGGACGGGAAGTCCTTGCTCTCCGCGGTCATCTCGGAACTCCTCCCGCGCTTCCTGAGCGAGAGGCCCCTCAAGAGCCAGTCCCTTTATATCCCGATTCGTTTGAGCCAATTGGATTACGCCTTGTCCGCGTTGATTAGACAGATGAAGGGCCAGACCGCGACCGTCTTCGTCCTTCTCGATGACGCGGAGGTCTCGAAGAAACTCTCGCCTTTGGAGATCGATTCCTTCAAGGAGAGCCTGACCGCCCTTAAGAAAGGGGGCTTCAAGATCTCCTTCCTCATTGCCCATTCGGGGCCATCCTTGGCGGAGAAGATCTACTCTTTGGCCGATTCCTTCATCGTCTCCTTCCACGGGGTCGGGAATGCCCTATCGATCGATACACGTGTGAGAAGCGACCTCCACGCCTCTGCTGAGAAGCTGCTTAGGTACAAGAAACCGATCATTGCCTCGAGCCTCGAGAACTGGAACGCCATCGAACTGGTCTATAATTCGGGGATCGACTACATCTCTAGCGAGGCCATCGCCCCCTACTCACCCCTCTTCATACCTCTAAGCGAGAAAACCGTCGATACATTGAAAAACCTCAAGGAGAAGGAACATGGATAACAAAAAGAAGAACAACGCGATTACCTCCAGGGACGAAGACTTCGCCCAGTGGTACACCGACGTCTGCCGCAAGGCCGAACTGATGGACTACTCGGTGGCTAAGGGTTTCATCGATTACCTCCCCTATGGCTACGCCATCTGGGAGGGGATCCAAGGCTACCTCAATGCCCGGTTCAAGGAGATCGGAAGCAGCAATGTCTACCTCCCGACCGTCATCCCCGAATCCCTTTTCAACAAGGAGAAGGAACACGTCGAGGGCTTTGCCCCCGAGACCCTGGTCGCCACCTACGGGGGTGGGCAGAAGCTCAGTGATCCTCTGATCATCCGTCCGACCTCCGAGGTCCTGTTCTCCAACCTCTACAAGCGGATCGTCAAGAGCTACCGCGACCTTCCGAAGATCTACAACCAGTGGTGTTCGGTCGTCCGTTGGGAAAAGACGACCCGTCCTTTTCTACGGGGTGCGGAGTTCCTCTGGCAAGAAGGGCACTGTCTCTTCGAAACGGAAGAGGAAGCCCGCAAAAACGCCATGGATGTCCTTGGTATTTACCAAAAGATGGGGGAGGAGCTCTTGGCCGTTCCCTTTTTGACCGGCTACAAGTCCGAAAGCGAGAAGTTCGCCGGGGCGGTTGCCACCTACGCCATCGAAGCCCTGATGCCCGATGGCAAGGCCCTCCAATCGGGGACCACCCATTACCTCGGCCAGGGCTTCGGGAAGTCCTTTGGGATTTCTTATCTTGGTCGGCACAATACCCTCGAGACCCCGCATCAGACTTCTTGGGGCGTCTCGACCCGTCTCATCGGGGCCCTCATCATGGTCCACGGGGACGACAATGGTTTGGTCCTTCCCCCGAAGATCGCGCCGGTTCAGGTCGCCATCGTCCCGGTCAAGATGGACGCGCCCGGTGTCCTCGATACCGCGCGTAAAGTCAAAGACAAGTTCCTCTCGATGGGGATCAGGGTCAAGCTCGATGACGACACTAGCAAGACCCCGGGTTGGAAGTTCGCCGAATACGAGATGAAGGGGATCCCCCTCCGTCTGGAAATCGGACCCCGCGATTTGGAACGCGGGGAGATGGTTTTGGCCAAGCGGGTCAGTGGCGAGAAGGTGACCGCCAAGATCGAAGACCTCGAGGAAGCGATCCCGGCGATGCTTGAGACCATCCATCACGAGATGTACGAGAAGGCCCTCTCCTTCCTCAAGAGCAGGATCAAGGAAGTCCATAGTTTGGAAGAACTGAAGGCCGCCTTGGATGAAGGCTACATCGGCTACATGCCCCACGATGGGGAAGAAGAGACCGAGGCTTTGATCAAGGAAAAGACCGCGGGTGGAACCTGCCGGGCCATTCCCTTCGATCAGCCCGACCTCGAAGGCCTGGTTTCCCCGATTTCCGGGAAGAAAGCCAAGTACTGCGCCTATTTCGCCAGGGCCTACTAGGTCACAGATCGAAATATTTAGAGACGTCTGCGAACTCGTAGACGTCTTTTCTTTTGTTGTAGACCAGTTCCTTCCCCGAGCCCGAGTTGAAGAGAAAGGCCCTGATCTCGGCGATATAACGGGCGAAGGTCAGGTTGGAGAGTTCGAGTTCTTCCATGACCTCGGTCTTGTTGAAAGAGCCCTCTGTCAGGAGTTTGTCGTAGATGTAGAGGAGTGCCTGGGCTTTTACGATTTTCATAGCCTCGTATACCCAAACTAGGCATTAGTTATATCAATATCTGATATGGATATCAGAATTTGGGAGGTCTCTTACACCGATGGCCCATTTATTTTCCTTGTAAAATCTTAGGTTCAAAGGTAAAGTAGTCGGGCCGGAGACGTACCCAAGAGGCCGAAGGGGGCAGGTTGCTAACCTGTTAGGTCGGGTTTCCCGGCGCCCGAGTTCAAATCTCGGCGTCTCCGCCAAATCGAAACTAGCATTCCTCGGAATGTCAGACCAAACGCCCGGTGGGCGTTTTTTCTTTTTCTTTCCCAGGTCATATCCCGGCTCTCTTGGTCGACAAAATAGGTGGATCTTTTCGACTCTCTTTCAACGACGTGTGTTTTTCAAACCGGCCTTGACTTTCCTAACGGGCTGGGTATCCTCAAAGCAACAAACCGAGGTGGAACCACCATGAGCAGATATGGCGAGAAATTCGATAAGGCTTTGGCCGTGATGCTGAAGAAGCATTTGAAGAGAAGAACCGTCTTCATCGTCATCCTTTCAATATTTACCGCATATTTTTTGATGATGGGCTCCATATTGGGGATGCAGCAGGGAGAGAATTCCGTCATAGGCTACATCTTCATTGCTGTCTTTGCCGTCCTCGTTTCCTTGCTGCTTTTGGTGATATTTCTCCATTATCCCCAAATGAAGGCGTATCGGAACGTCGTCAAAAGGACCTGCGAAATTGCCTACCACCTCGATGGGAAAGAAACCTCCGAGTCCCTCAAAAAGGAATTCAAGGCCAAATTGAAGGCCAAGGACAAGGATTGGATCCTTCAGACCACCGACGGTTATTACGATAGGTGCGAGGAACTGAAAGCCAAATACGCCAAGACTCCAAACGAAGCAGAAAACGAAAAGAACGGCCAAAGCGGCTTCGACGGGTGGTTGATTCAAGAAATCGGCTGGAAGCTCCTAGGTATCTTGGTGACGGTGGTTACCCTCGGGCTCGGTTTTCCCTTGGCCTATTGTTGGAAGGTTAGATGGGAATACGAGCACACCTTGTATGATGGGAAGAGGCTGAGCTTCGACGGTCGGGCCAGCCAGTTGATCGGAAACTGGATTCTCTGGTTGCTTCTAAGCCTCATCACCTGCGGGATCTACATCATCTTCATTCCCAAGAAACTGATGAACTGGAAGTTGCTCCACCTCCATTTGGCCGGTGAGCAGCCTTATCTCGGCGGCATCTTCAAGGGCAATCCCTTCGTCTATGACCTGGTTCTGATCTTCGCCCCGGTATTCACCGTCCTGACTTTGTTCCTCCTCAAGCCCTTCATCATTGCTTGGAAGAACAAGTACATCCAAAACCGCCTCATCATCGACGGACGGAGGATGGAATTCGACGGACACGGGTTCCAGCTTTGGGGAAGATACCTCCTTTGGATTCTCTTGACCTGCGTTACCCTTGGTATCTATGGCTTCTTCGTCCATATCAGATTGAAGAAGTGGGTGGCCAAGCACACCCACATCAGGCCGGGTTATGCCCAAATCTCTGTTATATAAACAGACCAAACAATATGGCGAAGGACCCGCGGATGGTCCTTTTCTTTTGAATTATCTTGAAAAGATACCTCTCTTTTGCGGGGTTTTTCGAACCAGAAAGAGTTCAAAATCCCTGCTTTCAAAAGTCTAACTGGGCTTTTGTGCTTTCGTTCATGACGAGAGGTTTGAAGGCCATCTCCTCGTTCCTCCCTAGCGACGTCATTCACTTCAGGAACTCGACCTCCCTCTTCTTCCAAAACCCCTTCTCTTGCCCCAAAGGGGCTCTTCTTTCCCATAACCCCCCGACTTTGTTGCATAATACCGACGAAAGGAAAACCAAATGATCAAACTAGTCTTAATCCGTCACGGACAAAGCCAGTGGAACCTCGAAAACAAGTTCACCGGCTGGACCGACGTCGACCTCTCCCCGAAGGGGGAAGAAGAAGCCCGCGAAGCCGGGCTCAAGCTCAAGGAAGGCGGCTACCACTTCGACGTGGCTTTCTCCTCCGTCTTGCTGAGGGCCAATAGGACCATGGACCTCGTCCTTGAGGAACTGGGCGAAAGCAACATCGAAAAGCACTACAGCTGGCGTCTCAATGAGCGTCATTACGGCGCCCTCCAAGGCCTCAACAAGGCCGAAAGCGCCAAGAAGTGGGGCGATGAACAAGTCCACATCTGGCGCCGTTCCGCCGATGTCCAACCCCCGGCCTTAACCAAGGACGACGAGCGCTGGCCCGGGAACCAGAAGAAGTACCGCGACCTCGGCCTCACCGACGAGGAATGCCCGCTTACCGAATGCCTCCTTGATACCTGCGCCCGGGTCGAACCCTACTTCAAGAAGGAAATCGCCCCCTTGCTCCACGAAGGCAAGAAGGTCCTGATCGTCGCCCACGGCAATAGCCTTAGGGCTCTGGTCAAGGAACTCGAAGGCCTCAGCAACGAGGAAATCATCGGGGTCGAGATCCCGACCGGGAAACCCCTCGTCTACGAACTCGACGAAAAGACCCTCAAGGTCCTTAACAAGTACTATCTCTAATTGTTAGAAAGCCTATTCGACATAAGGCGTGTCAAAGGTAACGACGGGACAATACGTCCCGTCTTTTCTTTCGTCCAAGCCCTTTTGGATGCTGGATAGCAATTCTTCCTTCCGCTTGGCGTCCTTGAAGGGAAGCAAGACGTCGAAGATGACGTTGGTGTGTCCTTTGCCTTTGACGATCCGGAAGTCATGGATGCTGACCCCTTCTTGGTCCTTCAAGGCCTTGATGACCGTTTCCTTTAGGGAATCGGTCAGGGGATCGCCGACGGCGATCGGATCGAGGTGGATCGTCGTTTCATAGCCGTACTTGGCATTGGTCTCTTTTTCGATGTCGTCTATGACCTCGTGGATCTCCATGATGTTGTCTTTGCTGGAGACCTCGGCGTGGAGGGTGCAGAAGCGCTTGCTGGGTCCATAGTCATGGATGATGAGGTCATGGACCCCCATGATCTCCTGATGGGCCATCACTGTTTCAACGACCTTTTTGACGTCTTCCTTCTTGGCGGCTTCCCCTAGTAAGGGCGAAGAGGCTTCCTTCACCATCTTGATCCCGGAGTAGAGGATGAAGAGGGAAACGGCCAGACCCATGTAGGCGTCGAGCTTGTTGAAGCCGGTGGTGAGGGAAACGATCGCGGAGACGAGGACCAGGGAAGTGGCCAGGGAGTCGGTCAGGCTATCGAGGGAGGAGGCCTTGAGGGTCGTGCTTCCGATGATCTTCGATAAGGAACGGTAGACATAGCCTTGGCCGAGTTTCAAAAGGACCGCGACCGCGAGGATGACGATGGTCAAAATGTCATAGGTGACCTCGGCCCCTTCGATGGCCGACGTCAGGCTTTGTTCAAAGAGCAGAACCGCCAAGGAGCAGACGATGATGGAGACGATGAGGCCGGCCACGTATTCGCTTCTTTGGTGGCCGAAGGGATGGTCTTCGTCCGCGGGTTTGAGGGAAATCTTGAAGGAAATGAGGGTCACGAGGGACGAGGCCATGTCCGTCAGGTTGTTGGCGGCATCCGCCAAAAGGGCGACAGAGAGGATTTGGAAGCCGCTATCGATCCAAAGGATGAGGGCGACCCCGGCCTTGAGGAGGACCAAGAGGGCATTGGTGAAGATGCCAAAGCCGGAGGCCAAGAGACCATGTTTTTGGCGGACCACCGGGTCATCGAGGTCCCGGTAGTTTCTAATGAATAGACGTCTAAGGAGATTTACCACGTGCGTAATCCTACCACGTATGGGGTTTGACGTAAGGAATTGTTTCTAAGCTCGAAGAAACCCCGCAACAGGGGCATTTTTCGATTGCGCATTTCCCCGCTTAACATGTCAAAACCAAGTCATCTAGTTTCTAAAACAATAAACCTTGTAAACGATACTAGATAAGTCTATGCTTTGGGCCGTGAGCAGAATCGAACTCCCGCATTATACCTTGGCCCAGGAACTCTGGAACTCCATCTCCCATGGCCTCGGGGCCCTCTTCGGCCTCATCGGCGGTGGTTTTCTGATCGCCAAGGCCGCCTATAGCGGCGACCCCTACGCCATTGTCAGTTCTTCGATTTTCATCTTCTGCCTCGTCGTTTTGTATACGATGAGTTGCATCTACCACGCCTTGGGTCGGAACAAAGGGAAGAAGGTCTTCAGGGTCTTGGACCACAATGCCGTCTTCCTTCTCATCATGGGGACCTATGCCCCTTATTGCCTTGTGACCTTACGTGAATATTCGGTGGCCTGGGGCTGGTCGATATTGGCCTTATGCTGGGCCCTAGGGATCGTCGGCATCGTCTTCAACTCGATCAACATCAAGAAGTTCGCCATCCTCTCGATGGTGGACTACATCTGCATGGGTTGGTGCGTCCTCATTTCCTTCTGGCCCCTGGCTTCTTCCTTGGATCTGACCGGCCTTTTCCTCCTCATCGGTGGGGGTCTGGCCTACACCCTCGGGGCCGTCCTTTATGGCCTAGGAAGCAAGAAGAGCCAGTGGTTCCACGTCGTCTTCCATTTCTTCTGTTTGATCGGTACTTTCCTGATGTTTTTCTCGATCTACTTTTACGTCATTCCTTGAGGTCGATAGACTTTTAGTCTATAAGGGTAGACGTGGAAAAGAAGTTTCTTTCTTTTTTTGCCCTCTTGCCCCTACTCGGGCTTCTTTCTTCTTGTTCCTTCTACGGCCTCTTCCCGGACCGCTTCGTCGATAGTCCCCCTTACGACACCTTGGAGAAGGCCGCGCCTAGCGAAGTCTCCTCCTATAACCTAGCCAAGAATCAGGGAAGGGGAGGACTTCTCCCCAAAGGAGACCAGCGGACCTTGGTCCTCCCGGTCGCCTTCAGCGACTACACCTTCAGTGACCAAGAACTAAGGAACCTCGAGATCGCCTTCAACGGGGAACCGGAGGAAACGGGTTACTGGGAATCGGTCTCCTCGTTCTACGAGAAATCCTCTTTTGGCCAACTCCATCTCCATAGCGACATCGCCCCCGTCTATACGGTCGAGGACACCGCGAATGGCTACATGTCGAAGTCGGCCCATTCGGGCCGAAGATCCCTCGACCTCATGAAGGAGGCGGTCGCCCACTTCGCGGAAGAAGGCGGGGACACCGACCTATACGACAATGATGGGGACGGCTACATCGACGGCCTCTATGTCATCTACGCCGCGCCGTCTTATATGAGCGAGGCCGGCAAGGGCCTCAACTCCGAGTTCTGGGCCTTCACCTATTGGGATACCTTCGCCGAAACCGGCGACCAGGCGGTGGGCAACGCCTATGTCTTCGCCTCCGTCAAGTTCATGGAGGCCGGGATCAAGGGGATCGACGCCCATACCTACATCCATGAGACCGGCCATCTCTTGGGTCTTGAGGACTATTACAACTACGATCTCCTGAACAACAACCTCTCGGTCAACGCCAAGTACCGGCATTACTGCCCGACAGGCGGCTTCGACATGATGGACTACAACATCACCGACCATAACGTCGCCACCAAGTGGTTATTGGGTTGGAATTCCCCCTATGTGGTCACCAGTGATCTTTCTTTCCCCCTACGGGTGGAACTCAATTCCTCCCTCTTGGGTGGCGATTTCATCGCCATCCCCAGCATCGAGGAAGACTACAATGGGACTCCCTTCGGGGAGTACCTGATTCTCGAACTCTATGAGCCTGATGGCTTGAATTATCTGGACGCCAATTACTCGTATCTGGGTTATCCATCAGCCTACAAGACTCCGGGGCTGAAGATCTTCCACGCCGATTTTAGGCTTTACCAGAGGTCGGGCAACCTCTATGGGAAGGAACTGACCGATCCGACGGTCGAGGATGTGACTCGGTACGATGGTCAACCACATTCGGTCCGTTATGTCATCGGGGCCAGCAATACCCCCTCGTCGTCCTTGAAGGCGGGCTACCGCCAACTCCATCTTTTGGAAAGCTCGGGGGAGTTGACCTTCGACAAACTCAACAATGGAGCCTATCCGACCGGGAACGAGGGGACCTTGTTCAAGGCCAAAGAGGGCCGCGACTACTTCGATATGGATAAGTTTTCTCCGTTCTTCGAAAACGGAACGAAGTTCAACAATGGAAAGGAGTTCGGTTATATCCTCACAGTCGAATCCCTCGGTTATGATGAAGAGGGATCTCTAAAGGCCATCATCGAGATTGATAAAGAATGAAGAAAAGATTTGTTCCCTTATTGGCCCTGCCAATGCTGCTCTCCCTCACCTCCTGTGGTTTTTTCGACATCTTCGATGTCTTCACCAGCCACCACACCTTCGACGGGACTTTGACCTCGGTCACCCGGGCCGGGAAGTCCGAGGTCCTTGCCTCTGACGTCGAACGCCAGATCTACGCCTACTATGGCTACGAAACCCCGACGATGCCCAGTACCGGCGATGTGACCGCTTTGGTCCTTCCGATCGAATTCAGTGACTATCCCTTTGATTCTTCGGGCCTCCGGGATTTGGAGGCCGTCTTCAATGACCAAAATCCCCTCTACTTCGAGTCGGTCTCTTCCTTCTACAACAAGAGCAGCTTCGGGGCCCTGAACCTCAGCTTCGAGGTGGCGGAGCCCTATTCCGTCAGCCAGGCTTCCACTGACTTTTTGCCCGCTTACGTTGACGAAGAGAGCTCCACCACCCGGGTCGAAAGCCTCTGCCGACGGGCCCTCAATGCCTATCGGCAAACCCACGATACCACCAAGTTCGATAGCAACGCCGACGGCTACCTCGACTCCGTCTATTTCATTTATTCCTCGCCCGACTACGCCTCGGCCATGGAAAACATCAACCACTCCTTCTGGGCCTACTGCACGGTGGCCTTCGGGGAAGAGGCCAACTACACCGAGCCTGCTCTATCGCGTTACTTCTGGGCCTCCTCTTATTTCATGTACGAGAACTGGGAGGGTCGCTACGCCTCCTCTTATCGCGATGGGATGGTCGACGCCCATACCTACATCCATGAAACCGGCCACCTACTGGGTCTAGACGACTATTACAACTACGACGAGATGACCGGGGACGAGGACTATGACTGCGGTTCCCCGATGGCGGGTCTGGATATGATGGACTACAACATCGGCGACCATACGGCCTATAGCAAGTACGCCCTCGGTTGGATCGATCCCAAGATCATCGACGACCGTTATTCCTTCCCGATCAGCTTTAGCCTGGAGTCGGCGCCTCTAACGGGTGACGCCGTCATCATCCCGAGCCTCAATGGCTTCCATGGTTCGGCCTTCGGGGAGTACCTGATGATTGAATATCTGACCCCCGATGGTTTGGCCACCACCGACGCCTCCGTCAACTACGCCGGGGCTTACCCTCTCTACTATTCTTCTAACGGCATCAGGATCACCCACGTCGATAGCCGCCTCGTGGCCTTGGAACCGGCCAGCGATGGTTTCTATTACGAGTATGTGGATGCCACTATGGAGATGCTCGAGAAGAGCACCAAGAATCATTTCTACCGGGTCGCTGCTTCCAATAGCCCGTCCAGGGGCTTGGTCGATCCCGACCACAAGCTCATCACCACCATCTCTTCGATGAGCGATGTCGATGACTCGAAGGTCTTCGACCGGGTCAACAACAGCGCCAACTCGAGCGACCTCTTCCACGAGGGCGATACCTTCACCTTGGGACAGTACTACCAGAATTTCGAGTACAACCAGATGACCCGTAGATACACCCTCAACGACGGGACCGACTTCCCCTATAGCATCACCGTCGAATCGTTCTCGGAGGATCAGGCGGTCTTGACCGTCGATATCGTCAATGGCTAGTAAGAAGAAACGTCCTTCCGGGGTCTTATTGGAAAATCGACGGGCCTTTTACGACTATTTTTTGAGTGACTTCCTGACCGCGGGTTTGGTTTTGACCGGGACCGAGATCAAGTCCCTTAGGGCTAGGAACGCCTCCCTCAGTGATTCCTTCATCTACGTCAAAAACGGGGAGGCCTACATCGCCAATATGCACATTGCCCCCTATAAGGAAGGCAACATCTTCAACGTCGATCATCTACGGGATCGGAAGCTTCTATTGAACAAGTCGGAGATCAGGAGGCTTGAGGCCAAGACCAAGGGCCAGAATCTCACCATCGTCCCGACCAAATGTTTCCTCCATCACGGACGGGCCAAGCTGGAGATTGCGATAGCCAAGGGCAAGAAACTCTACGACAAGCGGGAAACCCTGAAGAAAAAGGACCAGGCCCGGGAAAGGCAGAGGGGCGAGGATGTCTATTGATTTTAAGATCGTCGAAGGCTTCCTGAAGGAAGCGGATTTGACCATGGTCCGTTATGACAAGGATCACCTCAATTCCTTTTTGGAAGCGACCGGCTTGAAGTTCGACTTCCCTCTTGTTTTGGTGACGGGTAGCAACGGCAAGGGGCTGACCACCGCCTTCCTGGAAGCGATCTATCGGGCCGCCGGTTACAGGGTAGGGTCCTTCAGAAAACCGGTTCCCGGTTCCTTCCTCAACATGATCAAATTGGACGGAAAGCCGATCGGCGAATCCTCTTTTGCGGGGTTTTTCAAGAAATACCAGAGGGATTTTGCGAGGTTCCAGCTTTCGAGTTTCGAGATCGAGGTCCTGGTGGCCTATATGTATTTCAACGCCGAGCATCCCGATATCGCCATCGTCGAATGCGGGATGGGCGGGGAGACGGACGCGACGAATATTGCCGACCCCCTCTGCAGTGTCATCACCAGCGTCTCCCTCGAACACACTTCCTTCCTTGGAAGGACCCTCGGGGAGATCGCCTTAAGTAAATCCGGGATCATGCGGCCTCTCGTGCCCCTGGTGATTGGGAAGATCCCCGACGAAGCCTTCGATGTCCTCCATGACCGGGCCCGGGCCCTCAATTGCCCGATCCTGCCCGCGGATGAAGTCCACAATGCCTCCATCGAGGGGACCACGCTGACTTTCGATTACACCCCTTACCATGATTTGAAAATCGGGATTCCCGCCGAATATGCGGCGCGGGACGCCGGGATCGCCATCGAGGTGACCAAGGCCCTCTCGGATTGCTTCGGGGTTACTGAGGAAACAGTCAGGAAGGGTCTGGCGTCCACCGTCTTAGCGGGTCGCTTCGAGGTCCGGGGCCTCGATATCTTCGACGGAGCCCATAACCCCGAGGCCATTGGTCGGACCATGGAGGCCTATGAGGCCTTTGGGAAGGGGAAACCCCTCCACGTCATCTTTGCTTCCTTCACCGACAAGAACATCGCGGCCATCCTCCCGATCATCGAAAAGGATGCGGTCTCCTTGGCCTTTACGACTTTCCCCCATCCTCGGGCTCGGGTGGAGGACGATTACTTCCTCTACACGATGGACCATCCCTTCGTGGAGGATTACCTCTCTTACTACAAGCAACTAAGGGCGGAGCATCCCGAGGACTACATCATGTTCACCGGGTCCTTGGCCTTCGTCTATAAGGTTTTGGAGGAACTGGATGGATAGACGCCTGAAGACCATATTTGCCCTTAGGAAGATGACCCTCGCGGCCTTCCTCTTGGTCCTCAATGTCCTTTTCATCAACCTCTCCAACCTCTTTTTGGTGGAAGGTCTTTCTTTCGTCAGGCCTTCCTTGTCGCCGGCGATCGTCATCTTCTCTTCTTTGATTTGTGGGCCCTTCTACGGGGCCATCGTCGGAGGCGCTGGTGACATTCTGGCCATTCTCCTAAGAGGCGGGGCCATGGGGATCAATCCCCTCATCACCGTTTTGTATATGGCCCTCGGGGCCTTGCCTTACTTTCTGTATCGGTACGGGAAGAGCTTAAAAAAGATCTATTCCAATGTCGTCTTCCTGGGGGTGGCCCTCGGTCTCTTCTTGGTTGTCTCCTTGCTGGCGATCAACCTACCTGGCCTCTTCGATGAGTTCGACGCCGGGGTCATCGCGATCGTGAGGCCGGTTCTCTCGGTCTTGCTGTCCCTCTTTACTGTCCTTGCCGGGGTGGGCATCTATTTCTACCAACGGAAGGTCGGGAAGGAGGGTGGCTTCACTCCCTATGACGGCTTCTTCATCGCCTTTGTTTCCGAGTTGTTTTTGATGGTCCTTTGGAAGTCGATCGCCTTCTACTTCTTCTATGCCTACCTCTCGGGTGGGACCCCGATTCCCTATTCCTTTCTCTTGGCCTCGTTGCTTTTGCTTTGTCCCTTCAACGTTTTGGTCAATACTTATGCCGTTACCTTTTTGATTTCGCTTATGAAGAAACTGAAGAAAGGGGAAGTGGAACCCCAGATCGACGAATCCTCCCTAAAGCCCGAGGACCTGGCCGAATACAAGGCGTCGGCCAAGGTGCCCCTAGGTTGGATCATCTTCTTCGGGGTTTTGATCCTCGCCATCGTCGCTTGTCTCATCGTCATCTTTGTTCTTTGATTGCCTTCTCTTTGCTATGCAAAGGGGAGGAGGCTGGCTAAAATAGTTTTCCGTTATGGAATTTGGGGGCTTGGAACTAGACTACATCACCTTATCGGCGTCCTATGAGGGGGATACCATCCCTTTGACCAGGAGCGAGTGGATCATTTTGGAATGCCTCCGCCGCCACTTCGGGGAAGTGGTGACGAGACAGGAATTGCTCTACGCCATCTCCGGGACCACGGTCCCGATCAAGACTCGGACCATCGACGTCCATATTTCCTCCCTAAGACGGAAGATCTATGGGCTTGGCCCCTTCGCCCTCTTAGGGGTCTATGGGAAGGGCTACCGCCTAAGCAAACGGACCAAAGAAAAGAATTCCTAGACACTGTCCTAGGCTTAGCCTTCAACTATGGCTCATCCTTCCTTAGGATTAGCCCCATGGAAGAGGAAAAGGTCGCCCGGTTTGAAAAGATGGACCCGAGGGAAATCGAGTCCTCGATCTCCTGGGCCCTCAGCTCCGCTGACGAGGATTGCCGCGAGGCCATCGAGGAAAGCCTCCTCTCCGAAAAAGACAAGAATTAAGGGCCTTTGGCCCTTTTCTTTTCCGTCTTGTTTCCACCTTCACCCTTTTTGGTCTAAACTACCGCGGTATGGAACTAGGCAAGCACCGCGCGGATTATCTCTCCTGGGACGAATACTTCATGGGCATCGCCCTTCTTTCTTCCCTTCGTTCGAAGGATCCCTCGACCCAGGTCGGGGCCTGCATCGTCGACGGCGACCACAAGGTCGTCTCGATCGGCTATAACGGGATGCCCCGGGGCATCGATGACGAGACCATCCCCTGGGGACACGGGGAAGGGCTTGATAGCAAGTACCTCTACGTCTGCCACGCCGAGTTCAACGCCATTTTGAATACCCGTAACGGGGAAGGGCTCAAGGGCTGCACCCTCTACGTCACTTTGTTCCCCTGCAACGAATGCGCGAAGGCCATCATCCAGACCGGGATCAAGGAAATCGTCTTCCTCGACGGCAAGCGGGAAGGGGAGACGATCTTCGAGGCCAGCGAGAAGCTTCTTAAGATGGCGGGCGTCAAGCTCCGTCAATACCAGGGAAGGAAACCCAAGATTACCTACTGATGGACCATCGCCTCATCGTGAGGGCCAAGGATCTGACCTTCGGATATCGGAAGGGAGAAAAGGCCCTAAGGAACGTTTCCTTTGAACTGAACCAAGGCCGGTACTTGGTCATTTTGGGTCATAATGGCTCCGGAAAGTCCACTCTTGCGCGGATTTTGACCGGTTTATTGCCTCTCCAAGGCGGGGAACTCGAACTCTTCGGGGAAGTCCCGACCAAGGAAAACGGAGCCTCCCTCACTAGAAGAATCGGTATCGTCTTCCAAAACCCCGACAACCAATTCGTGGCCTCCAGCGTCGAGGAAGACATCGCCTTCGGCCTTGAAAACCTCGCTCTTCCTCGGGAAGAGATGGTGAGGAAGGTCAGGGAAGCCGCCAAGATGGTGGGGATGGAGGAGTTTTTGAACAAGGCCCCCGAAAACCTCTCGGGTGGCCAAAAGCAACGGGTGGCCCTGGCCGGGGTCTTGGCCATGGAACCGGACCTTCTGATTCTCGACGAAGCCACCTCGATGCTCGACCCCAAGGGGAAGAGGGAAGTCTATAAGGCCATCGATGGCCTTAGGCAAACTCATCCCTCTTTGAGTCTCATTTCCATTACCCACGACGTCGAGGAAGCCCTCCACGCCGACCGCGTCATCGTCTTGTCCGATGGCCTCAAGGCCATGGACGGGACCCCCGATGAGATCTTTTCGAAGAAAGAGGAGTTGAAGAGGCTAAGGCTATATCCGCCTTTTGTCTATCGTTTGAGTAGTGCCCTCAAGAAACTAGGAATCGACATCGTCCCGGAAGGCGACCTTGAAAGGAGTCTTAGCCCCCTATGGCGGTAATAGTCTTCGATCAGGTTTGCTTCACCTATTCTCCGAAATCCCCCTTCCATAGCGATGCCCTGAAGGGGGTCGACCTTTCCTTTTCCAGTACCGATTTCCTCGCCCTCGTCGGCCATACGGGAAGTGGGAAATCCACCATCATCGAACACCTCAACGCCTTGCTGGTCCCCACTTCCGGGGAAGTGAGGATTGGCGAGTATATCTCTTCCTCCAACAAGAAGCGGAGAAGCAAGAAACTCGGTTATTTACGTCGCAAAGTCGGCTTGGTTTTCCAGTTTTCCGAAAACCAACTCTTCGAAGATACTTTGATCAAGGACGTGATGTTCGGACCACGGAACTTCGGGGATTCACCCGAAGCGGCCCATCTAAAGGCCGTCGAAGCCTTAGGCGAAGTCGGCCTCCCCGAGGAATATTACGAGCGGAGTCCCTTTGAGCTTTCCGGTGGGGAAAGAAGAAGGGCGGCCATCGCCGGGGTCCTGGCGGTCGGTCCCAAGCTCTTGGTCCTCGATGAACCCACCTCCGGCCTCGACCCCGAAGGGGCGCGGGAGATGATGGATCTCTTCAAGAAGATCCACGAGAGGGGAACCGGCATCGTCCTCGTGACCCACGACATGGATATTGTTTTGGGTTACGCCAAGAAGGTCGCGGTCGTCGATAATGGGAAGATCGCGATGACCGGGACACCCGCTGAAGTGTTTAGCAAGGACCTCAAACCCTACGGGCTCGAGAAGCCCTTGGTTTACCAAACCATCGATATCCTCAATGCCCACGGCTATTCGCTTTCCTATCAGTACGAGAATCTCGATGATCTCGCCAAGGCCATCAAGGAGGGGAAGAAGCAATGAGCGCCGATTTGTTAGGGCGTTACGTCCCCTATGGGTCCTTCGTCCATAAGATGGACCCCAGAGCCAAGATCGCGGCCCTCATCGCTTTGATGGTGGCCCTGTTCCTAGGCTACGCGAATTATTCGATGTCCTTTGTGATGGCCGGTCTTTGCCTCGTCCTTTTCATGGCCCTGGCCTTCATTTCCCATACCTCTTTCCTATCGATTCTTTCCTCCATGAAGTCCCTTTGGTTCATGGCCTTGGTTCTTTTGATCGTCTATTGCCTGATCCCTAGGTCCGCCGGCGGGACCTTGGCTTTTTATATCGGGAGCCTTCCGATTTACTATGAGTCGATATTGGATGCTTTGAGGATATTGGTCCGTCTTTTCCTCATGATCGAATTGACGATGATTTTGACCGCGACCACCAAGCCCTTGGACCTGACCTTTGCCTTGGAGTGGTACATGAAGCCTCTCGGCTACATCGGCTTCCCGAGCCAGGAAATCGCCATGACCATCTCCCTTGCCCTCCGTTTCATCCCTACCATCCTGGAGGATGTGGAACGGATCATGCGGGCCCAGGAGTCTAGAGGCGTCGACTTCAAGCACGGGAAGATTTCCACGAGAATCAGGGCCTTCGTTTCCTTGCTGGTTCCGATCTTCGTCTCCTCGATCATGAGAAGCGAAGAACTGGCGGACGCGATGGGGGCGAGGGGCTATGATCCTAGGGGGGAAAGGACCCGTTATAAGGTCTTGACCTTCAGGTGGGTGGACGCCCTTGAGTTACTCTTCTGCCTCGCCTTCATGGGCGGTTGCATCGCCATCTCGGTTACCGCTTTTGATCTTTTCGGCCTCTTCGGCCTTACTGTCCTATGAAGAAGTACGCGGGCATCATTGCCTATGACGGTTCCGCCTACCTTGGCTTTCAAAGGCAAAAGGAAGGCGGGGATATCCAATCGGAGATCGAGAGGGCCCTTTCCTTTTATCTTGGGGAAGAGATCCAAATCAAGGCGGCCGGAAGGACCGATAGGGGAGTCCACGCCCTCGGTCAGGTCGTCTCCTTTAATAGTCCCCGGGACCTAGAGGAAGATGGCTTCCTCAGGGCCATGCTGGATTTACTGCCCCGCGATATCTATTTCCAGTCTTTGAAAGAGGTCCCGGAGGATTTCGATCCAAGACACAGCGCCGCCCTCAAGGTCTACCGTTACCGCTTCGTGATCAAGAAGCATGATCCCTTCCGTCAGAGGTACCGTTATGAAATCCCCTTCGATTTGGATTTAGGAAAATTAGAGACGGTTCTGCGGGATTTTCTCGGAGCCCATAATTTCTTATCCTTCACGGGAAAAGAGATAGACAAGGACGGCTATATCAGGGATATCAAGGCCATTAGGCTCTTCGAAGACAATGGGGAATACGTCATCGAATTAGAGGCCAACGGCTTCATGCGTTACATGGTCCGGATGATGGTGGGTTCCGCCTTCAAGGTGGCCAGTGGACGTCTTGATCCTAGCTTCATCAAGGACCGTCTCGATAACCCCAGCCATCCGCCCGTTCCTTTCAGTGCCCCGCCGGAGGGCCTATATTTGTACAAGGTCATCTATGATCGAAAATATCAACTTTAATTTGCATAGTCACACCGCCAGGTGCGGCCATGCCGGAGGGACCGACGAGGAATATGTCCAGGCCGCCATCGCCCGCGGCCTCAAGGTCATGGGTTTCAGCGACCACGCCATGCTCCCGGGGATCCACGAACCGGGGATGCGGGGCGAACCCGAGGAACTCGAGGACTACCTCGCCTCGGTCAAGTCCCTGAAGAAGAAGTACGCCGGCCAGATCGATGTGAAGCTGGGTATGGAATGCGAATACCATCCCCACTTCGCCTCCTACTACCGCGACCTTCTGGATAAGAAGGGCTTTGACTATTTGATCATGGGGGAGCACTCCTACTACGAGAACGGGACCATGCACTGGTTCTACGCCGAAGGGGCCAAGGCCACCAAGCACTACACCGACCTATTGATCGAGGGGATGGAATCGGGTCTCTTCCTCTATGTCGCCCATCCCGACCTCATGGTCCTCTATTCGAAGAAAGACAAGACCTACGTCTCTTGCTGCAAGAGGATCATCAATAGGGCCAAGGAACTAGGGATTCCCTTGGAGATCAACATGGGGCGGAGCCGCAATCCCTATCGGCATAGCCAGATCCCCGAATATCCTGATCCCATTTTCTGGGACCTCTTCCGGCAAATCGGGGGCACTTGTCTGCTTGGGATCGACGCCCATATGCCCGACGATTATTTAAAAAGTCCGTATGGTTATTTCGAGGAGTTCATAAGGCAATATAAGCTCCAACCCCTACTCACTTCCCCGATCTAGGCCTTCTTGCTTATTTATCTGCCCTTCTAGGTGCTAGAATACGTGGGCTAGAAGAGGAACCATTATGGGAAGACATTTCGAAGTGCGGGCCGCCGCCATGGCCGCGACCGCCAAAAAGAAGAGCGCCATTTACATGCGCGCCAGCAAGGAAATCTATGCTGCCGCCAAGTCCGGGATCCCCGATCCCAATTCCAATTTGGCATTGCGCTCGGCCATTGAAAAATACCGCAAGCTGTGCCCCAAGGACGTCATCGACCGGGCCATCGAAAAGGCCAAGGGCGGCGATGCCACCGCCTACATCGACGGGCGTTATGAATTCTTCGGACCGGGCGGTAGCCTCATCATCGTCGATACCTTGAGCGACAACCCCAACCGGGCCCTCGTGGGCGTCAGGACCATCGTCACCCGCAAGGGCGGGAAGATGGGCTCGGTCGCCTATAACTTCGAGATGCTCGGGGTCATCGACTTCGTGGGGACGGAGGAACTCCGCGACCAGGCCGAAGAGGCTTTGATCCTCGGGGACGTCGACGTCCGCAAGGTCACCTACGAAAATGGCTACGTCGAAGCCGAGGTCGGACCCTCCGATCTCGAGAAGGCCAAGGAAGTCCTCACCTCGATCGGGGTCAAGGAATTCGAGATGGCGGAAACGACGATGGTGGCCAATGAGAAGGTCACCCTCAACGACGAAGACCTCGCCAAGGTCAAGACGATGTTAGACGAACTCGACGAATGCGAGGACGTCCAAAACGTCTACCACAACGTCGAAAACATCTAAGAACCAGTCTGAAGTGGGGCCCCTTAGGGGCCCTTTTTCAAACTTGCTCAAGTAAAACTTGCATCCGCGCGTATAGGCGCGGATAATTAGCCCGCACTGCTATAAAGAAGTAGACCCCGGTAAAGTTGAAATCGAAATAGTAAGGAGCAAGAACAATGCAACGTCAAACATCGATCGCCAAACCCAGCGAAATCAAGCGCAAGTGGTACATCGTCGACGCCACCGACATCCCCCTCGGACGTCTGGCTTCGCGGATCGCCGTCATCCTCATGGGCAAGAACAAGGCCACCTACACCCCGAACATCGACTGCGGGGACTACGTCATCGTCATCAATGCCGGCGCGGTCAAGCTGACCGGCGACGCCGAACACAAGAAGAACTACTACAACGTCTCCGGCTACAATGGTGGTCTCAGGACACGTTCCAGTGGCACCATGAAGCGGGACTTCCCGGTCGAGATGCTCGAAAGGGCCGTTTGGGGGATGATCCCGAAGGGCCGTCTCGGTCGTCAGATGTACAAGAAGCTCTTCGTCTATGCCGGTGCCGAGCACAAGCAAGGCGCCCAGCAACCCGAAGTCCTCGACCTAAGCAAGTAAGGAGATAGCGAGATGAAAGAAAAGTATTACGGGACCGGCCGCCGGAAATCCTCCGTCGCCCGCGTTTATCTAGCCGAAGGCAAGGGCAAGATCACCGTCAACGGACGTGATGTCAACGAATACATGCCCTACGCCACCCTCGTTACCGACCTCAAGCAGCCCCTCGCTCTCTCGGGTGCTGAGGAGAAGTACGACGTCGAGTGCTTCGTCAAGGGCGGTGGCTTCACCGGCCAGGCCGGGGCCATCCGTCTCGGGATCGCCCGCGCCCTCCTCGAAGCCGGGGAAGACAGGAAGACCCTCAAGGTCGCCGGGATGTTGACCCGGAACCCCCGCGTCAAGGAACGCAAGAAGTACGGTCTCAAGGCCGCCCGTCGGGCTCCGCAGTTCAGCAAGCGTTAATCTACGTTATGCGCCCAAGCCCCGAACCCTTTGGTTCGGGGTTTTTCTTATGTCTAGGGTACCTAACAAAGGCAAGGCATCGCCTATAATCGCCGGTTCTTCCTTCATCTTTTAGATCAAGGAGAAATATATCCGAAGCCATGCAGAAGATTAACCCCCGATCCGGGTAATTTTCTCTTGTCTCCTTAAGGATATAAGCATATATTTATGGGGCGCTTAATGCGCTAGTGGGCCTTTAGCTCAGCTGGTTAGAGCGTGCGCTTGATAAGCGCAAGGTCGTTGGTTCGAGCCCATCAAGGCCCACCAGAAGAGTAGGAAGCCCCGCGAAAGCGGGGTTATTTCGTGGGTGCTTAGCTCAGCGGGAGAGCGCTTCCTTCACACGGAAGAGGCCACAGGTTCGAAACCTGTAGCACCCACCACTTACCTCCTCTCGGATTTGCCGCCTTGGCTCAACGGTAGAGCAATCGCCTTGTAAGCGATAGGTTGGTGGTTCGAATCCGCCAGGCGGCACCATTTCTGACGAACACCTATAATGTGTAAGCATTATAGGTTATTTTTTACCAAATCTTACCAATTCGTGCTCGTTATGTCGCACCCTAAAATTTTGGGCTCCCATCTCAAACACTAAAATCAGTCAAAAATACCTCAAAAAGTTCGAACCACCGCAATACGCACACCGCAATAGCACTTTGGGTTCGAACATTCGCAATTTATAAATATGGATATAGAGGAAAACAATAAGTTAGGAATCATAATTATAAATTTTTTTGTTTTTTCGGAAATATAGTCAATAGCTTGACTGAATCTTGCTTCTATGTGATAAAAATCCCTAAATCATCGATATTTTCTTTATTTCTTCGTGAATTCTTAAAGTAAATTCCGATCGTTGTTTTAAAAAGTCAGTTCCGTTTTAAAAGTCACGTCCTGCCCGACCCCTCGGTACTATCGGATGAGGCTTGGTGTCAGCTTCGCCTCGTCCGGCTTGATGAATCGGTACCCGTTGAGCGCGGGTACCTTTTCGTCGAGGAACGCCTTGGCTATGGTGCCGGGGCAGTTCCCGTTCAGGAGGCTCCCGGGCTCGCAGTAGTAGACGGAGGCGAGCCTTTCGCCCGTCTCCGGGTCGCATTCGACCGAGAGGGGGTCGGCGAATTCCGACCCGTTGTCGGTGAGGATGATGCCGAACGTTGCCGAATAGAGCCCGTTCCCGAGCGTCCTCCTGATCCTCGCGAACGCCTTCGCGACCTCGGCGGAGGTCTTCCTCGGCATCCAGAAGGCGAGCATGAAGTTGCTCTTCCGGAAGAGGAAGGTCAACAGGCAGGGACCGGTCCCGGCCGGGCCGACGACGGTGTCCATCTCGACGACCTCCCGGAGGGGATCGGCGGTCACCGCGGCGAGGAAGTCGTCGTAGCTGCGCCCGGCGAGGAACGCCTTGTTGGTCGGTTCTTCCGGCTTCTTCTTGTACCGAAGCGGGTATTTGACCTTCTTCGCCAGGTCGATGTTCCGGATGGTGCCGAAGACCTTGCGGTCAATGTAGGAGTGGAGGGTGGCGATGGAGACCGGCATCTCGTCGCCGTGGCTCTGGTAGATCTCGAGCAGCGACTGCCCCTGCCCCTTCACGAGCGGGACGAGGAACCTGCGTTCGCTCTCGTCGAGCCTCTCCCCGGGGGTGCGGATGCCCTTCCTCGGCTCGGACCGGTTGGATTGGGTCCTCTCGAGGGCGGCGATGGGGTCGGACTTGGCATTGGCGAGGCGACAGCAGTCGGCTCTGTCGCAGCCGTTGCAGCAATAGGGCCAGCGGGTAAGCCTCCTGCAGTCCGGGAGCTCGCGGAAGCCCGGGCAGACGGAGTTGCAGTTGACCGCCGGGCAGGTCCGGCACTCCCTCTGCCCCTTGAACGGGCAGCCCTCGCATAGGTCGGCGACCTGGCATTTTCGGCAGAGGCCGCATCGGTTGCGAAGCTTCGTCGGGACGATGACGCGTAGGCGGATGATGGCCCGGCGGATGCCGGAGGGGTCCGTCCCGACCCTGGCCGAGGCCTCGGCCAGCGTCTTGCATCCCGGATCGGAAATGGCTTCCCCTATGGTGGCTAAGTCCCCTTTCGTGAGTCTTCTCTATTTGTTCATCTGAACTCTCCTTGCCGGGGACGGGCAGGACGTCGGTATTTCAACCGAGGGCAGGACACGACTTTCAAACCAACCCAAAACAGGGCATGACGTTTTTAATTAAGCGCGGTCTATTTTTATGATGGATATATGGAAAAAAGAGGTGTTTTCTGTTATAATTTAGACAGCTAAGAAAGCAGGTGTTTTAATAGTGAAAGAACTTAAGAAAGCAGATAATTGTTCCGATGATATTCTTCAATTGATCCAAAATATTTCCAAAATCATTGTTGATTCAAAAAAGAAAGTAATAACCGCTGTTAATACAACGCTTCTTGATGCTTATTGGAATATCGGCAAATTGATAGTTGAGCAAGAGCAAAACGGTAATAGCAAGTCTCAATATGGATCAAGCACGCTAGGGACAATATCCAAAGAACTTTCAAAAAGTTATGGCAAAGGTTTTTCTGTGTCTAATCTTCAAATGATGAGAAGGTTTTATTTGGTTTATCGAAATCAACAGACAGTGTCTGTTAAATTGAGCTGGTCGCATTATATCGAAATTCTTTCAGTAGCTGATGACCAAGCTAGAAGCTTTTATCAACATGAATGCGAGAATTCTAATTGGTCCGTTAGGGAGCTGCGAAGACAAATAGCATCATCATTTTACGAAAGACTTTTATTATCCAAAGGTGATGTGAACAAAGAGAAGCTAATTGAGTTATCGAAAGAAGGTGTCACTTATTCTTCGCCTGATGATTTTGTAAAGGATCCGATGGTCCTTGAATTCTTGGGATTGCCAGAGGAAAAGCCAATGTTGGAGAGTGACTTGGAGCGCTCTTTGATAGAACATATCGAAAACTTTTTGCTTGAATTAGGTAGAGGATTCATGTTCGTTGGCTCTCAATACCGCATATCAATTGATGGTGTCAACTACTATGTGGACATGGTCTTCTACAATAAAATTTTACATGCCTATCTTTTGATAGACCTCAAAATGGGCAAATTGCGACCTGAGAACTATGGTCAAATGAATATGTATCTGAACTATTTCAAGAACGAGATAAATGATGAAGGAGACAAAGATCCCGTCGGCATTATTCTTTGCGCCGAGAAAAACAATATTGTTGCCCAATATTCTATGGAGGGATTAAAAACTAATATTTATGCCTCAAAATATACTTATGTGATTCCCAATAAGGAACAACTTGAAATGGAATTACAAAAAGTATTAGAAAACAAAAAAATCTGATTAGGCAATAAGAAGATTATAGTTTAAACATAGACATTTATTCACGCCGGGACCACGGATAAATGTTGTGTAAGAGAAAAGCCCGGTCTCATCCTACCCCTAGGGGTGGCGGCCCGGGCTTGAAACCTAAGATGTAGCCTTCTGTCCTTGCTGTTGCACCAAAAAGGAGAAAGCTACATGAGTGATTCTAATGCAAAAACGCCGGGCCAGGAAGCCCTTTCGCCTGCCATCGAGCTGATGAGGAAAGCCACCGAGCAGGCGGTCAACGAGGCCATGGAGGACCAGTTCCTGTCCTTTCTGGAGGACTGCGTTTCCGGCTCGGGGTCGCCGAGGAACGGCCACTACGAGAGGAAGGTCCTCACCACGGTCGGCGAGATCAACGTCCGCGTGCCAAGGGATAGGCTGAGCCTATTCGAGGAGAGGGTCATAGGCAGGTACAGGAGGAGGGTCGACGACCTGGACGCCGAGATCGGGGCCCTCTACGCCCAGGGGATGTCGTCCTCGGACATAAGCCAGTACCTTTCCGCAAAATCGGGCGTCGAGGTGTCGGAGAAGCTCGTCCTCGCGATCGTGAAGGGAAGCTACGGCGAGGCCGAGAGGTTCAATTCCGGGAAACTGCCGAAATGCGCCTTCGTCTACCTGGACGGGACGTGGCTCCCAGTGAGGAGGAGGTACGGCGACGGGCCCGACCGTTACGAAAAGGAATGCGTCATGGTCGCCTTGGGCATCACCGAATCCGGCCGAAAGGAGGTCCTCGGCTTCTGGATAGGGCCGAGCGAGTCGGCGGAGGGGTGGGGAAAATGCCTTGAAAGCCTCAAGGAAAGGGGGATCGGCGAGCCCATGATGTTCATCACGGACGGGCTGCAGGGGATGCCAGAGGCCATAAGGCGGGTATTCCCCGGATCCTCCCACCAAAGGTGCCTGGTCCACTTCGGGAGGAACATGTCCTCCGGGGCGAGGGGGAAGGACAGGCAGGCCATATTGGACGATTTCAAATCGGTCTATTCGGCCGAATCGGAGGCGGAGGCGAAGGCCCGGCTGGGCCTATTCGTGGCGAAGTGGTCGCAAACCTACCCATCGTTCAGGAAGTACCTGACCGAGCCGGGGCTGTTCTCGTTCTACCGCTTCCCCAAGGCAGTCTGGAGGCCCCTTTACACCCCAAACGCGGTCGAGGCCTTCCACGCCTGCCTCAAAAGGAAGCTGAGGGCCAGGCTGGCCCTCCATTCCCTCAAGAACGGGTGCTACCTCATAGCCGTCGAGGCAGAGAGATACAACAGATCCGGCAGGAACAGGAGGCTGACCGGCTTCGATGAGCTGACGGCCGACGAAGTGAAAACCCTCGGAATGGAGAGGTAGAAATAGTTTAATGTCAGAGCAAGAGGAAGGCGTCGAAGGTCTTATTACACAAAATTCGTCGGTGGTCTCCAGATAGGGGAGGCCATTGGGAAATAGTCGACAAAAATGAAGATTAAGTAGGTTTTCCTAGGCATTAAAGGCGTTTGCTTTCAAATTTCGAGGGCATTTAAGGCGTTTTCCAGGCACAATAGGTAGTAGATGCCTATGACGTATGCGCGTTATGGGTTCTTTTTTTGGTTCCTTGGCCTGTCTTCGTGCAAACGTTAAAGATATCCGCGATCGACGATTCGAACCCCCGTACCGACAATATGCGGGGATGCAGGAACACGGCAGCGCTGACTGTCCGGAACCTCCATCTTCGACCGGCGGTCCGTGTGTTAGGTAAGAACGGGATGGCTTTTGGGGTCGTCCGATAAATCGGGAAGACGATTTTAAGTGTTCGGAAAAAGTAATCCGACAAGAAAATGTCAAGGAATATCTCTGGTCCGTTTTGATGGACCCCCAAGGGGGTTATTTATGAAAGTTAAGCATTCATCATAAGAAGGAGGGCAAAAGAACAATCCTTTTGCTTCCGAAAGATAAATGTAAAATGTTGCTTGTTATTAAAACCATTGTTCCGTAAGTCACTTAGGAATTTCAAGGTTTAAAAGAAACCAATTCAATTTTATTTATGAAAACGAAAGTTATTTATTGTTTACTTTATCAAATAGTTTAAAAATTGTAGAAACAAGTAACTAGCGAATAAATATTTGTAAAAACAATCATTTTATTCAATGAAAAACATGGTAATAACCATTTATATTTAGGATGTTAGGTATTACTCCGCTATTTCATGACCATATAACGTTCCTTTACAAACGAAAATTTCCCCTCTTCTTGGCATTGATTCCGACGGGGGGGTCTTAAACTTACCCGCGCACGAAAAGTCTTAGGAGGATTTCGGCCCTTTCGGCGTCAATGGGCCTTCGCCAACCTCATCGAACCCGCGGGCTACACCGCATGCATATCCATTCCAATTTACGAAAAAGGGGACAATACAAAATGCACAACAAATACCTAACCTTCGTTCTACCGGTCCTCGGTGGACTTGCCATCGTCGGGGCCGGTTTCTCGGCCTGGGAATTCCAGGAAAGCATCTCCAAGAGCGATACCCTTTCCGGGGACATCAGCGTTACCGACATTGCCGAAAGCGACCGTCTGACCGTCGCCCTTTCGGCCGAGAAGATCTATCTCGAGCTCGATCAAGACGGTTTCGAAAACCTCAACAATCAGGATGTCGGCATCGGTGTCTACTCCGCTTACACCGACGAAAGCACCAACACTCCTTGGGCTTCTACCACGAGTTACACCTATAAGAGCGGGTCCATTGCGGTTCCCTACATCACCTTTGACGTGACCTTCGAGGGCTATACCGGGATAGAGACCTCCGATTACACCGCTACTTACAGTTTCGACTTCCTCACCGCGGGTGCCACCGACGGCACCACGACCATCGATGACTACATCGACCTCGAAAGCGCGGTGACCAGCCAAGAACTGACCCTTACTGTCAGCGGGAACAACCTCGTGGCCGAGGACGTCGTCTTGCCGCTTCACTTCATTTACACCCAAAAGCCGACGAACACCACCGAGTACAACACGATGGTCAGCGCTATCGACGGCAAGAGCTTTACCTTGAGCTTGACCGTCGAACTGACTGCCGTCACCGAATAACAATCGACCGATGAATTCCAAGGGACGCCTTGTTTGCTCTCTTTGTCTGCCAAGCTTGGCGTTCCTTTCCCTTGTGGGGACGGGATTCAGTTTCTGGTCCTTCTTCGAGAAGCCCGAGACGGATTCCGTCCCCCTGAGAGGGAATGTCAACATCGCCCCCAAGATCGAAGGCTTGGAATTCGTTTTGGCCGATATCGATCCCTATTACGAAAACTATCGCCTCGTCTTGACCCAAGGCGGGGAAGGGGAACGCTTCGACGCCTCGGTCGGGGCCGATTTCCTTCCCGAAATTCGCCTGGGCTACATCGGAGGAATGGAGGCCATAGAAGCCTTCTATCAAAATGTTGCCTATGCCTTTTCCTTTGAGGGAGAGGGTGGTTTATACGACTACGTCGAATTGGTAGAAAACCAAGGGGGATACCTTAGGGACGTTTCCGATTACGAAACGGCCTGCGAAAAAGGATACGTGGCTTTGATTCCCCTCTTCCGTTTCAAAAACAAACCCACGACTACCGCCGATTGGGCCGAAATGATCAATGCCGTCAACGGGAAAATGTATTCCCTCACCGTTTCCTTGACCGTTTCCTTTTAAGTGATAGATGAACGCCGTTTTGAAGAAATTGTTGCTGCCCGTCTTGGGCCTAGCCTTGCCCCTGACTTCCCTCGGGGTGGCTTTTGGTTACGGTTCCTTTTTCTTCGGCGCTAGCCAAGATGTCGACGTTCCTACTCAGGGCCAAGCCGACGCCATCCGCGACAACATGACCTTCGGGGACGAAGGCGATCCCACCGATCTTGGCGTTAAGTATTACGATGTGTATTTTTTCGCGCAGAATTTCACGGGCAACCCGTTTGACGCCAACGGAAACCTAGGCAAATATTGCCATGAAGATAGTCATACCTACGGTTATTGGGATTACGAAGGAAATAACGATTCCGGTATCCGCGCGACCGATGGTGTTGCTTTGACTTCCGTTTACGGTGCTACTTGCACTGACCGCTACATCAAGATTCCCAACGTTTCCTATTTGCCGGGCGAAGTCATGGAGGCCTTGAGCAACCCCGTTTCCGGACTCGTGGATTCGCAAGGTTCCTCTCCTTCCCCGAAAAGTTTCTTGGCTTGGTCTTGCATACCCGATCCGTATACAGAACCCGGCGTAAGCGGAAACAACACGGGGAACTACGCCATCTCCACCGAGGATTTGGTCATTCCCAATTTCAACGACGTTTTGCAAAACGTCGTCAAAACAACTCGCATGACCCCCTATGAGGTAAATGGAACGGAAACCCTGTGTTTTTACCCGTACTATTCCGGCGGAAAGGGATACCAGGAAGCCGACTCCGACAAGCGCGACGGCATAAGATGGGGTACCCGCATCAACGGCGTCGACCTTTGGGCCTACAACCCTTCTCTAAGCCAAGGATTCGCCGCCGTTTATAGCTATTCCGGCGTTGAAATCACCGGGAACGAAGCGCAAAGCGGAGGCATCCAGGCTTCTGTTTACAAGTCCGCGGCCAGTTCCTCTCGGAATCGCACTTGGATTGGCGACTGGGAAGACATAACATTTAATTTCGACAATTTGGGTGAACTGCCAAAAGGGCGATACAATGCCTATTTATTCGTTAAAGAAGCCGCTGAAACTGACGGTTTCCTGGGATATAACATAAGAGATGATGTCGAAGGCGATCTTCCGGTAAAAGATTTGTCTTCCCCCCGTTTTGACGATAAAAATTTTAATTTTAAGACCAATATCGTAAATGCCCTCCATGGCGACGGCATCGAACCATACGCCATCGTCCCGGGGCTTTTGTTTTATCAAGATGGGCCCGACTCTTGGTATGACTATTACGGGCGTGCCTATGGTTTGGCCCTTGAACGGCGTTATGACTACGATCTCGTCGGCGGTTCGACGGGATCTTTCTCGGTAAATGACGGAATCGGTTTCCAATCCATCGGCAATAGCGACAGCGAATCCGGATCTTCCCACAAGGCCGTATATGAGGCATGGAACGTCAACTTCTATACCGCCGGGGCCGATGGCCGGGCTCGTTATGATGTTTCGCTGAGCAACGGTGATACCTTGAGCCTACCCCAGAACTACTTCTCCATCCGCTTGCCTAGCGGCGAAGCCAATTTCACCCTCAAGGTCGTCGATAGCGGTTCCGCCCCCTCCCGCCCTTCCATATCTTTCGATGGGACGACCGAATACTACCATTCGCAATACGGTAGCGATTCCTCGCATGGCGGCATGGGGATGGCGAAGCTGGAGGAGGGATCGAATTACGACCATTCCGGGGTCCTCTACAAGGGTGCTCCCATAGACGACGCCAGTGATGTCGGTTGGGCGCTCATCGAAGGGCTGCAGATCTTCTGCGTCCCCTCGACCGGCATCTACAACATCCGCCTGGAAATCGAATACGCCGTGACCGGACCCAACGATTCCCATCGCCCGACCAACGTCACCCTTTGGTGTTACCAAATCCACAACATCTTCGTGAATATCGTCGAGGATGACGCTTACCTCGAGGGAAGCGGCAATTACCACAACGTCGACTCCTATTCCTACCGTTCGACCGACTACTATTACCTTTTGGCCAACCTCAAGTCCGACGATAGTTACAATTCGGCAAACGGCGCCAAGACGCTCGGGGAGTTGATGGGGGGCTACGAGGCCGCCGGCAAGTGCCTCCAGGATACCTTGACGGGGCAATACATCACCCTTGCTACCTATGAGGACTTCGTGATTGAAAGAAACTACATCTTCAAGGTGGTCGATAAACCGCAAAAGCTAATAGGGGAGGAAGGAGGCAACTAGATGGAACTACTTTTTTGGCTTCCGCTTCTGGATCGGGCGGCGACCGTTGAAACCATTTCCCTCGCCGTCTCTTTGACCGTCATCATCCTCATGGCCTTGGCCTTCGGGGGTTTGTTCGTCCTTTATTTCCGTTATCTTGGTCGCTGCGTCGACCATACCCTGGAGGACGAATCGATCAGCAAGGAGATCCTCAAGGAGGACCGTGGCTACTTCAAGAAGATCAAGGCCCTCTTCGATTCCAAGGATAGAAAAGAGCCCCTTCCAAGTTTCGAGGAATACCATAAGGAAAAGGACCGCCGGACCAAGGGCTTCAAGGTCTTCGCCAATGTCTGCTTGGGGATCTTCTATTTGTGCTTCGTCGCCCTCATGGGGGCGGCCATCCATATCCGCCTAAGCGGGGAACTCTTCAACCTCGGGGGCTCCTATTATCTGGTCATCCAAACCCCCTCGATGGAGGAGAAGAACCCCTTCAATGGTTACCTGAAGGACCTAAATAACCAACTCGATGCCTATACCTTGATCGGGATCAAGCCCTTGGAAGAAGGGGTCAGTCCCGAACTCTACGACATCTGCGCCTTCTATGGGGAAGACGACAAGATCATCGTCCACCGCCTGATCGAGATCGATACTTCAGGGGAGAAGCCCCTCTATACCTTCCGGGGAGACGCCAATAGCGCCTCCGGCGACTATGAAAAGAAGATCGGGATCGAGAAGGTGATCGGGGTCTACGATGGCTATAACAACTTCGGTTTGGGGATCGCCATCAATTACCTGAGGTCGAACATCGGGATCATCACGGTCGCCATCGCCCTCATCGTCGTCGGTTTCTACGATGTCTTGGATATAAAACTCGGCAAGAAGATCTCGGGCCGCAAGGAATACCTATACGCCGAAATGGAAAGCTCCTTCACCAATGCCTATGAAAAGGGCCAGCCCTTCCCCTATTACCAGTATTTGCCAGGTGGGGAGAAGGAACGGACCGAAAAACTCGAGCACCTCGGCGAGGACCTCGATCAGGAAATGAAGGAAGAAAAGGGTCCCAAAGAGGACTAGTTATTCTTCGATGTCTTTGATGTCATCGGGGACATCGATGTTGAAGGCACTGACGTCGGTCCCTTCTTTCCCGGTGATCTTATCGACGGCGAGGCGGAAGTAGAGGGCGTTGCCCTTGGCTAACATCGTTCCCTTTTCGTCTTTGATCTCCGCTTCCCCTTCGAAGGTCATCTTCGACATCCTTTTTAGGGAGGCGACGCACTTTAAGGGCTCCCCATAGGGGACCGGCTTATGGTATTCGATGTTGAGCTTCATGGTGACGGCGTAGCCCTTGGGATCCTCGATCCAAAGGAGCCTCCCGATCGTCTCGTCGATGACGGCGGCGATCATGCCCCCGTGGACCCGTCCCGGGTAGCTTTGGTGTTCTTCCTTGAAGGTGAAGGTCGAGATCATCTTCCCGTCTTCCATCTCGTAGAAGTGGGCGTGGAGGCCGAGGCCGTTATCGACGCCGCAGATCAGGCAATCGCGGCTGAGGGCTTGTTTGTGTCTGACTTTCATAGCCCCCAAATCATAGACGTTTTGTTAGAATTTTGGAGCATGCAATACTCCGAACCCTTGGCTTTCCGCCTCCGTCCCCAGGCTTTGAAGGACATCTACGGCCAAAGCCATTTGGTGGGACCCACGGGGGCCCTTACCAAATCCGTCGAAAAGAAGCTTCCCTTTTCCTTCATTCTCTTCGGCCCCCCGGGGACCGGGAAGACGACGATCGCCTTGGCCTACGCCAAGGAAATGGGGATGCATTACGCGATGATCAACGCCGTTACCACCGACAAGAAGGAAATGTCGGAGAATATTGCCGATGCGAAGTTATACGGGCACGCCATCCTCATCGTCGACGAGGTCCACCGCCTCGATAAGACCAAGCAGGACTTGCTATTACCCTACGTCGAAGACGGGACCTTCTTTTTGATCGGGGCCACGACCGCGAATCCCTATATCGCCCTCTCACGGGCCATCAGGAGCCGGGCCCGGATCTTCGAAATCGCTCCCCTAAGCGAAGATGACGTCAAGGAAGGCCTGAAGAAGGCCCTCGCTGATCCCAAGGGTTACAACGGGGAACTGAAGGTCGAAGAGGAGGCCCTGAGCTACATCGCCCATCTAAGCGGGGGCGACCTCCGGTTTGCCTATAACTTCCTGGAGCAGGCCTATATCTCGAGCAATCCCGGAGCAACCGTCACTTTAAAGAACGTAGAGGCCATCGAACGGGTCCCCAACTACGGCTCCGACAAGGACGAGGAGGAGCATTATGACTCGGTCTCGGCCCTCCAGAAGTCGATCAGGGGGGCCGACGTCGACGCCGCCCTTTATTACCTGGCGAGACTTTGCGTTTCCGGTGACCTCGATTCGATCAAGAGACGCTTATTGGTGACGGCCTATGAGGACATCGGCTTAAGCAATCCCTCCGCAGTCATGCGGACCCAGATGGCGATCGAAGCGGCCGAGGCGGTCGGCTTCCCGGAGGCCATCATCCCCCTCGGGGATGCGGTCGTCGATCTCTGTCTTTCTCCCCATAGCAAGGCCGGGTGCCTCAGTATCCAGAAGGCCATGGCCTACTGCGAGAAGACTCCGAGCCGGGTCAGGGATTATCTGCGGTTGACCCCGGTCTCCCTGAAGGATGAGGACAAGTACCCCTATGACCGGCCCGACCTCTGGCCCAAGATCGCCTACCTCCCGGAGGGGATGGAGGAGGAGAGGTTCTACATCCCGAACGAGAAGACCCTCAGCAAGTACGAACAGCAATTGAACGAACAGTACAAACGTCTCTGTTCCTATAAAAGAAGGACCGATCTTAGGAACCTAAAGAAGGAAAAATAGGCCCCGCAAGAACGGGTCAAGAAAATGGAACCGCTTTCAATTTGACGGTTCCTTTTTTCTTAGTACAATCACTCCTTCCCGTAAGGGACACACAGTAGAAAGGAGTACGCGACGATATGTTTTACGATTACAAAAACGACGCCGAAAAGCTCGGCGAAGACAAGGAAAACATCGAAGAGGAAATCTTCGAGAACATCGAGGATGCCCTCTTGATGTACGAACCCTACATCGGGTTCTAAACCAAGCCGTTCTGGTGCAAGTAACGGCTCAGCCAATAAAGGACGCCAGCCAGGGGATCGACCTGGCTGGTTTTCTTTAACGGCAGGTCGCTTTCGTGGTGTTCGATGACCCTGATGGCGTAGGCTAAGAAGGTCGCCACCTCGTCGTCTTTTAGCCCTAAGGCAAAGCTTTTGCGTTTACCGAAGGCCTCGGCCTTCTTCATGTAGTAATCGGTATGGATGGTCTTCTTGAGGATGTTGATGAATTCCTTTATCGCGTAGGGCCTCAGGTAATCGATCTTGAGGTTGGCCGCGACGATTTCCATCGGTCTAAGGAAGAGATCGAGGGGCCGATTGATGGGGTAGGGCTTGAAGCGGCAGATCTCCTCGTAGGCGAAGTATTCCTCGAGGGTCTCGCGGGCTAGATACGTCATGAAGCGTTCGGCGTGGCGGTAGATGTTCCCGTCCTTCTCGAAGGCATAGGCGTGGCCCCAGTACTTCCCGAAGCGCTTCGCGCAGTCCAGATACCCCAAAATCGTATTTTCCCTTAAGGTTTTGGGACTGAAGTCGAAGATGGTACCGGTGTCGTGGGTCGGGATGACCGCTTTGACGTTGGGGAGGCGTAATAATTCGATGTGCTGGGGGACCTCGGGAATGGCCCGTAGCATGATGGCGATGACCTCATCGGCCCCGAGGGCGAAGGCCAAATCCACGGGCAGGTTGTTGGTATAGCCTCCGTCGATGTAGCGGTTCCCTTTGTATTCATAGGCCGGGAAGATGGGGTAGGCCGCACTGGAAGCGAGGATATAGGGAATGACGTCCTCGGGCTGGACCTCGTTGAGGACGATGTCGACTTCCTTGAGGACGGGGAAGGAAGTGGTGACGATGCCGACCGATTTGGGACCTCTCACGACCGCCTCCGGGTCGATGGCCTCCTTCAGCCAATCGGCGAAGGGGGACATGTCGGCGAATTTGCGGTGCAGGAAGCTCAAAATGAAGGAACCCATCTTCGGCCACTTGGAACGCCACTCCTCCTTGGAAGGGGCGCCGGGCAAAAAGCCGTTCTTGATGACCTTGTCGAGGGTGACTTCGTTCCAAAGTTCGGCCACCCTGTCGTAGGGGAGGCTCGAAAGCAAGACGGCATTGGTGGCCCCGATCGAGGTCCCGGTGTAGATGTCGAACTCGGCCTTGGTTTCGTGGAGATAACCGGCCGCGCCGATCTCATAGGCTCCGAGGCTTCCCCCTCCGCAGAGGGTCAGGGCTTTCTTCATCGCAATTATATTAGCCAAAGCCCTCTTTTATCTCTATAATCACTCGCGCGGGCCTATGGCGGAATTGGTAGACGCGATAGACTTAGGATCTATTGGGCATCCCCCGTGCAGGTTCAAGTCCTGTTGGGCCCACCACCACTAGAATATGTTCCGGTCAGACGGGACTTTTTCTTTTTATGGCCAGATGGATACGTTGGACGTGGATGGCCGATGTAAAACGTGTTCTATATGCCGATTTGAATTGCCTCTCCACAAGGCTTATATAAACTAATCGAGGAGGAAACGACATGGGTGCCTTGTTATCTATCGAAGGGCTATGCAAAAGCTATCCTTCTTTTTCTTTGGAGGATGTGACCTTCGAGGTCAAACCCGGGGAGATCATGGGCTTCATCGGCCGCAACGGGGCCGGGAAGACCACGACTCTCAAATCCATCATGAACCTTGTCCATTACGAGAAGGGGGAGATCTACGCCTTCGGGACCAAGATGAGGGACAACGAACTCGAGAACAAGCAGAAGATCGGCTTTAGTCTCAGTGAGGTCAATTACTATCCCAACAAGAAGATCCGCCAACTGGTCGATGTCACTAGGCGCTTCTACCGCGACTTCGATGAACAGAAGTTCAACGAGGCCTGTCGCCTTTTCGATCTGAACCTCGATAAGAAGGTCGAGGAACTTAGTAGCGGCATGAAGGTCAAGTTCTCTTTGGCCATGGCTCTTTCCCACCACGCCGAGCTCTTGATCCTCGATGAACCGACCTCGGGCCTCGATCCGGTCTCCCGGGATGAGATTCTCGATATCTTTCGGCGCCTCGTAAGCAACAAGGACAGGGCGATTCTATTTTCCACACACATCACCAGCGACCTCGACAAATGCGCCTCTGACATCACCTACATCCACGAGGGGAAGATCGTTTATACCGGGAAGAAGGAGGATTTCGTTTCTTCCTATTTCTTCGTGAACGACAAGACCCGGGATGAGAATCTCGGTCCCGAATACATCTACCACAAGGTCTTCGAGGACCATATCGAAGGCCTGATCGAGGCCGATAGACGGAAGTACTTCGATAAGCCGGGCATTGAGCTTAGGAAACCCGATCTTGAGGAGATCATGGTTTATCTCGAAAGGAGTGAGAAGGAAGATGAAAGCTTTGATCTATAAGGAACTGAAACTGGCGGTCCATCCCCTTTGTTATTTATTTGCCTTCATTTTTCCCTTCATGATCCTCATTCCTGCCTATCCTCTGGGGATCGGCTTCATCTATGCCCTCGTTTGCTACCCCATCCTCTTCCTCGGGGCCAACAAGGGTCAGCAGAGCAACGACCTTTTGTATACCGCTTTGCTTCCGGTGAGAAAGAAGGACATCGTCTTGGCTAGGGTCATCACCGTCTTGCTCCTCCAATTCGGCTTCATGGTGGTGATGTCGCTTCTTTATCCCTTCGCCCTCATGGGCGAAACGGCGGCCATGGATCCCTCGGGGAGTGGCACCGCACTGCCCATCCCGGGCCTTGGCTTAAATAGCTACGTCTTGGTTTTGGCCTTCGCGGTGGTCGGCTATGCCCTCGCCGACCTCATTTTCTTCCCCATCTATTACCGGAAAGGGAAGTCGATCGTCTTATCGAGTCTTCTATCCATCTTCTTCTTCGTCTTCTTCATCCTCTTCTTTACCCTCATCCTTCCTTTGACCCCCGACTTCGCGGTTTTGAACCAGCTCGATCTCTGGATCCAGTTTGTCGCCCTGGCTGGGGCCTTGCTCATCTCCTTCGGCCTTCACTTCTTGACCTACAAGGTATCGGCCAATCTCTTGGAGAAGGTCGATTTCTAGACCCATATCGTTTCTCATAGACCGTTTCTGCGGCCTTTCTTCTAAAGGTCCCCCAAGGATCACCCTAAGGCAGCCATTCTATTTCCATGAGCCCGGATCGCCGGGCTCTTTTCTTTCGTATATAGACATTTGTCCATCTTTTATTGCGGGCCCTGAAATAAATTCCTTGGGCGTTTCTCCTTGGGTATCCATTTTTTAATCCGTTGCCAAAACTTCGATGTTTCCTAGGTCTCCTTAAATTCTACCTTGACTTTGACGGGGGGGTCTTATGATAGGGAACAGGTTATGAAAAAGACCAAATTATTCCTTACCGCCTCCTTGGCGGCCATGGCTTTGGGCTTAGTTGCCTGCGGCCCCTCATCCAGTAGTGTCGATACCGGGACCTCGACCGAACCGACCCCCTCGACTACCGAAACGACCGTCGCCAAGTACCGCGTCAGTTTCGTCAACACCGAGATGCCCGACGTCGAAGTGGAGGAAGGCGATTATCTGGAGCGGCCCGCCGATCCGATCAAGGAAGGCCATCGCTTCATCGATTGGTATTTGGACGCCGCCTTCAACAATAAGGCCGTCTTCCCGATCAAGGTCACCAAGAATTTGACGATCTACGCCAAATTCATGAGCTACCGCGAGGATTTCCTCGCCGCCCGCGCCAAGACCGTGGACGGAAGCTATCAATATACCGACTCCCTCAACGTCACCACCACCTTGGCCTCGGCCCTTTCCGGTCCTTCCGCCAAGCGGACCGGTGAAGTCCAGGCTTCCAATATCGGGGAAATCCAATCTCTCGAGCATTACAAGAGCTCGGGGGCCCTCCTCTTCGACGGGGAACAATATTTGGTGGGCCGTCCCGATTCCCATCAGGACATCCGTCTCAACGAGGATGGAAAACTTACCAAGTTCGAGACCGTCCCTGAGGAGAAGGTCGTCGGTTCGACCTTCGCCAAGGCCATCTTCGAATACACTGACGAGGATATCCTCAGTGTCGACAAAGTTGGCAGTGCCTACCGCCTGACCTCGAAGGCCAATGCCTCTTCGATCATCGCCACTACCTTGTCCTTCCTCGATAGCCCCCTCGTCCAATCCCTGATCGAGCAGATGCCTAGCAACGAGGCCTCTTACTTGATGGAGGTCACCTATAACGGTGAATATCTCGCCTCCTATCATTACTCCTTCTCGGTCGAGGTGGCGAGTGTGGCCAAGCTCGACTTCGATTACCGCCTCAACTTCACCGGTTATGAGGATACGACCATCGTGGCCCCCTCTTTTCCGAACCTCGATTTGGATCCGGCCGCCATGGAAGCGACCTTGGCTGATGTGACCGCCGATTACCAGGCCTATGAGAACACGTCCTCGACCAAGGACAAGGCCAACCTTGCCCTGACCATGGAGACCGAGACGGCCAAGTACGTGACCAAGGGCACCTATGGGATGAAGCGGACGATCCAGGACAACAAGGTCTACTTCAACAACCACATCAAGGTCGATTCCGACCTCAAGGAGCTCTATCCCGAAATCGAGGACTACGAGGTCAACCGGGCCAATCTCCTCTCCGGGGATGTCTATTCCTGCGTCAACAAGCTCTTCAATGACGAATTCAACCCCTCGACCGGACGGGGCAGATACGACGAGTATCTCTTCCGTATCGATGAGTCCTTCTTCGCCCCCGAGTCCTTCGAGGCCATCGAACGGACGCCCGCAGACAAGGAATGGAATTACCTCCTCAGCGACGAAGGGGCCAAAGCCGTCCTCGAGTTCATCAACCAGTCCGTTTTCCTCCAAGAGGAAAGCAATGAGATCCAAGTCTTGGGGGACTTCGTCCGCACCAGCCTCGATCTCGAGACCAAGACCTTGCTGGCCAAGGAAACCGCGGGTCTCTTCGAATACACCTTCAAGTTGGTGGGGAAGATGGAAACCAAACTAAGCGGCTCTAGGGCCGAGACCGTCAACCTCGACTTGGAGCTGACCTACACCGAATTACAATCCGAGGTCTATGAAATTCCGGAGACCACGGATGACATCGCTCTAGATTAAGGAGGTACTTATATGAGCAAATTCTGTAGCAAATGCGGGAAGGAAAACGGCGATAACGCCCGCTTCTGCGTCGCCTGCGGGAATCCCCTCGAAGGGAATCCTACCCAAGGGAACGAGGCGACGCCCGAGGCCCCCAAAGCCCCTTCAAAACTCATGATGGAAGCCAAGCGTTCCTACATCGGTCATTATGGTTTCTTCATGACGATCCTCTATGGCATCCTCTGCCTTGCGATCGTCGGGATCTTCATCCTTCTCTTCACCATCTTGACCAATAAGACCTACGTCTACCATATCTACAATGACCGGATCGTCTCCGAAGGGGGCTTCTTCAACAAAACGAAGCATACCCGTTACTTCTCCAACGTCCTCTCGGTCAGCAAGGAACAGGGCTTCCGGGGTCAGATCTTCAACTTCGGCAACGTCTACGTCAATTTGACCGGGAAGGAAGATCTCGGTTTCTACGAGATCAAGAACCCCGATGCCGTCGTGAACTTCTTTGAGAAGATGATCCATAGGTCCTCTTCCCTCAACCAAGTGGTCATCGATTAAGCAAACCAAAAAGAAAGCGCCCCATTATGATGTGTGCCCCGAATCCTGGACACAGGAGGTGAAGTGCTAGCCTAAAAGTGGACAGGGTCAAAAAAGCCCTCTCCACTTTTTTGCTACCCTATTAGGGAAAGGAGGCAAACCATTGGCAAGAACAATAGCGCGCAAATTCGTGATGCGGACCCCCGAGGAGAAGGAGCGCATCGTCCTGGAGGCCATCGAGCGCGGGGCCAGGCGCACC
>CALVUI010000007.1 GCA_944363565.1 uncultured Bacilli bacterium
CAAAACCCCGGATTTATGGAAGGCGTTTTCAAACACCGCATTTTCGGCATGCGAAGAAAAGAGAAAGCCCGAAAAGAAAAAAAACCAGTTGACTGGGCTTATCCTATTTCATAAGCATGGGCGATACCGTGTTCGAATAGATAGTCGTCGATTTCCCTTTCCGACTTGCTCTTGACGATGTGGCCGTCCTTGCAGGTGTATTTCCCTTCGTAGGATTCATCGAGGATCTTTATTTCCCGGCACTTGCTGATCTGGACGAGGATCTGCTTGTCCTTGTACTTGTGGTAGCAACTTAGGCAAAAGAGGTTGCCGCTATGCGTTTCCCGCCCGCAGGCGATGCACTTGGCGGTCGCGGTCCTCGGTGCTTCTGTTTCCTTCTCCTTTGCCTCCGTATATTCCTTTTTGGCAGGGGCTTCTTCCTTCTTCTCGGCAAAACTCCCGTCTTCCTTTTGCACCAATTGCCCACTAGCGAGCATGTCGCGGTGCTTGCGGCATAGTCCGTCCTTCCGGTAATGGCCCATGTAGGAGAAGGTTTCTTCCCCGCAGATGGGGCAGACGCGTTTTTCTTTCATATCCAGGTTCCTTGTGACCCCGATATTCTACATGCAAGACCATTGTGGGGCCATAAGAGCAGGGGGTCTTATGGCTAATCTAATTAGAAACAAAACAGTAGAGATGTGGTAACAATATGTTTTGATGCTAATCCCAAAAATCTTATTACTTAATAGTGATATTTGAAGATTACTTGCAAAATTCGAATGTTAGATTTAAAATCCACCCAGAAGGAGCAATTGACATGATCGTTTCATTCGGTGTTGAGAATTTCCGTTCCATCAAAAAAAGAACAACCATATCATTTCTTCCTACCAAGCAAGAAGACAATACCCAGTTCCCGGCCTATTTCGAAAAGGACGGAACCAAGTTTTCCAAAGGGGTAGGGGTATTCGGGAAGAATGCCAGTGGAAAGTCGAACTTGACCAATTCCATCGTGGCTTTAGCCAACATTGTCCTGTTGACCCAAAACGCCGTTTTGACAAATGGTCTAGCGTGGGTGACCCCCTTTGCTTTTTCCAAGGAGAATAGAAAAATGCCCACTATTTTCGACTTGGAATTCACCAAGGGAGCGAGGCATTACTTCTATCATCTTGCCGTCACCTCGAAGGAGATACTTGAAGAAGCCTTGGACGTTAGGGACGAAAGAAGGCGGATGGTATTCCTGAGGAAAGCAGGTGAGGAACCGCGTTTCTGTCCCGAACTCAAGGGAAATCCCTTGGTTGGTCTCTTGCTCCAAAGCGCCCTCCCGGCCAAACCCTTCGTAACCCAAGCTGCCCAAATCAACTTGCCATACCTTAGGGACGTGTTCTATTTCTTCCAAAACGATTTCATCTCAACGGTTGGAACCGGGAATCCGGCTGGCGACCGCATCGGGTCATTCATCGCCAGCGATCCAAACTACCACGCCTTTCTCGTTTCTCTGCTCCATAGTAGTGATTTGAGTATTGATGAAGTCAAAGCCAAAAAGACCAAATTGAGGTTTCCGTTGGTACCTGATGCCATTGGGCAATCCGCTTTCAGTGGGCCCGTCATCGAGCAGGAAATCCATCAGGTCATAACGATTCATAAAAGCCAAGATGGTTTTACTGAACTCGGAATGGGTGATGAGTCGCTTGGTACCCAGAAGGTCATGGCGTTATCCGGCGGTCTTTACCATGCCATCCGGGAGGGCAAACTTTTGGTTGTGGATGAGTTCGGGTCATCCCTTCACCACGAACTATCGACCTATCTCCTTTCTCTTTTCTACGATCCTGACATCAATAGAAACGGGGCCCAGATTTTATTCAATTCGCAGGACGCCTTGCTATTGAATGAGGGGCTCCTTAGGCGGGATCAAATATATTTGACCGAATCGGTTACGGAGGGGGATGGGACGGAAGTCGTTAACTTGTCGGAATATTCCCCTAGGAAAGGGGAAAACATCGCCCGTGGCTTCCTTGGTGGAAGATACGTCGAAGGGCCACGCATTAATCCAGGGGAATTGCCGGGACTGTGAAAAAGAGGAAACCGATTTATTTTTTGTTCTGCGAGGGAAAGGACAATAAGACCGAGTTGCTTTATTTCGGGCATTTCAATGGTTCTTCGCACTATGCTCTCAAAATAAAACCATCCTCCCATAACGATCTTAAGGGGATGCTGGATTATGCTCTCAACTATTGTCGCAACAACGGATATGACCCTAGGTTTGGCGACCGGATATTTCTGCTCACGGATATCGATACATCATCGAAGAGAACGGACCTATTGAAGGAAAGAGTATGGGAAAAACCAAAATATAAGCAAATCAAGGTCATTTTTTCCTATCCTTCATTCGAACTCTGGTTTCTCAATCATTTCGAGTACTCGACACGCCGTTATCACAACCAAGACGAATTGATCGACCGCTTGAAAACTTATATCCGATCTTATGAGAAACAAAAAGATGTATTCAATTTTTGCGGAGATTATCGTAAAGCCATAATGTTTTCAAAGAAACAATGCGAACAAAAAGATGGCGATATCTGGCCACTCGTCCCCTTTACTTACGCCTATGAACTTGTCGAATTCCTTATTTTGGAGCGGGGCAAAGAAGAGACCCCAGATTGATCTTATCTCTTCCTCTAAAAACGATGCAGTTTCCTGTCCAGCGAAAATATATTTGCATAAAGTCTTCCGGTTAACCGCGAATTTAATTTTCCGCGAGTAAGAAAAACATATTTAAAAAAGAACGAACCTGATAAAGAGAATATATGTAAGCTAACCTTTCATACGGGTAGAGGACTGGGAACGGTCTTACAAGCAACAATGGACGTCATAGTTCGCCTTCCTTTTCGGCCGTTAGGGAATCGATGAATTCCTTAGATTCGGACGCACCATCCGCCTAAGGGGAAATAACTACAACGGCTTTCTTATCGGCGGCGCTTAGGCAAATAGGGGAACGTTACGGAAACATCGCTAGAAGGGCGGTCATATACCGCGGGGAAAGCCAAAAGGTCGGGGACATCGACTACATAAACGTTGAAGAATACTTACTCGGCCTTGGCCATTAGCCTTGATGAAAAGCGGCTCCTTCTAGCCGCTTTTCATGGTTTCAAGTGGTTTCTGAGGGGCTTTTAGATGGCCGCGACTATCTGGCCATAGGAAGCCAAGACCAGAATGAGCGACAAGAGGGGAAGGGTGGCGGAGACAGCGATCTTCGTGATCCTCATGGCCTTCGTATCGGGGTATTCGATGAAGATGTTGGCGATGCCGGCCCCTAGGAAGATGATGATGAACACAAGGTAGGTGATGGCCGCCCCTTCGATGATCTCGTAACCGTTCCAAGTGTCGACGTTCCAGACGTAATTGGGGATCATGACGTGGGTAAAGGGGTCGTACCTATAAGTAATGACTATGCGACCACCCGTGTACATGTCGGGGAGGAAGTAGATGAAACAAGCCGCTACAAGGCAAACGAGAGTGGCGGCCGCGAGGAGGTAGAGTCCGTACTTGCGGAAGAAGTCGATTATTTTCTGCATGGGGAGATTTTCGACGGTAAAGGGGGACTTTTCAATCGGCTACCCGTTGATTGGCCCTTTCCTAGGCTACTTCTCTCCCTTAACCTTGTGCCATGAACATTGCGATGCTTGGAACCGGGACCTGGGGCTTGGCCCTTTCCGACCTCTTGGCCAAGAAGGGCCATGAGGTAAGGGCCTATAGCCCTTTCCCGAAGGAAATAGAGAAGCTGAAGGGGAGTCATTCCCACCCCCGCTTCCCGGGAACCGCTCTCGATCCCGGCATTTTGTTTACCGCAGATCTCAAGGAAGCCCTCGTTGGGGCCGGTCTCGCCGTCTATGCTTCCCCTTCCCCTTACGTCCGGGACATGGCTAGGAATAGCCTTCCCCGTTTGTCATCCTCCATCAAGTCCCTCGTCAGCGTTTCCAAGGGACTGGAAGACCAAACCTTCCTCACGATGTCGGAGGTGATAGAGGAAGAAACGAAGAAGGGCTTCCCCGTCGTGGCCCTCAGCGGCCCCACACACGCCGAAGAGGTGGTCAAGGGGCTTCCGACCCTCTGCGTGGCGGCCTCGAAAAACAAGGAAGCGGCCCGGTTGGTCCGCGACGTTTTCTCCTCCTCTCGCTTCCGGGTCTACGATAGCGGCGACATCTACGGTGTCGAGATATGCGGGGCCATCAAGAACATCATGGCCCTCGCTAGCGGCATCGCCGAGGGCCTAGGCTATGGCGACAATGCCAGGGCCGCCCTCATATCGCGGGGCTTATTGGAGATGATGCGACTAGGAACGGCCCTCGGGGCCAAGAAGGAAACCTTCTATGGACTAGCCGGCCTCGGGGACTTGGTGGTGACCGCGACTTCCTATCATAGCCGCAACCATGAATGCGGGGTATATATCGGGCAAGGCTATGGACTAGAGGAAGCCGTTTCCAAGGTGGCGATGGCGGTCGAGGGGCTCAATGCCCTCGACGCCGCCTATCATCTGGGTAGGAAGAAGGGCTTGGAACTACCGATCATCGAAGCCGTGCACGCCGTGGTCCGGGAAGGACTCGATCCCAATAAGGCCGTAGAAGGTCTCTTGGCCCGTCCCCTCAAGGAAGAAGTCCTTTAGGGGAAGGGGATTCCAATTGCCTAAGCGGCATATTTTCGACGCGCCTCGCGCACGTAATATCTTAGTGACGAAAAATTAAGTAATATTCGGCATTTATCAAAAATGTAAGCGCATACAAAAAGATATTGCTATAACGTTATAGTTATCCTATGATTGGGGTGAAGGGGAGAGTTTATGACCACTAAAGCCCACCGTCTTGCCCTCATCTTGCCCCTCCTATTCAGCGGGTCGCTATATTCCTGCGAACCGTCCGGGGGGGGAGATTCCACTACCAGCGAAACCGCGACTTCCCACAATCCCTCGCCGGGCCTGGTTTCCAAGAACAATCCCTATAGCAATCCCATATACCCCTTGGTGGAAGGGGAGCCGGCCTTTACCTACATCGCCGATCCCTATGTCGTTAGGGACGACGACGGGACCTATTACCTTTACTGCACCCAAACTGATTGCAATGCCCCAACGACCAAGCAGTTCGTGAGGGGGCCGATTTGGCGTTCCAATAACCTCGTCGATTGGACCTACGCCGGCAATGTCTTCGAAAACTACAACCCGACCTGGGGCACCAGCGGGGCCGGGGTCTGGGCCCCGACCGTCATCAAGGTCGGTGAGAAGTGGAACTACTACTATTCCCTTTCGACCGGCGGTGACGCCAACCCCGGGATCGGGGTGGCGGTCGCCGATACCCCTTATGGGCCCTTCGAACACAAGGGCAAGCTCTTCAACTCCGAAGAAATCGGGGTCACCAATTCCATCGATCCCCACGTCTTCTACGACGAGGGGCGCCTCTACATGGGCTGGGGTTCCTTCGGGGGCCTCATCACCCTGATCGAACTGACGGAAGACGGCCTTGGCCTCCAAGGCGGTCTCGAATATCAGAAGGAACACAAGGTCTCCCTCGGCGGTTACGAGATCAACGAACTCAACAACTACGAGGCTACCTTCATCATGAAGAAGGATGGGTATTACTACCTCTTCCTCTCGACCGGCAGTTGCTGCTCGGGGGCCTCGAGCACCTACCGGGTCGTGGTGGCCAGAAGCAAGACCCTGACCGGTCCCTACCTCGATAAGGAAGGACGTGACATGTTCGGACCCAACCGCGGGGAAGCGGTCGTCGTCCCCTCGATGAGCGGGGCCATGGGGGTCGGACACTGCGCGATTACCACCGACGACGGCGGCAACTACTGGATGCTCTACCACGGCTATGACACGACCGGGAGCCACAAGGATTCAAGGGTCCTCTACATGGACAAGCTCCTCTTCGACGAAGAGGGCTGGCCCTATGTCGAAGACAGGAAGGCCTCCAACCACGAGACTTTGCCGGGTCCCTACATCGCCTCCTTGGAGGAAGAAGAATGAAGAAACCACTGCTTCTTTTGCTCTTGCCCCTGCTCCTAACGGGTTGTCAGTTCGCAGGGGACTCGGGTTCTAGCTCGGAATCCACCGGGACCGAGGAGCAAACCTCGACTTCCAGCGAACCGACCTACGTCAGGGGCACCTATAGCAATCCGATGCGCTTCCACAAGCAAGACGGAAGCGAGTACTTCGTGACCGTCGCCGACCCCGACGTCATCGAAGGGGACGACGGGTATTACTACCTCTATTGCACCAATACCTATTGCGAGATGGGCGACAAGGGCGTGGCCTACGACCGCAGCCCCATCTTCAGAAGCGAGAACCTCGTCGACTGGATCTGGGCCGGGAGCGTCTTCGACGGCCATAGCGACGCCCTTGATTGGGGCGACCCCGAAGCCGGGGTCTGGGCCCCCAGTGTCATCAAGGTCGGGAACAAATACAACTATTACTACTCCCTCTCCCTCTGGGGCGATAGCAATCCCGGGATCGGGGTGGCGGTCGGCGATACCCCGGTCGGCCCCTGGAAGCATTACGGGATGGTCTTAGATAGCGAGACCACCGGGGTCCAGAACTCGATCGACCCCCAGGCCATCTACGACGGGGAACAACTTTATCTGATCTGGGGGAGCTTCTATGGGATCGCCGCGGCCGAGCTGACCGATGACGGGACCGAACTCTTCTATGGCTTAGATAACATCAAGGACCACCTCTACTGGCTCATCGACGACAACACCGGGGGCCAGGGGATGAACATCGACATCAATTACGAGGGTTCCTATGTCTTCAAGCACGATGACAAGTGGATCTATCTCGGAAGCCAAGGCTCCTGCTGCTCGGGCTCGTCCTCGACCTACCGGGTCAAGGCCGGGAGCAGCGATACCTTGCTTGGGAAGTACCGCGGCAGCGACGGGAAACTGATGTCGGAAGGGACCTATGGCGATCTCGTCATCGGACCCAGCGACGAGGTGGCCGGGACCGGCCATAACACCGTCATCCAGGACAAGGCCGGGGACTATTGGATCATCTACCACGGCTTCGACATCCATGGGGAGAACCCCGAGGAGCGCATCACCTTCATCGACAGATTGCTATTCGACGAAACGACCGGCCTTCCCTACGTTGAAGGCCGGAAGGCTTCGATCGGCATAGAAAAGGAGGGGCCGCTTGTGACGGCCCATGACTGATATGGAAAAGAAAAAACTCATCCCCCTTTTGGCTCTCGCCGCCGTCCTTTCTTCCTGCGGGCCGACCGGGACCACCACCGAATCGAGCTTCGATCCGCTTGACGAGGGCGACCTCGTCCGCGACGAAGCCGGCAACATCGTCTATGACGGGGTCGAACTGAAGATGTGGTCGGTGACCACCGGTGACGACGCCTCCACCCAGGACGCCATCATCGCCGGCTTCAACGACCTCTACGAAGGTCAAATCCACGTCACCACCACCCATACGTCCCGTTATGACCTCGAGACCCTGCTGAATACCACCATGCAGTTCGACCGGCCCAATGCCCCCGACCTCCTCTTCAACCATGGTTCGCGGGCGGCCGAGTACCGGGAACGTGGTTGGCTCTTACCGGTGGAAAACTACTTCGGGAAGGCCGAAACGCCTTTGGACAAGGATGACTTCGTGCCCTCGCTTCTTAACGCCGTCACCCTCGATGGCAGCCTCTATGGCCTTCCGATGGACGTCCACTCCGCCATGGTGGTGATGCGGGTCGATATCCTTGAGAAAAACGGCTACGAGATTCCCACCAACTACGAAGAACTGGTGGCCATCTGCGACGATGCCCCCAAGAAAGCCGCCAACAACCAGCTTTGGATCAGAGGGGAGAACTCCGAGGGTTATGCCGCCGATGAGTGGCGCTTAGCCTCCACCGCCTCCCCCTATGCCGCCTTCCCCATTTCCTACGGCGACATGTGGGTCCATGAGTTCGTCGGCTACACGGCCGCCGTCCAAAACGGGGCGACTTTGGTCGACGAAGAAGGGATGCCGGCCTGGAACTCCGACGAGACCGCCAAGGGCCTCCAGTTACTGCGTGACTGGATCTTCCCGAGCGCCACTTCCTACAACAAGTCGGCCTTGAGCCTCGACTACGGTTCCTCCTATGACGTCGGCAATGCCCCCTTACTAGCCGGAACCGCCATGTTCAAACTCCAAGGGCCCTGGGCCTATATGAACGAAATGGCGGACTTCGATCGTCTCCTTAGAAACGACGGGGGAGCGGACAATATCACGACCAGAAGCCTCTCCGGCCTCTTCACCCGCGATGATTCGGAAGCCTCTTCCCTCATCAAGGGCGAAGGGCACGCCATCATGATGATGGCCCCCGAGAAGTTCTCCCTGACCAAGGCCTGCGCCGCCACCGTCTTCATGGACTACATGGCCTACTATTCCGGCATCGAATGGGCCAAGCGGGGACACCTCCCGGCTGCCATCTCGGTCTCTAATTCCAGTGCCTTCAAGGCCGATCCGGCCTATGAGGAGTACATCCAGTACTGGGGCCAGCCCGAGGACTATGTCGTCGTCCCCCCGACCGTCAACTACACCTACATCGACACCTATTTCAAGAACGCCCTCCAACAGACCCTTTCTTCCTCCTACCAGAACCAAACGGTCAAGGCCATTTTGGAAGACCAATACGAGGACTGCGTTTCCTACATCGAACTCTACGCCTAAGGATAAATCATGAAAGAAGTAACCCTCCGCGAATTCGCCACTAGGGAAGAACGCCGCAAAAGTTCCCTTTTCAAGGCCTTTTCGGTCGGAGGGTTCCTCGGCCCCTACGCCATCTGTTTCGCCCTCTTCTTCGTCTTCCCCCTGGTCTTCGGGGTCGTAATGGCCCTTTGCTCCTTCGACGGGAAGACGATGTTCCCCAGTGAGTTCGTCGGCTTCGCCAACTTCGAGGCCGTTTTCACCAATCCCGTTCTAGCTAAGGATTTCTGGGGCAGCGTCTGGAATACCCTCCGCTTCGCCCTCATCATCGTGCCCCTCAGCATCCTCTTGCCTTTGGGCTTGGCCTTACTGATCAACATCAAGCCCCCGGGCTACAAGTTCTTTCGGGCCTGCATCTATCTTCCGGGCATCTTCCCCCTGACGGCGACCGGCTTGATCCTCCTGAAGATGTTCGATTACCACTACGGCTTCTTCAATGCCTTCTTCGGTCTCACCCTCGACTGGTTCGGGGAGACCTGGAGCGCCTGGCTACTGATCGGCTACTTCTGCCTTTGGTGCGGGATCGGTGGCAATTTCATCATCCTCTGCGCCGGGCTCGAAAACGTTGACAAGAGTCTCTATGAGGCCGCCGACGTCGATGGCTGCGGGGCCTTCTCCCGCTTCCTCCACGTCACGCTTCCCGGCATCAAGGACCAGCTCTTCCTTTGCCTCTTCACGACCTTCATCGGTTACATGAACCTCTATGGCCAGGTCTACATCTTGGCCTCCAATACGCCGGACCAGGACGCCATGAAGAGTGCCATCTACCGGATCCAGGACATGCTACTAGGTTCCTCTAAGGGCTATGGCTACGCCGCCGCCATGGGGATTTGTCTAGGCATCATCATCATCTTCATTTCGGTGATCGAACTCATCGTCACCAAGGAACGGAAAGGAGGCCATGCCCATGAAGAACGGTTTGTTTCGTGGCAAAAGAGCCGCTAAGGCCCTGGCCTTCGTGGCCCTCCTCCTGGTCTCGGCCCTCATGCTCCTACCGATCGTCTGGGGCGTGTTTGGATCCTTCCGGGACTATAACGACTTCTCCTTATATCCGGGTTCCTTCTTTCCCAGCGATTTCGATGCCTTCACGCTAGATGGCTACATCGCCCTCTTCTCGAAGACCGAGTATATCCCCAATGCCGCCAACGACTGGTACCCGATTTGGAACTGGCTCCTCAATTCCCTCATCGTCTCTCTCCGGGGTAGCCTCCTCTATCTTCTTGTCGCCTCCCTGGCGGCCTACGCCTTCGTCTTCCTCGATTTCAAGTACAGCGACAAGATCTTCGTCTTCCTGATCGCCACCATGACGATCCCCGGGGTCATCTCGACCGCCCCGCAGCTTCTCAACATGAACTTACTCGGGTTCTACAAGAACCTGATGGGTCTCATTGCCCCCAGCATGGGCGGGGTCTACGGGGTCTTCCTGATCCGTCAGTTCTTCCTCGGGATCCCCAAGGACCTGATTGAAAACGCGAGGATGGACGGGGCCAGCAACTTCAAGATCTACTGGAAGATCGTCTTGCCCCTTGGCAAAAGCGCCCTCTTCGTCCAAGGCCTCTTCGGCTTCATGGGGGCCTGGAACGACGTCCAGTGGGCCCAACTCATCGTCGGCAGTGCCGACCGTTCCCTTTGGACCTTGGCCTATGGCCTCAAGGTCATCTCCGATAACTCCGAGGCCTATGAGTCCATCACTTTGAGCCTGGCCTCCGCGGTCATCGCCATGATCCCCATCTTCATCGTCTATTTGGTGGCCCAACGCTCGATCATCGAGGGCGTGGCCCATGCCGGAGTCAAGAGGTAGCCTATGGAAAACGAAGTCAAAATGAGCCCCAAGGAAGCGCGGGCCAAACTCGCCGAGACCGGAAATCGTCTGGTCGACGAATCGATCGGATCTTTTCTAAGCCTCCGCCACGTCGAGAAGGTCTATCCCAACGGCATCAAGGCCGTCACCGATTTCAACCTTGAGGCCAACAAGGGGGAGTTCGTGGCTCTTCTGGGTCCTTCGGGCTGTGGGAAATCGACGACTTTACGGATGATCGCCGGCCTCGAGGAAATCAGCTCCGGGGAACTCTACATCAACAAGACCTATTCCAATTACCTTCCTAGCAAGGAAAGGGACATCGCCATGGTCTTCCAGACCTACGCCCTCTATCCCCAGATGAGCGTCTATGACAACATCGGCTTCGGGCTCAAGATGCGCCACATGAAGAAGGAAGAGATCGAGGAACGGGTCCATAAGGCCGCCGAGATCCTCGACCTCGGCCATCTGCTCGACCGCCGGCCCAAGGAACTCTCGGGCGGCCAGATGCAACGGGTGGCCCTCGGTAGGGCCCTGGTTAGGCAAGCCGGCCTCTTCCTGATGGACGAGCCTCTTAGCAACCTCGACGCCAAATTAAGGGTCCAGATGAGAAGCGAGATCATCAAGATCCACAAGGCCGCCGGGGCCACGACGGTCTACGTCACCCACGACCAGACCGAGGCCATGACGATGGCCGACAAGGTCGTGGTCATGAACCGCGGCTATGTCCAGCAGATCGGTAGTCCGATGTACGTCTACGAACATCCCGCCAATCTCTTCGTCGCTTCCTTCATCGGTTCCCCGAGCATGAACATCCTCGATGGGGTTTTGAAGGGAGAGAGGGTCATCCTCGAAGGGGGTTTCTCCTTCCCGATCGGGGTCAAGAGGGCCGCGAATTACCGCGCCCTCCTCGAGTCCTTCAGGAAGAAGCTCGAGGACCTCTTGAAGGATCCCGAGGGGAACGCCAAGGCCATCGCCGATTTGGCCGGCTCCCTCAAGCCCTCCCAGAAGCAGGAAAAGAAGGCCCAGTCCTTCCTCTCCAAGTTCTTCAAGAAGAAAGGGGAGGAAGAAAAGGAACCGACTCCCTACGAAGCTTTGAGTGCCCTCCATGAGGAATATGCCTCCTTGAAGGAAGGGGAACTCCCGATCAAGGTCGGGATCCGGCCCGAGGACTTCTATCCCGAAGATGACTTCCGGGGCTTCAAGGCCTCGCCCGTCTTCAGGGGCAGCCCCGACCTCGTGGAACTCTTGGGCCATGAATTCATCGTCCATTTACCCTCTTTCGGAACGATGATCGAACTCAGGATCACCAGCCACGAAGTCCCGGTTTCCGGGAAGAGCCTTGGGATTTGCTTCGATTTATCGAAGATCCATCTATTCGATCCCTATAGCGGAATGTCGCTAATGGATAAAGAAAAGGAGAACTTATGAAAAAGAAACCTCTTTTCGCCATCTTGCCCCTTCTAGGCCTCGGCCTCGTGGTCTTAGGATCCTGCGGTCCGACCGGGACCTCGGAAACGACGACTTCGGAGACGACCTCGGAAACCGGGACCTACGTCGGGGACTACAAGGTCACGGTCCGGGCCTTGGGTTCCACCACCATCAAGGTTTCCAATACCTTGCAGTTACGGTCCACCGTGACGGGCACCACCGAAAAGGACGTGACCTGGAGCAGTTCCGATGACTCGATCGCCAGCGTCGACTCCAGTGGCCTCGTCACCGGTCTAGGGGAAGGCAGCGTCACCATCACCGCCTCCCTCAACATCGAACCCGCTTGCAAAGATTCGATCGTCGTGACGGTCGAAGGGGCGGTCGCTCCTGATACTTTGAAGATCACAGGCGGCGACCGGAAGCAACAATGGTTAGGGGAAGAACTCCAGCTCGGAGTCGACATCCTGCCGGAAGAAGCCTCGAGCCTCGTGACCTGGACCTCCAGCAACGACCAGGTCGCGACCGTCAGCGAGACCGGCCTCGTCAACTTCCTGACCGAAGGCGACGTTTCCATCACCTGTGTCTCCAACGCCGATGAGAGCAAGGCCGACACCGTCGACTTCCACGTTTCCTATGGGACCTTCTATAGCAACCAAGGCTCCCCGGAGTGGGACGTCAGCCACCAGGCCGATAGTGATCCCTATGTCGAAGTGCCCTTAGGCAAGGAACCGGCCTACTACTCCCTCTATTTCAATCATGTCCTATCGGAGAACTACTACGTCGAAGTCACCTTCGACATCACCGACATCGTCTCCGACTGGGTCTGGCAGGGGATTGGCTTAGGCTCGGGTCTTAGCGAAACCGATACCCGTTACTTCATCTTCTCGCCCCGGGTCGAAGGCCAGGGCAACGACAACAACAAGTGCATCGTCAAGGATTTGCCCAACGAGTCCTGGCCGGCCATTACGACCCGGAGCCAGATCTGGGGCGAAAACGGCCTCGATTCCATCGACTTCCTCAACGATGAGATCACGATCGGGATGCTCCGGCGCGAAAACATCCATTACTGGACCATCAACGGGAACGTCATGTGGCAAGACGACTCCACCAAGTACGAAGGAATCCCGACCATGCCGATTTTGGTCAGCGTCGACATTCCCTGCAAGGTCACCGATTGGAAGATCGAGACCGATGTCGAAAAGATCGACGAGATCCTAGCGACCCCGGCCTACCAGAAGAGCTTCTTCGCCACCAACGGCAACACCGACTACGTCGACGATACCAACTTCAGCTTCAACAACCTCAACACCAGCTTCAAGGGCCAGCGGGTCCGCAATCTCGGCGACAAGGCCAAGTTGGTCGGGGACTTCACCATCGAGTTCGATATGGCGGACCTCATGCCCAACAATTCCAAGTCCGACATCTTCCGCGGGGCCGGCATTGGATTAAGCCGTTATGACTCGCCCGACTCCGTCGAAACCTTCCTCTTTGGCCATTCCGGCGTTCAAGGGGAAAACGAGTCGATCGTCGGCCGCTTCGCCACCTGGAACTATGTTGTCCCGATGGAAGATCCCTCTTCGATCCTCTCCTATCAGGAAACCAGTGCGGTCGCCATCGAGAATCCCCTCGATACCGTCCACATCAAGATCACGCGGACCATCGTCAACAACATCTCGAACTTCGCGGTTGAGGTCGATGGGAAGCCTTTGACCTATGACGTCAAGTCCAACTCCTCCCTGCAGATGACTTCCCGTTACACCGGGGCCTACGTCATCTGGGTCGGGGCCGAATACAGCTCGGCCGCCATCTCCAACTTCGAATTCACTTCGTCTCTATAAAGAAGAAAGGAAGGAAATATGAGAAAGAAGTTCATCGTCCCCTTAGTGGCCAGCCTTTTGGTTCTAGCCGCCTGCGGGCCGACCACCCCCACCTCCAGCAACACCTCCGGGGAGCCCCCTGTCGGCACCACCTCCGAGGAGCCGATCGAAACCGGGACCTCCGAAGAACCCCCGGCTCCGACTCCGACCCTCGACCTAAGCGCCCCGGCCGAAAGCCTCTACATCACGAAAACCCTGCAACTCAGCGCCCAAACCACCGATTTCGAAGGGGAAGTGACCTTTGAGTCCTCCTCCAATGAGATCGCCACGGTCGATGCCAACGGCCTCGTGACCGCGGTGGCTCCGGGCGAGGTCACCATCACCGCCAAAGCCGGCGATCTGACCGATAGCGTCATCCTGACCGTCAAAGACATCCTCCTCGATGTCTCGCGGGCCGGGGAAAGCTGGAGCGTCCTCGACGTCTACCAAGACGATCCGACCGTGACCTCGGAAGGACACGGGACCAATTACCTGCCCTTCAAGATCGAAGCCGGGAAGACCTACATGGCCTCCGCCACCGTCACCTTCCTGAGCGCCGACCCCGATGGGACCAATACCTGGTCGGGCGTTTCGATCATGAACGTCAATGCCGAAGGGATCCAACACGGGACCCTCTTGTCCCCGGGTCCGACTTTGGCCACCGCCCCGAAGCTTGTCACCTATACGGTCGATGCCGCGGGCAATGTCAAATGGGGGATCGAAACCGATCGGAGCCAGATCTGGAACCACCATGGCCTTTCGAGTCTTGACTTCTCCGCTCCCCATGTCCTGACCACGATCCGCGATGGCAACGAATACTATTACTACATCGACGGGGAACTCTATTGGTACGAGAACATCTGGACCAACTTCAATGAGGAGGATACCCGTCCGGCCCTCTACTTCGCCACGGCTAGCGCCAAATACGAAGCCTTGAGCGTCACGACCGAAGAAGCCGCGATCGAGGCCTACATCGCCGAACATCCCAACAACAAGCTCTATCCGACCGATGAGAAATACGTCAGCGTCGAGGAAGGCGGCAAGAAGGTCGTCTTCACCGGAGCCGACGAAGGGGCGCCCCTCAACGTCAAGGACACGGCCGCCAAGACCATCGGCGATGCCTTCGTCCTCCCGGCCGAAAAGGCGAGCCGCGTCACCTTCGATCTCGTGATCGACCGTTATGGGGCCACCGACGCCATGCCGGCCGTCATGATGACCATCAACCGCCACGATGAAAACTTCCCGGAATCCAGAAGTTACCTCATCTCCGAATTCAAGGTCGGCTTCACCGGCTGGGACTACAATGGCGACCTCCCGGGCGGCGTCGGGGCTGCGAGCGCCGACTATAACGCCCTCGAACAAGGGAAGACCTACAAGGTCACCTGCGACCGTTTGATGCACGAAGACGGCCAGGATACCCGGATCTTGCTCCAGGACGAGGGAGGGGAGACCATCATGGACTTCACCCACAACTGGCATGACGGGTATCGCGGAGCGGCCAACGTCTTCTTCGCGGTCCGTAACATGAATGCCACCCTCAGCAACATCACTTTGACCACCATCGACTAATCCATCCTCCTCCTTTTCATGTTCCCGGGGGAGGTTTCTCCCCCGGGGACAAAGGAGCCCACTATGATTGAATATAAGGACAAAGAAAGACTCTTCTTCATCAAGGCAAAGGGGTTTTCCTATGTCTTCTATGTCAACGAAGCCGGGATGCTCCAGCATCTATATGCCGGAAAAGATGTCGGAAGCATCGATATCAAGGCCCTCACCGATTTCGGCGATGACCATGCCCGTCATTATCTGAAGGCCGGGCAAAGCACCGAATCGGTCTTCGAAGAAGGAATCTACCTCAACCATTCCCTCTTCGAGATCGGCTGCGGAGGCAAAAGCGACCTCCGGAGTCCGACCTTCCTGATTGGCTCCAATGGGGACTATGTAACGGATTTCCGTTACGCCTCCCACTCGATCTACAAAGGCCGGCCTTCCTTGGGCGTCTTGCCTCATTTTAGGGATCCCAAGGGCGAAGCCGAGACCTTGGAAATCATCTTGAAGGAAGAGAGGAAGAACATCCAAATCCGTCTTTCTTATACAGTTTTTGCGGGGGAATCGCTGATAGTCCGCAACACGGAGATCATCAATACCGGCAAGGAAAAGGCGATGGTCAGGAAGGCCTCGTCCCTCTGCTTGGACTTCCCGTCCAATCGATATGAGTTCCTTCATTTCCCTGGCGACTGGGCCTATGAAAGGCAGTGCGTCAAAGAAGAACTGAAACCCGGGCTCAAGGTCATCGAGAGCAAGTCAGGCCGTAGCAGCCATGACCATAGTCCCTTCTTCTTCCTTGGAAACAAGCTCGAGGAAGACCATGGGGAGGTCTTTGGCTTTTCCTTCCTTTGGTCCGGGAACTTCAAAGCCGAAATCGGGGTCTACAAGCAACACGATACGCGGGTCGATTTAGGGATGGGCGAGATGGACTACTCTTTGGATGGAGGCGAGTCCCTGGTCCTTCCGGAAGCGGTGGTCTTCTATTCTTCCGAAGGCCTCGCTTCCTTGACCCATACCATCCACGACGCGGTCCGTAAACACGTCATTTCCATCCCCGATCTTTCTTTGAAGGAAAGCATCGTCCTCAATTCCTGGGAAGGCTGCTACATGGACTTCGATACCGAGAAGATCCTTTCCTATCTCCCGAAGGCCAAGGCGGCGGGGTGCGAACTCTTTGTCCTCGATGACGGGTGGTTCAAGGGAAGGAACGACGATGGGACCAGCCTCGGGGATTGGACGGTCGATGAGAAGAAGATCGATCTGAATAAGGTTATTGGGGTCTGCCACGAACTCGGCATGAAGTTCGGCCTTTGGTTCGAACCGGAGATGGTTTCACCCTTGTCGGATCTTTATACGAAACATCACGAATACGCGATCGGGGACGAAAGGCGCCTTAGGACCTTGACCCGTCACCAGCTGGCCCTTGATATGGCCAATCCCGAAGTCGAAGAGGAAGTCTTCGAACAGATGGACAAGGTCTTGTCCTCCTACGATATCGATTACGTCAAATGGGACCACAACCGGGCCCTCGACGAACAGTATTCGCCTTATTTGGCCAGACGCGGGAAATTGGGGAACTTTGCTTACGAAAGCGTCCTTGGTTACTACCGCCTGATCTCCCGTTTGGAGAAACAGCATCCGGGGATCTTGTTCCAGGGCTGCGCTTCCGGCGGGGGTCGTTATGACCTCGGGACCCTCTATTACTTCCCGGAGATTTGGGCCTCCGATGAGCTCGATCCCGTGGTCAGGGCCTTCATCCTTTATGGGACTTCCTTTTTGTTCCCTCTCGTAACGTTCGGGGCCCATGTCGGAAAAAATCCGATCACGCCCTTTGATACCAAGGCCGCTTTGGCCTTATTCGGAACCTATGGCTATGAGCTCGATCCAACGAAATTAAAGGAAGAGGATATTGTCACCTTGAAGAAGCACGCGGAGATCTTCCATAAGTACCACAAGGAAGTGGTGAGCGATGGGGATTTCTATCGCCTGTCTTCGCCTTATACCGAGAATGCCTTAGGCATCGAATGTCTAAGCAAAGACAAGAAGAAGGCCTTGGTCTTCTACATGACCCTTCTAAAGGAGAATCGCGGCTACCGTTTCCTTAAGATCAAAGGTCTTGAGGAAAACAAACTTTATTACAACGATTTCGAGAAGACCGTCCATTCTGGTTCCTACTACCAAAATATCGGGATCAACCTTTCCGGCTTCCGGGATGAATTCCAAAGCAACTTCATCATCTTGGAGGAGGTCAAAGATGCTTAGGAAGGTTTTGGTGGCCCTGACCTTCATTCCCGTCCTTTCGGGTTGCCAGGGACCGGTCGTCTCTTCTTCAGAATCTCTAGATTACGAGGATTTCACCGCAAGAACGATCTCTATTGCAGGGATTTTCAATGTAAATCTCCCCAAATACGATATTTATCTATTCTCCAGGTACTGCGATGCCTGTAGGGCCCTAAAGGAATCGGTTTTCGATTATGCCCTGGATCACGAGGACTTCTATTTCGTCGATCTCGATAAAGAAAAGGTCTACGACGTCATGAGGAACGGCCAGGGTCTGACCGATGAGCAAATCCAAACCAAAAATGTGGGAGTTGCCTCGGCACAAGAACTTTATTTCCGTCATTCTCCCTGTCTAATCGAAATCAAAGAAGGGCAAACCGTTTTATATCTCGACAACTATCAAAATCTGAAATCATGGATGGAGGGCAAATATCATGAAGCTTGAGGACATTCGTCTTAGGGATCCCTACGTCTATGTCGATAGGGAGAAGGGCAGTTATTACCTTTATGGGACCGGAGGTCCGACTCCCCGTTCCTTCTACGCCTATGTCGGGGACAGGAATTTTGATTTCGCCGGACCGATTAAAGTATTCGAGGCCCCCGAAGGTTTCTGGGCCCATGATGACTTCTGGGCTCCGGAACTCCATTTCTACCAAGGGGCCTATTACCTCTTCGTCACTTTCGGGACCGATGGGAAGAAACGGGGCTGCCAGGCCCTAAGGGCGGAGGATCCCCTTGGACCCTTTTCCGTTTATAGCGAGATCCTGACCCCCGAGGATGAGATGGCCCTCGACGGGACCCTTTATCTCGATCCCGCGGGCAAACCCCTTCTCATCTATTGCCATGAGTGGACCCAGGTCCGGGACGGGGAGATCTGCGCCCGCCCCCTTTCCGATGACCTTAGGACGGCTATCGGACCCTCCAAGATCCTCTTCAAGGCCTCTATGGCTCCTTGGAGCAAGGCCCCGAAGTGGTTCCCTTCCCCGATCCATGTAACCGACGGACCCTTCGTCTATCAAAGGGGAGAAGACAAGGCCTTGCTTTGGTCGACCTATGGCCATGACGACTATTTGATTGGGGCGGCCTATCCCCATGGTGGGGATTTCCTATCCTCTTATGACATTGCCCCGGAACCCCTCCCCATCGTTGACGGGGGACACGGGATGGTTTTCGAGGACCTCGATGGGATCGACCGCCTCATCGTCCACGTCAACAATTCTGAAGCCGCCAAAGAACACCCGGGTTTGTTTAGGATCGGCTTTGAAAACGGGAAAGTCCGTTTGGAAGGAAAATAGCCTGTCGGAGGGCAAGGCTTTATAATTGGGAAACAACTTATGGGGAAAAGCATTGGGATGAAGGACATCGCCCTCTCTCTCGGCATCTCTGTCGATGCCGTGAGCAAGGCTTTGCGCAATACCGACGATATTTCCCTTGCCACCAAAGAGAAGGTTAGGGCCAAGGCCGATGAACTCGGCTATGTCAAAAACCGGGCTGCCGTAGCCTTGAAGGCCGGGATGTCGAAAAACGTCGCGGTTTACATCAACAACCTCATCAACCCCTATTCGGCGGTCGCCACCGATTTCATCATCCGTGGATTGGTGGATAGGGGATACGTCCCCCTTGTTTCCTTTTCCCCGAAGTTCGTCCTCGACGAAAACATTTTGAGTGCTTCCCTGGGCGGCCGTCCCTGCATGGCCATTTCTCTAATCGAGCCGACCGACGGGGCCATAGAGGTCTTCAGAAAAGCCGGGATTCCGTTCTTCCTAATCGGCATTTATCCCCGCAATCCCTTGGTTCATTATGCGATAAGCGATGACTTCAAAGGTGGCCGCCTGGTAGCCGAAAGGTTCATGGCGTCGCCCTATACCAAGGCCCTCTTCATCACCGACTCCCCCTCGGAAACCAGCGAACGCCGTCTCCGGGGCTTCATCGACGGGTCCAAGGGAAAGAAGGTCATCCCCCTTCCTTATGGGAGTCCCGACAAGGTCATCAAACAGGCCATCAACGCCATCCAAAAAGAGGATATTTCCTTCGTCTTCGCCTATAGCGACTACCTCGGCTTTGCCCTAAGAAGGGCCCTGAAGGACGAAGGCTATCGGAAGGAAGTGGAGATCATCGGTTACGACGACATCTCGACCTACGAAGAAATCTTCGAACCCTTGCCCAGCGTCGGTTGCGATCTTCCCAAGATGGTGGAAAAAACCATCGAATGGGCCATCGCTTCGATCGAAGGTGGAGAAGAGGGTCGGATGGAGGAGATCTATCCCGTCTACTTGAAAATGCATGGAAAATAAAAACTATCTGGGACTCTTTTCGATCGTCCCATTGCTATTCGGCTGTTCCCCGACCTCTTCCTCATATTCTTTGGATATCGAGGACATCGAACTCCATGTCGGGGAGAAGGTCGCCATCAAGGCCAGCTTTTCCGATGAAGTGGAAAGGCCCATTACCTACTCATACGAAGGTGAGGCTATTAGGATCGAAGAAGGCTATGTCGAGGCCTTGTCCGCGCCGGCGACTGTCAAGGTCAAAGCCATGAGTGGTCATGTCTCGACCGATTTCACGGTCACGACCTTGGAAATCGAAAAACCACGCCTGTTTTACGAGGATATCGTTTGTTGGCTAGGCTATCCTGGGGTGGATTTTTATGGTAAATACGCGAATGAAGCGGACCAAACCCTCCCCGTTGAATTTCACTATGACGAAACGATGATCTCCATTTTGGGGAATACGATCACGCCCCTAAAGGAGGGAACGGCGATGGTCACTGCCACCATGGATGGCTTTGAGACCTCGTTCGAGGTCGAAGTGAAAAGCGTTTCCAAGGAAGGGATCCTTTGGGACTACAGTACTTACGCCGGGTACGCCATGCAACTCGCGGTCAAATACCAAAACGAGGGCCGGGCCGATCGGAGCACCGTCTTCCTCGGCGATAGTTTCTTCGATGTCCGGGAGTTCTGGACCGATTTCTATGAGACCTACGAGGGCAAGGATGCCTTCTGCTTTGGGATCGGGGGTGCCACCACCTTCGATTGGGAAACCTTCATCGACATGGTTTTGGGGATGATGGCCCCGAAGAACATCGTCATAAATCTCGGGACCAACAACATCTACGACGACAACCAGGACATCAGGGAAACGGTCGAGGAATTGGAAAGGCTCTTTACCCTGATCCACGGCTATTTCCCAAAAACCAAGATCTATTACTTTGCGATTACCAAGCGGAACTACGATCCGATCCGCCAAACCTATACCTCGGAAGTGAACAAGGCCATTTCCTCCTATTGCGGACAGCGTGATTACCTGACCTTCCTCAATACGGAACCACTATTGACCCCTGATAAACTCAAGGATGGGATCCACCCCAAGCTCGAGGAATACCAAATTTTCGTCGATGCCCTAGTTGAAGCCGGTATCGAGATCGATGATCGCTGATTTAGACGGGTAGGGGCCACCCTTTTCCCATATCGTCCCTTAAAAATTGCAACTTTTCCCCTTCTGTATCAATATAGGCCCGTCAAATGAATTTCCTGGTCAAAAAGAAGGAAGAGTTGAGCCGCCTCGAAGAGGAAGCCTTGGCTTCCCTTTATCGGCGTTCCTCCCTCAATGAGGGGACCTATCTCTTCTACTATGAATCCAGGAGGGTCTACTTCGCGAGCCATCTAGGAAAAGACGGGGAAGTAGAGGAGATCGTTGGGATCAACGATCCCTATTTGAAGGAAGCCTTCAAGAAAGAACTAGATGCCTATCTAGGCAAGACCCAAGGGGAGAAACCCAAGGCAGTGGAACCCAAGATGGAAGCCCCGGTGGCCCCGGTTCTTCCCTTGCCCGAAGCCAAGGAAGAGCCCAAGCCCGTCCTATCAACCGGGGCACCCTTCATTCGTTTAGAGGGTTTTAGTTATCGGAAGGGTGAGAAGGAAATCGGCCCTTTGGACTTTTCCTTCAGCCTTGGCTATAACGCGTTCGATGACCTAGATGGATCTATCTTTCAAGCGGTGACCTTGGCCTTCAATTCTAAGGTCGGGGGACACCTCTATTACGGGGAGACCGAATGGAAGGAGGATGGCAACGACTCCGTTCCCTACGTCCTCGACCTCAAGGTATCGGGAGTGGGATCCTTCAGTCTCGTCTACCTCCTGACCGGAACCGTTTACGAAAAGGAAAAGAATGCCTTTCTCATTTCGTCCGCGTTTAAGGGCCTAAGGAAATACAAATACGGGACCCCCGATGAAAGGAAGGCCAAGGCAGAGGCCTTCATCGAGGTTGTAAGAGAAAACGCCCCCTTGGCCCTCGTCTATGATTCCTCCCTCAAAGAAAACGAGGGGGAGGCCCTCGTTAAGTTATTTGAAACCGCGCCCTTCGTGGTCTTGGCTTTGAAGGAAAAGGAAGCTAAGAAAACCGAGGCGGTTACCAAGAAGGAAAATACGCCCAAGGCCCCGTTATCGATGCAAATCCCCTATGTTTTGAGCATTTATCGTAATTACGCCATCTTCGCGGTCATGCTGTTCTTGTCCTCGGTCTTGGTCTGTTTCGCTTTGATGCTCGTGGCCTATCTTTTCATGGACGACAAAGGGGCCTTGGCCTCCTCCCTCATCGTCTGCGCCCTCATCCTTTTCCCCATCAATGCCTTACTGGCTTCCTCCCTCCATTCCTATCTGGTGGAAGATGGGAAAAAAGAACCCATTTTGTACTTCGAGAACTTCCTGATGATGGAGCTCTGCAATCTCCTCGGGGCCGGCTTGGCCTTTGGTCTTTTCCAACTATTACGGATCAGCGGCCTTAGCTTCTTAGAGGCCCCACCCGAATACTCTTTCTACTTGGCCTACGGGGTCGGCCTTATGGCCATGTTCATCGCCCCCTTCTTCGCCCGCCTCTTCGTTCCTTTCGTCAGTAATAAGGAAAAACTCGAGGCCCTCGAAAAAGAAGAGGCCGAGGGCCGTTAGGCCCCCGGCCCTTCCATATAGGGCAAGTCCTTTTCTTTTATGCTAATTTCTCCCGGCCTTTTTATATAAAAGAGAAAGGAATATGAGAATTTATGAAAAAATCCTATCTGCTCCTCGTGGCGGCCGGGGCCCTGGGCTTAGTAGCCTGCGCGCCCGATGTCACGAGCTCCACGACCACCAGTGAGAGCCCCGCTCCCACCGTCAACGGCCTAAGCATCACCAACAAGGACGAATTCCGCGGTTTGCTCGTCGGAGATACCGCGACCATCGCCTATGACCTCGATGCTAGTGAAGGGGCCGATCTCGCCGTTACCTTCAAAAGCTACGACCAGACGGTTGCCACCGTCACCCCCAGTGGTCTACTGACCGCCATCGGGGAAGGGAGCACTTCGGTCGTCGTCGCTTCCCGCCTTGATAGCGCCGTCTATGACGTCTTGACCGTCGACGTCTCGGAAGAAGTCATCCCGGTCACCGATCTCGTGGCCCCCGAAACCTTGCTCGTTTATCTTGGCGAAACCGCCCACCTCGAGGTCACGGTCTATCCCGAAAACGCCACCGACAAGTCCCTCACCTATTGGAGCGATGACGAGAACATCGCCACCATCGATGAGAACGGTCTCGTGACCCCGGTCGGGGAAGGGGAAGTGGCCCTCCACGCCCTTTCCGGCAAGGTCCTCTCCACCACCGTCTTGACCGTCAAGCCCCTCCAGATCTTCTCGGTTTTAAGCGACATCTACGATCCCGAAGTCAACGGTGTCAAGGAAGGCTCGGAGCTTTTGGCCGCCGAAAAGGCCGGCCTTAGCCACGTCGTTTTCACCAGCAGCGACAACCAGTGGAGCGAGACCTACACCGAGGTCGAATACGATGTCTACTCCAACAAGGCCCTCGCCGGTTCCGTGAAGGAAGGGACCAATAAGGACGACGCGGCCGTCTCGAGTCTCTTCTACCAAGGGGTGGTCGGGGATACCTTCTATGATCTGACCATCGACCAGACCGGCTATGGCGAAACGAAGGCCACCACCAAGTTCGAAGGGGCCTATACCGAGGACGACTATACCCTCTATGGCTTCCCTTCCGTCATCTATGACGGGGTGACCGGGGCCCTTCTCAACGTCATCGATAACAACCGCTTCACCGATACCGAAAACGTCCAATACACCATCACCCGCGAAGGCGATGTCTATACCGTCAACGGCTCCCTCGTCGTCTATGACCCCGACTTCACCTTCTACAACAAGGCCTTGATTTATACCTTGACCTTCGATCTGACCGGGGGGCGGATCAATTCCTACGCCCTCGAGGAAAAGGTCTACGACCCGACCGAGGAATCCTTCGACTTCACCAACCGCGTCCCCCTCAAGGGCGTGGAACCCACATCGATCCTCACCCAGGAAGTGAAGGCCGATTACCTTGAACGGAAAGAGAACACCCGCGACTACATCGACGAGTTCTTCACCATCAAGGAAGTGGGCCGGGTTTACCTTGCCAACAATTATGATGAGGAAATCACCGGCGACATCAACATCGGCACCAACTACTACCTCGGGGCCGAGGGGATTGCTCCCGCCAGCGCCACCGAGATCGACGAGCTCTACATCTCCAAGGTCGAAGGGCCTAGCGCCGAACTCCTCTATGATGGGGAAGGCGTCATCTTCAACGAGGCCGGGGACTATGTCCTGACCATCGATAGCAAGCTCGGGGGCATCGAACCGATGACCCTCAATGTCACCGCGGTGGTTCCGCAGCCTGCGGAGATCGACTTCGACTTCATCTGGCTCTATGGCATCGAAGTGGGCGAGAAGTCCCAGGACATCGCCTGTGAAATTTCACCGGCCGGGGCCGACCAGGGCTATGAGGTCTACATCATCGAAGGCGAGCAATATGCCGATTTGATTCAAAATCCGGATGGCTCTTACTACTTCCTCGGCAAGGCCCCCGGCACCGTCACCTTCCAGGGTAGGAGCACTGCCAATCCCAGTGTCGTCACCTCCATCGAGAGCCTGACCGTCAGCGAGGCCTCCGCCATCTGATGAAAGGACTTCGAATGAAGAAATACCTGATACCCTTTTTGGTCCTGCCCCTCTTTCTGACCGCCTGCGGTCCGACTGAGGAAGGGACTTCCAGCCAAAAGCCCATCGGGGGACCGACTTCGAGTTTGGCCCTCGAGGGTCCGGCTTATTTCGAGGTCGGGGTCAGCAGTAGCCTGACCTCGGTCTACGACGAAGGGGCCGACGTCGCCCTCGAATATTCCTCGAGCAATCCCTTAATCGCTAGGATCGACGAAGAAGGGAAGGTCACGCCTCTCTCGGTCGGGGAAGTGGTCTTCTCGGTCGTCGATGGCAAGTCGGGTTTGTACGATGAGCTGAACGCCACCGTCGTCAGCGCCCTCCCTTCCTTCAGCAACAAAGACGAGATCGTCTCCTTCATCAACGGGGGGACCGCGACCGAAAGCAAGGTCGGGGAGATCAAGTACACCAAAAAGTCCTCCAGCACCTATTACAAGGGCCAAAGCGAGATCACCATCTCCCATTACGATGACAATTCGATCTTGAGGGAGACGGTCGAGACCAAGGAAGGGGAAGAGACCACGACCACGAGGGAATACCGTAGTTACGTCGAAGACAAGTTCTACGACGTCACGGTCGGGGCCTATCAATACGCGGCCATCTACGAGGTCGTCGATGGCTTCCCCGGGGCCTACCAGTACTCCAAGGAGAGAGCCCTCAGCCTTTCCAACTCCTTCAACGTCTTCTCCTCGACCGCGGGCGAGTTGACCTCGGCCTACGACGACAAGCAGGAGATCACCAAAGTCGAAAAGGATCCCGTGACCGGGACCGTGACGATCGAAGGGACCTTCTATCGGATGTTCCGTTGGATCGGGGATCCGAGCCAAGGGGACTACGCCACCTACGAGCTTTCGATGGAGGCCGGTTATGACGGAATGCTCCGCAAATTCAGCCTCAATGAAACGCTTTATACCTCCGATTCCTATGATTTCGATTTGGGGCAACTAAAGGACACCGCCAAGGTGGATTCCTCCTCCTCGGTCGAGATGGAAGTGACTAACTTCAGTCCCTTGTCCGCCGAACTCGACACCATGGACGTCAATGCCTACTTCGTTTCCTCCTATGAGGAAGTGGTCTATGGGGAAGACAACACCGTCCATGTCGGGGACATCCTGAGCACCCTCGAGATCAAAGTCTTGGCTTATCTCCCGGAGACCGCTTTGGACGCCGAGAGCTTCACCGTCGAAAGCGTCACCAACACCCCGGGCCAGATCCAATTCGAACTCAATAGCTATGGCTATTACCAGGCCATCGCCACCGGGGAGGCGACCTTGACGATCGTCAATGACAACAATCCCGATGTCAAGGCCACCATCACCATCACCGTCATCTAGGAGACCCTAAATGGAAAAGAAACTACTCATGCTATCCTTGCCCCTCTTGGTCCTGGCTTCCTGCGGTCCGACCGGCTCGGAGAGCGAATCCACGACCTCCCTTGAACCCGTTGACGAAGGAGCCGCCATCCAGGCCGTCATCGACGAATTGGCTAAGGAAGACAATTTCACCTTCACTTACTATAACGGGGCGGCTGGAACCACCCCTTACAACGCCTATCGGGGCGAAGCCTATTTCTACGACGACTACAACGGCTTTGGCCTCCTTTATACCCCCGACGAGGCCGTTTACGAATACCGGGTCGTCGATGGGGTCGCCCTCGTCAACACCCCCTTCGTCGGGACCAAGGCCACGGCTTATGACCCGAACTTCGAACCCATTTCCTTCGATCTGGAGGAAGTCGGGCAGGATCTCGGCGATGGCCTTTACCAGATCAATGCCGACGGCAATGGCGTGGCCGCCATCGAAGCCCTGGCCCACGCCGGGAACTTCAGCATCTACTACAATGGCCAGCTCAACCTCGTGAGGGCCACCTTGTTCCTCGACGATGACGAGAACCTCAACGTCGTCACCTATGACGCCGCCGACCACGTCATCTTCCGCGGGACTTTCTCGGACGTCGGTGAGTCTGTGTTCCAACCGGCCAGTGACTTCTTGGCCCTTGGGATCGACCCCGAAGACGTCAAGACCGAGTCCTTAACCCTCTCCGAACTCTTCGGGGAAGGAGACTTCCCGGTTCTAGCCACCTGCAATGTCAGCGGGATCGGGGCCTATCAGATGGGTCTAGGGAAGGACTATTACTACTATCCGGCCGCGAAAGAAGGGGCGGCGATCCTTAATGACGACTACGTCCGGATCTTCACCTACGACGGGACCAACCTCAACGTCGAATTCGACTACGCGGCCGACCGGCCCTTCTATGAGGACTACTATGGCCTCGGGCGTGTCGATTATTCCCGCTTCATGGAAGTCGGCAATGACACCTTCTACACCACCGACTACTTCAATGTCGGTAGCTTCGCCCATTATCTGGCCGTCAGCGACGAATATAGCGAGGATAGCCTAAGTCCCGACGCGATGAAGATCGTCGTCACCGGGACGGATAGCGCCGACGTCTCCTTCTACCAAAGCGGCTCCCTGGTCGCCATGTGCACTTTGACCGAAATCGGGACCTACTCCTTCGAGCCGATTGAGGACTACATGAAGTCCGGGATCTTGCCTGCCCTTCCGAGCAACCCCAATACCGAAGCCCTGGTCGCGGCCTTCGAAGGCCTTGATTCCTTCGAATTCACTTCTGATGACCAGTCGGCCTTCACGGTTGGGGGCCAGATCGTCGAAGGCCTCGGGCGTCTCGAAAAGACCGCCGATGGCTTCTTGGCCTTTGCCTATGGGAGCAACTACCTGAAGCTGGGGGAGAGGTACTACCACTTCGAGGAGACCGCCCTAGGGCAATTCGCCATCGATCCTTCGGTTTCGATGGACGAAGAAACCTATGAACGGGAATATAGCCTTGCTTCCATCGACTTCTCGACCTTCTATTACCTCGGCGATAGCGATGGCCGTTACCGTTCCTCCAACCCCAACCACCTCATGGTCTTCGCCAACGTCTTTACCCTGAGGGCTTCGATGAACCTGGTCGCCGTCTACATCACCCTCAATGACGACGGGAGCATCTACGTCGAGATCGAAGACTCGACCTGGGGCAATAGTGGTTACACCATGAGGGCCAGCGAGAACACCGCCCTCCAGGACCTGGTGACGGAATACGCCTCCTATACCCTCCCGCCTTATGAAAACGCCGACTACGTCGCCTTTTTCGAGGAACTGAGCAAGGGCAACTTCACCGTTACCTTTCTCGACACCGAGGCCGATAGCTTCGGGGACAAGAACAAGGAGTACTACACCCCGGAGACCTATTACAGCAGTTACTTCGACGACGGGGTCATGAAGACGGATTCTGGCTACTTCTATGAGTACGCCGGACCCGGGGAGGACGCCGAAGGCGTCTCCCATCCTTGGCGGATGGGTAGCCACCCCCTTGACTACGATAACATCTTCGAAGCCAGCCACCTCGACGCCTTCATGAAGTCCGCCCTTACTTCGATGCCCTCCGACGGGGTCGGCATCTATAGCAACGACGGGACATTGATCGAGGCCATCGGGAGCATGGCCTACATGGATGTCTCCTATGTCAACCGCCTCCGCCTCTCCCTCGACGAGGCCAAGGAAACCCTGACCATCACCCTCCTTACCCTCGAATACGACGAGACCCACAATGAGTCCCATTACGAGGTCTACGTCGAGATGGAGATCTCCGAGGTCGGGACCACCGTCTTGCCCGACGGCATCACCTTCCCGCCCTACCGGAAGTAACTTTCTTGAAAGGGGCCCCGCTTAGGCGGGGCCTTTTTCCTACACTTAGAGCCGAGGAAATAGTTTCCCTCCTATGAATAATCCGTATTAAGGGTAATATCCC
>CALVUI010000008.1 GCA_944363565.1 uncultured Bacilli bacterium
CGGAGGTGGAGCCCGCCCGACCTTCCGGACTGGCAGACCGCGGGGTCGAGCCCGGCGTAGGCGGCGATCTTCCCCTGGCTTGGGAACCTCGAGACGTCGCCTATCTCGGCCAGGATCGAGGCCGCGAGCCTCTCTCCGACCCCGTCGATGCTGGTCAGGATTCCGAACCCGCCCGACTTCCTGGCCTCCTCGATCAGCCTGGACGCTAGTTTCCCCTCGAGGCCCATGGCCGATTTGGCCTCGTAGGCGGCCCTGAGGAGCGAATCGACCTCCGCGGACGGCTCCCCGACCGGCGGCACGGACTCCCTGGCGTAGTCGCAAAGCTTGGCGGCGAGCGCCTTGGGCGAGCTTCTCCCGAGGTGCGGGGCGGACTTGCGCAGGAACGCCTCGACCCTTTTCGGCCCGGCCCTGAGGACCGCGGCCGGATGGCGATAGTGCATGACGGCGGCCATGATCGCGTTGGACAGCGGGTCGGCGAACGCGTCGAGGCACGGCCAGCATAGGTCGATCCGCATCCTGTACCTGGCCTTAGCCTCGGCGGCGGCGGACGAGGCGGACTCCCTCTGCCTCGAGAGCGCGAGGAGCATCGACGGCGCTCGGGCCTCACCGGCGTCGAATCCGTATGCGGCCTCGGCGATCGCCTTGCAGTCGAGGCTGTCGTTCTTGGCCGGCCTGAGCTTCGACTTTCTGGCCTTGGCTGACAACAGCGGCGATATCGCGATCTGGCGGATCCCCGCGGATTCCGCCCACTTGGCGACGACGCGGCTGTAGACCCCCGTGTGCTCGAAGGCGACGGCCGGCTCCTTGCCGGTTTCCCCGCGTAGGGCGGATACCGTTTCCTCCAGCTTGGAGAAACCCGTTTTGGTGTGGTCGAACGAAAAAGGCTTCCCGCGCGGGGACCCGCGGCAAAGGAAGCCCTGGGCGTGGCTTTTCCCATTCGAGACGTCGATCGCCACGATGGGGGTGTCGTTTGGCAGCATACTGTGCCCTCCTTTCCTGCATTGCCATCGGGGGCGTTTCCCCGGTCCCCGCCTTTTTCCAAGGTTTACGCGCGGTCGGGCTTTGCCCGCCGCATATGGGTTAAGCGCGGTCTTCCAGGGGGACAGCGCATTTTTTGTGACGAACTCCGAGGTTCAAAAAAGGCCACGCGCTTGCCCCCGCCGCGCGCCATGCCTGGCCACGCGGCTCGGGCGATGCCCTAGACGCATTAATCGTAAGCCGAATCGGCGACCTAAGGAACGCCCTGGCCAAATAGTAGAAAAAAGGCCGTCCTTTCGGACGACCTTCGTTTTATGGTCTGGTGCGGGAAACCAGAATCGAACTGGCATGGGTTGCCCCATACGCCCCTCAAACGTACGCGTCTACCTATTCCGCCATTCCCGCGCGGGCCATATTATGAGAGACCTTTTGCTTAAAAGCAACAACAAGAATTTTCTAGAACCGATTCCCGGCTTGAACCAGGAGACCTCTTTTCTTTATCCGAGAACCGGGAGGATCGTCATCTCGGTGATGACGAAGAAGAGGACGAGACTGGTGACGTCGACGATGGTGGTGAGCAAAGGCTGGCTGACGATGGCCGGGTCCTTCTTGAGGGCGGCCGCCCCCATCGGGAGCAAGACGGCGATGACCTTCGAGACTAGAATCGCCACGAACATGGTTAGGGCCACGACCCCGGCAATCGAAGCCGAGGTGGTGAAGAACTCCAAGGTCCAGCAGTCCCCGGTCCAGACCGAGGCCCCGCCATTGCTGACGATGCCAAGATACATCTCGATCATGAACCAGATGAAGGCGAAGAGGGCAACTGAGCCCGCGATGATGAGGGCCGATAGGCTTTCCCGGGCGATGATCTTCCCGGTTTGCTTGGGCTTGAATTCCCCGAGGGCCAAGCCCCTGATCATAAGGGCGATGGTCTGGCCCCCGGCGTTGCCGCCGGTATCCATGAGGGTCGGGATGAAGGCGGCCAAAACCGGAACCAAAGAGAGGGCGTTTTGGAACGAGGAAAGGACCATCGAGGAGAAGGTCCCTAGGACCAGGAGCAAGACGATCCAGGGGACGCACTTCTTGGCCATCTTGAAGGGATGGGTTTCGAGGTAGCTGTCCTCGAGGGAGGAGACACCGGCCATGTGCTCGACGTCTTCGGTCGATTCCTGGGTCATGACGTCGACGGCGTCGTCGATGGTGACGATGCCAGTCAGGCAGCCGTCGGAATTGAGGACCGCCATGGCATTGACGTTATAACGCCTGAAGGCATTGGCCATGGCTTCGCGGTCGGTATTGACGTCGACCCAGGGGGCGTCCTTGTTCATGATTTGCGAAAGGACGGTCTCGGGGGAGGAGAAGATGAGGTCGTCGAGGTCGACGGTCCCGGTGAAGTGGCGCTTCTGATCCCTTAGGAAGAGGGTGTAGACCGTTTCGGCGGCCTTGCCCCGTTTCCTGATTTCCTCCATGGCCTCCTTGACGGTGGCATCTTCCTTGAATTCCAGGTATTCGGTGGTCATGACGGCCCCGGCTGAATCGGGACGGTATTTGAGAAGGCGGTTGACGTCTTCCCGCGTTTCCGGAGTCGCGGCCTTGAGGACCTTGACGGCCAAATTGGCCGGCATGTCGCCGACCGTGTCGGCCAAGTCGTCGGCGGCTTGCCTTTCGATGATCTTGGCCAATTCCTTGTCGGTCATGGCGGCAATGAGCCTTTCCTTGGTCTCTTGGTTCAGGCAATCGAAGAGGGGAGCGGCATCGACGCTATGGAGGTCGCGGAAAAAGCGGACCAGGGATTCTGGATCGAGGCCTTCGACGGCCTCGGCCAAGTCGACGTCGTTTATTTCGCTCGTGATCCGGCGCATGTCTTCCGGGTCCCGTCGCTTGATGACCTCGGTCAGTTCTTCGGCACTGATGGCGGCCTTGGGTCCGAGACCCTCGTTGAGATTCGTTTCTTCCATCTTCCTAACCTCCAGGGTGTAGTTTAGATTAGGGAAGGGAATTTTGCTTACTCTTTCTTAAAAGAAAGTGCTTCCCTTGCCTCCCCGCCAAATCGTTCTAACCCTATAATTGAAAGTTGGAGGTAATGATAACTATGGAAAATAAGATATTAGTCGAAACCAGTGCCCGTCATATTCACCTGACCCAGGAGTCCTTTGACTACCTGATGGGGGTTAAGGAAGGGGAGCACGCGGTCCTCAATGCCCGTAAGGAATTGAGCCAGCCGGGCCAATATGTCAGCGACGTCCGTCTCGACCTGGTCGGGGAAGTCAACCCCAAGACCGGGAAGGAAAGGGTCATCGCCGGCGTCTCGATCCTCGGACCCCTTAGGAAGTACAACCAGGTCGAGGTCAGCGCGACCGACGCCAGGACCCTAGGCAAAAAGGCCCCGATCAGGGAATCAGGCCACGTCGAGGGAAGCGGCTCCATCAAGGTCCGTAATCCTTTGAATGGCCGGGAGCTCGCCCTTGAGGAAGGGCTCATCATCGCCAAGCGCCACATCCACATGACCCCGGAAGATGCCGCCTTCTTCGGCGTCCAGTCCGGCGACATCGTCAAGGTCGAACTCGAGACCCCGGAACGCGGCCTCATCTTCGGTGACGTCGTGGTGAGGGTCAGCGAGAAGTTCGCCCTTGCCATGCACATCGACACCGATGAGAGCAACGCCGCCAACGCCGGCGGGGTCGTCTACGGCCGTCTCCTCAAATAGATGGCGGAGTTCATCTACCATCCGCGCGGGGTCTGTTCCCGTGAGTTCGTCATCTCTTACGAAGGCAACAAGGTGACCGGCCTCACCGTCAAGGGCGGGTGTCATGGCAACCTCCAAGGGATTGGCAAGCTCGTCGAGGGCATGGACTTCGACGAAGTGATCAGGCGCCTCAAGGGCATCAAGTGCGGCTTCAAGCCCACCAGTTGCCCCGATCAAATCGCCGAGGCCCTCTTCGCTTTAAAGGGACAAAACTAATAAAGGGGGTGCAAACCCCCTTTTATTTGTGCCTTAATAGAGGGCTATGAATTCCAAAGGGAAGTATTTGCTTCTGGGCCTCGGGATCACCTTGGCCTTTTCGGGGATCCCGTTTGTGGGGAGCGGGTTTGCGGCCATTGCCGACAACATCCCGGTCTACCGCTGCGCCGACATCACGTTTGGGGAAGGGACCAAAGCTAATAATCAGGCCAACGATCCTTCCTTCACGGTCACCAACATCCTTGAACCGACCCTTGTTGTTGACGGCGGCATTTATCAAAACGACGCTGGGAATGCCCTTCGTTTCTCCAGTGGCAGCAAAGGTGGCATTCTGACCATTAACTTCGCAGAAACCCTGCAGATCACCCAAATTCGCTTCCTCGCCTCCGTTTATGGAAGCGACAGCGGAGTCAGTCTTTCCTATTCTTTGGGTACGGTCTTCAGCGGATCCGTTCCTTTGGATAACTACGAGGTCCCGGACTTCGGGGCCTATTCGGGACCCGGCCATTACACGGTGGAAATCCCGGGCGAGGGGGTGGATTGCGATACCCTCGTCATCAAGAGCCAATCCAAGAAGCGCTTCTACTTGCACAAGATCGTCTTCACCCTCAATGACGAGAGCCGGATCCCCGATGGTGGAACCTCGAGTTCTTCCTCTTCCTCCTCTTCTTCTAGTTCCTCTTCGACTTCCAGTAGTACCACTTCGACCGGGGGCGAGGACCTTCCCTATTACGATTCCATTGACTGGTCCCTTACCGGGGCGGCCCTGAAAACCGATCTCTATTACCTGATCAAGGATCATGATGACGTCGGCTATGACGGGCTTTTGGATTCCTACGCCCGGACCGACGTCGACGAGAACGGCTACATCGTCGACATGTATAGCAATTGCGAATACCGGGTTGGCGATTCCGGAGGGAACTACAAGAAAGAAGGGGATTGCTACAACCGCGAGCATATCATTCCCCAGTCGGTCTTCTATGAACATGCCCCCATGCGTTCGGATTTGTTCAACGTTTATCCGACCGATGGCTACGTCAACAACCGCCGGAGCAACTACCCCCACGGGACGGTCGGTGATTCCGTGACCTATACCAGTTCGAATGGTTCCAAGGTCGGGAAGTCCAATGTTCCGGGTTACTCCGGCACCGTCTTCGAACCCATCGACCAGTACAAGGGCGACATCGCCCGTTCTTACTTCTACATGGTGACCTGCTATGAAGACCAGTTGACGAGCTGGAAGCACTATGACTCCTTCGATGGCAAGAAATACCCCGGTCTTTCCTCCTGGGCCCTTGATTTGTACATGGAATGGAACGAACTCGACCCTGTGGATAGTTGGGAAAGACAAAGGAACGACGCCGTCTATTTGGAGCAGGGGAACCGCAACCCCTTCATTGACCATCCCGAAGCGGTGGCCGCCATTTGGGGATAAATCCCCAATCTGCTTGAATCGGATAGGAAGTCCGTTTAGACTACCCGCAGGCAAAAGCCTCCATCAAGAAGCCGCCAGCGGGGATCGGGCGGCTAGCAACTCCTTGAAAAACCAAGGTAAGTGCTTCCCCTAGCCGCGCCCACCGCGGAACGATGGAGAGCGGGGATATCCTCCCTCTGAGTGGGGAGGTTTTTGCTAGATAGGGAGATTTATATGAACGAGAACTATGCCCTTTTTACCTCCGAATCGGTTTCGGAAGGACATCCCGACAAGGTCTGCGACCAGATTGCCGACGCCATCCTCGACGAGTGTCTCCGCCTCGACCCCAAGAGCCACGTGGCCTGTGAGGTCTTCGCGACCGAGGAATACATCCTGATCGGCGGGGAAATCACCTGCCGCGGCAAGGTCGATTACGAAGGGATCGCCCGGAAGGTCCTCAGGGACATCGGCTATTTGAATAAGGAACAGGGGATCGGCTGCGACACCTGCCAGATCGACGTCAGGATCAAGGAACAGTCCCCCGACATCGCCATGGGGGTCGAAAGGGAGAACAGCCTCGACAACGGGGCCGGGGACCAGGGCTTCGTCTTTGGCTACGCCACCAATGAATCGGAAGGCTACATGCCCCTCTCCATTTCCCTTGCCCATAAGCTGGTGAGGACGGCGACGAGACTCCGTAAGGAAGGGAAGTTCAAGGAAGCCCGGCCCGACATGAAGAGCCAGGTCTCCATCGATTACGCCAATCCCACTAAGCCCCGGATCGCCAAGATGCTGATGTCGATCCAGCATGAACCTAACATCGACCACGAAGCCTTCAAGAAGTACGTCAAAGAAGAGATCATGCGGCCGGTGGCCCGTTCCTTCAACCTCAACGATGACTTCGAAATCCTCGTAAATCCCACTGGGAATTTCGAAATCGGGGGTCCCAAGGGCGATACCGGTCTTACCGGGAGGAAGCTCGTCGTCGATACCTACGGGGGCGCTTCCCGCCACGGGGGCGGCTCCTTCTCGGGCAAGGATCCGACCAAGGTCGACCGCTCGGCGGCCTACTACGCCCGCTACATGGCCAAGAACCTGGTGGCGGCCGGGGTGGCCGACCGGATGGAAATCCAACTGGCCTATGCCATCGGGGTGGCCGAGCCCTTCTCGGTCTCGATGACCACCTTCCATAGCAAGCATTACGAGGACAAGGACATCTATGATGTCATCAAGCAGGTCTTCGATGCCAGGCCGGGGGCCATCCTCCAGGCCTTCTCCCTCCGCCATCCGACTTTCAGATACCGCGATACCTCCAATTACGGCTGCTTCGGCCGTCCCGACCTCGACCTCCCTTGGGAGAAGCTCGACAAGGTCGAGGAGATAAAAAACCTTTTGAAGGACAAAAAGAAAATATCCTAAGGAAAGCTTCGGTTACTCCTAGGCATTTCTAAGGGGTTTCAGGCTAAGTCCCTTGCTAGATTTTTCAAAATCCATAAAATGAAGATATCAGGGAAGCGATTCCCCAACACACACATAGGAGAAACATAGATGAAGTATCAAATCATCGGTAAAAACATCAGCGTCACAGACGCCATCCGTGACGCGGTGACGAAGAAGCTTTCGCGCATGGACAAGTATTTCGTCGGCGACGAAGACGTCCTGTGCCGGGCCGTGGTCCGCAGCTACAAAGTCGGGGCCAAAGTCGAAATCACCATCTTCACCAAGCCGATGATCTTCCGGACGGAAGTCAGGAACAACGACCTCTATGCCGCCTTCGACTTCGCCATCGATAAGCTCGAAGGCCAGATGCGGAAACTCAAGACTCGGATGGAACGCCGCAAGGACGAGGCCAAGAGCCTCGGCAAGGCCATCGCCTTCGAAAACTTCGTCGAAGAACAGGAAAGCGAAGAAGCCGAACAGGTTGTCAGGACCAAGTCCTATTACCTCGAACCCATGAACCTCGACGAAGCCATCACCCGGATGGAGGCCCTCGGCCACTCCTTCTTCCTCTACCTCGACGAAGACGATGACCGGGTCAGCGTCTGCTACCGCCGCGACGAAGGCGGCTATGGCGTCATCCAAGCCGAAAACAAGATCGCCTAAAGCTACTTCCAAAGGGGACCGCGGATCGCGGCCCCTTTTTCTATATTCCTTGACCTTTTATGGGGTTTTGGTAATTTGAGATACAACCTCAAGGAGGACGCATATGAAAAAAGTCTTTGCCCTTGCCCTGATCCTCGGCCTATTGGCCTCCTGCCAGGGACCGACCCCGCCCGCGGAATCCGCGACTTCGGAAAAGCCTGCGACCAGTGACTCGACCGGGCCCGTCGTCCCGCCGGAGCCGACCCTACCCGAGGCGGCCGAGGTCTTGGAAAACCTCAAACTCGAGACGGTGGCCATCGAAGCCTCGACCGTCATGGACTTCCGACTCTCTAGCGACAAGACCCTCATTACCCATGCCCCCACCGACCTCAAGGCGGTCGGGACCTCCACCTATTACCACATGGAGGAATATTTAATGGGGCAATTAGAAGGCGAGAACACCATGTACCGGAAGGAGGATGGCTCGGCCGTCGGCAGACGCCTGATGCCGGACAACACCATCCAGGACATTCAGTATGTCGACTCTGACCGGAATCCCATCTCTTTCGACGACAATTTCGCCAATCCCTTCGTCAAGCTGACCGAGGACAACATCGAGATCAAGGAGGAGGAAGGGGTCTACAAGGCCGCGATCGTCGGCCTCGATGAAGGCCTCGCCCACCTCTTCTCGTCCTTCATCTCCGGTTATCAGGACCTGCCATTAGATACTTTGGAATTCGATATCGACGAGGATGGCAAGGTTTTGCAAGGTTATTTCAAAGCCAGTGAGGAAAACGTCCCCGTCGATTCGACCCAAGGTCCCATCAACGTCGACGTCGTATACACCTCCGAGTTCAGTTTCGTCGAACCTTCGAAGATCGGCTTCACTCCGCTGACTCCGTTTGCGGAAACCGAGGAATCGAGGGCCCTCGATGAGCTCTTTGCCTCGCTCCGCGACAACAACTACACGATGGAGATGGCCTACAAAGGCGGTCTCCCCGGGAGCGAAAGGACGATCGATGTCTACTTCTCCGACGAGGCCGTCGTGAGGGTGGCTGAGGCCCCCGACGGGACGGTCAACGCCTCCGGCGTCTACCAGGTCGAACCCAACAAGCTCGCCGATGTCGTCCTTGAAGAAGACGGGAAGATCCACGGGACCGGGACGACCGAAGAAGGGACGATCGACGACTACACACTCGGCTTCCTCTTCTCCGGGACCGTCTTCGACTATGCCGACGGGGTCTATACCCTGAAGGCCGGCTATGAACTCGAAGACTACATCCAGTACACCGCCCCCGACGTTTCCTTCAACTTCACCCAATACCTCTATCACCTTGTTCCGGGGACCTACACAGTCCAAATCACCGAAGAAGGGGCCATCTTCGAGTACGCCTATGCCTATCAATACTATGGGGAGATCGTAACCGGGACCATCACCCTGACCCTGACCGATATCGGGACTACTCAGTGCCCCTATGAATACGTTCCTTACGTCGAGGAAGTCCAGGAAGGCTGGGCCGATCTCGGGGCGGACGCCATTGCCGTCTTCGAAAAGTACTTGGGCGCTTCCTATGCCGATCTCTTGCCCTATGTCGATCTCAAGAAGGCCGCTTCCGTCACCGTCAGGGATACGACCTACATGGGCGAGACCTATGGGCAGATCACCATCAAGTGGAACAGCCAAGCCGACCAGGCCGCCATCATGGAAGGCTATGGAGCCGCCTTGCTCGAAGCCGGTTGGAAGGCTCATCCCGCCGTCGCTTCTTACGCCAATTACGCCTTCTTCGCCTATGGGGATGGCACTAGCGGTGCCCGCCACGTCGGCTTCATGAACACCGTCGCCGGTCTTTCGGCCTTCACCTATATCCGCTTCAACGCCGTCACCCCGACCCTCACCGACTTCGCCAATGAACACTTCGCAAATGGACCTTACAACCTCCGCCTCGGCTTGAATCTCGTCGAAGAGACCTACGCCCTGGGCGCGGATGGGAACAAGGGCGAGCTGACGTCCACCGAGACCACCTCCGGGGAAGTGATCTACCGCGAGAACTTCGTCTGGACCAAGTATGGCCGCGAGCAGATCTTCTACCAGAACGGGGCCAACGTCGAAATCTGGCTCCCCAATAGCTCCGGGGACGGCGGCTACAACAAAGTCACCTCCAACCAGACCACTTTGGAGGAGTACAGCGCCTATGGCTATTACGCCTGGCCCTCGGTGGTCGTGACCCTAGCCGGTTACTTCACGGGAACCGGGGAAGACGGCCTTTATACCGCCCCGGCCGAACTGGGCTCCCAGATCGTCTCCATCTTCGGGGAACGTCTGACTTCCGGCTCGGCGGTCGAAGTCTCCCTCGACCTCGAGATGATCGATAGTTCCTTGACCGTCAGGGTGGTGGAGACCATCACGGGGGCTAGCGACATCAAGGTCAAGACCTACGAGGCCCGCTTCTACCAAATCGGCCATGACAAGGGCGTGACTCTCCCCTCCGACGTCACGGCCACGGCCTAAAAACCTTGCACTTTCGTCCTCCTCCTTTATCATTGCGGGGCATGCAAACCAACAAGGTCATCGCCACCGACCTCGACGGAACCCTCTTTTATCCCCGGGCGCCGATCGGCCTCATTCCTTATAAAAGCAAGAAGTTCGTCCAGCGCTTTCTAAGGGATGGCGGCCGTTTGGTCGTCGTCAGCGGCCGCAACAAATACATCTCGGCCAAGGTCGGGAAGAAGCTCCGTCATCCCGTCGATGCCATCGGCTGCAACGGGGCCTACATCATTTCCGACGGGGCCATCATCAGGGAAATGACCTTCGACGTGGGTTATAGCAAGAAACTGATCGACGATATCAGGCGGGAGTATAACCCACCCCTCTTCATCCTTATGACCAGGGATAGGAACATGGTCCTCAATCGGACCAACGTCAGCCACTTCACCAATTTCGGCTACTTCGTCTACCAATGGGTGATGGGGGTCTACCGCGAACGCTTCGTGAGAAGCGATAGGGTTTTCAACGAGGAACTCGAAAAGGGCGACGTCTACAAGATCATGATCTTCTTCGGCCTCACCAAGAAGAAGCAGATGGCGGCCAAAGAGGCCAACAAGAAGTTTAGGGAAATCTACCCCGATGCCGAGTTCAGCTGGGTCGGGACCTCGATCGAGATCACCCCAAAGGGGTGCTCGAAGTCGGAGGGACTTGCCTTTTATCTTGAACATAACTCCATCAACCGCGATAATGTTTTGGTTGTCGGCGACTCGGGCAATGACATCTCGATGTTTCTCGACTTCCCGGAAAGCAGTTTCTGCATGAGCCACGGTCCCGAAAACGTGAAGAAACGGGCGCGGTTCGTCATCGACCGCTTCTACGAACTTCAAGACTTCGTCTACCCATCGGAGGAGAAAGAAGGAAAGAAGGAAAAATGAATAACGTCAGCGAAGTAATCACCACCCTCATCCACTACAACGTCGTCCTCAGGGACTCCCTTGAGTATTGCCTCAAGAAGGAAACCTACGATGTCCGGGCCTACAAGGAAAAGAAACGCTCGGTCCTCGTGGAAATCGAACAGAACACCCCCCTCAAGTCGATCCTCGACCACAGCGGCGAAAACGGGGAGAAGCTCCTCAAGGCCATCCGCGAATTCTACGACAACGTCTACGGGGACGAATCGACCATCATCAAGTTGGCCGATGACGGCCTCAGGGTCGACCATGCCCAGCACCTCGCCATCTACGAAGGGGCCATCACCATCCACAACAACGTCGAGGCCATGATCATCGGCATCGAACGCGACGCGAAAAGCAAGAACATCGACGTCGCCGAGGCCTCGAAGGTCAACCAGGCCGAGAACCGCCTCTACTGCGGGGTCTCCTTCATGACCCTGGTCGGTGATTTGGCCAAGCTCTTCGGGGACTACAACCAAGCCCGCCGGGAAGCCAAGGGGGCCGAAAGCCCCTCCTCCCGCTTCATCGGGCAGGACATCGCCAAGCTCATCGGTTACGTCAACGCCGTCAAGGCCAATAGCCACCTGACCGACAATGCCTACAAGAAGATGGAAGACCAGGTCGTCGATCTCTGCGAGATGATGACCGGCCGCCGGGATCTTCCGGCCGGCCAGAACTTCGGGGACGTCATCAAGGCGACCCAGACTACGATCGGGGAATACGTCAGGACCGTGGAACCGGAGTTCCGTAGCCTCTACATCCCCCTCATCAACGAACTGATCGCCCAGGCCAAGGCCGACGCCAACAAGATCAAGCCGGCCGGGACCGACGCCAACATCAAGAAAGAAGAGGAGCCGAAGAAGGAAGGGACCATCGAACTCGATCCGGTCACCGGCCTTCCCAAGGCCTAGGCCATGGAAAAGAAGAAAGTCGCCTTGTCCAAAGGGGAGATCTTCTCCTACGTCGTGGCCGGCCTCCTCGCCCTTGGCGGCCTATCCCTGATCCTCACAGGGATCATCGGGACGCACCTCGGGGTTCCGCCTACCGATAATCCGATCACCGGGGCCGAAGCGGCTCTACTCGGGAGCATCGGGATCGGCTTTCGGTGGCTAGGGGTCATCATCCTCCTAGTCGGGGTCGTGATCGCCGTCATCGCCCTCAGCGCCTTCGCGAAAAAAGAAGACCGGGACGAGGAAAGGAACGCCAGAAGACGGGAAAGGATGCAGATCCTCTCGGCTTCCGCTTCACTCCCCGAGGCGGTCGAAGTCAAGGCCGAGCCCAAGAAGGAAGAATGAAGAAGGCCCTCCGGGGCCTTTTTCCTACACTTAGAGCCGAGGAAATAGTTTCCCTCCTATGAATAATCCGTATTAAGGGTAATATCCC
>CALVUI010000009.1 GCA_944363565.1 uncultured Bacilli bacterium
CAGGGGAAGATCGCCGCCTACGCCGGGCTCGACCCCGCGGTCTGCCAGTCCGGAAGGTCGGGCGGGCTCCACCTCCGGATCACCAGGAAGGGGAACGCCTTCCTCAGGAAATACCTCTACATCGCCGTCCTCGGCTGCTGCTCCGAGAGGCGGTCGAACCGAATAAAGGAATTCGTCGACAGGAAACAAAAAGGCGGGCTTCCGAGAAAAGCCGCCTTGGTCGCCGGCTGCCGCAAGATGCTGCTTGTGATTAGGGCCATGCTCTTGAACGGAACCGCCTTCGAACACTAGTATTCTAGGCAATCCGAAAGACGAAATCTAGGGGACGGAGGTTTTCGGATTGCCTAGAATATTGCCATTAGGCCCCTTGACAAGCCTTATCCATTTTTAGTGCCATCAAAAACAACGGCAAAACGAACCTGAATACAGAAAGGCTGAATTCTTGGTGGTTTTTGGGAAAATCCCCGCAAAAATAAGTTATTCAAGACAATTTGAACTTCTGAAAACAGGGATTCCCCTTGCCACGCTTCAAAGACCTCTTCGGTAGACCGAGGAAAAACCGGGTTGCCCGTTTGTAAACAAAGGCCCAAAAGACTAGAATGGCCCCGTGTCTGACGCAGCTTACATTGCCATTTCCCTAGCCATCCCCTTCTTGGGCACCGTCCTCGGGGGGACCGTGGTTTTCTTTTTGAAGAAAAAGATCCCGCCCACCATCGAAAAAACACTCCTCGGCTTTGCCGGGGGCATCATGGTGGCGGCCGCTTTCTTTTCGCTACTAGTTCCCAGCCTCGAGGACTCGAAGTCCCTTGGGGATCTTTCGATCCTCCCGCCCCTCATCGGCTTTGCCTGTGGGATCGGCATGATGCTCCTCATCGATACTTTGTTACCCCACCTCCATCCGAGGGCCAAAACCCCGGAAGGCTTGCCTTCGAGGGCTTCCAAAACCTCGATGATGGTCTTGGCCATCGCCATCCACAATTTCCCCGAAGGCTTGACCGTCGGGGTTGGCTTGGCGGCCGCCGTCTCGGGCCATGAGGTGTTTACCTTCATGGGGGCCCTGAGCCTAGCCATCGGGATCGCGATCCAGAACTTCCCCGAAGGGGCGGTCGTCTCCTTGCCTTTGTCCCATGAAGGCTATTCAAAGTGGAAGGCCTTCGGTCTTTCCGCTTTGTCGGGGGCCATCGAACCTTTGGCGGCCCTTTTGGCCCTGGCCATCGCCCCCTACATCACCCCCGCCCTGCCCTATCTCCTAAGCTTTGCGGCCGGGGCCATGATCTATGCCGTCGTCGAAGAGCTGGTGCCGGAAATGCAGGAAGGGGGTCATACCAACCTCCCGACCATCGGCTTTGCGGTCGGCTTCGCCCTCATGATGGTCCTCGACGTCGTCATCGGCTGATATGGCGCTCATCGAAGGCAAGGGGCTTTGCTTCAACTACGGGGACAAAGAACTCTATAAGAACATCGACATCAGGATCAACCAAGGCGAGCACTGCGTTTTGGTCGGGGCCAACGGGGCCGGCAAATCGACCTTGATGGAAATCCTGGCCGGGGAAAGGAAACCCGACCGCGGAGCCGTGACAAAAGAAAGCCACGTCACCATTTCCTACTTGGACCAAAGGCTCGAGGTCAAGGACGACCAGACCTTGGAAAACTATCTCTATGGGGTCTACGCCCCTCTTTTCGAGAAGGAAAAGCAGATCAACCAACTCTATGAAAAAGCCGCCCTCGGGGAAGGCGACTATGAAGCCCTCCTCGAAAAGGCCGAACGCCTCCGCATCTCCTTGGAGGATGCCGGCTTCTACGCCTTGGAGGAGAAGGTCGGACGGATCGTCAACGACTTCGGCCTCAATGAGAAACTAAGCGAGACCCTCTCCCATCTTTCCTCGGGGCAAAGGGAAAAGGCTTATCTGGCCAAGATGCTCCTCGAGGAAAGGGACGTCCTTTTCATGGACGAGCCGACCAACTTCCTCGACGCCAATCAGGTCAATTCTTTGGCCACTTTCCTCAACGAATACAAGAAGGCATTCTTGCTCATCAGCCACGACGAAGCCTTCCTTAGGAAGGTCGCCGACGTTGTGTTTTCTTTAAAGGGCGGAAGGCTGACCCGTTACAAGGGCGGTTACGAGAAGTTCCTCGAACAAAGCGTCCTCGACGAAGAGCAATACCAGAAGGACTACGAGGCCCAGCAACGCTACATCAAAAAGGAAGAGGCCTTCATCGCCTCCCATATCGTGAGGGCCACGTCCGCCAAGGCCGCGAAAAGCCACCGCCAGCGCCTCCAGGCCCTCGACCGCCTCGAAGCCCCGCCTCCAAGCGAAGGCGGGGTCGCCTTCTCCTTCCCCTTTTCCCACCATGTCGGGGAAAAACCCTTGACCGTGGAAAACCTCGTCATCGGTTATGACCATCCCTTGCTTTCACCGATTTCCTTCACTTTGATGAAGGGCGAGAAGGTCGCGGTCATCGGCCATAACGGGGTCGGGAAGTCGACCCTCATCAAGACCTTGCTCGGGGAAATCCCGGCCCTCGGTGGCAAGTACCGCTTCTTAGAGGGAATCGAAATCGGCTACTACGCCCAGGACGAGGTCGTGGACCGCCGCCTCTCCCCCTATGAAATCGTCAGGCGGGCCTATCCCGAACTCGACAAGACGGAAATCAGGACCCTCTTGGGTCGGGCCGGCATCAAGAAGGAACTTGCCTTAAGGGCCCTCAACGAACTTTCGGGAGGCGAGGAATCAAAGGCCCGACTTTCGCTTCTCATGAAGAAACGCCATAACTTTTTGATCTTCGACGAACCGACCAACCACCTCGACCAAAAGGCCAAGGAGTCTTTGTACAAGGCCATCGAGGCCTTCCCCGGCTCCGTCATCTTGGTCAGCCACGAAAAAGACTTCTACGACGGGCTGGTCGATTACGAACTGACCTTCGATTAGGCCAGGGACTGGTAAAAGGGAAGCCTGATCAGGAAGTAGATGAAACGGTAGGGCCAAAGGGCCCGCCAATAGTTGTAGCCCAAGACGTCGGAGTTATAGCCGGCCACCACCCTTTGATAATTGAAGGATAGCTCCGTTAGGGATTCCTGGAGCAGGGCGCTTTCCCTTGAACTCACTTCCTTGGTCATGGTCAAAAAGCTCAAGCGCTTTTCTAGTTCTGTCAGGATCTCGTTGGTCTCCCCGATCTCCTTGGCGTTTTCGCTTTTGAAGCGGAGCCACCTGACCTTGGTGAGGGCCATCTCGTCTTCCTCGGAAAAGGGGGCACCGGCCTCCTTGACTTCTTTGCTTAAAGCCAACAAAACCTCGCGTTTTTGGCCCAAAATCACCGCAAAAGCCCTGTACCTTCTCTTGATCGAGGCGCTAAAGGAGGCAATCCGGGCGTTGCAGTAGGCAAAAACCCCCAAGTAGACGAGGCCGAGCACGAGGGCTAGGAGGATGAGGAACTGGACGAAGGTCATCGGTTATTTTTAAAACAAAGACTCGGGATATGCAAAGGAAATCGGGGCCCTATTTGACCGTTTGGGGCCTAACGTCTAAAATTCAAACATGAATAAAAAACCTATCGTCGCCATCCTTTACGACTTCGATAGCACCTTGGCCAAGGCCGACATGCAGAACTTCGGCTTCATCCCGGCCCTCGGGATGACTCCGGCCGAGTTTTGGGGCGAAACTTCGGCCTTTTCCGCTAGCTCGGGGGTCGAAAGGACCCTCAGCTACCTCTACATGATGATCAAGAAGACCCGGGAAAAGGGCATCAAGATGACCAGGGAGTGGCTACGGGAAATGGGCTCGAAGGTCGAGTTCTTCCCCGGGGTCCTCGACTGGTTCAAACGGATCAACGAATTCGGGAAGAACGCCGGGGTCAAGGTCGAGCATTACCTCATCTCCTCCGGCAATTTGGAGATCGTCGAAGGGACCGCCATCAGCAAGGAATTCAAGGTCAAGTACGCCTGCGAGTTCTACTATGACGAAAACGGGGATCCGGTTTGGCCGAAACTGGCCATCAACTACACCCAGAAGACCCAATACTTCTTCAGGATCTCCAAGGGAGTCTATGACGCCACCGACGACGTCGGGGTCAACGAGAAACGCCAGGAAAGGCGGATCCCCTACCGCAACATCATCTACATCGGGGACGGGATGACCGACATCCCGGCCATGATCATCGCCAAAAACAACGGGGGGAAGTCGATCGCCGTTTATCCGAGGGGCCAGGAAGAAAAGGTCCAGGGCCTCTTCCATGACGGACGGGTCAACTACGTCTGCCCCGCCGACTACCGGGCCGGGAAGGACCTCGACCGGGTCATGCAGCTCCTCATCCAAGGTGTGGCCATCAGCGAGACCCTGGGCCGCCGGGAAAACAAAGACGCCCCCGATTGATGTGCTATACTAGCGACGTGAACGCTAGTGATAAGAAAACAATCCATTCAGCGGCCATCTTGCTCCTAGGGGGAAGCGGGGAACGCTACCAAAGCGACCTCCCGAAACAGTTCGTGGAAATGGGAGGGAAGCCCCTTTTTCTTTATGCCTACGAGACCCTCGAAGCATCGAATGACATCGATGCCGTTTTGCTCGTGGTCAAGAAAGGCTACGAGGACTTGGCCTCTACTTTATTGAAGGGCCATTCCAAGCTCTTGGGGATCGTGACCGGGGGCCATAGCAGGGAGGAATCCACCTACCTCGGCCTCAAGGCCCTGGAGAACTATGGGGCCAACCCGTATACCAAGGTCTATATCCACGATGCCGACCGGCCCCTTTTGACGGAATCCCTGATCGGTAGACTCAGCCAGGAAGTCGACCGCTCCCTTTTCGCGGTCCCGGCCCTCTCGGTCAGCGATTCCCTGGCCTACGCCCCCGACGGAAAGAGGATCAAACACTATGGGGACCGACGGGGCAATGTCACCCTCCAGACCCCCCAGGCCGCGGTCTACGCCCTCTTCCTCAAGGCCTTCGAAGAAAAGAAGGACGAACTCTCCTCCTACCATGACGATGCCTCGGTCGTTCTATCGGCCTTGGGCCTACATCCCGCCATCATCCGGGGGGAGGAAGCCAACATCAAGGTCAACGACCGGGCCGGGGAACTCTTCTTCTTACGTCTACTTAAAGGAGGAAAACGATGATGCCGAAGGTCGGGGACGTCCTCTTCTCGGTCGCGGTCAAGGTCTATGACCGCTACGCTATCATGTTGCTCCCGGAAGGGAACACCGGTCTCCTCCACATCTCCGAACTCAGCAACCACTTTGTCCGTAACTTTACCCGTTATGTCCAAGTTGGTAACATATACCGGGTCAAGGTCCTCTCGGTTGATGAATCTAAAGGATTCATCCGCCTCTCGGCCAAAGCCGTGAGCCAAAGCGAAAGGCACCTCGGAAAGACCGCCCGCCCCTGGCCGGAAGGCGCGGATTCGACCGCCCTCCTGAAAGAACTGCCGGGATGGATAGAAAGGGAAAACGCATGAAGTACGTCTCTACAGACTTATCGCATCTGAACCATGCCGTCGATCTCAAGGCCTACGAAGAAAAGGTCAAGGAAATCGATGCGCAGATCAAAAACAAAACCGGGAAGGGCAATGACTTCCTGGGTTGGGTCGATCAACCGATCGCCTATGACAAGGAAGAAATGAAGCGCCTCAAGGAGGCCGCCACCTATGTCCGCGACAATTACGACATCCTCGTCGTCTGCGGCATCGGGGGCAGCTACCTCGGGGCCCGGGCCGGCATCGAAGCCATCAACGGGGTCCATTCGACCAAGAAGCCGGAAATCATCTTCGCCGGCCAGACCCTCAATCCCGATTACATCGCCGCCCTCCTCGAATACCTCAAGGACAAGAAGTTCGCCATCAACGTCATCTCGAAGTCCGGGACCACGACCGAAACCGCGGTCGCCTTCCGCCTCCTGAAGGAACTGCTTGAGAAGAACATCGGCCTCGAGATGGCCAGGAAGTCGATCTTCGCCACCACCGATGCCCACAAGGGCGCCCTCAAGACCCTCTCCGAGAAGGAAGGGTATGTCACCTTCATCCTTCCTAGCGACATCGGGGGCCGTTACTCCGTCCAGACCGCCGTCGGCCTCTTCCCGCTCGCCTGCGCCGGCATCGATCCGGAAGAAGTGCTGCGCGGAAGCGCGAAGGCGAGGGAAGACACTTCGATCCCCGAGCTGATGGACAACGAAGCCTACAAGTACGCCGTGGCCCGCCATGTCCTTTATAAGGAATACGGCCTCAGCACCGAGATGCTCATCACCTACTCCCCCTTCCTCGTCCAATTCGGCGAGTGGTGGAAACAGCTCTTCGGGGAAAGCGAAGGGAAGGAAGACAAGGGGATCTATCCCACTTCCGCCACCTTCACCACCGACCTCCATAGCCTTGGGCAGTTCGTCCAGCAAGGCACCAAGTCCTTCTTCGAGACCGTCCTCCACCAGAAGGCATACCTCAAGGACGTCGAAATCCCCTACGACGAGGAAAACCTCGACGGCCTCAACTACCTGGTCGGGAAGAACATGGCCTTCATCAACGAGAAGGCCTTCGAAGGGACCCTCAAGGCCCATCATGACGACGGAAAGAGGGACAACATCGTCCTCAACGTCGAGAAGATCGACGCCTTCGGGATCGGCTACCTCTTCTACTTCTTCGAGAGGGCCTGCGCCATGTCGGCTTACCTGTTGGGGATCAACCCCTTCGACCAGCCGGGGGTGGAGATCTACAAAAAGAACATGTTCCATCTCCTGGGAAAGCCCGGATATTGATGAAGACGGCGCCCCTGAAACGGGGCGTTTTTCTTATCGACTTATCCCTATTTTCCTCGTTGACGGTTCAAGGTCTCCTTGCTATATTAACTGGGCACGTTTGCCCCTCCTACGGATGCTTAGCTCAGCGGGAGAGCATCGCCCTTACAAGGCGGGGGTCGGAGGTTCGAACCCTCTAGCATCCACCACCTTGAAAAGGCTGACGTGCGATACATAACAAGTGGGTGAATAGCGAAGTGGCCAAACGCGGCTGACTGTAAATCAGCTCCTTCGGGTTCGGTGGTTCAAATCCATCTTCACCCACCATTTTTATTGGGGTGTAGCCAAGCGGTAAGGCAAGAGACTTTGACTCTCTCATGCGCTGGTCCGATCCCAGCCACCCCAGCCAGCGATCCTCCGTTAGCTCAGCTGGTAGAGCACTTGACTTTTAATCAAGGGGTCGACGGTTCGAACCCGTCACGGGGGACCACCTGATTGCCTTGATGGCGGAATGGTAGACGCAAGGGACTTAAAATCCCTCGGGGGCGACTCCGTATCGGTTCGAGTCCGATTCAGGGCACCATATTAGAACGACATGTCTGATACAAACTTAGAACTTCTAAGGGTGTGCAGACTTTTTTCTTTTATCTCTCCAAGATCTTAATGTATAGCGATTAATCCCTAATGCTCTTGCAGTCTTAGATAATTGTCCATCATAGGTATCTAATAAATTTAATGCTTTTTCAATTTCTTCTATTCTGTGCATACTTGTCCTTTCTATTTAGTCCAAGTTTTTGTCTGCACTCCCATTTGGCAGTTTTTATAATGCCACTAACATGTGAGAATAGAATTTGCTTAAAAACTATAAAATGTTGATTGAATTAACGGTTTACTGGGAGTAACCACAATCTTGTGTAAATGACGACGGAGGGGTCATTCCCTCCTCAGACCCCTAGGGGTCGGCCGGCCGC